>JAEPNO010000044.1 GCA_017643365.1 Balneolaceae bacterium | reverse complement strand
TTGTGCAACTCAAATATACATTTGAGATACACAAAGTTCTTTCTCTCTTTTTTTATAACGTTTAGGACGCTATTGTTCTCAAAACTCTAATTCAGAGCGAATCATTTCAGCCGTATCGTTGAAATTTGTAGTGATTGTGAATAAATCGTGGATGGATGTTCGCAAAAAATCTTCCTCTAGTCCACGACCAATAAATTGCTCCAATCCATCGAAATACCCGTTTTTGTTAACCAACACGATGGGTTTGTTATGATACCCAAGTTGTCGCCAGGTCAGGATTTCGAAAAATTCATCCAAGGTTCCAAAGCCTCCGGGTAGCACCACAAATAAGTCGGAAAGTGATTCGATTAACGCCTTGCGGGTGTGCATGTCTTGCGTTTCGTGCAGTTCGGTGATTCCGGTATGGGCCACTTCCATTTCTTTGATGGCGGTTGGAATCACACCGATCACTTCGCCATTATTGGCAAGGCAGGCATCAGCAATTACGCCCATGATTCCCACTTTACCACCGCCGTAAACCAGCGTGAGTTTATGCTCGGCTAGAAAGCTTCCCAGATTTTTGGCTAGCTCTACAATTTCTTGATTTTTCGGTACGCGTGATCCGCAATAAACAGCAACTCTTTTCATCAAGCTAATGAGAACATTCGGGTTAATACACCTTCGAGCTTTTCAACTAAAAAGCGAACGTCTTCTTCGGTGTTTTTCTTCCCGAAACTTATTCGGATACTCGATTTGGCTACACCATCCTGCAAGCCGATGCCGGTAAGTACATGCGAAGGCTCCATCGCACCCGAAGTACACGCCGATCCGTTGGAAACGCAAATTCCTTCAATATCTAAGTTGAGCAGGAGCATTTCGCCATCCACACCACGACCTACTTCATCCATAAACGAAATATTGATGATGTGTGGCACACCATTTTCCTCGTTTCCATTAATTCGATAGGTGCAGGCAGTCAACTTTTCGTTGAGTTGATCCATCAACAGAGAGCGCAGTTTTTTGTAATGATTGGTGTTCGCTTCCATCTCATCGTGCGCTAGTTCCAGTGCTTTAGCAAAACCCAGAACACCGGGTACATTCAGAGTTCCACCACGGCGACGTCGTTCTTGTGAGCCACCGGTCATCCAAGGCATCCAGCGCGAACCATTGCGAATGTACATGATACCGATTCCTTTCGGACCATAAATTTTGTGTGCACTTCCACTTAGAAAATCCAAACCGAGATCCTTCACATCCACCGGGATTTTGCCCAGACTTTGAACCGTATCCGAGTGAAAAGGAATATTTCGTTCACGGCATAAGGCTGCGATTTCTTTAATCTCATTCACGCAACCAATTTCGTTATTTACGTGCATGATGCTAACCAGTGCAGTTTCGTCGCTCAGTTTGTCAGCAACAGCTTTCGCAGTGATGGTTCCGCAATCGATCGGCTCGGCAAATACGGTTTTGAAACCCTGCATCTTAGCCATTTCGATGGGATGCAACACAGCATGGTGTTCCAGCTCAGAAGTGATGATCTTGCTCTTACCTTTTTGAAGAGCAAGTGCTCCTTTAATCACGGCGTTATCGCTTTCGGTGCCACCGCTTGTAAAGATAACTTCTGCGGGCTCGGCATTCAGCAAGTGAGCCACTTTCTCGCGAGCATCCTCCACCTTAACTTTGGCTTGTTGTCCTAAATGATGGGCCGAATTGGCATTTCCAAAATTCTCAGTCATGTAAGGCAGCATCACTTCTAACACTCGTTCGTCGAGCGGGGTGGTAGCTGCATGATCTAAATATATTGTACGCATTTTCCTTACTCCGTTATGCCGCAAAAGGTAGGGAATCGGGCAGCAAAAGTCAGTCGATCAATTTATCATTTCTTTATACTAGGGCCGTAGATTTATTACCTTCTACACTAGAAGCGTTCAACAAAGATTTAATACATACTTTCTTACATTCTTAAGAATTTAAAAAAAGACAAAAATGGCAAAACTCACTCTCAACGATATCGACGTAAACGGTAAAAAAGTAATGATGCGGGTAGACTTTAACGTACCCATCATCGACGGGAAAATCACCGATGATAACCGTGTACAAGCTGCTTTACCTTCCATTAATCACGTGCTGGAAAACGGTGGATTATTAATTCTAACCAGCCACCTTGGTCGGCCAAAAGGCGAACGCAATCCGGAATTTTCGCTAAAGCCCGTTGCCGATCACTTAGCTACTTTGATTAATGCTCCTGTTCACTTTGCCGATGACTGCATTGGCGACGCTGCTGAATCTGTAATTGCCTCAGCAAAAGCAGGAGAAGTGGTAGTGCTAGAAAACGTTCGATTCTATAAAGAAGAAACCGACAATGACGAAGAATTCAGTAAGAAATTAGCAGCTCATGCCGATCTGTTTGTGAACGATGCCTTTGGTTCTTCGCACCGTGCTCATGCTTCGGTTGCCGGGGTAACTCGTTATTTGCAACCGGCAGTTTCCGGCTACTTGTTAGAAAAAGAAATCAAGTACTTGAACGACAGCGTGAACGATCCTGATCGTCCTTTCGTGGCCATTTTAGGAGGCGCGAAAGTATCGGATAAAATTCCGGTAATCGAACAGCTAATTTCGAAAGTGGATACCATCATCATTGGTGGCGGAATGGCGTATACGTTCTTAGTTGCTAACGGCAAATCGGTGGGTGATTCGTTGCTGCAATCAGAAATGGTGGATACAGCCAAATCACTCATGGAAAAAGCAAAAGCTGCCGGCGTAAATTTGATGTTGCCGTTCGACTTTGTAATTGCTGACGATTTCGACAACGACGCTAATCAAGAAGTGGTTGATGAAGATGGAATTAAAGATGGATGGCAAGCTTTGGATATCGGTCCACAAACCGCAATCGCATTCGGAAACACCATCAAAGCAGCAAAAACAGTTTTATGGAACGGCCCGATGGGTGTATTCGAAATGCCTAGTTTCGCCGATGGAACCAATGCCGTTGCCGAAGCTTTGGTTGAAGCGACTAATTTTGGTGCAACTACCATTATCGGTGGTGGCGATTCAGCATCAGCGATTAAAAATGCAGGCTTGGCCGACAAAGTTTCTCACGTTTCAACCGGGGGTGGAGCAAGTCTCGAATTTCTGGAAGGAAAAGAGCTTCCCGGTGTTAGTTCTTTGACGGATAAGTAGATTCGGTAGATCAAAATTGATACAAGTTTTGAGCGCCTCGATGGTTTCCGTCGGGGCGTTTTTTATTAATGAAAAGAGTATCTGATTCGAAAAATATTTTTGGGTACAAAAAGAGAATTAGCTTTATAACATCAATATCAGTTTATCGCAGGTTTTCATTTTGATTAAATAAAAACTGTAGTAACTTATTAATATTAATTAACTACAGGGTATATAATAATAAGGCTAAAAACATATATGTATCGAAGTATACCCTATTCCCACTAAATTTTTCGGGTCGTAAGAATGATTTCTAAAATTAAGGTACTCTTGATTGGGGTTCTAATATTTACTTGTAGCACTGTTTCTGCACAAATAAATCATAATGAGTTTTATAGTAATGGTTTTTCCCTCGGTGGCTTTGATAATGATATATCAACGATATTTCAATCAAATAGCGGAGACATATATGCTGCAGGGAACTTTAAATGGTATAATGGAAAGGCTATTAATGGGATCGCTAGAAAAAATCCTAATTCAGATAATTGGGAAGCTATCGGTGAGGGAATCGATCTTAATATTACTGCAATTGCTGAATTCGATGGAGAATTGTTTGCAGCTGGTACAATAAACGGTAGTTACAGTTCAGAAGACGTTTTTATATATAAATACGATGAAACTCAGAACATTTGGGTTCCATCAAATCAAAATATAAACAGACCTGTATATGATTTAAAGGTTATAGGTGACGAATTATTCTCAGTTGGAATATTTGATGGAGGTATCCGTAGATATAATCCAACTGAGGTTACTTGGGATATTGTTGATAATTCTTTTACTGAGAGCTTTCAAACAATTTGGACAATTGAAGAACACAATGATACTCTTTATATCGGAGGTAGCATTACACTATCCACAGGTCATATGACTGGGATTGCTTATTTCGATTTAACGAATAATAGGTTTGAAACTAAAGGTACAAATTTGGGTTCATCAAGAGTTGAAGACATGAAAGTTTATAATGGTGAACTTTATGCCACAGGCAAATTGTCAAAAATAGAAGAAAGTGGGTCGATTTCTTTTTTAACAGCTAAATGGTCGGACACACAAAAAAGATGGATATTTTTTGATGAAATGGCGCATTCGAATGAAAAATCAAATGTTCTTGGCTATAGCTTTGAAGTATATAATGAGCAACTTTTTGTCGGCGGTGTTTTCAATTCAATTGGGGATGCAGAAGGAGCTAACATTGCTTTTTTAGATACTTCTACAAATACATGGAAATCTAAAGATTTAGGTTTGTATGCCGACGGTCGTTCATCGGTAAAATCATTGAATAATATTTCTAATGAACTTTGGATTGGCGGCAGTTTCTTTGAAACGAATCCAGTAATTCGAAATATCGCTAGTTATGATGGAAACAAATTAACAAGCAGAGTGGAAATTGATGAAAGTCTAAAGAACGGACTTAAACACTTTGGTTGGGGCCTACAAGAATTTAATGGAGATCTTATTATTAGTGGATTTGGAACTCCAAATTCTAATTATGGACATATATCAAGATTGAGTTCATCATCGGGAGATATTGAGCCTTTTTGGCTCTCTGTTAGCCAATATTATACTAACGATTTTGAAGTAATCGACGGTGCTTTATATGCTGGTGGTAGTACCAAAGAAAATCAAGGTTTTATTGCTTACACAGATCAACAAGGAGAATGGAAAATTGTTAATGAGAAGTTAGACCGACCAGTGGATGGATTGGCTAATGTGAATGATGAATTAGTAGTTGTGGGGAGCTTTTCGAAAACTATCACTAGCGATACTCCATTAGGTAGTATTGCAAAATATGATTTTTTGAATGATGAGTATATTCATTTTGGCGAAGGGCTAAGCTCATCAAACAAAGTAAATGACGTATTTTATTTGAATGGGAATATTTATGCAGTAGGTGTTAATTTTAACTTAGAACATAGCTTTGTTGAGGGTTCACCGGTAGGCAAATTCAATGTTCAAAAACAGATTTGGGAAGGTTTTGGTGAAGGGTTACTCGATCATATATATCACGAAGTAAATGATTTGGTTGAGTATGATGAGTTACTTGTTGTAGCAGGTAGAAATATTATTCAAAATAACGACTTAGATAGTCCAACAGCTGTTGCCTATTACCACAATCAAATTGATACTTGGATAAGATTAGGTGAAGGGATTTATGGAACCGTAAATAAATTAGCAGTATATAATAATGTGTTGTATGCAGGAGGATTTTTTGATTTAGAAAGTGTCGATGGAGTAAATATTGCATTTTTGGATGAGTCGGACCAGACATGGAAGCCATTAGGGTCTGGAGTGGACGACATTGTTTTTGATTTAGAAATTTATGATAGCAAGCTTTATATCGCAGGTAACTTTAAAACTGCAGGTGGGAAAGCGGCATCGGGTATCACATTGAGACTGTTTATTTAAGTGTGTCATAATTACTATAGACACATGACTAAGAAAAAAAGTGAAGAATCCCCATTAGATG
>JAEPNO010000043.1 GCA_017643365.1 Balneolaceae bacterium | reverse complement strand
ATCTAATGGGGATTCTTCACTTTTTTTCTTAGTCATGTGTCTATAGTAATTATGACACACTTAAATAAACAGTCTCTCTAAATCTCTTTCTCTACAGATGAGTCTAGGCTTTTTTATGCCTTTTTGATGTTCACCAAGGAAAAAAGTAGTGTAGAACATTATTTCATCCTTTTTCCTTAGGTGAAACTTCTTAAGTAAACTTCGGTTGATTTTTTTTTCATCCATTAAAACACCTTCTTTAAAGCTTCATCAGCTAACTCTTCATTCAGACTTTTAAGATATCTCTGAGTGGTTTCTAGTTTGGCATGACGCAACGTTTGCATTAATTCATAAATATCTAAGCCTTGCTGAATGGCATGTTGGGCAAAGCTATGCCTTGAGACATGAAAGGTTACTTTCTTAGTAATCTTTGGAGTGTTTGAATTGCTTTTCGTTATACTCGCATTGATCAACTCTCGAAGCTTTTTTAGGCTCTTATTCACCATAGTATTACAAGATCCAATCTCTTTTCTTAATAGAATTGGATCCTCGTACTTTTTCACATTTGAAAGAAAAGGGAAAATGTAATCATCACCTGTCCCTGAATACTTTGTAAGTATCTGAAGCTGATAACTGTTTAGTTCAGTGCTAAATACTTTCTCGTTCTTATTCATCTGATAATAGAGTCGTCCTTCTTCAATATCTTTCCATTTAAGGCAGCAGATATCTCCAAAGCGAATGCCGGCGCTATAGAAACTAAATAGGAATGCATTTCGGGTGTGTTCAAGCCAGAATTGCCCGTCTGTATCAATCTTTTCGAATTCTTGAATCTGCTCAATACTTAACTTCGTTTTTGGTGGCGGATTCGTGTTCTTAACGATGCTAAAGTTCAAGAATGGATCAACATGAATAAGGTGGTCCTTAATCGCGCGTTTAATTACCGCTTTAATGGGCTGGAAAGTCTTTTTAACAGTAGAGGGCTTATTCTTATGATTGTATATCAAGAAATTCTGAAACTCATTCAGATATTCTGAATCAATCTGTGAAAAGGGTAAATACCTCGAACCTTCAAATTCTTCGATTTTATTGAATGCTACTGTCCCCTGTACTAATTGCGAATGTTTACCGGTAGTTTTCTTTTTGTCTAGGTATTCCTCTGCAAACGTGAAAAAGTCAGTCCCCTCTATAGCTTTTAAACGATCTTTAATAGCCTTAGCATTGTCTTTCCCATAAAGGATAAGCTCAGATTGCGTTTCTTCGGCTTTCTTGACTTTTGACTTGAGAATCTGGTTGACAGCTTTCGAATTAGGATGTGTCTTACTAACCTGTTCTTTTTTCGGATTCCAAAGCTTTTCAGCAACAGAGACACCAGTACTCAGATACTTATGCTTCCTGTTCGAAGTGATACGAAGATAGACCGGATACTCACCATTCTTGAGTGGTTTGTCTTTTTTAAGGTAGAGATGAAATGAAGTTGACAATAGATATGTGTGTAATACATGTTTGAGTAAAACAATAGTAAAACATTTTTTTCATCTAAACAATCTGAGTTACGGAAATAGGGTGAAATAGGTAACTGATTTTTAATAATTAATGAATTGTATACCTTTTAGGAAAAGAACTGAAATGAAGTTGACTGGAATCCAACCCGGGGAGCTTAGAAGCCTCAAGTCTTAATTGATTTGAGGCTTTTTTTATATATCCCAACAACGACCGATCCGAACGGTCGGCGGTTCTGCCGAAGGCATCCCTTTGGGAGAATCCAACCCGGGGAGCAATTACGAAAAAAAGGACATTTAGGCAACGCTTAAATGTCCTTTTTTTATGTCTATGAATTATTATTTATACAAACTACAGTCTCAGGTAAAGCAACGTATAATGTGGGTAGTTCAGACAATCCCGAATTTAGGTTAGATTATCACAACACTGAAAGTAAAGGCTATACCAAAAGACACCGACCTTTGAATCTTGTATTTTCGATAGGTTTTGAGTCACGAGAAGAAACACATAGAAATGAGCAAAAGCACTGAGTAATTTCCGACCTCCTCTGCCTCCTCCTTCTCAAGGAGGAGGACTAATTAGATAGCTACGAACCCACTCATCAATCTCCTCGCAGTGGCGGTACAATTATGAAAAATGATTAAGTTACGTAGCTCCGCTGCGGGACTTTTTCGGGAGCCTGCCTGCTTATATTTAAATATGAGCAACTGATACTTGATTCAATAATGATTGCTTTTGCGAGTCCCGGAATCACATTCACAAAGTCTCCCTCTCCTATTGTAGGAGAGGGAACAAGGGTGAGGTCAAACAAAACGGGCTTTCGGTGGAATTAAAAACCATTCGTGATTCCGTAGTGAGAGGAATCGGAGCAGAGCTCCGTGTTTGCATTTCGAAGTGGAACTCCGCAACGAGAGTAAACCGTCATAAAATCAATAGGGAGAAGGCAATTCTACAGAATTCCCGTTTTGATCGAGGGCAGTTCGTTTGATCAATCTGATTCCGTGACTGTAATCAAAATAGTCTCTGCGATGAACAGTGCTGAAAGGTTGAATTACTGTGGAATCAGATAGATGCCAACCATAAATTCCCACTTTATCGGAAGCTCTGTCGATGGCGATCACGTCTTTTTTATGTCCTGCAATGAGTTTTCCTGAAACGTCGGTAAATCCGGAATCAGCAAATTGGGCTTCAATCAAATGATGATGCCTCACAAAATAAGCACGAGTGGTCATATCATCGGTCGGCGGCATTGGGACGGGAGCCAGTTTAATTTCCGCTTGTTGATAAATCGCTTCGACCATCTCAACCGTTGGAAGCCACATTCCTAAACTGTCGGCTAGATGAAGCGCATCGGAATACCCGAGCGGTGTTCGGATTCCATCCACCGAATAATAATCGGGTGCAACACAAATGGTGAGATTATTGAAATTCACCGGAATAAAATCCCCGCAAAATGAAACGGGTTGAAAAGAAACTTGATCTGCTTCAAACTTGGCGCAATTAGCACATACTATGATAAGCATTAAGTAAAGAGTCAGTGAATTCATGTGGGAAACGATAAAACAATTTTGATGAAGATGTTGAAATATGTGGAACAATAAAGTTGGTTTCTGAAAAAAATCTCAATACTGTTGTCACATTTTGAATTTCGGACAGACTATACCAAAAATAACTCTCTATATTTGCTAACAGCAGACGAAATATACACACAGTACGGCGACTCGTTATGGCGATTAACTCTTGCTTACGAATCGGATGAAGAATTGAGAAAGGATCTTTTTCAAGAAATAATGATTGCTATTTGGCAAGCGCTGTCTCGCTTTAAAGGCAAAAGTTCCATCAAAACGTACATCTATCGCATTGCTCACAATCGATGTATTTCGCATAGCGTGAATCAAAAGAAAGTACGCAATCGATTTAGTTCGATAGGGGATGCAGTTATGGAAATAGAAGGGACATCGGACAACCCCGAAAAGGAAATCGAAAATCGTGAGTTGAAGGCAGAGATCAACGAATTAATCAGCAGGATGTCGCCAAAAATTCGGCAAGTATTTGTAATGCATCTCGAACAAATTGCCAACAAAGAAATTGCTGAAATCCTTGGATTGAAAGAAAATACGGTGGCCGTTCGAATTAAACGTGGTAAACAACTTCTTATGGAGAAACTGAAATGAAGGAACAGGATTGGAATAGCATTCAAGACCTCTGGTCGGCCGATGAAAAACCGAAAGAAATTGAAGCTGAAATCAAAAAGGAGTTTAACTCATCCAAACGAAGAGCTCTATTTATTTATATAGTTGAAGCATTGATTGTGCTGTCAGTTATCGCCTACACGGTGTTTGCCTGGCTTAATGATGTGATCGAGGAGCTCATAATAATTGACCTTTGGGCGACATTGTTGGTGATCGGAGTGTTTACTTTTTGGAATAGAATTCGATTTCCGCAAAATGAGTCACTAAATAATCGAGAGTATCTGTTATTTATGATCAAGCACTCAAAGCGAAAGAAAAATACCGGCCTATTTGTGATTGCAATCGCAGTAATTCATACCATGTTCATTGCCGGTTATTTTGGGATTACCAATCTCCTCGAAACACCCGGGCATACCTTGCTTGTTGTATCAATTACTCTTGGTTATGTGATTTGGGGCGTTTGGTTTACGTTACGAGCGAACATCGAAATGCTGAAATACAACCAGTTATTTGATCAATTTTTCGAGGACTAAAATTTTTTTGTCACATTCGTCTTTAGGGGCAGACTATCATATCAACTAGAACAATTAAACAGTTGGTATTATGAAAAAGACAACACTATTTATCGCCTTTGTAGCACTACTAAATATCCAGGTTGTTGCCCAGGATTTATTGATTAAAAACGTTCGGATTGTCGACCCTATTGAGGCAAACACATCGGAAGCCTCAGATTTGGTTATCAAAAATGGGCTAATTGAATCTATCGAAGCTCACGATCCTTTAAGAAAGATCGAAGACGTTAAAACCGTGGAAGGGAACGGGAAGTATTTAAATCCGGGATTTATAAATTCGCATATTCATCTGGCCTTAGGCACTATCGAAATGAATGTTGTGGATGGTGTTCCCGAATTGGAAATAGATCTTTCAGAAGAACTCCCCGAAATCACCTTGCAATTGTTATTGGCCAATGGAATAACAACCGCCAGAGATCCGGGTGGATTGACCGAAATCACAACAGAATTCAAAGAGAAAACACTTCGAAATGAAGTAGTGGGACCCGAATTAAAAATAGCCGGGACTATCATCGATATCACGAAATTCAAGAATCTGGTACATACGGTAGAATCGGGTGAGGATATCATCAACGAGGTGCAGCGGCAGAAAAATTCAGGGGTCGATTACATAAAACTATACACCGGCTTGGATTCTGATCTAACGAAAACGGGAATCGATCATGCCCATCAAGAAGGATTAAAAACTATCGCACATTTACAAACTACTTCGTGGACAGAAGCTGCTAAACTTGGGGTAGATAACATCGTGCACATTATTCCGGGCAGTGCAGACTTGTTGCCGGAAGAGCATCGAGCTGCATTTTTAGAATCGACAAAATTGGGTTCCATTTGGTTTTATAAATGGTTCGAATACGTTGATTTTGAGAGTGATGAAATCAAAGAAATGTTTCGGGTGTTGAAGGAACACGAAGTTTCGGTTGATCCTACTTTGATATTATTTCACTCTATGTTTTTTAAAAATGATGGGATTTACACCTCAAATCCGGCGCTGGCACATTTACCTAAAAACATTGTTGCCGATTGGGAAAAAGGCATCGACTTCACCTTGGGTTGGACAGAAGCAGATTTTGAAGCCGCTAAAAAAGTGTGGCCAAAAGTGGAAGAATTCTTACGATTACTCCACGAGCATGACATACTTTTGACTGCCGGCACCGATACCAACAACCCTTGGATAACCCCTGGCGATAGTTTCCACCAAGAATTGCTGCTGTACAAACAAGCCGGATTATCGAATGCCGATATCTTAAAAATTGCCACTATAAACGGTGCAAAGTTGATGGTTATTGATCACCGGACAGGAACGATTGAAGTGGGTAAAGAAGCCGATTTGGTGTTGCTAGCTAATAACCCGCTTGATGATATCGCACATACTTCATCCATCGAATGGGTAATTGAAAACGGTGTGATACACACGCCCAAAGAGTTAACTAAAAGCCTAAAATCTGTTAATTAAAGCAAGTTTAGGTCTAGTTCCGTAGCTCTGTTGCGGGACTTTTTCGGGAGCTCAGCTCCCATTCTGGTGCTGGCTATTAATCACATTCACAAAGTCTCCCTCTCCTATTGTAGGAGAGGGAACAAGGGTGAGGTCAAACAAAACGGGCTTTCGGT
>JAEPNO010000042.1 GCA_017643365.1 Balneolaceae bacterium | reverse complement strand
TGTGCAACTCAAATATACATTTGAGATACACAAAGTTCTTTCTCTCTTTTTTTATAACGTTTAGGACGCTATTGATTGAAAATTGAAGATTGAATGTTGATTATCCAATCCCTAATTCATCGGCGAAATCTTCAACGCTGTCAGAAAAATTATCCAACGATTCGTCAATAGCTTCGGCTGCTTCTTCCCAATTCTCTTCTGAAGCATCCTTTAACTCGTCGATTTCACGTTCAAGCTCTGTACGTTGATTCGTAAGATCTTCCCAAGCTTCCTTGGTTTCTTCGGTCATATCTTGGGATTCATCTTTGATATTGCTTTCGATCTCAGCAAGCTCTTCGCGAACTTCTTCCAATTCATCTTCAGCATTATCAATAAACTCTTCTCTACTCTCGCTGATATCGTTTCTTACGTTTTCAACTTTATCCTGTGCAGAATCCACACGGTCGTTCATATTCTGCTGCGATTCGTTGCTACAGGCAGTAAAAATGAGGATAAATCCTAAAGTGGTGTTTGTTATCAATGATCTAAACATAATATTCAATTTTAATTAGTATTTGACTATTGATAGGTGGTTGAGAGAATTTTGTTCCGAATTTGAAAGAGTGCAATGTTTAATTCAGAATTATTCATCTAAGAATGGTTGAAAAGTAAACTATACATAGATATCGAACATCCTCCGTCTCCCGACTCATCGTCGGGATCCACCTCCTTCAAAGGAGGACTTTTTAATTCGTATATCGTAAAAATAAAACGGGGTTTTGATATTCTGAAAGTAATTTAACCACCCATCTACACCTGCACTGAAATTAAATAGTTTCGGTGTATAAATGTTTTCCCCTTTAATAAGGGGAAGGACTCATTAGATGCCTCAAAACCATATCAACGAGTTCTCCTCCTAGGTGTAGGAGGAGACAGAGGAGGTCCGAATTTGAGTTGAAAAAGTGCATTTATCATGGCACCGAACATCCTCCGTCTCCCGACTCGTCGTCGGGATCCACCTCCTTCAAAGGAGGACTTTTTAATTCGTATACCGTAAAAATAAAACGGGGTTTTGATATTCTGAAAGTAATTTAACCACCCATCTACACCTACACTCAAATTAATTAGTTTCGGTGTATAAATGTCTTCCCCTTTAATAAGGGGAAGGACTCTTTAGATTCCTCGAAACTATATCAACGAGTTCTCCTCCTAGATGTAGGAGGTCTGATTTCATTGCTAATCGAAATGTAAGGTGGTCAAAAATTGATAATTGTTAATTGCCCAATTGATAATTGATTGAAAGCGTCATAAACCAATTTCTATCAGGAGCCGGTTGGTAGTATCGCCCACCGAAAGCATTAATATCAAAGCCTCGGCTGTATTGCTCATCCAGTAGATTATCGATTCCGAATCCCAAATCGATATTCAGTTTTTCTGCAAAGCGTTGCTTCCAGCCCAGTTTCAATTGTACGAGTTGGTAAGACTCGGAATACACCGAATTGTCATCTTCGAGAGGGATTTCGTCATTAAATGTATGGCTGAGAATAGAATATAGACCGTTCTTTTGGCGAAGCTGGAGCGTATTCACCAACACATTGGGTGCAACGCCGGTTAAGTCGTTGCCGCTGAAATCTCCATCCGTAGTTTGGTATTCATCAAAACGAAAATGATTGAAGGTGTACGCAGTTTTGAGTTCTAGATTTGATACGAAACCCATCGGGTCGTCTATCAAAATCAGTGAAGAATTCAATTCAAAGCCATACTGACGAGTGCTGCCTGCATTTCTGAAAAGTGCAGTTCCTCGTTCAGATTGCTGCTGAACGATGGAATCATTCAGTCGATAAAAGAAGGTGGTGGCATCAAAACCCCATCGCCCGGAAAAAGCATATCCACGAATACCAAGCTCGAAATTCTCGCCAATTTCTGGTTGAAGGCTTTTGTTGATGCTCCCCTCGTTGGTACGCACTTCTTCGATAGTTGGTGGCGAAAATCCATATCCGATTCCACCAAAAGCTGTAACCGTATTGCTCAATTTTTTGGCGATGGAAAGTCGGGGCACAAACTGAGTGTCAAAATCGATGGTGGTGTTGCCGGGAGTATCACCGTCCAAGTTGGTCACTAATCGATTGATATCGTATCGCAATAAGTTCACGCTAAAACCGGCATTGATGATCCAGCTGTCGCCCACATCAACTTGCGAAGACAAATAAAACGATGTGCTTTTAACTTTTAAAACGTCATCAAAATTGAGGGCGCCCACTTGCGAAGAATCGTTTTCGAAGTTTCGGGAAGCATAACTCGAAGCCTGATATTCGGTTCCAAAAGTAATTTGAGCAGGGTTATTACCCGCAAAGAAATCATAGTTGTAAAGCGTTCGGAAACCGCCACTTTTTCGACTGTCGATTTTATAATCCAAATTGAAAGGATTTTCGAAATCGCTCATAGTACCAAATGCCGAAGCTGAGTTTGAAAGTCGATCAGTAATTTGATATTTGTGTGTGAGTCCGAACAGTAGCGCTTCTTGTTTGATGCTAGCGTTCGCATCCACACTTCCGAGAGCAAACGGATTACCGGGACGAGCTTGGGTTGGATCAGCTGCAAATTGATCAGCGTTTAATCCACCGGGTATGCCATAGTTCAATTCAGAAAACAGCACATTGGCAACGATCGATCGTCCTTCTGAATATTCCACATTACCGGAAACCTCCAGCACTCGACGATCCAGAAAAGACTGCTCGCGGTAGCCATCGGTGTGTTGAGAAGCATATTTGAACGAAAGGGAACCGTTTTCAAGTGCATCGTGATATGCAAGTCTCGCGGCATAACTTCCATACGAACCCGCAGAAAATGAACTGCTGAGCTGATCGGTTAGCACCGGTTTTGTGCTTTCGATGAGTAGCACGCCACCATTTCCGGCGCCGTATAAACTGCCGGCGGGACCTTTGATCACTTCCACCGATTGCATATTCCAAACATCCAGCAGATTTAGAAAAGTACTTCCCGAAGGTTCGGTGTAAGGAATTCCATTCCAGTACACTTTTACGTTTCGGATCCCGAAGGGAGATCGTAAAGAACTGCCTCGCAAAGAAATTCGGTAACTTCCCGGAGCACGCTCTTCCATCCGAACTCCGGCCACGGTGTTTAAGCCAAATAATAAACTCGAGGCATCAAGGCTTGTGATAGTCTGCGGATTTATTAACGCTACACTCACCGGTGTTTCCAGAATATTTCGATTGGTTTCGTAGCCGACTACCACGATTTCCTCGATCTCGCGCTTTACGGTGTCAGGTTCAAATTGGGCAAAAAGAGTAGAATGAAACGTGAAGAAAAAGAGTACTGTAAAAATTAGCCGCATGCGGAACAAATGGATTCGGTTGAGTTAACATCATCAGCGAAAACTGCGATGAATAAGCATTGAGAAATGAATACATTTCCCATCAAAAATTAGTTCTCACAAAAGTATTGAAAAAACAGACAGCACCTATAGGAATTTTTGACTCCGGCATTGGCGGACTTACTGTGGCAAAAGCAGTTATGGAGGCACTCCCCAACGAAGACATTCTTTATTTTGGGGATACTGCACGAGTTCCATACGGAATCAAATCGCAGGAAACCGTTCGTAAATATGCACTGGAAATCACTCGTTTTTTGTTGGATAAAGGAGTGAAGATGATATTGATTGCCTGCAATACAGGGTCGGCTTCGGCCAAAGCAGAGATTATTGAAATGGCGGGTGAGGTTCCGGTTTTAGATGTGATTACTTCCGGATCTGAGATGGCTGTTTCATTTACAAAACATGATGAAGTTGCGATAATAGGAACTTTGGCAACGGTAAATTCCGGTGCTTACAAAAAGGCAATCCATCAGCTTGATAGCGCCGTTAGTGTTCAGCAAAAAGCATGTCCGCTTTTCGTGCCTCTCGCAGAAGAAGGTTGGACGGATAATGAAATTGCCCAAAAAACGATCGAAATTTATCTTTCTGGGTTTAAAAACTCTTCCATCGATTCGTTGATTTTGGGATGTACGCATTACCCGTTGTTCAAGCCGGCTATAGAGAAATATCTGCACGATGAAAACATACATATTATTGATTCGGCCGAATCTATTGCCATAACTGCGGGGCAAGAACTGAAAAGCAAAAATCTAGCAAATACAAGTGGCGGGAATTTTGCCTGTTTCGTGAGCGATCAACCTCAACGCTTTCAGGAATTAGCCGAGCGTTTTTTGGGTCGAACAATTTACGACATCCAGATTGTGAGTTTGTAGGGGGTAGCCACGGAAGCCCAAAAACTCAAAATAGTTAGGTCGTGATTTTCAGGAATTGAAAAGGCTCATTGTTGATGAGCCCTCACTTAGTTGGTAAAATGACATATAGCTATTTAATTAACTGCATTTTGATGGACTTGGTGAATATTTCACCGGAGGCTCTAACCGCCTTAATCCGAGCAAAATAAATCCCACTCGACAAATTAGAAGCTTCGAAGTTCCGGGTATAACTACCTGCTTCCATTTTCTGATCGACCAAAGTGGCTATTTGCTGCCCCATTAGGTTAAACACGTTAATGGAAACCGTTGACGCTTCGGGCAATTCGAATCTAATATTAGTACTAGGGTTAAATGGATTGGGGTAGTTTTGAACCAAACCAAAAAAATCTGGAACAGCTTCAGGTTCTTGTCCTATAATTTTTGGGATTGGGCATGGAGGACTTGAACATGTTAGTACATTTACTTTAAGTATATCTTCGTGTGAATTTGAATTCGAATCAGTACCATACAGTTTTAACCACATATCATGTGTTACAGTTTGAGCATAATTAGTTCCATTACCAACAGTCGTCCAAGGTCCCGAAGAACTTGTATAACTTCTATACCAAGTGAAATTGTATGGTGAAGCCCCACTTGACACATTTGCAGACCAAATTCCAAAGTTGCCATAATTGAAATAATCTCCTCCAGAAATTTCAAATTCAAATTGAGAGGTAGATGTTCTGAATGAAGCCACAGCAGCCGCACGTTCATCCCATACTCTTGCATTGTCTTCTTGTTGAACCGTTCCCATAGGTATGCCACTCAAATACACATCAGGATTAGACCAGAAATTTATCCTATTTGAAGGTGGTGAGTAAGCCATTAATGTTCTCCAGCCTCCACCGGAACTTCGATATCCAAAGCCATACGGGTAAGCCCAAACATTTGCATCTTCTATATTATGTGCACACCCAAGATTGTGGCCAATTTCATGAGTCATACTATATTGTGATTGTGCATATGAGTAATGAACGTCAGAAAAAGCAAATGATGAAGTAGCATCAACATATGCAATTCCAGCCCCGCCAGAACTGACTAGTAACACCACCAAATCTGCCCCGTACTGGTTCCTGAGGGAGTGAATATTATCCATATAGCTATCATTTGCTAACCGAAGACGTGTTAAATCTGTCGAGATATTCCCTGATTCGGTATAGCTAACTTCCACGGTATGCACTACATTAAGAGTAGCATTAACATTACTATTGCTGAATGAGAAATTGGACAAACCCACTGCTGAACTAATGAGTTGATTGATGTCTCCAGTAGCATTTTTTGCGCTTGTTGTGTAAGCAACCAACACATCAATTTGTGGAGCGGTCAACAGTGGTGTCTTTTGTTTCCCTGTGGAATCACTTAATTCTTTTTCTCGCTCATCTTCCGGTACTTCAAGGGGTGGGAGTTCACTTTCAAATTTGGTGGGGTCAATTTCAACCAAAACATGTAAACCGCCAGTTAAGGGTTCAATCTCAAAACGTAAACTATCAGATTGTAATAACATGTATACATTATCTCCCTTCGAATTAATCTGTATGGTGGAAGTGTTATCATCTGTCATACCATTCCATATGGAATTACAACAAAAAAGTAGACAGTTAGTTTAAGGTGATCAAGCAGCATGTTGATGGTTTAGTTGTTGTTCAACTTGCACGGGCGTTTGATAATTCAATGCCGAGTGCAATCGTTTTCGGTTATACCATAGTTCAATGAACTCGAACATACGAGTTCGTGCTTGTTGGTAGTGCTCAAAAGGCGTGGCTATGGAAAGCTCGTGTTTCAGAGTTTTAAAAAAGCTCTCTGCCGGGGCATTGTCCCAACAATTTCCTCTGCGGCTCATGCTCTGGCGGAATCCGTTTGCCTTCAGCATAGTGGTGAACTCCGAGCAGGCATACTGCACGCCCTGATCGGAATGGAAGAGCAGGTTACTGGGGGATCCTCGCCGGCAAACAGCCTGCGCAAGCGCCGCTAAACTCGTGTGTTGGGCACTCAAGTCTTCACTTAATGCCCATCCAATGATCTGCCGGTCGGCCAGATCCATCACCGTTGTTAGGTATAACCAACCTGTTTGGCTCG
>JAEPNO010000041.1 GCA_017643365.1 Balneolaceae bacterium | reverse complement strand
ATCTAATGGGGATTCTTCACTTTTTTTCTTAGTCATGTGTCTATAGTAATTATGACACACTTAAATAAACAGTCTCTGGAATATCGTTTATTCTACTTTATCTGATTGATCCATTAGTACATTCTGACTTCTCTAACTTTATAAACAATTCCTCAGATTTAAGAATCTATCTAGCCATCCCGATTTTTATTGTTGGCCTTTTTTATTCTATTGTTCATGTATTTACAAATAATCAAAAGACTAAAGGCCAAAAAAAGTTGATGCTTAACTTTGCGTTAGCACTAAATTTAATCATTGGGATGTTTGGGTTATTCTATGCAACAAGAAATAATGAAATATCAATATGGCTTCCATTATTTAATGTAATGTATGCTGCTCAAGTCTATAATCTTCTAGACACTTCCTTTATTGAATTTCATAATGTTACTGATAACAATGCCAAATGGTTTGAAACTTTGTTAGCCACTGTGCTTACTTTTTCTATCGTAACCATTTGTTATTACATACTTGGACTTCACTGGATTGAAACAATGTCTATTTCAATAGTGGTTGGGAATCAAATAAGTGGAGCAACTCACAAATTAGGTTTTAAACTAATTGAGTTAAGATCTTAATGTTTACTTATTCACATTTCTCTTTGCCTAATTCTCGTTGCACAGGTATAACACCTCCCTGACTCAAGGCAGTAAGTATATTTACTTCTTTGTAGATATTCCCTCCTCAAGGAGGTAAAGTTTGAGGTATGATAAGTAAGTGAATTTTCAATTCATCTTTTTGAAAGACATAACCTTCATGACAGAAAGCACTGCAATCAACTGAAACTTGAAAACTCCTTGTTGAATATTGAATATTGGCTACTGCTTCGCCGGAACTCTCGGTATCGTCATAATTTCTCGCTGGCGTCCATCGATGTACCACACGCCGGATTCATCGAAAAATGCATCTTCTTCGAGCATAATTCGGATTTCCTTTCCCCACTCTTCAATGTACGTGGCGTTATTTAACTCGATGGAATAGGCAGTGTTGAGTTTTAACGGATAATCACCATCACCGGGAACTCCACCTTGAGAATCCCACATTCCGAGTGTTGTTCCTGCGGCATGACCGTGGTAACCAATCGGGTGCGTGTAAATGGACGGTTTCAAGCCTTCGTCGATAGCTTGCTTACGCGACATTGCCAACACTTCGTTACCGGTTCTGCCCTCTTTAAAATTATTGGTGAAGATGTCCTGCAAACGATTTCCATTATCGAAAGCCACTTTTAAGTACTCAGGCACTTCGGTTTCTCCCGGACGAAGAATGTACGCGTGTTGCTGGGTATCGGTGTTCAAACGTAAGTAAGTGATTCCAAAATCCACGTGCAGTAAATCACCGGGTTGAATCACGTTGTTACCCGGTCGCGAATCGAAAGTTCTTAAATGATCAAAGGATTCCGGATCGGCGCGCTGTATGGATACACTCGGATGAAACCACGTAACCAACTTCAATTCTCTGATGCGCTCTCTAAACCACCACACCAAATCTTCGGTAGTTGTTACGCCGGGCTGAATCGCTTTTGACGAAAATCCTTCCGCGATAATCTCATGGGCAATGCGTACGATTTGAGGGTACATCACCATTTCTTTTGGTGATCGAGTTTCGAGCCATCCAACGGCTACCATCTCAGCCGAAACCAATCGATCGGAGTACTTTTTCCCGATTCCTTCCACCAATTCCTGATAGTCGGTGAGCACCATACCATCAGCATGTTGCCAGTGTTCCGATTGATTAATTCCTATGCTTTTCGGATCACGCTCTTCGATGATCTCCTTCAAACGCGCCCATTGATCCGGCTGTTTTTCTTTGTCCCACGCTTTTTTGAAGACCTCGCCTACATCGTAACGGGCTACGGCCAGAGTTTCTAAACCTTCTTCCGGTCCGCGATCATAAATCACTAAAATCGTACGCCGACGTGCATTCAGCCACGTTGCTGGCAACATGGTTCTGATCACCGGATCTTCGTTGTACTCGCGCGAGATTATCAGCCACATATCTAGTCCTTCTCGCCGCATGATTTCCGGGAGCACTGTTTCCATGCGATCTTTAAGCATATCATCAATCACAGCGGCCCGTTCTTTCATGGGCAGAATGTGAGGCATAGTTTGTGCATTCGCGGATATTGCGCATCCGATTAACAAAAGGGTAAATAGTAGCTTTTTCATAGAAGTTCGTTTATTTGGTGCGGGAATATGTTGAGCTTTTAAATTTGCTGCAACTACTTATTCTGTACCCAGCCAGGCATCTCGCTTAGCGCGAACCGTTCGGGTTGGGCGACGAATTAAGTTTGTCTGGTACGACTGATCTTCCATTAACCGAACTCTGGCTGTTCGTTCTTCTCCATATCGTTCGTATTTAATGGTGATGGTTTGCCCGGGGCGACGTTCTTCAAGTATTTCTTCTATTTCAACTCCCGGTAAAATGGTTCTACCGCCAATCGAGGTAATTAAATCGGTGGATTGAATTCCGGCTTCATACAATGGTGTGCCTTTGATAGCGTTTCGGCGCAATTGGAATCCACCTTCCACTTCCATCAGAGAATTCCCCAGCGTTGGTCGTCCGGGATTGGCTTTCTCCATTTCGATGCCGAATTCTCTGAGAAGTCCCGCGTATTCGGGCATCTCGGTGTTGTACACATATCGATCGAAGAAATTATCAGCAAAACGTTGATCGGTGTACTCCGTTAAGGCCGCATGAAGATCTCGAATAGAATACGGAATCTCCGTTTTACCGTATTTCTGCCAAACCAATTTGAAGTAATCATCCAGGTTTTTGTTGTCGGATCTGTTTCGGAGCGATAAATCCAGCGCCAAGCCAAGCACACTTCCATAGGTGTAATAACTCACAAAAATGTTTTCGTTGTTGGTGGGATCAATAGACGTAGCCGCATCCACAAAAGGAGCTCGATAACTCATTTCGATGGGATTGAAAAATTGTATGCCCGGCGAATTAAACACACGATTGATCGACCCCGCGAGTCGTTCGGTATATTCTTCTTCGGTCCAAATACCTGCTCGAACCAAGGTTAATCCGGTATAATAGCTGGTGAATCCTTCGGCAAACCAAAGCTCACCACTCATATTCGCTTCTTCAAAATCGAAGGGTTCTAGGCTTGCAGGACGGATTCGCTCAACATTCCAGGCATGAAAAAACTCGTGCGAAACCGTTCCGATGCTGGTATTAGCAAGCGCTTCTTCGATGGGCTTTCGGTTGGTTACAATGGTTGAATTTCTATGCTCCATTCCATCGCCACTAGCATTGGGCATGTAGCATGATAAAAAGGTATATTCGCCGAAATCGAAATCGGGTAATTCTCCAAATACATCCTGTTGTTCGTTCACAATCGCCATCACTTTAGAAAAATACTCGTTCACTTCGTTATCGTTGGCCGGCGTGTGAAGTGCCAATCGGATGAGTTGTCCATCCACCATTTCTTCACGAAGATGAAAGTCAGCGATTTCAATCGGACTATCCATAAAATAGTAGCCATCCGGGGCGCTGTAGGTCGTTTCGCCCTCGTATTTTAACTGAGTAGCCACTTTCCAGTTTAAGTCGTTGCGAAGATTAAAAGTGATTTCAACCGGGCGATACATGTAGTTTCTTGCATAGGCAAAAGTCGCCGGAATATTGAGATGAGCGTGGGTTTCATCAACTTGAGAGTAGGTGCCGTCGCCACGATTTGCAAACAGCGTGTACTCGAAAACTACTGTTCCATCATGCCCGGTCACATCCCATTGCTGTGGATTGGGTCGTGATATTTCAAGCTCATTTCCTTGCCCGTCTGTAGCCGAAACCGCGTACACATTTTTGGCAAAGTTATGGATGGCATATCTGCCAGGAGAAGTTCTGCTCATTCGCACTTCGAGCGGACCATCATCTAGATTAGAAAACACTGCTTTTATTTGTGCTTCGTGATGAACGGCATTCTCGAACGAAATTTCGTACACATTGGCGGTTTGTGCGATTACCGGATTACTAACCAATAAGAATAGCAGGAATAAAAATGAGTTCTTCAACATAACGGCGTTTTTATATACATTAAGCCATGAAAGTAGTTGTTAAATCCTTAAAGTAATTTCTGTTTTACACACATTTTCATCTATCTTGTAGTCATGAAATCTTCCCTTTTGATACTTATTTTTTGTTTGATCAGCCTTGGGGCAAATGCTCAAACAATGCCTGATACTTCAGTGCAGAATCAGTATCAATTTGTACCAATGAAAGTTGAATTGTCGAATTTCGCATTGACTTATAATCCGGTTCGTCATCAACAAAGTAAATTGCTAAAAAGTACCGGTTGGTTATTATACGGGCTAAAATTTAGCTCCGCTGTGGATGAGTTTAATGCGATAGCGCCCTTCGACCAACGAGCAATTAACCCAACATCGGTAAGCAATTTCAATCTTTCGCTTTCACGTTCCTATTTACTGTTAAATACACATCCTAGTTTTTATGACCGGTGAACTTTCTGTATCCGTGGCGAATGGCATTGCCAGCCTGGAATTTTATCACCCCAAAGGAAACTCGCTGCCTTCTGATTTATTAAGCAAATTAGCCGAATCCATTTCGCGATTGGGCAATGATAACGAGGTAAAAGTGATCGTTTTGCGAAGTAAAGGAAACGGTGCATTTTGTGCAGGTGCTTCTTTCGATGAATTGCTCGCCATCGATTCGCATGAATCTGCCAATACATTTTTTAAGGGATTTGGTCATTTGATTTCTGCCATTAAAAACTGCCCGAAGTTTGTAATTGCGCGCGTTCATGGGAAAGCCGTAGGTGGCGGAGTTGGCATCATTGCCGCGTGTGATTACGCCATTGGCTCAAAAGCTGCCTCCATTAAACTCAGCGAGCTTTCTATTGGTTTTGGACCCTTTGTTATTGCGCCGGCGGTGATTCGAAAAATTGGGATTTCCGCTTTTTCTACCCTTACCATCGATACCAAAAACTGGAAAAACAGCGATTGGGCGGAGCGTAAAGGCCTATTTAACGAAGTTGTTGATGGCGATTCTGAATTAGATGATCAGGTGAATACGCTAGCTGATCAATTAGCAAGTTACAGTGCAGAGGCGATGAAAGAGATTAAAGCGATGCTTTGGGAAGGTTTCGAAAACATAGAAACTACTTTTGAAAAGCGTGCGAAATTAAGTGGTAGTCTTTCTCAAAGTGAGGTAACTCAGGCTATTCTAACCAAGTTCAAACAGGGATCTTAGCCTCGAATACCGAACCGTTGGTACCATCGTAGGTGAGTTCAGCATCCAATTGAGATGCCCAGGATTTGATGAGCGTCATCCCTAAAGATTGATGCTCCATCTCCAATAGGTTTTCTTTTGATCCAACTCCATTATCAGCAATCCTTAAATGGTAGGACTGATCATCTTTGCAAGAAAACTCGATATCGATTGACGCTGATTTTGATAACTCCAGATTCTGAAAGGCATGCTTAAAACTGTTACTCAGAATTTCGTTTATCATCAATCCTAACGGCACCCCAACGTTTACATCAACCGAAATGTCTTCAACATGTTCGTTTATTTGCGTTGGAAAATCCGCATTGCTGATCGTGTTATCGAGCGATCGTACTAAATTAGTAATGAAATTTTTGAAATTGACATTGGCTAAATCTTCATTTTGATACAATTGCTCATGAATTTTAGCCATTGCCAGCACGCGGGTCATGGAGTTTTGCAGTGCTTCGGTGGCCGGACCTTCATCAATTTGTCGGCTTTGCAGATCCAGTAAACCGGAAATCACGGCCAGATTATTTTTAACCCGGTGATGGATTTCTTTGATCAACACTTCTTTTTCATCCAGCGCATGTTGGATGTCTTTGGTTTGATCATCTACTTTGCTCTGCAATAGATCTTTTTCGATGATTGATACCCGCGCTTTTACTATTACATACACGAGTACACAAATCAATAGCACTATCAATACGATAAACCAGACTGTTAAAAAGAATGGCTTTTTTATTCTAAAACTCACCACATCTTGTTCGGCCGACCAATCAGAATTGGGCGCTTTTGTTTGTACAACCAAATTATAAGTGCCGGGTGGTAAAATTTCGTATTGAATCTGATTGATGTTTTCTACCACCTCCCAATCATCCTGTAATCCCAGTAATTTGTAGCGATAATTTATTCTACCGGGAAATTTTTCGCTCAGCGAACTAAGGTTAATTGTGACACGATTTTGGCTAAAACTCAGAGTGAGAATTTCATCTGTAGATTGTGGGGTTTCTTGATTATAAACTTCCTGCCCATTTGCTAAGATCGACTGAATATGCATTTCCGGAGCAGGCTCATACTCAATTTCATCTTCTATATTATCGAAATTAAGCGTGATCAAACCACTATTATAGGTTCCAAAATATAAGGTTGAGTCTTTCGCCAGTAAGCTTGCTCGGAATGCGAATTCAGTCCCGTACCCAAAACTGTTTAGCGGAAAATGAAAGTGCTCATAATTATCGAACGAATTTGGCTCTTCGAATTGATAATAATTTAGACCGGAATTAGTGCCTTGCCACAAATTGCCGTTATGGTCGAATTGCAGGAAGTTAGCCTTATCAAAATATAATTCAACAGTTTTAAACGGCTTTATCGTTTTAAAACTTCCATTCTCTTCAATCCCACTGATTATATCAATACCCACACTTGTTACCGCCCAAATATTACCATAGGGGTCTTCTTTAATAATGGTAATCCACTCACTTGATAAGCCATCTTCCTTGTCTATAAAAATGAATTCTTCACCATTTAAAACAGCTATACCTCCAAGCGTTGCTATCCATGTTAAGCCTCTGCTGTCTTTTAATAGATATTGATAATCCGTTTTCCAGGCTCGACCTTTATGTGTTAGCACATACTCAACATTCTCACCTTCCACTTTTATCAAGTTCGAATCTCCTACAAACCAAATCGTATTCCCATCTACTGCAACACTATTGAAAATCAACCCATTGAGTAGCTCGGTGTACTTTGACTTAAAGAAGTTTTTCCCGTCGAATTCTAACAACGAATAATTGTTAGTTACCATAATGATGTTGCCATTTGGCAGTAATGTAGACGCAAGAATTAACTCACCCGCAAGTAATTCAGGATCGGCTCTATAATTCTTTATAACATCGTTTTTGAGTGAGCTTATTCCATACTCAGTTGTAATCCATACGGTGCCATCTTCTTGTTCGATAAGAGAAGTTGCTCGTTTAGCATCAAGCACAGAAACATCGTCATAGATTCTAAAATTCTTATCCTTAAAAACACTGATACCATTTCCATCGGTTGCAATCCAAATATTACCGGATTTACTTTCAACAAATCTGTAAATGTTGTTTGAGCTGAGGCCGTGTTTAATTGTAATATGAGTTTCTTCGGCTCCATCAATCCAAAATACTCCACCTTTGTTAGATCCAACCCAAATCTTACCATCATTTGATTCCCTTATGGTTAAGGCTAATCCAATTCTTGCACCTGCAAGCACTTCATAATTGATAATGCTTCCATCTTTTTGAATAACCGAAGCTCCTTTATCATGTGCTACCCAGATTCTTCCATTTCGATCTACCAAACTTTCATATACCCTAATGCCGCCTAACCCATTATTATTGGTATAGGTCTTTTCTATTTCTTTAGTGAGTTCGTTATAAACAGCTAAGCCTGCATGCGACGAAATTAAAACCTGATTGGTGTTAGTGCTGTAGAAATGACTCATTCGCTCGGATGGTAATCCGTCTTCTAAGGAAATATGATCTACCACTTTCAAGTCTTCATCGATGATGTAAACACCTTGTTGATCAACTGATAACCAAATGTTGCCATCATTGGCTTGCATCATAAAGTGAACAATTGTTGTGTCGAGCCAACTCAATTCTTCGGGATAATGAAAGCTGCCGTTCGAAAATTTGGCAATTCCTCCGTCTTCGGTACTTGCCCATAGATTATGTTGATTGTCTAAAAGTAGATCGTAAAGAACAGGATCTTTAAGGCCCGAATTTTCATCATACACATCATAATTATACCCATCGTATTTTATTACGCCATCATAACTCGCAAGCCAAACATTACCCTTTTCGTCAAAAACGATATCAAAAATATTATTGGTGGGTAAGCCCGTATTGGCTGTGTACTGTTGGATATTATATTTTTGAGCAAGAGCCGTACCATTCGCAAGTAAGCAAATCATAGAAAAAAATAATACAGAAGCACACGCTCTATAAAAACTCATATTTTTAATACCATTTACGGCAGAAACTTTATTTGTGAGAGATACATATTCTTAAATAAAAGTGAAAGTGGTTAATAGAGGAATGTTTTTCATCAATTACCACAAGAGTAAACTAGTTTAAAAATCTTCAGGTTTATTATAACTCCAGATAATGAATTTAAAAGGGTCTAGGGAAGCTAAGGAACTAAATTGGATCATTTCTTAGTCGCTTAAGCATGACTTTATATAAGTTATCATT
>JAEPNO010000040.1 GCA_017643365.1 Balneolaceae bacterium | reverse complement strand
TGCAACTCAAATATACATTTGAGATACACAAAGTTCTTTCTCTCTTTTTTTATAACGTTTAGGACGCTATTGTTTTTTGACCAAAGATTTTCTTATCCGATTTCAGTTGCAAACGGGACTGAATCCACAAGATTTTGCTATACTTTATAACGACGCTACAGCCGTAATCTCGAAATTATTTCTGATCATTCAGCCACTTCTTTTTGGTGGACTCACCTACCTCTTATTCTTTAGAAAACGCGCTGACAAACCTATAATTCATCACTTTAATCATAGCCTTGTTTTCTATGCTTTTCTTTTACTGATAGGAACCAGTATTGCACCAGCAATTTATAATATAATAGCCATATTGGCTGATTCGGCGGCAATGAGAGATTTCAGAAACGAGCTTACTGTAACGCTCTTTATTTTTATAACCCTGAATATCTTCGGGTACTTTTTATACAAAAAGTTCTTTGCTGAAAAATGGTATAACGTGGTTTGGAAAATTTTACTTTTAAACTTCCTCTTTGCCCCACTCCTTCAGATTTACCGATTTATCCTTCTATGGATTACCCTGGGTTGGATTTGGGTGGTAGGGTAAATAAATTTATGCAGGGTCAATTCATGAATTGACCCCTACATAAATTTTAAACATCAAAAGAAATGCCCTGCGCCAACGGAAGTTCATCGCCCCAATTGATAGTATTGGTTTGGCGACGCATATACGCTTTCCAGGCATCCGAGCCGGATTCACGTCCGCCACCAGTTTCTTTCTCGCCACCAAAGGCACCACCAATCTCAGCACCGCTGGTACCAATATTGATGTTTGCAATACCGCAATCAGAACCGTGCGCACTTAAGAAATTCTCTGCTTCGCGCATATTCAAGGTGAACATTGAAGAACTCAAACCTTGCTTTACCCCATTTTGAATAGCAATTGCTTCATCCAAGGTTGAGTATTTCATCAAATAAAGAATTGGAGCGAAAGTTTCGTCTTGAACAATTTTGTAATGGTTTTCTACTTCAGCCAAAGCCGGACGAACATAATGGCCGTCGCCTTCAATCACATCGCCACCATAAATAACTTTCCCGCCTTCTTTCTCGATCTGCTTCAACGCAGCCTGCATGGTTTCAACGGCTTGCTCATCAATCAGAGGACCAACTAACGTATCCGGCTCGAGTGGATCACCAATGGTGATATTCTCGTAGATACTCATCAATCGTTCTTTAACTTGATCGTACACCGAATCGTGGATAATCAATCGTCGAGTAGAAGTACATCGCTGTCCACAAGTACCCACTGCGCCAAATACCGCACCACGAACACTCATTTCGACATCGGCATCTTTAGAAATAATGATGGCGTTATTACCGCCCAATTCAAGAATGGTTTTGCCGAGTCGGCCACCAACGGTTTTAGCCACTTCTTTACCCATTCGGATAGAGCCGGTAGCAGAAACTAAAGGAATGCGCTCGTCTTCGGTCATCCACTCGCCTACTTGGCGATCGCCGGTAACTAAGTTGAAAATTCCTTCCGGTAGATTATTTTCACGCAGTACTTTCGCTACAATTTTTTGGATGGCAACGCCACACAATGGTGTCTTTTCTGATCCTTTCCAGATCATCACATCTCCGCAAACGGCGGCAATCATTGCGTTCCAGCTCCACACCGCAACCGGGAAATTAAAAGCCGAAATAATGCCAACAACACCGATAGGATGCCATTGCTCATACATTCTATGCTGCGGACGCTCGCTATGCATGGTTAAACCGTACAATTGTCGGCTAAGACCAACAGCGAAATCACAAATATCAATCATCTCCTGAACTTCGCCTAAACCTTCTTGATGGATTTTCCCCATTTCGTAAGTTACCAATTTACCCAATGGCTCTTTGTACTCACGCAATTTCTGCCCAATTTGACGAACAATCTCTCCACGTTGTGGTGCCGGCATTTCGCGCCAGATCAAAAAAGCTTCTTCTGCTTTCGCAACAACCTGCTCGTACTGTTCTCTGGTGGTGATACTTACGTTCGCAATTTTTTTACCATCTACCGGTGTATGGCTAGCTATTACTTCTTTGCTTTCCAAATTCTGTAACCCAGTGCTCGTTCCGGCATTTACACCCTCGATGCCAAGCTTCTTTAAAAAATCCATTCAGTTTATTTTATTGATTGGTACTTTAGCGTTGTGAAGATAGCCATTTCGTAAAAAGAAATGTGGAATAAATTACTTCGCTAAAATCATTTCGAAACAATGAAAACAGCCTCTCAAGCCCAGATCACTTTACTTCGAAAGTTAAAGCAGCGAAAGCATCGCACCATCGAACAACGTTTTGTGTTAGAAGGCGAACGCGCTATCGACCAGGTTATTCAAAATGGAGTTATCGATGTTGAGGCGATCTTCGTTAAAGCCAGTAAACTAGATCACTTTACAGGGGTAAACGAGAAACTTCATTTGCTCGATCATCGCGACTTTAACGATCTGGCCGATACCGAAAATCCGCAGGGGATGCTGGCCATTTGTAAGATTCCTGAGCCCATAACCCTTGGACAGCTTTCAACCACAAATGGACTGATTATTGCCACCGATGCCATTCAGGATCCGGGAAATATGGGTACCATCATTCGTTCGGCGGTTTGGTACGGTGCGTCTGCACTAATCACTGGAACCGGATCGGTTGACATCTACAACCCGAAAGTAGTGCGGAGCACAGCCGGAGCAACCGGGATCTTGCCATTTATTCAAGGTGAACTGACTGAACTTTGTGCAGAATTAACCAAGATTGGTTGGGACGTACTTTTATTAGACGCCAATCCGGGGGCAGTTTCTTTATCCGATATTACTATCAAAAATAAAACTATTCTAATTGTTGGTAACGAAGCAAATGGCATTTCTAAAGAACTTTCGGATGCGGGCTACCAACGTGTGCTCCTACCAACTAAATCACCTCAAATGTACGTTGAGAGCCTGAATGCGGGTGTTGCTATGAGTATTGCTTTGGCCATTGTTAATAATTAGGTGGACAACTCACCCTATATTTCTTCCATATTAAGAGATTGAAAAATCTGCCATAAGTTTTCCACATTCGTTGCAAATGGATTTGGCTTTAGTTTAATTCTAGAAACGTTCTTTTACATCGATCATCTACAAAACCGGCGGTTACGCTCTACCAAAACCCATTTGCCCATGCCGAGAAAGAAAACGAAGAAAATTTTTGTCCTCGACACCTCAGTACTACTATATGATTACGAAGCTGTAAGAAATTTTGAAACCAACGATGTCGCAATACCCATCACGGTATTGGAAGAGATCGACACCTTTAAGAAAGGTAATACCGTCACCAATCTTCACGCACGTGAATTTATCCGATACCTAGATGGAATTTCGGATGCCAATCTCCTTCAAGACTGGATTCCGCTGAACGGACGAAGTCATGGCAAACTAAAAGTGATAAGCAACGGGGGCGATCATCTGGATGCCAATAAAGTGTTCGGCTCCAAAAAGAACGATCATGAGATTTTAAATGCTGCGCTAAAACTAAAATCTGAACAACCTAAAACGCCGGTCATTCTGGTGTCGAAAGACATCAACCTGCGCCTGAAAGCACGTGCTTTGAACCTGCAGGCTGAAGATTACGAAACGGTGCGTGTTAAAAATATCGATCAGCTTTATCGAGGAAAAACTGATTTAGATCTCGAAGATCCGGCGGTGATTAGTAAGTTTTACGAGAAGAACCGCATCAAGCCAAAAGCTTTGATGGAAGTTACCCCGCCTGCGAACCATTACTATTTAATGAAAAGTCATGGCGCCTCTGCGCTGGGATATTACAACGCGAAAACGAAATACATCGAGGGAATCGATCAGCTGAATGCGTATGGAATCATCCCGCGAAATGCCGAGCAAAATTTTGCGATGCATGCATTGATGAATCCTGAAGTAAAACTGTGTACCGTAACAGGAGCAGCCGGCACCGGAAAAACGTTGTTGGCTCTAGCAAGTGCTCTGGAGCAACGCAGCGAGTACAAACAGATTTACCTGGCCCGACCAATCGTTCCGCTCAGCAATCGCGATATTGGGTATTTGCCGGGGGATGCGAATCAGAAAATCGATCCATATATGCAGCCACTTTGGGATAATCTGAGTTTTATTAAAAATCAGTTTAAAGAAAGCAGTAAGCAGTACAAGAAAATCGACGAAATGATCCAAACGGATAAGTTGCGCATCGTACCGCTGGCCTATATCCGAGGACGTAGTTTATCGAATGTGGTATTTATCGTGGATGAAGCCCAGAATCTAACTCCGCATGAGATTAAAACCATCATCACTCGCGCCGGCGAAAACACCAAGATTATTTTTACAGGAGATATTTTCCAGATCGACACGCCCTATCTGGATGCCGAAAGTAACGGACTTTCATATCTGGTAGATCGCCTCCACGACAATCCGATTTATGCGCACATCAATCTTGAAAAAGGCGAGCGCTCTGAGTTGGCGAACATCGCGAGTAAGTTGTTGTAGATTAACTCATTTTTACTCATTTGTAATTCCTGCGGAGGCAGGAATCTGAATTAGAATTAAAGCCTTTCATCATTTATATGGCTTTAGATCTAGACCCGCGGTGATGACTTTTTAGCCAATAGCTTGACTAGTATCAAATAACTATCTAGTTCATGAGTCATCCTGAGTGAAAACGAAGGATCAACGATACGTGAAGTCAACTCAAAATTTCTACCAGCTTCGTTCTTTCCGATGATGCTTCGGCATGATAAAATAATCCGTCAGACGAGCAATTCGTCAGACGGATATAAAGCACCTCAAAAAAAGCCACACTAGTCATGCCTGCGGAGGCAGGCATCTTGATTCGAATTAAAGCCTCTCATCATTTACATGGCTTTAGATCCAGGCCCTTGCGGGGATGACTTATCAATTCGTAAAAGCGTACTGCTCTAAGTATTCATCCGCATGTTCGGGTTGTAAATGCTTAACAAGATATCGGGTTCTGATTTTTCGATAATGCTGACCATGTGCTCCTCGAATTCCATGGCGATTACCCGGGTAAAACATCACATCGAAATCTTTATCGGCTTTGATGAGAGCATCAATCAACATAATGCTGTTTTGCGGGTGCACATTATTATCGATGGTACCGTGGATAATCATCAAATTGCCTTTCAGGTTGTCAGCGTAGGTCATAGCCGAGCCTTCATCGTAGCCTGCCTTATTGCGCTGTGGAGTATCCATATAACGCTCGGTGTAGATGGTATCATAACTTCTCCAATCAGTAACCGGTGCGCCGGAAACACCTACATGGAATAGATCAGGATAGCGAAGCATGAGCAAAGCAGTTGCATAACCACCATACGAATGGCCAAAAACACCTACTCGGTTTCCATCAGCATAATCACGTTTTGTTACTTCTTTGATTACTTGCGCATAATCATCGATTTCGTAGGTACCCAGCTTTTTGTAGTGCAAAGTCGCAAACTCTTTACCACGATTTCCGGATCCACGATAGTTTGCCCGAACTACGATAAACCCAAGCTGAGCCAACTGCTGGTATCCATCGGCATTTTTGTAGGTGCTGGTTACATCCTGATATTCGGGTCCACCGTATAACGGCAACACTACCGGGTATTTTTTATTCGGATCGAAATCCACCGGCTTATAAATGGTTGCTACCAAATCTTCGCTGCCATCCGCTGATTTAAATATCATCAACTCAGGTTTCTCTAAACCGTGTTCTACCACTTTTTCGATATTGGTAGAAAACAATCCTCGTACTTCGTTGCCATTGGCTCGATACAGCGTTGCTTCGTATGGATGATCAAATCCCGTGAATAAGTCGGTATAAAACTCAGCCGCATCATTCATGCTGATGGAATGACGTCCCGGGCGCTCAGTAAGCTGTTTCATATTCGAACCGTCCATATCAACCACATAAAAATGACTTTCCAAGCCCATGTTTGAATACGCCGTATAGTACACTTTACCGTTGTCTTCGTCCACATTTATGATGCTGCCAACCGGGTTTTCGCCTGTAGTTAGTTGGTTGATCAACGTTCCATCAAAATGGTAATGGTAGATATGATTATAGCCACTTACTTCTGAAGTCCAGATAAAAGACTCACCGTCTTCGAGCTGAATGAAGTTATCATGTAAGCTGATGTACGCATCTTCTTTTTCTTCAAAAATGGTGCGCACGCTTTTTGAGTCCAGATCGTACGACAAAAATTCCAGGTGATTTTGCTGACGATTCATACGTCGGAAAGTAAGCTCGGTACCGTCGTTTTTCCAGATTGGTCGCACAATGTAATTATCGGCATTGCTGTTCGTAGGCACTTCTTCGATTTCACCCGAGTCGATATCAACAATAAAAAGTTTAAGCGTTGGATTTTCCTCGCCGGCCTTCGGATAGCGCATTAGTTCCAGCCCCGTTTCAAATTCCAGCTCGTGAATCACCGGATATTGAAATACGTCTACCTCATTGTATTGCAAATAGGCAATTTTGGAATCATCCGGCGAAAACCAATACGCTTCTCTCTCGCCGAATTCTTCAGGATATACCCAACTTGGGCGCCCATTCATTTGCTCTTCGCTTCCGTAGGTTAGTCGGGTTTCTTCGCCGGTTGCTGTATCAACTACATAAATATCGTAACCTTTAACATGGGCGAATCTGCTGTAATCATGCGAATAGGTTCCATTCCAAAGCTGAGAAGCTTCCATGTTTCGCATCAACTCATCGGTGTATTGGGCGCGTTCTACTTCCGGTTTGATGAGTTTCCTCATTTTTCTGTCATCCAGTTCGAATACAAAATCGGTGTCCTCTACCGTAAAAAAGATGGCTTTATCGTCCATCACAAAATCAAAATCCTTGAACGGATATGTCGACACATCCCTATCGGTAAGCTCATTGTATTGATTGATAATCGCTGATTTGGTTCTGCGATTGAACAAACGCGATTTCTTTTCGTTGGCCGGATTTACCTTAAAAAACTCAACATTTCCGTCATCATCTTCATCCACCGACAGGTAACCCATATCGCCCGGTAACCACGGCAAACTCGATTGGCCATCGTACTGGATAAACCCCGGAGAATTCATCTCATTAAAAAGGTCGATGCCTGTTAATTGTGCCGAAACGCTTGCACTTGCTAGCAACAAAAGTGCTAAAATCGAAATCTTTCTCATGCTTTTTGATCTAATTATTTAAAAACTCAAAGAAGATAGAATACGCAGCATCAACAAAGAAATTTTGTTAGTTAAAGTGTGTTTTGGTTTTATCTTTATGGGATGAAGCCATTTTTACTCCTCCAGCATCGCTATTTGGATGAAGCCTCCGACAACGAGTATGAGGCCGTTCTTACTTATGGAAATCTCCAACCGAATGAACTCGTTCGGGTTCGCATGGATCAGCAAAGTATAGCCGACATCAACCCGTTGGATTATTCGGGCATTATTACCGGCGGCGGTCCCGCGAACATCAGCGATCCCGAGGGCGAAAAATCTGCGGTACAAAAACGTTTCGAATTCGAATTGGCTGAATTGTACCCGACCATTTTTGAGCATGATATTCCTTATCTGGGCATGTGTTATGGGATGGGCTCGATCACTCGTTTTTTAGGTGGTGATGTAGGAAAGCAACAATTTAGCGAGCCCGTAGGTGCGGTGACCATCACCAAAAACCCTGCTGAAACGGATCCTCTACTTGATGGAATTCCTAAAACATTCACCGCACTGGCCGGGCATAAAGAATCGTGCCAGAAACTTCCCGAAAACGCTACCCTGTTAGCCTCTTCTCCCGATTGTCCGGTACAAATGATCCGATGCAAGCGCAATATTTACGCCACACAGTTTCATCCTGAGTTGGATGTAGCCGGCATCACGTTGCGCATTAATGTGTATAAAAACCACGGCTACTTTAAACCTGAAGCCGCCGAGGATTTGATCGAATCGCTAAAAGGTGTGGATGTAAATTACCCGCCCATGATTTTAAAGAATTTTGTAGACCGCTTTCGAAGCTGAGTTTTCTACTAATTATGGAATGCACATTTACCACCCCGACTCGTTTACCGTGGCAAGATTTCAGCATTGATCTAGCCAGGCTTCGCTTAAATAATTGGTGAGTTATTTCATCAGAATTAAATTCTTCTCCATTCCAATCAAAAAAGAGTATTAATTAGTCACTTTAAAATAAGTAAGAAAAGTAAACTATAAGTTTACTCTGATTAGAATAGTTAAAGTATTAAACAAGTTGCTTTACTTTAAATTATTTGCTATTAGTAAACTATGAGTTTACCTAAGGATAATAAATTAATGCTTCTCTTAAATGCGTGGGTCCCGGGGATGGTCGGAACTACGCCCTGGCTTCATGACCTCGGCATATCCAAGCAACTTGTACAGAAGTACAAACAATCGGGTTGGCTTACTAGTTTAGGTCGAGGAGCTTATATAAAGAGCAATGAGGAGCTGGATTGGCAAGGTGCAGTCTACGCATTACAAAAACAGCTTAAACTGGATATACATGTGGGTGGTAACACAGCGCTGAATAGCTTAGGCATGTCTCATTATCTACAAACTAATGAGAAGAAGATCTATTTATTTTCATCCGGAAATCTATCGCTTCCCAAATGGTTTGAGAAACAAGATTGGGGGGTAGAAATAGAATCTGTGAATACCTCCTTCCTGCCTGAAAAGCATGGGATAAGAGAGCATGGATATGGGAGTTTCCCACTTGCTTCATCGGTTGCTGAACGAGCGGTTCTGGAAAAGATATATTTGTCCCATAAAAGCTTTGAATTGCTGGAGTCTTTTCAAATCATAGAGGGTCTTACTACAATAAGACCTTATTTAATGCAGGAACTGTTGGAGAAGTGTAGCTCCAAAAAAGTGAAACGGCTTTTCCTGTTCATGGCTGAAAAAGCACAGCTGCCAGTAATGAAACATATCAAGCTTGAAAAAATCGATGTTGGAACGGGTGATCGAAGTATCGTAAAGAATGGAGTGTACGACTCGAAATACGGCTTGGTGTTACCCAAAGAATTGGTGGAATATGTTTGATACTGCATACAGAGCCCAGGTTGATCTGTTGATTAAAATCTTACCGATCATTGATGAAGAGAAGGTCTTCGCCTTAAAAGGGGGTACGGCAATAAATCTTTTTATTCGTGATTTACCCCGTTTGTCGGTTGATATAGATTTGACCTATCTCCCCTTTGATGATCGTAAAACTGCCCTTCAAACTATTATCTCTTCTCTAAGGAAAATTAGAGACCGTATTCAGCATTCTATTCCAAATAGCACCGTGAATGAAGTCGCACAAAATGATGGGACTGTTGCCAAGCTTACGGTTCAAACCGAAGAGGCACAGATTAAGATTGAGGTGAATACGATCATGAGAGGACATCTCTTTGAACCGGAACGGTATGCTCTATCTTGCGCTGTTCAGGATGCATTCGAACAATTCGCAGAGATTACTGTGGTTTCTAAAGCAGAATTATTTGGTGGCAAGATATGTGCGGCGCTTGACCGCCAGCATCCAAGAGATCTTTTTGACGTGTATTATTTACTTCAAAATGAAGGGTTAACCGAACATATTAAATACGGATTCATATCCGCTTTACTCAGCCATAACCGACCCATTCATGAATTATTAAGTCCGAATTTATTGGATCAAAGAGAAGCTTTTGAACAACAGTTTGTAGGTATGACAAATGCTCCGTTCTCCTATAAGAATTTTGAAGAAACCCGAGAACGGTTGACGGCAGAACTTCTAGAAATACTAACTGATAACGATAAAAAATTTTTAATAAGCTTCGCTGAAGGAGAACCGGATTGGGATTTGTTTCCTCATGAAAAACTTAAAGAGCTGCCGGCTATTCAATGGAAACTCCAAAATATTCGAAAACTCATTGAGAGCAACCCTGAAAAGAGCACTGTTCAAAAGAGTGAGCTTTTAAATAAATTAAAATGAGCTTTTTTATGATCCGTAGCTTAGGCCACTACTGTTTTAAATAAAATCTCCAACATATTACCTCAACCTGATCTCATTTACGTGTTGTAAAGTGTGATTAGCGACACCATAGTTGTTGAAAGTCAGACCTATACTGTAAGCGAAGGCATATCCCAAAATTCGGTGGGTAGTATCACATTTCGATTCATTGTTTTCAGAAACCACGGCTATTTTAAACCCGAAGCCGCTCAGGGTTTGATCGATTCACTTCAGAGAGTGTGATTTAATTATCCACCGATAATTTTGAAGAATTTTGTTCGTATGCATCAAAAATGACTCACCACTTTTATGCATTCAGAGTGCATTTTCAACATATTTTACTATTTAGATACTTACGTACGGGCACCTAGTCTTAAAACTTCTATTATTTATTAATATTTGTAACAAAACCCTTTGTTAGTTATCCTTTAAATACATAAAAAAAGATAGTTAAGGGTTATATGAGAACTTGCATTCTTATAAGCGTTATTCTGGTTGTGTTAGGGTTGAGTTGTGATTTGTTTAATAACGAGCAAAAGATAGTATCGGGAGAATTAATGCCCCTGGCCGTGGGCAATTATTGGGACTACCACCGCTGGTACATTTCGCCAAACATTGCCGATACCATCCGCGAAGAGGTTTTAAGCGAACATACGTTTAGTCTAGATGGAATTGAACAAAAAGTCTATGGTTACCAAAGGTTTAATACTGCGATAAAAAATCCTGAAATTGACTACCAATGGTTTCGCATGAACGATGAAGAAGGTTCGCATTTGGCAGGAGGGATTTCTGCCGTAGATACGCTGATTCAACAAAACATCGTCTATAAATATCCTGAAGATGAGGGGCAGATGTGGGACTATTCCGGGATAAGCTACAATTTTGAAAGCGGAAACTTTTCCATAACAGACACCATCTCCATAGAAGTAGTAAGCCTTAATGACACCTTTGAAACAGAGTTTGGTAGTTATAAAGGGTGTTATGTGTACCGGTATTCCGAAATAGGGAAAGGAGACGGAGTATACCACTGGCATCATTATGTATATATAAAACCCGGAATTGGGATTGTGGGAATAGAAACAAGAGATTTTTTGATGAGTGAAAACTATGAAGAGGATCCAAGAATAATTGGACAGTATATACTCATTGATAGGAGATTAAAATAACAAAAGAGATTTGGAGGTTCCCGAATACTAAACCAAAACAAAAAAAGAGATGTACCATGAAAATAAAAATTGCTGCTCTACAACTGCTAATAGTATGTATGCTCTTTCCCTTTAGTTTACGAGGTCAAGAAACCTCAATGATAAACTATGTTGATAAGAGCTCCATAATATTGACGGAAAAGCAAGAACACTTACTGGAAACGATCCGAGCAAGGCCACAATCGCAAACCGTTTATCTAATTACCTTGCCTAACATATCTAATGTAAAAAATAAAGCTTCCATCATATTTAACTTACCGAAAGGGCGAACAGTGTCTGCTCAAAAAAGAAGATTTAAGGGAGAGTCTGAAAACAAATTCATATTGGTCCTACTACATTATAGTAGACGGTGAGTTAAGGTACAATTGAGTAGTTTTAATCAAACGTAATAATGACACCA
>JAEPNO010000003.1 GCA_017643365.1 Balneolaceae bacterium | reverse complement strand
AAATGATAACTTATATAAAGTCATGCTTAAGCGACTAAGAAATGATCCAATTTAGTTCCTTAGCTTCCCTAGACCCTTGGTTATTGAATTCCCCGAGATCACTTCACTCCGCCATCAACGCCTCAATCTCGCTGATTTCTTTCGGCACGCTGGTAAGGTTTTCGTAGCCATCTTCGGTTACAGCAATGTCGTCCTCAATTCGAATCCCGCCAAACCCAAGAAGCGACTTAACTTTCTCAACATCGAGGAATTTTGCTTTTTCTGGATCTTCCATCGCCGGTTCGAGTACTGCAGGTACAAAATAAATCCCCGGCTCGATAGTGATCACCATCCCGGCCTGAAGCTCGCGGCGTGCACGTAAAAACTTGATGCCCGGACGATCAATACGTTCCACGCCTTTCGGGTAGCCGCCCACATCGTGTGTGTCTAAGCCAAGAAAATGCCCTAAACCATGCGGGAAAAACAGCGCGAAAATGTTGTTTTCCATGATGTCATCGATTTCGCCTTTAACGATGCCGAGTTTTTTAAGCCCGCCCATCATAATTCGAGCAGCCATCAGGTGGAGGTCTTCCATCTTCACACCCGGGCGAATAGACTCAATCACTTCGGTGTGCGCATTTAGCACGCATTGATAAATACCGGCCTGAATTTCGGTGAATTTGCCGTTGGCAGGAAATGTTCGAGTGTAATCGGCAGCGTAGCCATTGCACTCAAATCCCGCATCCATCAAAAATAAATCGCCGTCGTTAATCTGATCTTTATTCTCCACATAATGCAGAATTGAAGCATTTACACCGGACGCAAAAATGCCGTTGTAAGCATCCTGTAGCAGTCCGTTTCGAAGCTGAACTTCGTTAAAAATCGCTTTGATTTCATACTCATGCATACCCGGCTTAATGGCTTTCATCACTTCGATGTAGGCTTCGTCGTTAACGCGACAAGCTTCCCGCATTTGATCCAATTCCCATTCGGTTTTAATCACTCGGCAGTAAGTAAGTGCATCCACGAGTGTGTCGGTATCAACCGTGAAACTGCGATTTAAGTCCTCCACAAACTCGGCCTGCTCGTCATTTAAGCAATACACCACTTCAGGATTTAGCGACTTCAACACCGTCAAAATCTCATTCGAATAATGGAGATGATCGGGCTTGTACTGCTCCTGATATTGCTCCTTCGTTTTCACGTAGCCATGCCACACCGCGTACTGTGCATCACGCTCGGGCACAAACAGGTGATACTCTTCGGTTTTCAAATCTAGAATCAGCGAGCATTCCGCTTCATTCGCACCGGTCAAATACCAAAAATTTGATTCCTGTCGGAAAGGGAATTCGTAATCCGTGCCGTATCGATACATGGTTTCGGCGCCCTGTATGTACACGGCTCCACTTTGATTGTCATCGAATAGAGAAAACAGTTTTTCGCGGTGTAAATGATGCATAACTCTGAATTAGGAATAGTTGAATTAGGAATGAAGAATAGGGAAATGAGCACCCAATTTCGAGAGTGATAAAAACAAACTCGTAGAAATGGGATTTAGTTAAAAGGCAGGATTTTAAGGGTTAGGCATTGTGAAAAACTCATTGATCTTTTCATTGGACACTAGTTAGTTAATTTGAGCTCCCTCTCCTGATGCAGGAGAGCGTCGGGGAGAGGTCGCCGAATCCTCCGGTGGGTTTTGCTCCACTTTTGCCCAAACAAAAGTGGTAATGATATGTTAAGTCAAAAGAATATCTCAGTCTCTCTTCTGCTTTTTGATTTTCTCACCCGTTCCAATAAACACACCCAGATATCCGCTATCAAATGTGATTTCTGCATCCTTTGAAGTGATTTCGTTGGAGGTGCCGTCTTGAACTCCCATTTCCAGCGCTGAGTTTTCTAAGGGATACAACACCCCGGTAGAACTAAAACCTGTGACAGGCGCACCAACGGGGAAAAACGAAATGATGGTGCCGGGATCGAGATTTGGTTTGTAAGGAGATTGAGCCAATATCATGTCGCCGTAATCATCTCGAAAAACAATGGATTCAAACTTAGGATGAAACTGCTGCAACACCGAGAGGTTTTTGATGGTGTGATCGATTCGCTTGCCTAAAGTACCGAGTACAACGGCAGAAGAAGCTCCTTGTTTTAACGCATAATTGAGCGCCTTCTCCAAATCATTCGTTTCCTGATCGGGATCCTCAATCACATTCACGCCTTCATGATTGGTGTATTTAAAACTATCCAAATCGCCGATTACCACATCCGGAAGGTGTTTAAATCCCAAAAACACATACCCACCGCTATCAGCTCCAATTTTAATGTCAGCAAGTTCCATTTCAGCTTCCAGTAATTTCTTGGTGGGCGGTGTTCCTCCGCAGACAATCAGTGCTCGCATATTTTTTTCTTGAAAGGTAGGCTCTTTTGAGATACGAATTTTGATTTTTGATTCGGAACCCGGCTCGAAGCTTCCATTCACGAGCGGAGCGAAGTGATCTCTGTATCGTGAATCTGGGTTTAAACTAGATACTGAGATTGCTTCGTCGCAGGCTGCTCGCAAATGGGTGGTAACATTGAAATGAGTTTTGAAAAAGTCCTCCTTTGAAGGAGGTGGCTCCCGACGACTAGTCGGGAGACGGAGGATGTTGGATTGGAGGGCAGTAATTAGTTAACGCATGCTTTTTATTTACCTCACCCCGACCCTCTCCTGCATCAGGAGAGGGAGCTCCTATATTGGATGCATAATTCGAGACTCGGCTCGAGGCTTCAAGAATAGGCGGGACTAAATTCTACCGAAGTTTTAAACGCAGGTTGGCTTGATTATGAACGTGCTTTTACCTCGAACATAATCAAGCAAGGGTTTCAACCCTGTGGTTTTATGATGTGGCAGGTTTCGGATTTATGCTTCGAAGTTCCATTCACGAGCGGAGCGAAGTGATCTCTGTATCGTGAATCTGGGTTTAAACTAGATACTGAGATTGCTTCGTCGCAGACTGCTCGCAAATGGATGGCATTCAAAAATGAGCCCACTAATTATTTTGCAATAAGTGTGTATTTGCCAATGTATGTGTCTATTTTTGGCGCAAAGGAGATTTATGTATAAAGAATTCATCGAAAAAGTTACCCGTCATCAACGAATCGCCGTGTTTTCACATGTTCGTCCGGATGGCGATTGCCTAGGCTCACAGGCGGCGTTTTGCCTCTGGCTGCAGAAAAACGGGATAAATGCCACAGCATTTAATGAAGACGATCCATCCGATAACCTGGCCTGGACCACGGACTTCTTCCCACTCGAAAAACCATCCGAAGATCGACTCTCAGATTTTGATGCCTTCGTGATTTTAGATGGAAACGCACTACATAGATTCGGTCCGGTTGCAGAAACCATTGCTGATTTAGGGAAACCCATTTACATGATCGATCACCATCCCCAGCCGGATGACATTTTCGAAGCGGGGATTTCCAGAACAGATTATTCATCCACCGCAGAGTTGGTGTACGAGTTGTATGCCGAGCACGACATCACCCAGATAGATACGCCTGCAGCCAAAGCTATGTACGTTGGAATCGTAACCGATACGGGTTCTTACCAATTCGATAGCGTGACGCCAAATACGCTTCGGGCGGGAGCCGAGTTGCTCAAACGTGGCGACTTCAAACCCAACGAAGTGGTAGAAAAAGTGTACGCCACTAAAACGTTAAATCAGTTGCAATTGCTTAGTAAGGCGCTCGATACCATCACCTTACACGCGAACCAACAAATTGCGAGTATCTGCGTTACTAAGGCGATGTTTGACGAGACCAACACGCAAAAAGAAGATACGGAGGGATTTGTGAGCTACCCGTTAAGCATTTCGGGCGTTAAAGCTTGCATTCTTTTTCGCGAAGATGACGACCGAATTAAAATCAGCCTGCGTTCGCGTAGCGAAATCGACGTGAACCAATGGGCGCGACAGATTAACGGCGGTGGACATAAAAAAGCGGCTGCCGGTTGGCATGTTGGTCCACTCGAGCAGGCTATAAAAGACGTACTCGCCATTGGCGAACAACAATTGAAGTAATCTTAGTGTATGAGCAAAACAGCTACTTTTTTACTTATCGGTGTATTTTTTTTAGCGGGATGTAATTTTTCCGAAACGCAAGAACCGGCATCACTACAGATGGCTTCCGAAGCCAATTTATCTGCGGATGTTAATCCTGTAACTTCAGCGAATCAGCGAGCGCAAAACACGAGCAATCAGGATGCAATTACCTCAAGCCGTGCTAATGCCATCACAACAGCGGTGGCAAAAGCAGAGCCTGCCATAGTGAGCATTACCGTTACCGAACTTCAGCGTGGCTACACCCGAGACTTCGATTCTTTTTTCTTTCGATTTTTTGAACGCCCCATCGCGCGCGAAGTGCAAAGCATGGGCTCGGGCTTTATCATCAGTTCGGATGGCTTGATTGTTACCAACGAACATGTGGCCAGCAAGCAGGCGAAAACCATTATGGTTACTCTAACGAACGGCGAAAGTTATGAAGCCGAGTTGCTGGGCGCCGATGAATTTGCTGATTTGTCCCTGCTTAAAATCAAAGACGACACCAAAGAGTTTCCGTTCGTAAATTTTGCTGACTCTGATCAGGTAATGGTGGGCGAATGGGCAATTGCTATGGGAAATCCGTTTGGACTTTTTGCCGATGGTCAGCCCACCGTAACCGTAGGCGTAGTTAGCGGAACCAATCGAGATTTTCGCCCAGATCCTCAGGAACCACGCGTATATATGGATATGATTCAAACAGACGCCGCAATCAACCGTGGAAATTCCGGAGGGCCGCTTCTAAACAGCGAAGGGGAAGTGATTGGAGTAAATACCTTCATCTTTACTGGCGGTACGAGCAGTGGGTTTGTGGGATTGGGATTTGCAATTCCAAGCGATCGCGTGCAGAAAATAATTGGGCAATTAAAAGACTCAGGTACGGTCTCTTTGGATTTTGATCCCGGGATGGAATTCACGCAAATGACGAATCAACTGGTGTATCAATACGGACTGCCTCCGGTGGCAGGATTGTTTGTTACCAGCGTAAACAAAGACGGACCGGCCTACGAAAGTGGAATTATGCCGGGCGATATCATCACCAGAATTGGGGAAGAACGAGTAACCAGCGAGATGCACGCCTGGGCACTGATGCGTGAGTTCGAAGAAGGTGATACCATGGTGCTTCGTTTGTTTAGAGAAGGGGCAGAATATGAGGCCGAAATGACCTTGCGGAAACGGGTTGCCGGGAGGTGACATCAAACCAAAGTTGATTTGAAATTTCGAAATTGAAAATTTCATGCCACTCAGGAACGAAAACGCTAAATGAATTTTGATTAAACCTTAGCTTGCAAAAGCTTCTTTCGAATTATCCAGCAGCCATTGGATGTAGTCTGTATTCCCCTCATTCTCGGTGAGTGTGAGTGAAACAACGCATGGGCAATCGAAGCTGTGTAATTCTTTAACTCGTTTGGTAAGCAACTTCATTTTGCTGTAATGGGTTTTAACCAGCAAAACGCATTCTTGTGCTTCTTCAATTTTTCCCTCCCAACGATAGATGGATTTCATGCCACCAATGATGTTTACGCAAGCAGCTAGTTCTTCTTCAACCAGGCTTCGGCCAATTTTAACGGCTTCTTCATTGTTTGAGGTTGTAATGTAAACGATGCGGAGATTGTGGTACATAGTTAGCGAGCTTTTTGATGAGTAGTGGTGCAGTTAATAAAAGAGAAATATCAGAGTTGGTAAAGGAGTTTTATTGAAAGAAAGAAATTCAATTTTTTTGGTTGATGGTTTGGCTTTTCTTGATAAATCCTCCTATCTTTGCAAGCTCTAAATTTTGCGAGAGTGGTGGAATTGGTAGACACGCTAGATTTAGGATCTAGTGCTTTAATCGGCGTGGGGGTTCGAGTCCCCCCTCTCGTACTTCCTACCTAATTATCCTGTTTATTTTACTTATTGAATTCACATTAAAAGCGGAGAATACGTGAACATTTCTGTAAAAGATCTAACTTCTGTTGATAAAGAAGTAACCATCAAAGCTAACCGAGAAGATCTTCAACCAAAATTCGACAAAGCCTTTAAGCGTTACCAAGCGCAGATTACAATGCCGGGTTTTCGTCCGGGTAAAGTGCCTTTAGGGTTGGTTAAAAAGCGTTTCGGCAACGACATCGAGATCGAAGAGATCAACAAATACGTACAAGAAGTATTTGAAAATAAGATCGCCGAGGAGCACAATCCGGTAGGCGAAGCTCAAATGGTTGATTTCCAGTGGGAAAACGACGAGCTGGAAGTGATCTTCAAAATCGGCGCTAAGCCGGAAGTTGAGCTTGCTGAGCTATCGAAAATCAAAGTGAACAAAATGGTTCACGATGTAAGCGACGAAGAAGTTGACGAAGAATTAGAGCGTACTCTTGAACGTGAAGGCAACTGGGAAGTAGTTGACGGCAAAATCGACAAAGAATCGAAAGTTACTGCCGATGTAGTTTCTTTAGACGATGACGGTAATGTTGTGGAAGACGAGGCCGATAACGACCAAACGATCGACATGCGCCAGGATGCTGCAAAGGATTTCTTGAAGGCATTGAAAGGCAAAAAAGCCGGCGACGTTGTTGATATGAAATTGGAAGAGGATGGCGAGAAAGATCACTTCCGTGTTACTGTTAAAACGGTGCAGAAGCTGAACAAAGCTGAGTTGAACGAAGAGTTCATCGCAAAAAACAGCAACGGTGAAGCATCGAACGAAGACGAATTTAAGAGTTTCTTGAAAAGTAAAATGCAACAATACTACGATCAAAGTGCAGAAGACATGTTCCGCAGTGGAGTAGTTGAAGCATTGACCGATGCACACGAGTTTGAAGTGCCTGTTGCTTTTGTTGAGCAAGTTAAAAGCTCGTATGTAAGCCAGTTGCAGCAGCAAATGGGTGGCAACCTGCCTGAAACATTCGATGAAAACAGCTACCGCGAAGAAATGACCGAGCAAGCTGTTCGCGAAGCACGTTGGTACTTTATCAGCCAGAAATTGCAAGAAACATTTGAAGATATCGAAATAAAACCCGAAGATATCGACGAGTTTCTTTCGGTAGAAGCAGTGCGCTACGGTGCAACTCTTGATCAATTGAAAGGTTATTACGCACAGAATCCTAGCATGCTCGAGCAGCTAAGAAGTAGTATTAGAGAAAACAAGGTGTTTGAAAAGCTACAGGATGAAGTGAAAATTAAAGAGTTGGACAAAGACGCCTTCCGAAAAGAGCAGGAAAAGAAGTCTAAAGCCAAGAAATAATTACTATTACCATGACTAAGCAACCCATTTTTGAGCAACCCATTTACGAAACGAACCAACAGATAGAGAGCAACTTAGTGCCGATGGTTATCGAAACCACCAGCCGGGGCGAGCGTGCTTACGATATTTATTCACGTCTGTTAAAAGATCGTATTATCATTTTGGGTAGCGGCATTAATGATGTGGTTGCTAGTTCTATAGTGGCGCAGATGTTGTTTCTGGAATCTGAAGATCCTGAAAAAGACATCAACCTTTACATCAATAGCCCGGGTGGCGTAGTTTCTGCCGGTTTGGCAATTTACGATACCATGCAGCTTATAAAATGTGATGTTGCAACAACTTGCATGGGTATGGCTGCAAGTATGGGAGCTGTGTTGTTAACAGCCGGTACCAAAGGAAAGCGTAATTGCTTACCTCATTCTCGTGTTATGATTCACCAGCCATTAGGCGGTGTTCAGGGTCAGGCCAGCGATATCGAGATTGAAGCCATGGAAATCATTCGCATCAAAAAAGAATTGAGCCAAATTATTGGCGATCACGCTGGTAGAACTTTAGAAGAAATTATCCGCGATTCTGATCGTAATAATTGGATGTCGGCCGATGAAGCTAAAGAATATGGCTTGGTTGATAATGTGATCAGCAAAGCGAGTAACGCTAAATAGATTATTTTGTAGATTTAAGGCATGAGTGAGAACGAAAAAAATAATGACATTGTAAATTGCAGTTTCTGCGGGCGATCCAGCCTGGAAGTAAACAGCATGGTTGCAGGTCCCGGCGTTTACGTATGTGATCGTTGTGTAGAAGATGCATCAAGCATTATTAAGAGTGATTTGGCTTCGCTGGCACGCCGCCGCGAAAAAAGCTTTCAGCCAATGCTCAAGCCTATCGAAATTAAAGCCAAGCTCGACGAATATGTGATCGGGCAAGAGCAGGCAAAGAAAACGTTGTCGGTTGCCGTGTACAATCACTACAAGCGCATTAGCAGCGATAGCCTGGAAATGGACGACACCATGATTGAGAAGAGCAACATTGCGTTGCTTGGCCCAACAGGTAGTGGTAAAACCTTGCTTGCACGTACGCTTGCCAAAGTTATTGATGTTCCGTTTACAATTGCCGATGCCACCGTACTTACCGAAGCCGGTTACGTAGGCGAAGATGTAGAAAGCATTTTGAGCAATTTACTGCAAGCTGCCGATTATGATGTAGAACGCGCCAAACGAGGCATTGTTTACATCGATGAAGTTGACAAAGTAGCTCGCAAAAGCGACAATCCTTCAATCACTCGTGATGTAAGTGGCGAAGGTGTTCAGCAGGCATTACTTAAGATTTTGGAAGGAACCGTAGCTAACATTCCACCAAAAGGTGGAAGAAAGCATCCCGAGCAAAGTTTTATCCAACTTGATACAGCAAATATTCTGTTTATTTGTGGTGGTGCTTTTGCCGGACTTGAAGAAATTATCTCTCGCCGATTGTCAACCAGTTCGATGGGTTTTCATACTCGCGAGCAGGTTAAGTTCGATAAAGACGATCCAGAGATCTTTACCTATATCGAACCTGAAGATCTTCAGCGCTTTGGCTTGATTCCCGAATTGATCGGTCGTTTACCGGTTATTTGTGGCTTGCACGAACTTTCGGATGAGGCCATGCTCGACATCCTGCAAACGCCGAAAAACGCAATCACTAAGCAGTACAAAAAACTGTTTAAGATGGAAAACGTGGAGCTCGAATTTGAAACCGATGCTTTAATCGCAATTGTGAAAAAAGCTAAAGCTCGTAAAACCGGAGCTCGTGGACTTCGTTCCATCATGGAAGGTGCCATGCTCGACATCATGTTTACGCTGCCATCCATGAAAAATGTGGCACGATGTATCATCACCAAAGATACCATCGAGAAAAAAGCTCCGCCGGTGTACGAAAAACAAAAAGCCGCCGGTTAAAGATTTTAAACCCTCTGCATTAACTTGTAGAGGGTTTTTTATTTAGGGCTGATTCTCTACTTCGCTATATTCTGCTAAAAAATTACAGATGAACCTGTTTTCGCGCACCGATTGGATTAAAATTATGCTGATCGCCTTTCTTCTTTTGTTGGGGGCCGGCTCGCTAATCTACAATAATTATCTGTTGGGTAAGATATTGAAGCAAGAGCGTATTAGTGTGGAGCTCTGGGCGAAAGCGATCGAATATAACGCATTGCCAGTGCATCAACAGGCTAGCACTAAGCTGATTGAATTAGCCGGAACACTGATGCAGATGGAAACGGTGCCGGACAGCCTTGTTCAGCAACTGATTGAAATCGAAAACCTGCGCAGTTCGCGAGACTTTGTAACGGACGAGCTGATTTTGGACGAATCTAGAAATTTCGAAATACCGGCGGTTGTTGTGGATGAAAATGACGTGCCGTTGGAATACGCCTATCTAAATTATGAGGATTCTACGAATCAGGAATTGTCGGTAGAGTATGGTTTTAAAAATGTGGCTGAAAACAAAATTGATACACCGGAAAAGCGGGCCAAAATGGTGGAAAAACTAAAGGCCACCAATCCGCCCATTGAAATTATTATCGGGGATGAAAACACACAGATTTCGCAATTTGTGTATTACGGGGAGAGCCCAACCGTTCAGATTTTACGTTTCTTCCCTTACTTCCAGATTGTAATACTTACGCTGCTTTTGGGCATTGGCTACACCACCTATCGAAGTATAAAATATACCGAACAATCGAATCTGTGGGTGGGTATGGCAAAGGAGGCAGCCCATCAATTGGGGACGCCAATCTCGAGTTTGTTTGGCTGGATTGCGCTGTACAAAGAAGACCATAAAGAGGATGAAGAAGCTTTAAAGCTGATTGTTGAAATAGAAAATGACGTTCAACGTTTAAAAGGTGTGGCTGAACGTTTTGGTAAAATTGGATCATCGACGGAATTAAAGCCCATGTCGATTGCTCCGGTTATGGATGAAGTTACGGCGTACATGGAACGCCGACTTCCGCAATTGGGACGTGCAGCTTCGGTAGATCGAAAATTGGTTGCGACCGGCAATGTGGCGTTAAACCCGGAGCTGTTTCAATGGGCGGTGGAAAACCTGGTGAAAAATGCGATGGATGCAGTAAAATCGAAAGACAAACCTGCACAAATCAGAATACAATCAAAAGAAGAAGAAAAGCATGTAGTGATCGATATTATTGATAATGGCTCAGGCATCGAAACAAAAAACTTTAAGCATGTTTTTCGGCCGGGTTACAGCACAAAAAAACGTGGTTGGGGATTGGGATTAAGTCTTACCAAAAGAATTATCGAAGACTACCACAACGGGAAAGTGTTTGTGCATAAAAGTGAAGAAGGTAAAGGAACAACCATGCGGATTATGCTTCCGCTAAGCGATGCTTAATCGTCGGTAAAGCCACGCTTTTTGGCGTATTCGTACAACTCGGTTTTAAGCAAATTTCTACCACGATGCAGTCGTGAACGGATAGTTCCGATGGGCACATCCAGCATATTTGAGATCTCTTCGTAGGTGAATCCATCCACATCGCACAACAAAACCACAGTTCTGAAATCTTCAGGTAGTTTGGATAAAGCTCTGGTAAAATTATCATCCATCAAATTTCTGAAGATGATATTCTCGAGATCGGAAGTATCGGTGCGTTCAGCGCGAACAGATTCGTAGTACGACGACACTTCATCGTAGTCAACGCTCTGCGGTTTTTTCTGGCTTTTCCGATAGTTGTTGATGAATGAATTCTTAAGAATTCGGAACAACCAAGCCTTGGCATTGGTGCCTTTTTCATAACTCTCGAAAAATCGGAAGGCTTTAACAATTGTATCTTGAACGAGGTCTTCCGCATCGCTGTGATCGGTAGTGAGGCGCAACGCAAAATTGTATAACGAGTCGAGGTGAGGTATGATCTCGTCGTTAAATGCTTCTTGCTTTTTTGAAATGGTATTGCTCACTCTATACCTCAGGTTCGTTCTCCGTTAATTAAGGCAATTTTTAACACTAATGTAACCGTAGGCACAAAAATGTCATTCATTTTTTAGTAAGGGAATGTATCAAACCAAAACTAGTTAGGTAAATAGATAGAATTGATAGGGATAAGAGAGAAAGCCTAAATCAAAAAAAAGTGATTACCAGTACATCGTACAGTGCGTGTGTCCAAGCGGCTACGCCAAAACCTCGGGCAACATAAATTCCGTTAAGAATTAAGCCGAAAAGAAATCGATAGAAAAAAGAATTGAGCGTGAAAAAGTCACCCATCGAACCGGTGTAGTGAACGGCAGAAAACAAGAGTGCCGATAACACAACCGCCGCAGTAACCGAAGCCCATTTTTTGTTATTAAACAGCTTGTTGAAAATCAGAATAAATAAAGAGACCAGAATCACCCTGAAAAACAGTTCTTCGTAAAGTCCGGCGCCAAGCGACAAAGCCAGTTTTTGTAAATAGCTGAGTTCTTCAACAGGATTGGAAGCCGAGAGGTTTAACAATAGGGAGGTAAGCGTAGAGCTTATAAAAGCGACGATAATCCCGTAAATCAAAGACTCGGCAAGTAATGCAGGAAAGTATTTGAAGTTTAGCGTACGAAGCCGTTCACGTTCTTTATAAAGGATGATAAATCCAGCCAAAAGTACCACGAGCAAACTAAACGAAACGGCATTTACTCCAAGTGAGGTAAAAATCGATTTGATCCAAACATCCACCGAGATCCTTACAATTTGCTCGGCGGAAGGTTGAGAGATGATGATCAGCCCTTCGTAAATAAGAAATAGTGGAAGGCTAAATAAAAAACTGTAAAGCAGGGTTTTAGTGTTTTCGAAATATTGCTTTACAGATTCCATGTTATTGATTGGTGTAGATCTTTACGAATGCTTCGGCATTGGAGCCGAGACCTAATATTCGAAAAGCTTCTTGCGAAAGTTTCAGCCCTGATGATGTAATCCGATCGTTGATGCGAACATAAATGCCTTTACCGGTAGCTGCGTTTTCTACAAATAATATGCTACCAATGGTGATATTCGAATGGGCGGCGGTTAAGGCTTCAGGATTGTACAACTCGCCCGATGAGGTTGAGTTTCCCTTTTCATTAGGTTGATACACACGAGCTTCGACCGAGCCTAGGTTTTGCAAGCCGGCTTCCGCTTTAAATGGGTTTTCGAAATTACCAGTAGGTGGTAACAGCACCGTTATTCGTTGATCTGCGTTCAGCGAATTCAAATTCACTTCAGGGTTAAGTTGACGGAGTTCGTTTTCGGTCATCTTAAACTTTTCGAGTATCTGAGCAAGCGATTCGTTTTCAGATAAAGTATAAACCACGAAGCTCCCTTGAGGAGTATTCCCTTCGAAATATTCTTGGGCTGATGGCGCCACGCTATCTTTCACTTTTCGAACGGTTAGACGTTGTCCGATGCGTAAAACATCGCTCTGAAGTTCGTTTAAAGCTCGTAATTCAGAAAGAGTCATCGAGTGGGCACGTGCAATTGTGGTTAGGTTGTCGCCGCTTTTTACCATGTAATAGGCGTTTTCCTGTGGTTGGGAAATCGAGATAAGCGACTGGCCTTCATCAACGGGGAGAGGCTTTGGATCAGGTAGAGTTTCATCTTCGGTGTAATACACCAACTCTTGCCCAATTGCGATTGAGTTATCGCTAAGCTCGTTCCAGGCTTGCAGCTCAGCAACCGAAACGCCTAAAGTTCTGGAAATGGAATACAAAGTTTCGCCCTCTTTAACGATATGAACGGATCGGTTTTGGGCAAAAACTGCGCTTGAAAAGAGTACTGATAAAATTAATATGCTGAATAATCGATAAATCATTATTCCTCAGTTTCGAGTTGGATTGTTAGCAATGCAGTAGCTAATTCTGATTTTGCATGAACATCTCGTAAACGCTCAGCAACTGCAATTCCTTGTTTATAGGTCTCGATCGCTTTTATGTTCTCGTTTTTAAATTGATACTGCCCGCCCAAATGATAATAAACACCCACATACTCCGGGTCTCTCAATATAATATCCTCGAACAAGAGAATTGCTTCATCGTTTTTTTGAATGTTGATTAACTCAAGTGCCAAAGCAAATTTCGAAAATAAATCGGCCGGATTATTTTTTACTCTATGGAGCAAAGTTTTGATGTTGGCGCTAGTCATCCTTTTATAAAACTCTGGTAGCGTTCTTCGATTTCCTCGATAGAATCGCCCCCAAATTTCTCTAAAAAGGCATTGGCAATAACCGGGGCAATGGCACTTTCGGCAACAACAACGGCACGCGGCAAAGCACAAACATCCGATCGTTCGTAGCGTGTTTCTTGGGGCTCCAGCGAGTGCATATCCACGGTGCCAAGTGGATTTAGCATTGTTGGGATGGGTTTCATCGCACCACGAATAATAATCGGCTGACCAGTACTCATGCCACCTTCAATTCCTCCGGCACGATTGGTAACTCGTCCGAATTCGGTTCCGTTGTGATTAATTTCATCATGCACTTCATGTCCGGGACGAGCAGCCGCTTCAAATCCATAACCGATTTCCACGCCTTTCATGGCTTGCGTGCCCATAATGGCTTGCGCAATTTTACCATCCAGTTTTTGATCCCAATGCGTGTAGCTTCCTAAGCCGACCGGCACTCCGGTTACGAGGATCTCATACACACCGCCCAGCGAAGAGCCCGCTTTTCGATATTTTTTAATTTCATCCACCATTGCGGCACTTAGTTCATCGTCTAAGCATCGAACTTCCGATTTATCGGCGGTTTTGTAAATGATTTCGGCGCCTTGATCAAACAAAGGATCGGTTTTGGCTCGGGCATCTTCCCAGCTTTCATATCCGGCGGCTCCAATGCGGATTACATGCCCTCCAATCTCGATACCAAAATGTTTAAGAAAAGCACGTGCAACCGAGCAACAAGCTACGCGCATTCCGGTTTCTCGAGCGCTAGAACGTTCAATTACAGGGCGGATGTCATCAAATCGGAATTTTTGGGCGCCCACTAAATCGGCATGTCCCGGGCGAGGAAGCGTAATTTTCTCGATACCTTCGGCTTCGGTTTCTTTATTCATCACCACCGGCCAGTTGGCTTGGTCTTTTTCAAAAGCACGGTTTTCCAGAAACATGGCAATTGGTCCGGCCATGGTTTTGCCAAATCGAACGCCCGAGCTAATAATAGCGCGATCTTTTTCCCAAGCCATTCGTCCGCCACGACCGTAGCCCTTTTGTCGCCTCGCTAAGTGCTCGGCAATGTAATCTTCGGTGATGGGTAAGCCGGCAGGCACACCTTCTACAATTCCGGTCAAACCCGGTCCATGAGATTCGCCTGCGGTTAGATATCTGATCATAAAATTCTATTCTAAAGTTCTGCTCACCAATGGAGCTTCTTTGTTCGTAATTAGTATGTATCTCGGATTATTATAAGTCATTTCGCTCAATGAGTTTTTGTGCGTACGCTTAGCTGAACCACGCCGCCCAAATTACTTAGCGAATTGCGGCTAATATCTATTTCGATATTTCGTGTATAAATACCAACGCCCATACTTGCACCGGCAAAATCGAAATTCTCGTTAGTTCGTACCAGTTCATGCTGCCAACGGTTATAACCAAATCGAAGGAAAAATTGGCGACTCAAAGTTGCCTCAGCGCCCAAAATTACGTGTCGGTATAAGTTGTCGACAATAGTTTCATCCGATTGATCACCGGGCACATCAAGCTCCCAATTATTCAGTTGCTGTAAGGTCAGGCTCAATTGAAAAGGAAAGCGATCCGGTTTTTTTGAAAAGCCAACCGAAACATCAAAAGGTAATTCCTCTCGAGTGTCGTTGTAATAGTTAATTTGATCGCCCAAGTTTCGAACCGAAATACCTGCACTGAAGCGGGCATCCACATCCAAATAATACAAACCGGCGGAGCCCATCAATGCCGAGGAATTAAAATCGCCGTAGGATGAATGCACAAAATCGACCGAAGCACCGGCGCGTAATTTTGGTGATAATTGAGTACTGAGTGCCGAGGTGAGTGCGAGATCGTTTGCATTCAGTGCGCCCATGCTATTTCCATCCACATCGTATTCGGTAAGATCGCCATACCCGGCAAAGCGAATGCCTACTCCAATAGTACCAACTTTAGGAGCGTGCAGGGCATAATTCACAAAACCGTAGCGAGCATCCGCAAGGTAGTTTACAAAGGTTGCATTGATGTGATGTTGGGAAGATTCATCCAAATATGCCGGATTAAGAAACAAAACGCCCGAATTAGCGTCAAAAAGCCCGACATGATTACCACCCTGAGCCGCAACTTTTGCCGATGGAGTAACCTGCAAAAAACGGTACACCGATGACGTGTTACTTTGAGCAAGTAGATCGGGAGTGACGAAGAAAAAACAAATTAGTACAATGAGTGAGAATCTCATAAAGATGTATGCAGTGATGACAATTCGATGAAATGTTTCGTAATATAATAATTGAGCAAGCAAGAAATATCCGTAGTTTAGCGCGATAAGAAAATTCCTTGATGCATGGAAGCAATCCGGCAATTTGGCCAATACACATTACTATTATATCAAGCACTACGCTCTGTAACCGAGTTTAGTACCTATCGCAATAATCTGTTTGCAGAGTTTGTGAAAATCGGCTATCAGTCGATCCCGATCATCATGTTAACCGGTGTGTTTACGGGTGCGGTACTTACCTTACAAACTGCCTACCAGTTAGATACCGATTTATATCCGGTAACCATTGTGGGCTCGATTGTTGGGCAATCTATTATTATCGAATTGGCAGCGGTGATCGGCGGACTTGTGCTCGCCGGAAAAGTGGGAGCACGCATTTCTACCGAATTGGGAACTATGCGGGTAAGCGAGCAGATTGATGCCCTCGAATCGATGGGCTTTAATTCGGTTACTTTTCTAGTTGTGCCACGCGTTCTTGCGGGGATTTGTATGTTTCCTGTGCTGTACATAACTGCGGCAACTCTCGGAATTTGTGGTGGAGTTTTAGCCGGTGCGATCGATGGGATTTTGCCTCCCGCTCAGTTTATGCAAGGTGCACGGCAGTTTTTTTTCCCCGAAGATGTGGTGTTCGGGATCGTAAAGTCGTTCGTGTTCGGCTTTGTGATAACATCCATTTCATGCTTTAAGGGTTACACCGCTTTTGGTGGCGCCGAAGGTGTAGGAAACGCAACCACACAAGCAACGGTTCTAAGTTGTATCTATGTATTATTATCCGACTTTGTGTTAGCCGCCATATTATTATAACCCATGATTGAAGTACAAAATCTTAAAAAAAGCTTTGGTGATAATCTCGTTTGGGAGGATGTCTCTTTCAGTATTGATGACGGCGAGACTACCGCTATCATAGGAAAATCAGGAACCGGAAAATCGGTGCTTTTAAAGCACATGAACGCATTAATGTATCCCGATTCCGGATCTATCAAAATCGACGGCGAATGCTTGTTTGAGCTTTCGTACTCTGAGCTTAGAAAAACACGCCAACAATTTGGCATTCTGTTTCAAGGCGGCGCTCTTTTCGATTCCATCAGCACTTTCGAAAACGTAGCTTTCCCGCTGCGATATTTCACCGATTTGAAAGAAGAAGAAATAGAGCATGAAGTAAACGAAGCGCTAAGGATGGTGAATCTTGAAGCGGCAGGGAAGAAATCTACAGCTGAATTATCCGGTGGGATGCGCAAACGGGTTGGATTGGCCAGAGCAATTATTTTAAAACCACGGTATTTACTGTACGACGAGCCAACATCGGGTCTTGATCCGGAAACATCCGACGAAATCAACGACTTGATTCTGGAAATGGCAAATACCCTCGATATCACCTCGGTGGTTATCACCCACGATATGCACAGTGTGCTGCGGATCGCCGAAAAAGTAGTGTTTATAGACGAACAAAAATTGAGTTGGTTCGGTACACTCGCAGAGATGAAAGAAAGTGACCACCCGCCTTTGGTAGATTTTATAACAGCAAGTGAGTACCAGATATAGCTATTTTATTGCAAGACAAGGAGCAAAACCCAGATGAATTTAAATAACGAGTTAAAAATAGGTATTGTAGTGTTAACGGCTACGATCATTGCGTTTTTCGGATTCCGATTTATGCGCGATGAACCACTTTTTTCGAGTGTCAATATCCTTAATACCAAATATGAAAGCGTAGAGGGGTTGATTCGAGGAAGTAGCGTGTACATGAAAGGCTTTAAAGTAGGCAGTGTTCGACAGTTGCAATATCTGCCCGAAGAAGATAGCGTGTTGGTGGTTATCAGCATCACTGAGCCCATTCAAGTTACCAAAGGCTCGTATGCACTCTTGGCCTCGCCAGACTTCCTCGGCTCGGCAACCATTCAGATTATGAAATCCAGAAATTCGGAGATTGTAGAATGGGAAGGATTTATCCCCGGTAAAAAGAAGACCGGAATTTTAGACGCATTTTCAAGTGAAGGCGCCTCCATGGCCGATTCGGTGCAAGTAACCCTCGATCTTGTAAACAATTTGTTGAGAGGAATGAATGAGATCGAAAATGGTGCGGCATCTGATATTAAGTCTACCGTTTCTAATTTTAAGTCGTTTAGCGAAGTGCTCGAGAATGTGATTACCTCACGGAAGCATGAAATCGACTCGATGATTGTGGCCACGAACACCACCATGCAAAATCTGAGTTCACTCAGTGATTCTTCATCAGAAGATGTGAGTGCGCTACTTTCTAATCTGGAAGCCTTCAGCGCCGATTTAGATGAACTGAGTGCCAGCTTAGAACAATCGTCGCAATCGCTGGAAAGCATCCTGTCGAAAATGGATACCGGTGATGGTACGTTGTCAAAAATGCTGAACGATCCATCATTGTACAATAATCTGGATAGCCTCACATTCAATCTAAACGAACTCATCCAGAACATTCAGGAAAATCCGAAAGACTACCTGAAGCACATGCGCCTAATCGAGATTTTTTAAGGTAGAAGAAGAGTTTTTTCTGGATTAATATTTAACAACTGGTAACTAATAATGCGCCAAAGTTAGGAAGTCCGCTAGTTGAAGATCGCTATTGGGGTGGCTTGTTACGCAAAAATTCAGAGAGAGTCGGCAACTTCATAGCCTAATTTTGTTACTTTGAACATCTCACGATTAGCATTTACACTTTCGATAAGTTGAGAGTTTTCTATTTCTTTCATTGCATTTTCCCAAAGTGCTCGTATTCGAGGATTATTCTGATTATTCATGTTTTTCCCATTTGTTTGAATAACTCTACCAGCAGCTGTTCTAATAATTATGATGCTTCCATTACGATCTTGTGAAGCCTCTTTTATCAATGTTTTTGCTTCATCGCCTAATTGGTTCTTAACATCTTGAGCTGGCGTGATAAGGTTTTCTAATTGAATAGATTCCTGAAGGTCGAACATTGGCTCTGTGTTTATTTTGATTTGAATATGGTCAGATAAACTTTTTTGGAATTCTTCGATTGAAGAATATTGTTCAAATATCCCACGAGTCTTACATTTTTCTTTGAACGCTTGAACTTTTTCGAATTGTTCTTGATTGTAACTACCTGGAACAACAGGTTGCGATGAAAAATACAACATTGTAGGCTTACCGGTTTTTATATGTTCCTCTATCTCTTCTTCAGTTCCACTATCATATTCATGGGTTGGAGTTCCAAACCTAGTCCAGAAGACACCTATTAATAAGTCGCAGTCTTTTAATATCTTTTTGTTTATAATTTTTTGTGGATGGTTTCCTATTTCAGGTGAAGAGTGAGTGTCCCAGCCAACAGGAAAAAGTACAATTTGAAATTTTTCTGTATTTATTTCATTCCATCTATTCAGTACAGCTCTAACGATATTTCTTTCATTTGCTACATCAGAAGGTGATGCGATAAAAACTTTAAAAACTTTTGCAGAAAAACTCATATTTGTGGGTAATTAAGTGTTACATGACACTCCCTGTATTTAAGCCAATCTACGCTTTATGCATAGCTTTGGTTGACAGGTGGCAGTTCTGGTTATTATGAATAATTTCCAAACCCTTTGGAGTCAGCTTGTCGAAGATCCTCATGAGAAAATGCTTTATGATTTTATTAGTTATCAGTTTTCGCTTTTTTTCTAGCTTCTTTTCTCATTTCAGCTAAGTGCTTTTTAACGTCTTCATGGGCGGACTTTAAAATTTGATGAACAGCAGATTTTAGAGATTTTTCTGTAATGATTTGAGGGACGGGGATTTCTTGATCACGAATAGAGACATTCGCAAACATTAATTCCTTTTTCGTTTTAATAGACTGAAGTCCCTTAGATTCCAATAAATCTTTTAATATTAATTCTTTTGTTCCATATTCTCTTTTCAAATTTTCTTCAATTTTAGCTACAAATAATTCAGGTTCTTTTTTTATGTAATTCTGATTTGAGTGATCAAAACTTTTTGACATTTTCATTAACTGAAATGGCGGTATGGGAATGTTAAAGCTGTAGCAACAAAGAAGAAAAAGATTGTCTGAAAAATTGAACTCATGATCTTTGTCCAATGAATCTATAAACCTCAGTATCAAATCCGGCCTCTTATGAAGTATACATGACAAAATTAATGCTTTTGCTGAATACGATTGAAAGGACGAATTAGAATGGACGTCTCTTAATTTTAGAATTACTTCAAATGCTTGTTCAAAATTTCCGAGCAAAAGATGACGTTCTAAACCATAATAGAGAATGAAGACAAAACCTATATTTATTTCAGGATTGTAGGGGTTAGAGAGCAGATTTGCATAGACCCATTTCTGAGCAGGAGACAATCCAGAATAGGTCGGATAATAGGGTGGCCTTTCAACTTGAGTAATATTTGATTTGGTAACTCTTTGGCTTGGGTAAATAAGGCTTGGTTCTTCACTACCATAAAATGATATAGTAAACAGAATTCCATCAATTTCGAACTCTGTTTTGTTGTTTGCTTCTTGGCTATAATTCTTAAAATATCCTTCACCTATCCATAATAAATCTCTTATTTCGGGATGAACATCAATCCCTTTTATAGCAAGTGAAGTTTCTTTACTAGGATTAATCTTCCCTTCAGGGTTTCCTTGAGTTTTATTTTTATTCTTTCTTTTAAAAAGGAAGTCAAGAAATCCCATAATTCGAAAGTAATTTTAGTGCTTAATATAAAATCTAACGACTCTGCGTTTAAGCCAACCTACACAAAAGGCTTCGGTAGACAGGCAGGGCAGTTCTTTGTTTTTAATTGAAGTAACTAATTTATTTTATTGCTCACAAGCTTAAAGTTTTTGGTTTTAAAAGTTCGTTTACTTCAAAAAAGACATTAGAATTATTGATGAGAAAAGGTATTCCGAACGAGGACATTTGCGAGGAGCTTGCGACGACGCAATCTCAGCTACGAGTTGTAAACACTGAGATCACTTCGCTTCGCTCGTGAATGGAAATCGATAGTAAATTTTTCCTAATTCAAAGTTGTGCAGATTCTTTACCGCCGGTTGGCGGATCAGAATGACTTTTTTAAATAACTGGTATACGTTTATTAATTAAGCTCCCTCTCCTTGAGGAGAGGGTCGGGGTGAGGTGGTGAAAATAAACCAGCGGGATCGTGAATGGAAGCATTTAGCCGAATATTGAATCAAGAATCTAAAATTATTTCTCACCGTGAAAACGCAGGGTTAAAACCCTTGCTTGTTTATGTTCGAGATTAAAGCACGTACATAATCAAGCCAACCTACGTTTAAAACTTCGGTAGGCAGGCTGTGACTTTAGTCCCGCATCAGTTAAATAGGGAGAAATAATAAAGTTTAGATTAATCTAGATTGAACATACTACGTAGCTTCACTCGAGAATGATTAATCGGCATTCATATGGTCAAGCCAAAAGTACAAAGAGAGCGCATGAACCAGTGGTTCAAAAAGGCATAACGAACCAGTGGTTCGTTACGAGGGGAATGGTTGATCGGTAGTTCGTAACGAGGGAAAAGTCATATAACAACCACTCACCAAGTAATTTCCTGCCCATTCTCTACAACCATCCCCGAATCTATGATGTTGGTAATTACGTGAACATCCTCCACACTAAGACTAATGTATTTCGACAATGCTTCTGCTAATCCAATTTGAAGAGAAGAAATCATGGCGGGCTTCCAAATGGAAGGAAGCAGTAATGTAGCCATCACTTTGTAACCTTTTCCAACTTGGTCACTACTTGTAATAAAGTTGATAGTCATGTGTTCGGCTGATACGCCCGAGGCGGCAGCCCAAAGTTCAATAACATTAATTGAGCCAGGGACACAATCTTTAGTAACAATGCAATGAGCGATTGGCATTTTCTAGATAGCTAAGTTTTGGTATAAATAACTTGAAAAGAATTTTCATCAATTAAAAGAAAGCGAATACATTTAGTTCTCAGAAGCTCAGGGTCCGACATTGGGGCACAGAAGTTATTTAAAAGATAAGGTCATCCAGATCCGCCAGCTGGCGGAGATGAACCAAACGAATAAGTGGCACAAAGAATCTTAAATGGAAGATTGATGTATCAACATTCATTGTATGGAGCTCGTGATTTTAAAAAACGAGATCAGAATTTTATTTAGAAGTCCTCTCCCCTACATATAGGGAAGAGACAGAGAGGGGTCAAAATGAATGGATTGCATGCGGAACAATTCAGATGGAGTTGAAAAGTAAATTGGTTTACGTGAACCAGTAGTGTGGAACGTATGAAAAATGCTTTTTTCTACCCGTTATTTGAAGCCTTCAAGTCCAAAGATGATTCTGAAGCCGGCTACATTTATTGTGTTATTGATGTTATAAAACACTTCAACACCTATTCCGATCTCTTTGATTGGAGTAACAAATGCTTGCCCATTTAGAGTTAATCCGAGGGCGGTAAAATTATCATAGGTTCCGGTATTGCTATCAAAATGATCTGTGCCCCACACAAAAGCAGGACCGGCAGCAAGGGCTATTCGTCCAACCCTATTAACAAGCGAATATCCTTTACCTACATGAAACATATTTACTTGTGCACCGCTTCCTCCAAATGAAAGCTCTGAACTATTTTGAAAACCAAGCTGCCAAAAATGATTACGACCAATGTTTGCTGAGAAACCGTACCCAAGGTCTAAAGGACTATCAATACCTAAGCCAAAAGTGCCCCAGCCAATATCAAGATTAACAGAATCTTTTTCTGTTTGCTGGGCATGAGCAAATGATATTGGAACTAATAAAAGCAGTACTAGTGCGCCTATTTCCCTCAATCTATGCATTTGTTTTTCATTTGATTTCATTGGTGTGCTCAGCGTTCTGTTTGTGTTGATCATTATCAATAAGCCTCTTTTTCCCAGACCGGCTTCTATCTGCATCATTTTTACCATTTCAAATAAACGATTTCCTGATCGTTCACCAGCAGCAATTATGAAACCTCTATTTTAAGTCAGATTATATCTGAGGCTTCAGTAGAATAACGGGGCAATCAGTCAGTTCTTTGTAGAATTAACGCATCAGAATTTTACCGTGCAAATCTAAAATATTTAATTATTTATAGAAGTGAATTTTGAGATTTCAAGAATGATTTCTTCATCTGCGGTTTCTGGATTTGGATCAATATTAATCTTTGTCGGATATCCAAATATTTCATGAAATGTTACTTCGAAATAATCCGCAGTGTTTTCATACTGCCCCAAAATGTCAAATAGTTGATCGATAGTCTTGGAAGATTGAATAATCATTGCTTTACTTTCGTAATTAAGATGATCCTCTTTCTCGAAATGCACATCAGTAACTTCGCCGTTTACTACCTCAACAGTATATTTGTACGGCGGCATGCATTCACACGTTCGATTAGTTTGGAAAGTATAATTCTGTGTATTTGTAGACTGCCATTTCTTAATTGCTTCGGGCAACTCAGAATCTTTATTACAATTTGATGAATTAAAAACTTCACAAGAGGTTAAAAGAATGCAAAGTGAAAAGGTTGTTAGAAATATTCGCATAACTTCTCCTGTTTTAGAATTCGATTTAGGTGGTGTAGTTCTAGGTGAGTCTGGTTATTAAATTATAGATTCTAACTGCGTTCGTGTCCGTAAATAGCACTTGTTATGCAAAGATTAATAAAAAGCATGGTAATAAAAATGATTCCCTAATTCCTGAATCTCATAGAAATCTTTTGATTCGCTTTCATTGAAATATGAACTATCAGCGGGAACATATTCAATAACTTGAAAACTTTCCCAATCTTGATAGAACACATAAGTAATTCTGTCTGATACTGGTAAGAGATCAATTCGTTCAATCGTTAAATTTACCATTAGCTTTTTTAAGTGAGGACTAATATTCGATTTCAAATCTATTGAAACACCAGAACTGTCATTTGAAAAAGCTAAAAGAGCTACTTTATTATCTAAAACTGTCTCGTGCATTTGTGTGAATTCTTCTTTTTCAAAAATTGAGACAATATCATCTTTACTTAAAGAATGACTACAACTCCAGATAAAAACTGATGTTAAAATTAAGCAAATACGTTGTTTGTTCATTTGTATAACGACCCCGCGTTTAAGCCAACCTACGCCAAAGGCTTCGGTAGACATGCGGCACAGGTTCTAGTTTATAATTGAAGTAACTGATTTATTTTATTGCTCACAAGCTTAAAGTTTATGGCGTTATTCGCTCGTTTACTTCAAAAAAGGCATTAGAATTATTGATGAGAAAAGGTATTCCGAACGAGGACATTTGCGAGGAGCTTGCGACGACGCAATCTCTGTTACGATTTGAAAAAACTGAGATCACGTCGCTCCGCTCGTGAATGGAAGCATTTAGCCGAATATTGAATCAAGAATCTAAAATTATTTCTCTTCGTGAAAACGCAGGGTTAAAACCCTTGCTTGTTTATGTTCGAGATTAAAGCACGTACATAATTAAGCCAACCTACGTTTAAAACTTCGGTAGGCAGGCTGTGACTTTAGTCCCGCATCCGTTGAATAGGGAGAAATAGAATGAAGTCAGAAAAACTCAGATCACTTCGCTCCGCTTGTGAATGGAAATCGATAGCAAATTTTTCCTAATTCAAAGTTGTGCAGATTCTTCACCGCCAGCCGAAGGATCAGAATGACTTTTTTAATTAATCTCCCTCTCCTTGAGGAGAGGGTCGGGGTGAGGTGGCGAAAATAAACCAGCGGGATCACGTAAATAAAATTTGAACCGGTGGTTCGAAACGAGATACTGAATTCCCTCACCTTGAGTAAAGCTCCAAGGTGAGGTAACGAATAAAGTTCAATATTCGAAGTTCAGCAGTCCATGTTCTCATTCAAAGTTCATTCCAACTCCGCCCTTTCAATTACTTGTATAGAGGCGTATATTGTCAGGCTCGATTATCGGGTGAAGTGGCTCGACGAGACAATAGAAAAACAATAACTATTTTAAGTACAAGCTAGAGGCTACCTGTTATGGGTGTAATGACGAAATTTCGAGATAATACAGGTATTATCTTATGGATATTAATTGGTTCTTTTGGATTGCTTTGGGTGATCATGGATGTGTACGATCCCAATGTAGCAACTATGGGACCCCGCGATTTGGGCGAAGTTAACGGCGAGCCCATCAGCTTAGATGAATACAACAGCCGTGTGCAATATTACACCAACGCGTATTCTCAACAATCAGGCGCTGCAATGACTCCTGAAATCCGTGCGATTTACGAAAATCAGGTGTGGGACGAGCTGGTAAGCGCAAAGCTACTTGAGCAAAAAATGGACGAACTCGGAATCACAGTTACCGATTCTGAATTACTGAGCATGGCTTATGGTGATAATCCAGATCCGCTGATCATGCAATACTTTAGTCGCCCGGATGGAACCGTTGATCGTTTTGCAATCCAAAACGTACTTACCGATCCAACTTACTCTCAAGAAGCGTTGGCCATCGAAATTCAGCTTCGCCAAAAGCGTCGCCAGGAAAAACTCAGCAATTTTATTACAGCGGGTTTACAAGTAACCGACCAGCAAGTGATCGAAGAGTTCAACAAAAGAAACTCATTTGCAAGCGTAAGCTATCTGCGTTTTCCTTACAGCGAAGTAACCGATGCTGAAATTGAGATCACTGATGCCGATGTACGAACTTACTACAACGAAAATAAAGAGCTCTTTAAAACGGAAGAAAGCTACCGTGCTCAGTTCGTAACATTTTCTACGCTGCCTACGGCTGAAGATTCTGCCACCATCCGCAAGGAATTGGAAGAATTACGCGAAGACTTTGCCGCTGCCGAAAACGATTCGTTATTCTTAATCCGCAACCAGTCAACTACGCGATACAACAACGTATTTGTGCAGAAAGATGAAATCCGCGAAGATTACGCGCCTGTGTTGGATGTGGAAGAAGGTGAAGTAACCGGTATCATTAATCTTGGTACGAGTGCTGCGATCATCAAAAACGTAGAAGAAACCAGAGACGAAATTAAGTTCGCTGTTATGTCGCTGGCGTTCGAGGCATTGCCATCTACCGTGGATGGTGCTTTCGAAGCAGCCGATGAATTCTTGTATTTTGCTACCGAAGAAAGTTCGTTCGATGAAGAAGCTAATCGCTCCGGATTACTTATTCAGGAAGCTTTTGCAACTAAAGGAAACACCTTTGTTTCCGGTGTTGGATCTAGCCAGCAAGTATTGAACTTCCTTGAAACATCAGATGAAGGCGATATTTCTGATCCTATCGAATTGGCTACACAATTCGTGATCATTCGACTAACCGAAGTAAACGAAGCCGGTTACCGCCCGATGGATGAAGTGCGTGGGCAGATCGAAACTCAGGTTAAAAACGAAAAGCGTAAAAGTATCACTGTTGAAAAAGTACAGGCTATGATTGCAGCTAATGGCGACCTGGAGTCGTTGAGCGCCGCTTCCGGAAAAGACATTCAAAATGTAGATGGACTTGCAGCTTCTGCAATGGTGCTTACCGGTGCCGGACGCGAGCCTAAAGTAATTGGTAGCGTATTTGCGATGCAAGCAAATCAACTAAGTCCGGCTATCGAAGGTGTAAATGGTGCTTATGTGATTTATGTAAACTCAATTAGCGAGCCAGCACCAAATACCTTAGATGACGCAACCGCTTCCTCTATTCGCGCTGAACTTGAGCAGCAAATCAACCAAAAGTACCTTGCAGTTTGGTTAGATCAGCTTAAAGACGATGCCGACATCATAGACAATAGAAGTCGCCTACTTCGTTAAGCTACATCGTTTTTTATAATTATTTTGAAGGGCGAGAACGATGTTTTCGCCCTTTTTTGTTGGATAAATCCCAACTTAATTTCAACCAAGGATGACAAACCCACACCCACCAAAAACAAACGAATTCTGGATGTTTGAAGCCATCGAGCTTGCTCGAAAAGGCGAAGGGTTTGTATCGCCAAATCCGATGGTTGGTTGTGTAATTATCGATGAAAATGGCGAAAAAGTGGGCGAAGGATATCACCAAAAATATGGTGAAGCACATGCCGAAGTAAACGCCATTCGTTCGTTGAAGAATGAATATAAGCTCAAAAACGCAACGGTGTATGTAACCCTAGAACCGTGTTCGCATCATGGGAAAACACCGCCTTGCGCTACTATGCTGACTCAATATCCTATCAAAAAAGTAGTGGTGGGACATCAAGACCCAAACCAAAAAGTAAATGGTAAGGGAATCTCGATACTGCGAGAAAAAGGAATCGAAGTGGAGGTTGGTGTACTCAAAAAAGAATGCGAACACCTAAATGAAGCATTTATCCATCATCAGTTGTTTGGGCGGCCACTTGTGGTGCTAAAAATTGCTCAAACTTTGGATGGTTACCTTGCCGCTCCCGATGGCGACTCACAATGGATATCCGGTAAAAAGTCCCGAGAATTAGTGCATCGCTGGCGATCAAAATTAGATGCGGTAATGGTAGGCCGAACAACGGCATTTACCGATAATCCAAGCCTGACTGTGCGACATGTGAAAGGTCGCCAACCGAAACGCATTGTAATGGATGGTCCCTATGAGCTTCCTCGCGATTTGAAGCTTTTTTCAGACAAACACGAAGAGAAAACCATTATTCTAACCTGGAATAAAAAAGCTTCAGCCACCGATGCCGATCCTATGCTACGGATGATGCAACCCAATTATTTTCGAGGTGAAGTAATTCAGCTTGATAAAAAAGACGGGCATATCGACATGAAGCAAGCTGTTCAGGAATTGGGAAAACGGGGAATAACCTCAGTTTTAGTTGAAGGCGGACAGCAACTGAGTTCTGCGTTGCTTCGAGAAAATTTGGTGGATAAACTACACGTGTTTGTGGCTCCAAAAATGTTGGGTGGCGGAACCAGATCGGTGATTAATCTTGGTATTAATCATATGCGCGACATCAAAAATTTAAAAGATCCACAGTGGCAAAAAGTGGGCGACGACTTATTACTAACAGCATATTTATAACATCATGTTTACAGGAATTGTTCAGGAAACAGGCATCGTAAAAAAGGCGGAAAGTTTAAATGGTGGTGGCATGCAATTTACCATTGCGTGTAGTTTTGCCGAGAGTTGCCACATCGACGAAAGTATTGCTGTGAACGGCGCCTGCCATACCGTTACGGCTTTTGATGCGGATACATTCACCGTGCAGAGCGTGGAAGAAACTCTGCGTAAAACCACCATGGGTTCTCTTAAAGAAGGCACCGTTGTAAATCTCGAACGATCGATGACGTTGCAGCAAGGTATCGAAGGCCATTTAGTGCAAGGACATGTAGATACCACCGGCGAGATTATTTCGATGGAGAAAGAAGAAACCGGCTGGCTAATTGGAGTGCGCTATCCCGAGGAATTCAAAAACATGATCGTTGGTCGGGGCAGTATCACTGTTGAGGGCATTAGCCTTACGATCGCCCGAGAAGAATCGAACGAATTTACGCTGGCTATCATCCCCTATACTTGGGAGCACACCAATCTGAATAAAAAGAGTATCGGAGATTTGGTGAATCTGGAGTTTGATATTATCGGTAAATACGTGGTGAAATACCTGGCGGGAATAGGTCGCGATTCTCTTTAAAACCCGCTTCCAAAACTTGGTGAACGCCCGGTATTTGGTGAAGATCCACGCTCGAGATTACGAAGCACCGGCAATTTCTGGAATAAACTTTGAATTTGCTGACTGTTCACACTGAGCTTGAAAAAATAGTACTGATTTTCGCCAAACGGACTGATTTGAAACGACAAGTTCCAGCATTCCAGGCTACGGTCGAGCGAAAACTGCGATGGCGTTAGTTCTTTTTCGATGAAATCGTACCCGATTTTTGTTCTGAACTTCCACTTTGGGGTAAGATTGAAGGAAATGTTATTCGCATTTAGTACGGCCGATCTTGAAGGCTTTGCATTATGTTGATACCTCCACGAGTAATTAAAACTCAACCCGAAGCTCCACGGCGAATTCAATGGAGCCACCGGCTCATAGCCAAACCCTGGATCGATAGTGCTGAATATTCCTTGATTAAAAGGATCGTAGGTTCGGCGATATATCGGAGTATAGGGTTCAATGCCATTTTTGCCCCCACGAAAAGAAGTACTTGCAGAAATTGTGAAGCGCTCGAGTTGCGCAATTCGTCCGTCTTCCCAATGCAGGCGATCATAAACACGGCCGTTGTCATCCCGTTGATAAAACGAAAAAGTAGCGTTGGCACGAAGATTAAGCCCCTCAATAGCGCTTGATGATAAACTAGTAGTTAAATTTGCCAGATTTAAACTATCGGCGGCGAAGTTATACGATGAGCTTAGCTGGAAATTATCGATGATCTTGATATCCTTTTCCGAAACCTCACCGGTTGAGTCGCGCTTAACTTGCTTGGTTTCAAATACGTTACGAATGCTAAATGAAAGTGACCTCGATTCCCCACGCCCGGGTCCGCTATACACTTCATCTTCGAAAATAGAATAGGTTTGCGTGTTGCCAAGTGTGTCGCTTTGCACAGTTCGGTAAAATCCCCATTCCGGATCGCTGAAATCAGGGCGATAACTGAATCCTAAAGTTGGAGAAAAAGTGTGGCGGAAACCTTCCAGATTCCCAATGCGTTTGTTCGAAATACCGTAAACCGTGGTTGAAAATGAAAGTCCGGTATTAAAATCACGACCGGTTACGAATCCATTTACCTCTTCTTCTTCAATCGAATTGGTTTCTTCGTTAAAGGTTTTGCGGATGGAAGATGGAAACCAATACTCGTTGATATTAAAATTAAGCGAGGTGTTCACATACTGGCTAGGGATAATTCGATTCAACCCAAAGGACGCCGTTTGCTGAAAACCCGTTCGAATGTAATCATCGTTGCCCGTAGCTTCACGGTAAAGCGATCGATCAGTCAAGGCATCCAGAAAAGAGACTTCGGCTGAATCTGCATCAATCGGCTCATAATCGAACCGGGTGTCTAGCTTGTTGCTGTATTTGATATTTAAACTCTCGTACCACCTAGGATTGCCATTATTGCTCGGGTTTTGAAACGGTGTAAGCGCCTTTAAACTGAATGTAGCGGATGGGCCGCGGAGCAGGGTTTCGTTGTTGAAGAAATCTTGGGTTAGGTTAGCACTGGTCGAAAAGTTGAACAGGCGGTCAGGGTGATTGTACTTGTAAGCAAATCGTGATTGGGAAGTGGTTTGTGCCCGTTGTTCAATATCGAAGGAGTTCTCTGTAAGGAAATCTTCGGTACGTAAATTTATGTTCGCATTAATGTTGGCATACGGCGAAATAGTTTGATTATGCTGAACACTAACGGATCTGTTGACGGTTTTGCTAAAATTTGGGTCGGTTGGCTCAAGACCTTGCGCCCGGGAATAACCAAGATTTACCGAGCCGCTGTAAATATCAGAATTGCGATACTGCGTGTTCGTATTTACATAAAAAGTGCCCGATGTATAAATATCCGACCGAATAGAGGTGGTTACATAATCATTGATGTATTGAAACCATCCAACATTATTCAAGCCAATACCGCGGGTCGATTTGGCATCAAACACGTACGTAGGCGTTAATAATCCCGACTGCTTTTGCTCGATTCCGGAGGGCACATACCCAAATGGAAACACCAATGGATATGGAATATCGAGAATGTATAAACGAGCATTGGCAAAAAAGATCTCGTCCTGATCTACCACCTTCATCTTTTCAGCTTTCAAATAGTAATAAAGGTATTCGGGCGGACAAGTGGAGTAAATTCCATCCTCAATAAACACTTCATTCTCGTTCACGTTTTTAACTTTCGAGCCTATTAGTTGTCCTTCACCAACTTTTATCCGTGCTTCTTCGAACTTTCCTTTCTGAGTTTTATAATTGAACAGAATACGTCGACTTCGAATCTCGTCACTTTCACGAGTTAAAACAGGCATCGAGGTTGTGTCTTGGGCATTTGCAGCGGTTGCCTCAACAACATTGGTCTCTAAATCCATGTCGATGGTGCCCGAAGTTAACGTGCCGCTAGGATGGCTTACTTTGGCAGCGCCATACAAACTAGCTGTTCGCCCATTTTTGAAATCAACCACCAACGAATCCTGCGACTGAAACTGAACGGCATCAGGAACGGAAGGTCGTTCGGCTTGCTGAGTATTATCTGAAGTAGTTGTCGGAGCCGAACTTTGGTTTTGATTAACCAGATTGGTATCAGCAGGCGAGGCTATTAGTGCTGGTCGGTTCGATTGGGTGCTGTCTGGTTGAACTTGAGCCTGCACACTCATGCTCATGAAAATAACTACGAGACAAATACTCGAAAACCATTTGCCACTATGTAGGTTAATTCCATTCAGAGTATGTACGCTGCTTATGCAAATGAATCGAATGCAAGTCCGGAAGCACCAAGAAGGGCGCTGTCGTTTCCTAAATCTTCAACAAGTAATTCAAAATCTACCTGAAAAGGAGCCATCATCTGCTTTTTGATAATCTCTTTTGCCGGCTCGGTTATCCAAGAGCCCGCTTTAGAAACTCCACCGCTTAAAATATATTTTCTGATATCCAGAATATGCGTGTAATTAATGATGGCGTAGCCCAGCCGTTGTCCGGTTTTCATAAGAATTTCGATAGCCAAATCGTTGCCCAATTCAGCTTCGCGGGTTAAATCAACCGGTTCCAGTTTGTCGAAATTTCCATGGAATCGTTTGTAAAGCACATTATTAGGATGCTGACTAATCATATCGGTAGCAAATCGGCTTAAAAACCGTTGCCCAACATAGGCTTCAATGGTGCCTCGAGTTACACTGTTCGAAAGAGGTCCGTGATAATCAATAATTACGTGGCCTAATTCTCCGGCCATACCCTGCGTGCCTTTAAAAAGTTTTTTGTTGTGGATGATCGCGCCACCAACTCCGGTGCCAAGTGTTAGCATCACAAAACTGTCGAACTGTTTGCCTTTGCCAAAGTGTAAACTTCCCAATGCAGCTACATTTGCATCATTTTCGATGCGGCACGGAATATTGGTTCTTTGTGTGATTTCATCCGCGGCATTTACGGCATCCCATCCGGGTAAATTCGGTGGATTATACACCGTGGTTTGATCCAGATTTACCATGCCCGGCAACCCAAACCCAATCCCGATGGCGCCTTTAATTTCGGTCATGCTGTTTACGGTTGCAGCAATACGATCCAGGACGTGATCTCGTCCTAATTCGGCATTGGTAGGTACGCTGGTTTGTTCAAGAATCCCTTTTTTCTTGTCAACTACGGCAACTTTTATATTTGTACCGCCTAAATCAATTCCAATGGCTTTCATTTACAGTGAGTGTGAGTGAGATAATTGCTAGTTATATAATTTGCAGGCAAAACAACCGGTTATCATTTTTTAGTTTTGATCTTGTACACCGTCTCGCCCGGTTTTCGCATGCCGTACTGTTCGCGGGCAATTTTTTCAAGCAGAGCAGGATCACTTTCCAGCGACTCCAATTTTACTTTCAAAACGTCTGATTTAACATGAAGCTCATCGGTTCGTTGCTTTAATTCATTCTTTCGTTGGCTAAGCTCCCATCGGGTTCTTAAACTGTAAACATCAATAAAACTAAACCAAACGATAACAAAAGCTACCAGCAACGAGAATAGAACCGATTTTTTCCAACGTAGTGGGTTTAGAATTTCCAGCTTCATAGATGATGGGTAGTTTTAACTTTGCAATGTCGCAAAATACAGTAATTTGGTTATTATTGACAATGAAAGCTTTAAGCTGATGCGCATATCAATTTTTATAATTTCTATTCTCATTTCATACTTATCTCAAGGGGTAAATGCGCAACAAAACGAGTGGATAAAAGCCTATTTCAATATGCCGGCAGTGTACGATTCTTCGAAAGTTGCTGTACACGATAATTGGGATTTGATAGGCACCTTAGAAGCCCTGATTGATAGCGCAACTACCAGTGTTGATCTCTGTATTTACGATCTGGAGCATCCTCGAATCGGAAATGCATTGGTTCGTGCGAAACAGCGCGGGGTTAGAGTCAGAGTAGTTACCGACGATCATAACCGAACCGATTCACGCCTTTTGGATGCCGATATGTGGAATTTACTTGGTGATGCGGGTATCTATTCCATCGACGACGACGGTGACATTTATCGCAGTGCAAGCTCTATACTAGACTTCGATTTGGTGAACAATAGCGCCGATATGCACAACAAGTTTGCGGTGATTGATCAGGAATCTCCCTCGCCGGATGATGATATCGTTTGGACAGGATCAACTAATTTGACCTACACAGGAGCTTACAATACCAACAATGTGTTGATGATAAAAGATGCAGATGTGGCTTTGTTATACGAACAAGAATTTGAACAAATGTGGGGCAGTTCAGGGACCGAATCTAATCCCGGAAAAGCAAGGTTTCATAAAGATAAAGACTTCGTAGCGCCGTCGGTTTTTGATGTGGGTGGTACTAAAATCGAAATCTATTTTGCGCCTCAGAATCGGGATAAATCCAAACCAAGTATTAGCAACCGCTTGGTTGAATTGATAGAAACCGAAGCACAAAACGACATCAAATTTCAGGCATTTTCTTTTACACCAACCATTCCTCTAGCTGAAGCAATCTGGAGCGCAACCGCTGATTCTTCGATTAACTTACAGGGAGTTATCGATCCCGGTTTTTTTAGCCGATATCGGAATGCAGCACAAATTTGGGGGAGTAAAGAGGCGCAAACCGGCAACAGAATGATTATGCCTGCCCGCGAAACCAGAAAGTTGCACCATAAAGTATTGCTGATTGATGCAGAACATCCGGCAGAAGATGATCAAGCCATCGTAGTTACGGGTTCGTACAATTTTTCGAATAACGCTGAATTCAATAACGACGAAAACCTAATCATCATCCACTCTGATGAAATTGCGGCCCAATATCTGGCCGATTTTAAAGGCGCTTTTGGCAGAGCTTTAGGGCAAATCGAAGCCCCCGCACCTCCCGTTGATACCGATACATGGTACGAGGTGTATGCTATCCGTGATGGGCGGGAATTCGAAATTGAAGTAATGCCGGGATTTGGATTTCCCGTACGCTTGCTTGGGGCTCGGGTTCCTTCAATTTATGCCGGAACCGACTCGTCAGATTACTATGCTGGACCGGCTTCAGAATACCTAAGAAACATGTTGGAAGGCAGAAAAGTGAAAATCTCTGGACCGGGAAATAATCAACCACTCTCAAAATTCGGAGCGTACTTCGCGTACGTTTCTGTAGAGTTTGACGGACAAATTTTACCCTTAAACAAATCCCTGCTAAAATCCGGATACGCAACGTTTTCCGACTTTCTTCCACAACATCCCGACTCAGTAAAATTGTTTAAGGAAATTTCGAAGAATGCCGAAAACAATGGTATCGGAATTTGGAAGCGAAAAGCGATGGTAGGAAAAAAAGTAGCTCGCCAAACCGAAGTTTCAAAAGCGGATGCTGTTGAGGTTGTGTATCCGATTAACATTAATACTGCAGATCAGGCCACTCTTCAATTACTTCCGGGTATTGGAGAAACCTACGCTAAACGTATTATTGAATATCGGGAACAAAATGGTGGTTTCGATACTGTAGAAGAACTGCTAAACATTCGAGGAATCGGAGATCGAAGACTCGAACGGTTGCGTCCGGTAGTAACTCTTTGATTGATTGTTAGAGGGGCAAGAAAAAACCCCATCCGAGATCAATCGAACGGGGCTGGTCAAGAGAGAGTCAATATGAACTCTTTAGGGGATATAAATGTGAACCGGGTGGGACTCGAACCCACGACCCACGGCTTAAAAGGCAGTTGCTCTACCAACTGAGCTACCGGTTCGATCACAGACTTCAAAGATAAGGCTTTTAGTCACTTTTTTTCAACGTAAAGATCAAAAAAAGACCAAAAAATTCTGTCAGTCTTGATTTATGCCGGTTTTGATTATCTCAACGAGGTCTTTTTCAATACTCTCAGTTGATTCTTCAACCATCCTTCCAATTTCTTTTTCTGCCAAGAAAATGATAAAAGTTGGCGTATACTGCAAATCGTAAAGTTCATTTCGATTTTCGGGTTCTGATTTTTTTCGACTTACACCAATCAGCTCGTAGGTGATTAACTCATTTTCTACCATTTCCATGGTTTTAATAAAGGCAGGTATCTCTCTTTTACTATCGTGGCACCATGTTCCAAACAGTATTTTTATATCGATGGGTACTTTTAAATCATTAAAAAATTGAACCGAAGCACTGTCTGGTTGAAAGCGATTTGTATAAATATCAAAAATTCGATGGGTACTCCTCAATTCTTCAGCGGTTGTTGTGCCTAAAATTTGAGAGCTCTGCGCATGAACAAAAGAAAATGGGGTTATTAAAATAAAAACGAAAAACGCGTAAGTTTTTATCATAATCGGATGAGAGAAATTGATGTGTGCATAGTATCTTCGGGTAAAAGTACTAAAGAACGATAATTATGGCTTCTGTATTCTCAAAAATTATCAACGGCGAGATTCCATGTTATAAAATTGCCGAAGATGAGCATTATTTTTCCTTTTTAGATATCAACCCGGTTGCAGAAGGGCACACGCTGGTCATCCCCAAAAAAGAAATCGATTATCTGTTCGATTTGGATGAAGATACTTTAACGGGATTAATTTCATTTTCAAAAAAAGTGGCTTTGGGTATCGATAAGGCATTGGGCTGCATCCGTACGGGCGTAATTGTGGAAGGGATGGAAGTACCGCATGCGCATGTGCATTTGGTTCCGATTCATTTCGAAGGCCAACCCATGGGCTTAGGTCGTAAGACAGAAATTTCGAAAGAGCGAATGCAAGAAGTGGCAGAACTCATCAGCAAAGCGATAGAATTATGAAAATTTTAGTACTGCATGGACCAAATTTAAATATGCTCGGAACCCGAAATCCGGATGTTTATGGATCAACCACACTGGGTGAATTAAACGACGGATTGAAAAACAGATTTTCTAATCACGATTTCGAATTTTTTCAGAGCAATGTAGAAGGCGAACTCATTAACCGAATTCAAGCGGCAATAACAGACGGAACCGAAGCTATTATCGCAAATTTTGGTGGCTTTACACACACATCGGTAGCTTTGCGTGATGCTTTGGAACCCATCAACTTTCCAAAAGTAGAAGTGCATATTTCTAATATCCATGCACGTGAGGAATATCGTGAAAAATCCATCACCGGCGAAGTAATGAACGGTATTATTACCGGCTTTGGCGTGCATAGCTATGCACTTGGAATTCAAGCAGCCGAATTATTAACCCCCGATTTTGAGTAAACTCCGCGAACTCTTTTCAGATACTCTCATCTACGGCATCAGCAGTGTATTTGCCCGGTTTATAAATTACTTGCTGGTTCCATTGTATACGGGAGTTTTTGATCCCGAAGCCTACGGAATTGTGGGTTTAGTGTATGCGGCTATCGCGTTTTTGAATGTGATTTTTACGATGGGGATGGAATCGGCGTATCTACGTTATGCCAAAGATCGGGATCAAGCAAAAAGCTATTTCAAAACCCTCCAATTGTTTTTACTCGGCAGTTCCATCATTTTGGTTGCGGTAATGTGGATGGTTCAACCCATGATTTCTCCTCTCTTGGGCATCGAAGATTCTGGTACTATTTACCTCTTGATGCTCGGTATCTTACTCTTTGATACGCTTTCGATTGTCCCTTTTGCCGAGCTTCGCTTTGTTCGAAAAGCGGTGACCTTTGCCGCCCTAAAAACCGGAAATGTACTCATCAACATTGGGTTGAATTTCTACCTGATTTTGGGATTGGAGTATGGTATCGAAGCGGTGTTTATTTCAAATTTTGCAGCCTCGGCTGTAACTGCGTTAATAATCTGGTTTGTGACGATAAAACAGTTTTCCGGCGCTTGGAATAAAGAGCATCTTACTACCGCGCTGGTTTTTGGACTTCCTTTTGTGCCGGCGGGAATCGGTCATGTAATCAACGAAATGCTTGATCGGTTTTTCATTAAAGGGATGTCGCCCGATGTAATCGAAGCTATTTACGGGGCCGGTGTTTCTGCCGATTACTTAGTGGGGATTTACAATGCGTGCTATAAATTGGCAGTATTTATGTTACTGCTCGTTCAGATGTATCGCATGGCATGGCAACCATTTTTTATGCGCCAATCCGACGAAAAAGATGCTCCTCAAGTATTTGCAAAAGCATTTTCGGTGTTCAACTTGGCAGCAGCAGTAATGGTATTGTTTGTCGCACTTTTTGTGGATCATATCGTGGCCATTCGAATTCCGTTTCTCGATGCTACTTTGATCGGAGAAGAATATTGGGCAGGACTTTCCATCGTACCCATTTTGTTATTTGCCTATTGGTTTCAAGGCTGGTATGTAAATTTTTCGGCCGGAATTTTCATCAAAAATAAAACCAAACGTCTGGCTCAAATCACGTTAATTGGGGCAACAATCACCATTATAGCCAACCTGATTTTAATCCCAATATTTGGCATTATGGGCTCGGCTTCAGCAACCCTGTTGAGCTATTTTGCGATGGCATTGCTCATCTATTTCTACTCGAACAAAGCCATGGAAATTCCATACAAGAAGCTCCAAGCATTTGCAGTTCTTACAATTACCGCATTAGCACTGTTCGGGAAGCACTTTTTAGTTGATCAAAATTTTTCAGACATTACCGTCTCTATACTATTATTTATCGCGTCTGTTTTATTGATCAGTGTGCTGAGCCTTAAAGACATTCTGGGGAAGCGCTCACAGGCCTAACCTGAAATTATTATTTATTATGGGACGAATTGGGATTTATGTTGATGCCGTAAACGTAACAATGAACGGTGGGTATGGGTTGAGGTATGATGTTCTTCGAAAGTTCGCTACTCGATGTGGTGGATCTGCATCACGCTTAAATGTGTACCTATCTTATGATGAAGACCGCTTACACAACGATCACGATTATCGTAAAAAGACCCAGCGCTTTTGTGACATGCTTCGCGATTTTGAATATAAAGTGATGGAAAACCCGTTGATTACTTACAACAATCACGAAACCGGCGAGAAAATCACCAAGTCGACCATTGATATGGATATGGCTGTGGATATGATGGTGCATTCTGAATATCTGGATAAGATTGTGCTACTTACCAGCAATGGTAGTTATGTAAGTGTGGTGAATGCCCTGCAAAACAAAGGCTGTAAAGTGGAAGTGATTGGGTTTGAGCATGTTTCTATGGCGCTTAAAAAGTCGGCCGATTCGTATGTCTCCGGATATTTAATTCCCGGTTTACTTCCTGTTGATACGCCTTATCCTTGGGGAAAGCCGGGCTCCAGAGTGCGTGGCATTTGTTACGATTTTTCTACTCATGATGGGTATGGCTTCATGCGATTTTTAACTGAATTTAGCGACCATTTGTGGGTAACCGATTCTCGTGATGACGATTCCCCATTCAAAACGGTGTTTGCACACATTTCTCAATTCGAAGAAGGCTTAGAGATGAATCACTTGCCAAATCGCGATTATATCTTCGAGTTCGATATCATCGAGAACGATAAAGGCCTAGTTGCCGAAAATATCGTGATGGTGAATGGGCATTAAATCCTTCCCAAAACCTGATCCATCACCCAATTTGCTCTGGAGGCTGTTCTACCTGAACTCGGGCATTTGCCTTCATCTCTGAGTTCATCCACAATGGATTGGATTAACGGTTGTTGAACATGGGGAGGATAAGGAACTTGGTATTTTTCTTGACCCGCATCGGTTTCTACGATAATTGGGATATCGCCATTAAAAAAGCCAAATCGTATGCTGCCTTTGGTGCCTTGTATTAACATTTCATCTTTCACTTGATCAGGATTAACTGCAAAGTTCCAATTCCCTGTACCGACCAACCCGGATGAAAATTTAAAAGTAGCGGAAACAAAATCCTCAGCAGGATTAGCAAGTAGAGAAGAATTTGATGAGCCCGAAGCAGATTCAATTTCGCCGAACAGAAATTCGAGCAAATCAAACTGATGGGATGCCAAATCGTGGAAATATCCGCCGCCTGAGACGTCAGGGTCAACTCTCCAGTTTTGTGCAGGATTATTGTCGTTTGGTTTGGGGGATTTAAACAATTCCAGGCTTAAACTTGTTGGCGTGCCAATTACCCCCGAATCGAGAATGGATTTCACTTTCAGGAAGTAAGGGAGTCGTTGCCGATAATAGGCTACAAACAACGGGACTCCGGCCGATTCACAAATTTCGATCATCTCCAGACATTCTGCATAGTTTCTGCCCATCGGTTTTTCTACATAGATAGGTTTGCCGGATGGTGCTGCAAGACGAACATATTCTAAATGAAATTTGGGGGGAGTTGCGATATATATCGCATTCACTTCGGGATCGTTAATCAGCTCATGTGCATCGGAATACCATTTTGGAACCCCGTGCCGCTCGGCAAAATCTTTGGCTTTTTCGGCATCCCGGCGCATCACAGCAACCAATCCAGAGTTCTCTGCTTGTTGAAATCCCGGTCCGCTTTTCACTTCACAAACCGCGCCGCATCCAATAATTCCCCATTTGATTGTTTTCATATCTGAATGTATCGAACCTTGAAATAAATTGTATAAGACTCATCTTCGGGAATTTTATTATTCAATTTTGAACGTGAAATGTTTATGATATCATAAATTCACACATAACTATATGCGGATGAATATTGAAATTGAAGATGAACTGATGGATCAGGTGTTGAAAGAGGGATCTTTTAAGACGAAAAAGGAAGCAGTTACTGAAGGACTTAAACTATTACTTGAGCGAATCAATCAGCAAAAAATCAGAGCCCAACGAGGTAAATTCCATTGGTCTGGCGATTTAGATAAAATGAGAACAGATGCCGAATGATTGTACAAAGCAACGCTACCACTTAGGCTAGTAGGTTAATTACTCAGAATAATTTGAGTAAATGCTTAGTGAGATAGTAAACGGTATTTTAAAAGTAAGTCTAAATGAAAAATTCGTTTTTATAACGCTGTTCTTATTACAACTGAATTGCCAGAGTAAACCCGGTATTAAAGTTGAGGTTCGGAATCAAAGTGGAGCATCCATCACTGAAGTTAAATTCTATACAACCGAGCCAGAAGGAGGAAAGCTAGCCATTGGAAAAATTGAAGCATCTGAAAAGTATTCTGGATTCTTTGAAATGAGTAATAATTCCCAAGACGGTGGGTATATGATTGAATTCAAAAGAGAAGGAAGTTCAATTGAGCGATTTGGTGGAGGGTACTATACCATTGGGGCACCATTAGACAGTAAGGTTATATTTATTATAAAACCAGATACAGTGAATGTAGAATTTCGTGGGTATGGGTTATAAGTAGCGCTCTCTTCCTTCCCGAACTATCTCATTGAGTTCATCAACAGTAAAATCAGTTTCAACACTAGATACATCAAGAGGAGAGGAATCCTGAGAAATGGGTTTTAATGTAAAGGTGTTTCCATTTCTTCTTTTGATGATGACTTCTCCATCTGATTTTGCCTCATCGAGTATCTTGGACAAATTTTGGCGGGCCTGAGAGTAGGTATATACTTTCATGATTCTAAAACTAAAGATTCAGTTTGAATAAAAAAAATCCCCCGCATCAGAGATACGAGGGATTAAAATGCAAGTAGTGAAGACCTTAGTCCTCGTTGTTTACTTTTTATTTATTCATTAGCGCTTTGAAAGCATCTAATGTTCCGCGAACGTGATTCGCAGAATTGTTTAGAAGTTCTTGCTCATCATCGGTAAGCGCAACTTCAATTACTTCTTTGATGCCGCCTTTGCCAAGTTTAACCGGAACACCAATGTACAAGTCATCGATCCCGTACTGACCATCTAGATGCGCACACACCGGGAAAATACGGTTTTGATCCAATAATATTGCTTCCACCATTTGTGCTGCTGCGGTACCGGGTGCATACCAAGCGGATGTTCCCATCAAGCCAACAAGCTCGCCGCCACCTTTTTTAGCTCTGTTCACAATTTCTTCCAATCTCTCGTCAGAAATGAAGTGAGAGATCGGTAATCCCGAAACGGTAGTAAATCTAGGTAGTGGAACCATTGTATCGCCGTGGCCACCCATCAACATTGCTTGAATGTCTTTTGGTGAAGCATCAATTTCTGCTGCGATAAATGCACGATAACGAGCTGTATCCAAAATACCGGCCATTCCCATCACTTTTTCGTAAGGAAGTCCGGATGCATCTTTAGCAACCTGTACCATTACATCCAATGGATTAGATACAACGATAATTATGGTTTCAGGAGAGTATTTTACCAGCTCTTTAGTCACGCTTTCAACAATATTCGCATTGATCGAAAGCAGATCGTCGCGGCTCATGCCCGGGCGACGTGGAACACCAGCTGTAATCACACAAATGTCGGAGTTTGCAGTATCGGCATAATCGGTAGTGCCAATAACGCGGGTATCAAATAAATCGATTGGAGAAACCTGCCATTGATCTAAAGCGCGTCCTTTTGAAGGATAAAAGGTTTTGTCGCCATCTTTTCGCTCTAAATCTAAAGCGATCACTTCTTTTGCAAAATCTCTACGGGCTACGCTTAATGCTACGGTAGACCCAACATTACCTCCGGCACCTACTACTGTTACTTTCATGAAACTATGTTTGTGTGTTAAATTTGAAATTCGAGTTAAAGCTATTCCGCTTTTGTGTAACTATTATGAAGATATAGAATGTAGAATACAGAATGTAGAAGAATTCTTGCTTCTGTATTCTACATTCTATGTTCTCTAATTCTTTATCCGTCTCGAATCTTGCCCCCACATCAGTTTTTTGCGAAGGGTATCGAAATAATTCTGATCCTGAAGTTGAATAAGAGGAAAGGCTAGTTTTGACTTTCGAATCTCAACCGAAAAGGGCAATTCTTGAATTTCTTCCACCACTCCATCGTACGAAAAAAGGATGTTGCTTGGCTGGGGATCCACCTTGATGGTAAGCGCTTTATCGGCACTAACTACAAGCGGGCGAGTAGTTAACGTGTGTGGATTGATCGGAGTTAGTAAAATCACTCCCGAGCCAGGCGCCACGATGGGTCCGCCCGAAGATAAATTATAGGCCGTAGAACCTGTTGGAGAAGCCACCAACAATCCATCAGCCCAGTAAGTGTTAATGGGATTACCATCGTACTCAGCTGAAATGTTGATCATCGAGGTAGAGTCGTTTCGAGTGAATAAAAACTCGTTGAGGGCGTAAAACTCACTTCCGTTACTGGTGGTTGCCTTCAAAAAATGACGACGATCTAATTTATAATTTCCCATTCGAACCAGTTCGAGCGCTTCAATCAATTCCTCGTTTTGGGTGTTGGTCATAAACCCTAAGCGACCACTATTTACCCCGAGTACGGGCTTTGGATTGTTTTTTGAAATTCGAGCTGTATACAAAATGGTGCCATCGCCACCCATAACTACTAAAATATCGGCTTGCTGAATGGTGTCTTCATCACTTTCGGTGAGAATCAGATTCGCCGATTTCTTTGGCTTTAAAAGCTCATAAATCGACTTCGAAACAAAGAGCGTTACTTTTTTTGATTCCGCCCACTTTAGCGCCGTCTTAAACACCGATTTCACTTCGTATTTTTGCGGATTGGCAATCACCCCGATATTTAAGGTAGTGGCTTTCATTTTATTTAGTGCCTTTGAGCCCTTTGATGCCTTTTGCAGCTTTTTCGCTCAATAAGTTGGTTTCGTAGCTTCGAATTCGGCCGTTTTTTGCCTGATGTTTTTGCAAGGCAATTTCGATGAGCTCTTTAACAAGATCAGCGAAGCTCAAATCAGATTTCTCCCATAAATAAAAAGAAAAAGAACCGGGGATGGTGTTAATCTCATTAAAATAGACTTCCTCGGTATCGGCATTAACCAAAAAATCGAGACGAGCAACGCCGGAAGCATCAAACGTTTTGAAGGTATGAACCGCCATACTACGGATAGTGTCGGTTAGCTCATGCGAAATATCAGCGGGAATCACCCGATCAGCGGATGCCATGCCTTTTTCAGCGCCACCACCACTTTGGTATTTATCTTCAAAAGAGAGCGTTGCGGTACTGCCGAGTGGCTGTTCACAAACGCTTGCGCGGCAGTTTTCTGAGGTTCCAAGTACGGAACAGTTAATTTCCATGAGCGGGTTGATGGCTACTTCAACCAATAAATGAGCGTCATAACGGAAAGCAATTTCAACGGCATCGATTAATTCAGCAGTAGAATCAACTTTCTTAACACCAATGCTGCTTCCCAACGACGATGGCTTAACAACCAATGGAAATCCAAGTAATTCGGCTTCCTGAATGATGGTATCCTGATGTTCGTCCCAGTCGCTTTCATAAAAATCGAGGCTGGAAGTAACCGGAATGTGATTGGCTTCGCACAACTGCTTGGCCTTTATTTTATCCATCCCCACCGACGATGCGAGTACGCCACTTCCGGTATATGGGATGTTGTATTGCTCACAAATCCCTTGAAAAGCTCCGTTTTCGCCTTCACTTCCATGAAAGGCACACACAACAGCGTACACCGGAATGCTGATGGGTTTTTTAAAAAGTCCGATTTTGCCCTGTTCGGTGAGTTGAGTAATTCCCATCTCATTCTTCGAAAACGATACAGGAATGCACTCAGCTTCAAGTTTGTTTAGGTCTTTGTAATTGCTAAGATCTTTTAATGCATCACCGCCCAGCCAATGGCCTGATTTGGTGATATAAAGGGGAATAAGTTGGTAGGTAGTTTCTTCTAACGCGGCAAATACCTGCATAGCCGTTAACACCGAAACTTCATGTTCAGGGGAAACGCCACCAAAGGCAATTATCAGGTTTTTTTGAGTCATCCTTAATTTTTACAAAGTTAGAGCGAGGTCAAATATAGGGAGAAAGTGACTGCCATTGAATTTAGAGATGGAAAATCACACGTATTTATTCGTATTCTTACAATCCTATCACTCCACTCTCTTCTTGTTCCGAAATCGGATCGAAAATTTTTATCAACACGCACTATTAATTAAACTGAATGAGCAGAGTAATCACGCAATCAGATCAGCTGGATTTTACCCTCGCGGATCTTGAAGATATGCCGGCACCGGGCAAAGTAATGGTGGTACATCCTAAATATTTTGATGTGAAATATGTGATCAATCCGCATATGGAAGGCAATATTGGCGACATCAACAAAGAAGAAGCGGAAACAGAATGGAATAGGCTGAGAGATGCCTACAATAATCTAGGATTGTATGTGCACGAAGTTGGGCCACAAGAAGAATATCCCGATATGGTGTTTTGTGCGAATCAAAGCTTGCCGAATATAAAAGCGGATGGTACCAAAGAAGTGATTATGAGCGTGATGCATTCTCCTGAACGAAAAGGAGAGGTTCCGCACATCGAAAAAGTGTACGAAGAAAGTTCGTATAAAGTAATCCATTTGGATGAGTCGCAATTCACCGATTTCGAAGGAATGGGCGATGCTATTTGGCATTACAAAAAGCGCTTGATTTGGGGCGGATACGGTTATCGATCTTCAAAGGATGTGTATGATCATATCGCAGAAACACTCGACACTCCAGTAATTGCTCTTGAGCTAATCGATGAGAAGTTCTACCACCTCGATACGTGTCTGTGTATTCTAAATGAGGAAACGGTGTTGATTTATCCGAAAGCTTTTACCGAAGATGGATTGGCAAAAATTCGGAAGATATTTTCAACCGTTATTGAGGCGAATACTTTCGAAGCGGAAGAGCTTTTTGCTTGTAACGCAACATGTCCGGATGGCAAAAACGTGCTCATCCAAAAAGGGTGTGTCGAGGTAAATGCTAAACTTGAAGAATTAGGTTTTATCGTTCATGAGTTTAACACCGAAGAATTCCTGAAAAGCGGCGGTAGTGTGTTCTGTATGAAGATGCTGCTCTGGTAATTTTGAAATTTAAATGTTAAGTGTTAAATGTTGAATGCATTTCTCACTTAACATTTAACACTTAACCCTCAGCATTAGAAATTTGATGCGATTTAGTAGCCCATTCCTATCCGCTATTTTATTAGTAGCTTGCCTTCTCGTTCTCAACACCAAATTCGGTTCGATTCCACCACTTGGGAAGTTCTTCGATCCGGATGCCGGCTTTTGGGCCAATGCAGAAACTTCGGTTCCGGAAAACGAGATTTTGGAAATTGATGGCTTGTTAGATGAGGTTTCGGTTGTGTTCGATGAACGACGTGTTCCGCACATCTTTGCCCAAAATGACCATGATTTATTTATGGCACAGGGTTACATCACTGCGCAACAGCGGCTGTTTCAGATGGAAATCCAGACGTATGATGCTGCCGGGCGTTTATCAGAATTGATTGGGGAAAATTCGGGAGTGCAAAATCGCGATTTAACCACTCGTAGATGGGGCATGCCTTGGGCCGCTGAAAAAAAGCTGGAAAAGGTGATGCAAGACTCATCAAGTTCAAGAATAGTAAAAGCATATGCTGATGGAGTAAATGCATACATCGAAAGTTTATCGCCGGATGAGTACCCGGTAGAATACAAAGTGTTAGATGCCGCTCCGGAGGCATGGACACCTTTAAAAACCTCATTACTTCATATGAACATGTTGCGCACCTTAGCCGGTGGTAGTAGCGACGATCGAACATCACGTACTAAAGCCTTTTTAGGTGAGGAATACATCAATAAGTTTTTTAAAACACGACCTGCTTCTGTGGATCCGATCATTCCGGAGGACAGAACGTGGGATTTTGAATCGATTCAGCCCGAAGTGCCTGAAAGTGATTTCATCCCCAAAACCGCCGAACGTATTCAGTTTTGGGAGCCGGACGCCGGCGTAGGCTCAAACAATTGGGCGGTGGATGGTTCAAAAACAGCAAGTGGATATCCCATTTTAGCGGGCGATCCACACCTTAGTTTGTCGATGCCTTCCATTTGGATGGAAATGCAATTACACGCTCCGGGCTATAATACATATGGGGTAGGTTTTCAGGGGATTCCTGGAATTTTGATCGGTTTTAACGAAAAAGTGGCATTCTCTGTAACTAATACCGGATCTGATGTTCTGGATTGGTATGAAATTGAGTTTAAGGATGCATCAAAAAACGAATACTGGAACGATGGGAAGTGGAATTCTACCACTAAAAGAATCGAAGAAATAAAAGTAAAAGGCGGAGAAACCATCATCGACACATTGGTTTTTACACATCACGGACCTGTGATGGTTGCCAATCCTGATGACACAACCCGCGAGCCAATTTATCATGCCATGCGATGGGTTGGGCATGAACCGGGAAACAGTTTAAAGACATTTATTGGATTGAATAAAGCATCCAACTACGATGATTATGTAGCAGCGCTCGAGGCGTATGTTGGTCCGGCGCAAAATTTCGTGTTCGCATCAACAGAGGGTGATATTGCCATGTGGGTGAATGGGAAATTCCCTAATAAATGGGATTTTCAAGGACAGGAAGTAAGTGATGGCAGCGACCCGGCTTTTGATTGGCAAGGCTGGATTCCGCATCAACATAATCCGCATGTAAAAAATCCGCCGCGTGGTTTCGTGAGTTCCGCAAATCAAGAATCGGCGGGGGAATCGTATCCATACTATTTGACCGATGAAAACGCACCCTATGAAAGGGGTAAACGCATTAACGATCTGTTGAAAGAGATGAAGGAAATCACTCCTCAAGATATGATGAACATGCAGATGGATGATTATAGTTTGCATGCAGAAAGCATTGTGCCTGAAATGATTGACTGGGTAATTCGCGACAGTTTGAATTTTAAAGAAATCGAGTTTTTGTCGCAAATGGCGAGCTGGAATTTTGAAATGGATGCCGATTTACAACAACCGGGCTTTTTCTACTACTGGTTTAGAGAGTTTTACCGCTCGGTTTTTAGAGATGAATACGCACAGGTGGATGGTTCGCTTCGGTACCCTCATCGTGATCGATTTATAGAGGTAATAAAATCAGATGCGGATTTCTTCTTAATTGATAACATCGAAACCGATGAAAAGGAAACCATACAAGATTTGGCTACAGCTGCGTACAAACATGCCTACGATTTGCTGGACACCTATTACGGAAAGATTGGTGAAGGTTGGAATTGGGGATTTGTGATGAACAACGACATTGAGCATGTGGGACAAATTCCCGGTTTTGGTGCCATGGATGTTTACACCGGAGGTTCGGCAGAAGCGATTAATGCCACCCGATTTGGCTACGGACCTTCATGGCGAATGGTAGTAGAACTTGGCCCCGAGGTAAAAGGCTGGGGCGTGTATCCGGGCGGGATTTCCGGCAATCCAGGATCACCAAATTACGATGCTTTTGTAGAAAACTGGCGTCTTGGAAATCATTTTGAGCTAAATTTCTACCGCGAAAAACCGGAAAAAGCATTGTTTGAACTGACGTTGCAAAGCAACTAATTAGAGTTAAATGTTAAGTGTTGAATTATAAATGAATTCATTTAACTCTTAGCATTGAGCATTTAAAATTTACATTGTCATGATATTAGTATTATTAATTTTAGCCGTTGCATTCTTACTTAACCTCTTCCTTCCTTGGTGGTGCATTGCGATCCCCGGTCTGATTTTCGGATATCTATTCAAAGAGAAAGCAGCGATATCGTTTGTATGGGGATTTGTGGCTTTGTTTCTACTTTGGGGCGGCCAGGCACTGTACATTCACATTGCTAACGATGGCATTCTTTCCACTCGAATTGCCGAAATGCTCGGTGTAGGCTCGCCACTAATAGTTGTGTTAATTACTGCTGTACTTGGTGGCGCGGTAAGTGGATTAGCAACGATGACGGGAAGTTTAGCAAATCAGAAAAATGCAGCTTGAGTATGATTTTTTTAAGCATGCATGATGTTAATTGATTATTTAGCATAGAGCTAAGCATTGCATTTTTACCAAAACATGCTAGATTCATAAGAAAATGAGAGGGTCTTATGAAGAAAGTGATCTGGGTTATTCCATTTATATTATTGTTACAAGCTTGCGCAACTCATGTGCCTTTGAGCCAATCTGTTATGTTCAACACTACTGAGCCTAGTGTTGTTGATGAAGAATATGACGCAGGATTTGCAATAACGGCTAAAAAGCATGGAGTTGAAGAAAGTCATTTCATCCAAAAACAGAACGAAAATTACGATACCGAAAGTGAATTCCCGATACCTATAAATGCAACTATTTTAGTTAGCAATAGGGACCAATGGGGTTGGGGGCTATCGATGGTACACGGATTTGGGATGGACGGCACGGTAAAGATTTTTGATGAAATTTTTGCGACGGCATCAATCTCAGCGAATCGATCACGCAAACTGATAATTCAACAGCGGCTGATGAATAAGAATAATATTGGGATTTCATTTGGTGGATTTTGGGCGTACGACACCAAAAATTACTACAAAAGAGCCGATTGTGGTACTTTTCCCTGTCTAGAATTCGACCCCACACCGGATGGAAAAGTAGGGATTCGAAGTGTTGGTCTGAGTTCAAACCTATTTTTAAGATTCAAGCCAGAATCAAAATTTGGGATTTTAGGCGGAATCGATATTGGTCGATTATTTGAAATTGACGAATCGTATGTGAGCCTAAATGTAAGTTTGATAGGGTTTTAAACAAGCCGGCAAGAATCTGAGCTTTAAGTCAATACTAGAGGTCGAACTGAAGTCTATACAGGCTAAAGCTCTTGAATTACGATTAGTAAGGCGCAATCACAGTCATAATCTAGAAGGGACTGCATTCGCGCCGTAAAACCAATGGTGTATGAATGTGTTTTCGATAACTAGGTTTAGTCATCCCTGCGGAGCATGCGAACAGAAGCCTCTTGGCGTAGGTTTGGCAGGGATCTGATATTAAATAAATGGATAAGAAGCTTTATCAATTTTCGCTGTCCCATCAACTCATTTGGAGAATAATCAATCAAACTTGTGTCTTCAAGGCTCTCTAGATTCCCGCCTTCGCGGGAATGACTAATTTGTGCTTCTGTCGGAATACAAATCCTATTGCTAGCTATTCCCAAATCAAGTAATCAAAATTCGAAAAACACTCACGATTCAAATTGAATCACTGCTCGCCCCTTTGTATCTTTGGCAAACCTCAACAAAGCTCACTTGAAAATACATTTGTTAGCACTACATAGCTTTGATCCATTGGCAAACCCTAAACTCAAATCGGCAGGGTGCTAATGGCATTTTTGGTTTACCACATATTTTTAGAATCCGACGCGTTGTTTCGTAGTCGGATTTTTTTTGATCCTCAAATTCCCAATCCAAACCAATAGGCATGTCTCTTCAACCTAGAAAAAAAGCAATCCTCGCACTGAGTGACGGCACGGTCGCGCACGGCTGGGCAGTTGGCCACGAAGGTATCACCGGCGGCGAATTGTGCTTCAACACCAGTATGACCGGTTACCAGGAAATCTTCACTGATCCCAGTTACTACGGTCAACTTATGATGATGACTTATCCCCATATCGGAAATTACGGTACCATGGCTCGCGACGACGAGCATCGAAAAGTGATGGTGGCTGGAATAATCGTCCGAGCATTTTCATGGGAGTACAGCAACCCAATGGCGGATGGAAGCTTGCACGAATATCTCGACGAGAATGAAATCGTAGGAATTTCCGGAGTGGATACGCGCGCATTGGTTCGCCACATTCGTGAAAAAGGAGTGATGAACGCCGTGATTTCATCCACCGAACTGGATGAAGAAAAATTGGTTCAGATGGCGAAAGACTGGGAAGACATGAAAGGTCTGGAGTTGGCATCAAAAGTAACACGCGATGAAGCTCAAACTTTCCAGCCCGAAAGTGAATCGCAATTCAAAGTAGCCGCTTTCGATTACGGAATTAAGCAGAATATCATTAACAGTTTGGTTGCTCGTGGATGTACACTTCGGGTGTTTCCCGCACAAACTTCCCTCGAAGAGATTAAAGCTTGGGATGCCGACGGTTTCTTTTTCTCAAACGGACCCGGAGATCCAAACCCAACCGGAGAATATGCCCTTGAAGTTGTGGAGTACGCCAAATCCAGCGGAAAGCCGTTGTTCGGGATTTGCCTTGGTCACCAGTTGATGGCCATGAGCGAAGGCATCAAAGTTGGGAAGATGTTTGTAGGTCACCGTGGAGCCAATCATCCCGTGAAAAACCTGGAAACCGGTTTAGTGGAAATCTCCACGCAAAATCATGGCTTTGGTGTGATCGAAGAAAGCGTAACCGAGGATGTTGCCTCAATCACGCACATCAACCTAAACGACGACACCGTGGAAGGGCTCAGATTTAAAAATTTCCCCGGATTTTCGGTGCAATACCATCCCGAAGCTTCACCCGGACCACATGACTCCGCCTATTTGTTCGATCAGTTTGTGAATATGATGAACGAGCAAAAAGGAGTAGAAGCATGAGTTTTAGAATAAGATAATGAATGATTTGAGGCCTCGAGCCTGTCTCCCCTTGAGGGGAGTCCCGCGCCAAAAGGCGTGGGGTGGGGTGTTCCCGACACACCCCTAAATCCCCTCTCAAGAGGGGACTTTTTCTCAACAAATTCACCAAGTGATGTACTACAGTACATCGTAAACAACATCGAAAACCACCCATGCCTAGACGCGACGACATTCACAAAATTTTAATTATCGGATCAGGACCAATCGTAATCGGTCAAGCTTGCGAGTTTGATTATTCCGGCTCGCAATCGTGCCGCTCTTTGAAAGAAGAAGGCTACGAAATCGTACTTATCAACTCGAATCCGGCCACGATTATGACGGATCCGATTATGGCGGATGCCATTTACATGCTGCCGATGACTACCGACTCGATCCGCGAGATCGTAGAAAAAGAAAACCCGGATGCGGTACTCCCAACTATGGGCGGTCAGACCGGGCTGAATCTGTGTCGCGATTTGGAAAAGCAAGGTTATTGGGACAAAAAGGGCATCAAGATAATTGGGGTAGACATTGCTGCCGTAGAATTGACCGAAGATCGACAGTTATTCCGCGATCGCATGGAAGAAATCGGAATCGAGCAATGTAGAAGTAGACAGGCAGAATCCCTGCTCGACGCTAAAGAAATCAAGGAAGAGTTAGGTGGGCTTCCGATCGTAATTCGTCCGTCGTTTACCATGGGTGGTGCCGGCGGCGGAATTGTTTGGGAAGAGGAAGATTTCGATAAGATGGTGCTTCGTGGACTGGAAATGAGTCCGGTGCACTCGGTGTTGATCGAAGAATCCATTTTTGGGTGGAAAGAGTACGAGTTGGAACTGCTTCGTGATGCCAACGACAATGTGGTGATTATTTGCGGAATCGAAAATATGGATCCGATGGGCGTCCACACCGGCGATTCGGTGACGGTTGCGCCAACCCAAACGCTCACCGATAAACAATATCAGATTTTGCGGGATGCAGCCATTAAGATGATGCGCTCGATTGGGACCTTTGCCGGTGGTTGTAACGTGCAGTTTGCTGTTGAACCGGGCAGCGATCGTTTTGTGGCGATTGAGATCAACCCGAGAGTGAGTCGCTCTTCCGCGCTGGCATCTAAAGCAACGGGTTATCCGATTGCGAAAGTGGCCACCAAATTAGCGGTTGGTTATACCTTGGATGAGCTTAAAAATCAGATCACAGGAACCACATCGGCCTGTTTCGAGCCGAGTATCGATTATGTAGTATGCAAAGTACCTCGATTCAACTTCGATAAATTCCCCGGCGCGGATGAAGAGCTATCCACTCAAATGAAAGCAGTGGGCGAAGTGATGAGCATTGGGCGAAACTTCCCCGAAGCCCTGAACAAAGCGTGGCAAAGTATGGAAATCGGTCGCTCAGGATTAGGCGCCGATGGCTTCGAAGAAATCAATCGAAAAGAAGTAAGCCAACGCTTGATGAAGCCCTATTGGGACCGCTCACTTCAAGTACGAAACGCCTTCAAATTAGGGGCATCGGTAGAGGAAATTGCCGATATCACCAAAATTGATCCATGGTTTTTGCAGCAAATCAGGTACATGGTTTCGCTTGAAAATCGAACCGAAGGTCAGGCACTGGAAGAAATCACCAAAGAAGAGTTTTTCGAGCTGAAACAAGCGGGATTCTCGGATTCACAAATTGCCTGGCTCACCAGCAAAGGTGGAGAAAAAGTTACCGATGACGACGTTCGTGCTCGACGCTTAGAACTTGGTTTAAAACCGGCGTTCAAAGTAGTGGATACTTGTGCGGCAGAGTTCCCGGCGCAAACTCCGTACTACTATTCCAGCTATGAAGGCGAGAACGAAAGCATCGTAACCGATCGCAAAAAAGTGATTATTCTGGGATCAGGTCCTAACCGAATTGGGCAGGGCATAGAGTTTGATTACTCGTGTGTGCATGCGGTACTGGCCACTAAAGAAATGGGCTACGAAGCGATCATGATCAACTGTAATCCCGAGACAGTTTCTACCGATTTTGATATCGCTGATAAACTGTATTTCGAGCCGGTGTATTGGGAGCGCGTGTTGGATATCATCGAGCATGAAAATCCGGAAGGCGTAATCATTCAAGTGGGTGGACAAACCGCCTTAAAACTTGGAAAACGCTTAGTGAAAGCCGGAATCAATATTTTTGGAACGGCGTTCGAGAATATCAACCTAGCTGAAGATCGTGGAGAATTTTCTGATATTTTAATCGGAAATGATATTCCGTTTCCTGCTTACGGAACAGCCACCGAGGTATCCGGCGCATTGGAAATTGCCGATCGAATCGGGTATCCGGTGTTAATTCGTCCAAGTTATGTGTTGGGTGGACAGGGAATGCGAATTGCGGTGAAGCGCGAGGAATTGGAGCGTTATGTGGATCGAATTTTGAAAACGCATCCCGAAAACGCTTTCCTCATTGACAAATATCTCGAGCATGCCATTGAGGTGGATGTGGATTCGGTGTTTGATGGAGATGAGCTTCATATTTCGGGGATGATGCAGCATATCGAGCCGGCCGGAGTGCATTCGGGTGATTCTACGGCGGTAATTCCGCCGTATTCACTCAGCGAAGAAGTACAGGCTACCATCCGCGATTATCAAAAGAAAATAGCCAAAGCGCTGAACGTAATCGGATTCCTGAACGTGCAGTATGCGGTGAAAGATGAAAAAGTGTTCGTGATTGAAGCCAATCCACGTACCACCCGAACCGTGCCTTTCTTAGCAAAAGCGAATCAGGTTCCGGAAGCCGGAATAGGTGTAAAAGTGATGTTGGGTGCAAAGTTGAAAGAATTCGATACCAAATCGAAATTGACGTGCTGGGCCATCAAGGAGCCGGTATTTCCTTTTGATAAATTCCCGGGCGTGAAGAAAGAGCTTGGCCCTGAGATGAAATCAACGGGCGAAAGCATCTACTTTGCCAAGGATTTCAATGATGAGCATTTCAGAAAGCCGTTCGAGTTTAAGAGCTTGTACTTGAGTAAGTAGATTAGAAGCAGAGTAATTGTTATAGGTAATAATTGATTCTCAGTACCGACGTAGCATGCTACGTCGGTACACCAATTGAGTCCAGTGTCTGCGAAATATTATACTTGCTATGATGCTCGGCGGCGTAGAATTATTGCTGAAATCGAGCCTAAACATCCCAACGGAGTTGTAAAAAATGCTTTTGATTAAAAAGTGCCTTTTTATCTGAATTTCTTGATTTAAAGTATAGGTGTGATTTCCAGTACATACGTATGTACTAAACTGGAATAGAATCAATCAAGATTCAAATACTCTGCCCCCTCATCGGCAATTAACATAGCCCGAAAAGCATCTTGCATAGAAACGCGCATTTCGTCAATCAGCAAATCGCTCATGGTATCGTTTTGTTTGTGCTTACCGGCGAAATCAAGCCATAATTCCAGAGTTATTTCTGTGATTTGAAAAGTGTAATCATGCAGTGGACGAACCTGGTTTTGTAGTCCTAAGCTGATGAGTTCATTTTCAACAGCGGCATATCCACCGGCATAATTCTCGAAGGTGCGAGTGCCATCCGTTGCTGAGCTGCTTACCAGCATATTTAACAAAAAGGCATCGGTGGTTTTAGCCACTTTAATAATAGAGCCCGAAGTCTGCGCGTCGTAATCCTCGGCCAGTTTAAGTGTGCATCCGGACAATCCGGCAAGAAGAGATCCAAAAATGATAAAAAGGGAGAGGGCTTTTGCTGATGTTTTCATAGCTAGAGTATTGAAAGATGCACAGAGTTCGATTCGGTGGTATTCTTAGCCGATAATTCTCAGTATATTTGATCTGGTATTTCCATCAAAATTAGAATCACAAATACGCTATTCTGCTCAAAAGAGAGAAGAATAATTTCAGAGACTCACACACTCCATGATCGAACAAGCTAAAAGCATCCTGAAGAATACCTTTGGGTACGACGAATTTCGCCTGCAACAAGAGGCGGCCATTACCCAAGTACTAAATAAAAAAGATGCTTTGGTGATTATGCCCACCGGTGGCGGTAAGTCGTTGTGTTATCAAATTCCGGCGATGATGTTCGAGGGGATGACCATTGTGATTTCGCCGCTTATTTCGTTGATGAAAGATCAGGTAGAACAACTTCGGGAGTATGATATTCCATCGGTGTATTTGAACTCCTCACTTCGACCTGAAGCCTATGAGTACAACGTAAAGAAAATCCTGAACGGCGAAGTGAAGCTGTTATACGTGGCACCTGAAACATTGATGATGGATCGCACCAAAGAGATTCTAAAAAACATCAAAGTTGATTGTTTTACGATAGATGAGGCGCACTGTATTTCGGAATGGGGGCACGATTTTCGACCGGAATACCGCCAGTTAGCAACGGTTAGAAAGAGTTTTCCCGGCGCAGTTTGTGTAGCACTTACCGCAACGGCAACCCCACGTGTTCAGCGAGATATCAAACGAACGCTGGAGTTTGATGAGTCGGAATCGTTTGTGTCGAGCTTCGACAGGCCCAACCTATTTTTAAAAATTGTAGATAAAAAAGATCCCGAAAATCAGATTCTGGATTTCTTGTATACCCGGAAAAAACAATCGGGGATTATTTACTGTTTTTCGCGACGGCAGGTAGATGAACTCACCGAATTATTAGTTGAAGAAGGCTACGATGCCAAGCCTTATCACGCCGGGCTGATGTCGCGGGAGCGGGCGATTAATCAACGAGCATTTATCCGCGATGATGCACGCATTATTGTGGCAACGGTGGCTTTCGGGATGGGGATCAACAAACCGAATGTTCGTTATGTAGTGCATTACGATATGCCGCAGAACATCGAGTCGTATTATCAGCAAATTGGTCGGGCCGGTCGTGATGGTTTGCGTGCTGATTGTGTGTTATTATTTAGCTACGCAGATACGCAAAAAATCAAATATTTCATCAATCAGAAGCAAGGAACTGAGAAAACGGTGGCGGAGCGTCATCTCGAAAAGTTGTTGAAATTCCTTGAATTCACCGGCTGCCGACGAAAACCGCTGCTCGATTACTTTGGGGAAAGTTATGTCAAAGATCCGTGTGAAATGTGCGACAACGATCTTTCGGTGGAAGAAGATGTAGAAGATTTGACCCTTCAAGCGCAGAAGTTCTTGAATTGTGTGTTAGAACTTGAAGAAGAATATGGAGCTGGTCAGGTTATTGATGTACTGCGCGGATCGAAAAACCAAAAAGTACTCGAAAACGAGCTTGACAAAGTTGAGCATTATGGTCAGGGTTTGGAGTGGTCGAAAAAGCAATGGGAACAGCTTTATCGGTTGTTGATGCGGCAACGTTTCTTGAAAAGAGGCACTTTTGGTGTGTTGGAAGTGGAAGATAAAGCCATGGCTGTTTTGAGCGGCAAAGAAAACGTGTACGGTATTCTGGATCGAACCGATGTGCAAACTGCTGAAGATGATGTGGTACGGACATCCAGCGAGATCGAGAATCAATACAATGTGGAATTGTTCGAGCTATTACGTGCCAAACGTAAAGAATTGGCGGATGCCGATGATGTTCCTCCATACGCAATTTTCCCGGATACCACCCTCATCGAAATGGCGTATTATTATCCGCAAAGTAAAGATTCGTTGGATGCTATTTACGGCGTCGGATCAGTGAAAAAAGCCAAGTTTGGGGATTCTTTTATCGGGGTAATTAAAACCTATTCGAAAAACCACGACATTATTGAGCGGCAGAAAACGCTGATCAAAAAAGTGCGAGAGGTTAAAACCGGTGAAAAATTCGAGCAAGTTGGGAATGGCTTTAACGAAGGGAAGTCGATCAAGCTGTTAGCCGAAGAACACGGGGTTAAAGAAGTCACGATTTTAGGTCATTTAAAGAAGTTTTTGGATGAGGGTAATGATCTACGCCTGGAAGGTCTGCTTCAAGCGTCGAACCTGTCTGATCGACAGCGTGATCAAGTGCTCAAAGCCTTCAAAAAACGCGGACACGAAATGCTGCGCTTTGTGTATGATGAGTGTAAGAAGCAGATCGGCTACGACGAGCTACGCATCATGCAGTTGTATTATATGGCCAGTATGAAGTAAGGAAGAAGTTGAAGAGTTGCAGAGTTACAGAGTTACAGAGTTGCAGAGTTACAAAGGGACAAAGTTTTGGGGTGGCTCCCGTAGTGATAATTCATGAATTGTCACCAATGTAAAGAATGTTCAGTACCCACCGAATTGTTCTATTTTAAAGATAATTCGTTAGGCTAATGGGAATTATCCAAGCGGGTGAAGAAATTTATTTTGAGCAAGGTTTAAATTAAAACTCATACCCAACTTGAATTCCACCCAGTAAAATGGCGCCTTGATGAACTTGTTCGCCGCGGGTATTAAAGTTGAACTCACGACCCAAATTGATGGAGGTGTTAACAAAGAAAGCACCAACTATTGGAAGTTTATAGGCAATGCCAATTGTTGGTTGAAAAACATTCGTTTTTGTAATACCTGAACGGCTAAATGCCGGATCACATAATCCCGGTGGAATATTACGGCAGATTCTATCAATCTCTTCACTTGTGATATACTGTGTCCATTCAATTTCCATGAACCAAAAGTCTGCCCTAACGATGAGTGTTAAATTTTCAACTCTATTGTTTTTAAGTTCGTAACCGAGGCCAAGTCCTGAACCTGAGCCAATCTCTTCATCCTTTTTTCCCCAATCCCAACGATTTGTATAATTAACGCCCCCTCGAATAAATAGGTTTAAATCTTCATTCATAGAGTAATCTAAACGAAGGCCATGAGTCAAACCTGTAAGAAATGGTTGGGTTTCATATGATATACTGGTTTGAGCTTGGGTTGCTCCCGATAGACAATAGATAACTATAGGTAAGAGTAACTTTTTCATGGTTAGGATTTGGAAGTATCTAATCAATATCGATGGCCTGTATATGACCGATACTAGACGCATTTAATAATTTATCGAGTGCGTTGGTTTCTGTATTCCAAAGGTAAAGTGTTGTACCATGGTCGTCATTCCATTGATGATTTTTGGTAACAATCACTCCCGATTTATCTTTTATTGGTGTAATTACACTAAATCGAAAATTGTTTTCGACTGATATGGGTGTTAAATCAAGGAGGTTGCTTTCTCCGGTTTTTACATCATATAGATAGGAATTCCATTGCCTTTTTGATTGAGTTAAAGTATCTAAACGTCCATGCAACATTAGGTTTTTATTCTTGCTAAACCATCTGAAGTACCCGGAGTTGTTGAATTGGGTTAGTTGAGTGCGATTTGATCCATCAATAGTTACGGAATATAAATTAAGCCCCGATTCATTATTGGATGTATAGTAGATTTTTGAACCATCAATATCCCAAAAAGGAAAAGATTCAGTGTTAATATCTTCAGTAATTTGAGAAGTTTTTTCTTCTTCTATATTAAGTGTATAGATGTCGCCAAATGGAAAGGTTGTTCCTATAGATCCTAAAGTAAATACAATTTCCATACCGTTTGGACTCCATTGTATACTACTAATCCTTTTATGATTTGCCCAATCAGTATGTATAGTTTTTGGATAGCTGCCATCAATATTTATCGTTTTTAGATATTGCTTCTTATTTTCGCTGTCGACAGTTAGATATATAATACGATTGGCCTCCTTACTCCAATCAAAATAACGTACACCATACTTTTCGTTTGTGAGCTTATCGAATGCCCCACTTTCAACATCATAGATATAGAGTTGATACGGTTCATCATCAGAATAACTAGCGCTTAAAAGTAAAGTGGTCTCCGAATCATTATTCAAAATGTTGATCAGATCGCAGCCGGAATTGAATAACGATAAAATAATCAGAAGTGAAAGTACCCGCATCATATGCCCCATTTATAAGAATGTTTAGCAGTCAACGAATTGAATATATGAATATTATACAGTAAGACAATTCACCAATTTTCCCTGAGTAATGTTCGTTAGTAAGCCTGGTCCGAATTGTCCCTTATTAAGAATTGCACCTTAGTAAATTGGTTGGGTTGATGGGAATTATCCAAGCGGGTGTATAAATTTATTTTGAGCAAAGTTTAAATTAAAACTCATACCCAACTTGAATTCCACCCAATAAAATAGCGCCTTCGCCAACCGGTTCGCCACGGGTGTACACGTTGATTTCGTAGCCTATATTTACGGAGGGTTTAAGAAAGAAGGAGCCAAATAGTGGTATTTGATACCCAACTCCTAGGGTAGGCTGAAGCACAGTAACCTTGCTCGTTCCATCAAAACGGTTTTCAAAACACGGCGGTGCAATTGGGCAAACTGTATCAAAATTGGTCCAGTCGATATCCATAAACCAAAGATCAGATCGCAAAATAAGCGAAAGGTTTTTGATGTGAGAACTTGAAATCTCTACCCCGGCGCCAAAGCCGGTACCGTTACCTTCTTCGTTATCTTTAACACCCCAATTCTGGCGATCGGTTTCATTCACTCCGCCTCGGGCAAAAAGCTGAATTTGATCAGTTAAGGCATAATCAATTCTTAAACTGTTGATAAATCCGGCAGGATACGCTTGTGACTCTATCGAAATAGTAGCTTGGCCAAAGGCATGTTGACCGAGCAAAAATAGCAGGGAAATGATGTTGGAATGTTTCATGATTTAGGCAACGTTGATGCTATCAATATAGTTTGCAAAGGGCGATGTAAAAGTTGTTTTTTTAACTTTCAGAAAAGCGCTTTTTCATTGGTTTTACTCGATAGTGCGATTTTGAACTAATCAGAATTATACGGAACTTTACGCCCCTGTTTATTTGAATGAAAAATGCCGTTCAGGCGCTAAAAAACAAACATTTTATGGCAAAGGTAGAAGTTGTAATGCCCCAGATGGGAGAGTCGGTAATGGAAGGAACTGTTATCGAGTGGAGTAAGAGTGTGGGCGATACGGTAGAGGTTGACGAAACCCTGCTCGAAATTGCGACCGACAAAGTGGATAGCGAAGTGCCATCCCCCGAAGCCGGAACGCTGGTTGAAATACTGGTGGAAGAAGGCGATACCATCGAAGTGGGCAAGCCAATTGCCATTATCGAAACGGATGCCGATGCCGCGGGCGATGCAGGTAGCAATGAATCTGCATCTGAAGAAAAAGAAGAAGAGCCTGAAGCCGAAGAAGAAACTCAGGAATCGGAAAGTGAAGAAGTAGAAGAAGAATCTGGCGAGGAAGCGGATGACTCAGGCGATGATGACGGAGAGCGCATCGAAGTTGTGATGCCACAAATGGGCGAGTCGGTAGTGGAAGCTACGGTAATTGAATGGAGCAAAGAAGTGGGCGACTCGGTAGAAGAAGACGAGACTCTGCTCGAGATTTCTACGGATAAAGTGGATAGCGAAGTGCCGTCTCCGGCCAAAGGAACACTGGTTGAAATCATGGCTCAAGCGGATGAAACCATCGAAGTTGGGCAAGTGATCGCCGTTATTTCTACAGGATCAGGAAGCGGTAAAGCGAAATCATCCGCAAAAAAGAGCGCGCCGAAGAAAGAAGAGAAGAAAGCAGATTCCGGCAAGGGAATGACCAAAGACGATATTGCCCAAATGACGCCGGAACAGTTATTGGCTAGCGGTGCATCACCTAATGGCGAAGATGGAATTCCCCGCACTAGTTCGGATGGCAAGTTTTTCTCGCCATTGGTTCGTTCGATTGCGAAGGAAGAAGGAATCTCGGTGCAGGAATTGGAAAGCATTGAAGGCACCGGACAAGGTGGACGTGTTTCTAAGAAAGATATTTTGAACTATGTGGAGAACCGTGGATCGGTTAAAGCGCAGTCAACTGCCGCAACATCAACGATGACGAAGCCTCAGCCAAAATCAGATTCTCCGAAAGATAAAGAAGCGATTTCTGCCGGACAGTTGGATGTTTCGAAGCAAATTACCGGTGATGTTGAGATTGTGAAAATGGATCGTATGCGCAAGATGATTGCCAAGCATATGGTGGAGTCGAAGCAGACCTCAGCGCACGTTACTACTTTTGCTGAAGTGGATGTGACCAACATGGTGAACTGGAGAAATGCCAATAAAGTAGCTTTCCAGAAGAAAACGGGTGTAAAATTAACCTTCACGCCATTATTTGTGGAAGCCATAATCAAAGCGATGCTGGAATTCCCGATGATGAACAGCTCGGTGGTTGGCGATGAAATTCACATCAAAAAAGACATCAATTTCGGAATTGCAGTGGCTCTGGGTAGCGGCGGTGAAGGCGGATTGATCGTACCGGTGATGAAAAAAGCACAGCAGAAAAATCTGGTAGGTCTTGCCGAATCGGTGAACGAGGTTGCAGCTAAAGCTCGAAGCAAAAAACTCAGCCCGGACGATTTAGTGGGTGGAACCATCACCCTAACCAATTACGGAAGTGTTGGAAACTTGATGGGAACACCGATCATCAGCCAGCCGCAGGTGGCCATTCTTGGAACCGGTGCCATTGTTAAACGTCCGGTTGTGATGGAAACTCCGCAAGGCGATGTAATAGCGATCCGACACATGATGTTCTTAAGCATGAGTTACGATCACCGAATAATAGATGGAGCACATGGCGGGGCATTCGTAAATCGAGTGAAAGAAATTCTAGAAGAATTCGATGTTGATCGTTCGGTTTAACGACAAGATTAATTTATGCAAAACTAGTGCTTGCACATTCTAGCGCAAGCGTCCGCTTGTGCGGTTGGAAGGTCAAGGCTTGTGTAAAGTATTAAGGTCCCAGCTCAATTAGTTCTTAAAGTTGCATTGAGCACTCTTGTTAAAGAGATTGTTGGAGAGAGAAAAAGACACCTAGCGGAAAATACCTTTTAAAGGATATTGTGAGCGTCATTTAAGCTTTTCCTCCAAAACTAGCGCCAGCATCCGCTGGTGTCCCAATGCCTCCAAGGTTTGTGTATGCCCAAAACTAGCGCCAATACCCGCTGGTGCTTTTAGTCCAAGCGGACACTTAAACTAGTGCTGACTAATCAGATCTTGAACTAGCGTTTGGCGATATAAACTCAAATAGTTTTTAAACCAGAGGCGCTAATTTGAGCGTCTTTTTTATTAGAGCATTTGAATTTAATTGTTAGAGATATAGGGATAAATAATGGTTGACTAAAAGTATTTTTTTTAGTAAATACATTTGTATATAAATGTAAAATAACTGGAGAGTAATATGAAACATCTATGTTATCCGATAGTGTTGAGTGTAGTAGTTTTTTTCGCCTGTCAAAGCAGATCTATACCTACCGATGTGAATGAAAAAAGCACAACACCTACTTTAATTGATCAAACTTGGGATGTAACTTCTTTTGGAATTGTAGACAGTAGGAGTACAGATCTAGGCTCAGTGGGGATTTTTATCGAATTTCATGAAGACAGTACCTTTTCAGGAGGTAGTTATCAAAAAGAAAATGGACCTCTAGCGTATAATTCTTTTAAAGGAATTTATTCAAATTCTAGTGATAGCATATTTATTAAAATAATGTATATGACAGAAATCAACGAACCAGAAGGTTCAAGGCTGTTAGAATTTGTAGGTGCAGTAAACGGTGATATCGCATATGAAATAAACAATGACATACTGATATTGTTATATAATAATACAAAGACTATTAATTTAAGTCAGAGAGTGGGGCAATAAGATGAAGGGGAACAAGAATATATTTATGTTTTTTTATCTATCAGTTATACTTATATCGTTGACAAGTATAAAATTAGTAGCACAAATACGAACGGAGGGTACTCCTAAAAGTCAACAAACGTCATTACAATTAGATATTCAAACCAAGCTATTATCGAATATCGATGTCCAGGCTTTGATTGATGAAGACGAATTGGACAAATCATCTGATAGAGTAAGACCACCACGCTTTGGATACGGCCGTGAAGTAGATTATGGTTTAGATAATTCCGGTTTATGGTCAGAATTAGTAGATGGAAGAGTATGGAGGTTAAGAATAGAATCACCGAACGCTAGTACAATTGGTCTTATTTTTAGAGAATTCTTTATACCCGATAGCGCAACTCTTTTTGTCTATAATGATGACAAAAGTGAAGTGATTGGTGCGTTCACAAGTTTAAATAATAAACCATATGGTAAATTTTCTATTCAACCGATTACTGGGAGTGCAGTTACACTTGAATATTTTGAGCCTAATAAAATGAGAGGACAAGGAATACTTAACATATCTTCTGTTGTACATGGATATAAGTCTGTTTTTAGTAATGAAAATATGAAGGGCAAATTTGGTGATTCATCATCTTGTAATTTAAATGTTAATTGCTCGCAAGCCAATAGTTGGCAGGATGAAAAGCATTCAGTTACAATGATAATTACAGATAGTGGTCAGAGAATTTGCTCAGGTGCCTTAATTAATAATAAATCAGAAAATTACACTCCATATTATCTTACAGCATATCATTGTGGAGATGTAAATCTTGATGGCAATTTATCTTCTTCAGAGTTAAATGATGTTGAGTCATGGATATTCATGTTTAATTATGAAAGTCCTACTTGCTCGAATATTGATGGACCAACGTATCAAACTATTTCTGGGGCTACATTTCGAAGTGCTAGAAACATTTCTGATTTTCTATTATTAGAGCTTTCAATAACTCCTCCTCCAAATTATTATCCTTATTATGCAGGATGGTCAAGATTGACTAGTTATCCTAGCTCTGTTGTTGGGATCCACCACCCAAGAGCGGACATTAAAAAATTTGCACAAGATTCCGATACACCCACTAAATCCCTTTCAAATACTCATTGGTATGTTTCAAATTGGGATATCGGAACAACTGAGCCGGGTTCATCAGGGTCTCCTTTGTTTGATCAAAACGGACGAATTATTGGGCAGGATCACGCTGGAAATGGTTATTCTGGCTGTGATCCAAATAAAGGAACACATTATGGAGCTTTGTTTTCCTCATGGAATGGTGGGGGTACTTCTTCAACAAGACTTAAAGATTGGTTAGATCCAAATAATACAGGGGCAACTACAATGAATGGTATGTACGGTCCAGTAGAGGCACATATCAATGGGTTAACTGTAGTTTCACCAGGTTCATATGGTAGCTGGACAGCAGAAACAAATTCTGGGAATACACCATTTACATATAAATGGTATAAGGCAACAAATCCGTTTTTCGGACCATGGACTCAAGTTAGTTCTTCATCTTCATATGGACAAAGCGTAAATAGTGCTTTTTATTTAAAGCTTGTTGTTACAGATTCTAAATCAAGCACAGATGAAGATATTGAATATATTTCGACAACAGGTTGTGTTGGGTGTCCTGATCCCAAAATTATACCCTATAATTTTTCTGAGTTACCAGAAAACTTTGTTTTAAAACAGAATTATCCAAATCCATTTAATCCATCTACTACAATTACATTTGAAATCCCGGAAAAAATCCATGTTAATCTCACGGTTTTTGACGTTTTAGGGCGAGAAGTAGCATTATTGATTGATAAGGAAATGAGTGCTGGTTCATATGAAATAGTTTGGGAAGCCTCTTCACTTCCGAGTGGAGTTTATATTGCAAAATTGCAAGCGGGATCGTTTGAAACCTCAATACAACTATTACTTCAAAAATAATTTTAACTCCATAATCAGGTTCAGGATTTCTTAAATTAGACGGATTTCAAATCAATCGTTTTTATCATGAGGCATCAGAAATGATGTCTCTTTTTTGTGTTTATGAAAATAGTTCAATCCATAGGTGAAATTCGAGGCGTAGTTAAAAAGCTTCAGCTTCAGAATAAAAAAGTAGCCTTTGTGCCAACTATGGGTGCTCTTCACAATGGCCATCTTTCTCTTATCCGAAGAGCAAAAAAACATGCCGATCATATCGTAGTATCTATTTATGTGAACCCCGAGCAATTTGGGCCAAACGAAGATTTTGGATCGTACCCACGCACAATTGAACGTGATCTGGAGTTTTGCAGGCAAGAAGGAGTTGGCACGGTATTTACTCCCAACGATGAAATTATGTACGGATCGGGTGAGAAGTTCTTCCGTATAGAAATTGATGTGCTGAATAAGCATCTGGATGGTGGAAGTCGCCCGGGATACTTTCAAGGAATTGCGCTCGTAGTAAACAAACTATTCAACATTGTTCAACCTGATATTGCAGTGTTTGGGCAGAAAGATTATCAGCAGTTTCAGATCATCCAGCAAATGGTGAACGAGTTTAATCACGACCTAGAGCTGGTGATGGCTCCCATCGAACGAGCAGAAGATGGCTTGGCGCTAAGCAGCCGAAATGCTTATCTGAGCGACGAAGAACGAGCACTCGCGCCCCTGTTATTTAAGAAAATGCGTGAATGTGTCGAAGAAATTCAAGCAGGATTGATGGAGCCTCAATCATTGTTTAAAACAAAGCAGGACGAGTTAGAAGCAAAAGGCTTCAAAAATGATTATTTTAACACGTTCTCCATGAATCGAATGGAACCGGTTGCCAAATTATCCAAGGGAGAAAGATATGTACTGGCAACGGCCGTTTATCTGGGAAAAACCAGACTAATTGATAACATTATTTTTGAGTGTTGAGCAATGAAGCTAACCATGTTTAAATCGAAATTGCACCAGATGGTGGTTACTGAAGCGAACCTGAATTACGAGGGAAGCATTACTATTGATCAGGACCTGCTGGATGCAGCGCATTTGTTACCGTACGAAAAAGTGCAGGTGCTAAATATTACCAACGGATCGCGCCTTGAAACGTATACCATTCCCGGCGAGCGTGGCAGTCGTGTTTGCTGCATGAACGGTGCCGCTGCCCGACTTACCCAAGTTGGTGATCGGGTAATCATAATTTCTTACGCAGAGATGACGCCCGAAGAAGCCGCCGAGTATAAACCCCGCACCGTAGTTGTTGATGAAAACAACGATCCTAAATCTATCATCGACTATTCGCAGCCCGAAACCACCTTTGATTTGGCCACAGGATTAGCATTGAAGTAATCGCATTTAAGTCGATTTATTCTTAATCCTATCGTTTCAAAGCCCTACTTTGGGCACAATTAAATTCATCGCGCTTGGCAAAACTGAATCATAAACAGCAGGTAATTTCTGCAAAAGAAGGTGGTCTGGGTACATTTGGCGGAGTTTTTACTCCTTCCATTCTCACTATTCTTGGGGTAATTATGTACCTCCGTTTTGGCTGGGTGGTTGCCAATGTTGGCCTGATCGGAACGTTGTTAATCGTAACACTTTCAACCAGCATCACGTTTCTAACGGGACTTTCCATAGCCTCCATTGCCACCGATCAACGAGTTCGAATAGGTGGCGCTTATTACATGATCAGTCGCTCGTTGGGCATCGAATCTGGCGGCGCGATTGGGATTCCATTGTATTTCGCTCAGGCTTTATCCGTGGCATTATACACCGTTGGTTTTGCCGAAAGTTTGGGGAGAGTTTTTCCTGGAATCAGCGAAAAAATGATCGGAATTGTCACCACGATTCTGGTTTCGGTGTTAGCGCTCGCTTCAGCAAAAGCAGCTATTCGTGCTCAGTATGTGATCATGATTGGGATTGCAATTAGTTTGATCAGTCTGATTTTTGGTAGTCCTTTGGAATCTGCAACCAGCAGTTTTATGGATATCCAAACCGAGAATCCTGAGAATTTCTGGGTGGTGTTTGCGGTGTTTTTCCCTGCGGTAACGGGTATCATGGCCGGCGTAAATATGTCGGGCGATCTGCAATCACCAAACAAATCCATACCCACAGGAACATTCGCCGCTATCGGAACAGGTTACGTCATTTACATGGCTCTGCCTTTCATTTTGGCGATGCGGGCAGACACAGCATCATTGCTCAACGATCCTTTGGTGATGCGCGATATTTCATTTTGGGGCGACGCCATTTTAGTCGGAGTTTGGGGCGCAACCCTTTCCAGTGCAGTAGGCAGTATTTTAGGAGCACCAAGAGTGTTGCAAGCACTGGCAAAAGATCAAATTTTACCTTCCTTTTTAAGCTGGTTAGGCAAAGGTTCCGGCGAAGAAGACACTCCAAGACTAGGAACCATTTTTACGATGGTGATCGCATTGGTTGCCGTATGGTTTGGTGATTTGAACCTGATTGCACCCGTTCTTACCATGTTTTTCCTAACCACTTATGGAGTGCTTAATGTGGCTGCAGGGACAGAGCGATTTTTAGGAAGTCCGTCGTTTCGCCCAACATTTCGTGTGCACTGGATTCTATCGCTGCTAGGAGCAGTAGGCTGTATTGCTGTGATGTTTTTGATTAACGCTGTGGCAACCATTGTCGCTTTTTTGTTCGTTGGGTTGATCTTTTTTTGGCTGAAGCGCCGCGAGATGCAGTCAGCTTGGGGCGATATTGGTCGTGGAATTTGGATGGCAGTAATCAGAGCCGGATTGATGCGTTTGAGTGAAGATCAGGAACCAAAAAACTGGCGTCCGAATCCATTAGTGCTTGCAGGATCTCCCACAAAACGATGGCATCTCATCGACTTTGCGAATACCATTACGCACAACCGTGGTCTGCTTAGTATTGCCTCGTTGATTCCTGAAGGAGCGATGAGTATGGATCAAAAGCAAAGTATGACCAACAACATCCGTGAATTTTTATCAAAAAGAGGAATTCAGGGATTAGTAAAAGTAATTGCTGCAAATGATCGATTCCAAGGGGTGATTGATTTGGTACAGTCGTATGGACTTGGTTCTTTGGCTCCGAATACCATTATTCTTGGTGATAGCGAGGATCCAAATTTTAGAGGTGATTTTTGCCGGATGATCTCAAAATTTCACGAGTTCCAGCGGAATGTGCTAATTGTGCATAAAGTGGATAAGGGCAAAGCGTTCAAAAATCGAAAAAGAATCGATGTTTGGTGGGGAGGCTTAAAAGGCAACGGTGGTTTGATGATGATTCTTGCCTATCTGATGAATACCAGCCTTGACTGGCGAGACGCTGAAGTACACATCAAAATGATGGTGCAAGATGAAGACGCTGTTGATCCAACCAAAGAAAATATCCTCGCTCTGCTTGAGGAAATCAGGATTCGTGCCAAAGTAGATATTATTCCGGCACGGGCTCGTTCGTTCGATGAGGTGTTGAAAGCAAACTCGGGAAATGCTGATTTAGTGTTCCTTGGACTGGCCGAACCCGATGAGAACTTTGAAGCCTATTACGAAAAGGTTCAGGAACGCGTTGAAGGGCTTCCTACCACCATTCTTGCCTTAGCTGCTCAGGAAATTTCTTTTGGGGAAGTCCTTATCAAAAAAGACACCATGGAATAATCTTGCCGGTGCTGTTCGTAATATTTGTACTTTTTTACAATTAAGTACATTTAAAAGAACAACTTTTTAAATCTCGGTAACGTCTTTAATTGCGGAGCGTGTTAAACTTAGCATTAACCGTGTTCTGGAATTACTAGTTGTAATTCATCTAGACTATAAGAATATTCGGGAAATAAAAATACAAGTAAAGTCTTACTTATTATGAAGAAACAGTTAATTGTAGCAATTGGGGTTGCCATTATCATCGTTGGGGTTTGGTTTGTGAATAGTTCGGGAGAAACCGGTACCTCTGATTTGTATGTGAAACCGTCGGTTGGTGAGTTTGTTGTTGATGTAGTTACCACCGGAGAGCTCCGGGCAAAGAACTCGAAAGAAATTATGGGGCCGCAAGGTATTCGTGAATTTCGCATAAATAACATGACCATTCAGCGTCTGATTCCCGAAGGCACCATCGTAAAACAGGGCGACTTTATCGCTGAGCTGGATCGATCAGAGATAATGGGCAAAATGCAGGATGTTCAGCTCGATCTTCAATCTGCACAATCGCAGGTAACGCAAGCTCAACTCGACAGTACCTTAGAACTTTCGCAAGCCCGGGATAATCTTATCAACCTAACGTTTGCACTGGAAGAACGCGAAATTGCCGTAGATCAATCAAAATATGAATCACCGGCAGTGCAACGCCAAGCCGAGATCGAATTAGACCGAGCGAAACGCCAGCTGGCTCAGGAAACCAAGAATTATCAAACCAAAGTAAAACAAGCGGAAGCTAAGCTTAGTGAAGTGGAAGCCGAACTGGCAAAACGCCAGAATGAGCTCACTAAGATCAGAGATCTGATGAGCCAGTTTACGATTTATGCGCCTGATCAGGGGATGCTTATATATCGCAGAAATTGGGACGGAACTAAAGTAACCGAAGGCGGCCAGGTGAGTGCATGGAATCCGGTGGTAGCTGAATTGCCTGATTTTTCGGTGATGGAATCGGTGACGTACATCAATGAGGTTGACATTCAGAAAATTGAAGTGGGGCAAAACGTAGAACTTGGTCTTGATGCAGTGGCCGATAAGAAACTTTCGGGCTTTGTGGTTGATGTTGCCAATATTGGCGAGCAGCGCAAAAATTACGATTCGAAAGTATTCGAGGTAGTGATAGAGGTGAATGAAAATGATAGCCTTTTACGTCCTGCTATGACTACCAGCAATCGCATCATTATTGATACTTTTGAAGACGTTTTGTTCGCGCCACTTGAAGCCGTGCATACGGTAGATTCCCTGAATTATGTATTTAAAAAGAGCGGGGTTTCAACCATTATGCAGCAGGTTGAACTGGGCGCAATGAACGAAAACGCTGTAATTATTCACCGTGGAGTTGCAGCATCAGATGAGTTATTTCTTACCGTTCCTGAGGATACAACCGGAATAGAGCGGGCAATGCTTAGCGATCTAATCACCAACCGATAATCAGGAGTCGCTTTGCTTCAAAAGATATTCTACAACTACGAAATTGCCATCGAGGCAATTCAACGAAACAAACTAAGAGCCTTACTTACTTCTTTGGGGATTATTTTCGGGGTGGCATCAGTAATTGCAATGCTCGCAATCGGTACCGGGGCCCAACAAGAGATTTTAGCCCAAATGGAATTGCTTGGCACCAATAATGTGATTATTCAACCTGTGATGGAACAGTTTGAAGCAGAGCTCTCGTCCGATTCTCCCTCAAATGGCGAGCAGAAGAAATACTCGCCGGGACTTAACCTGCAAGATCTGTATAGCATTAAAAATGTAATTCCCGAGATTGAGTATATCAGTCCGGAAATCGTATTTGAAACAACCTTTATCCGAAGCGGCCGGATTCGAACAGGTAAAGTAGTTGGTGTTACTGAAGATTATTTTCAAATCAATAATTTCGAGATTCAAAATGGTAGTTCATTCACTGCTCAGCAAGTCGAAAACTCAGCATCGGTTTGTATAATTGGTTCAGATGTAAGAGCAAAGTTTTTTGCCGGCGATGATCCCATCGGGCAACAAATAAAAGTGGGAAATATCTGGTTAACCGTTGTAGGTGTGCTGGAAAGAAAAGAATTGAGTACCGAGAGCATTGAAAGCCTTGGTATTCGAAATTATAATCTGGATATATTTTCGCCTGCATCAACCATATTACTGCGATTTAAAAACAGAGGGCTTATTACAAAAGATGATCTCGATTTGACGGCCGGTAGCGGAATGCGGGTTTTTATGTTTGGGGGTGGAGACGAAGAAGAACAAGTAGATGAAAATTATCATCAGTTAGACAAACTCATTGTTACCGTTTCTGATACCCGTTACAGCGCTCCCATAGCGGATGTGCTTTCACGAATGTTAACCCGGCGGCATAACGGAGTGGTCGATTTTGAGATAATTGTACCTGAGCAACTCCTCCAACAAGAACAACGCACCAAGCGAATTTTCAACATCGTGCTATCCTCCATTGCTTCCATTTCGCTGATTGTGGGTGGAATCGGAATTATGAACATCATGCTGGCTTCGGTGGTAGAACGCTATCGCGAAATTGGGGTTCGGATGGCCGTTGGGGCACAGAAAAAAGATATCGAACTTCAGTTTTTAACCGAGGCACTAACCATTAGCATCACGGGCGGCATACTTGGAATCATTTTGGGGATAGGCTTCGGGATTGCCATTGAATACACCGCCGATATTAAAACCATTGTAACTCCCATGTCGATTTTTATCTCATTCGGGGTTGCCACATTGATCGGCATAACATTCGGGTATTTCCCGGCAAAACGAGCAGCACAACAAGATCCGGTACACGCTTTACGCCATGAATAAATCTACATTTTACGTTTTACTAGGCATTTTCATTGGGGGATTTTCGTCCCAGGCAACGGCACAATCTTTGGTATTTACACTTGAATCGAGTATTGAATACGCCAAGCAAAATAGTCCGCTTTCGAGGGCTGCTCGCTTTTCCGTACTATCGGCTAAATGGAGATACTCATCATTCCAAGCTGATTTGTATCCGAGTTTGAGTCTTTCCGGTGATGCTCCTAATTACAATAAATCGATATTTTCGAATGTACTAGACGACGGTACCGTAACCTTTTCATCCAGAACACAATCAGAGGCCTCGGCGGCTTTGTCTATCGATCAGAATATTCTGCCAACTGGTGGACGGTTGTCACTATCGTCGGGGATTACGCGGCTTGGAATATTTACCGGAGAAAACACCTATTTGTGGCAAAGCACTCCGCTGGTGGCAAGCATCAATCAGCCTTTGTTTCAATTCAACAGTTTGAAATGGCAAAATAAAACCGAGCCACTACGCTTTAAGATTGCGAAAAAGCAATATGTGGAGGACATGGAGGAATTGTCCACTACAGTTACCGAAAGCTACTTCGATTTGTTACTCTCACGGATAAATGTGGAAGCGGCCGAGTTTAATGTTATGGTAAATGATTCCATTTTTAACATCTCGCAAGGACGATTTCAGGTTGGAAGTATCGCTGAAAACGAATTGCTGCAAAGTGAATTGGAGTTTAGAAATGCACGAGCTTCGTTAACTACTGCCACATTGAATTACGAACGAGCGATCGAGAATTTTAAAGCGCTGTTAGGGCTGGATGACGCCGAAGACATCGAAATAACAGTGCCTGATGTGGCTGAGGCATTTGATGTGGATGTAGACAAAGCTCAGCGTTTGGCAACCGAAAATAACTCCACCAGTTTGTTGTTTGATTTGAATCGCATTTTGGCCGATCAAGCGTACGATCAGGCGGCTAAAAACACGGGATTTTCAGCCAACGTAAGAGCGAGCTATGGATTGAATCAATCATCCCCGGAGATTTCAGAGCTTTACGAAGATCCTGAAAATAGACAGTTTTTCACGGTCGGTTTCGAGATTCCGATTTTTAATTGGGGCAAAAATAAAGCTGAGATCAGGTCGGCAAGAAATCAACAGCAGGAAACGGCCAATACCATTGCGTATCAAAAATTGCAATTCGAGTTGAGTGTGCGCAGTACCGTTCGGGAGTTTTTACAGCTACGGGATCAGGTGGAGTTGGCGCGTATTTCGAATGATATTGCAGCCCGACGTTACGATGTAGCTAAAAACCGGTATCTCATCGGCAAGATTGATATCACCAACTTATTTATCGCCCAAAGTGAAAAAGATCGAGCTACTCAAAATTACATTCAGGCACTTCGCCGATATTGGCAGGGATATTATAATCTTCGACAGCTAACTCTGTATGACTTCGAGGCGAATCGACCTATTGAATACGAGCAGGAGTTTTAGGGTTCGAGCTATATTGTGAGGATATGTTTCTTAATTAGAAAGCCATCCTATGTTGGAGCGTAAGGACAATTCATGAATTGTCCTTACTAAGGCAGCAATTGAGACTTCCTCAAATTTCTCTGAAGCTCGTTTCGTCCATACTATTTGTCGTCCCACTTTGTTGCTTTTTCCATTACAGAAGAATGGGGAACTAAATTATCAGAATTAAAACTTTCATCATACGAGATCAAAAGCTCATCCAACTCTGTGGTATTTAGTTTAGACCAGTTAGCCCTTAAAGTTTGATTGTGCAATGGTTTTAATAATTGATAATACGATTCCAACACACGTTCATCTTGAACATCGTTTATTAATTCTATGAGCTTCTTTTTAACAGTCATTGAATTTAATTTTTACCCGCCGTTAAATAATAAAGTGAAAAATAAATCACCACTAATCAACAATTAGTATAAATCCGAATGTAAATGTGAAGCGTATGGCTTTCGTGTAAGCGCTAAATGGAAGCTCACCCCATTGCGCTCATGTCCATCCAAACTAGTTCCCAAATGTGGCCATCCAGATCCGCGAATGATCTCGAGTACATAAAACCATGATCTTGTGACTTGCCTTCAGTGCCACCGGCATTCACGGCAGCATCAGCTATTCGATTTACTTCTTCTTTCGAATCTATGGATAAAGCATTCAGAACTTCGGCAGATTTGTGTGCATCAGAAATTTCTTTCGAGGTAAACTGGCTGAATTTATCGTGGGTTAGTAACATCACAAAAATGTGATCAGAAATTACAACACAAGCGGCAGTGTCATCAGAAAACTGCTCGTTGATAGAAAAGCCTAAGGTTTCATAAAAAGCCCTGGATTTCGGTAAATCAGCTACGTGTACGTTTACAAAAATTTGATTGGCCATCGTTGGAATAATAAGTTTGTTTTAAAATACTTTCCCTCAGCTAACTATTTGGGAGCGTGTTCATTATATGGTTTTCAATGATTAATCAACATACTCAGGCAACAACTCAAAAAACCTTGCTGAAGTCTTAATTCCACGATGGAAATCTTGTATCGAGAATTTCTCGTTTGGCGAGTGTATCGCATCACTGGTCAATCCAAATCCCATAAGAATTGATTCTACACCAAGTATTTTCTTGAAATCGGCTACGATCGGAATCGAGCCTCCTTCGCGTGAAAAAAGCACCTCTTTTTCAAAGACATCCTCGAAAGCTTTGGCGGCTGCTTTTAGTCCGTAGAAGTCTAAGTTGGTGATGGATGCATGTCCACCATGATGCTCGGTTACCTTCACTTTTACGGTATCCGGAGCAATGGAATGGAAATATTCGGTGAATAATTTCGCGATTTCTTTTGGGTCCTGATCGGGCACCAAGCGCATACTGATTTTTGCGTTCGCTTTGGATGGAAGCACTGTTTTAGCGCCTTCGCCGGTGTAACCGCCCCAGATTCCATTCACATCAAGCGTTGGTCGGGCAGAAGCTCGTTCTAAAGTTGTATATCCTTTTTCGCCATGAACAGCTTCGATATCGAGCGATTTTTTGTAAGCTTCTTCATCGAAAGGAAGAGCAGCGGAGGCTTCGCGATCGGCTTTGGTTAATGGAATCACTTTGTCATAAAATCCGGGAATTTGGATCACGCCGTTTTCGTCTTTCATCTTAGCGATCATCTCGCAAAGCACATTTAGCGGATTCTCAACTGCACCACCGTACACACCGGAATGTAAATCACGATTTGGGCCAACCACTTCCACTTCCATGTAGGCAAGTCCACGCAGGCCATAAGTGATCGAAGGCTGATCTTTTCCGAACATGGCAGTATCGGAAATCAGAACCATATCGCAAGTGAGCATATCTTTATGCTGATTGATAAACGGCACCAGATTTGGCGATCCGATTTCTTCTTCTCCTTCCAGAATAATCTTCACATTTACAGGAATATCTTCGCCCGATTTAACAAACGATTCCAATGCTTTAACGTGTGTGTAAGCCTGACCTTTATCATCGCTGGCGCCACGTGCATAAATGTTTCCATCTTTCACCGTTGGCTCAAAAGCGGGCGTATCCCAAAGATCATCAGGATCGGAAGGCTGCACATCGTAATGGCCATAAATTAGCACCGTTGGCTTGTCGTTGTGTGGACAATGCTCGCCATAAACGATAGGGTTGCCTGGCGTTTCGAACAACTCAACCCGATTCAAATTCAACGATTCCAACTGATTGAGCAAGAAGTTTGCCGCTTTTTGGATTTCACCTTTTTTGGTTGAATCAGTACTTACACTTGGGATGCGAAGTAGTTCAAAAAGTTCGTCTAAAAATTTTTGTTGGTTGGCGTCGATATAAGCTTGCGACTTGCTCATGATAAATAGGTTTTAAAACGTTAAAGTAATTTCGATCCGGGCGTTTTTACCCACCCGAATTGACCGTTTCCAAGACGAATGTAATACCATCCGGCGGCTTTTTCACTACTAAAAGCATCTACTGTGATTGAATATCCTTCGTAGGCGATACTTACCAAATCGGCATTCTCATTGGGGGCGCTTCTAACCGGGATTTCTTTATCGATAATAACGCCTTCTTTATAGCGCTGATCCACATAATCAACATAAAAAGCCAAGGAAACGATAAATATGCTTAATGCAGTTGCGATGCCGATTACAGTGTTTTTGCGAGGGATAGACACTTTATTGAACCAGCTTAGGATAATCACAATCACTGAAATCGAAATCATACCAAAGCCTAGAATAAAAATAAAAGTAGCACCCACTTCTACTTTAAGGCGATCAACGGCTCGATCCCAAGGTAATTTTGGCAGAATGGCTGATTGCCTGCTAAACTGAGAGGATACATAATCGAGAGCTTCGGAAGCTTTTTCTTCAGTTACCGAGAAGCGCTGAGCTTTTAGAAAGTAATATTTAGCCAAGCCCATCGAGTCGATTTCCATAGCTGCAATGCCCATATTTAAAAATAAGGGACCGGAAACCTCTCCGATTTCTACAATATTTCGATAGGAATCGAGTGCACCCATAAAATCATTTTCTTCGAGCAGGGTATTTGCCTGATCAAACATAATCTGTGCATTTTGTCGTGCGTTGGTTTCCGCTGATCCAACTAGCCAAATCAAACAAAGTAGAAGTGCCGGTATTCTCATGCGATTTTACCCACTTTTTTAATGAGTACTTTCGCCCGTTCGATATCGGCATTCAATCCTTCTTGAGAAGTGTTTGGCGCGTATGAAATGGTCTCACATTTGTCTAGCAACCACTTTAATTCCTTTGCAGCCTCACGGTCGCCTTTTTCTTCGATGGCGTTGCTTAATTCCTTAATCGACAAACCAGCTTGAGGTAAATTCAATTTATCTGTTACAAACTGTACCAATGCTTTTTCTATAAAATGGTATCCGGTTTTGATATCGTCCGTTTTTTCAGCCTCACCTAATGTTTCGAACGCTTTCTCTTTAGCTTTTTGTGATCGTGCAAAAGCGGTATCGTTATTCATCCGATCGGTGTACGAACGGATAACAAATGCACCTGCCAAAGTTGCAATCGGCAATAAAAGCAGTACCCAAACCCAGGTTTTGGTGTGTAAATGACTTTTAGAAGTAGGCACCCAATTGGCAAGTCCGGTCATTGGAGTTATTTCAAAGCGATACTCGGTTGTGGTGGAGTTCGCTAAACGGGGATCGCGCTTTACATCCAGCGTAAGCATCGGTAATGTGATGTTTCGATAACGCTTTAACTCCGGATCGTAGTAAGCAAATCGTTGCTCCGGAATAACGTATTCACCTTCGTTGCGCGCAATTACAATGTCGGTAAATGTTTTAGTGCCCCCAATCTGCTGATTATTTCTTGTTATGGATGAGCTTTCCTGCGGATCGTACAATTCCAGTGCTTCCGGATAATTATACTCCGGTTTTACAATTAGTGGGATGTTCCCTTGCCCCGAAATCGAGGTTTTGATCTCCACACTCTCGCCAACAAAGGCTTCGCTTGGCTCAAGTGTTCGTGTGATTTCAAACTTGCCAACTGCGCCCGAAAATACGGCATTATCCACATCGGGTAGGGGACGAACGGTAACTTTTACAGGTAGCGAACTTAATTCCATGCGTTCCTGACCTAAGCCGAAACTAAAAATATCACGCCGGCGATTTCGTTTTCGAACCTGCACTACAACTTCAAAAGGGCTCAGAGTTAATTCACCTGATTTTGTTGGGAATATAGCCTGCTGAAGTAACACCGCACGCTGATAGCGCACTCCGTTAATCAATGTTGAATTAGTTCGGGCTTGCTGGCGATTCTCTAAATCTTCTTTCCAAAAACCTTCGGCTTTCCAGCCCGGCGAGGGTTGATAGGACGAAACTTCAACTTCGCTTTTAAAATACAGAACAACGTTTGCGATCACCTGCTCACCAACCACGGGGTTATCGTTGCTGGGCTCTAATCGAACATAAATATCGGGAGAGCGAGCGGCATTATTTTGATCGATATTTTCAGGATCGAGCACTTTAAAGGTTATTGTTTCGGTTTGAAACAGCTCGCCGTTTACCTCAATTGAAAGTGACGGAAAAGTATAAGTGCCCGGATTTTGTGCAATAAACGAATATCCATAGGTGTAAGAAACCGAAGGGCGCCCGTTGATGTACGAATAATTTGTGGATTGGCTAGTGCTACCCGAAAGCCATCGAAGTCCGGGTGTTTCCGGAATCTGTGGACGGTCGATTGAATTCAGAGATTGACCGGAAATGGTAACATCCAAGCGTACCGACTCGCCGGCAAAGATATTCGTTTCGGTGAGCGCAGCGCTTACGGTAATATCCTGCGCTTTCACGCCGGAGAGCAATCCAAAAGCAAAAATCAGCAAATAAATAAAACCGATACCTTTACCAGTCTTTATCATGCGTTGCAGATCCCTGTTTTTTTTGCTTTTTAAACTCTTTCAGCAATTCTTTTTCTTTTTGCGCCAACGCTTGTAGAATCTTCTGAGCTTCTTCTTTACTTATTTCGCGAGCATCTCGAGGTTGAGACTGTTGCTCCTCAGGATTTTGCTCCTCATTTTCTTCACTCTGCTCATTTTCTTGTGGCTCTTGTTCTTCCTGATTTTCCTGTTCTTGATTTTGCTGATCCTGATTTTCGTTTTCCTGATCCTGCTCTTGATTCTCTTGCTGCTGATTTTGCTGTTGTTGCTGCTGCTGTTCTTGTTCTTCCTCAAGTTTAGCCAACAACTCGTTCAGCTTTGGATCGTTCGGAAATTGATTGAGTCCCTCTTGCACGCGTGCAATGGCAGATTCTAAATTGCCTGAAATAAAGTTTTGTGCTCCGTCATGGAAATAGTCATCTGCATTTTGAGCCATACCATTTTGGGGAAGCATAAAAAGGCTTATCAAAGTTAAACAACCAAATATTTTAAGAATCGATTTCACTAACTGCTCCTATTCGCTGTATAAATTGATTGTAATTTTGCACGGTTTGATCGACTTGCAAAGCTTGTTGCATTAACTGAAATGCCTCACCATACTGCTGTTGCCGTACCAATTCTTCGGCACGTTTTTTCATAGCCTTCGCATAATCGCTTGGAGGCTCTTGTTCTTGATTTTGATCTTGCTGCTGCTGTTGCTCTTCTTCTTCATTTTGGCTTTCAGCAAGTGCTCGTTCAAAATTATGCTTGGTGTCGGCATCACCGGGGTTGTATTTAAGCGCATTTCGTAAGTGTTGAACTGCCGGTTTCCACTGCTGATTTTCGGATAACAAAGTTCCAATATTATATTCAGCTTGAGCAAGTTCTTCTGCACTTTCTACCATCGAGCTATATTGCAAATACATTTGGATGGCGTCTTCAACTTTGCCTTGTTTGGCTAAGGCATTGCCTAAATTAAATACGATGTTTGCATTATCAGGCTCAGCATCCATTGCAGCTCGATAAAGCTCCTCAGCCAATTCATATTCTGCATTTTCATAGGCTTCGTTTGCCTTGCGGGCATCATCGTTCGAAGCGCCAATCAACACAAATAATAAAAACAGATATGTAATGCTCTTTAGTCTCATAAAAATAGGTATGCAACGATAAGAGATTCCTCGTCCAATCGCATGCTAATAAACTCACTAATTACGAAGTGATTGTATCGAAAACCCATAAATTGATTAAATGTTGAAAATTTGCCGAAGTTACATACCAAACCAAGCTTGTCGAAGTTCAGTTCAGCAGTAACTGTAAAGCAGCGAACGATTTATCAATCCTTTGGCTTTGAATTACAAACTTTCGGTGTTTCATTATCAAACCAGATAATTTCGCAATTTGTGCCTGCTGTTACAGAACCACAAATATAAAGAATAGCGGTATTCATCGAAATATTTGAGCGAAATGCTGGTGTTAAAGGATGTTTTGAAATGCGCGAGAATCCGGTACGTTGAGTACCTTTGAGTAAATAATAAAGAGATTATGAATATAGGTATTGTTTGTTACCCCACCTTTGGTGGAAGTGGCGTTGTAGCTACCGAGTTGGCAAAAGTATTAGCTTCTAAAGGACATAAAATTCACGTTCTAAGTTATCAGAGGCCGGCTCGACTCGACACGCTCGATTCCAACATTTCGTACCACGAGGTTTCGATAAATTCCTATCCGTTATTCGAGTATCCGCCTTACGCCCTTGCTCTGGCGTCACAAATGGTAAACCTGATCGAGTTTCAGAATCTTGATTTATTGCATGTACACTATGCGTTACCGCACGCAACAAGTGCCTATCTTGCCAAACAAATTATGGCAGAACGGGGAATTTCGGTGCCGGTTGTAACTACTTTGCACGGTACTGATATTACCTTAGTAGGGCGCGACCCAAGCTATAAACATGTGGTAGAGTTTTCGATTGATAAAAGTGATGGAGTGACGGCTGTTTCGGAATATTTAAAGCGTGAAACCTACTCACATTTTGATATCAAGCAGGATATCAAGGTAATTCCGAATTTTATCGATCTCGACCGTTTCAAAAAATCTAATAAAAGCCATTTTAAGAAGGCGATATGCCCTAATGGGGAGAAAGTGGTGGTTCATGTTTCAAATTTCAGAAAAGTAAAACGTGTACCTGAAGTAGTTTCAGTATTTGCTAAAATTTTAGAACATGGTATCGAAGCTAAACTATTGTTGGTAGGCGATGGTCCCGATCGACAGAAAGCTGAGCAACAATGCCGCGACTTAGGAATCTGTGAACACACCCGTTTTCTAGGGAAACTCGATGAAGTGGAAGAAGTGCTTTCTATTGCCGATCTATTCCTGATTCCTTCCGGTTCTGAGACCTTCGGACTTGCAGCCCTGGAAGCAATGAGTTGTTCTGTACCGGTAATTTCATCAAACATTGGTGGGCTACCGGAAGTTAATATCGAAGGCGAAACCGGTTATTTATGTGATTTGGATGATATTGAATGCATGGCTAATCACGCTAAAAACATCCTAACCGACGATGCTCTTCATCTACGATTGTCGGAAAATGCCCGACGTCGCGCAGAGCTTTTCAACCAAGATAAAGTGGTTGGGTCTTACGAAAGTTTTTATCAGGAAGTGAGCAAACAATTAGTAAATATTTGATGTTTTTCTTTGCAATTTAAATTAAGCCTATTAAATTTAATTAATGTCTACTTCAAGAACACATATTATAAAGAGAGGAGATGGCTGGGCCGTTAAAAAGCAAGGGGCTACTAAAGCATCTAGAGTGTTTTCCACACAGGATGCAGCTATTAAAAGCGCTAAAAATATGAAATCTGCTTCAGAAATAGTGATTCATCGCAGAGATGGTTCAATTAGAAACTGGATTAAAGAAAAATAGATAATTTGGGTAATTTTGATAAACAAGTATTCTTGAATTGCCCTTTCGACGTAGAATATGAGGAACTATTAAAACCTCTTTTTTTTACTGTAATTAGTTGTGGTTTTAAGCCAAGAATTGCCTCTGAACGTCTAGACTCTGGGGAAGTTAGACTAGATAAAATCAAAAATTTAATATTAGAATGTAGATTTGGAATTCATGATTTGTCAAGATGTAAGTCAAAAGACAAAGATGAATACTCTAGATTTAATATGCCTTTTGAGTTGGCTTATGATCTTGCAGCAAGAGACTTCCATCCAGAAAACAAAATGAAGAGAAAGCGATTTCTTGTACTTGAAGAGGAAAGGTATAGTTTACAAAAATCGTTATCAGATTTGTCATTTTCAGATCCTAAATGCCATGAAGGTGACCCTGAAGAACTAGTTCATCAGGTAAGAACATGGTTTTATGAATTAGGTAACAAAAAGCTAAAGTCACCGTCAAATATTTGGGATGATTATAATGTGTTTTACTCTGATCTGTATGATAAAAAGTTTAAAGAGGGCTTTAGAGAAAAAGATGTTGAGAGATTACCGGTACCTGAATTTCTCGATGAAATTGAATTATGGTTTGAAATAAAAAAAGGCACTAAGTAATAACTCAGTGCCTTAAAAATAATCTGATTCTTACTTAAGCAAGAACCTTAGAAACTTCAGCGGCAGCTTCTTTCAACAATACAGCTGAAATCACATTTAAGCCGGAGTTGTCGATAATCACTTTTGCTTCTTCGGCATTGGTACCCTGCAAACGTACAATAATAGGCACATTCTCAACTTTTTTAGCAATTTCCGGATCTTTAACGGCTTCAATCACGCCATTTGCAACACGATCGCAGCGAACGATTCCACCAAAGATGTTAATCAAAATAGCTTTCACGTTTGGATCGTCTAAAATAATCTGGAAGCCATTTTTCACGGTTTCAACATTAGCTCCACCACCAACATCCAAGAAGTTAGCAGGCTCACCACCGGATAGCTTGATGATATCCATCGTTGCCATTGCCAAGCCGGCACCGTTAACCATACAGCCAACGTTACCATCTAATTTGATGTAATTTAGGTTGAACTCAGCAGCACGAAGCTCAAACGGATCCTCTTCCGCTTCATCTTTTAGTTCTGCAAGATCTTTGTGGCGGTACAACGCGTTACCATCAAAAGTAACTTTGGCATCAAGTGCCATTACGTCGTTGTCAGGAGTCAAGATCATCGGGTTGATTTCGAACATGTCGGAATCGGTTTCAACATAGGCGTTGTAAATAGCCATGATGAATTTGATGCCTTTTTTGAGCGCTTCGCCTTCTAAACCAAGTGCGAATGCAAGATGGCGAGCTTGATTTACCTGCAAAGGCATGCCCGGCTCAACCCATTCTTTAATAATTTTTTCGGGAGTGTGCTCCGCTACTTCTTCAATCTCAACACCACCTTCGGTTGAAACCATGATCACATTTTTAGAAACCGCGCGATCAAGAAGAATTCCTAAATAAAATTCTTTTTCGATGTCAACACCATCGGTAACATATATTTTTTGCACCAACTGTCCATCATCGCCGGTTTGGATAGTTACCAACACATCGCCTAGTAGCGATTCAGCAGCTTCACGTACTTCCTCAATCGACTTACACAGAATAACACCCTTGGCGTTGTTCTTTTTGGTGCGACCTTTTCCTCGTCCACCTGCGTGAATTTGTGCTTTCACTACAAATAGTGTGGCTCCGTTAGCTTCCATTTTTTTAGCTGCTTCCACAGCTTCTTCAACGGAGGTTGCGGCGATACCATCTGGAACGGCTACGCCATATTTCTTGAGAATTTCTTTTGCTTGATACTCGTGGATTTTCATGGAAAAGTCCTAAAAATACGTTCTGTTATTGGCTTAATTTGGGAGCGCAATAATACCGAGAATGCTGACGAAAAGAAAGCTGGGGTATTCCCTTTTTCCAAGCGTTAACTTTCTAGGGCAGTGAGATAAGCTCGGTATAAAGTACGCCACCTCGGGTAAACCTGCCACGGCGAAATGTTGTGTATACTTTTACCGCTCCATCTGGAATAGAAGCGCTGTCGATGGTGCGTGTCCAGGTATCAGATTCTGATTCAACTAAAGACTCTTTATCGATAAAATCCTCCTGAATCACATTATTGGAGGCATCTGTCCATGAGATGGAAAATGTGTTGCTCGAAAAATAGGTATTATAAATAGTTACAGGAAATGGAAGGCTTCCACCATCATAAGGAGTACTGTAAAAATCGATAGATAGCATATAATCGTTATCGCTTAACAATTCGATAGATGTTGTTGCCGGAAGTGGGAAATCATTATCTAGCTCAAAAGCACGTTGTCGAATTATGTCTCCGTTAGCCGCCTGAAACTGTGCAGAGAACAATTTTCTGTTTAGCTGATCAAACTTCCGAAGCTCCAGGTTTTCAAAAATCAGGCTATTATTATCTGGATTGTAAGCTTCTCTCACGGCAGTTGAATCAAAAGTCCAGCCTTCGTTCTCCTCATCGATTATTGAAAACTGCGGAATGTTCAGGTAGTTTGTTTCATCAGTTAATTCGAACTCAAAAGTTATTACCGCGCTATACGCATTTTCGGGGGTAGAGAAGCTCCTGCCAAGATGTGAGTTATGCACTAGTCCCAGCGAGAAATTGATGTACGAAAGTCTGAGTTCTACTGTATCTTCTGTCGAATTGGTTGTATTGCAACTAACCATAACGAAGAAAGTGAGAAGAAACAGAACATAATTCTTCATAAGATTTAAAACAGTTTGTTACACTCAAAGATTTACTACGGGATGATAGTTCTTTAACTTGATTAGATGAACAAAAAAGGTGTTAAAAAAATACTTCTCATATTTGGTACGCGACCCGAAGCGATAAAACTGGCACCGGTTTATCGTTTATTAAATCAACATCCACACTTCGAAACAGAGGTTTGTGTTACCGCTCAGCACCGGGAAATGCTGGATCAGGTGCTCAGTTTTTTTCAAATTACCCCCAATTACGATCTGAATGTGATGAAAAAAGGACAGGGTTTGGTATCCCTTTCCTCTGCAATTTTGGATGGACTTAAAGAAGTATTTGATCAGGCAAAACCGGATGCTGTTTTTGTGCAAGGCGACACCACCACATCCACCATTGCAGCACTTGCCGCATTTTATTCAGGAATTAAGGTATGCCATGTAGAAGCCGGGTTGCGAACACTTAATCGGTTTTCGCCTTATCCCGAAGAAATTAACCGGCAAGTAACGGCTCGCTTGGCGGATCTACACTTTGCTCCCACTATCGCAGCAAAGAATAATTTATTGGATGAAGGCATTGAGCCCGACAAAATTTGGGTAACCGGAAACACGGTAATCGATGCTTTGCTACAAGGAATTGAATTGCTGGCTGACTACAAATCTCCAGAATTAGCAAGTTTAAAGGCTCAAATAGATCCAACAAAAAATGTGATTCTTGTAACCGGTCACCGACGAGAAAGTTTTGGGGATGGATTCAAACAAATTTGTCTGGCATTAAAGAAGATCGCTCAAAGAACCGATGTTCAGATTATATATCCTGTGCATCTCAACCCAAAAGTGCAGGAACCGGTGTATTCTCTGCTCGGGGATGAAGAGAATATCACCCTGATGAAACCGCTGGGCTACCCTGAATTCATTTGGTTGATGCAGCAGTCGTTTCTGATACTTACCGACAGCGGTGGCATTCAGGAAGAGGCCCCTAGTTTAGGAAAACCCGTTTTAGTAATGCGCAATCATACAGAACGCACCGAAGCGTTAGAAGCTGGAACTGCACAATTAGTAGGCACTAATTCCGGTTTAATTACACAAAGTGTGAATCGCTTATTAAACGACGATACTTTATACCGCGAGATGAGTGCGAAAGAAAATCCTTTTGGGGATGGGAGTGCATCAAAACAAATCTTGGAATGTTTAAATGAAAAAGAATTTTCTGATCCTAAATAAAGGATGAAAAGCCTTATATTTGGCAAAATTAGCATTAAAAGGACTCCCTGGCTTGGATAAAGTTCAAATCATGAACGCCGAAGAACTCGATCGCACATTTTTGCGATTCGCCCATCAATTTTTGGAGTCGTACGATGATCCGTCACGGCTAGCTATTATTGGAATGCAAACTCGCGGCGTGTTCCTAGGCAAGCGCATTATAGAACAGATTAAAAAAGAATTTGGAGTCGATATCGACTTTGGTGTACTGGATGTGACTTTCTATCGCGATGATTTCCGCACCAAATTAAAAATGCCTGAAGTAAAGGTGACCGAAATCCCTTTCGATTTGTACGATCGTGATGTCATTTTAATCGATGATGTGTTGTATACCGGGCGCACAGTCCGCTCGGCCATGGACGCTTTGATGGCCTATGGTCGCCCTCGAAAAATTCAATTCTGCTGTATGGTTGATCGGGGACACCGAGAGTTGCCAATCGCTCCGGATTTTACAGGCTTGTATGTACCAACCCACAGCAAAGAAGAGATTCGGGTAAAAGTAGACGAACTGGATGGAGAAGACGCCGTGTATTTGGTAAATGTGGAGGAATTGAAGGATGAGTAGTATTCCGGAAGATTATCAGTTCAATCAAAAGCATCTGCTTGGCCTTGCCGATTACTCGAAAGAGGATATTTTATATGTGTTGGAGCAGGCGAAGACTTTCCGTGAGATTCTAGATCGTCCGGTACCAAAAATTCCAACCCTTCGCGATAAAACCATTGTAAATCTGTTTTACGAAAACAGCACACGTACAAGATTATCGTTCGAATTAGCTCAGAAGAGAATGGGTGCGGATGTAGTAAACTTTTCAGCAAGTACATCCAGTACAAAAAAAGGGGAGTCGCTCAAGGATACCATCCGCAATATTAGTTCGATGAAAATCGACATGGTGGTATGTAGGCATGAAAGTCCCGGAGTACCCAATTTTTTAACCCAATGTGTGGATGCCTCGATCTTAAATGCAGGCGATGGAGCACACGAGCACCCAACGCAGGCGTTGCTCGACATGTTTACAATGCAGCAAATTCATCCGGATTTAACGGGCAAAAAAATTGCCATTATCGGTGATATTTCGCACAGCCGGGTAGTTCGGTCTAACATCATGGGCTTGGTTAAAATTGGAGCAGAGGTTGTAATCTGTGGTCCGAAAACATTTATGCCAAAGTTTATTGAGCAAATGGGTTGCACCATTTCCTACAATTTGGAAGAAACTCTGGCCTGGTGTGATATAGCGATGGCGCTTCGAATCCAGTTAGAAAGGCAAGATCATACACCGGGGCTATTTCCTTCTCTTCGCGAGTATCACGACCTTTTTGGAATTCGCATGGAACACCTCGAAAAATACCCCGATTTCAAAATCATGCATCCCGGCCCAATTAACCGAGGAGTTGAATTAGAAAGTGATGTAGCTGACAGCGATCGTGCTGTAATCCTCGATCAGGTGACGAATGGTGTGGCCGTTCGGATGGCGGTGTTGTATTTATTAAGTGGCGGAAATCGGGTGTAGAGAATTGGTTATTTTTAAGAACTTTTAGTTAGCTTTAGTACTTTGTTCGCAACGGAATTAAAAACGAAATCTATCACAGACCTTACCCACATAGATGAGTTGCCAAGTGTAACTGTGGCAATACCGGTATTTAACGAAGAGAAGCACATCCGCAGAGTGGTTGAGGGATTTCTTGCAACCGGTTACCCGAATTTAGCTGAAATTTTAATTGCTGATGGGAGAAGTACGGACAAGACACGTGAAATTATTGCAGAGCTTTCGGAGAAAGATTCCAGAGTAAAGTTGGTAGATAATCCCGAAAAATATCAGTCCTACGGCTTAAATCACATGATTGATGTTGCTGAGGGCGACATCTTCTTGCGAGCAGACGGGCATTGCCATTACAAAGAAGATTACATTGAAAAATGTGTATCAGTAATGTTGAAAACCGGTGCTCGGAATGTAGGAGGAGCGCAACGCTACATGGCTAAAAACCGAGTGCAGGCAGGCATAGCGTTAGCAGTTAAAAGTGTGCTGGGAAATGGCGGTGCCAAATACATGAACGAAAATTATCTGGGCTATGCAGATACCGTGTTCTTGGGATGTTTTAGAACCAAAGACCTGAGAGAGATCGGTGGATTTAATACCGAGAATGTGACGAATCAGGATTCTGAACTAAATCTTCGACTCATTGAAAAATATGGCGAGACAGTATTTGTAAGTCCCGAAATTAAAAGCTGGTATTACCCACGCGATTCATTTATCAAACTTTTTAAGCAGTATTTCAGATATGGACGTGGCCGATTTTTGACAAGGATATTGCACCCTGATAGCAGCCCAATTCGGGGAATGATTCCTTTTTTAAGCTTGATGTTGTTAACGGTTTTAGTTTTGACGGATATAATCGTGTCAACAAAGTTATACTCATTTGAAATAATAGCAGGTCTCGCCCTTATTGTGTTTCTGGAGTCATTTAGAATTGTTTTATCAAAAAAATCTTGTTTCAATGAGGAGATTTGGAATGAGAAAGGAAGAAAGCCCGGGGTGGTTTCGAATCTAGTTAACACATTGATTTCACTCATACTGATGCAATTCGGTCACTTTTTTGGGTTCTTGTACCAATTGGTAAAAAGTGGATTATCAAGAGAGAAAAACTGGTAGTTGTGTTGAGTGCTCCCCCCCTTGTAAGTGTAATTATACCAACACACAATCGCCCGGATCTGCTAAAAAGGGCTGTAGATTCGGTAAAAAAACAAACCTACGTGAACATTGAAATCATTGTGGTTGACGATGCTAATGATCCTCGAGTGATGGATTTATTCTCGGAAGATGAAACTGTTAAACTACTGGTAAACGAAACAAATCGTAGAAGTTGCTACTCTCGCAACCGTGGACTTACCGAATCTAAAGGTGAGTTTGTAAATTTTTTGGATGACGACGATATATTGTATCCAACAAAAATTGAGAAACAAGTAGGGCTATTCGCAAAGAATCCCCATCATATAGAAAGATTAGGCTTTGTAGTTTGTCATACCAATGATGGAAGAATGGGATTTAATGTAATAAAATACAATAAAGTCAGGGGAGATATTCACAAACGATTACTAGAAAAATTCTTGATCGACGGTATTGAGACAGTACTATACAAAAAAGAAGCCTTACAAAAAGTAAATGGTTTTGATGAAGAATTGGTATCTAATCATGAATATGATTTACAAATTCGGATTAGTGAATCTTATGAAGTCGACTTTATCGACGAAGTATTAACCGAAGAATTTCAATCCACCAATCAAATCAGCGTAAACTTTGATATGAAGATTAAAGGAGCTAAGCAGCTTTATGCAAAGCACAAAAATGTATTCAAGAAACAAGGGTATTTATTCTTCCTTAAGATTTGGATTAAATACAGACTTCTGGCCATTAAATTTTGGATGGCAAAAATAGTAGGGGTAAAAGTCTATAACCGTTTTTTACGCTAATCTTCGATATATAGAGGTTAATGCGTCGAGTTTAGATGTTAGACTAAATCGGTTTGAAATCGATTGATGCAGAATTGACGAAGAATATTCATTGTATTCGTTCATCATGCTTTTTAGTCCATTCTCCAGTGCTTTAATATTATTTGCTTCAACTAAAATCCCCGAGTCTTCAGTCACAATTTCTTCAGGCCCTCCCGACTTTGTAGCCAAAACGGGTAAGCCACATGCAATTGCTTCTGCAATAGCTAAGCCAAACCCTTCTTTTCTACTGGGCGAGACCAAAAAATCTGCTGCCTGATATCGTTTTACTAATTCACTTTCCGACATGGAAGGATATATTGAAGCCCTTTGATTTAGACCGTTTTCTGTTAGAATTGTTTGAATTTTGTTTTCAATACTCCGGTCTCTTCGGGGTGCAACTAAGTGTAAATGAAATTGGTCTTTCGATGAAATATTTGAAAACGCCTCGACCAATAATTCTATACCTTTTTCCTGATAAAAGTTAGCCACGCACAGAATATGTTCTGATTCCAAATCCCAAGATAAAGTCTTTCTTAAAGACATCTTAGCCTCTTCTGCGACTGGTTGGAATACACTGCAATCGATCCCGTGAGGGATGTGAACGATTTTCTCAGAAAGTGATGGAAACTTCACAAGAACATCTTTCTTCAGTTGATTACCAACGCATATCACCACGTCAGTTTGATGCAGTGCATCAGCAATCATTCGGTCGATACCGCTATTCAGATTTGTATACCAATCCCCACCATGCAAGGTTAACACTATGGGCTTTTTTAATCGCTGTTTGATATCAGGAATACAAAGTCCTGCAGGAAAAAGCCAATGTACATGAATTATATCGCTTTTAGATGAACTTAGAATTCGATTAAGTGCTCGCGATAAGTTTGCTATGGTAAAAGCGGGAAGCTTTCTTCGAGGTACTGATAAATACTTAATTCTGTTAACCAGGAATTCTTCATCAACCGGATTAAAGGATCTTTTAGCTTGTTGCTGCCAAGGTAGGGCATAAACCGCAGGTAACCAGACATTTACTTTATGTTGCATGGCAAGCAATCGGGCTTCTTTCTGTATAAATATCCCGCTACTTACATCATGCTTGGTTGGATAAATATGGGATACTAAGTCGACAGTAAACATTTTCTATGTATCGGTTAATTGCATCTGATACTTTCGAACCTTAAAAACAAGGACAATATTATACAAAAAGAGGGATGCTATATGGAAAACGACCATTAATAGTATACCCATTAGAAAACCTGATGAAAAGTACCCAATCATCAAGCCAGACACTCTGCTAATTATCATACAAAGAGAGAGCAAAGGCATTACTTTTTGCTCGCCCAGTGCCATTAGTAATTTACCGGTTGGAGCGCTAATGAAATTTACGAATATTAGTGGTGCAAGTAATTCAGCAACTGTTCCTGCAGTAATCCACTCTGCACCAAAAATAATGGAAAGTATTTTTTCTCCATAAAGAAATAATAGTATTGATGGTATCAGCGAAACGCTTGCCAACCCTAGCCAGGTTTTGTATAGCAAAGTGTTCACTGCCATTTTCTTTTTGATCAATTCATTAGCTTTTTGATAAAATACCTCACCCACTGATGTTCCCAAAAAGGCACTTGGAACACTTAATACTCTATATGCTAGTGCATAAAATCCAAGAGAAATATCTCCAAATAAGGCTGCTATAAGAAATACGATAAGTTCAGTGCTACCACTACTTAATATACTTGATGGTAAAACCTGAATAGGTTGAGCCTTATATTTCTTAAGCTGATTAAAAACTTTTTGAGTTTTGATGTTACCGAAAGTTTTAATCAGGTTTTTCCCAAACGATTTTAGGTAGTATAAAACCGCAAATAATCTCCCTAATACCAATCCAACGATAAGTCCTGGTTGAAGTGAAGAATAAAATAGTCCTATTTGTGTTGAAGCCGTTGAACTTGAACGTGTAATCTTTGAAAAAGAAAGAGTTTTATAGCACTTGAGTCTTAAGAACCAATAATCGCAAATCAGAATTAGGTTATTCAATACCAGTGTTAAAGGAAAAAGAATGATTAAGGTTAGACTTGCTGAATTTAACCAAGGGGTAAAGACCTTTAACATTAAACCGGTAACAAGTAGTAGAAGAGATGAGGAAATTGATATAAACCAAACTCCCTTCATTAAAGCCAGTGCGTCATCCTTCAATTCAGGCTGAATGATCATGTAATGATAACACCCGGTAGTCAACAGTGAAGCTACAATCAATAAGGATTGAAATAATTGTAATTCCCCGAAATCGTCTGCACTGTATAATCTGGTTAAAACAGGGCTTATGACAATAGTAATTATATGGGCTAAAGAGGTTCCAGAAGAAAGTTTTAGGACATTTTTTAAGAAGATCTTATCCATTAGTATAGCCCTGAGGCTCTAATTCTATTTTGAAAATTTTATTGAAAAAAAAGTGATCGATTAGAACAATAAAGATTAACCAAAAAACGAGTGTTGTAAGAGTCTGGAAATAGAATGAGAAAAATGATATTAAAAGTGAAAATGTAATTATACAGGTAGCAAACAAATTCACGAAGTTGAAGTTTTTGAATGTATTAGAGCAAATTCGATAGGAAACTGCACCCCAAATGAAAGGGAATGCTACTAATCCATAAATTCCGAAGTCCTCATAGAGTGATTTCGCAAATGTGTATGTATTCATACGATATGTTGGGGTAACATTTGTGAAAGTATTGTGAACAGATAATAATTGTTCTTCATCCCACAGATTAAATCTAGCTAGCCATTTCGTAATACTTCGAAAACTAGATTCACCGTAAAGGAACGTAATGTCAGAATTTAGGAAGTTCTCAAATGCAGTAACGCCACCTGTAAAGTAGAGATATAATGATTTTTTTAAGAGATAAGTAATATCAATCTCTAACGGTGATCTGAATTTGAGTACGTAATAAGAAATAGTCCCAACGAAAATTATACTCAATATTCCTAGTATGGTTAATTCAATAATTCGTCTGCTTCGCTTTCTTGGTGATAAGAAATAAGTAAAGACCAAATAAGAAATGATGAAAAAAACTAAACCACTAACAAACTTATACCTACCTAAAGTTAATAGTTGGGAAATTAATAGCGAGATTATTGGTATCAGTCCAATCGCTCTATACTTACTGAATGAAGAGAAATATATTCCGCCAAATATGCAGGATAAAAAACCAATATTGGTTAAGTAATTACCAAATTTATAATAAAGTCTAACATTTTCATATCCATTTTGTACGCCAACAACATATTGTCTTACTGCTAAAGGTCTATTGAAAAATGTCTCCACACCACCTAATTGATAAGTGATTTCATAAAAAATGATGAAAGCCCCAAATAATTGAATTGATACTAAACAGGTAATGAGTAGTAGTAATGCTCGTTCATTTACAATAATTATTTTGTATGTAGGTGTTTTTCGAATTGGGGTTTGTATATCATAAGCACGAAATAATACATACCCCATAAACAACGAAAAAACAGATAATAAGAGCAGTTGGTAAGATTGGCTTGAAACTTCCCTGATATTGAAAAGTGAGAGACTGTGTAACCAGAATACAGATACCCATACCATTAAAAAAATACCCAAGGGAAAGTATCTATATAGGATGTTAGTCATTAGTTCATCATTTGAGCCAATCTCTGTTTGTTGTTCACCAAGTAGTCATAAATACGGAGTAGAATCAGTGATATTACAAACGTGAAAAACATTACAATGACTAGTGATTTTGTACGAGCTGGTTTAAATCTTTTTTCGGGAGGTTGTGGTGGGTCTAAAAGATATAGATCAGAATTTATTTTTTGCTCATCAAGAAGAGCTTGCTCATATTGTAATCTAAGAAACTCTGTTACTTGAGTTGTAATTCTAATATCTCGGATAAGTCTCAGATAATCAGCACTACTTTCCGGTAAGTTATCAAGAGCCAAAATCGTTTTGTTACTGCTTGTATTTAAATTATTAATTTCGCTCAATAAAGAGTTAATTCTTGTATCAATCTCTTTTAACCGTGAATTATTGTTGATTGTTTGAGCTTTAACATTTCTTTCAATCTGTAGCGCAATTTTTTGCTTTTCTAATTCAGCAATTGCTAATACAGTGGCTTCTACTTGAGACTCTAGGTCAATTATTCCTGTTTTAGTTTGAAAAACAATTAATGAATCTTCATAATCAGTTAATTTTCTATTTGTTTGAAAATAGTACTGCTCTATATATTTTTTGAAATTTGATGCTTGTGCCTTTTCAACTTCTAATGCAATCTTATCTAGTTCATTAAAAATAAAATTCACAATCTCTGCTGACTTTTCAGGGTCTTCTTTATAGGCATATGAAATTGTAAATGTTGTATTTTCATTATCTGATACACTAAGATATTCAGAAATAAAATCATAGGTGTCTTCTTTAGTAACCGATTCATACTCTTCTTGAAGATTAAATTGAGTAATTAATCGATCGTACATTTTTTTTGTACGAACATACTGCATGTACGTGTCGACAGATGTCCCTCCTCCTATACCCAGTCCAAAAGAGGAGATATTATTTAGTACACCACTTAAAGGGGAAGTGTTTTCTTCCAAAATGACAATTGTAGCACTACTTCGGTACCATTGTGGTAATAACAGTAATACAATTACAGTAGTAACTCCTACGAGTAAATAAGTTGAAAAAAGTAGTTTCCAGTTCTGTAATATTAATCTGAGAAAATATAATGCACTTTTTTCCTGTTCTGTGTTAATTTCCTGCATCGATGCTATCTCCTAATTCAACCTTCTAACTGCTGCGTAGGCAGTAATTAAACTTGCAACAGTTCCAATCCCTGTCATTATCAATCGAACACGCTCGGATTTTTGGCGCTCAATCTCAAGGGTGTAATTCCTCCCCGTACTCACATCTTCGAATGGGATACGATCCACGAAAATAATATCACCGGATTGAAGGTTAGTTTCTGCTGGTTTATACCAGGCCCGGCTTCCTGCTTTTATGATGAAAATCCGTTCGGCATCGGCGGCGATGGTTAGCCCATTTGCAGCAGAAAGGTAATCCTGAACCGAAAAAGTGGGTTCAAAATTGTAGAATCCGGGAAGGTTAACCTGCCCGAGTATTGAAATGGTATTTTCATCTTTAGGAATAAAAATCCGATCGCCATTTCTAAGCTTTGTGTTTTCAAGTACGGTAGCAGATGTTAAATCAACTGCCATGCGATTTGGGTTCAAAGCTTGTTCAAATTCAAGATAATCGTAGCCTTCAAGGAATTGATCAGAGCTGCGTCCTAAAAGCGAAAGATTGATAGAGCTGGCAGAATTAACACCTCGGTTATCTTTGGCACTTCTTATTAAATACGCACCGTTTGGTAAAGCATCATCGGTTAACCCGCCGGCCATCTCAAGAAGCTGAGCTATGTTAGTTTCAGAATTGCGAATAGTAAAAGATCCCGGTAAATCCACTTCTCCTTCAATCGAAACCGATCCGGTAGTGTTATCCGTTTGGCGATACCGAACAATGTATTGATCGCCGGGTTGTACTTTTTCTACGGCCGAAATTGGCAACTCAGTTCGAATAAAATCACCGTTCTCAGGGCGAATGCGAATCACTCGTGAGGAATCAGCATCGGGGTTTAATCCGCCAGCAATATCTAAAAGTTGTTCGATGGTATCATCAGCACGAAACGAACCCGTAAATGGATTATTCACAGCCCCCGAAATACTTACAGTAGCGCGGTCGGAAGAGGCGTTGATCAACGTAACGTGATCGCCATCTTGGATAAACGGCGCAAAATCCGGATTCCCACTGTTGAAATATCCTGCCAAATCTACAAAATATTCATCGCCATAAAGTGGAGTTACCTTTACATAGCGAAGGTCATATTGCTGGCTAATTTTTGTTAGTTCATCGTTTTGAATTTCTGCTTCCGACTGTTCTTTCGCATCAAGTTTATCGAAGTTCAAGCCTGAATAGGATGGGCGTTGAGCCGTGGCTTGTATAATGGATTCTGCAGTTTGATTGATCAATGGAGTGATTACCATGTCTTCCACTCTGATGCCCGATACCAAAGCATCATACCGAGTGCCGGCGGGAACCACATAACGGCCCGGATTTGGAATATTGCCGCCAATGTGTACACTTACAGGGCGTGGTTGGTCAAGCGTTATGGTAACTTCGGTGTCTTTAATTTGTCCGGCAAAAGCTTTTTTTATGATCTCCTTTGCTTCAGTAAGTGATTTCCCCTTTATAGAAACCGTACCAATTAAAGGCGCGTTGATGTCTCCACTGGCATTAACCACTAATGCACGATAACTGAATTCTACCAATCCGTTACCCTGAATGGAAAGCACATCGTAAGGGCCTAAATAATAGTTGTCAGGGTCGATGAATTGATCTAAAGGCGATGCAGTTTGAATCAAAGCTAAACCGGCTTCATCTACATAAAACAAATTCCCCATACCTGTTGGTTGGCTTTGTTGGGTCTGATTAGACTGAATTTGAGCAGTTAGCGTAGATGATAAAAGAAATAGAAATATAAAAAGTGCTCCGAAAGAACGGGCGAAATAGGACATTCTGCAGACTGATTTTTTAAGAATGAAAGCGAATATACGACTTTGCCGGTCGCTCATACAATTAAATTCGGGATAAATAGATACCGGCCAATACGGAGCCTGAGCCCAGATATTGTAACAGGTTTAAACTTTCGTTCAATAAAACCACGCCAAAGACTACCCCAAGTACCGGAACCAGGTTTTGATAGGCGGCTGTACGTACGGCACCGATTTTATGAACGCCCCGATTCCAAATGAGATAGGCGAGCCCCACAGAAAGAAAGCCACTGTATAAAATACCGCCATATCCGACTAGTGAAATACCGGAAAAATCCGTTTTTAGGAGATCAGGAATCCCAACAAAAACTAGCGCAATTACGCCAATCAAAGAAATGAAAGCAGAGTATTGCGTGGAGTTATATTCCTTGAGGTACTTTTTGGATAAGATCGTGTACGCCGCCCATGCCACTGCAGATAAAAGAACGATGACATCGCCTAAGGCACTTGTGCTGGAAAAACTAAATCCCGAACTGCGACCAAAAATAATTAATCCAACTCCGATGAAAGCGAAAGTGATGCCCAGTGTTTTTGTAGTGCTGAGCTTTTCATCCGTAAATAGATGAGCCATCAGCGCAATCCAAACGGGAATAGTGCCTAAAATAACCGCCGAATTTGCTGCATTGGTGAGATTCACACCCACGATAAATAGCACTTGATACACCAGATTCCCGACAAGCCCAATTCCGATTACGGGAATAAGGTGTTCTTTTTTAACAATTACTTTAAATCCCCGCCACTTAGTTACAGCTATAAGTAAGCCGGCGGCAAACACGAAGCGTAAGGCGTTAAATGCAAAGGGGCCAATTTCTTCGAGCGTTACTTTGATAATACTGAAGTTGAGCGCCCAAATAACGGCAACAATAATAAGACTGAGTTCGGTGAGGTATTTTCTGGCCAAGAATCTGATTGTGTGCCCACAATGATACGCAATTCGTAAAGTGAGAACACGCTTTGTTTACCGTTTGTTAACAAACATCGTGTTGGGATTATGCTTAAAAGGTGCGTACCTTTTGACCCTTGTTCAAAAAATGACTCAAAGTCAGTATATGGGAATAACCGAAAGAAAAGAGCGCGAAAAGGCAATGAAGCGCGCAATGATTCTGGAAGAAGCGCAAAAGCTGATTCTGGAAAAAGGGCTGGATCAGCTTAATATGGATGAGGTGGCCGAACGTGCTGAAGTTAGCAAAGGTTCACTTTATTTGTACTTCAATAATAAAACCGATTTAGTACTGGGTATTTGCCATAAAGCATCAGAGATGATGAACGCAATGACTACCAAAGTGTTAACCGAAAATATATCCGGTTTAGAAATGGTGTATCAGATAGGCAGTAACTATCTGACGTTTGCCTCTGAGCATCCCGAATTTTTTAGAGCGATGCGTTTTCTCGAAAATTATAAGGACACCGATCAAGCCAAAAACAGTAAGTATATTGGGTTGTGTGCGCAGAATCGCCAAGAAGGGTTTCGGGTGATGGTTCGAGCAATTCAGATTGGGATGCAAGATGGTTCTATCAACAATACGTACGACGCGAATGAACTTGCGGTACTTCTTTGGGCAACCTCACATGGCGTTGTGAATACAGCGTATATGCATCAAAACACCAGCCATTTTAAATTACTTGATAATCTGGGTATCGATCTGGAAACCATGTTTAAGAGTTACATGAAGCTAATTGGATGCGGTATACAATCAGAAAGTAAAAAAGATGCTGACTCTCAGTCATTTATTGAAACACATTCACCAAACACTCGTAGTGTGCTCACCGAAAAAACCGATGACTAATACTAACACATTCAACATGACAAAAAAATTAGGGGTTTGGGCTACGGTGCTTCTGTTTAGCATATTTGCAGCTCCGGCTTCAAATGTTCTGGCTCAACAATCCGGCACTGATAATCTTACGTTATCGAAGGCAATTCAAATGGCGCTGGCAAATAATCCGGATGTTAAACGTGCCTTATTAGCTACCGAAGATTCTGACGAATTAGTAAAGATAGCGTACAGCAATATCTACCCGAATATTTCATCATCCATAAATTATACCAGAAACATCGAGATTCCGGTATCGTTTTTACCGGGTGAGTTTTTTGGCGGGCAGCCGGGTACCTTAGTTCCTGTAGCTTTCGGAACCGATAATAACTGGCAAGGCGGATTTACCGTAACACAAACCCTGTTTCGTGGTGAAACTATTATTGGATTAAGCTCCGCCACCGTTTACCGAACCGTTCAGGATGAAAATTTCCGTGCAGTTAGCCAGCAGATTGTTACACAAACGAGAATTGCTTATTACCAAGTGTTGGTTGCTAAAGAGCAACTGCGATTACAGCAATCACAAATTAAGCGCTTAGAACAGAATCTATCAGAAAATCAGCGTCGGCGCGATGCAGGCTTAGTTGATGAATATGCCGTTCTTCAACTTCAGGTTCAGCTAAGCAATCAAAAGCCATTATTAATTGAGGCTGAGTATGGATTGATGGAAGCCTACCGAAATTTGAAATATGTAATCGGTGTTCCGTATGCTTATGATTTTAAAGTTGAAGGGAATTTAAATGACATTGATATACTTGCTGATGATGATGTAAATAATGAAAATGCCGACATCAAGCAGGTTGACCAAATGAATCCATTCACATATCAAGTGGATGTGGTAAACGAAGCACTACTATCCGACAATCGCGGAGACCTGCGTACGATTGATGCCCAACTTGACTTAAAAGATCAAGAGATTACAGCTATAAAAAGTAGGTTTTTGCCAACATTGAATGCTACCTATAATTTGCAATGGAGCTCAGCTGAGCCGGATGCACCTACATTTTTCGAAAACAATGTTCGTTTTCAAACATTGGGTATTAATTTAAGTTTGCCTCTTTTTGAAGGTTTTAAACGGGTAGCGGATGTGCAACGAGCTCAGATTTCTCGTAAAGATTTAGAAGAACAATATCGGGCAGGGCTTTTAAGAGCTCAGAACGAAGTGGCATCAGCCAGTGAAGATTTAAACATGGCTTTTGAAACAGCCAATGCTCGAAAAATTGCTCTAGAACAAGCACAGGAAGGATACGAGCGAGCCAAGCTTAGATTTGATAACGGGCTGGGATCACAAATCGAAGTAACCGAAGCTGAAGTTCAGGTGCGCCAAGCCGAAGTGAATTATGCAGTAATGGTGTTCAATTACTTGACCGCCAAAGCGCAATATGATCTTGCTACCGGTATTGTGCCATTTATTGATAGGGTGCCATCCAAATGAAATTAAACATACAGAATACAAACACACTCATGAAAACCAATTATCTAGCTTCAATATTAAGCTTATTAATCATTCTATCGGCGTGTTCGGGTGCCGAAGAAATTCCACAGGAAACCGAAGAACTGGTTAAAACCGTAAACGTTCGTACAGAAAGCATCAGCCCATCAGAATTTAACAGTTTTGTTCGTGTGGTTGGAACGGTTGAAACTTCTGATGATATCTTGATATCAGCGGAGGTTACCGGGAAAGTACTAAGATACAATATCGAAGAAGGAGAAGCTGTACGTGCCGGACAAACCATCTTAAAGATCGACGATGCTAAACTTAAGCAAGAAGCGGTTCGCTTAGAGGCAATTACCGCGCAAGCGAGAGAAAACTATGAGCGCTTGGAAAAGATCTATAAAGAAGAAGGTATTGGATCGGAGATAGATTACCTGAATGCAAAATATGCTTATGAGCAAAGCGCATCTTCACTAGAGTCGATTAAAATAGACTTGGAGAATACCAGCATAAAAGCACCTTTTAGTGGTGTTGTTGAAGAAATTATGTACGAAGTTGGCGAAATGGTTAGTCCCGGTGCACCGGCCGTTAGATTAATTGGATCGGAGAACTTCAAAATAACAGCTGGTGTGCCTGCACGATATGCCAATGCAATTAAGCAAGGCGATCAGGTTGAAATCTGGTTCGACACCCAAGATGTGGATACACTAAAGCAGCGTATCACTTTTGTCGGAAACTCCATCAACCCACAAAACCGAACATTCCGCATCGAGATCGACATGACTAAACAAGTTGGGATGAAGGTGGACATGATTGCTAACATTCGACTAAAAACATTACAGCAAAACGATGTAATTGTAGTTAGCGAGGAATTTATTTACAGTAAAGACGGGCGTTATGTGTCGTACGTACTTGGTGAAAATGAAGAAGGGAAAGAAGTGGCCGTGGAAAAAGAAGTTAAACTGGGGCCATCCTACAAAAGCAATGTAGTGGTTGAGTCGGGATTAGAACCCGGTGAAGAATTAATCACTATCGGCTCGGCATTCCTTAATAACGGAATGAGAATTAACGTAGTAGAATCGCAAAGTGCGCTTGCTGCACAATAGAGGAATTCGATGAGTACTGATTTAAAAAATGGCACATCAGAAAACGGTGTGCATGAAGCTTCAGGAGTTCGGAAAGAATTTTGGCTGAGCTCTTTTTCGATAAAAAATCGAATTAGTGTAATGGTATTGGTGCTGCTAATTGCAGTGATGGGTATTGTTTCTTACCTCACCATTCCAAAAGAATCATTTCCAAGTATCACCGTTCCCAATATTTTTGTGGTAACAATTTATCCAGGAGTTTCACCAGAGGATATGGAAAGCCTGGTTACCCGAAAACTGGAAGACGAACTAGGTGGAATCTCGGAAGTTAAAACCATGACATCCACTTCTTCGGAAGGCTATTCGAGTATAAATCTGGAATTCGATACCAATGTAGATATCGAAGATGCGCTGCAGAAAGTGCGTGAGAAAGTGGATTTAGCGAAACCGGAATTGCCTGAAGATGCCGAAGAACCTACCGTTCAGGAAATCAACCTTTCTGAATTCCCAATCATGAACGTGAACCTTTCGGGAGATTACGACGAAGTAATTCTGAAAGAGATTGCGGAAGATCTTCAAGAAAAAATTGAAGCGATTCCAACCGTATTAGGTGTTGATCTTACCGGTGGACTTGAGCGCGAAGTTCAGGTAAATGTGGATCTGCCGAAGCTGAAATATTACAACATCAGTTTTGGGGATATCATTGGCGCAATAAGTAACGAAAATGTGACGATTCCCGGTGGCGATATCACCGTAGGAACGAAGAAATTTTTATTGCGAGTGCCAGGCCAATACGAAGACACCGCCCCTATCGAGGATGTTGTGGTGAAAGGCGAGAATCAAAACCCGATTTATGTTCGAGATGTAGCCGAAGTTAAATTCGGTTTTAAAGAGCGTTCAACCTATTCCACCTTGAACGGATCGCCGGTAATTACGCTGGGCGTTAAAAAACGATCCGGCGAAAACATTTTAGATACGGCTACCGAAGTTAAAGCCATTCTGGAAAATGAACTTCCATTGTTGCCTCCAACCACAACTTATACCATCACCAACGATCAAAGTAAAGACGTAGTGAGCATGGTGAGCAATTTGGAGAATAACATCATCTCCGGGCTGCTTTTAGTAGTTGGCGTGCTGTTGTTCTTCCTTGGAGTTCGAAACTCTTCATTTGTGGGGATTTCCATTCCAATGTCGATGTTTTTATCGTTCATTTTACTGAGCATCGTTGGTATTACCATGAACATGGTGGTATTGTTCTCACTTATTCTTGCACTGGGGATGCTGGTTGATAACGCCATTGTGGTTGTAGAAAATATTTATCGGTACCTGGAAGAAGGTTACGACAATTTCGAAGCTGCAAAGAAGGGAACCGGTGAAGTTGCCGTGCCGATTATCACAGGTACCTTTACTACCATTGCCGCATTTGCTCCCATGGTATTCTGGCCGGGAATTACCGGCGAGTTTATGAGCTATTTGCCAAAAACGCTCATCATCACCTTAGGAAGTTCCTTGTTCGTAGGTCTGGTGATTAATCCCGTGATTTGTGCATTGTTTATGCGCGTTGATCATGAAGAGAATAAGAAACCGGGTCTCAGCAAAACTGGTAAATACATTATTGGTGGCGGAGTTGGTTTTGTTGGTTTGATCTTGATTGCTTCGAGTCCAATTACGTGGACTACGCTTATCGTTTTGGGAATTATCTTATGGATTCTCAACAAATTTGTTTTACACCCGGTTGGCCAATGGTGGCAGTTGGATGGGCTAAATAAATTAATTGATATGTATGAAGGCACTATCCGTTGGGCGTTAAAACACTGGGCGGTTGTTACCTTTTTCTTTGCTCCCTTTGCATTTTTTAGTGCCATTGGGCTTCTAATAATTTTCCCGGTGGGCGTTGAGTTCTTCCCTGAAAATATTCCTCCACGTGATGTGTATGTACAAGTTGAAGCTCCTGTTGGTTCAGATGTAGAGTTCACGAAAAGTATTATTGACGAAATTAGAGCTGAATTACCGGAGATCATCGATAATACCAATGATGTAAACTCGGTGCTAGGCACGTCCGGCGCAGCCATTAGCAGTGATCCAGGTGGAGGAGGCGGAAACTCAACACATCTTGGAACAGTTGCGCTGAATTTTAAAGATTTCCAGCAACGCCAAGGCGATGTGTTTGCTTACATGGAAGCGATGCGAAACGCGCTAAGTGGAAAGATTGTAGGTGCCGAAATTGCGGTAGAAAAACCGGCCGATGGTCCACCAACAGGCAAGCCAATCAATTTGGAGATTTCCGGACCGGATATGGAGCAATTAACCATGGCATCGAACGATGTACTCCGAATTTTGGAAGGCGATTCAATTTACATCAAAATGGATGGTTTGGAATCAGATCTGCCGGAAGCACGACCTGAGATCAAGGTAACCGTTGACCGTGAAAAAGCGGCTCTTTACGATCTGAATACAAACACGATTGGATATACCATTCGTCAGGCTATAAACGGAGTGGAAGCTTCTAAATTCCGCGATGGAAAAGAAGAATACGATATTATTGTTCGGTTAAGCGATGAATACCGCGACGATATGAGTACGCTTGGCGACTTGACAATCTTCCATGAAGGCACACAAATTCCACTTTCTGAGGTAGCAACCTGGGAAGTAAGTGACGGACTGGGTGGTATCAAACACAAAGAGTCGGAGCGTGTAATTACCGTTAGCGCTGATGTGCGTGCCGGCTATCAAGCCAATGCCGTATTAGTTGAAACGCAAGAAGTGCTAGGCGAATATTTGGAAGGTATGCCTCCGGGATATTCTTACAGTTGGACCGGACAGCAACAAGAGCAGGATGAATCGTTCGATTTCTTAGGCCGCGCATTTTTGATCGCTGTTTTCTTGATAGCATTTATTTTGGTTTCTCAGTTCAATTCGGTGGTAAAACCGCTCATCATTTTGAGTTCGGTGATTATGTCGACAGCCGGTGTATTTTACGGGTTGGTGTTTTTCCAAATGGCTTTTGGTTTGATGGCATTCCTTGGTGTGATATCGCTAGCCGGGGTTGTTGTAAACAACGCCATTGTACTTATCGATTATGTGGATATTCTGCGTGAGCGCGATGGTTATGGACTCAAAGAGTCTCTGGTTCAGGCAGGAAAAGTGCGTTTTCGTCCGGTAATACTAACGGCCATTACTACAACGCTAGGTTTAGTACCGTTGGCAATTGGTTTCAATTTTGATTTCATCGTGTTGGTTGGTAGTCCGATTGAGTTCTTTTCGAACTTGGGCGATTACATCTATATGGGTGGCGAGCAAGCAGCCTGGTGGGGCCCAATGGCCATCGCCGTTATTGTTGGATTGCTCTTTGCTACAGCGCTAACACTGATTTTGGTTCCGGTTCTATATTTCATTTTCGAGCGAGCACGTGTACGCATCTCAGAAATGATGTACAATAAACCTACAGAAAATCAGGATATGGAGGTTAATTACTCAACTCCTGAAACGGTGCATTAAACTCACCTAAAAATTTGAAGAAAAGAAGGGGCCATGTGCCCCTTTTTTGATTTATGAAACTCTTATCTTCTCTCAAAATTTCATCACAAAAAAATTCAGTCGTAAGTGGTACAAAGAATTCAAACTGTATTTTTAGCACTAGCAGCAATTGTAACCGGCGTAACATTTTTTACCCCAATCTATAAACGGGCGATGGAAGATCCCCAACTATGGATCGGGTATGGCTTAGCTATTGCACTTTCAATCTCTATCATTGGATCTATTGCTTGTATTTTTCTTTACAGCAACCGAAAAAATCAAATAGCATGGGTTAAAAGAACCATGTTAGCCCAAATTGTTGGATTCGGATTTTGTGTGGGCGTGTTTTTCTCGTTAGGTGGAATTGGCACATACCTTTGGGATGAAGCACTCGGAACCGGAGCAGTAATGGCAGGATTTGCTTTCCAGCTTCTTGCACTTCGATTCATTCATAAGGATGAAAAACTCGTTCGATCTATTGATCGCATCCGGTAATGAGTAATCAGGATCAGGCAGCTTTCTCAAAGGTTAAGGTGTATGGCCTGCTCGCTTTTGGGATTTCAGCAATCGGTTTCTCACCAATTCTGGTTAAGCTTGCCACCGAATCCTCCCCATATTTAATAGCGGCAATTCGAACAGCTTTTGCTTTTTTAATTTTGCTACCGGCATATGGTTATCAAAAGAAAGCAGGAGAGTTCAAAAATGTGACAACTAAAGAGCATTTGCTTGTAGCTAGTTCGGGAATCATGTTGGGTTTGCATCTGATAGCTTGGATCAGCTCAATCTACTACACGTCTATTGCATCGGCGTCGGTTTTAGTTACCATCCACCCGATTTTGATTATCCTAATTGAGCGCTTCGCCTTTAAAATTCGGTTCAAAGCCTTGGTTTGGATTGGAGTAGTGGTGGCTTTCACCGGTTCTGTGTTAATTGGTTATTCCGATTACGATGGAGAGACAACTTATGCCAATCCGCTTCTTGGCAACAGTCTGGCAGTGTTGGCAGCGGTTATTTTTGCAGGATATTTTTTAATCGGAAATCGGATCCGACAAAAAAGAAATTGGTTCGAATATGTGTTTCCGGTGTATGGCTATGCCGCGTTAACCTGTGTGATCGCTTTGTTTATTGTAGTGGGCTTCACATTTGAGGTAACCGCCTTTGTTGTTTTGATTGGATTTGCATTAGCGGTTGGTCCTCAAATAGCAGGTCATGGCTCTTTGAATTTTGCAGTGAAATACATTTCGCCCACATTACTTTCTACGTTGATACTTTTTGAACCGGCTGTATCGTCGGTGTTTGCTTACCTAATATTTGGTGAAGTTCCGCTGTTCATGAGTTTTGTAGGCATGATGATCGTATTACTTGGCATCATGCTTACATGGACAAAGTCGAAGCGAGGAGAAGCTTAATTAGCTTAGAATTTATAGCTAATTGAGATTGTGAAGTTTCGGCCCATCCCATCTAAACTACTGGCATGCTCGCGATATGCTTCATCCATAATGTTATCTGCCACAAATTTGATAGTAACATCATCCTGCGGACGCATATTAATCAGAAGTTGCAGATTCATAAATCCATCGGTGCCATTTTGTGAAACTCGGTTATCACTTTTTTCAGCCGGTGATATTCGTCGGTGGGCAAAGGCATATCGGGCTTGAGGACGGATAGTAATTTTTGGAGCAGGAGTGTAATCAACATACAAAATTCCGTTGGCCGGCGGGATGCGATCAACGGGCTGGGTCGAGCGATCTAAGTTGATCAAATTGCCCCAAGTGTAGGTAAATGTTAAACCGGTTTTGATGAAATCGTTATTGCTGTATTCTCCGGCAAACTCAACGCCCAGTAATTCCATGGAGGTTGCATTTTCGTTGCGGACTTCACGAAAAGTATCCCAAATGTAGGTTACACTATCTGCAGGGAGTACTTCACCAAATTCGTTTACGAAATTCCCGGTTTCCTCGCGGTTGATTTTATTGGAATAGTGAAGCCAGAAGGCGTAAAATTCAAAAGAATAGTTTTCAGTATCGTACATCGTACCGATATCCAAATTACGAGAAGTTTCCGGTTTTAAATCGGTATTTGGAGTTTGGAACTGATCGTTACTACGAGTGCCAATTTCTGCCAAATCGGAAACGTTTGGAGCTCGAAATCCGGTAGATAAATTACTAACCAGTGCAAGATCATCGGAAAGATTATAGCTAAGACCTAAAGCATGCGTAAACTGCCCGAATGAATCGGAATAAGGATCAAACTTCCGATTGGTATTAACTCCTTCGAATGGAATGGAAGCATGAGCTCTTGAATATCGAACACCGTACTCAATACTAAATCGGTTTGATGGAGCATAATCAACCTGAGCAAAAATACCGCCAAGCATATACTCTGATCCATCAGGGTATCGTGGTAAGCGTACCTGCCCAAAGTTTGATACTCGTTCGCTGTTCACATGATCGAAAGACAAATCGCCACCCCATTTCAAATACAAATCCGGCGATATTCGCGAAAGCACATCGATGGAAGCTAAAAACTGATTGCTGGTGCTTCGGTCGAAATTTGTAGTATCAGAAATCGTAAAAGAATAATCTCTGTCTTCTTGATTAATCGAAAATGCCGGAGGATTATTGATGTCGAAATCTTGCTGTTTTCTGAAATCTTTTAGTTTAAAAAATCCAGCTTTGATACCAACGTTCTGGAAGGCTGCTTTTTTTGAAATCAAACGATATTCGACGGTGTTCCCCCAAAAAACCAATGGCGATGTATTCGAGTAATATCCATTTCGTGGACGAATTCCATCATCGGCGCTTTCAATACTATAACCTAAGGTTGTGCGATCGATTCTTGGGGCATCAGGTATGCGCCCATTGTAACTTATCAAAGAAAGATTCGATCGGTCAGAAATTTTAATATTTGATGAGATTTGGTACGATTTAAACTGATAATCCGCATTCGATAAGGTTTCATCATAAGGGAACCATAGCGCTTCGTTCGATTGCTCACTCATGTTGTAGTAATCGTAATCTCGAAAACTTCCTCCGGCAAACAGTGTAAATGTAGGGCCTTGATAAGCGAGTTTGCCGTGAATACTTTTTTCGCCGTTGCCTTGAAAGTTGAGAAAGGAAGCAACTTCGCCGGTTAGTTCTTTTTCGTAGGAGAATTTCTTTACGATTGGCGAAATATTTACCCCACCCGAGAGGGCATCGCTGCCATAATACACCGAAACCGGGCCTCGATATACATCAAGTTTGCTAATCAAAAAAGGGTCAATTGCACCGAAGTATTGATTCTGCCCCGATCGTACAAAACTAGGGTTCATTCTGAATCCATTAAACAGATAAAGGACATCCCGTCCGGCTCGCCCGCGAATGTATAACGATCCTTGCCCAACGCTGGTTTGTTGTACAAATACTCCGGTTTCCGCTCGCAATAACTCAACAGCGGTAGTCACGGCTTTATCAGAAAGCTGCTCGATACTTACGGTACTTCGTGCAATAGGGGAAGAATTTGTTATTGGATTAATGGTGCGATCGGGCATCACAACAATTTCTTCTAAACTCATAACCGATGGTTTTAGATACACAATCAGGTTGGTATCAGCGGCACTATAAAATTGATCAATTTGCTCGTACCCAAGTGCTGAGAAAGTGACTTTTACCGGGTAAATTTTCCAGTTAATATAAAAACTACCATCCTCTGCGCTGCTTGTACCTACGTTATGTTCGGGAAAGCTTACGTTAACAGCGGGAATGGGTTCAAGAGATTCTGAGTTAATAATTACACCACTCAACTGCGCAAATGAAATGCTTGAGAGCGTAAAAACAAAAGATAAGACAAGTAGAATGCGTTGTAACACTGATGTCATGAAAGGTGTTAAATACTTGAATTAATTAAAGATGATATTTATAATAAGTGTTTAAAGTTTTTAATGAATTACTAAAAACTCTGAAAAAGCCTTAAACTAAGGTAGAATGTAACGTAGATGAGGGGAAGATAATTTTATTTCAATTTAAACGGAGAGTCGATTTAACTAGCCATGAAAACTTTACAAGATATATTATCTGTTAAAAAGTATTGCATTTGGCTCTTGGCAATCGGAATAGCATTATCAGTTTCATGCACCAAACAAACCAAGAACGAAGAAATAACCCGAAGCGAACTTCTGGGCGTTTCGGTTGAGAAACCCATAGAGCGTGATCTTGCAGAGATCAAACGCAGTGGGGTTCTTAGAATGATAACCAGTTATAGTTCCGGAGCTTACTTTCTACATCGTGGCATTCAGGTTGGCTTCGAATACGAACTGGTGAGAGAGTTTGCCAAGCAAAATGATCTTGCCTTAGAAGTAGTGATTACCGCCCCGGATGAAAGCCCTTATGATTTGCTATATAAAGGCGAAGGCGATTTAATTGCCGCAAATTATACCATTACAGAAGAACGGGAAGAAATTGTTGAATTTACTCGACCTTATAATTTAGTAAATCAAATTGTTGTGCTTTCTGACGAGCTTGATTTTGAACCGGAAAGTATAAGTGAGCTAGAGGGGATTCCGATCACCATTCGTAGAAACAGTTCGTATTATAAATCCCTAGAAAGTTTACGAGAGCAAGGCTTTAATTTGCAGATTAATGTTGTAAGTGAGGATATGGATACCGAGTCGCTATTATTTCAAGTGGCAAATGGTACCATTGCAGCAACCGTAGCCGACGATAATATTTTCTTTGCTACCAGCAAATATATGCCTGGTCTAGTGGCGGGACCGCAAATCACTGAGAGGGATGAAATTGCATGGGCTGTTCGCCCAAATTCGCAAGATTTGAAAACCAGAATGGACCGATTCCTCAAAAGTCATTTTAGATATGACGAAGAGGGGATCCCAAAGCGATCTGCTTTTCTAAATATTCTGCGTAAAAAATATTACGAGGGAAGCTCTCAAATCGCCGAATATTTTAATCCTGAGCTTGAAGAGGGCCCAATCGGTATAATTTCTCCATATGATAGTTTATTACAGCAGGTTGCTGCCGAATTCGATTTGGATTGGCTAATGTTAACAGCCATTGCTGCTCAGGAATCGAAATTTGATCCAACCTCAATTAGTTGGGCAGGTGCAGTTGGTTTAATGCAGGTATTACCTAGATTTTCAGAAATTCCGGAAGATTCATTGTTTGTACCGGAAATAAATGCTCGCGAAGGGGCCCGCATCATTAAAGAGCATTTGGATCATTATGCTTATATGGATTCAACCAATCAATGGCGTTTTGCACTTGCAACTTATAACGCTGGAATGGGGCATGTGGCTGATGCCCGGCGCTTAACCATCGACCAAAACAAGAATCCAAATAATTGGGATGAAATTTCAGGCTCGTTGTTAAAGCTAATGCAGCGCAGATACTATCAAAATGCTCGGTACGGCTTTTGCAGGGGGATAGAGACCGTACGTTATGTTAACGAGATTATGAACCGCTACGAGACTTATGAGGCGATATTGGCAATGAATGAGTTTCGAGGAAATGGCATTCCCGGAATTATGGGAATTAAGACCCTTAACTAACTTTCAAAATTATCATCGTGATATCATCGTACTGAATGTTATTCGAAAAATGATTGATATCTCGAATGATGGCGTTCATAATTCCATTCGCATCTTTATCACGATTAGCGTTTACGCAGTCGATTAATCGGTGCTCTTCGTACTCTTCGGTTTGTTCCGGGTTCATAGCCTCAGTTACCCCATCGGTAAAGAAAACGAGTAAATCACCTTCTTCAATTTTGTACTCGGCACTGCTGTAAGGTAACATGGTAGGCACAGCTCCAAGAATCACTCCGCCATCTTCCAGTAAAATTGGTTCTTTTTGATCCTTTTTAAATACCATGGGTGGGTTGTGCCCAGCATTGGTGTATTTAAAAGTCTTGCCATCATCGGTGATTTTACCCCAGAAAAAGGTGATAAATTTATCTGATGGAGTATTCTCGTAAATGATGTCATTTATTCGCCCGGTAGCATCTTCGAGTGTTACTTCTAATGGGGCTAATGCATGTAACATCGATTGGAGGTTGGCCATCAAAAGCGATGCAGGTATTCCTTTACCCGTAACATCGGCAATTGCTAATAAATGTCCGTTATCTTCCAGCTTTAGAACATCAAAGTAATCACCACCAACTTGCCGCGACGATACGTTCACTGCTGCAATTTCCATTCCGGGAATTTGCGGGATTGGTGATGGAAGCAACCCTTCTTGGATAGTTTTGGCAAGATTTAGTTCTTCTTCCATGCGCTTTTTTACAATCTGCTCTTCCAACAATAATGTTTTTTGGATAGTGAGCAAGGCAAGGTTGCCCAGCGATTGTAGGAAATTGATTTCAGCGTCGCCGTAACCCTCCATGGTTGCACGCGGACCAACCCCAACCACCCCAATTTTTTCGTTTTGGAATCGTAAACCAATTAGTAGGTCGATGTTGTTATCTGCTAAGAATGCACAGTCTTTCACATCGTCGGTTCTGGCGATGTCTTCCATCCCAAAAAGCTTGTCAAGATCTTCATCGGTAGGTGCATCTTTTATTCCGCTAATGGAAATAATCGAGCGTTTACCGTCAATATCCAGCGCAAAGAAGAACGTCCGGATGAGCATCTGCCCAAGCATCGCAAATTTAAATACGCGAGCTATTTCGTCACGATCTACCATCATGTTAAAGTCTTTGCTAAGCTCTAACAGAGTATTTAAATCGTGAACTTTTCGATCAAGCCGCCGATTTATGTGGCGGAGCTCTTTGAACATTCTTGAATTAGCAATAGCCACAGATGAGATAATGCTCAAGCTTTCAATAAATTCAATTTCGCCACCTGTAAGTGGTTGTTTTGTACCCTTTGGCCCAAGACAAAGAAAACCCAAATGGTGATTACTTGTCTTTAAATTGAACAGAATACTTTCTTTCTCAATGCCAATTGCATCAAAAACTGTAGAATATTTTTTGCCATGAATTACAGAAGTATCAAGTAATTTTTGATCAAATTCTACTTTCAGATCAGAACCTTCGGTCAACCAATCTCTACCTTTAGATTTTGAAACTAGATAAGAAGCGTCGCCCGGTTTGTGAATCAAAATCATACCTTTAGGCACCAACAATTTTCCCATTGTTATAAGCAGGAGATTGTTGAGAACAAAATCTGGGTCTTGAGATTCGATGAGTAGCCGGCTGGTTTCAAGAAGTGTGCGCAGTTCAAACCGGCTTCTGCGTTCGTCGTTAGATTGAGGGGAGTTGTTCATAGGATCTCAAAGGTTTTTAACCATTCGGATCTCGTTCATCTTGCCTTTGCGGTTGTATTGCACCTGATCCATAAGTTTTTGGATCAAAAATACGCCCATACCCCCGCGTTGTTTGTTCTTAATACGTTTTAAAATGTCCGGGGCTTTGTATTCATCCGGTTTAAAGCTTTCCCCTTCATCCATAATCGAAATCCAGAGTTTTTTTGCATCGACACCAATTTCAATCTTAACCGGTTTAGAGGGTCTGTTTTTATAAGCGTGCTTAATAATGTTCGTGTAGGCTTCATCAACAGCTAGGCGGATTTCAGAAATATCTTTCTCTGTTAAACCAACATTTTGAGCATGTTCGGCTACAAAGTCTCGAACCTCGCTCAGGTGTTTAGTTGAGGAGTCGACGGAGAGTGTATATTTTTTTTTGCCTGCCACTTCTTCTTTATTAAAATGCCTTTACTGCATCTCGCTCATCGTCTACAATGTCATATAATGTTGGAAATCCTAATAAATCGAAAACGTTATAAACTCTGTCGTTCATGTTAGAGAGTTTAATATCGCCGCCTAAACCCCTTACATCTTCGATGTAAGCCATAAATACCCCGAGTCCGGCACTGGCAATATAATCCAGTTTTGCACAATTAACGATTATCTTGATGTTTTTTGATTCGATCAGGGCTTTAAGAGAATTCTCTAGCTGCGATGCGGTATGGGCATCGAGTTCTCCGCTTATATCAAGCACACTAATTTGGTCGACCTGCCGTTTTGCGATGCTGAAATTTTTCATTTCGCTTAAGTTAAAAAGTTTGTGGTGTCGTATCTGCGGATTATAACGTTATCCCGAGAATTAGAAAAATAAATCACGGACACGCCTTGTACGAGCCCGTAAAAAAAAGATTCAAAAAAAATAGCCCCGCACATTTTTCGAATGTACGGGGCTGACTATTCATCAAGAGAGACGCTACTTGAGCGTATTTTAATTACGTAAATGCATGGCACACTTACAACTATAAATTTTAAATGCTTTTAGCTACTAATTTTTATTAGCAACCCAGTACCCGGAGTTTATTTCGCGGGCTAATTCTGCCCCAAAATTTTCGGCTTCCATTTTATTGGTAAAGTCGCCCACGCGAACTCGAAACCAAACATCGCCGGAGGCTTCATCACCAATTTTTACAACGTAAGCATTTGGGTAATTTCGATCTGACCAGCGATCTACAAATGATTGAGCTTTTTCTTGTGATCGCCAAGCTCCAACTTGTACCACAAAGCTGCCGTCTTCAACCATGCCGGTTGCACTCATGGGCATTTCTTCTTCTTCGGCAGGCATTTCTTGGGCTTCGGCTGCATCGATCGAATCCTGCATTTGAGCCATCATTTCGGCTACTTTAGCTTGCTCTACGGCTCGCAATGAATCTTGATAAGCTTGTAATCGAGCTTGTTTTTCTTCTTCACTTTCACCGCACGAGGCCAATGAAAATAAGAGTACCACTAAAGTGAGTGAGAAGATGTGTGCGTTCTTCATAATTCCAGATAATTAATTTGATAAAGAGCTGTCTGAGACTTAATGATAACTTACATTTTACCTATGGTTTTAACAAATAGTGAATGATGGAAATGGAATTGTGGAACCCAACAACATTTGTTACGTTTAACGCACAGCATTATCTATTTAAACGTTATGGGAATATTTGATTTTTTAGTACTTGTATTAATTGCTTCCATTTGTGGTGGAATTGGACAAAGTATCGGTGGATTTAAATTAGGTAGCGGCGGATGCTTAATGTCGGCCGTAGTTGGATTTATCGGCGCGATTATTGGCAAATGGATTGCCGTTGAGCTCGAATTTCCACAGCTTTGGACTATTACCATCGAAGATCAACCTTTTCCAATTATTTGGTCGATTGTTGGGGCCGCATTATTTACAGCACTTCTTGGCCTCATTTTTAATAAGAGCGATAAATTTAAGGCATGAGTTGAATTAGAATTCAATTTAACTGAAACATTTGCGCATTAAATTAGTAGTGAGTTCGTTAGTTTCAACGAATTAAATCATACACATGCAACGACTTTTAGGGCTCGCTTTCACACTAATTTTGTTAACAAATTCAGCTAGCGCGCAAAAAATAATAACGGGTAAAATCGTAGATGCTCAAACTCTTGAGCCACTCGCTGCTGCACATATCATAATTAAAGACACCTACAAAGGCACCATTGCAAATGCCGATGGTGAATTCACTTTAAGGGTGGATACATTTCCCTCAACTATCGTAGTTCGTTATTTAGGCTATCAAACCAAAGAAATTGAGCTATCAGCTAATCATGAAGGTCCCATAGATTTTTTAATGGAAGAGGCTTTTCTAGAGATGCAGGAAATTACGGTAACCGGCGAGGATCCCGCCATTTCGATCATGAAAGAAGTAATTCGAAGGAAACAGATCTGGAGAGAAAACTTGCAAAATTATACAGTTGATGCATATAGCAGGCAGCAATTGAGAACCGATACTTCTATTGTTTCGATAACGGAAAGTATTTCTCAAGCATATTGGGATAAAGAGTTGGGAAATCGTGAGGTGTTAAAATCGCGAAGGCAAACAGCCAATATTGAAGGGAGCGACAATTTTGCGGGAGTAAGTTACTTGCCTAATTTTTATGATGATAATTTAGACATTGTTGAGTTTGATGTAGTTGGTATAACCCACCCGAATGCACTTAAGTTTTATAATTTCGAGCTTGTTGATTTTTCGAAAATTGACGACAAAGTAATATTTGAAATTGAGGTTACATCAAAAAGAAAACTGCAGCCTTTGTTCGAAGGTACAATTTATGTACAAGATGAAGATTACGCACTAATATCTGTTCGATTAAAACCTAATTCTGTAATTGTTTTTCCGCCACCAATTCAGGATTTCAACATGTACTACGAGCAACAATTCAGCAATTTCGGAGGAGAGTTTTGGTTGCCTGTCGACTTTAGAATGGAAGGAACAATTGAAGTAGGTGTACCCGGGCTGAGATTTCCACCTATTGGTTTTAAGCAGGTTTCTAAGCTAAATGATTATTTAGTGAATACGGAGTTACCGGATTCAATTTTTACCGATTCGGATTGGTTTAAGATAGATTCTACAACCATAAATAAAACAGATTCTTTATTTACTGCAACAGTAGATGTGGTGCCGTTATCAAAAGTTGAGCTTGAAGCTTATGATACTTTAGATAGCACAGCAACCTTAGAAAAAGCATTTCGGCCAAAAGGATTTCTTACTCGCTTTATCGATATGGATGACGATGATAGCGATAGTGATGTGACTATTCGTGTAGAAACAAGTTCTGATGGCACACAAACAACCTATCGCGAGCGAAAAGAGCCATCTGCATTTGAGAGATTGAGGCAGAATACATCCATTGATGCACGATTTAACAGGGTAGATGCTATTTATGCAGGCTTCGAGCATCAAAAGAGGTATATGGATCGAAGATTACGTTCCAGATTGAGGCTAGGGTATAGCTTAGGCTACGAGGAAGTTTCGCATGGTGTAGATGTGAGCTGGTGGCCATTGAAAAAAACTCGTCGATTAGCATTAACTGCGGGATATGATTTCAAAACCGAAACCCGATACAACTCCGAACTATTTAATAAGGAAATTCTTAGTACGATGCCATTATTTGGCTACTCCGATTATTTTGATTATTACCGAGTTGAAGGCGTTTTCCTGGGTGGAGCTTATGCTTTGAAAGGTTATAATAGAAGGCTAAATGCTCGATTTAAATACGAAGAGCATTCCAGTATTGATTATAAAACCAGTTACGATTTGTTTGGTTCAAGCTTTGTTCAACGGTTTAATCCGGCAGTGCAAGAAGGTACATTGAGCTCAATTTCCGTTTCCTACGAATCAGGTGAGGGGGCAGAAGCTTGGGGGGTGATTGGTGCAGATAATATCAAACTTAGTGTTGAGCAATCATTGAAGGCGATTGGTAGCGACTGGAATTTCACGCAATTCAATATTGACATATACCGTCGATACTCTACGTTCTATCAGCGTAGGTTTATTCCGAACTCGCTAGATATCCGTATAAATGCAGGGACATTCATTGGTGAGTTACCCGTTCAAAAAAACGGAGCAATCGATGCTGCGCTTGGGTACTTCACACCTTTTGGAGCCTTTCGCTCGAAACGATATGTTCCATACGAAGGCGCTTCTTTTGCTGCTATTCATGCAGAGCACAACTTTCGCTCTACACCGTTTGAGTTCTTAGGGATCCCAAATGCTGCTAAAAGTGGAATCAGCCTAATTACATTTGGTGGAATTGGGCAAACGTGGTTACCTGAAAAGCAGAAGCAATTTTTCTTATCAAACTTAGGCTATCTGCCATCAAATGCCGAGACTCCACATGCCGAAGTAGGCGTTTCCATTAGCAATATCTTTAGCCTCTTCAGAATTGATTTGGCATATCGAATTGATGAACCGGGCTTTTATCCTGGGGTAGCTCTCTCGAGATTATTTTAAGGGCATAAAAAAACCAGCTCAGTCAAACTGAGCTGGTTTTAAATCTTTTCTAAGTATCAGGGATTACATATCCGGAGAATACTTCAAAGTGCTGATAGGGTTAGACTCAGCGCGTCTGTTTTTCTCGCAACCATCATTTGGCTCTTTTTCAGAAGTAGAGCACTCAACAGGGGCTTTACCTAATCCGCGAGATTCAATTCTGTCTTCAGCAATACCGTTGCTCTTGTAGAAATCAACTACAGAAGCTGCACGGCGCAGGCTCAAGCGTAAGTTGTATTGATCGCCACCAACGTGATCGGTGTAAGCATCAACACGTACACGGAAAGCAGGAGCGTTCATTAGCACTTCTACGTTATCAGCAAGAACTTGTGCTGCTTCGTCGGTGATGTTAGAGCGGTCGAAGTTGAAGTTGATCGTTCCTAAGTCATCGCCACTTACAAATACTGGGTCGCTACCATTATTTGGATTGGTTCCCATGTCGATTTCTTGGCCATCGGTAAAACCATCGCCATCAGAATCTGCATTCGTTGGGTCGGTATTGTAGCGATTGATTTCATCTACATCAGATACACCGTCGCCATCAGCATCGCCATTGGCATCGTTTGGATCAGTTTTGTAGGTGATAATTTCGTCGTAATCACTTAAGCCGTCACCATCAGAGTCAGCATTATTTGGATCGGTTCCGTAAGTATTTACTTCATCACCGTCAGATAGGCCATCTCCATCAGTGTCTGCGTTTTTTGGGTCGGTATTGTATTCGTTGATTTCTTCGCCATCAGTAAGGCCGTCGTTATCAAAATCAGCCGACATCGGGTCAAGCCCTAATTCGATTTCTCTGTCGTCAGTTATTCCGTCGCCATCTGTATCAACTGGTACAGGAGGGGTAGACTCGCTAGACCCACAACCATACTGGGTAAGAACACCAGCTGATAAGAAAAGAGCTAAAAAAAGAAGGTGGAATGTGCGTTTCATGTTAGGAGGACTCCTATTCTTTTAGTTTTGAATGAGGTTTTTTAATTATTGATCGTGAAAATAGTGATACTAAGCTCTCTATCAAACAAAAAAGAAAAACAAACTAGGATTAATTTTAAAACGAGTTTATATTTAGCACTCTTTGTTTTGGGGCTATAGCTCAGCTGGCTAGAGCGTCGCGCTGGCAGCGCGAAGGTCTGGGGTTCGAATCCCCATAGCTCCACGAAAGCCCTTATTTATTATTAATAAGGGCTTTTTTTGTTTGAATAATTCTAATTGTTTGTAAAAAAACATCGTATCATATTTACTTCTCACTTATAATAAACGAGAGTCATATGATTTCTATATTCAGATCGGGTACTGTTTTCTCTTCGTTGTTAGTTTTTTTATTCGTCTTTGTTCCGAATAATTCTGTGCACGCTCAGAGCGATTGTATAGATCCAGGAAGCTTATCATTGGAAGTAAATCTGAGCCCTGTGTTAGAAAATGCACAAGTATTAGGATTAACAAGTTTAGGTATTGATACCCGCGGTTCAGGACCTGTTTTAGTTTCCGGAACGATGGTGAATAACACAGATGAGATATTAACAAATCTGTTTTTCGAGTTCAAGGTAAGCGCCGGTCAGGTTGGTACGATCGCCGAGTTAACGCAACAGGCTGCATATCCCTTTACTCTGGATCCGCGACAGGTTGTATACGCAACCAATAACGATATTGATAAAGAACAACTACCGGGTGTTACAGAACAAATGAAATTCGATGGAGGATTGACCTCCGAAGGTGAAGATTTTCTTGAAAGTTTAGACGGCACAACCTTACCAAATGATATTTACACCATAAACGCAAAAGTTTTTAGAGTTACCAATGCTTGCGGTAAACAAGAGCTTGCAAGTGTTACAGTAGAATTAGGTGGTAGCGAATCTGGGGCAGTAGTGGATGAATTATCAATATTTTTAAAAACCCCCGGCGATGAAGTTGGGTCGGATGTTTCTATCACGAATCAATATCCACAGTTAAGTTGGGAAGGCGATGCCAATAACACTTATCGTGTAATAGTTGTGTTCGATAATGGCCAAGATAGTCCAGAGTCTCTAATTGAAAGTGCAAAAAGTACAGAGGCTGGGGGATCAAATTTTCTTGAATTTGAACATCTAGATATTTTGGTTGAAGGTAACAACTTACAGTATCCATCCAGTGGCGCGCAGGCGCTTGTAACAGGTGCAAAATATTTCTGGCAAGTTTCAACTACGGTACAAACTGCATTGGGTTCCGAAGAATATGTGTCGGATATCTGGAACTTTACTTTAGTTGATCCTTCCACAGAGACGTCTGTATCAACACAGGAAATAGATCAGGAAACACTCAATGCGTTGATCACATTAGTTGGTGAAGAAGAGTATAACACTATGTTGAGTGATGGATTCTATTTTGAGAGCATTGAAATTGATCAACAAGTGTTTAGCGGTATTACGGGAATTCAAAAGCTTACAGAATTGCTGCAAAAGCTTGAAGAAGGGGATATAATAATAAGTGATAATTAGGTACAATAGTCATGAATAAAATTACATCAATAGCAGTTTCATTGATTCTTTTTGTGGTTCTTGGCAGTTTGATTGCCAGCGATTTCTATATACCGGAACCAGTTGATGCGCAAGAAAGACCGTTGGCAATAGTTCGCCGATTTAAGCCATCTGTGGAATTAGCCGGGATTGATAAAGAAACAATTGTGCTCTCTTTAGAGGAAAATATAGGAGAGCAATTATTTCATGGAGATACACTCGAGACTAATACTGAAGGATATGCATTGGTTGTGTTTATGGACAATAGCATTGCCAAAGTGAAACCTGAATCGCAGCTGATTGTACGTGGTCAGGAGCAGCCGAACTCAAAAAATACTACTAGAAGGATTAATTTAGATAAAGGGGAAATATTTCTAGAAGTCGAACCCCAGGGTTCAGGCACTTTTGAAATATCAACTTCTCGTTCACTTGCTTCGGTTAAAGGAACCCGGTTTGGTTCTACAGCTCAGGGGTATGTATGGGTTGAGGAAGGGCAGGTTGATGTTACAGCAACTAATTCCGGAGAAACGGTATCATTATTTCAACAGATGTACGCTGAAGTTGATGAAACAGGAAATTCAATTGATTCTGGTACACTAACAACCGATGAAGTTGAAGATTTGCAAGAAGGCTACGAAACCTTAGATGAAGACATGATCGAGAAAACGATCATCATTAGATTTAGAGATGTAAATGGGCAAATTCGGGAAGTACCAATTACGATTTTCGAAAAAGGAAATTAATAACGTTCTTTATTAGAATTTCCAACACACGTTAGGCTATTACATGTTAAAGAATTTTGTATGAATACTGGGGGTTCTAGATTAGCTTTATTATTTGCGGTTGTATTGATAGGATCAGGTCAGCTGAATGCTCAGTATAGTGTTCAGCACCAAGCTCCTACACTCATCAATGCTGATGGCCTCACTCAACTTGAGTTTCTTGTGCCGGGTGTTAACCCTTCTGATATTTTAGAAGCTTATTTATTCTTTCGATCTGAAGGGGATTTGGGGTATGCTCAAAAAGATGTTCAATTTCAGAATGGAATGTTCGAAGTAACATTAGGCCCAGATGAATTGAGCGGAAGCGCAGTTGAATATTATTTTCAATTAAGTTTAAATAGTATAGGTCAGGATGTGTTTTACCCGGACAATGTTCCTGCCGAAAATCCAATTAAAGTAGAATTAGTACAGGATTCTGAAGCAACGCCTATTGTTGACAGTATGAAACGTGCTGAAGGAATCGACTATACTATTCTTTCTCCAAAACCTGGCAATGGTTTGTCCCCAACCGATGCATACATCGCTATTGCCCTTTATTATGATGTGAATGTAATCCCCGCCGGAGATTTTAAACTATTTTTGAATAACCTGGATGTTACCAGTTTTGCTGATACAAGTGATTATTTTATCTCGTATGTGCCTAAAGATTTAGATCGGGGCGATTATAAAATCAGGCTAGAATATCATACTGAAACGGAAGAGTTATTTGTAACCGAGTGGGACTTTCGAATTGTGCGACCGGGGCAATCAGAAGCAATATCATTGGGGCCAAGTTTGCGTCCAAATGGTAGATTACAACTAACAGCGCGTAATCAAGTCATTTCGGGGAATAACAATAATGCTTATTCCGGCCGATCGTCAATTAATGGATCTATCGGCAAGTTTAAATATAATTTTAGTGGGTATTTAACTACTCAGGAGTCTGCTCGATTGCAGCCACAAAATAGATATAGTGCAAAATTGAGTTTAGGAAAATGGTGGAAGTTTGAAGCAGGCCATATTTTTCCACAGCTAAGTAAATTCACAATTTCAGGCCGTCGTATTGAAGGGATTAACACATCACTTCACTTGTTATGGGAAAATATCAATGTGCAAGTATTATATGGCGAGTTAAGTAGAGAAATCACCAACTTGTATACTACGATTGATGAAGAATTTGTTTACACAGATTCAACTCAAACTGAAGTTGTTGATACAACCTACACGTTAGGTTTTGAGAGCGGCGGAAGAGGAACTTTTAAAAGAAATGTTATTGGGGCTCGGGTTGCTCTTGGTAATCCACGATACATTCAATTAGGGGTGTCTGCTATGAAAGTGGAAGATGATACTACTTCTATTTTCAATGTAATTGATTACAACGATGTGCTTCAACAACCGGGGTTTTTACTAAATAATCTTTCGGTTGCTGGGCAGCAACGTCTACGAGAAAATCCCGACTTTTTGCGAGTTGAAGGCGGTGGTGTCCGACCAAAAGGAAACATCGTGGCAGGGGTAGATTTTCGTTTTGCTTTCGATAAAAATAGAATCCGATTTCAAACAGAAACCGTTGCCAGTGCTTTAAATAACGATATTTACGGAGGTCCATTAACAGCTGATCAGGCCGCTGATCTAGGATTTGAAGATATAGAACAAAAGGATTTGGATATCTTACAAGATATTTCACAATTGATTATCGTTAACGAAAACATCAATGTTCTACCACTACGGCTTTCCGGAATAGGTACTGATTCTACGGAGACTGAAATCTATTTTCCAACCAGTATTTTAGGATCGAATTCTGAGTTTGCAATGGTCTATCCCAAAAACACATTTCGCATTCAGTATCGATGGGTAGGTCCTGATTTCGTATCATTGGCAAATTCAACCATCCGAAAGGATATCGCCGGGTATACCGTATCTGATAGATTCAGAATGTTTAAAAATCAGGTATATGTAACTCTAGGATACGAACGGCTAACGGATAATGTAACCGACACAAAAGAAGCCACTACGGTAACAACCTCCATCAGAAGTAACTTAAGTTGGTATCCGGTAAACCAGTCGTTACCAAGAATAAGCATGGGCTTTAGGTTGCGAAACAGAGATAATGGAATTGAACGCTTTAACCCGTTAGTGCCATCCGAATTTGAAAATGCCGCAGTGCAAAATGTGCGCATAAACCGCGGTGATACCTTAACCACGACTACTCCGCGTAAAAATGAAACGCTGAATTTAAACGTATCGATAACTCAGCAAGTTGAATTATCAAGCTCAGTGCATGATGCAACAATTTCGCTTGCCTCATTAAATACCACCGATGAAGTGTTCGCTTTTGGTGATGTTCAAAACAGTGCGTATTCATTTAATTTAGCTTCACGATTCTCTTCAACACCATTGAGAACTCAGCTCGGAGTGTCTTATAACCAAACAGAATCGGGTGCGGGGCAATTAAATATCGAAATTTTAGGAATCTCAGCCGGTGCTACCTACTTCATGTTTGATGGAGCCTTAAGAATTAACGGACGAGTTGCCTATACATCAAATACATCCAAATCCAGAACGCTAGATATTGAAAACACTGAAGATGAAAGTTTTCTCAACGACTACTACTCCTTAAGTGCGAACAGAAATGTTTCTGAATTTAATACCTATGTATTTTTAGCCGGCGCAGAATATAAGCTTGGCGAAAAGCACTCATTAATTTTTGATTCTAACTTTACGAATGTATCAGGCAGTAATGGTTTAAACGATCGCTTGATGCAACTTCGATACATTTATCGTTTCTAAGTTATGAGTGCGCCAAAGGGTAAAAAACGGCCTTTTTGGGTGTATATACTTATCGCCGTTCTAAGCTTAGTTGTGTCGTTTCTACTTTCAATAACCGAAGTTGTAAACAAAGTTGAGCTCTCGATTCGTGATTACATGTTCGAAATCAGAGGGCCAATCTCAGCCGAAAATTCACCTATCGTGTTGGTTTCGATAAGTGAAGAAGCAGATGCAGAAATACCGGAAAAATGGCCTTGGCCTACTAGTGTTCACGCTAAATTAGTAGAAAACCTGAACCGTGCTGGTGCTAAAGCAATTTTGTTTGATGTGCTTTTTAGCCAAAATGATGAGTTTGATCTTTCAAACGATACACTGTTCGCAAAAGCAATTGCCGATGCCGGGAATGTAATTCTTGCCGGCGAAATCGAAAGAATTGAAAGTAAAGACGGAACCGAGCTCGAGCCAATTTTTCCGATTCGGATTCTTCGGGAGAATAGCCCAAACCCATTTGGCTTGGTAAGTACAAACCCACACATCGATGGATATGTGCGTACCTATAATTTCGGGCGCAAATATTTGGGCGAAAGCTACTTTATGTTGGGCATCGAAGGATTGAAAGTGTTTGATAATATCCCCGATTCGCTGGTTAGTAAACTCGACCCAAACTCAACCGATCCATACTTCCATGTGGGCGATTATTCTATTCTAAGGGATAATCTGAACTCGTTTATCATCAATTTTTATGGGGCTGAAACCGATGAAATATTTCCCATTTATAGCTACGAGCAAGTAATTGATGATCCTGAGTACACCACGGTAATGGAAGCTGAGGCTTTTGAAATGAATCTTTTCGACGATCCGGATTTTCAGGCAGGGCTTTTATACGATGAGGTGTTTAAGGATAAGATTATCATTGTAGGCTCAACGATGCCGGTTTTGCAGGATTTCCATCCTACACCCTTTGCCTCCGGCGATTTTCCTCGTCCCGGTTACGAAATCCACGCTCATGCATTGCAAACTATATTGGATGGAAATTACATCACCAAGCAGAGCGAATTTTCGCAACTCTTTTTTATGGCACTAGGTGCATTTCTAGTCGTATTTCTGGTATCATTTTTGAATCAAAATTATGGAGCCGGTTGGGGGTTCCTTATTACTCTGATAGGAATGGGAGGCTATTACGGATTAGCAATTTACCTGTTTTTAAGCCTTCAATTATTTGTAAATGTGAGTAGCATTTTAATCACCATGTTTTTGGCACAAGTAGCCACAATAGGTTATGAGTATTTGAACGAGCAGCGTGAGAAACGAAGAATTAAAGGGATGTTTTCGTCGTATGTATCTCCCACTTTGGTGGATCAAATGATTGATTCCGGCGAAGAGCCAAAACTGGGTGGAGAAGACACGTACATGACGGCATTCTTTAGTGATATCGTGTCATTTTCAACCTTTTCAGAAAAGCTTGAACCTAAACAATTAGTTACGCTGATCAACGAATATTTAACGGCAATGACCGATATTTTGAACGATCAGGGCGGGACACTCGACAAGTTTATTGGGGATGCAATCGTTGCCTTTTTTGGCGCTCCGGTTTTTATCGAAGACCATGCTTTACGAGCTTGTATTTCGTCGCAGTTAATGGAAAAGCAACTCGCTGAATTACGCGTAAAGTGGAAAAAGGATGGCACTTGGCCGGATATCGTACATCAGATGCAACATCGAATGGGGATGAATACCGGTGAAATGGTTACCGGTAATATGGGATCCGAAAGGCGATTTAATTACACCATGATGGGCGATAATGTAAACCTTGCTGCTCGTTGCGAAAGTGGAGCTAAAGCCTATCACGTATTTACAATGGTAACAGAGCCAACAAAAGAAGAAGCTGAAAAACATGGCGATGATTGCTTGTTCCGTAAATTGGATACTATTGTAGTAAAAGGTCGTTCTAAGCCGGTAACCATGTATGAGATAGCTGCTTTGCGTGCAGATGCTCAGCAACAGTTGTTTGATTGTATTGGTTTTTATGAACAAGGCATGGATGCCTACTACAATCAGGAGTGGGATAAAGCGCTGGTATACTTCAATAAATCAATGCCCATAGAGGCACATCAGCAAAATCCATCTCAAATATTTATTGAACGTTGCCAAATGATGAAAGCTAATCCACCGGGCGATGATTGGAATGGCGTTTTCATTATGACAAGTAAATAAAAAATGCTCGCATATTTGGTTGGATGTTCATCAGATTCACCTTATCTTCACTGTTCTAAGGGCAAGTCCTATACAGTCAGCTCCCTTTGAACTCCGCCAGGGCAGGAATGCAGCAACGGTAATTAGGTCGTAGCGACGTGATATAGGTCGCTTGCCCTTTTTTTATTTTAATGAGTTGGCTACATGTTCCGCAATCTGATCCGCGTGAACTCTCGAATTTTCGATAAATAACCGGCTGGTATCCATACCCCCACAAACCACACCCGCTACATACATTCCTTTGCGGTTGGTTTCCAGCGAATCTTCTTGATGAATTGGCATACAATTCTCATCATCGGTTAATTCAATTCCCAATGCATCCATAAGTGCATAATTTGGGTGATATCCCGTCATTGCCAGCACGAAATCATTCTTAATCGTTACTTCGCCTTCCGGTGTGGTAAGTACCACATCCTTGTCCCGAATTTCTTTGATTTCCGAGTTGAAATAAGCTGCAATCTCACCGTTTTTAATTCGATTTTCGATATCGGGTTTTACCCAATATTTCACCGACTTCTTAATCTCGCCGTATTTCACAACCATAGTAACATTGGCATTAGATCGGAAACACTCAAGAGCAACATCAACACCGGAATTACCGGCACCAACTACCAGCACATTTTGCCATGCATAGGGATGAGGTTCATCGTAGTAGTGTTTCACTTTTGGCAAATCTTCGCCTGGTACATTCATTTTATTTGCAGTTCCATAAAAACCCGTTGCAACAACTACTTTGCTGGCTTTGTAGTCCGATTTATCTGTCACCACCGTAAAATTGCCGTCTACGCCATCTACTCGCTGTACCGACTCATAAAGATTGATGGGTAAATCGTAATGCTCTGCTGCCCGACGATAATATTCCAACGCTTCACTTCGGGTGGGTTTTGGTCCGTGAGAAATGAACGGAATATCCCCAATTTCGAGCCGATCTGAGGTCGAGAAAAAGGTCATATTTGTGGGATATTTATACAGCGAATGTACAAGGCTGCCCCGTTCTATAATTCTGAATGGGATGCCTTTTCTCTTGAGTTGAATTCCTGTTGCCAAGCCAATTGGGCCCGCTCCAATGATGATTACCATCGCTTATCTTCGTTTAGTTATCAATTCTGCGAAAGATACAGCTCTAGTGCTGCATTAACCATTCAACAATGGTTTGATTCAACCAGTTTCGAGGAGAAGAGATAAATCCAACGTGGCCGCCTCGCTCGGTAAAAATAGTTGAGATGTTCGGATTGCTTTCGATTACAGAGAATGGTGCATATTCCAGTGGTGTAAGGGTATCTTGTTTACTATGGATAATTAGCAGAGGCTTTTTAACATCGCCTAAAAAACCTTTAGATGAACAAGACTCGTAATAATGATCTGCGTTATTAAAGCCATGAACCGGAGCGGTAATTTGATCGTCAAAATCGTAGAGCGTTGACCCGGTGAAATCAGGAATACTGGGAAACTGAGCTCGTTTTAATTCAAGTTTTTTACGAAGCGTTCGCATAAATCGAAACTCATAAATTCGGTTAAAGCCCTTTTGTAGATTTATTGATCCGCGTTTTAAATCGTAAGGAGGTGAAACAGCAACTGCTTTAGTTACGGGATGGTTCACTTGAACCTCTCCAAGCGATTTTACTAGTGCATTTGCACCAAGAGAGAACCCAACGGCATAAATTCTACGATCGGGATAATTATGTTGAATCCAATCGAAGAGTGTAAAGTAATCGCTGGTTTCCCCGGAATGATAAAAACGAGGTTTTTCGTTGATTCGGCTGCCACATCCCCGAAAATTCATGGCTACAGAAGTTAAACCATGAAGCTTCAATTCTGCCATCAAGTTGCGCACGTAAAAGCGTTCAGAGCTCCCTTCCAACCCGTGAAAAATGGCAACTATAGGTTTGTCAACATCTCCATTGGCAATATCAAGTTCCAGAAAATCTTCGTCTGGAGTTGGAATCTCAACTCTGGTGCAATCCACCTCAGTGATAGGGAGAAATTGCGAAGAAACTACAGTATGAACATGCCCATTAAACGCCCATTTAGCACTTTTGAAAGTAGCTTTAACGGGCGTTTTTGAAATGGAATGAGTATCGACAGACACTATTATTTGATGAGTGTCATTTTAATGGTTTTGGATGCGTTGGCAGTTTTCAAAACAGCAAAATAGATTCCACTGTTCAAAGATGAGGCATCAAAATCCAAAACGTATTTCCCGGCAAAACGAACTTCATTCACCAAGGTTTGAACTTCTTGCCCAAGTACGTTGTAAATGGATAATTGGGTCATCCCCGACTCAGCAAGCTCAAATGTTAGTTGAGTTGATGGGTTAAAAGGATTAGGATAATTCTGTTGTAAATTAGTGCTTAACGGAATCTCTGATTCAAATTCGCCACTTGTATAAACGCCCGGTTCATCAACTTCGAACACAAAGCGTTCTTTGCTTGCAATTACATTGTCGCGTAACGATGGGTAATCAGCTCCATAAACGTACATAAAGCCTAATTTGATGGTCACATCCGGGTTGAACTCGTAAGGACCGGAAGCCACAACAGTAGACACATCAGCACTGTTAACACCGGTATTATTTAGGCCGGATTTTAATGAGTTTTCTTTCTCAGTGTCATCGTAACCATCATAAATATTGAATCTGTAATCCGACTCATTGCCCTCATAGCCGTTATTAATAGCAATATTCCCTGAGGCTGTCTGCATAGGGATTACAGCTACAAATGGGTAATCTGCTTGTGAAGATGGATCATAAATATACATGAACTCATTTTTCGGGTCGAATAAGACGCTGTTATTCGCAAAATTGTCTACATCCCAATCGGTAAAAATACCGAGGTAAAAATCTTCAAATGTATCTGAAGTAATATTCTTTATCGCATATTGCGTGTATACAGTGTTTTCAATACCCGTTTCATCAAATGCATAGGTGTTTATTTGAATAGCAACGCCGTCTAAGTCGGCAAAACTATTTGGTACAAAAGATCCGGTGCCTGCTGCGGTAGCAATTTCGCCACCATTATCTACGGCAAATGGAATATCGGGGTCGAAGTCAGAATCGTAGAAACCGGATGCATTTCTAACGTTATTTGAAATCTTTGGCTCCTCATTCAAAAATGGGTTACCACCTTCCATCATAATAATACCGGCTTCGTATAAAATATTTGTAAAGCCGGCGGGAATAAATCCAACACCACCGGTAGCTGCAGAAGGATCAGAAAAACCAATGGTACCGTTTGCACCAAACGACATGGTAACATTGTTGCCATTCATCACGCCGAAGTTTAAGTCATCAAATTGAATAACATCGAAATCGGTGTATCCACTGGCGTCATCCGAAAAACGAACAACAAATGTCGGTGGATCACTCAAATCATATCCTTCCGGTATGTCGAATGTGAACTCAATCTGAGTGGAGTCATCGGCGGCTAAAGCACCGGAAGCAACTTCACCATTAGTGATTACCATATCTTCTTGGAATGCCTCTAAAGTAATATTCAGGTTTGTTGTAGCTTCTCCGTAGTTAGCTATAGTAAGTTCAATTACACCACTTTCACCAACACTTAACGAGTTTCCTTCAGTATCTGAAATAGCGAGCTCTCTGATTGAAAGACCGGGTAAAGGTGCAGACAGTGATGCCTCTGCATTCATGATGCCTTTGCCATATAACAGCGGATCGCTTACGTTAGTAAAAGCATCGGAGGAAGACCTGATCTGGTGGATAATTCTGCGGGGCGACCAGCTAGGGTTTTGTGCTTTGATCAATCCGGCAAGACCGGCAACCACGGGAGAAGCCATTGAAGTACCACTTTTGATAAGATAGGTGGTAGAATCGAAACCGGCAGTACTAAGTACACCTGAACCCACTGCGAAAACATCAACGGTATACCCGAAATTAGAGAACGAAGAACGTTGTGAACCGCTGGTAATACTTCCAACCGAAAGTACACCATCGTAAGAGGCCGGAGAACTCATTTCAGTGGTATTTTCGTTACCACTTGCGGCAACAATTACAAGACCGGCATCAACCGCAAAGGTGATAATATCCTGTTCGGCGTTTGCTAAACCGGGACCTCCCCAGCTTAAATTTACAATGTCAGCTCCATTCGCTACCGCATAAAGGATTCCATCGTATCCGAAGCCAACTAATCGAGATTCATCCACTTCAGAGCTAGGATCATCTTCAATACCACCGGCTTTGATTGCCATGTAACGGCTGTTGTAACCTGTTCCCGTGATTCCAATACCATTATTGGCTTCGGCTGTAGCAATACCTGCCACGTGCGTACCGTGATCACTGTGGGCTGCCATCGGGTCGTTATCTTCTTCAAGATTAAAAATAGTAGTACCGCTTTCCCAAAAGTCCCAACCTAAATAATCATCAACAAAGCCATTTTCATCGTCATCAATGCCGTTGTCAGGGATTTCGTCTTCGTTAAACCATTGTTTGTTTTTAAGATCAACGTTTTTATAGTTAACGCCGCTATCAATAATACCAATAATTACTTCTTCGCTTCCGGTGCTAATATCCCAGGCTTCAGGAAATTTATGAACGGATGTGTATGCATTGTCCATAGGATCGTTTGGTACAAGGCTGGTCATTCTCAAATAGCGAGGTTCGGCATATTCTACGCCCGGCATGTTGGAAATTTTTCGAGCCAGCATTAATGGGTCGATCTGTGAGGTGTATTTGTATTCAACAAGTCGGCTGATAGATCTGGTGATCTCAGAGCTGGGCGCTACTTTTCGTTTCTCGATGGTTGTTCGGCGAAACGCTTGGTTTAGTTGATCGCTCCAAAGCGGTTTTTCTGAAATTAACCCATGTTTGGCTAATGCATTGGTAACATTCGATTGAACAACTTCCTTAGTCATTGCCGGATTAAGTTTTTGTACATTGTCGAAGTCTTCGAATTTTACGATCAATGTACCGTCGAAATAGGAAGGAGCGGTTGATTGAGATTGAGCTGAAACAGTGAAAATGACTGCTAGAAGAGTCGATAAAGTTAAAAGGCGCATAAAATGTATTGTGTGCTTGATGAATTTGGTAGAAAAGTAGGTTATTCGTGATATTAAAAACAGAGCTACTTCACGATTTAGTACATTAAATGACAAGTTAATATATATGGACATTATCGGATCAGACGATTCACAGCCTAAATTTGTTAAACGCATTGCAGCCATCGATTTGGGTACCAACTCTTTTCATGCAGTAATTGCAGATTTATATACCGACGGTAGTTTCAGGCGATTAGATGATCTTAAAGAAATGGTAGAATTAGCGAAAGGAGGGTTAGGCACTCGGCTTGCTGATGATGCATTTCAACGCGGATTAGAGGCACTAAAAAAAATTAAAGTGCTTTGCGATAGCTACGAAGTAGAAAAGATTTTGGCGTATGCGACCAGCGCTATTCGAGAAGCTGAAAATGGGGGCGAGTTTATTCAAGCCAGCATCGATCAAGTTGGGATAAAGATAAATGCAATACCGGGCACCGTAGAGGCAGAACTTATTGGCTATGCGGTTCAACATGGCTTAATGTTGAAAGACCAAGCTGAGATGGTGGTTGATATCGGTGGTGGCAGCGTTGAGTTCATCATCTTAAATAGGAATGAATTTCACTTTTTGATGAGTAAAAAAATCGGGGTTTCCAGAATGACCGACATTTTTGCTCCCGACGATCCTATTTCAGAAAGAGACATCAACCGTCTCGAAGAACACTATGCTGCGGTACTTGATGGATTAAAATCGGAGATTGAAAAACATAGTGTTCAAACGATTATCGGATCATCGGGTACCATGCAGGCCATAGCTTCAATTATTGCGGCTAGAAAGGGGCTTCCGGTAGATATTACACTCAACGAGTTTAGCTACACTCGCGATGATTTCATGGCTTTTTATGAGGAATTCATTCAGTTAGATGAAGCTGCACGATTGAACGTAAAAGGGTTGGATGCAAAAAGAGTTCGATTTATAAATACAGGAGTAGTACTTGTAAAATGGCTGATCTCTGCCTTTGATATTGAGCAGATAAAAATATCAACACAAGCGCTTCGTGAAGGTATCATCATTCGATATCTCAAAAACGAAATGATTGGCTTGCCAACGGGCGAAGAGTTTGAAGATCCAAGAATCCGTAGTGTGTTTGAACTCCTTCGAAAGTGCAGCTGGCACGAGAAACATTCCCGCCATGTGGCCAATTTAGCGGAAACGATTTTTGATCACTTAAAAGAGGAACTTGATTTATCAGAAGGTGATAAGGAATTGCTTCAATTGGCCTCTTATCTGCATGATATCGGGTATTATATTTCGCATAAAGCTCATCACAAGCATGCACTTTATCTGATAAGAAATGCCGATCTCAAAGGTTTTTCGGAAGATGAAATCGAGATTATGGCACACGTAGCGCGGTATCACCGTCGATCAACTCCCAAAAAACGCCATCTCGATTTCTGGAAATTACCGAAACCATTAAAAGATCGGATTAGAAAACTGTCGGGGATATTGCGGGTGGCCGATGGACTGGATCGAAGCCATTACCAGAATGTTCAACACCTTGAAGTTGAACAGAATGATGAAGAATTAAAACTCACCATCACCACCATCGACGAACCCCAGCTGGAAATCTGGGGCGCGATGAGAAAGTCGAATTTGCTGGAAGAAGTGACCGGCAAAAAACTAAAGATTGTTTCGAAATCTAAATCAGTGGAAGCGTAAGGCTACCGGATTAGTCGCCGAAACTACCGTTCGGTCCAGGAAATACAACCGGGCTTTCAAAGCCTTCTTTCGATACAGCGGCTACTCCAAACAGGTAATTATCAATTACTACGTTTTCTAGCGTGTGTTCGGTTTGATCAGCTGGCACAAACTCACTCCACTGCCATTGGTTGTGATCGGTTAATCGCCAGTAAATTTTATAGCCAGCCAGCTGCGGATTTTGCTCTTCATCTAATGCATCCCAACTCAAAGTTGTGCTTGGACGAACAGCACCTCGAATTTGTACATTTGCCGGCGGACTTGGTGCCCATGCCATCCCTGCAAGTACAACTGCATTCAGATTAGTAAGTTTGGCTGCGTAATCGAAGTCAACGCCATCGATAGTGTCGCCATATTTAATGTCGTCCTCAACACGAATATCTTGGTGCTGCATCACATAATTTTCGTTGGTTTCCATAATGCGAACTCCGGGAATACCAACAGCGTTAAACGGACGATGATGCCCGCCCCGCCCAAATCGATCCAAACGGTAAATCATCATAATGTCGAGATTGGGGATGTACTTATCGGCCATCAAATCTACATATCTGGCAATATTTCGGGAAGGAGAATCAACCTCACCCCCTGTAAATCTGCGGATGCGACTTTCACGCTCGGTTTCAACGGCCCGAGTGCCTTCCGAAAAAACACGAGCGGTGGTGTTGTTAATCACCCCGTTTATGCCTTTGATGTTTCCAATCATGTCGTTGTTTAGCACAGCTTTAATTTTCCAGCCTTGCTCAAGGGCGTAATCGGCTAAAATTTGGCCACCAAAAAGACCTTGTTCTTCGCCACTCAATCCGGCGTAAATAATAGAACCGGGAAATTCGTATTGAGTAAGAATCCGTGCTGCTTCGATAGTGCCGGCCATTCCTGAAGCATTATCATTTGCACCAGGCGAATCGGATGTGCCATCCAGTGGATCCGAAACTCTCGAGTCGATATCGCCACTCATCATCACAAATCGGTTAGGATCGGCCGTACCACGTTGTATTGCTACCACGTTTACAATGTTGGTTGTTACCGGGATGCGTGAATTTTCATCGCCTTCGATGTAATCGCTCACATAAAATACTTCCATACATCCGCCGCATTCTTCCGAAATCTTCTCAAATTCTGCCTTGATCCATCTGCGAGCAGCGCCAATGCCTCTGGTGCTCGAAACGGTGTCGGATAAAGTGTGCCGAGTTCCGAAATCTGCTAAAGTTCTAATGTCGTTCTCAAGGCGATCTGCGCTAGCAGCAGTTCCAATGGTATGTAGAATTTCAGGAGTAATTTGAGCGCTCGAGTTCGTAGAAATAGAAAGCGCAAAAACGAAAAACAGCGAGAATAGTAGCGATTGTTTCATGATCTAGTTTTTATTGAGATTGTCGTGTGGCCGTTTAAGTTCGTCGGGGAGCTGCCCGGATTGTTTCAAATACTCATACAGCTGTTCTTTGAATTTCGCCTGAGCTTTAATGCCGGCGCGTTGACCAAAATATCCGCCAAGGGCGCATCCGAAAACTAAGGTAAATAAATACACGGTTTCGATGGTGCCAAATAAGCCGGTTTCATGAATAAAAGACCAAGCAAAGGGAGGTAATGCAACCAGAAATGCGAATAAATAAGGGATGTTGCTAGTTCCATCTAATCGGCGCATAAAACGTCGACTTACAACAAAAGTGATGTTCATATATACCAAGCCAAAAGCGAGAAGAAAAAGAGTACCTGTAACTCCCGGATCAGCAATTTTTATTAAAAAATCGGTGGTAAACAGAGTAAACGCTGCGGATACAATTAGTATGCCGGATAGATAAAATGAAAGTCGTGGAAGGTTGTCCAATGCGATGTCAGGTTTAGATTAATTCAGGTTTTGAATTTCTAAATTACAAAAGTAACGAAGTAAATGGTTTGATGAGTAAAAAATCAGCTAAAGCGATTTAACGTTCCAGCCAGTCTTCCGGGTTTAAATACGTTTTGTTTTTCCGCACCACGAAAAATACCGTTTCGCCTAGTTCAGATGATTCTGTGCCTGATAATCCGACAACTTGTCCGGCTTTTAGAATGCTTGAATTTTGCACAGTAATCTGGCTGAGGTTTCCATAAATCGTGTAGTAAGAACCATGTTTTACAAACACAGTATTACCAAAACCGGGTGTAGGCTGAATGGCAAAAACGTATCCGTCGGCTACAACTCGAACTTCAGATCTAGGGTCAGTTACAATATTGATTCCGGGATGTTCAGTTCTGGTACCATAAAGTGGATTTCGTGTAATCCCAAATTTCTTAGAAACGGTTTTGGAGTCAACCGGCCATTGTAATGAGCCTTTCGATGCTGCGAAAGTTCGTTCGTAGGCAGCAAGCGTTTCATCTGATACAAAAGACGCACGGGTAGGAGTTGAGTACTTCGCAATTTCCTCGGCTCTACGTGCAGCATCCGCGATATTGCGAGCAGCAGCAAGCCGTTCTAAACGTTCATTTTCTGCTTTTCGTAGTTCATCTTCCATCGAAATGAGGGCAGAAAATGAGGATTCCAGATTTTCACGTTGTTGCCTGATTTTGCGTAACTCAGAGAGTAAGTCGGTGCTTTCAGCTTTAATCTTTTCTACATTGTTACGTTGGACCGACTGCTGAGAACTTAGCTTCACTTTTTCATCTCTAATTTCATCAAGCACTAATTCGTTTTTAACCAGACTTTCTTGCAGATCTTCTTTAACGCCTTCCAAGTCTCGTTGTCGAACGCGAATTTGCTCCGCCTGCTTCTCCTTTTGCTCCTCGAGTTTTTGTAGATAATAACTCCGAATTACCATCTGGTTGATGGAGCCTGCAGTTACAATGAGTTCTAAGTTTGAGGCGCGACCATTTTTATAGGTATAAAGTAAGATCTCGCGGAGGTTTTGTTTGAGCTGCTCTAAATCTTTCTCTCGAAGTGAAATTTCACTTTCGGTAAGCTCGATTTCTTCTTGAATCTGACGTTGTTCAAGTTCGAGCGTCGAAATTTTATCATCCTGTAATGAAATGAGCCTGTTTACATTTTGGTACTGCTTGTACAGCTCTTCGTAGCGGTTTTCAGTGTCTTGAATCCGCTGCTGGTATGTTCTGATGCGGGCATCCAGCACATTAATCTCGGCGCGAGTGTTGGTTTGCCGAGTTAAAATTTCTTTGCGTTTCTCTTCATAGGTTTGAGCCGACGCAATTGGCGCTAGTCCTAATAAAATCAATAAGAGTGTTGCAAAAATTCTCATAATCGATCGATGATAATATTGGAAGGGATGTCTAATTGTAGATCAACATTTTCAGGGTTTATCTGTAGTGAACGGATTTGAAAAACTACTTTCGAGTCTCCATCAGCGCTTAATATGGTGATTTTTCTAGGTAAAATGTAACCGTTCAGCTCTCCATAATTTTCATAGGTCAATTTTGAGTAAGGCAATCCGGTTCCGTAAGGCTGACGAACTTCGCGAATCAAATGCTCAGCCTTGTCTACCGTGGCACCACCGTTGGTAGTAAGGCGAATTAAATAGGTATCTTCAGATTCATACACTTCCAACACTGCCTCTTTTTCAAGATGAAAATGAAGAAGATCAATTAGGTTGATAGAGGCAAGTTCGTTTAAGCTGGTAAGTCTACCATCAGTGATGGCCACTTTTTGCGCAATTTTATCCAGCTTGTAGTAAATCAAAATTGAATCCTGATCTACCAACATAGCTCCGCCTTCAATCCCAATTCGATTTTTCACAGTAAGCAGACTTAGAGAAGTATCCGCGCTAAAGTCGATGGTGGCTCGCTCGCTGTTCCCCGGTTCGCTGACGATAGCACGTCCCTTTCCGGAAATAGCTGTTATCTGACTAGTATAATCAGGGAGTTGATCCAGAACTTCTTTAACGGATTTATCAGAAAGTGAGTAGTTACTTACATTCGGGTTAATAACTGGAGCAGTTGACTTACAGGCGGTGAAAATCAAACAAAAACATAGAATTGGTGTAAATCGAAGCATTAGATTTTTTCGTTAAGGTGCGTTCTTGTAGCATCTAATTCGAGTGCTTGTTTCCACCATTTTTTTGCTTCATCCAGATTGCCCAACGCCTCGTACACATCGCCAAGATGTTCCAAAACTTCGGCACTTGCTTCACCGGTGTCGATGGAGGCTCGGATAAAACGACGGGCACGATCATAATCCCCTAATTTAAAATACACCCAGCCAACGGTATCGAGGTACGCTGCGTTTTCTGGGGCAAGCTCTATGGCTCGAAGAGCTAATTCCTTCGCGCGTTCCAGATTGCTTTCGCGAACCGATAGGCTGTAAGCATAATTGTTCATCGCATTGTGGTTCTGAGGATCATAGCGCAACGCTAACTCATAAACGCGATCAGCATCTTCGAACTTCTCTTGATCAGCATAAGCATCACCCAATGTTCCGTAAATCACCGATTTAAATGGTCGGCGAGCAGGGGATCGAGAGGCTCGCTCTAACCAAGTAACTGCCTCCGTTGAGTTGTCATCTAAAAGATATGCTGTACCTAAAAAGAACTGGATAAAAGCATCTTCGGGAACTTTGGTATCGGCTTCGAGACCAACAGAAATCACTTCTTCATACCGTTGATCCTGCAATAATAACTGCATGCGTTGGCGCCATGCGATATCGTCTTGAGGGAGAAGCTTGTTGGCTTGTTCCAGTTTTTCTAGCGCTTTTTCGTTATCGCCAATTACTGAAAAGTATTGCCCGGCCAGAGTAAAAGCTGGGCCATATTCCGGAGCTGAATCTGTATATAATTCAAGCAAGCGAGCAGTTTCAACTTCGAGTTGAATGTTTCGGGGATCATCCTGCTGGCGTGCATACATAAATTGAGCAATGGATAGTTTTTGTTCAGCGTCTATTATCGGATCCGTGATGAAGTCACCCAGCAATGTTCCGGCGCTGTCCCATTTTTGTTCATCAATGTAGATTCCTGAAAGATTAATCAGCGACTCAGGATCACGTGCATTTCTACTCAAAGCATCCTTCAAAACATCTTTGGCATGATTGGATTTGCCCTGTCGTTTATAGTAATCTGCAAGCAGATTTAATGTGTTTAAATTATCAGGTTCGATAAGCCTTAATTGTTCTAATTGAGAAAGTGCCGAATCGGCTATGCCTAAAGATTCGAAGTTCTGAAACTTTCGAATCAATACAATTGGGTTAGGACCGGTGAGTAATTCGATTTTATCTAGTGTGCTATTTGATGATAAATATTCACCATAATCACTTTGAGTATCAGCCAGCATAAAAAGGGCGTCGTAATCGGTTGGGTGAATTTCGAGCAACTCATTTAATTGTTCGAGAGTCGCTTGATTTTGCCCGGCACTTCGATAGATCTCTGCTAGCCGAAAGCGATACCATTTATTGGCGGGTTCAAGTTCAACCGCTTCTTTACCAAATAGGGCGGCGTTGGGTAAATCATCCTGCAAAAAATAAACGTCGGCTAGTGCAAACGAAATTCCCGATTGAGGTGAAAGTGCTTCATATGCTTCCAGCAACAAAGTGGTGGCTCGATCATACTCTTCATTAACAAAGGCTTCGAGCCCTTCGATGTACGCAGTTTTAGCTTCTCGTTCCTCAACAGTTTGCACCTGAGCCAGCCCCGAAAATGGAGCCAGAAGTAGTGTAAGCAGTAATATTTGAATTGGTTTTATCATAGAATGCACAACGGCTATGATAGGGATAAATTGAAAGAGAGATAAAAAATAATTAGCGAGTTTGTTTCTAGTATAATAACTTTGTTATAACAAATTATGATGATATGGAAACTAAGATCAGAAAAATTGGAAATAGCTTAGGTATAACACTGCCGAAGCAAGTAATTGACGAACTCCACTTAAAGGATGGTGATAAACTAGAGATAATCACCAATAACAGTGTACTCCAGCTTAAACAAGTAGATAGTGATTTCGAAGATTGGGCAGAAGCATATCGAGAATTAAATACTACCTATAAAGATGTATTAAAAGAGCTAGCTAAATGATTCGGTTTCTGAATAAAGAAACCATATTGCTATTTCATGATCATCAAATAGAAACTTACGGTGGGTCTCGTGGTATTCGAGATGAAGGTTTACTTGAATCTGCATTAGCGCTTCCTCAGCAAAGTTTTGGTGGTGAGTTTGTGCACAAAACAATATTTGAGATGGCTGCAGCATATGGTTTTCACTTGTGTAAAAATCACCCATTTATTGATGGGAATAAGCGAACTGCACTAGTAGCCATGTTTACATTTTTGCATGTAAACGGTTGGAGAATTAATGCAGAAAAGAAATTGCTTTACTCTGTTATTATTGATCTTGCAAGTGGAAAACTAGATAAAAAAGAGTTAGCGTCTTTATTAGAAAAACAGTCTGTACGTATTCAATAAACTTACTATCCATATACATTATCGATTTATTTTTAATCTCCTGTTGGATTTAAAATTTGTTCTGCTTTTCTTTTTACCTATGCAAAGCATTGTTGCACATAGTATTGATTTTCTACCGGTTTTCCGGATTCCGCGGCGGCGGTAATGCCATTCTTATGTCGATGATTTTTCGACAGCCATCGCCCTTTTTCAATACTGTACACTCACTATCACTCACACTCTTTCAACAATGTCCGTTCAAATTCAATATGCAAATACCACACATATAGCTTATGCTGAAGCTGTTTGCTCGCTGATTGAGCAAGCAGCTAAACAACGAGGAACCGGAATTGCTAAACGCGATCCGGAGTACATCAAAACAAAAATGAATAACGGAAATGCCGTAATAGCCTTAGATGGCGATACACTGGCTGGTTTCTGTTACATCGAGATTTGGGAAAGCAAAAAATACGTTGCTAACTCCGGCTTAATCGTACACCCCGATTTTAGAGGCCAAGGACTGGCTAAAAAAATTAAAGCCGCAGCATTTGAGCTATCTAAAGAAAAGTATCCGAATTCAAAGCTGTTTGGGATTACAACCAGTTTGCCGGTCATGAAAATCAATTCTGATCTGGGATATCGCCCGGTAACTTTTTCGGAATTAACGCAAGATGAAACGTTCTGGAAAGGGTGCGAAAGTTGTCCTAATTACGACATCCTGCAACGCAATGAGCGCAAAAATTGCCTGTGTACGGGCATGCTCTACGATCCTGAGCATCCGAATAATAATCCCAAAAAACAGCGACAGAAAAATATCTCCAAATTCTATCGCTGGGTACAGCTCAAAAAAGCGAGCTTTATGTCGGCAGTTAATAACACCAAAATCTTTCTATCATGAAAAAAGTAGTACTCGCTTTTAGTGGCGGCCTAGACACCAGTTATTGCGCCATTCATTTGGCAAAAGATCTTGGTTATGAAGTGTATTCAGCTGCCGTTAATACCGGTGGTTTTGATGCAGACGAACAAAAAGAACTCGCCAGAAAAGCCGATGAACTTGGCATCAAAAACCATGTTTGTTTAGATGTTGAGCAACAATTTTACGAGGAAGGCATCAAGTATCTGATTTTCGGGAATGTGCTTAAGAATCACACCTATCCACTATCGGTGAGTGCTGAACGCGTTTTTCAAGCGATGGCCATTGCTTCGTATGCAAAGGAGATCGGTGCCGATGCCATAGCACATGGGAGCACTGGTGCGGGTAACGATCAAGTGCGTTTCGATCTGGTATTTAATGTGATGACACCCGACATGGAAATCATCACGCCGATTAGGGATCAGCGCCTGAGTAGGGAAGAAGAAGTAGAATACCTAAAAAGTCACGGGATTGATAAGGACTGGAAAAAGGCGAAATACTCGATCAATCAAGGATTGTGGGGCACTTCGGTGGGTGGTGCCGAAACATTGACATCACACAAAAATCTACCTGAAGAAGCGTGGCCAATTCCGGCGCAGAATCTTGAGCCAAAAACAATCGAGATCAATTTTAAGCAGGGTGAACCGGTAGGAATTGATGGCGAAGAGCTGGGAGCAATCTCAACCATTAAGCGATTGGAAGAGTTGGCTGCACCATACGGAATCGGTCGCGACATACATATAGGCGACACCATCATTGGGATTAAAGGCAGAGTTGGATTCGAAGCTGCGGCTCCATTGATCATCATCGAAGCGCATCGTTTACTCGAAAAGCATGTTCTTGGTAAATGGCAGTTGTATTGGAAAGATCAACTGGGCGATTTTTACGGGATGCTGATGCACGAGGGGCAGTTTTTAGATCCGGTTATGCGCGATATCGAATCCTTTTTAGAGCATGCACAAAAGAGAGTAGAAGGAAAAGTAATCGTAAAATTAGAACCAAAACGATTTGAACTACAAGGCATCGAATCCAAATACGATTTGATGCAATCTAAAGCCGGTCAATACGGCGAAATGAACGCGGGCTGGTCGGGAGAGGACGTTAAAGGCTTCACGAAAATTCTAAGTAACTCGTTGTTGATTCAGCAAGGGGTGCAGGATGATTAAAGCGAGCATAATTGGAGGAGCGGGCTACACTGCAGGAGAGCTCATTCGATTACTGATGCTTCATCCCGATGTTGAAATTGCATCGGTGGTGAGTTCATCACATGCAAACAAATCGGTTTCTGAAGCCCATCCGGATTTAGCCGGTTGGCTGGAATTTAATTTTACAGATTCCGTTCATCCCAACTCCGACGTAGTTTTTCTATGCAGCGGGCATGGAAACTCGAAAACAATACTGAAGAAATACGAGATTCCTGAATCAGCAAAACTCATAGATTTAAGCTCCGATTTCAGGCATAAAGCCGAAGGGAATGAGTTTGTGTATGGCTTACCGGAGTTGAACAGGGCCTACATCAAACCGGCAAAAAAAGTAGCCAATCCAGGTTGTTTTGCAACTTGTATTCAACTAGCGTTGCTTCCACTGGCATCACAATCGCTAATTCAAGAACCGGTTCACATTTCAGCAATTACCGGGAGTACAGGTGCCGGACAAAAGCCTTCGGAAACCACACATTTCAGTTGGCGAAGCAATAATGCTTCGGTTTACAAAGCATTTACCCATCAACATTTGAAGGAAATAAAAGAAAGTATGGGGCAGCTTCAAGCAGGTTTCAATGAACCGATTCATTTCATCCCGATGCGAGGGGCTTTCACTCGTGGAATTTTATCGGCGGTATATCTCAAATCCGATATTAGCGCAAAAGATGCTAATTCCATATTCAGCGATTATTACTTCGAGCATCCATTTGTGGATGTGGCTGATCAGGAATTGGACATAAAGCAAGTGGTAAACACAAATCGAGCCTTGATCAACATAAAGAAAGAGGGCAATCAATTGTTGATGACATCTGTAATCGACAATCTGCTAAAAGGAGCATCGGGACAGGCGGTGCAAAACATGAATCTGATGTTCGGTTTGGAAGAAACCACCGGACTTTTCCTTAAACCCAGTGCGTTTTAGTTATGAAAGAATTTGAAATTGCGATTATTGGTGCCGGAAACTTAGGCGTTGCGCTTGCACGTGGATTTTCGAAGCATATCCCCAAAGAAAAAATTGTACTCACGCGCAGACATTTATCAAGAATTGAGCACTTGGCAAACGAAGGCTTTGTAACCACCGACGACAACGTGTCGGCCGTGGAACGTGCTAAATTCATCGTGCTTTGTGTGCAACCGAAACAAGTTGAGGCTGTACTTAGCGAGCTGGATCACAGCATTGATATTATGAGTCATGTACTCATTTCCACAGTAACAGGTGTTTCACTCGATCGACTTCAAAAAGCGAGTTCACAGTCGTTGCCAATCATCCGTGCGATGCCAAATACAGCGGCAGCCATTTCGGAATCTATGACGTGTATTTGTGGGAATGAGCTAGCCGATGCTCATCTCAAAAAAGTGGAAACTTTGTTTACCTCGATTGGAGAAACAATGATTATCGAAGAGCGATTAATGAAAGCGGCAACTGTGCTGGCAGCAAGTGGAATCGCCTTTTTCTTACGATACATTCGAGCGGCAACTCAGGGTGGAATCGAATTGGGATTTGAAGCCGAAGAAGCTCAGAAACTGGCCATGCAAACAGCTCGCGGAGCAGCATCATTACTGGTTGAAGGGACCGCTCATCCGGAAAGAGAAATCGACAAAGTTACTACGCCAATGGGCTGTACCATCGCTGGTTTAAACGAAATGGAGCATCAAGGGTTAAGTTCAGCGTTGATCAAAGGAATCGTGGCTTCTTACAACAAAATCAATACCATATCAGAATGAAGATTTTTGAAGTGTATTCTTTATTCGATGTAGAGCCCGTTGAAGCAGATGGAGCTTTGCTGTACGATCGCCTAGGAAATAAATACCTGGATTTTTATGGTGGTCACGCTGTGATTTCGATTGGTCATGGTCATCCGCATTTTGTAGAACGGATCACCAAACAGCTTGGTAAGTTGGCCTTTTACTCGAATTCGGTTCCCATCAGCATACAAAAGGATTTAGCCCACAAATTGGGAGAACTTAGTGGCTATGCTAGCTGGAATCTGTTTTTATGTAATTCCGGCGCAGAGGCTAACGAAAATGCGATGAAACTCGCCTCAGCACACAACGGCCGAAAGAAAATCATGACCTTCAACGGTGGATTTCATGGCCGCACTTCGCTCGCAGTAGCAGCTACGGATAATCCAAATATTGTGTTTCCGGTAAACGAAGGCGCTGAAATCCTGCGCTTTGCTTTCGAAGATTTTGAAGGCACACAAACGGCTTTAGAACAAGGCGATGTTTGCTGTGTGATCATCGAAGGAATTCAAGGCGTGGGAGGCGTATGCGAGCCCTCGGCGGAGTTTTTGCGTCACCTCAGGTCTAAATGTGATGAAACAGGAACCGTACTGATCTTAGATGAAGTGCAATCCGGCTATGGTCGTTCAGGTCGATTTTTTGCGCATCAACATGCGGAAATAGAACCGGATATAATTTCTATCGCAAAGGGAATGGGCAACGGGTTTCCGATCGGCGGGATTTTGATTCACCCCGAATTAAAACCCACATTTGGTATGCTCGGGACCACTTTTGGTGGAAATCATCTGGCCTGCGCTGCCGGTTTAGCAGTGCTGGAAGTCATCGAAAAGGAAAAGCTCATTGAAAACGCTGACATCATGGGCAAAATGCTAATGGCTGAGCTTGAAGCAATCCCAGAAATAAAAGAAGTGCGAGGAAAAGGATTAATGATTGGTGCAGAATTCGATTTTGCCGTGGCTGATCTACGAAAGAAAATATTGTACGAGCAAAAAGTGTTCACAGGATCGTCATCAAATAAAAATACCCTTCGTTTATTGCCTCCATTGAATATTGGAGAGAAGGAAGTAGATCAATGTATCAACGCGATAAAACAGGCGCTAAAATGAAACAATTTTTAAGCATTAATGATGTCCCTGACTTGAATGGTTTGCTTGATAAAGCGTTGAACATTAAAGCGAATCTGAATGGAAAGCGAGAACTAGGAAAGCATAAATCGATAGGATTGATTTTTCTGAATCCAAGTTTGCGAACGCGACTGAGTTCGCAGCGAGCGGCTTTGAATTTGGGGATGGATGCCATTGTTTTGGATGTTAATTCAGGCGGGTGGAAGCTGGAATTTGATGATGGAGTGATCATGAATGGCGATTCTGCCGAACATGTGAAAGAAGCGGCCGGAGTGTTAGGTAGATATTTTGATGTGCTTGCAATCCGATCGTTTGCAGCTTTGGAGGATCGTGAAAAAGATTATGAAGATGCGGTATTGAATGCTTTCGCTGAATACTCGGGCGTACCGATCATTAATATGGAATCTGCAACCGGTCATCCGCTGCAAGCATTTGCCGATTTGATTACGATCACAGAGCATCAGAAAAAAAGCCGACCAAAAGTTGTATTGAGCTGGGCGCCTCATCCCAAAGCGTTGCCACAAGCTGTGGCCAATTCATTTGTTCGATGGATGAAAGCCTCGAATGTTGACTTGATGGTTACACATCCCAATGGATATGAGCTTGCTGACACCATCATGGAGGGAGTTTCGGTTGAATACGATCAAAACATAGCGTTTGATAATGCAGATTTCATCTACGCAAAAAACTGGAGCAGTTACACGAATTATGGGAAAGTGTTAAGTAGCGATTCTTCGTGGATGATCACCCAGGAGAAGATGAACCTCACAAATAACGCCAAATTTTTGCATTGTTTACCGGTTCGTAGGAATGTGGTGGTAGAAGATGCGGTCTTGGATAGTACATCGAGCATTGTGTTAGATCAAGCCGAAAACCGAATTGTTTCAATGCAAACTGTTCTTGAAAGTTTGTTGGAGGAACTGAAATGAGCACGATTAATGTGGTTAAAATTGGCGGTAAAATTGCAGAGAATGAAGAGTGGTTAGCTGAGTTTCTAAATGCCTTTCACCAGCTTAAAGGCTCGAAAATTCTGGTACATGGTGGGGGCGTTTTGGCTTCGAAAATATCGGAAAAGCTAGGCATCCAAACTCAAATGCTGGAAGGCAGAAGAATTACAGATAGCGACACGCTGGATGTTGTTACGATGGTGTATGGTGGACTCATCAACAAAAAACTGGTTGCAAGATTACAGGCAATAGGGCAAGATGCCATCGGGCTGACCGGCGCTGATTTAAACATCATTCAATCCGATAAAAGAAATCCGTTTCCTGTTGATTTCGGTTGGGTGGGTGACATCAACACAGTGGATGTGGATTGGCTCAAAACTTTTATGGAGCATGGCGTAGTACCCGTTATTGCCCCACTCACACATAACAAACAAGGTGATTTGCTGAACACCAATGCAGATAATATCGCCGGATATTTGGCCATTGAATTAGCAAAACGCTACGATGTGGAGTTAACCTTCTGTTTTGATCGCCCAGGTGTGATGTACAACGAAGACTTACTAACCATGCTAACTTTTGAGGAATATGATCAATTTAAGCAAGATGATGTAATTGTTGATGGGATGATTCCCAAACTGGATTTAGGGTTTTACGCACTTCAAAATGAGGTGAAAAAGGTAAGAGTGTCTCACTTTAGCGACTTGCTTTTACAAAAAGAAGGAACGGACTTAGTACTATGATTAATCTGGAAAAATACAATGAAAGTGCGATCGAATTGTTGAAGCGGTTAATCGAAACTCCTTCTTACAGTGGAGAAGAAAATGAGACCGCTCAATTACTGACTGATGCATTAGTAAGTTATGGTTTTGAGGTGCATCGTAAAAAAAATAATGTGTGGGCTTTCTCACAAGAGTTTGATTCATCAAAACCAACGCTGTTATTGAATTCTCATCACGACACGGTGAAAGCTACTGATTCGTGGACATTTGATCCATTCAAAGCGAGCTTATCTAAAGGTAAGTTGATTGGTTTAGGAAGCAATGATGCCGGTGGCCCTTTGGTAAGCTTGTTGCATGTGTTCGTTGCATTGCAGGAAAAGCCTCAGAATTATAATCTTGTGTTTTTGGCGAGCGCAGAAGAAGAATCATCCGGAAAAAATGGAGTTCCTATTGTTTTGGATGAAATTGGACCCATTGATGTGGGTGTGGTTGGAGAACCGACATCGATGGATATGGCAATTGCGGAACGAGGCTTAATTGTGCTGGATTGCACTGCAAAAGGGAAAAGCGGTCATGCTGCACGTGGTGAAGGAGATAATGCAATTTATAAAGCCATTAAAGACATTGAGTGGTTTCAGAGCTTCCAGTTTGAAAAAACATCGGACGTTTTGGGCTCGATCAACATGACGGTAACTCAAATCGAAGCGGGCAGTTTGCACAATGTTGTTCCTGATACATGCTCATTTGTGGTGGATGTTCGTCCGAATGAGCATTACAGCAATTCTGAGGTTGTTGAGGTAATCAGAAAGAATGTGAAAAGTGAGGTGAAGCCGAGATCATTAAATCTGAATGCCTCGGGAATTGATGTAAATCATCCTATTGTACAAAAAGGCAAAGCACTGGGAATTCGACAGTATGGATCTCAAACGATGAGCGATCAGGTACATATGCCGTTTCCATGTATTAAAATGGGACCGGGTGATACTCGACGATCTCACACCGCCGATGAGTATATTTATCTGGATGAAATTCGAGATGGAATACGGATTTACCTTGAATTGCTGGATGGGCTGGAGATTTGACCCTGTCCTTCGCTCGAGGGACTATTAATTTGAATAATATTTTAAAGACCATGTCAAAAAAACTGTGGGAAAAGGGAATTAACACCGATGAATTCATTGAGAAATTTACGGTAGGACGGGATAAAGAATTTGATTTATTGTTGGCAGAATTCGATGTGCAGGGTACCCTTGCTCATATCGAAATGCTGCAAAAAGTTGGGCTTCTTACCAGTGGCGAATATGATTTGTTAGCGAAAGAATTGCATCGAATTTTGGAAGAAGTTATTGCATCCCAACTGTTTGAAATCGAAGACGGAGTAGAGGATGTGCATTCCCAAATTGAATTAATGTTGGTTCGAGCGTTAGGCGATGTTGGAAAGAAAGTGCATGCCGGGCGTTCCCGAAACGACCAAGTGTTGGTCGACCTTAAATTATTTTTGCGATCGGAGCTTTTTACGCTTGTTTCTTTGGTAAAAAAATTGTTTGATTCAATACTATTACGGAGCGAAGAGCATAAACAAGTATTGATTCCTGGATATACTCATACCCAGGCCGCCATGCCTTCCAGTTTTGGGATTTGGTTTGCCATGTATGCAGAAAGCTTGGTGGATGACCTCGTACTGATGCAATCAGTGCATACTATTGTCAATCGTAATCCTCTAGGGTCTGCGGCCGGGTATGGTTCTTCGTTTCCACTTGATCGTGAGTTGACTACAAAGCTTCTAAACTTCGATTCTCCAGCGGTAAATGTTGGCTTTGCCCAAATGGGGCGTGGAAAAACCGAGCAGATTTTTGCCTTTGGTTTAGCCGCACTGGCAGGCACTTTAAATAAGCTGGCTTCCGATATTTGTTTGTACAACAGCCAGAATTTTGCTTTCATCAAGCTGCCGGATGAACTCACTACCGGATCAAGTATTATGCCGCACAAAAAAAATCCGGATGTATTCGAGTTAATCCGCGCAAAAACGAATACCCTGCTGGCCCTCCCCAATTCCATTTCGATGTTGATGTCGAATCTAACGTCCGGCTATCACCGAGATTTCCAGATTTTGAAAGAGCAGTTATTCCCTGCGATATCTGAAATGAAAGCCTGCCTCGAAATGACGGAATATGCGATTTCAAAAATCCAGGTAAACAAGGAAGTGCTTAAAGACCCGAAATACGATTTGATCTTTTCGGTAGAAGCTGTGAATCAATTAGTTTTGGATGGAATGCCTTTTCGGGACGCCTACTTATCAGTAGCTAAGCAAATTGATGAAGGAACTTTTGAGCCACCTAAAGAACTGAATCACACCCATCTTGGTAGTATTGGAAACTTGGGGAATGAGATGATTAAAGAGAGGATGGAAAAAGTATTAGATGTTTTCTCGGAATGAATGTGATAAGATTGAAATCAAATCGATAGTTGATTTCGCCATTTACTCAGTTCTTTAAACGAAGGCAACATCCGGCTTCCATACCAACTGAACCACTCGCCATCAACAAGTTGAATGTTTGAATTAGGTAGAATTTCCTTGAGTTCAGCGATATGTTTTTCTTTGAAAGGATAAGGTTCGCTGCTCAACAGAATCAATTCGGGATTAGCCGATTTAAGTTGATCTAAGGTGATGGTTGGATATCGTTCAGAATCCTGAAAAACATTCCGAAGTCCGAACGTCTGCATTACATCGTGGATGTATGTATCACCACCCACACTCATCCATGGATCTTTCCACATAAAATAAGCGGCATTGATTTCAGAGAAGCGATTCGGTTCAGGTAGAATGGAAAGAATCTGCTCAATGAGTTTGGTTCCTTTTTCATCAGCATTTACCCTATTTGCAATGTGATGCATCGCAAAAAGCGCATCTTCAATCGTACTGATATCGGTTACTATTACCTCGCTAAACTCCTGAATAGCTTCCACATCTTCTTTACGGTTTTCCTCTTTGTTTGCGATTACAAGATCAGGTTTCAAATCACGAATTTTATCGATCCTAGGATTTTTCGTGCCCCCAATAATGTCAACGTTTTGTACTTTTTCAGCTGGATGAATACAAAAACGGGTTCTCCCAATCACACCATCCATAAGTCCTAAATCAAAAAGTAGCTCTGTTAAGCTTGGAACAAGTGAAATAATCCGTTTCGGCATTTAGGTAAAAGTATTACGATTCCAATTCTAAGGAATGATACATTGTTTGAACTCCGTTCAAAAAAGAAAAATTTATGGAATTAGGAATCTTCTCCTTTGTAGAAAACACAGTTAATGATGCGGGCATCAAACGAAGCCCGACCGAGCGAATTCATGATTTGCTGGAAGAGGCAAAACTTGCAGACGAACTGGGCTTGGATGTATATGGGATTGGTGAGCATCATCGAGAAGAATATGTGGCCTCAAGTCCGGCAACTTTATTGGCTGCCACAGCGGCAATTACTAAAAATATAAAGCTAACCAGCACAGTAACTGTGTTGGGGAGCGATGACCCCGTTCGCGTATATCAGCAATTTTCTTCGGTGGATTTGATATCTAAAGGACGAGCAGAAATTACCGTAGGGCGGGGTTCTTTTATCGAATCTTTTCCATTGTTCGGATATGATCTTGCTGATTATGAGACTCTGTTTGAAGAAAAGCTGGGTTTATTGCTACAAATCAATGAAAATGAACGAGTGAAGTGGGAGGGGAAACATCGGCCTGCTATCAACGATTTACCGGTGTTTCCACGGGCACATCAGCCAAAGTTACCCATTTGGCGAGCGGTTGGTGGAACTCCGAAATCAGCGTATATCACCGGTGCTTTAGGTATACCGATGGCTTTGGCTATAATCGGAGGTTATCCGAAGCAGTTTAAACAAATGGCAGATATTCACAGACAAGGCGCGAATGATCACGATCAACCGGTACCAAAGTTGAGTATTAATTCTCATGGTTTAATCACCGAGGATTCCCAATCGGCAAGAGACATCGCGTTTCCATCTTTTAAACGAATGATGGATAAAATCGGAAGCGAACGAGGATGGCCTCCAATGAGTCGTGCGCAGTTTGACGCCTCCACCGAATTAGAAGGAGCGAATTTTATCGGGAGCCCGCAGGAGATCATCGACAAGATCATGTATCAGCACGAAATTTTTGGACATGATCGTTTTCTGATGCAGATGAGTGTGGGAAGCGTTCCGCAAGATGTGATGCTGAAATCGATTGAGTTGTTTGCTACCAAAGTTGCGCCAGTTATAAGGCAGGAATTAAACTCGTGACTTCATTTATCCGACGAATAACTCGTCTGATGAATAAGTTGCTATTCAAAGTTTTGGTAGAACTGGGCAGGAATAGTTCTTTGAGAAAAGAGCTTAAAATCTATAAGGTTTGTATTTAATGCCATAAGTTCTAATGCGAGTTCTTTATTACACAAATCACCATTTCTTAATCCGGCATAATCTAGATACGATGAATAAGTCCAAGATTCGAGACGATCTACCAAACCAGCTCGCAAAGGATTTTGATGAATGTATAGAAAGCAATTAATGAGGTAATTATCATTAATTAAGTGGTTCTCATCAAGAGATTTAGCTTTGGCTCGTTGTCTAAATAATGAGCCCGATCGATTCGATTTTTTATTTATTGCACGAGTATAAGAGCTTTGAATGGTACCAATAGCCTTATTTAACTTACCAACTTTCGATTCACTTTTAATTGGATATTTATCATGCACTTTCAAAAGTATGTGATAGTGATTTGGCATTAAACACCATGCTAAAATATGTGCATGTGGTAAGATTAGTTTCCTAATCTTGCTTATGAAAAAGAGGTAATTCTCTCTACTACTAAAAAGGGTTTGCCTATTGTTACCCTGATTGTACAAATGATAGATGTGAGATGGCAAAAATATCATTTTACCAAGTAGTGTTAATATTGATTTAGGATGTGAAACTATTGGTCGGACGGACTAAAGCCGTACGACCATGAATCAAGTTCGAACAAATTAACCAAAAAATCTTTTAAGTAGTTGTTTCGCCTGACTCACATACCCACCGCCGAAAAGATTGGCGTGTACTAAAATCGGGTAAAGATTGCAGAGTTTGAACCGCTCTTCATACCCTTTTTCGAGGGGGTAGATATCGTTATAACTGTGGTAGAATTCCTCGCTGAATCCTCCAAATAAACGAGTCATGGCAAGATCCATTTCTCTATGACCAAAATACACCGCAGGGTCGTATATGGCGGTGTCTCCACCTGATGTCCACATATAATTCCCGTTCCAGAGATCACCGTGTAACAAGGCTGGCGGTTCCTCCGGGAAAATCACGTAGGTGTAGTTAAAAGCGCGTTCAAAAATGGAATGAAAGTTATTGGGAAGTTTCCCTGAATCGATTGCCATTTTTACTTGTGGTTCGATACGCTCCCGCATAAAAAACTCTAGCCAATCGGCATGATATCGGTTCGATTGTGGGAGCCGACCTATGTAATTCGAAGTTTCCAGTCCGAATAATTCGTTCGACTTTCTATGTAGCTTTGCTAACTGACTACCAAATAAGTAAGCATTGCCATAACTGCTTTCTTCAATGAATTCCATCAAAAGAAAATTATCGCCTACTAAACGAACTTCGGGGATAACCAAGCCACTCTCTGCACTAGAAAGAAGGTTCAGTCCTTGTGCTTCAGTTTGAAACATATTCTCCGGTGTACGGAGGTTCCATTTAACAAAAAAGCGCTCGCCGGAATCTATGTCCAAACGAGCGCTATAATTAATATCGCCACCGGTAATTGCTACTTGATTGATGATTTGAGCGTCAAGCCCATGTTCAATCGAAGTTTTGATGGCTTCGGGCAGCATGTTATTTCACCTTGCCCAAAATTACGATGGTATTATGTCCTCCAAATCCGAAGGTGTCGCTCATTACGTAATTGATTTCACGTTCTTTCGGTTCGTTAATCACGATGTCTAATCCTTCGGTAGCCGGATCAAGATTGTCAACGTTTATTGTTGGAGGAACGAGGTTATGTTCCATCGCTTTAATTCCTGCAATTGCTTCAATTGCACCAGCTGCGCCGAGCAAATGTCCGGTCATCGATTTGGTACCACTGATACTTGGGCTTGCTCCTGAATCACCAATAACGGCACGAATAGCTTTCAATTCACTGATGTCGCCAACAGGAGTACTGGTTGCATGCGCATTGATGTAATCAATATCAGAAATAGTAAGATTAGCCTCTTCAAGAGCAAGGTTGATCGCATTTTTTGCCCCCAATCCTTCCGGATGAGTAGCGGAAAGGTGATAAGCATCTGCTGTACTCGCGGCACCTAAAACTTCGCAAATGATGTTAGCTCCACGGGCTTTGGCGTGATCATAATCTTCCAAAATCAAAGCTCCGGCACCTTCACCCATCACAAATCCATCGCGATCTACATCAAACGGACGAGAGGCTGCTTTTGGATTGTCGTTGTTGGTTGATAGTGCTCGCATGGCGGAAAACCCACCAACCGAAGCATTCGTAATCGCGGCTTCCGATCCACCGGTTACGATGATATCGGCTTTGCCAAGACGGATGTAATTAAAGGCATCCATAATCGCGTTGTTAGATGACGCACAAGCAGAAGTTACCGTTTGGTTAATGCCCATGAAACCGAACTTAATGGCCACGATACCTGACGCCATATTTGGAATGGTTTTAGGCGTGTAATACGGTGAAAACCTAGGAACACGTCCACGATCGGCGAAATCTAGTAATTCTTCTTCGAAGGTCTCAAAACCGCCAACGCCGGTAGCCCAAATAACACCGGTTCTTTCTTTGTTGATGGAGTCAAGATCTAAGCCTGAATGCTCGATTGCTTGTAAAGTACTCGCTAGCGCATACACTACATATGAGTCGTTTTTGCGAACTTCTTTTCGATCTAAAGTTTCTTCCGGTTTGAAATCTTTGAGTTCGCAGGCAAAACGGGTTTTAAATTTCTCTGCTTCGAATTTTGTGATTGGCCCCGCTCCGCTTACACCTTTTATAAGTGATTCCCAGAATGATTCTACATCATTTCCAATGGGGGTTAACGCTCCGATGCCTGTTACAACTACTCTTTTCATAGTACTTAGTTATAGGTAAGTTAGTGTGTGATTCTTGTAAGAATATTTTGTTTAATGGCCGCAAAGTGATCGCTACCGGTAATTCTGCTTAATTGAGTTGCGGCAAATATGTTCGTTAATATACTCAATGCTTCTGATTCAGCAGAATCGGATAAATGGATGGTTCCACTGCTGTTTCCTTCGTTTAATGTGGTAGTTAACCATTTAATTACGTTGTCGGTAAAGGCCGACATTGCTTCCTGGATTTCCTCATTCATGGCGTTCCAATCAGTTGCGAAGGCGCCGATTACGCAAATTCTTCCGGTTAGTTGTATAGAAGTATAAAAATTGAGAAAAAACTTAATCTTAGATAACGCTTCTTTTTCGGCAACTCTTTCAGTAAATCGGTCGAAACTGTCGGAGTGATACTTCACTATTGCCAGCGCAAGATCCGGTTTTGTGGGAAAGTGATAATGAACGGCTGCGTTCTTTATCCCCATAGGTTTGGAGATGTCGGAATAACTGAAAGCGTTATAACCTTTCGAGCGCATCAGCTCGTCGGCGAGTACGATAATTTGATCTTTTGTTGAGCTCATAAACTTATCAATGAATAAGCAAAGGTACTGACTGATAAGTAGGTAATCAACTTAATCTTTGATCAGTGGTTTTAGTTCTTCCAGTAACGCTTTGCTTGAGCGATCCAATATTTGATAGACATTTTCGAAACCTTGCATACCTCCGTAGTAGGGGTCGGGAACGTTGCCATCGCCCGGTTGTGGATCGAAATCTCGCATCATAACAATCTTATCAGCAAAACGATTATTGCGATCAAGTTCTTTCAAATTTCGATAGTTCGAGGAGTCCATCGGTAGAATGAGATCAAATTCTTCGAAGTCGGCGTACTCAAATCGACGCGCTCTCGAAGGTAAATTTACGCCATGCTGATTTGCTGTAAACTGGCTTTTGCTGTTCGCCGGTTCCCCTACATGATACGCCGCGGTGCCTGCCGAATCGATATAAAAATAACTCTGAAGCTGAGCTTCTTTTACGTGGTGGATAAACAATCCCTCGGCAGTTGGACTTCTACATATATTGCCTAAACACACAAAAACGAGTTTGTAAGGGTTTTCGGTAGTGATTTCTCGGTGATATGTTTTATTCATTTAGTTGGATACTCTTGATTAAAGCGAAAGATCGATGTTCGACTCATCATTTATTTTTTTGGCTAACAAATCTCTAGCTTTCCGAAAGTTTGATTATATTTCGAGCTTTAATTTAATAGGCCGGATAATCCGCATTTATGGCAAAAAAATTTAAGGAAATAAAGCAACTCAATTATCCTAAAACTGAAGTTGAGATTCTTGGGTGGTGGAAGGATAACGAAATTTTTAAAAAGAGCCTTGAGAGCAGAGAGGATGGCATTCCTTTTACTTTTTTTGAAGGTCCGCCTACAGCTAATGGAAAGCCGGGTATTCATCATGTGATGGCCCGTACAGTTAAAGATCTTTTCTGTAGATATAAAACATTGAAAGGCTTTCGAGTTGATAGAAAAGCCGGATGGGATACGCACGGTTTACCGGTTGAAATAGAAGTTGAGAAAGAGTTAGGTCTTGAAGGACGGCATCAGGTTGAGGAGTATGGAATTGCCGAATACAATGCTCGTTGCCGCGAAAGTGTTCTCAAATACAAGAATTTGTGGGATGATCTCACCGACCGCATGGGATATTGGGTGGATCAGGAAAACCCATACGTTACTTTCGAAAATAATTACATCGAATCGGTTTGGTGGGCGTTAAACAGACTTTTTGAAAAAGGTTTGTTGTACAAAGGCTATAAGATTCAGTGGTACTCGCCGGGTAACGGAACAGTGCTCTCGTCGCATGAAGTGAGTTTGGGTTACAAGGAAACGCAGGATCCTTCGATTTATGTGAAGTTCCCGGTTCATGGCGAAGAAAACACCTTTTTTCTTGCATGGACAACCACGCCTTGGACTACCATTTCGAACATGGCGTTAACCATCAATCCGAAACTTACCTATGCTAAAATCCGATTTGAGGATGAGCAGTACATCGTAGCGAAGGATGCCATTGCAAGAGTTTTTGGGGATGAAACTGAGTTTTTAGAAGAGTATTCGGGTGAGAGTTTACTGGGGCGCACTTACGAACCAATCTTCGATTACGCACAGCGAGAAATTGATGCTTCAAAAGCATGGAAAGTAATCGCTGCAGATTATGTAACTACCGAAGATGGAACCGGAATTGTGCACACTGCACCGGCTTTTGGTGCCGATGATTACGATGCCGGACAGAAGTATAACATCCCGATGTTTAACCCGATCGATAAAGACGGAAAGTTCACCGATCAGGTTCCCGAGTTTGCAGGTTTGTGGTTTAAAGAAGCCGACAAAGAAATTGCACGCGCCATCAAAGATAAAGGCTTGATGTTCCGCCACGAGACTTACGTTCACAATTATCCGTTCGATTGGCGAAAAGGAACGCCGTTGATGAGTTATCCGGTGGAATCGTGGTTTATCAAAACTACCGATGTGAAAGACCGCATGGTAGAGTTGAATAAAACCATCAATTGGAAGCCGGAAGCAACCGGTACCGGACGATTTGGAACTTGGCTCGAAAACAACGTGGATTGGGCGATTTCTCGTCAGCGTTACTGGGGAACACCGCTTCCGATTTGGCAAAGTGATAAAGATCCTGAGTATGTAGAATGCATAGGGAGTATTGCTGAATTGCGCAAGAAAGCCGGTATTTCGGAAGATCAGGAGCTAGATTTACATCGTCCATATATCGATGAAATTACATGGCCGGCACCCGATGGCGGCACGATGCGTCGAATTCCCGATTTATTGGATGTTTGGTTCGATTCGGGTTCCATGCCGTTTGCACAATGGCACCATCCGTTCGAAAACGAGCATGAATTTAGTTACAGCTTTCCGGCGGATTTTATTGCCGAAGGCGTGGATCAAACACGTGGTTGGTTCTACACTTTGCATGCCTTAGGCACAATGTTATTTGATGATGTAGCCTTCAAAAATGTGGTTTCAAACGGACTTGTCCTCGATGAAAAAGGCGAGAAGATGAGTAAATCGAAAGGCAATACTGTTGATCCATTTGAGGTGATTAATCAATATGGTGCCGATACCGTGCGTTGGTACATGATGAGTAATTCCGCTCCGTGGGAAAATCTCAAATTCAGCATCGATGGCCTGAAAGAAGTACAGCGTAAGTTTTTCAACACCATCGTAAATACGTATTCGTTTTTCGCGATGTATGCAAACATTGACGGTTTTACTTATTCAGGAGCCCAGATTCCGGTTAGTGATCGCCCAGAAATTGATCAGTGGATTATCTCCCGATTAAATACCACGGTAAAAATGATGGAGGAGTATTTCGAGGAATACGAACCCACCAAAGCCGCTCGTGAAATGGAGCAGTTTACCGAAGAACTAAGTAACTGGTATGTTCGCCGTAATCGCCGTCGTTTCTGGAAATCCGGAAACACCATCGACAAAACTGCGGCTTACCAAACCTTGTACGAGTGCTTGAAAAATGTGAGCCGAATGATGAGCCCAATAGCTCCTTACATGGGTGAGTGGATTTATCAGCGCTTGAATGAAGTTTCGAAATTAGACGAGCAATCTGTGCATTTGTCGTTCTATCCAACGGTGGAAGAAACGGCGATCATCAAAACGCTGGAACATAAAATGGATATGGCACGCCTCATTTCTTCGATCGTGCTACGTATCCGAAATCAAATCGACGTGAATGTTCGCCAGCCACTGGCACGTATCATTCTTCCGATCAAAGATGAAGCTGAGCGCCAGGCTATCTTATCCGTAAAAGATATTATCCTGGATGAGGTGAATGTGAAAGAAATTCAGTTTGTGGACGACGACTCAGGAATCGTACATAAAACCGCTAAGCCAAATTATCCGCTACTTGGTAAACGTCTTGGACCAAAGATGAAAGCAGTTGCGGTAAAAGTAAATCAGTTTGATACGGAAACAATTACTAATTTCGAGCGTCAAGGTTATATCGATTTAGACCTCGAAGATGGCGAGTCGATTCGGCTAGATGCTAATGAATTGGATATCATCCGCACCGGCTTAGAAGGCTGGCAAGTAGAAACAGAACGCGGTTTAAGCGTGGCTGTGGATATGGAAATTTCGCATGAACTTCGAATAGAAGGAATTACCCGCGAATTTGTAAACCGGGTACAATCTATGCGTAAAGAGGCTGATTTTGATGTGGTTGATCGCATCTCTATTGGATTCAGCGGCGATGAAACTCTTAAAGAAGCGGTGGTTTCTATGAGTGATTACATCAAAGAAGAGACGTTAGCAGAAGAAATTCAATTAACAGAGCTGGAAGTATCCGACTTTGTGAAAACCTGGGAAATTGGTGACGGAGAGTGCACCATTTCTGTTCGAAGAAACATTAACTCGTAAGTATTAGAACGATGGCAGACAAACCAGCAGAAGAAAACACAAGAGTCTCCCCGTATAATGATGAGGAGCTGGAGTACTTCCGTCAGATTATCATTAAAAAACGTGATGCAGCTGAAGAAGAATTAGAAACCTTGCAACGCAGTTTGCGCGAAAGCATGGAAAATTCCTCCGATGAATCTGCATACTCGTTTCATATGGCTGATGCAGGAACCGACGCACAAGAGCGCGAAAAAACGTACATGCTGTTCAATCGCACCCGCAAATTCGTAAAATACCTCGACGACGCTATCAAACGTATCGACAACAAAACCTACGGTGTTTGTAAGGTTACGGGCAAAAAAATCTCGAAAGGGAGATTGGAAGCCGTGCCACATACACAATTGAGTATCGAAGCGAAACTGAAACGTCGTTAATCCAAAGTCTTTGACTCGAAATAAACTTCTAGCCCTCTTTACGCCGGCGGTAATTGTTATTGTCCTCGATCAGTGGTCGAAATGGGTAATTCGAACCACGCCCGAGCTTCATCGTTTTGATATCATCGAAGGATGGTTGATGTTTTACTATACCAAAAACGATGGCATGGCGCTGGGTATTGATATTTTTGATACCTATGTGGTTAGCTTGATTTCCATCACTGCCACCATTGGTATTATCGCCTATATTTTGTTCACGATGAAGCAATCGCCCGTGAGTTATCTGGTGTTGATGGGCTTAGTGATTGGCGGAGCACTGGGTAATATCATCGATCGTTTAACCATGGCATATGTAGGTGGTTACGGCGGTTTGCTGGATGGTCATGTAGTTGATTTCATCTTTTTTAACCTGGAATTGTTCGACCGAACGGTGTTCCCTTATATTTTTAATGTGGCCGATATTGCCATCTCGGTTTCCATTGTTTCGTTGCTGATTTTCAATAAAAAATTCTTCCCAAACGACGATGAAGAATCGGCGACAGAAGAAGAATCACCAGCCGCACCTGTTGCTGATGCTGTGCCACAGTCCCCGGAAACGCCGGATTCCGAGAAATAAAGTGTAGGGCAATTCATGCATTGCCCCTTGCTGTAATTATCGCTGGAGAATAGAAAAACTTTCCTTCAATATTACTTAAACATAATTAGGTTCAAGGTAAAAATAGCACGATATTAGGAATCTACAAGTTAAAGGCCAGGACTCGGTATATAGTACAGTATTTTGTTTCCCTTCTCTAGTTTGTACTTAATAACAATAACGCAGCCGATAAGAACGCAAATCACATGTTTAACTATGTGATACAACTGTACCTGTGATAGCAAAGATTTATAAATAATGGAAAACGGTAAAGTAAAGTGGTTTAATGACGAAAAAGGTTTCGGATTTATAACCCCTGAAACTGGTGGCAAAGATATTTTTGTACACCGCAATAATGTAGAAAATTTAGCAAGCAACGAAAGCTTAAAGGATGGCGACGAGGTTGAATACAGCATCGCAGAAACTCCTAAAGGCTTGAATGCAGTTGAAGTTTATGTGCTTGAGTGATTTGTTTCACTCCTGAAATTGCAACCCGGGCTCTTTAACGAGTACCGGGTTTTTTTATGCCTGTTAAATAATAAAAAAAGGTGAGTTGTTTAACTTACCCTATTTAAGTGATCGAATGGCTATTTAGATAGCAAACTCTATGAGTAAATTACTCTTCCAGAGAGGTGTTTTTCTTAGCTGAAAAGATATCGAGATCGTCTTCGAAGGTAACTTGATCTACGATTTCCAATCCAAAGCTTTTAATTCCGATTCGTTTTACGGGATTATTGGTGAGAAGCTTTAGCTTTCGAATTCCAAGTGCTTTTAGGATTTGCGCACCAACTCCGTAATCACGAGAATCGCTCTTTTTTGGATTGTTATTCTCTTCTTCAGGCTGATCAGAACTTCCCTCTTGCATGTACTTTAGCGTGCGAAGTTGATTAACCAACACAGAACCACGCTGGTTTCGATTCATGTATAACACAACGCCGGCACCTTCGCGCTCAACTTGCAACATTGCCTGGTGTAGTAACTCGCTGGTATCCGCATTTCTGGCTCCAAAAATATCACCAATCAAATCAGAAGAATGCACACGAGTAAGCACGGCGTCTTCTTTGGTCCAACGACCTTTAGTGAGGGCAAGGTGCACATCACCTGTGGTAGTTTCCTCAAAAGCGTGAAGTCTGAAATCGCCATACATAGTTGGCATATTGATTTCCATCACTTCTTTAACCAAGCTTTCGGTTTCGTTTCGGTAAGCAATCAGATCTTTGATGGTGATGAACTTCATGTCGAATTTCTTCGCCATTACTGCAAGTTCAGGCACACGAGCCATCTCACCATCTTCGCGCATAATTTCGCAGATGATTCCAACAGGCTGTAGACCTGCAAGCCGAGCCAGATCCAGAGCTGCTTCGGTGTGGCCGGCACGTCTTAAAACTCCTCCTTCAACTCCAATCAATGGAAATACATGGCCGGGTCGGCGGAAGTCGCTCGGTTTAGCATCAGGATTGGTTAGTTCTCGAATGGTATTCGCTCGATCGGCAGCAGAAATACCTGTGGTTGTAAGGCGTTTATGATCGATGGAAATGGTGAAGTTCGCCTCATCCGGATCGGCGCCTTCCATCACCATGTTATTGAGCTTAAATCGCTCAGCTACCGCTTTTGTAACCGGGGCGCACACAAGTCCGCGTCCTTCCTTCACCATAAAGTTGATGGCTTCGGTGCTTACATTTTCAGCGGCCATTAAAAAATCGCCTTCGTTTTCCCGATCCTCATCGTCAACAACGATGATCATTTTACCGGCTTTGATGTCCTCAATAGCCTCGGGAATAGTATTAAACCGGATATTATCCAACTTACTAGTCTTTCTTTTCTTGTTTGTTTGGATTCACGTCGGTGATCGCTGATTTGAGATATCTCAGCTTTGTTCCACCGCCAACTTCGATAAGAACAGAGTCATCATCGATAGAGTTCAATACACCGATTAATCCTGAGGAGGTAACTACTTTGTCGCCTTTCTTCATGCCGTCAACTTTGCGTTGAATTTCTTTCTGGCGTTGGCTTTGTGGGCGAATAATGAAAAAGTAGAATACAAGAAAAATGGCACCCAAAAATACCAAGTTGATGATCCCACCATTAGGATCGTTTGGGTTGCCCATAAACATAAAAACAGATTGCATGTTGATTATTTAAGATTCAGAATTGGCTTCAAAGATAGCAGTATTTCAATTAATAATTGGGAATAAAGAATTTGGAATAATCTTACAATTCGACATTCATATTCCTAATTATCCTATTCCTAATTCGTAATTCCTATTCCATGTCTTCAACAATTACAAGTGTTGCTCTTGGTTGATGCGCCGAAAAGTAACCCACGCCATTGTCAACATTTGTAGGATGATTTACCGGTTCGTTAGCAATTGATGAAATGAAACTTCCTGAGCGACCACGGGCCTCCAGAAAGTTGTAATAGCCTTCTTCTATGTTGGTTAACACCACAAGAGCAGAATCGACTTGAGACGTAAAAATTATTTGATCAGAACGTCGAATTCGACCGGCATCATCAGCCCCACGATCGGTGAAAATACGTTCGAAAATCAGAAAGTTATTATTCTGGAAAAACAAACTATTTGAAGTGGTAGAATCCCGAGAGGTTGTATCGGGAGGGGTGAATTGATAAATATGTAGAACGTAATAATTATCGATGTTCGGCGGATCATCAAAAGCCATTTCTACTTCGATGAATGAAGTGAACACCGAATCGATGCGGTTAATGGCTATTGAATCAATTTCAACAGCTGGTTGCAATACGCTTTGCGCAGAAATTCTGGAGGAAGTAGTAGAATCGAAAACGGTAAGCTCCATCAATTGATAATCCTCAAAAATCTCAAGCTGTGATGCGTACAGACCTTTAATGTCACCAATGGTTTCCAGCGTATCAGTTATTCCCTGATAGTTTAAAGTAACTAGGGCTCTGTCTAAGAGTAAACGCTCTGCAAAATCTTCAGAAATATCGTTGATGTCTTCGGCTGAAAGTGCTGAAAAACTTTTTGAGAGCGACACTAACATGATTTCTTCAGGACCAACAAGAGAAGCAACGGCCACTTTTGAGTCATCCGGTTGAACAGAAATTGGAAGGTTTTGTGGTAAACAGGCGGTGATTGTAAGCAATATTAGGGAGATCAAAAAAGACGAGGTTTTAACAGGCGAAGCAACCTCATGAAATAGAGACTTTTGCGAGCGGAGCGAAGCAATCTCAGGATCGAAAGACCACTTGATTTGGGATATCTTTTTTAAGAGAGGATTCTTTTGCGATCCCGACTTGTAGGGAGAAGCAAACTCAGAAATCCGATAAACGAACTCAGTAATGGTTGACAATATATTGCTCAAAATCATCATTTCGATGAAAAATTAAAGTTATAAGCGATACTGGGGATGAACCCAAACAAGCCTTGTTGCACGTACTCGTACGCTGTTCCATTGTTTTGCACATCTACCCGAAAAGGAGCTGCTCGGTTGTAGAAATTGTAGGCTCCGATATGCCATTCTCCTCCAAATCTGCGCTTCCCACGTGGCTTGAGGATAAAGTTAATATCGAGGCGATGCGAAGCCCCGAGCGTAGTACCATTTCGGTCGTCGTAAATGGGGATTAATTCAACAGCAGTGAGCGAAGAATTTGGCATTAAAAATTGCCCGGTTAAAGGAGTGAAATTTGCGCCTGATTGGTAGGTCCAAACCGCCGAAAACGCCACCCGATCGTTGAACTCAAATAATGAGACAAGATTGGCAACATGTCGCCGATCATATTTTGAAGGATATATTTGGCCTCGATTTAGTTCATCGAACTGACGTGAGGTTTTGGAAATCGAATAGCTTGCCCAACCGGAAAAGCGACCACTATTTTTTCTGATCAGAAGCTCTAAGCCAAAAGATTCTCCGGCCCCTGCCAGAAGCTCATTTTCGAAATTATCGTTTAAAATCAGAGAGGCCCCTTCCCGATATTCAATCAGGTTTGCGAGCGATTTATAATAGGTTTCAATCGTTATGCTTACCTGTTCATCCGGAAAAATCCGTGTGTAACCCGTACTTATTTGATGAGAATATTGCGGCCTGATGGATTCTGTAACCGGATACCATAAATCGGTGGGTAAGGCAATGCTCGACGATGACACCCGATGCATGTATTGCCTCATCAAGCTGTAACTGGCTTTTACCGAATGGCGATCGTTAAATTTATATCGGGCTGCAATTCGCGGCTCAGGACCTGAATACACTTTGTTTTTAGTGATCGTATAGGAATAACGAAGACCAATATTGATTTTTAGCTGATCGGAGAGATCCCGCTCGTTGCCTCCATAAAAAGCACCTTCCAAATTCTGGATTAGTTGTCCTTTGCGGTTTTCTATAAAGTCGCCGATTTCACCGGAAGTGGAGATTACATTTGGGCGAAAGAAATGCCCCACAGCTTGCGCTCCAAATACGAACTTGTTGTCCGGACTTTCGAAATATTCCCAATCGCCGGTGAGGCCCACATCCTGAATTTGAGATCGAATAAGAATGTCGTTATTGATAAAATTCCCGGCTATATCGTACTTAAAGCGCGTTTGATGCAGGGTGACATTGCTAAAGGTCTTTTTGTTTTTGTAGATGTGATTCCACCGAACAGTAGAGGTAAAATTCCCCAGGTTAAATCCAAAACCCAAGTCTTCGTTGCCCTCGTCTGTGTCTGAGGTCTCATCAAACTCAAGTACATCATCCCCAAAATAAGTACTAACATAAATTCGGTCGTTTTCACTGATTTTATAATTCAGTTTGGCATTGTAATCATAAAAATAGTAGGGTAGAGGTACTCCTACAGCTTGAAACACTTTATCGATATAGGTGCGACGAGCGGCCACCATAAAACTCATTTTTTCGGGGATGACGGGGCCATCGATCGTTAGGCGGGAGGTTAGCAAGCCAATTCCACCGCGAACATTATAGCGCTGCGAGCTTCCCTCGTTCATACGCACATCCATCACCGAAGAAAGGCGACCGCCAACATCCGCAGGAAAAGCGCCTTTTACCAACTCCACATTTTTGATGGCATCCGAGTTAAAGACCGAGAAAAACCCAAATAAATGCCCGATGTTATACACCACAGCATCATCCAGAACCACCAGGTTTTGATCATCGGTTCCGCCCCGAACAAACATACCGGTTGTACCTTCATTTCCGCTGGTAACCCCGGGCAAAAGTTGAGCAACTTTGATTAGATCCGATTCCCCACCGAGGGTAGGAATTGAACTGATTTCACGCGGTTGAAGCTTGATGGTTCCCATTCGGGTAGAGTTCACTTGCTCCTGCAATTCGATGGGCGTAGCGGTCACTTCAATCTCTTCGAGCTGACCAACGTCTTCGAAAAGATAGAAATTCACGGTTTTATTTTCGGATAAAACGATGAGTGTGTCGATGGTTTGGTAACCCAGATAAGAAACCTGTACCCGGAATCGATTTGTTGCCGGCGAAACAGAATAAAAGCCGTAAGAATTGGTAGCCGTTCCGGATTTGATTTCGGGGAGGTAAAGCGTTGCACCGGGTAACGATTCCCCATCCGATTTATCGTACACATGTCCACTGAGCGTGTATTGCGCGTGCACGCTTCCAATCAACAAAAATAACGTAAAAGACAGCAGTTTTTTCATTGATCGCGCAGCTTAAAGTGAAGGCTTAAAGTGGTTCCACGAAACAAAGTGGTGGACAGGTTTCCATCCGCATTGTGGAGCATAAACGTTGGCCGACTTGTAAGTGCAATCGAAACATTTCGAACTACTTTTAACCGCGCCGAAAGCGGAACGGAAAGCCCGATAGAAGCTGATTGTTTTCCAAAAAATTGAAAGGTATCGGAGTACAATTCCGTATTAATAGTTTGATATGTTGTAGATGAAACCGGAAAGCCAAGAGTGATTACTCCTCCGGCAGTGAGTTTTAATTTCTTTTCCGATCTGAAAACCCGTTGATAGCCGGCTTTGAGATTAAAGAATTCGCTAACATTACGGATACTGGTATTGGCAGCTAAAGAATCATACTCTATGAGAGCAGCTGAGGTGAAATACGATTCAATTTGCCCGGCTTGGATACCAAGTATATACTCATGCGTTTGCTTTTTAGGGTTGATAAGATGGAAATCGATCGAGAAACCCGTTGAGTATTGCTGCGATTTCTCTTCAGTTTCAGCAAGTCCCTTTGTTTTAAATAATAATGGATTTCGAGTATTCGAGATTGACGATTCTAAACTACCTAAATCTTCCATTCCACTTAATTCTTGCCCATATATCTCGATGCCCTTAACCTGAATGGATTGAGCAATTGCACCGGCGGGCAACATCATTAAGAAAGTGATGAATAGATATTTTGTTCGGGCAAGCATAAACACTTCAAAGATAGAAGCATTTGGACAAAGGGCATATCAAAAAATAGTTACGAAAAATTGAACAATCGAACAGTTGAACATCGATCAACTACGCTAAAGTTTACTAATCGAAGCTTTAGCATAGATTAGCTTCGTTGATTAAAAACAATAAAACTTCGAACTCGGGAGAAGTACGAATAAGCGAATAATGAAATAGGAATTACGAGTTTTCTACCCCAAATCACACTCAGTGAAAGCGCAGTGTTAACGAAATTCTAAATATGGCTTTGAGCCGGTGCTTTACTCGAATAGATCTGCAGATCAGACTTCGATAAAAAAATTACGGTGTACGATTTATAATTAGTCTCACCTTGAGGGGAGTACCGTCCGCCAACCGGCGGATGGGGAGGGGGGTTCGGGACCGGTAAGAATTACGAATATGCGATATAGCATTTACGAATTTCAAATTAACCAATTCCCCTCCATTGGACGGAGTGGTCACATCACTCCGCTCATTTGAATACAATGATTTTCTATCTATCAATAAAAAGTCTTTCCCTCTTTCGCCATATCCACCAGAATAGGAGCAGGAGTAAATCGCACACCAAATCGATCGGTGAATTGATGCATCCTGTCTACCACATTCTCAATGCCGGCATAATCTACGTAGCGAAACGGTCCACCGGTGAAAGGAGGGAATCCCAAGCCCAAAATCGCGCCTAAGTCGCCGTCGGTTGGTGATTTGAGAATACCTTCTTGTAAGCAATAAGCCGCTTCGTTCACCATCATTAATGCCATACGAAGCTGGGTGTAATCGGCATCGGGGTTAGTACGATTTGAGCCTCCAAAGTGTTTGTAAATATCAGAATTAACCTGCTTCTTTTTCGATTCGTAAGTGTACAATCCTTTTTTATTTTTTCGTCCCAGATAGCCAGCATCCATCAACTCTTTTGCTTTGGTGGATGACTTCCCGCCACGAGCATCGAACATCGGAGCCATCGTTTCGCCTACATGTGCGCCTACATCCATGCCCACTTCATCAAGTAATGCCATTGGGCCAACAGGATATCCAAATTTCTTCATCACAGAATCCAAAAACTCGATCGAAGCACCTTCTTCTAACAATAACAGTGCTTCATTCATATATGGAGCCAGGATTCTAGTAGTGTAAAAACCGGGACCGTCACCCACTACAATCACCGTTTTGCCTTGCTTTACGCCAATGTCGTAGGCGGTAGCTGTCACCCAATCGGCCGTTTGATCGCTCGTAATTATTTCAAGAAGAGGCATTTTTTGAACAGGAGAGAAGTAGTGCATCCCTATGATATTCTCAGGACGTTTAGCCCCTTTTGCAATTTCCGAAATTGGTAAGGAGGAAGTGTTAGACGCAAAAATGCAATCGTCACCGGTGTTAGCTTCTACTTCAGCTACGATGCGTCGCTTCAAGTCCAGATCTTCAAAAACAGCTTCGATAACCACATCTGCTTTACCAAAAGTATCGTACGAATCAGTTCCGTTAACTCGACTGAATATTTGATCTCGTTCGAAGTCGGTGAGTATGCGTTTTTTGGTCTTTTTGTTGAGATCCTCCCAAATGACTTTCTCGCCTTTTGCGGCATCTTCCATAGTGCGATCTTTTAGCAGCACCGAGTATTTTCCTTTATTGATGCTCACATCTGCGATGCCTGAACCCATCAGCCCGGCACCTAAAATCCCGATGGTTTTCACGGGCTTGATCTCTGATTCGAGCGGGTTTTTCTTGGCGTCGGTCATCCCGAAAAACAGATTTACTAACGCACGTGACTCCGGAGTTGCACCGGCTTCACCAAAAAGTTTAGCCTCGTTTTCCAGCCCTTTTTTAAGTCCGTTTTTGTATCCGTACTCCACCGAATCGATGATGAACATCGGCGCCGGATAATTCCCTTTCGTTTGCCCGAGTGTTTTTTTGCGAGCCTGAGAAAAAATGATACTCCGACCAATAGGATTTCCCTCCAATATTTTCTCAACAAAAGAACGACGATCTTTTGGCTCGGTCTTTCCGGATTTCGACAATTTCTTTACCGCTTTGATCGCCACATCTTCGAGTGCATCTTTGTGGATGAGCTCATCAACCAAACCAATTTTCTTGGCACTGTAGGAGTAGATATTCCTTCCGGTAAGCATGTACCCAAGCGCTTTTTGGATGCCGACTAATCGCGGGAGTCGTTGCGTTCCTCCGGTGCCGGGAATCACGCCGAGTTTCACTTCCGGTAGAGCCAACACCGTTTTTTTGTGATTAGATGCAATCCGATAATGACATGCCAGCGAGAGCTCCAAACCACCGCCCATACAACTACCGTGAATAACCACAACTACCGGTTTTTTGAAATCGGCGATGCGATTTAGAATGGTGTGCCCATCCAAACTCAGCTGCTCTAGTTCCTCTGCAGTATCTCGTGTTTTAAACATTTCAATATCAGCACCAGCAATAAAATTGTCCTTTTTCTTGCTGATTAGAACGATCCCGGAAACAGCGTCATTCTGCTCAACAGAATCAAGCAGCTCACTGAATTGCTGCATCATGGCTTCATCCAGCGTGTTTACTTTTTCGCCGGGTTTATCGAGGCTCAGGATGGCCACGGAATCTTTTATTTCTTGCTGGATGTAACTCATGGTTGAAAGCTGGTTATTCTGCATTTGATGCAGAATCTGGTTAAAAGTTGAATGAATTTTTTGATGTCGACCTCACCCCGGCGCCCATCACCAAAGCTGAAAGCGTAGGAGATCCTCTCCTTCGCAAGGAGAAGGAGCTTAATTATTTTATTCATCACTATAACAACGAGTCCTTCTCCTTGATAAGGAGAAGACAGACCTGCCTGCTTTAACGCAGTTCGGTCTGTAGGCAGAAGAGGTCGTATTTTATTGCGATCCATATCTCTCCAAAACAATTGCGTGGCCTTGGCCGCCGGCAGCGCAAGCGGTGACGAGCGCGTACTTTCCATCTTCACGAATTAACCGGTTTGCCGCGGTAGTAACCAAACGAACACCGGTGGCTCCAAACGGATGCCCTAAAGATAGTGAGCCACCTAAGGTGTTCATTTTGTCCATTGGGATTTGCCCGACTTTCTGGGTTTTGCCCAACGATTTTTTGGCAAACTCATCCGAATCCAATGCATTCAACACCGCGAGAACTTGTCCGGCAAAGGCTTCATGCACTTCAAACACGTCAATATCATCCAGCAACAGTTCCATTCGATCCAACACTTTTGGGGTGGCATAAGCCGGGCCCAAGAGTAACTCGTCGCCGGGATCCTGGCTCACATACACATATTCACGAAGGTAAGCTTTGGGTTTCAATCCCAGATCGAGCGCAGTTTGTTCATCCATAATCAACGAGGCTGAAGCGCCATCCGTGAGAAAAGAGGCGTTTCCTGCAGTAATGGTTCCATGTGGTTTGATGAAAGCCGGACGAAGTTTCCCGAGTTTCTCCATGGTGGTGTCGGCCCGGAAACCGTTGTCTGTTTTTACTAAATCGAATTTAGGCGGGATGGGCACTTCGAGCACTTCTTCTTTGAGGAATCCTTCTTCGGTTGCTTTCGCGGCCATGTGATGCGAACGCATCGCAAATTCATCCTGATCGGTGCGAGAAACTCCAAATCGAGCGGCCATTCGATCGGCTGATTTTCCCATGGTTTCGCCGGTAGAAAATTCGGCGATCGCCGGGAGTTCGGGCAGAAAATCTTTAATCCCCAATCCCTTAAAAAACTTCAGAAACTCGACGGGCGACTTATACTTTCGAGCATCCAACACCTTTTGGCGGAATTTCTTTTTGAAGCGAACGGGAATATCCGACATCGTTTCGGTGCCGCCGGCCAATACTATTTTAGCCTGACCCGAGCGAATCATTTCCAAGCCCGAAGTTATCGCCTGATTCGACGAAATACACGCCATCGATACCGTGTGAGCTGGAACCGTATTTGGAATTCCGGCTCCAAGAGCGCTTTCGCGAGCAACATTACTGGTTTTCACTTCCTGAATTACCGTACCCATTATTACCTGATCGATGGTAGCCGGATCAAGATCGTTTCGCGCCAATAAACCGGATATTGCAAGTCGACCAAGGTCGTAAGCCATCAAGTGTTTGTATTGGGTAGAAGATTTTAGAAAAGGAATCCGCACGCCATCCACCAAAACCGGAGTGCCTGCATTATTGTTGTTCGTGCCCATAGTGTTGATTTAGTGTGGGCGTAAGTTAACAGTGTTAACCAAATAATCAATAACTAGAGAATTTTTTCTTTTGATGAGGTTGAAATACTCGTATATTTGCCTCCCTTCAACAATGGGGCGATTAGCTCAGTTGGTTTAGAGCACCTCGTTTACACCGAGGGGGTCGGGGGTTCGAGTCCCTCATCGCCCACATAAATTGCAAAGCTTCTCAAGATTTCTTGGGGAGCTTTTTTTGTTTTGGGAACATGATAGATGGACAAGGGCTTGCAAGCCCTTGCCACGACTGGTCATCTGCCTCGATAAGCCCTAGTCACCACTAGTTATCTTCCTCGATAAGCCTTACCCAACCCAAATTCCCACAAAGAACCTATACCAACAAGGGCTTGTAAGCCCTTGTCAAATCCAGCGGGTTCAGCCCTTGCCTAATCGCCCTTGTCACGACTGCTCCACAATCTTGACTTCTTCTTCCGTCAAGCCGTATAGCTCATACACCATCGCATCAATCTCTTTGTCGGTTTGGGTGATTTGAGCCTTGAGTTCGTCGGCTTTGGCTTTTTGTTGGTTGAAATAGTCCATCCATTCGGCTTGTTCTTGTAATGGCAAAGGCTCATAAGCTTTTGTTGCCTTCTTTCGTGCTTTTTCTAGCTCCACCAAAAATTGCTTGAACGAAAGCTCATGCCAGTTTTCGAGTTTCCTACTGAGTTTCTCGATGTCGAATTTGGATTGGAGTAACTGGCGGAAATTTCCTTGAACATTTTGAATCTCTGATGTTAGATTAATTATTTGAGTGGCAAGCTTCTCAAATTCTTCTTCATTTCTTAACTCAGGAATTGGGATCTGTTCGAAATATTGTGGCTTAACTTCAATGTAACCGCCACTTCTAACTACGCAAATTGATTTTAGAAAAAACCATATAAGCTTAGAATTGATAATGCAAAGTATTGTTTTACTTCCAACGGGTAAAATTACTGACGGTGCATTGATGTAATATCCTTTTTGATCAATGGAAAATTTGCTTTCAGACTGAAGGTTTGGCCAAGTAATTTTTGGCATTTCAAATTTTTCATAATAGTCCACAGCATCTTGTATTTCGTACCATTTATAAGGGCCAGATTTTCTCCCAACCTTAATTTCTGGTGAGTTTCTAGGCGTTAACCTTTCTCTATATTGTTCCAAATACCTTTTTATCGCGGGATAATCATCAATAATCGTCCCTCTTCTGGTGAAAATAATATACTTATCAGTATTTGGAGTATTCCACTTGCTTAAATCTTTTCCTTCAAACAAGGGCTTTATTAGTTCTTTAGAACTTATATGCTCATTTTCAAGCTTCACTTTGGTTTCACGATCAATTATAAATGCTTCGTTAAACCCAGTGACAATCCCTCTATAGCTCTTCCCAAAAAGCTTTACAATTTCAGAGTGTGACTTAAGCTTCTTAATGATTTCTATTTCTTCAACTGAGTTAAAATCCCAGTTTTTATGATTCAATGAGCTTTGATCTACCGTTGAGTGTACTTGAGATTCAATGTCAATAACTTTTGATTGGCTACTCTTTGGGATTTTAACATAATCGAACAGGTTGTTATTAGTCGTTTTATTTGAAGCTGTTATTATGATTGGATAAGTTGTTGCTCCTTCAAATATTTGAACTTCAGTGAAATCCACATATTTTTCAAAAGTCGTTTGTTCAGAAAGGTATTTCCTGAGTTTAATCGCTGCTTTAGTTTTATCAAATGTGTTAGAAATAAACCCCAAAACTCCCTGATCTTTGAGAAGTAGAAGGGATTGTTCATAGAAATAGGCAAACAGATCAGAAGTACCTTCATAAACATTAAAAGTACTTTCAAAATAGGGTTTCATATCCCCAAATAACTCCTGTCTCACATAAGGCGGATTCCCAATCACCACATCAAAACCGCCGGAATATTCCGGCTGGAAGGCTTTTTCGTAGCTAACACACACCTCCGAGACAAGGAGTTGCAACTCCTTGTTGAGGGGTAGGTTGTGCTTATCGCGGTTATGCTGAATGTAATTGTACACATTCGAAAGTCCGTCTTCATCATCAACAGGTTTGCGATTGAATTTCTGTGCCCATAAATGAAAGACCTCCTCCTTAGGGACCTTTAGATATTCCTTCGTTTTTTGAGCACTTCGTCCTTTCAGCTTCCGCACAATATTTGCCAGCTCATCAGGCTCGCAGGCCAATAACATATGCACATGATCACCGCAGATATTCCAATTCAACACATTCAGTTTATCTTCAGCGATAATCGTTGCCAGCTCTTTGGCTACCACCATTTCCAGTTCTTTATCCAGCCAGATAGCTTCGCCCTTCTTCACCTTGTACTCTATCATCCGTTGCGAAGTGCGCGCATTATGCGTTACCCAAGTAACATGGAAGGCTTGCTTTTCTTTTTGGCGGAACACATTGGGGAACTCTTTTTCCCATTTAAAAGCATTGTCGCCCGCCACTTCGGGATCGTCAATCAGCGAGTTTCCACATTTGATATGGTTATTCAGCGAGGTGAGTTTGCGCCCTTTTTGTGCGGTTCGCAGCCACAGGCTTAGTTTGGCAATCTCAACCGATTCTTCATTGATATCAACGCCAAACAGGTTTCTCTCTAGAATTTGAGATTCTACATCAAACACGGCATATGGTCGGTTCAGCAACTTTGCTTCCAATTCACTCACAAATCGATGTTCTTCTATCAAAAACTCTAATGCCTGATTGAGAAAAGCTCCACTTCCACACGCCGGATCACAAATGGTTAACGAGAACAGATATTCCCGGTAAGTATCTAAGGTGTCGAGTAGCGTCTGTTTTGTTTTCTTGTGGCGATTTGGAACATATTCATCTTCTTTCAGTCCCAGTGCTTCCTTTTTTTCTTCGCAAAGCTTCCCAACCGTATGTTCAACAATGTACTTGGTGATGTACTTGGGCGTATAGAATACTCCGTCTTTCTTTCGGCGAGTTTTTGAAGTATCAATTTTTTCGCCTTTTAACTCGGCACTGATTTCCTCGATTTCATTAAGGGAATGCTCAAAAATATGCCCGAGAATGTTTACATCTACTTCACTTTCAAAATCGTATTTGCTGAGCTGTAAAGTGTGTTTGTAAAGGAGATCATCTGAAATTTTGAGGGAATTCAACAATTCATCTTCAGCGAATAAACCACCGTTGTAGGCAAAAATCTCGTCTTTACCGGGTAGGTTTCTGCCTTGGTTTAAGTATCCGAAATACTTTACAAAACGATCGTACAGAGGTCTGTACTCATCCAGTTCTTTAAGTTTGTGCCATTGTTGAATAATTTTTTTGATGGAATTGGGTGGGAGCAGGTTTCGATCTTCGGCAAAGAATATGAACAGAAATCGGTCTAACAGTTTCTGTGTTTTTTTGAACAAAAGAAGCTTGTCGTGGGTAGGATTGTGCTTCTTTACGCTTTCGAAGATGTCGTTTTTAAAGGCTGAGTAATCTTTGTAAAGTTTCTTGGTGACGTTTTCTTCTTCGGTAAGCGAAGCTTCTTTAATCTTTTTTGGTAAACCTTTAATAAAATTCGGATAGCCTAGGCAAAGCCAGAGAACTTTAAATTCTTCAATTGTTAAAGTGAATAAGTTGAACTCAACGAAATCAACGGCATTATCGATGTAGAATCGAAGCTTCTCGAAATTAGAAATGATTACATAAACGGCATCCGGTTGCTTGTTTTTATAACCAAATGCTTGCGTCTCCACTTTCGATAAATCGGTGGTTTCTGTGCCCTTTAATTCGATGACGCCACGTACTTTATCATTATCGAGCATAGCGCCATCGGCTTTTTTAGAATCCGTAAGGTTCTTTTGCTCTACAACTAAATTATAGTTGGGATTCGGGTTTTTGGTGTATCCTAAAACCTTTACAAACAAGTCATCCAAAAATCCTTCTTGATAAGATTCTTCCTTTGCTTCTCTGATATTGGCTTGAATCTCAGGGTTATGAAAATGGCTGGTAAAGACCTCCCAGGCAGCATTAAGTTCATTTTCATTTACCCCTGCTAAGTATTTTTTTAAAACCGAATTCTGAAATAAAGCCATGTTCTATCTAATGATCTGATTTATCAGAGTTTATAGTAGAATCTAGTTTATTTCAACGCAAGATAATTTTTTTACAGTTTTAATGGATAGCGTCGGGACCAATTCATGTATCAACTGAACAGAAATTGCATAGTGAGTACTTAGATAATCTGTCTTACGAATTACTCGTCTGACCGATGAGTGAATATGGTCTCGTAACAATTCAATGGCTGCCCAAACGATGTTGATTGATTCTAAATTTGGATTCATTTTCGTTCTCCAAATACTGAAGAAATCAGTCAAAAGATGTTCCCATTTTAAAAGATAAGGCTAAGATTTAGAAGTCGTATGCATTAATATTCTAAACAATATTAAACCAATTATTGAACGTAGATTATTCGAATTCATATTTTTTTGTATGCAATCGTATATCCAATCGTACATTAATATTTTTTAAGTTTGTACTGTTATTTATAAAAAAAGTATAGATTTGGAGTAATAACTCTAGAGTACAGTATTGTGGAAATAAAATTTGTTAAGCGATCAAATATAAAGTCTTCTAAAAAGCGGTCATCTAAATTCAGGCCTTTACTAGAAGCTATTGAAAAACTAAAACCTAACGGTCAGGCAATTGAGGTAGCATACACTAATGAAAAAGGTGTAAACTCAATGCGCACAGCGGTGTATCAATTTTGTAGACAAAAAGATTTTACCGTTAAAAGCAGAAGGGATAGTGCCAATAAAAAAATCTATTTTTACCGCGAGTAATTAGCCGGTATTAAAGTGGCGATTATTTCTTAGCCCTTTATTTTTTTCCTTTGATTTGGTTTCGGTACATTGGCGCAGATATTATTTCTAAACCTACCGACCGATGAATTCTATTGCCGAGAGTGTTAGTTCAAAAAGACTGAGCAGAGAGTATATACTCGAACAATTTCTGAAAATCCGTTCCTTCACCCATTGTTTGGTCGAGCCCCTCGAAACGGAGGATTTCGTAATTCAACCTATGGAAAGTGCAAGCCCGGCAAAGTGGCATTTGGCACATACCAGCTGGTTTTTCGAGACTTTTGTTCTGGGCAAATTTGATCCATCCTTCGAAAGCATGCATCCCCAGTATGCGTATTTTTTTAACTCTTATTATTTGCAAACAGGAGTGCCATTTAGTCGGGAAAAACGGGGAATGTTATCCCGACCCACCGTTGCTGAAGTATTTGAATATCGATCATATGTAAACGATCAAGTTCAGAATTTCATCGAAAATTGCGATGAAGCCGTGTGGGTGGAAGCTGCGAAAGTGCTCGAAATCGGGAACCATCACGAGCAACAACATCAGGAACTGATTCTTACCGATATCAAGTACTTGCTAGCTCAAAATCCGTTACTGCCCACTTATCGCGAAATTAGCGATTCCGAAAAGGTATTGCCTTCAGCGTTAGATTGGATTTCGTTTGATGAAGGCATTGTCGAGATCGGGAATACCGGCGAAGAGTTTACTTATGATAATGAGCATCCGCAGCATCAAACCTTTGTGCAGCAATTTGAGCTGGCTAATCGCCTCATTACAAATGGCGAATATCTGGAATTCATGAACGACGGCGGTTACGAGCGATCGGAGCTTTGGCTGGATGAGGGTTGGTCGACGGTGCAGCAAGAGGAATGGAAAGCACCTTTATATTGGTTTAAGCGTGATGGGGAATGGATTAATTTCACGCTAGCGGGTTCCAAAAAAGTGAATGAAAACGAACCGGTAACGCATGTTAGTTATTTTGAAGCGGATGCCTTTGTCAGATGGAAAGGATGCCGATTACCCACCGAGCAGGAGTGGGAGCACGCATGTGGAGATCAGAAGATTGAAGGCAATTTTGTAGATAACGATCAATTTCATCCTGTTTCGCTGGAAGCTTCAAAGGGGAATTTAGCACAAATGTACGGCGATGTTTGGGAATGGACGATGAGCAGCTATTCTCCCTATCCAAACTATAAACCGTTACCCGGTGCTTTGGGCGAGTACAACGGGAAATTTATGGCCAATCAATATGTACTGCGTGGTGGATCATGCGCCACATCGAAATCTCACATCAGAAAAACTTATCGCAATTTCTTCCATGCCAATGCACGGTGGCAATTTAGTGGTATTCGCCTGGCACGATAAATATGGAAGAAACTTTGACGAAAACGAATACCATCATCGAAGAAATTGTAACGGGGATGAAGAGCACCCCCAAGCAGTTACCGAGTAAATATTTCTACGACGAAAAAGGCTCTCAGCTTTTTGATGAGATCACGCGGCTGGAGGAATATTATCCTACCCGAACAGAACGTAAGATTCTGGAATCGAATTTAGAGGACATGGCCGACAAGCTCGGTGCTAATGTCGAATTGATTGAGCCGGGCAGCGGTAGCAGTGAGAAAACCCGAATTCTGCTCGACAGGATGGATTCGATAAAATGCTATGTGCCTATCGACATCTCAGGAGATTACTTGTTTAAGGTGGCTGATCAGTTGCGAGAGGAATATCCGAACATCGACATTGAACCATTGGCAACGGATTACACTCGTCCGTTTGAGTTGCCTGACACTCACCCGGATGCTCGCCGAATTGTATTCTTTCCGGGGTCGACCATCGGGAATTTTAAACTCAATACCGTACAACGCTTTTTTTCGGTGATCGCCGATATCGTTGGGAAAAAAGGAGGAGTGCTGATTGGTGTTGATCTAAAAAAAGACATCGAAATTCTTGAAGCTGCCTATAACGATTCGAAAGGAATTACTGCTGCCTTCAACAAGAATTTGTTGATCCATTTGAATCGTAAAATTGGGGCGGATTTCAATCCGGATCTATTCGAGCATAAAGCGCTATGGGTAGAGGAAAGAGGTCGAATCGAAATGCGATTGTATGCAAAAACGACGCATCAGGTTAAGATTGATGATCACACCTTTACGGTTGAAAAGGGCGAATATATCCACACCGAAAATTCGCATAAATATACGCTCGAAGAGTTCTCCGGAATCGTATCGCCTTGGTTTGATGTTCAACAAGTATGGACCGACACAAACAAGCTATTTAGCGTTCAATACCTCGTGCCCAGAATTTGATTCGTCGGTAACCCCGGTCCAGCCCAAATAAAGATCGCGGACTTCTTTGATGTGATCATTTATGGTATCCAGGCTCCAATCGGAAGTATCGATGGGAGGGTGAATGTGTGCGGTAAGGTTGCCACCTCGGGTCATCATTGATCCACCAAAACTTAACGCTCGATTTCCTTCAAAATAGATGGGCACAATTGGATAACCCAAATCGATGGCCATGCGAAACGCCCCTTTTTTAAATGGACCAATAATTCCTTCGTGCTTACGAGATCCTTCGGGGGCAACCATCACCGAAAGGCGTTGTTTTTGCAAGCGTTCGTAAGTGTTTTTAAGCGTATTAATCGCTTGTTCCCTTTTTTGGCGCTTAATGAAAACCTGTCCGGTTAGTCGGCCAACAATAAAGAAGAATGGGAAATATTGGAGCTCCCATTTTGCCACAAGTCGAATTTTATCCATCCCTATTGCCATCATGGTTAGAATATCGAGCGTGGAAGAATGGTTTATTATTACCACTGCCGGGCCATCGTAGCGTTTACCGTGTTGTTTTACTTTAAAATTAATGCCGCTTACCCAAAGAACGGGGCGAGCAATTCCGGGTGCAAATGTTCGGATTACAAAATCGGTGGCATTGCCGAACGATAGAATGATAATTACGAGAATAAGTGGGATAGCAATAATAAATAAGATCACGAAGAGGAGTAATCCCAGAGTGCTTCGCGAATAATCAATAAAAGTCATTGGTTCAGACATCGGCATAAAGTCGAGGATATTTGAAAGATTTGCTACCGGTAATTTTATCGGTACGCATCCAACAAATGTGTAATTTCAGGTTGCTTTCCTTTTTTGTTGAGGATGCCGATTACATCAAATCGTAAAGTTCGATTATAGGATTGGGTTTGTTGCACCCAATGCTCGGCTGCGTTGTACACATGTTCAACTTTAGCTTCGTTTACAAACTCGATAGGTGATCCAAACGCCTTACTAGATCGCATCTTAACTTCGATAAAAACTACGATTTCGCCGTCTTCAGCAATGATATCAATTTCGGAATGGCCGGCGTAATAATTGCGCTCCAGAATAGTAAACCCCTTTTCGATAAGAAACTCACAGGCCAGATCTTCAGCCTCGTTGCCTAGAGCCCGTTTTGATTTAGTTGCCACTTTTGAAACTATCTTTTAGAGATTCTTTCACTTCAACCAGCTTTATCAACTGTTTTAGAAAGCCCAGATTTTTCTTGTTTATGTAAGGAAGCAAAGCGTCGGTAAAGCGTTCAAACATCTCTAGAAAGTCGTAGTAGTTTTCGATGCGTTGCTTAAAATCTTTGCTTTCCTGATCCTGAAGACCATCTTTTTCCAGTGTTTTTATACACTCGAGTAACTCATCTCTGATGGGTGCAATTTCGCGTTGCTGGCGTTCCCTGATTATGGTTGATACAATTTTCCAGATGTCAGTTTCTGCCGAGTAATAATCTTTGCGATCGCGAGGGTAGTTTACTTTTTTGATGAGTTCCCATTCCAGCAATCGGTGCAGATTCATGTTCGCGTTACCGCGGCTGATATCCAACTTGTCCATAATGGCATCGGTGTCCATCGGGTGCGACTCAGCATAAAGCAATGCGTGGATTTGCGACATCGTTTTATTGATGCCCCACGAGGAAGCCATTTCGCCCCAAAGCTCAACGAACTGATCTACGGCCTGTTGGTAAGAAGTACTCATGCCTGCATAGTAATGAGTTTATTCGAAAGTAAGTTGGCTAAAATTAAATCCGCCCGAAAGAATTTCAACTCGAATTAACACCGTGCCTGCTTCGAAGTCGTCGGTGCCTAAAGTGATTTCTTGCCAATTTTGAAAACCGCCGGTGTTAGGAATTCGTGCATCTGGGCCAACCGGTTTGTCATTTACTCGCACTCTAAAACGACCATCAGAATTTCCGGAAGAAACGCGTGCTTTTACCGTGTACTCACCCGAGGCGGTCACTTCGGCAGTGTATTCTAACCATTCGCCGGTTTCAATCCAGCCGATATTATAGCCCGATGGGTTTGCTGCACTTTCTTCAATATCCACACCATCATTTCGCATCGACCAGCCATTATTACCATTGTTTTGGTTGTCGTCGCTACTCACACGTTTGTACTCGGTATCGTAATACGAAACCCCGTTGTTTCCAATGTCATAATGTACAGCCGCAATAGTACCCGGAATGGTTAACTCGGTGTAAGGTTGATTTCGTGAACCGAAATCAGGAGAAAATAAGGCGGCAACAACATCTGGTCGTAATTCCGTTTTTTCGATGGCTAAATCTGCAGCCATTTGGAATAACCCATCTTTAGCATCATCAGCAGAGGGGCGGGGACCATTACCTTTCCAAAAATCTACCACTTTGTAATAATTAGCATTGCCCTTTGCTGACAACGGAGAGGTAATTGTGCCAAGTTTCTTATGCGTCCACCAATTCCAGCCTATGTTGTTATCCTCAACTAATTTGGTTGCCTCGTAAAACCAAGGATTCGAATTTTCACCTGATTCACCCAGCCATAAAGGAGTTTGAGTCCGATTCCTTAGATCTAGTAAATAGTTGATGGTACCCTGATCTGTTTCGTTCCAGTATTTATGAAACGAGTATGCAACATTATCTACTTGCGATGGAATTTGATCCAGCATATCGAAAGTAGTAGAGAAGTAATTTCCGTTAATGAAAAGAATATGATTCTGATCTACTTCACGAATTTCGGGGATGATATCAGTGTGGAATCGCAATACATCTGCAGCGCCATATCCATCAGGAGTAACCGGCTCATTTAGTAGATCGTAGCCGATAATGATGGTCTCATCTTTATAACGGCGGGCAATTTCTTTCCAGATTTTGATGGTGATGGGCATATAAGTTTCGTACTCCGTCCAAAGTCGAGCTTCGCCATCGCTATCGGCAATTTCTTTATTACTTTGCCCACCGGGAGCGCCATGCATACCCAAAATCACATCCATTCGATGACGTTTGCACCAAATCAGTACTTGATCCAGCCTATCAAATTCTCGCTCATTAAATTCCTGAGTGTCAATATCATAAAACACTTTGTGATTGAATGGGATTCGGATGTGATCGGCACCCCATTCCTTCATGGCAATGATATCTGCTTCTTGCACATAATTTGTTCTGAATTCTTCGAACCAACGTTCGGTTTCAGATGCCCCAATTAAATCCTCAATCGCATTTTGAAGTTTAGTTGGGCCGAAGTCGCCGGGCATATTAAACATGTAACCTTCGGGCATTAACCAACCGCCTAAACCAAATCCCCGAATAACAACAGGATCACCTTGTCGGTTTAAAATTTCAGTGCCATCAGTTTTAAAAAAAGTAGTTTCGTTATAACCGTTTAGATCTGTGTCGTCTATCTCACCGGGCCCATTGGTAGATGATTTACATTGAGTGAAAATCAGTAACAATCCTAAAAAGTAAAGTGCCTTTTTCATGAGGGAGAAATATGTTGAATAGTGTGGATTAATATATATAAAAGCCCAATTGAATTATCATGATTTATATGGGCTATGATTCCTAAGATTTAATCTTTATTTGTTGAGCAAAGTTCACCATTATAACTCTAAGTACAGCAATAGACTATCGTACTCGATGTTAGGATTTGAGTACTGATACAAATTTTCTTTGTGAAAAATGAACGAATAATTCGAAATTAATCCGTCGAAACAGGCGTCTCTTTAGCCGATTTTTGTTCAGCTTTAGGAGCTGAATCTTTTGAGCTCGAATCTCCTGAATTTTCTTTCGCTTTGGTCTTCTCAGAATTTTTCCCGCCGTTTTTGTAATCGGTAACGTACCAGCCTTCGCCTTTGTAAACCACGCCGCCGCCGCCTGAAACAACACGCCGAACTTTTTGCCCGGTGGTTGGGCATTCAGTTAGCGGATTTTCACTCATTTTTTGGATGATCTCGAAGGTACTTCCGTCTTCTCTTTTATACTCGTACGTAGGCATAATTTTACTTTTTTCCTTTTGTTGATGTGCAGTTACCTAACAATTTATGTGCCAATAGAGTTTTTTTAATCCCGGTCCTGAAATATTTACAAGCACAATTTCGGCACAAATTAGCCAAAACTAATTCAAGTTATTCAATCATTTCGTAGGGCTGACGAATTTTATTACATCGATTTTGGGATGTCTATGCGTAGAAAAACGCTTACATAGATAGAGTTGTAATCTTTTAGGTAAGCAGATATTTATCTGCCAAAAAAGTCATAAACCCATTTTGGAATGCGTATTTTTAGGGCTTTGCAAAATTTCATTACACAAAACATTCAAGAGCAGACGCTTTAATGGATCGTATTCTTAATCTCTTCGACTTTTCACAACCCATCAATTATAAGACCGAAATCCTGTCGGGCTTAACCGTGGCGATGGCGTTAATTCCGGAGGCTGTGGCCTTCGCCCTCATCGCAGGATTATCTCCGCTAACCGGTTTGTACGCCGCTTTTATGATGGGCTTAGTTACTTCGTTAATCGGCGGTCGCCCGGGTATGATTTCCGGCGCAACAGGTGCTGTAGCTGTGGTTTTGGTGGTTTTAGCTAAATCGCATGGGGTTGAATACATCTTCGCAACCGTTGTGTTGGCAGGGCTGATGCAAGTAACCGCCGGAGCGCTAAAACTTGGTAAATTGATGCGATTGGTGCCACATCCGGTGATTTTCGGATTTGTAAACGGACTGGCGATTATCATTTTCATGTCGCAGTTAGACCAGTTTAAGGGCGCTGACGGAAATTGGTTGTCCGGCGAGCCGTTGTACATGTTGGTTGGCTTAGTATCACTAACCATGCTCATCATTTGGGGATTACCTAAAATCAGTAAAGCCATTCCAGCGTCGTTAGTGGCTATTTTGAGTGTGTTTGGGATTGTTGTTGCTTTCGGAATCGATACCAAAACAGTGGGCGATATCGCTTCTATTTCAGGTGGATTTCCTCCATTCCATATTCCGCAAGTTCCTTTCACAATGGAAACTTTGATGTTGATTCTGCCTTACGCTTCTATCATGGCCGGCGTTGGTTTGATCGAAAGTTTGTTAACGTTGAATATCATCGATGAGATTACAGAAACACGAGGGAGCGGTAATCAAGAAGCTGCAGCTCAGGGTATCGCGAATATCCTTTCAGGATTCTTTTCCGGGATGGGTGGTTGCGCGATGATCGGTCAAAGTTTGATCAACGTTTCTGCCGGTGCCCGAGCGCGTTTATCCGGAATTGTTGCCGCAGTTATGTTGCTTGTCTTTATCATGTTTGGAGCCTCACTCATAGAGCGAATGCCAATGGCTGCGCTTACCGGACTTATGATCATGGTTGCCATCGGTACCTTCGAATGGGCGAGTTTGAGAACTTTCAATAAAATGCCTGTTTCCGATATTTTTGTGATGGTACTGGTAACCTTAGTTACAGCAGTTTTGCACAATTTGGCTCTTGCCGTGATGATTGGTGTGATTATCGCAGCGCTAGTTTTTGCTTGGGATAACGCAAAACGAATTCGTGCCCGAAAGCACATCGATGAAAATGGAATTAAGCACTACGAAATTTACGGTCCGCTTTTCTTTGGTTCGGTAAGCATGTTCAATTCTAAATTTGATGTTCAGAACGATCCGGAAGAAATCATTATCGACTTTGCTGAGAGCCGCGTGGTGGATATGTCGGCCATCGAAGCCTTAAATAAAATCACCGAGCGGTATCAAAAAGTTGGTAAGAAAGTGCATTTACGTCACCTTAGTAAAGATTGCGTTCGATTGCTCAAAAATGCCAATGAAATTATCGACATCAACGTGATGGAAGATCCAACTTACAAATTGGTAGTAGATAAGGTTTAGGTCTTAGCTTGATCTAAACGATATTGGAACTGCGAAAGTAGCTCGTTATTCATTGGGATTGGGGAGATTTCTTCGAAGCCCAATTTCTGAATGTGTTTGATAGAACGCTCGTTTTCTGACTTAGTGAGGGCAAGCACATAGTTGCTTGTCAGGTTCCTTTCAGCCCAATTAAGAATCACACTCGCTGCTTCATAGGCGTATCCTTGGCCCTGATACTCCGGAAGAAATGCGAAACCCAAATCAGGGTAGGGCAGCATATCTCGTTTAAGAAATCCGCACATTCCAATAGGCTCGTTGGTTTCTTTCAAAGCCACCCGAAACAGCCCAAATCCATGAATTTTATAACTCGACATTGGTCCTGTTTCGAGATATTTGATGGCATCCTGATCCGAATGAATATTCCGATCGCCAATAAATTCAAGCCATCCGGGAGAGTTGGTTAATGCACGAATGAAGGAGATATCTCGAAGTGTTAGTTCGGTAATACTCAGAATTCTAGTTTCGATTAGCATATTAAAACTGCTGGTTATAATCTGATGTGTTCTTAAAATTGATTTCTAACACTATCTCTTTGGTTTCGTTTTTAGAAATAGGACAATTAAACATTCAATCAAAAGAAAATTATCTAGCCGAATAGAAGTAACTGTATATCCAGTGAAAAGAAACCGAATTTAATATCTACAATTTGAAAAGAATTTTTTTATTTCAACAATAAAAAGTAGTTTATAGTTATAGTTCTAAATATTAGCATATTAAATACTAACTAATTCGAATTGTCATGATGAACAAAATTCTGAAAATTGGATTTCTTTCCATTCTCTTAATGAATGTAAACTTACTATCCAATGACAAAAATGTAACTATTATAAATGAAGCTGAAGCACGGCAATGGTCTGCTAAGGATTTTACAATGGTTGAAGAGACTTGTTGGGTAACAGGAAGGCCAATGCTAATTTGTAGATCTACGCCTGATTGGTATTGTGTAATTTCATCACAGGATTCATGCAGTGGTAATGATCTGTAACCTTATTTATCCATAATGAGATTGTTCTTTATTGTAATCCTTCTTCTTTTTGTATCATGTGAAATTAAAGAAGAAGGATTAATTTATAAACCGATTTCAATATCTATTGATGTTGAATCCACCTCAAATTTAAAGATGTCAGAATTTTTTTCAGACATCGAATATATTGAATTAGTTACACCACCGAATAAGTTTGTTGGAAATGTATTTAAGATTATAAACAAGAATGAGAAACTCTTTCTTTATGATAGATCGAATAACAACGTATGGGTTTTTAATGAAGAAGGGTATTATCTAAACGACATACAAATTCCGGTTGGCAGGGGCCCAGCTGATCTGGAACATTTAACGGATATTTATATTACCGATTCGGAAGAAATACATGCGTTGGGGCAATTTAAAATTGTAGTTTATGACGTCAAAGGGAATTTTCTTCGCAATATTAGCCTTGATTTTAATCCATTCAATATTTTCTATCTTGAAGATTTGCAGTTATACGGTGGTTACGCAGCTACAATGTTAAATTCCCGAATTGACGATAAATACAAAGACTCGCACGTACTATATTTCGATAATAAAGGGGAAATTTTCGAAAAAGACATAACAATTCGAAAAGGTTCGGAAGGTATCAGATATAATATTCCAAATTACTTTTCGGAGTTTAATGGTGATACATTCTTTTCTCCTCATTTAGACGATACGATTTACAAATTCGAGGATGGTCAATTTGTACCATACTATTCATTAGATTTTAAAGAGTTTAAAGTCACTGATGATGTGCTCGCTAAAAGAGATTCTTACAGCGAAATAATTTGGGATTGGCGAGATTTTTGGGAATCAGAAATTCTGAATAATGGACTAATATCAAACATTACATTCTATGAATTCACCGATGAGTTTTTATTCCTAAAAGTTGGTAATCGTTATAGCCAGCATTTAGCAGTTTATAACAGGGCTACAAATGAAGTTCAAGTTGGTAATGCTAGATTTATCAATGATATAGATAAAGGTCCTTCACCTTTCATTTACCTAAGTTCCGACACTGATTTATTCACGATAATTGATGAAAATACATTAATTCAACATGCACAGGAGCTAGATTTATCAATGGAAAATTTTAATGAGCAAACTAAAAAGTTTGTCGAATTTGCAAAGGCAAAAAATCAAGATGGTAATCCGGTTATTGTTAAGTATGTAATTCAGGAATGATTGCAATGTCGAATTTGATTAAGATCAAAGAAGACACCCAATACCCTTCCGAAAACGATCCATCGCCTCTTCAAGATCTTTCATGCCGGCAGCGTAGCTCATGCGTAAACCGTTGGGCTCACCAAAGGCATCGCCCGGAACAACCGCCAAGCCGAATTCATCTAGTAAATAAAGGCAAAGATCGGTAGAAGTTTCGAGCTTATTTCCATCCGGCGTTGTCTTACCCAAATGTGCTGAAATATCCGGGAATACATAAAAAGCACCACCGGGTGTGAAGCAATCAACTCCATCGATGGCGTTCAGGCTTTCCACCATATAATCGCGACGCTTTTTAAACTCATCTCGCATCGCGTGAACTTCACTCAAATCGTTCGTGTAGGCGGCAAGTCCGGCAGCTTGCGAAATCGAGGATGGTGCCGAAGTTTCCTGACTTTGAATTTTACTCACGGCTTTCACGATGTCAGGATGGGCCGCTAAGTAACCAAGTCTCCAGCCGGTCATGGCAAATCCTTTTGAGAATCCGTTGATCAATATCACTCGATCTTTTAAATCCGGAGCAGAATTAATCAAACTCACATGCTCTTCTTCAAAAACTATGTACTCGTAAATTTCATCCGAAATCACCAAAATATCCGGGTATTTTCTCAATACTTCGGCTAATGCTTTCAAGTCAGATTCACTATAACAAGAACCGGTTGGATTTGACGGAGAACAGAGAATCAGCACTTTCGTTTTGGGGGTGATTGCTTCCTCAAGTTGATCGGCTGTGAGTCGAAAGTTGTTCTCGAAAGAAGTGCGAACCGTAATCGGAGTTCCCTCTGCTAAGCGTGTCATCTCTGGATAAGAAACCCAATATGGTGCAGGGATAATTACTTCGTCGCCCGGATCTACTGTTGCCAAAAGTGCAAAACCTACTGATTGCTTGGCTCCGTTTGAACAAATGATTTGCGACGGGTCGTAGTTCAGGCTGTTTTCGCGCTGCAATTTTGCCGAAATAGCTTCTCTAAGTTCAGGTGTGCCCGGATTCATGGTGTAACCATGTTGCCCGTTATTGATGGCTTCAATAGCCGCTTTACAGATATAGCCGGGCGTTTTAAAATCCGGTTCACCGGCGCTTAGCGAAACGATGGATTTGCCTTCTCTTTTTAATTCTTTTGCTCGCCCGGTAACTTTTAAAGTGGCAGAGGGTTGTACGTTTTGTGCGCGTTGTGAAATCATGGATTCAAAAAAATGTTGGAATGAGTGAATCGGGAAATTCGGATAAATAGGGCTAAGGAACAAGATTTAAGACGCAGTCGTAGAAGTTTATTTCGCGTACTTTTCGCGCAGAGCCACGGCTACATTTTCCGGAACAAACGAGGACAAATCACTACCCCAATAAGCGATTTCTTTTACCAAAGAAGCCGAGATGAAGGTGTATTCCTCATCAGGCATTAAAAAGATAGTATCCACTTCGGGGGCGAGGCGTTTGTTGGTGAGCGCCATTCGGAATTCGTACTCAAAATCTGAGATTTGGCGGACGCCACGCACCAATGTTTTTGCCTTCAGTTTTTTTGCGTGATTTACCAGCAGCCCGGTAAACTGATCCACTTCGATGCTTTTAGCCCATTCTTTTCCCTCTAAACACTCGTTGATTAACGCCACTCGCTCATCGCCGGTAAATACACCGCTTTTTTCTTTGTTTACAGCCACGGTTACCACTACTCGTTCAAACAAATTGGCGGCCCGTTCTAAAATATCTAGGTGGCCGAAAGTGATTGGATCGAAAGACCCGGGATAAAGCGCTAATGTGTTCATATCTCAATTAAGAATGATCAATTATTAATGATTCAACTAATTGTTAATTGATCATTGAAAAATTGTTAATTGTTGTTGGAATCTACCGGATGCTTTTCAAAAATACTAACAGTGGTACGACCATAAGCTTTGCTAAAAAAGCAATGTGGATGCTCTTTGTAGTTGTGATATTTATCGTGTTCGAGGATGAACCAGCCATCTTCTTTCAGCCAGTTGTTTTCCAAAATCTGAGCGATCATTTCCTCCATCCATTCGTAATTGTACGGTGGATCGCAGAAGATGAAATCGTAAGGAATGGGCATGCCACTTAGAAAACGCTGTACATCCGAAACAATAGGACGAACTTGTGCATCAACTCCAAACTCTTTGGCCGTTTTCTCGATCAAAGCCACATTTTTAGAATCAATCTCAACGAAAGTCACATTTTTAACGCCTCGTGAAATTGCCTCAAAGCCCAGATTTCCTGATCCCCCAAAAAGATCCAAAACAGTAGCTCCATCCAAATATTTATACACTTCAATTTTGTTGAAAATGCTCTCTTTGGTACGATCGGTGGTGGGGCGTACATCCAATCCTTTTGGGATAGTGATTCTGCGACCTTTTAATTTTCCGGTGATGATCCGCATGGCGGTGACTATTCAGTTAAATGGATTAAAGCCCAAAGGTAAGGGTTTGAAACGAGCTTTTTTAAATTGAGAAACGATTACTGATCTAAGCTCAGCAAAATCGCTGGAAAAGCTTCTGCCAGATCAAAACCATAAGTGGTTTCTTCGGCCATTACTCCCATTTGATCGAGGGTATTTAGCGTCGAGATTTCGGTAGATTTATCCCAGAAATGAGCAAGCACTTTTACAATTTCATGGCAGTTTTTCCCAAACAAGTAGGTATGCTCGTGTAAGCCTTTCAGCCATTTAGAATGTGCGGATTGCTGCAACCAATGATACGGTAAGTCCTGAACTTGATCGTATTTGATGTACGTTGCGGCTCTAAATCTGCCAAGCATAAAAGAAGTGATTGAAATCACGTTTTTGTGGCAACCGATCATCAAAAAAGAGCCGCCGGGTTTATGAAAAGCCGACCATTGCGCAGCGATTTCGAAATCGCTTGAAAATTCAGTGAGTCCAACTTTTTTCGAGAGATGAGAATATCCTTCCATGATGGAAGCTCTTCGAATACACAAAAACTTACGCTGGCTTTTTGAAACGGTGTGCCAGGTAGGTTCAATTTCTTCCCGAGATACCCCTTTCATGATTATTGCCAAATGATCCTCACGTTCATCTGCATTATCGTAAACAACCTTGGGGAGGGCGGTCCAGCATTCGTCGCTGGGAATAGTGAGCGCATGCACCGATCCAATCGAGTGTTCTTTAACCAAACCCTCAATCGTATTTTGGATATGAGGGTATTGATCGGGATGCTGCGTACGGATTGCGCTTGCGATGTTGAAATTGAAGTTAAAACTCCCAATCTCAGTTAAAACAGCATCCCCCGAAGGATCATTGATGGCGTAATACAGCCGGTCGGAAAAAAATGAGACTCCTAAATTAGGGGCAGACTCATTCATTAATTCCAGTTGGGCGCGTTACGCATCGTAGTTCTGCTCAAACTACCAATAGCATCATCAGTGTCAGGATCTTCGAGCAAGTAAAGCGGAGGTCGCGTTGAATCTACGTGGGTGTAAATAAAACGTGCACCTGATGCTCGAGGAGTAACAATCATAGTCTCCGGTGAATACTCAAGTGGTGGAGCTTGACGGAATAAGGTGTCGCCCATAGCAACCATCATAGAATCGGTTTGCAAGTAAACAACGATGCTGTCTAATCCGCCTTCGGTTGGTGGGAAATGCCCGAAACGGCTGTCGTATTGTACGAGCGCATCTTTAAGGGTAAGCATGCGCGTACGAACCCGCTCCGTTTCCGCTTCTCTTTCCTTAACTTCCTGGTAAGGAGTTACAATTGAATCGTATAGTAACCACGAAAGTGCAATAATTACAATTCCAAGAACCACACTTAAAATTTTATTACGGGTATCGATATCCATTTGAGAAGCAGATTATTAGTTAAATTGTATGCTTTGATTTAGTGGCATGAAAATACACGCACCCCTTTATAGATGCAACCTACACCATCAACCAAAAAGTAACACTATATTAAATTAATGGGAAAGTTTGTACAAGCTAACTTAAAGGCAAAAAATGATGAGTAAATTTTGAACCGAAGAATCTTGCGACTGGCAATTCCTAATATTATTAGCAATTTGTCGGTTCCATTATTGGGTGCGGTTGATACCGCTGTAATTGGGCATTTAGATGCCGTTTACTATTTAGGGGCCATAGCGGTAGGCAGCATCATCTTTGATTTTATTTTCTGGGGATTTGGTTTCCTGCGAATGGGAACTACCGGTTTAGTAGCTCAGGCATTTGGGGCAAACCAATTAAAAGAGACTAGAATTATTTTGGCAAGAGTGCTTTTGGTTGCACTTTCATTCAGCGTGCTAATCGTGCTTGTGCAGATTCCGGTTTTAAAAATGTCGTTGTGGTTGGTAAATGCATCGCCCGAAGTAGAACGCTATGTGCAGGTTTATTTTTCGATCCGCATTTTTGCCGCGCCCGCAACCCTAGCACTGTTTGGCCTTAATGGCTGGTTTTTGGGCATGCAAAATGCTCGATTCCCCATGTATGTCACCATTTTGCTGAATGCACTTAATATTGTTCTTAATCTGGTGTTCGTATTAATCTATGATATGAACGTAGCTGGTGTTGCTTGGGGCAGTTTAATTGCCAGTTATGTGGCGGTTGGTTTTGCAATCTGGTTGTACATGCGTAGGTATCATCAACCTTTGGGTGATATTAGCTTCGAAGAGCTTATTCAATTAGATGCACTGAAAAAATTCTTCTCAGTAAACTCCGACATATTTATCAGAACATTATGTCTGGTTACATCCTATGCTTTTTTTACGGCAAAATCGGCTGAAACGGGTGATGTTGTTCTTGCAGCGAACACAATTTTGCTTCAACTTTGGTACATAAGCGCGTATGGAATTGATGGTTTTGCCTTTGCAGCCGAGAGTCTGGTTGGTAAATATTTTGGGGCAAAAGATCGCGAACAATTACTAAAAGCAATTAAAGGCTGCATGGTTTGGGGCTTGGGGATTGGCGTTGCAGGAAGTGCTATTTATGCAATTTTCGGAGCGCAAATTGTAGCTATTTTTACAGATCAAACGGTGGTACTTGACGCCATAAAAATAGTATTGATTTGGACCGTGTTCGCACCCATTGTGAACAGTGTAAGTTTTATTTGGGATGGTGTTTACATTGGCGCAACAGCAACACCGCCTATGCGCAACTCTATGTTGGTTGCTACATTGTTGATTTTTATTCCTGTATACTATTTAACACAAAATATAATAGGAGTACACGCAATCTGGCTGGCAATGATCACATTTATGCTTGCCCGGGGTGTCCTTCTCACGTTGTTGGCCAAGAGGCATATCATTCTACCATCAAAATAACGGAACAAATCGAATGAAATTTATACTGTTGCTTCGACATGCAAAATCAAGTTGGGATAATCCGGAACTGGAAGATTTCGATCGACCACTTTCAGGGCGGGGGTTGAACGATGCGCCAAGGATGGGGAGATTTTTAAAGAAAACAGGATATCGGCCGGAATATATTGTGTCGTCAACTGCACAGCGAGCGCGCCAAACAACAAAGCTTTGTGTAGAGGGGATGAAAAGAGACGAAAGCATTGTGCGCTGGGATAGCGATCTATATTTCGAATCGGTGGGTAAATATCTCGAAGCCATCCAAAATGCACCCGAAAAATCCGAAACGATCATGCTAGTAGGACATAATCCATTAATTGAAGCCACGGCTACTTTATTAAGTGGTGGGCGAGATAAAACCGCCGTTCGTGTTCCTACAGCGGGTTTGGTATGCCTCGAAAGTTACGCTGTTCGTTGGGGTGACATTAATCCCGGCACGTGCCAGATTAAATGGATGATGATACCCAAGTTACTTCGCGAAATTATCGACTGATTCTACTCAAATAATTCAGAGGTAAAAGCAACCTGTTCCTCTTTAAGTAACTCTGCAATCTTTCGAACATCCAGACTATAGTAATAGGCATTTTCTTTATTAAAGAGATAGTTCGGAATTAAGTTTTCGGGTACAGTGTGATCGGTAAGCCCTAAAATTTCGCCTTGTTTGTTAAAGATGATACTTCCCGGCGATCTGGCTCGGAAATCGTTGTAAGTAAGTAAATATTCTGAATCAGATTTGTTCAACGCAGCTCTAAAATAGCCTTTGTTGTACCTTAGAGTGCCATTTGCATCGGGGAAAACATGCCCATATTTAGCAGCTTTAGCTTGCAAAAATACTTGTTGGGCAGGGCGATTGTATGCCAGATATATAGCATGATTGTTTCTATTCATGTCGTTCACAAATAGAATTTCATCAAGCAATGTAAATAGTGAATCTTGATAAAAAACATCGTTGGCGATGGCTTGCTGGGTTTCTTCCACATCAAACAAAAACGATGCAGAAGTCTGACGCTCCAGAAAATTTTTCGCCGCATCGTAGTAGTTGTTTTCATCAACATCCATAAACAATTGCTGAACGCTTGGGATGCTCTGTGCTTCTGGAAGCGAGTTTATAGTGATAAGAACGTCGCTTAAAAAACTAATTTCGGATTGAAGGTCAATTACACCTAATAATTGTCGCTGATTTTCAGCAATCTGAGCGCGCAAGGTTTCAATTTCGGCGTCGGATTTTGGTAGCAGTGTTTCTTCGTTATAATTTTTGATTAGGTTAGCTAAATCATCAAGCTTGCCAAATTGTAGTGAATAACTGGTTATATAAAAGCTGGCGCCATTTTGCTCGGCTATGTCAAAAGCTTGATCGATGTACGAAAAAATATCTCTGAATTTAGGCTCAATGGTAGTATCGGTTGTGGCCCATAGTCTGAGATCAAATTCAGTATCATTTTTTAATTCAAGAATGTTTTTCGTTTTGAATTCATCCTGAATTTCTTCGTAAAGCTGCACCTGTAATGCCACATTAAAGCGATCGTATATGGTTTGATAGGAAAAGTTGGCATTGGTTTCAGCGGCTTCATCTAAACCCTTTTGATACGCTGAATATGAATTGATTATCGCGGGATTTACAATAGTATTGTAAAACTTAAATGCTCGGTATGAGTCGTTACGAAAAGTGCGATTTGGAAACCCAAACATGTACACATTTTGATCGGGTTGTTCCATTGAAGGAAGGTCAAAATGTGTGCTTACTTTGTATGGTTGGTTGCTTTGGTTGTACCCTACAGAAACTCCGTTTTCAGGAATGTATGCTCTAATTATACTCGTTTTACTTGCCGCAACATCCCGAAGTTCATTGCTTTTTGCGAAGGGTGAAACGGAGTCGGTTATCGAATCGGACCACACCAGGCGCAGATCGTTAATGATTTTATACACACTTAGTATCTGACGATTACCGGCTAATAATTCTGAAACCTGTGCAAGAACATCAGCACGACCGCCTTTTGCTTCTTCGATTAAGCGCTGTGTTATTTGTTGTTTAATACTGTTGATTTGATTGTTGCGTATGCTGTCCGGTATTTGTTCGCTATAAAGCTCCGTTACTTCTTTTTCTTCGATTAAAACTAACAGGGACATTCCGGGAATTGGGATTTCGTCGGTATTACTTTCGGCAGAAAAGCCGGTCATTATTTCGTTTCTGGCTGGCTCGTTAGCAATCAAATTTAGCACCGGGTCGTAGGTAGTAAGAAAAAGGCCGCTTTCAGAAATAAAAGCCCCCGATGCTACAAAAGAATTTCCGCGATACAATTTTGCTACTGCACCTGTGTACGCACTATCGAAAGGAGTTGTGTGGATGGTGAGAGGAAACCCTTGATGTACAAAATCGTTTTTAACTAAATCTGAAGTAAAGTTTTGCCTGCTGATGCATGCCGAGAGAAGCAGTATAAAACCAAATAAAAACCAAAATATTCGCATTGCGTATTCACCGAATGAAATTGTATGACGGGTTTGTGTATATTGGGGCAAAAGATGCGAACTAATTCAATCAGATAAAAAACAGTTCATGAATTATACATTTAATCAGTTTTATCTCTGCAAAACTCCACTTAGTGCAGAAGGTCCTTCAGATGTGGAAATTATTACAAAAGCCGAAAACAGCGAAGACTTTCCACGGGTGTTCAAAAAATTCGAAGAATTACGCTCTCATGCGTTCAATAGCGACAACATTTACAGCGTTGTTCGGGCTGATGATATTTACGAGTTAGTTCGAACTTCGAATGAGAAGAAAGCAAAAGAAGAAGCCTACGAAAAAGCTCAAGCTGAAATAGTTACTAATTTGCAGCATCGAGTGATGCAAGGCAAAGATGCCAATGCAAAAGCCATATTAAAAGAAGTGTACGATATCGATTAAATACGACCGTACATTTTTCATTTATTTAGCCTGTCTCTTCAGAAAGAGTCAGGCTTTTTTATTTTCTTGGAACTTATTATGTCTAGTATAGTTAATAATATAAACAAAAGATTAACATAAACTATTAGATAAAATGAACGACCTACAGATAAAAGGAAACTGGAACGAGCTAAAAGGTAAATTAAAGCAAGAGTATTCCCAGTTAACCGAAGACGATGTTACAATGGTTGAGGGAAAAGAAGATGAATTATTCGGAAGACTTCAGAAAAAACTGGGTAAAACAAAAGAAGAAATTATTAACGAACTAAAAAACTTATAGCAGAAACGATTAAGCGATGTTAATGTGAATTAGATCGTCGTAATAAAGCTATAAAAAAATGACTTTACACCAATGAGACCCTATCATTGGAGCGCTCTTTTTAATTTTAAAAACTAACTATGGAAAATTTCGAATTTAACACAGAGATGCTACTAGACATAGTGCTCACCTATGGTCCGAATCTGGTAAAAGCAATTCTGGTTCTTGTAATAGGATTGTGGGCAGTAAAAATTATCGCTGGAGTCATAAAGCGAGTATTGAATAAAAGCCATGTAGACGCTTCATTGGCAGGTTTCCTAAAAGGAATCGCATCCATTCTACTTAAGATATTAGTATACATTACAGCATTAGGTATGCTTGGTGTAGAAATGACCTCTTTCATTGCTATTTTAGGTGCGGCCGGATTAGCAGTAGGATTTGCTCTACAAGGTAGCCTTTCAAATTTTGCAGGTGGCGTGCTCATATTATTCTTCAAGCCATTTAAAGTGGGTGACTTTGTAGAAACGGGATCTGGTTCAGGTACTGTTGAGAAGATTGATATTCTATATACCATTCTTAAAACAGCGAATAATCAAACCGTTGTAATACCAAATGGTGATCTTTCAAATGCATCAATTACGAATTACTCAGTTAAAGAAACACGTCGTGCAGTGTTTGAAGTTGGTATCAGTTACAATGATGACATCAAAAAAGCACGCGAAGTAATTTTAGGAGTTATCAATAAAGATGAACGCACGCTGGAAGATCCTGCTCCGGCTGTTGTATTAACAGGATTGGGAGATAGTTCATTAAATCTTTCTGTGAGGGCATGGACGAACTCCGGCGATTACTGGAATTATTTTTTCGAAAATTTGGAGGCAATAAAAGAAGCCTTGGATGAAAACGATATAGAGATGCCTTATCCGCAACGCGATATTCATATTATCAAAGAAGATTAAATAAAGCGTTCACTTTTTTCGACATCAAAAAGCCGGTTTTTTGCCGGCTTTTTCTTTTTTGGGGTAGGAGTGATGTTAAGTTGCTTAAACCAATCTAGTTCTCTTATCTTGGCATGATATTATTTAGTAGGCATCAGCCGTACAATTAACGAACCAAGTGGAAAGGAAGGTAGCAGTGACTAACCTGGAGCAAAACGATACACCCAAAGAATCAGAACTTAAACAGGAACCCGAAGAAAGTAAAACCCCTGAAGTTTCAGAACCCACAACCGAGGAAACTACAAGTGCTGATTCAAGCTCATCTCAAACCGACGTAGCATCATCTGATACAGAAGCGGAGGAAGCGTCAAAAGAGGAAGTAGAGACTAACACTGTTGATGCTGAAAGTGATTCCGATACAGTAGACCAAGCGGAAAGTGAAGTAGTTGAAAATGAAGAGTCATCAGTAGAAGCTGAAGAAGTAGAATCTAATGATGATGAGGAAGAAGAAGTTGATGCAGTTGCTTTCTACGAAGATATTGCTACTAAAGCAGAGTCTTTTGCTAATAATGATGATTGGGCGTTCGTAAGTAACGAATTTGCGAATCTAGCACTGCACCTATCCGACGGGCCTGATTCTAATGATGAGAAGGCAAAAGAAGCGATTGCAAAGTTTAATTCACTTCGAGATGATTTTGAGGCTAGAAAAAGAGCCCATTACGAAGAGTTAAACAAACGAAAAGAAGCAAACTTGGCGGCAAAAAAAGAATTGTTGCAGCAATTAAATGCAATCATTTCGGAAGAAAAGTGGACCGAAACGAAACAGGTAAGCCAAATTAAAGGAAAGTGGGAATCAATAAAATTGCTTCCACATGGCGAAATTGATGCTTTAAACGAAAAATTTGAGCAACTATTAAACGAGTTTGAAAGCCATAAAGTAGATCGGCTAGTTAAAAAGCTGGAAAAAGAAGAAGAGAACTTCACGCTTAAACTGGTCATCCTCGAAAAAATGGATGCGCTGAACGCAAAAGCTGAGTCGGCTGAAGTAGATTTTGAAGATCTCAATCACAAATTTCAGGATCTGTTAATTCAATGGAGAAAAATTGGACGCGTTCCGGCTGAGAAAAATCAGCAAACCTGGGATCATTTCAACAACGCTCAAGACACTTTTAACGCACTTCGATTTAAGAACGATAAAAAATATCGCCAGAGTGTTGAGCGAGCCCTTGAAAAGAAAAAGAAATTAATTGCCGAAGCAGAATCGTTGATCGATGATGATAGTATTGCTGATGCGGCCCGCCGTGTAAACAAATTGCACAAAGCCTGGAAAAAAACTGGCAATCTTCCTCAAAAAGAAGAAAATGAACTTTGGGATAGGTTCAAGGCAGCAACCGATGCTTTTAATGAGAAGAAAGCTGAAAACTTAGATCGATTACGCGAAGAGGAACAAAAGAATTACGACGCTAAGTTAGTTCTTATTCAGCGCGCTAAAGACGTGCAGGATCTCGAAAATTACGACGAAGGGCACAAAAAACTGCAGCAATTGATGGACGAATGGAAAGCCATTGGGCCGGTTCCGCGAAAGAAATCCTCAAAAATCTGGAAGCAGTTTAAAGAAGCGATGGATGCATTTTATAATCATCGCCGAGAGCACTATAAAAGCGTTCGAAAAGATCAAAAGCAGAATTATAACGAGAAGAAAGATATTATCAGCAAGCTTAAAGAAATAGGCGAAGCTGACGACCCGGCAAAAGCAGTTGAAGAAGCCAAAAAACTGCAGGCACAATTTAAAAATATTGGCCACGTACCGCTTAAATTCAAAAATAAGGTGTGGAAGGAATATCGTGAAGTGTGCGACGCTATTTACGACAATTTCCGTTCATCAGGGGCTGATCTTGGTATGGAGCGGCGACTTGCAAGCGAAGGCATTGAGCCGGAAGCGCGCAAAGAGATTATTCAGTACCAAAAGCAGTTAGAGCAGTTTAGAAAAGATGTATCGAAACTTGAATCTGAGATGATTCAATTCGAAGAGGCAAAAACATATTTTAAGCCAACTAACAAGGGCAATAAGTTGCGCGACGAATTACAAAGCAAGGTAGACGATGCTGCCGAGAAAATTGCAGCAAAGAAACTAAAAATTTCAGAGTTAGTTCGAAAAATCAATGATTTAAAGGAGGACTCAAGCCAGTAGTGTATAGGGAACGGTAAATTCTGGCTGGTTACTTTTTTACATCGATTTGGTTCTGTACTTTGATTTAAAAATCATCAAGCATTAGAACGTCATAATTTTTCTTTTATCAAAAGTTAATCATTTTGGCGCCAAGGCTATGACCATTAAATAACACATGCATTTGTGGCGGAATCAGTAAAAATAAAATTTTGGGGTGTAAGGGGTTCTACACCTTGTGCGAACTCTGAAAACATGATTTTCGGGGGGAATACAACGTGTTTTCAAATCGAGTCAGATTCATTAAGTGAGTTACTGATTATTGATTGTGGTACGGGTATCAGAAACCTCGGGAATCACTTACTTAATGGGGATTCAAAAATATGTGGCAGAATATTTATCACACATCCACACTGGGATCACTTACAAGGCTTTCCGTTTTTTAAACCGTTTTATAAAGAAAATTCTTGGTTTAGGGTGTATTTGCCTCCACAAGATCAATCCGGATGTAAGGAGATTTTACAAGGTCATATGTCCAACACATTCTTTCCGGTAACCATGGATATGCTGGATGCTGATATGGATTGTGAGACCTTTCAACCCGGTAAATTAAATATGGAAGGGTATTCGGTGGATTATATGTGGGCTAAGCATACCGTGCAGACTGCAATTTTTCGCTTTACTATTAATGGGAAAACCATAATTATCGCCCCTGATAATGAACTTCCCCATGATAATTCTCAGGATTCTAAAGATTTCATTAAAGAATTCTGTGCTTTTGTTGATGGGGCTGATGTGTTGATTCACGATGCGCAATTCGATAATAAACAATACAAAGAGCGCGAAGGATGGGGGCATTCGTCGTACGAGAAGGTGTTAGAAATAACTGCAGGGTGCAATGTTAAGCATATGGTGCTTACTCATCACGACCCTGACAGCGACGATGATTATTTAACTAATCTTGACAGTAAAATAAAAGCTTCTCACAGCCAGTATTATGAATCTGTCGGTTTTGCCAAAGAAGGGCAAAGTATCATTCTTTAATTCAGATTATCAGAAATAAAATCTCGTACCAAATACACCGGATACATCTCCGTCGGTATTCGGAATTAAGTTAATGGTAGGCGCAATTTCTACGAAAATATCCATTGGTGCTTTTTCCGGATAGAAGTTTAATCCTAAAGGTAAGCGAACGCCAAAATCGGTGTCGTTATCAGTAAAAATAGCACGTGCACCTAAACCATACGAAAACGCGAAATGTTCAGTATCGGTGTCTAACGGTGTATGCCATAGGTGATCACCATGCACATAAACGGCATCAGCGCCTTCCAGGCTCCACGCAAGTCCAAAGCTGTATGCGGTAGCATTGTTTTTCCAAAGCTTAAGCGAAATACCTGTGGGTTCACCAATCATCACACCTAAACCGGTGTCTTTGCCATCAGATTGAGCATAAGAAAGGCTCATAAAGCTGGTGATTATAAGTACAGTTAACAGAGATAATGTTTGTTTTAAAAGCTTCATTGTTACATTTGTTTTATGTTATTTTTCAATGTCTTATAGCACACTAAGCTTATTTAGTTCCAATTCATATTAATTATGCAAAACGATCTCATCATTTTTGTAAAAAACCCGGTGCTGGGAACAGCGAAAACACGTTTAGCCGTTAGCATTGGTAATGAAGCCGCTTTGGTAGTCTATCTTCAGCTATTGGCGTATACCAAAGATGTGGCTTTATCCATAGATGTAAATAGAAGCGTTTGGTATTCTTCGAACATTGATAAAAATGATATGTGGACCAATGAAGATTTCACAAAAAGACTACAATTTGGCGATGATTTGGGAGAAAAGATGAAAAATGCCTTTCGTAAAACTTTTGAAGAACAGAACTCATCGGCGGTTGTGATTATTGGTAGTGATTGTGCCGAACTGGAGCCCAATCACATAAAACAAGCATTTGAGGAGCTCTTAAATTCAGATGTAGTAATCGGTCCGGCTAGAGATGGTGGCTATTATTTATTGGGAATGAGCAAGTTCCATCCTCAACTATTTGAATCTATTTCATGGAGTACGTCATCGGTTGCTGAACAAACAATTGAAATAGTTAATAAACTCGGTTTGTCTTATCAGCTGTTAGAAGAGCTAAACGATGTGGATACCGTTGAAGATTGGAAGCAGGTTAAACATCGGTTGCCGAATTTATGATAAGTGTAATCATTCCCGTTTTAAACGAAGCTGATGGTATTGTGAAGCAGCTTCAATATTTGAAAAAAACTGCTGGTAACGATGTTGAGTTATTGGTAGTTAATGGCGGCAGCACCGATCAAACCCATGAATTGGCAATTGCTGAAGCTGCCAGGGTTATCGAGTCGCCCAAGGGACGTGCAAAACAAATGAATAATGGAGCAAAAGCGGCAAATGGAGAAATTTTGTATTTCTTACATGCCGATACCATCCCACCCGAAACCTGGTACTCAGATATAATGAATGCAGTAGAAAAAGGCTTCGATGCCGGTTGTTGCCAACTTTCATTTGATTACAATCACCCTGCATTAAAATTTTATGCATGGTTTACCCGTTTCGATGTCGACATGTTTAGATTTGGTGATCAAAGCCTGTTTGTTACCCGGAAACTATTTAGGAAAACGCATGGCTTTGACGAAAAACTGATTGTAATGGAAGATCAAGAATTCGTAAAGACGCTGAAAAAGTCCGGCGCCTTTGTTATTTTAAATTCGAAAGTAACTACATCAGCACGTAAGTACAGGAAGGTTGGCGTTTATAAGCTACAATTAATATTTACAGTTGTACTTACTATGTATTACTTGGGAATTGATCAGCAAAAAATTGTAGACTTTTATTTCGCACGCATTCAATAATCGAATGTTATGCTATTGTAAAAATGACCTCAATAAGGTTGGGTAAGGTCGAATTACTCACTATCTTTAACGCTCAATATAAAGCCTGTTTTTTTGAAGTATATATTATCAATTGTTGTACTCGTATTAGCAACAAATGGAGCACAAGCACAAGCTCCTTTCGAAAGAGAAGAAACCAGCGCCGGTATTTTTGGGCTGTCAATTACAAACTTTGGTACACTAGGTAAGCCTGATGTTAGAAATAACCCTGAAGGTGGGCCAAGTATGCGATATCCTATCGATACAGGAACTGAGCATTTGTTCGAAGGCGGCATCTGGATTGGCGCCAAATATAACAATGCGGCAATCCGAGTTTCTACCGCATCGGTAACTACCGGGGGTGGATATGCTCGTGGTGCAGCCGGGTTTGAGTTTACCGCCAATGCTCCAATCACAAAAAGAAGCACCGATCCTGATAACGAGTTTTTCTCGCCGTTCTCAGTTGGCCAAGAAGATATTATAACAGAATTCACAGATCGCCGTAGAGATGTGAATGGCACACCAATCGGCAACCATGACACTCCTCTTTATGCCGACGTGCGCTTAGAAAGTTATAACTGGAGTTTCCCGTTTACTGAAAATTTTACCATTGTTCGATACGATATCACAAACAACTCAACCATCCATTCCTCAGCTTCTACTTGGGATAGTGTTTTTATTGGGATGTACGCAGATTTAGTTGTGCGTAATGTAAATACCACCACAGAAACTGGTGGTGAGTTTTTCAACAAAAATGGCCTCGGCTATTTAGATTCTTTGTATACGGCGTATGTATTTGATGCCGGATCTCCCGATAACCCTGCAATTAATACGTATGGTGCAATGTCGATTATCGGTGCTGATTACCGAGGAGAGTTTTTTCACCCATCTAATCCTGATACCGTGCGGGATGAACTAAGCGGGCGCACCACCTTTCAGCAATCCGGTTATAATGTGCCATTTATCGATCCGAGTTATTGGTTGTTTAGCCAGGGAACAGGTTTGTATGTACGGCCTAATGATGATCAAGAACGCTATGATAGAATGGCTACTAAATTTCCGTTGGATTCGGTAATTGCAGGGCAATCTGTTCGAGAGCAATTACGTACCGACGGACAAAATGGAAATGGTAATTACATTTCAATGATGTCGATCGGGCCTTTTCCAACCGTTGAGCCGGGAGAAACCATCTCGGTATATTTTGCATTCTCAGCGGCACTAAAACCGGAAGAATTTCAAGGACAATCAAACAAAAAAGTTGATAACGAAGAATCGCGTGCAAACCTAACTCGAACCATTGAGTCGATTAATCGGGTATTTCAAGGCGAAGATCGAAATAGTAATGGCCGGCTAGATCCGGGTGAAGATACCGATGAAAACGGGGAATTAACGCGATACTTGTTTCCAACGCCTCCTGATGACCCCAATATGCGTGTTGTGTTAGACGCGGGAAAAGTTACGCTCTATTGGGATAAAAGTGCGGAGGCCTCGGTTGATCGAGTTTCGGGTGAGCAAGATTTTGAAGGGTATCGGGTATATAGATCGGAGCTAGGCGAAGATTTGAATCCTCAGGTTCGCATGATTCGCGAATTTGATGTACCGGGCAATCAAGAAGCATTTAACACCGGTTTCGATGAAATTGAATTAGATGAGCCGGTTACATTCGAGGGAGATACTACTACCTATTATTATGCCTTTGAGATTAACGATCTGTTAAGTGGTTGGCAATACGAACTGTCGGTTACAGCTTTCGATCGTGGCAGCGATACTTTTGAGATTGAAGGGTTAGAGACAAGCCCGAATGTGAATGCGGTTCGAGTATTTCCCGGAACACCAGCTAACGAGAATTTCACAAGTTCAGCTAAAGAATATCAAGTGGGCGTATATCCTAATCCATATCGCGTAAATGCCGCTTGGGATGGATCTTTAGAAAACGAGCGGAAGCTATATTTTTATAATCTACCGGCGCGTGCAGAAGTGCGAATTTATACCGTAGCCGGCGATATTGTTGGAGAATTTACTCACGATTCGGATACGTACAATGGTGACATTGGATGGTTTTCCAATTACAGTGATGATCCTCGCGTACTTGCCGGTGGCGAGCATGCATGGGATTTGCAATCGAATGCCAACCAAATCCTAACTACGGGGTTATACCTGTACACCGTAAAGGATATGGCATCAGGAGAGGTTCAAACAGGTAAAATCGTAATCATTAAATAACACAATCAATATGAAAAGACTGATACAATGTATTGCTGTTCTCACTCTGATATTATCATCAGGTGCAGCATTTGCTCAATCTGGCGATCTATTCATTTCTGAGTACATCGAAGGTTCAGCTAATAATAAAGCTATCGAGCTATACAACGGCTCTGACGCAGAAATTAATCTTGCAGACTATATAATGCTTCGTTCAAATAATGGCGCTGAAGCATGGGTTTCTGACACTCTTCGCATGGAAGGGATGCTTGCCGCAGGAGAAGTATTTGTAATTGCAAATTCGCAAGCAGATACACTAATCTTAGCAGAAGCCGATACTACGCATTCAATGACATTTTATAATGGAGATGATGCAATTGGCTTGTTCAAAGTGTCTGCTTCTGATACCGTGCTAATCGATATGTTCGGACGTCTAGGTGAAGATCCTGGCAGCGGATGGGATGTTGGTGCACAAGCTGTTGGTACAAAAGAATTCACACTAGTGAGAAAGCCGGATTTTACTTCTGGTAATGCCGCAGCACTTGCCTCTTTTGGGGTAGATGCGTACACCTCTGAGTGGATGGTTTACGAACAAAATAATTTCACATTCATAGGTTCTCACACTGCTGGTGTTGAGTTTAGCATTCGCGAACTAAACCGTTACCGCGACCTTTCTGTGCTTGATGAGAACGCGCTTACTGCACATCCGTTAGCAGGTGAAGAAGTTGAACTTACCGTGGTAATTACTTCTAACCCTAAAAGCTCCGGTAACTCTACACCTCGCGATAATGACGATGACGGTGAGTTAGACGGTATTAGCCGAATTCATGTATTCGTAACTGATACAGCGGCAATTTCACGTGGCCGTGAAGGTATGTCGATGCAAATTGTAGAGGTGCCAAATTATGAGTGGTTAGCAGATCGCGAAATTGGTGACGTACTGAAAATTAAAGGGGCATTAACGTTCTTCTTTTCAACTGCACAGTTTGATTTATCTGAAGAACCAGAATTCTTAGGTTCTACCTACATCAACTTCCCGGAATTACTGCCTTTACTCGATCCGATCGACGTAACTGTTGATGAATTGAATAATTTCGACGGTGGTGAGCTTACCATTAACGCAGCAAGTTACGTTAAGTATATTGGTGCTTATGTTCGCCTAACAAACACAGTAGCAAGTAACATCGCTTTTGATGGTCGTCGTGTTGATTGGGCAGTAAACGAAAATGGTAGCCGAATTTACACCTATGATTTATCGCTTCGTTTTAGAAACGATCGTATGGATTCAGGATACTTACCTGGCTGGAACTTCCGTCGCCCTGATGTTGAAGGTGATTTCGTAGCCCCACCGGCAGGTGCTCTTGTAAACGTTAACGGTTTCTTGATCGTTAATGGTGGTAATGACCCTGATGGTATTTATGGCAATGAAGCGCCACTTAGTATTAACCCATTTGAAGATGGTGGCCGTTGGTTAACCGACGATAATGGCGATCCTTTCTATTGTATAAATGGCGAATTCTGCGAGCCTGAAGGTGGAACATTTGAGTGGATTAATGACCTTGAGATTTTAGGTCTTCCTCCGGTTGTATCTAACGTTGCTTTGTCTGATTCTACCATCGAAGCTAATCAAACTATAACTGTTACTGCGAATGCAGAAGCAGCAGAAGGTACTTTAGCAAAAGTTGAATTGATTTACACGGTTGCCGGCGAAGCTGATACCTTAGCTATGACAAACACAGCTGGTACTGAGTACTCGGTAGAAATGCCTGGATTCCCGGATTTAACTACGGTTAGTTTCAAAATTGAAGCAACCGACGACAGTGGTTTTGTAGGTAGTGCACCTGCAGCTGGCGAATACAGCTTCTTCGTAACAAATACCCAAATCACTACCATCGAGTTTGTACAAAAATCCGATGATGGAGAAGAAGGAGACAGCCCACTAGCCGGTGCCGGATCTGTACCTGCAGATATTACTGCAACGGTAGTAACTAGCGCCGTAACTGATGGTTTTATTACTATTCAGGATAGAGCAGCAATGTGGTCTGGTATTTTTGTAGCAACCGGTGGAGATGCTGACGCTTTAGTTGAAGGCGACATGATCAACATCACGAGCTTCGAAATCACCGAAAACTTCGGTATCTCAACAATGAATATCGGTTCATTCACAAAAGTTGGTACTAACGCTGAGATGGATACACTTGCATTAACTGGTGTGTTAACACAAGACGTTACAGCAAACTACGAACCATACGAAGGTGTACTTGTAACATTTAGTGATGTAAAAATTACTACTAACCAAGCTGATGGAACCAGAGACTTTGGTGAATTCGAATTTGGTTCTCGCCAAGGTGGCGATGTTGCTGTTGATACACTTGAAGCCGGAGAAGGCTTACGTTACGATGATCAGTCAAGAAGGCTAAATGGTACTGTAAATGAAACCATGAAAATTGGTGCGACAATGACGTCAATTACTGGTGTTGTTAACTTCTCTTTTGGAAATGCAAAACTGATTGGTGGAAATCCTGATTTCTTCCAAGGTGAAAATTTCACTTACCCGGATCCTCGTTTTACACTAGACAAGCCTGATAACGACGCTTCTATTGAAGTAACTGGCGATCTATCTGTAGAATGGACTTCTACTTCAGACTTCGACGGCAATGCAATTACCTATACATGGGTATTGTTTAATGCAGCTGATACTACCGAGGTAGTAGCTGTTCCTTCAAATAGCGAAGGCGAAGATGCAGTTCTTACGCTTACCCTCGAAACAGTTGACGCATTACTTGCTTCAGCAGATCTAGAAGTTGGACAAAGTGCTGACTTCATTTGGACTGTAATGGTAAATGCTGGTGGCGATACTTTAGCTGCAGCTGATAGTTACGATATCGAATCGAACACTTTTGTTACTACTTACAATGAGCTAACACTTACTCGTGGCTTATCTACTAGCAACGAAAATGAGTTCGGTATTCCAAGTGAATTTGCCCTAAAGCAAAACTATCCAAACCCATTTAACCCAAGCACAAACATTAATTTTGCTTTACCTCAATCAAGTAAAGTGACATTAACTGTATATGACATGCTTGGCCGTAAAGTGGCAACCTTGTTGAATGGCAGCGAAATGCCGGCAGCGAACCACTCTGTGCAGTTCGATGCAAGTGCTCTTGCCAGCGGTATGTATATTTACCGTATTGAGGCAGGTAGCTTCGTAAGCACTCGCAAAATGATGCTTATTAAATAAACAAACGTTAAGAGCAGACCGGGTAATCATGTCCGGTCTGCTTTTTTATAATTTATACCATTAGTGAAAACAGCTACCCATTTTATATTTCTATTTCTTTCTATTGGATTGTTTCTAAGCTGCGAAACTGCACCAACAGGAGATTTCATAGAAAACCAACCGCCTAATACCTATTTAACGGTAGATGAAATTAACAGAGAGGGCGATTTTAGACTGTCAAGCCAAATAAGAATTTCTTGGTGGGGCACCGATAGCGACGGATATATTGTTGGATACGAATATGCCATCAACGATACCTCAGAAAACGCTTGGAGCTTTACCACCACCACCGACAGTACATTTATCTTGCCAATTACTGAAGGCAATGAAGAAGACGATGTATTATTTAAAATTCGAGCTGTCGACAATGATGGCGCCATTGATAAATCAGGTGCCGAATTAATATTTCCAATAGTAAACTCGAACCCAACGGTTGAGCTAAACCTTACCGAATTACCACCAGACACCCTCTTTTCTATTGCTAGTTTTGGGTGGACAATTGACGACCCCGATGGGTTTGGTAATATCCAAAAAACAGAAGTAGCCATTAATGATGTGGCAAATGGTTGGACGGAAATCCCTATAACTGAAGATGAAAACAGGCTATTTATTTCACTCGAAATTGATAACTCAACAGAAGGTGAGAAATCAGCAAAAGTTTATCAGGGGCGCAGTTTTTCAACGCTCCCGAACGTAACATTAAATGGGCTACGTGTTGGTGAAACGAATACGTTTTATGTTAGAACGGTTGATAATGCAGGAGCCACAAGCAACATAGATTCTACTAGTTGGTTTATAAAACAACAAACATCCCGAGTTTTATTTTTTAATGATTTTCGGGCTGGTAACTCAAGCGAAAAACAAGCTCAGCATCTAAGTTATCTGGCAGAACTTGGTATAAATCCAGATATTTGGATTATCAATGATGGAGACATCAATCAAGGCCAAGCTCCATTCTCATCAGCATTTCCGGCAGTTAAAGACCCAACTCTTACCAATACGCTTGCTCGATGGGATCATATTTACTGGTTATCCAGCGATTTACGTAGAAACATATCTTTTGCACAAGAGATTTTGGGCGACTTTTTTGATGAAGGCGGTTCGTTGTTTGCGCATATACCTATAACGGGTGTTACTCAGGAACATCCGGTATTTGATTTAATTCCGGTTGATTCGATCGCAAACGGAAACTTCCTGATTTTAAATGACAAACCTGTACCGGCTGACACAGTTGAATTAAACTCTAATCTTGATATGGAAGTAGATGTGAGTTTCGCCATCGACTACGCTCAACCTTTGAAAGCAATTAGTGGTGCTAAGAGTTTGTACACGGCAGATTTTGATCGTCGAACTTCTCGTGGTGTACGTGCATACGATGGATACGAAGATATTGCTATCGAAAATTCTGAAGGAAACTTGATTTATTTCAGCTTGGATGTAGAGGATATCATGGGCAATAATAATGTTATTGAGGTGCTTACAGAGCTGCTCGTTAACCGTTTAAATTTTAAGCAATAGAAGTATGATAAAAAGACATCTATCTGCATTTTTACTCACAATTTTTCTGTGTTCGATTCCGGCTCTAGCGCAATCAACAGGGCAAATTAGTGGTAAAATTACCGAAGCAGGCATTAATGAGCCGTTACCCGCTGTAAACGTACGTATTGTAGGATCTAACTTGGGTGCTGCAACCGATATTGATGGAAACTTTACCATTCGGGGAATTCGACCGGGTGAATATACTATCGAAATATCATTCCTTGGTTTTAAAAAAGTACAAGTAACCGGCCTGAAGGTAGTAGCCGGAGAAACAACCGAAGTTAATCAGACGCTAGAAGAAGAAGTATTTGAAGCCGATGGCGAAATTGTAGTAATTGGTGAAGCTCCAATTTTTGATGTAGAAAAATCAAATACATCGGTAAACATTTCACGCCAAGATTTAGAAGCAGCGCCCATTCAGCGTGTTGAAGATGCTGTATCGCTTCAATCAGGTGTTGTAAAAGATCCAACGGGATTATACATCAAAGGTGGGCGTGCATACGAAACCGGTTTTGTGGTGGATGGTGTTTCTGCACAGGATCCTTTGGCAGGTACCGGTTTTGGTCTCGATTTAGGTTCCAATTCATTTTCGAATGTGGAAGTGATTACGGGTGGTGTTGGCGCCGAATATGGCGATGTAACATCCGGTGTTGTTGCTGTACAAACTCAAAATGGAGGCGATCGCTACGAAGGTACATTCACACACAAACGTGATAACCTAGGCTCCAATAATATGAGTAACCAAGCCAATTTTTTCGAAGATGTGTACGAGTTTACCTTAGGTGGTCCGGGCATTATCACAGAAAAACTATTGCCTTCATTAGGACTAAATCTGCCGGGCACATTTACTTTTTTCCTTACCGGACAAGTTGGCTTTACCGATGGATATACAAAGATATCAGCAAATCAAATTCGTTCTTCAATTGTGGATAGCGAATTCTGGTCGCCACGTCAAGGAAACCGCTGGAACGGGATGATGAAACTAACGTACACTCCACGTCCAGGTCTTCGTATTCAAGGAGCTTATCAGCGTTCTCTTACCATCAACCAGAACACAAGGATGTTGCAAATTACCGGTGCAGATACACAAATTCGCCCTGGTTTTCAGTTCGCCTTCTCGAATGGTTTTTTGGATAACGCCAATACATATACTCACGATAGTAATCTGAGTTATTTAAAATGGACACAAACCATCAATCAATCTTCTTATTTTGAAGTACAATTGAGCCGTTTATTCACCCAATTGCGTGCCGATGCAAATGGCCGTGATTGGCGCCCGGATAATGTTGATAGTGAATTTGATCCAGAAAGTATCGTTACTCGTCCTGCCGAAGAATTTCAAGGAACCGACGACTTCACTTACGTACTAGCAGGCCCCGGATACTATAACAATGGTGGAATTGCGCGTTTATGGCACGATCACTTTGCAGAAGAGGTCACGCTGAAATCATCATTTACTAAGTATTTCGGTGAGCGGGTTAATCAAATTGTGGTTGGGTTCGAAGCTAAATTCAACGACTACCAATGGATCGATATAACCAGACCTTGGATTGGTGCTCCGATTAAAATTAGTGAGGACGAATTTTCTACGACATTCCGTGTTGGTGAAACGTTCGATGCTTGGCGAGTGAAGCCGAAAAGAGGTGCATTATTTATCACTGATAAAGTTCGTTACAATGGCTTAATTGCAAATATTGGGGCACGTATAGAGTATTGGGCGCCCGGTAATTATGTTGATAATGCCGTTGAAGATGCATTAGCAGATAATTCCCTCTCAACAATTCCAACATTTATTGCCGAACAGTACCAAGAAAGTACAACAGAGATTTTGGGCTTACGCTACAAATTCCGTTTCCTGCCAAAAGTAAATGTGTCGTTCCCGGTAAAAGATAACCAAGTATTATTCTTCAATTACGGACACTCAGCGAGGGTTCCGCATCCAAGTTTTATTTACGCCGGACTTGATCCATTCTATCAGGATAAATCAGATTTACCGGATTTGGGCAACCCAAATCTGAACCCAGAAATTGATATCTCTTACGAAATAGGATTCCGTAATCAGATTACCTCAAATGATGCCTTTAATATTTCAGCGTTCTGGCGAGATAAATACGATTTTGTTACCTCTCAACTAATTCGTGTACAAGATGTGGATGGGCGTGATGTTTCTAAAGCATTCAGAATTAATGGAGATTACGCTCGAGCACGCGGTGTTGAAATGTCGTATCTCAAACGCTATAAAGATTTAGTTCGTGGTCAAGTTTCATTTACCTATTCGCGTGCTGAAGGGTTAAGCTCAACCAATGATGACAATTTAAATAGCATTAATGCGCGCCAAAATATCGGTAGCAATGTTGAAACTCCACTAGCTTGGGATCGACCATTCGATATAAAAGGAAACGTTACGTTCACCTACGATCGAAATGATCCGCTGTTGGATTTAGGTATTCTAAATCAATTCCAGATGTTCTTTTCGGCCGTTTGGAGAAGTGGAACCCGATACACACCAACCGAATTTGTAGGCTTTCAACGAAACCCTGTTACCGGTGAACAAGATTGGCGACCGATTTATGAAACGGTAGATGATCCTGCTAAACGATACAGCGAAGTTGGTCCTGCTTGGTTTACTGTCGATTTCAACTTCCGAAAATGGTTCGAAATAAATGGGACTCAAATTTCAACCTTCGTTGAAATCACGAATCTTTTAAATAACCGAAGCTCTGTAATTGTGAATCAAGTTACAGGCGAGGGATATAAGCAATATCCTTCCGATCCCTCTGCGTTAATTGCTCTTCGCGATAATCGAAGTTATGATGTTCCAAACAGTGTTCGCGATCCTCGCTATCTGGATCCAACAGATAATAATCTCCCTTCCTACGATAACCCTGCCAATTACATCGAGCAGCGACATATTTTGGTTGGCTTATCCGTACGATTCTAATGCATATGAAGAAAATTTTACTCCCTATTTGTTTACTGGTAGTACTTGGTTCGCCCTTATTGGCTCAAGGCAGTTTTGGCGAAGACCGTGCAGGTACCGAAGGTTTTCAGTTTACTAAAATCGCCGTTGATCCAAGAAGCGCTGCTATGGGAAATTCCAACATGGCAGATGCTTATGACGCTTCAAGTTTATATTGGAATCCTGCACTTTCTGCTCGATTGGAAGGCAGTAACGTGATGTTAAGCCATACACGATATTTCGCAGGTATAAATCTAGATTATTTTAGTGTAGTGCAAAAAGTTGGTGATTTTGCCTTTGGCGGATCCGTTCAATACCTAAGTTCCGGCGATATTACCGAAACAACCGAGTTTCAGCCATTTGGAACAGGAAGAACCTTTGCAACTCATCACCTGTCAGCGGGTGCTACGGTATCGCATAAAGTTACCGAGTTGTTTAGTTACGGTATCACATTCCGATACTTGATGGAAAAAATTGAAGAAATTCAATATAACAGTGGCGCAATAGATTTCGGCTTTTCTTACCTCGTAGGTGATACCGGATTACGTTTTGCGGTTGGGATCAACAACTTCGGTTTTGATTCAAGTCCTGATGGCACAACTACTCGTGAAAACCTTAACGGGATTGAAGTAATTGAACCCGAAGAGCAACAATCGCTGCCTACACGCTTTTTAATTGGAGCTGCTTACGATCTGATTGATAACGAAGAAAATTCGTTAGTAGTAACGGCTCAAATCACGAACCCAAGTGATAACGCCGAGCAATTTAACATTGGCGCAGAGTACGGTTTTATGAAGCAATTTTTTGTAAGAACCGGATACGAATTCGGAATCGAAGAACGAAAGATTCCAAGCATCGGAGCTGGTGTAGAATTACCATTTGGAAACAATAAAATACGCGCAGACTACGCATTTTCATTATACGAACGCCTCGGTGAGATTCACCGAATAGCTATTAATGTAGCATTATGAGAGAACAACGAATTTACTTATTACTATTAGTAATCATTGGCAGTACGTTTGCCGGTGCTTGTGAAGCGATTTTCAATTCAAAATCGAACGATGATACAGACGAGATTTTTGCTGAAGGTAGAATTGATCCATCACTGGAAAGCGAAGAAGGATATGCGCTGGTACAACCGGTGTGGACAGGTTTTGAAGCCCCTTCTGATGTGCATGTTGGCTTCGATGAATTTGTTTATGTAACCGATGCTCAAGGCATTCATATACTTGATTTAGCAGATTTATCACCTAGGCTGAGCATCTCACTTCAAGGAGCAAACGCAATTACACAAGACCGTTTATTAAACGTGTATGTTTCTGCGCGCATTGATACCGTAATTGAATCTATCAATCCAAATGTAAGTTGGAATTTACCGGCAATTTTTAAGATCAAAAACCTCAATGGTGCCGGGCCTATCACCTTTGTTGATACGCTTATCTTTCCATTCGATGACGCTAGTTTAAGCACATCGGCAGCACAAAATGCTCGACTGAACAAAAACTCGGCAACAAATTATGAACGTGTAGAGATAACCGGTTTAAGTATACTTGCTGACAATACTTTGTATGCCACCCGTCGAGGTCCATCAAACTCAACAACACAGGTAGCTGCGCCCGACAATACCGTTTTGGAATTTAGAAGAGTAACCGTTGATGGCATCACCACAAATAAGATGCAAAACGTTCGCCAAATTCGCGCGTTAAATCCCTCTGTACCATCGCTAAGAAGTGGAGTTGGAATGAGCGCAATTGCAAGTTTCGTAGCTCCACCCCAACGGGATTCTTTCACCAGTGATCGGAGCTTCTTGGTAGCTCAAGCAGATACTACAAAAGATATTGCCTTCAGAGTTCTTTGGATCGAAGCCATTGAAACTATTGATGGATTGATTTATCAACAAAATGCATCCTTACTCGCTCAGGATACAACTCAGGCCGACGGTTTTCTTTACGAGCCCAATAAATTTGCCCAACCAACTGATATAGCCTTTAGTGGCGATGACAACAGCTTTATTTTTGTTGTTGATGCAGAGTTAAATCGACTTTTCCAATTCCAAACCAATGGACAAGAAGGGGTGCCACCTCCGGCCGGTGCTGCAGATCAAACCAGGCAAGTATTGGTTTCTTTTGGACAATTCGGTAATGGTCCTAAAGAATTCAAAAACCCTAGTGGTGTAGCCTATTTCGATCGTATAGTTTATGTAGCTGATAAAGGAAATAATCGAATCGTTCGCTACAAACTAACTTCCGATTTCGAGTAACTAATTTTCGATTCTATGCACAGGCTTCTCATTCTACTCTTTTTTATTGGGATGGGATGCTCTGCTGCAGAGTCCCCACCCAATAAAGTGTTGTTGATTTCTTTCGATGGATTTCGACACGATTATCTCGACAAAACTGATACTCCAAATTTCGATCAACTTGTTAAGGATGGAGTAATTAGTGATGGATTAATTCCCATTTTTCCATCCAACACCTTCCCTAATTACTATGCCCTCGCTACCGGACTCTATCCCGAAAACAACGGCTTCATTGACAATTCTATGTACGATAGCACCATTGGAACTTGGTTTTCGATGGGGAATCGGGAACAGGTAGAGAATCCTGCTTGGTACTTGGGTGAGCCTATTTGGAATACCGCAGAAAAACAGGGGGTTCGAGCCGGAACTATGTTTTGGGTAGGTTCAGAAGCGCCCATCCAGAATATGCGGCCAACTCACTGGAAACGGTACGATGGCAGTATGCCCAACCAAGATCGTATTGATTCGGTATTAAAATGGATGACTCTTGGAACCGAAAAAGAAGTTGATTTTGGGACGCTATACTTTTCGTTTGTGGATGACGCAGGTCACCGATTTGGGCCTGAATCTGAAGAGGTAATTCAAGCTATAAAACAAGCGGATGAATTGATCGGCTACTTGCAGCAACGAATTGCCGAACTTGGATTAACCGATCAGATAAACAAAATTTTGGTTGCTGATCATGGAATGGCTCAACTCTCCAGAGATCGAATAGTTTATATCGATGACTTTATCGAAACCGAAAACTTAGACGTAGTTTCGTGGGGCGATAACTTTATGATGAACGGCGATATGGAAACTATCGATCATGTGTACAATCAGCTAAAGCAAAACGAAACAAATTTTAGAGTATTTAAAAAAGAAGATCTACCCGAACGATTTCGAGTTAAAAATTCACCTCGATTCCCTGATTTAATTGCCATCGCAGATGTTGGTTACCTTATTTCTACTCGAGATCATGTAGAATCTCGCCAGAATTATGCTACCGGTGGCACGCATGGTTTCGATAATCAAGCGAAAGAGATGCACGGTTTGTTATTAATGCATGGCCCTGATTTCAAAAAGGGAGAGCAAATTCCTGAAATTGAAAATGTGCACATTTACGAATTGATCGCACATTTATTGAATATTGATTCTGCGGGAACAGATGGTGATATTAACGCAATAAAATCGGTGTTAAAGTAGCAATTTGGATTGAATCTAATTCAGTTCACCTTGATATTCGATCCTCACTTATTTCATCAAAAAATTTCATCCTAATACAATGCCATACGTAGTTACCGAGCCATGTATCCAATGTAAATACACCAACTGTGCCGCTGTTTGCCCGGTTGATGCATTTCGCGAAGGTCCGAATTTCTTAACCATCGATCCTAATGAATGTATCGATTGCGATGCTTGCGTATCGGAATGTCCGGTGGAAGCTATTTTCCCTGACGATGAAGTACCGGATAAGTGGGAACATTACATCGAATTAAACGAGCGCTTAGCCGAAGCTTGGGAAGACCGTATCATCAATGAAACTAAAGACGCACTCCCTGACGCCGACGAATGGGCAGAAAAAGAAGACAAACTCGGCGACTTAGTTGAAGAGTGGTAGTTTTTGAATGATAAATGTTGAAATTTAAATGCTAAATTATCTTTCATTTAGCATTTAACACTTAACATTCTTGTCTAAGCAAAAATCAATGTTTCCCTCACTATCCCCAATTATTATGGGGATTTTAAACGTTACTCCCGATTCCTTTTCCGATGGCGGGCAGTTCGTTTCTGTGGATGCCGCACTTCGGCAAATCGAGCAAATGGTAGCAGATGGCGCTGCCATTATTGATGTGGGCGGGGAATCTACTCGGCCCAACGCCGAGCCGGTGAGCGAAGCCGAAGAACTGCAACGAGTGATTCCGGTGCTACAAAAAGCCATCAAGGAATTTCCGGAAAGTAACTTTTCCATCGATACCACAAAGTACGAAGTGGCACGTCAGGCACTCGATTGTGGGGCACACATTGTTAATGATGTAAGTGGACTAGAAAAAGAACCTCGATTTGCTGAGTTATGCGCTGAATTCAATGCAATCTATGTGTTGATGCACAGCCAAGGAGATCCACAAACGATGCAGAAAAATCCTACCTACTCTGATGTGATTTCGGAAATCGATCAGTTTTTTGATCAAAAGATTGAACACCTAAAACAAGTCGGGGTAGATCAGATTGTACTAGATCCGGGAATTGGATTTGGGAAAACACTCGAGCATAACACAAAAATCATCGCGCAGCTTGATACTTTCACCAAAAAAGCGTTCCCTGTATTAGTTGGAGCTTCACGCAAATCCATGATCGGGCAGATTCTAGACGGCCGCCCAACCGACGAACGACTTACCGGAACCATTGCCGTGCATTATCATTCGTTGATGAAAGGCGCAAAAATATTGCGTGTTCATGATGTAAAGGAAGCAAGCGATTCTATTCGTATATTCAACGCAATTATATCACACAGTTAAACGGTTGCCCTTTTGATTCCCATCGGATTTCTCGATTTCGGACTTATGGATTTTATCGAAACCCTGCTGATTGCAGGCGTGCTGGTATATCTGTATCAATGGATCAGAGGGACGTTTGCCATTCAGGCCGGTATCGGAATTATGCTTCTTGTGGTGATAAATCTCGGGATTCGAGTTCTCGGCTTCGACACCATAGATTTCATCCTTTCAGGAATTCTGGATGTAGGGATTCTTGCTGTGTTCATCATTTTTCAACCCGAAATACGGAAACTGCTTTATCGGTTAGGACAAAACACCAACCTCGATCGGTTTTTTGCCCGCTCCAATTCTGATGATATGATCGACGAAGTTATCGAAGCCGTAAAAGTGATGTCGAAAGAAAAAATTGGTGCATTGATAGTGTTCGCACGAACCACCGGCTTGCAAGATATTATTGATGGCGGTGTGGGTATCGATTCTAAAATTACCAGCGAAATGCTGCTCACCATTTTTCAGAAAGAAACGCCCTTGCACGATGGCGCGGTTATTATCCGAAATAATCGAATTATTGCAGCAAGTGCGTATCTCCCGATTTCGCAAAATCCGAACATCTCCCAATCGTTTGGTACTCGCCACAGAGCGGCAGTTGGTGTGAGTGAGATCAACAATGTGTTTGTGCTCGTTGTTTCTGAAGAAACAGGACGGATTTCCATCTCCCGAAATGGATCACTTACCTCAGGCTTGTCCATCCAAAAACTACGCGCCGAAATGGAAGAAGCCTTTGGCACCGAAAAATTCGAAGAAGAAATGGGTTTCAGCTCCTCCCAAACCGAGATGAATCTGAAATAGGATACATCTAGTGCCGTAGGTATATCTATGGATGATTAATTGAATATGAAATTAGGGATAGTTGCCTACTGATAAGAAACTGTTCCGAGCTTCAATTAAGTGATTTCAGTAATTCTTCGGCAATTAATTTGTGACCCAAAGTTGAGAAATGAATTCCATCCCCATACAAGTAAAGCTCCTGTGAAGGGGTTTTATAAGCGCTTAATTGATCTGTTAGATTTAGATATTTTATTCCCTCGCTGGATAGGTGTTTTTCAAAAACATTGTATGGAGATGAAGTGATACGAGCGTCATCTCTTAGTTGATATTCATAAGGAAGTAGAACAATCGTAAATGGAATATTATTTTCAATTGCTATCGAATCGATGGATGCTAAATTTCGAATCGCTTGTTTAAAATTTGGGTCAGATTCGGAATAAAATTTCACATCATGAGCAAAATATTGCTTTGGGCGATCTGTTAAAGTTGCTTTCAAGAAATGAAATAACTTTGAATGGTTTCGAAATAGGGCAACTAAACGGTCTAGAATGGAATCGCTTGTAAAGCCAATAGTTGAAAATTCATTTGCATAAATATCATTCAGACACCAAAATAGATAGGTCGAATTTATTTGATTGGATAGCGAATCGGACTGAATAACATTTCTGGAAATATTTAGATAATCCGCATTGCTATATCCGATTAGAGATGGATTTAGAACTGAAATAGAATCTGTGGAATGGTGTATGTGGCCTGCGAATGTGGAGTCTGACTCAACTCCAATGCCCATAGTTACAGAATCTCCAAGAAAAAGAATCTGAAGAAGCATCTTGGGAGTTGGTAGAATATTGCCAAAATCCAGTACCACTAACTTTCTTTAAAACACCATTCGAAATTCCTTCTGAGTTTGGTTGAAGTCCCGGAGTGGATTCAAAAACATTTTCTTTGATCAAGTTCTTATCTGTGCCGGGAAAATGGATCTCGGGATAAAGAAGCCGTACACCGATTTCAAGAAGTCCAAAAATACTGGTCAGTATAACCAGATTAATAAATAAGACGTAACCCTTCTTCTTCAATTAAATCAAGTTTTAGTGCATGGTAGAACAGCTAATAAAATATGGGCTAATTCTAAAATATCTGATTTTATTTTTCACATGCATCGTTTCCTAGTTTCATATTCTTCCAAGGGATGTCTTCGGCACAAATTCTCCCCTTCATTTCATTTTCACACAGTTGCTCTTATTTGATTTCGATAAAACCCGTACATTCGATACAGAAAACCGTTTCCACGAAAGAAAATCAAACGTATGTCGAACGAGAAAAACGAAGCATCATCGAATTGGAAAGCTGCGGCTGAAAAAGCTTTGAAAGGCAAACCCGTTGACTCCCTCAATAGAATGAGTCCTGAAGGGATTAATATTCAAGCTTTATACAGCCAGGAAGATCTCGAAAAAAGAAAAGTAGAAGATGGATTTCCGGGACAGTTTCCCTTTAAGCGTGGGCCGTACCCAACCATGTACACCCAACGACCTTGGACAATCCGCCAATACGCCGGGTTTTCAACAGCTGAGGAATCCAATCGTTTTTACCGTGCTGCGCTCGAAAAAGGGCAAAAAGGGCTTAGCGTTGCCTTCGATTTAGCCACACACCGAGGATTTGATTCCGATCACCCGCGTGTGGTTGGCGATGTGGGTAAAGCCGGTGTAGCCATCGATTCGGTAGAGGATATGAAGATTTTGTTCGATGGAATTCCACTCGATAAAATGTCTGTTTCGATGACCATGAACGGTGCCGTAATTCCTATTTTGGCAGCTTATATCGTAGCGGCTGAAGAACAAGGCGTAGGCAAAGAAGCATTAAGTGGCACCATCCAAAACGATATTTTGAAAGAATTCATGGTGCGAAATACCTACATCTATCCGCCGCAAGAATCTATGCGATTGGTGTCGGATATTATTGAGTATGCCAGCAAGCACATGCCTCGGTTCAACACTATTTCGATCTCAGGTTATCACATGCAGGAAGCCGGTGCTGATTCTGCGCTGGAATTGGCGTTCACGTTGGCGGATGGATTGGAATATGTAAAAGCAGCCGTAGATCGTGGACTGGATGTTGATGCATTTGCACCACGATTGTCGTTCTTTTTTGCCATCGGGATGAATTTTTTGATGGAAGTGAGCAAGCTTCGGGCAGCACGAATGCTTTGGGCCGAGTTGATGAAAGAGCATTTTGATCCGAAAAATGCAAAGTCGATGATGCTGCGCACGCATTGCCAAACTTCGGGTTGGTCGTTAACAGCGCAAGATCCGTTGAATAACGTGATCCGAACCACCATCGAAGCAATGGCTGCCGTGTTGGGCGGAACGCAATCATTGCACACCAATAGTTATGATGAGGCGATCAGCTTGCCAACGGAGACCTCTTCTCGAATCGCAAGAAACACACAAACGATCATTCAGGAAGAAACTGACATCACACACACCGTTGATCCACTGGGTGGTTCGTATGCTATTGAGTCGATGACGCACGACTTAAAAGAAAAAGCTCGGGAAATCATCAACGAAGTGTTCGAAATGGGCGGAATGGCAAAAGCGATTGAGCAAGGCTATCCGAAGAGAAAAATCGAAGAAGCGGCGGCGATCAAACAAGCCGGGATTGATAAGGGCGACGTTACCATTGTTGGCGTGAACAAATACATCAACGACAAAGAAGATCCTGTTGAAATTCTGGATATCGACAACACCGAGGTTCGGAAAAAGCAGATCGAATTGATTGAGCAGATCAAAAGTTCGAGAGATACCGTTGCAGTGAAAGAATCGCTGGAAGCCATTTACGAGGCCGCCAAAAGCGGAACCGGTAATTTGTTGGATTTAGCTGTGGATGCTACCCGAAATAGAGCAACCGTGGGCGAAATATCGAGTGCAATGGAGCGAGCCTGGGGCCGGCATAAGGCGAACAATCAAACCATAAAAGGAGTGTACGAAAGCGTGTATCAAAACGATGAGCATTATCAGCAGATAAAGAAGAAAATTGATGTGTTTGCCAAAGAAGAAGGGCGCCGACCTCGAATTTTAGTGGTAAAAATGGGGCAGGATGGTCACGACCGTGGCGCAAAAGTGGTTGCAACCGCCTTCGCCGATATGGGATTTGATGTGGATGTTGGACCATTGTTTTCAACCCCTGACGAAGCCGCAAAACAGGCCATCGAAAATGATGTGCACGTTATCGGGGTTTCGACGCTGGCTGCCGGACATAAAACCTTAATCCCGGAGCTCATCAAGTTATTGAAAGAAGAAGGAGCCGAGGACATTATGATCGTTGCCGGTGGAGTAATTCCAGTTCAAGATTATGAGTTTTTAAAGGGTGCCGGGGTGAAGGCGATTTTTGGTCCTGGAACTAATATCCCGAAAGCAGCATCGGAAGTAATCGACGAAATTCGGGCAATGAAAAAATGACCGTAGCTCAGCTGGCCGAAGGTATATCGAAGGGGAAGCGACGACATCTCGCGAAGGCGATCACTTTGATCGAAAGTAGCCGGGAAGAGGATCAGCAAAAAGCAGCGGAACTTTTGAGTGCGCTCCCAAAACGAAATGATACGCTTCGCTTGGGTATTTCCGGTGTACCTGGTGTAGGTAAAAGCACCTTTATCGAAGCTTTTGGGAACCTGTTGATTGAACAAGGGCATCGGGTTGCCGTGTTGGCTGTAGATCCGAGTAGCCCTACCACAGGCGGCAGTATTTTGGGCGACAAAACCCGAATGGAATTGCTTTCGGGGAAAGAGGAAGCATTTATTCGTCCATCGCCAACCGCTGGAACTTTAGGCGGAGTTGCAAAAAAAACGAGGGAGTCGATTCAGTTATGCGAAGCTGCCGGATATGATATCGTTTTAGTTGAAACCGTTGGTGTGGGGCAAAGCGAGTTTGAAGTCGCCTCAATGGTAGACTGTTTTATGGTGCTGATGTTACCCGGTGCCGGCGATTCGCTGCAGGGCATAAAACGTGGTATTCTGGAAATCACCGATGTAATGGTGATTAACAAAGCGGATGGAGATCAAAAGAAATTAGCTGAAATGGCGAAATCGGAATATAAAAACGCCTTTCACATGCTGGCACCAAAATATCCGGGGATGGAAGTGGCTATTTTAACCATTAGTGCCTTGCAAAAAGAGGGAATTGCTGAAGTTTGGGAAGCTGTAAATCAATTCAAAGAACACCTAACATCAAATAATCTGTTTGATAAAAACAGGAATAAGCAAGACCTGAATTGGTTTAAGCGATTGGTTGAAGATGAAGTGCTGCATAGAATTTGGAACCAAGCGTCGACGCAGCAAATGGTTAGTGATCTAAAAGATGATATGTTGAGTGGAAAGATAAGCGCAACTGAAGCTGCCCGTAGGTTAATGGACGAAATCGGCTAACTTCTTTAGTGTAATTACTTAGGGTTTTTATAAAATAATTTTTTTTACAAAAGCGTCATTTTAATAGTAAAAAAGCGCTTACAATCGTATCTTTGCTTCGCTAAAATAGAGAATGCTTTAATTAAGTAATGAATCAAGTCGAAAACGCTATTCCTCCTTTAACTCAGCTCACTGAAGATGAGCAAATGCTAAGAGACGCAGCCGCAGATTTTGCTAAAAGTTCAATTGGTCCGTTAGTAAGCGAAATGGACGAACAAGCCAAATTAAACCCTGGTTTGATCAAGGAATTTTTTGAAATGGGACTTATGGGAATTGATATTCCCGAGAAGTACTCAGGTGGTGGCGGTACCTTTATGATGAGTGTGGTTGCTATCGAGCAGATTTCTCGAGTGGATGCTTCTGCCGGTGTTTTTATGGACGTGCAAAATACATTAGTGAATAATGCTTTTGTGAATTACGCTTCCGACTTTTTGAAAGAAAAGTATTTGCCGCAATTAGCTACCGAAAAAGTTGGTGCTTATTGCTTATCAGAAGCCGGCTCAGGTAGCGATGCATTTGCGTTAAAGTGCTCTGCTAAAGAAGAAGATGATCACTTTGTGTTGAATGGTGCTAAATTGTGGATCACCAACGCTAATGAAGCTGACATCTTTTTGGTGTTTGCGAATGTTAATCCTGAATTAGGCTACAAAGGAATTACTGCATTTGTGGTAGAACGGGATTTTGAAGGCTTCTCGGTTTCTAACAAAGAAGACAAAATGGGAATCAGAGCGAGTTCAACTTGCGAGATTCTCCTTGAAGATTGTAAAGTGCCTAAGGAAAATATCCTTGGCGAATACGGCAAAGGCTATAAAGTAGCGATCGAGACATTGAACGAAGGTCGTATCGGAATTGGTGCACAAATGGTGGGTATAGCGCAAGGTGCTTTTGATGCAGCTGTGGATTACATCAAGCAACGAAAGCAGTTTGGAAAGGCTATTTCAGAATTTCAAGGCATTCAGTTTCAGTTAGCAAGAATGGCAACTGATATCGAAACTGCTCGATTATTAGTGTACAACGCCGCCAGAATGAAAATGGCCGGCCAACCCTTTTTAAAAGAAGCAGCCATGGCGAAGTTTTATTCGTCGGAAGTGGCTGAACGCGTAGCATCAATGGCAATCGACATGTTCGGTGGCAATGGCTACGTAAAAGAATATCCTGTTGAGAAGTTTTACCGTGATGCAAAGATCGGTAAAATTTACGAGGGTACAACGAACATGCAACTAAGCACCATTGCTAAGTTGCTACTTCGATGAGTGAGTGAGGAAAGGGGGGCTACGGTCCCCCTTTTTTATTTCACAAACTTTTAGCGCACCGAAAGCCAATATCGGTTGCTTTTACATCACGTAAAGTTCCCACTCTCCAATAAGTGCGTGTAGCCATCTCTTCTTCACCAAAACTACCGCCACGAATAATTCGAATTGCGTCAGCATCATTATCGTGTTTTTGATCCGGAAGGCTGTAAAACTGATAAAACTCGTCTATCCATTCAAAAACATTACCGCTCATATCATATAACCCGAGTTCATTGGGCTTCTTAGTTCCGACCATAAAACTGAAGTTTATTCCTGAGCTTCGAACAATTGCAAAATCTTTGAGGTGCGATAAGCTATCTGTTCCTGAAATAACGTGATTTTTTCCACCCGATCGGGCAGCGTATTCCCATTCAATTTCTGAAGGAAGTCGATACCCTAAACTTTTGCAAAATGCGAGGGCATCGTCCCAGGTGACGTCTACTACCGCGCGCTTCTCTCTTCCGTAAGCGCCGTCGTTTGGCAGTTCACGACCGGTTTTTAAAGCAAAATCATCATACTGTTCGAAAGTGACTTCATATTTTCCGATCAAAAAAGATTTCACTTTAACCTGATGAAGTGGAAGAGCATCGGTATTCGAAAGTTCATAAAAATCGCCAAATAAAAACTCGCCACCTTCAATCTCAATCATTTCTGGGCTGTATGTTTCGATAGTTTTTTTAAAAATTGAACAGCTTGATGAAAAAAAGCGATTAGAGCTATAAGTAGAGCATGCTTGCGCATATATCAGAGATTTTTTTAATAAGTTGAGTATTTACGGGAATGATAAGTACTTTGGCAAAGTTTAAATACGATAGACGACAAATGTAATAGGCGAGTAAAGTAAATAAATCAGTGACAAAGAATGGGTAATGAACAACAACAAATTCTAGAACAACTTAAAGCAAACGCAAAAGACGCGGAGGCTTTTAAGCAACTAGAACAGCTATTTGGGGATCTTTACAAAAAATATGTACAGGCGAATGAGCATGTTGATTTACTCGAAAGTGCTATTCGCAACGACTATGATTCGATTCTAATTACAGAATTAGGTTTAGAAAAGCCCGGTCCTAAAATAGTGTACGTGAACGACGGATTTACACGAATGACAGGGTATTCCAAAGAAGAAGCAATTGGTAATACGCCAAGAATGCTGCAAGGCGAAAAAACAGATCGTGCTATCCTCGATCGATTGAAGCGCCGCCTTATTGAAGGTCAGGCATTTTTTGGGCACACCATCAATTACAGAAAAGATGGATCGGAATTTATTAATCAGTGGGATATCCATCCATTGATAAATGCCGAAGGTGAAGTAACGCATTGGGTTTCGTACCAACGTGATGTAACTGAGAAGAAGGAAACCGCTAAAGCAATCTTTAATACCGATTTTGATGAATTGCTAAAGCGAAGAGAAGAGTTCACAATCAAGTTTGAAAAAACGACCGATCAAAGTGAATATAATTGCAAATTAGTAACTGAAGCCTTCGAAGAGATTACAGGATTGCATAAAGATGTGATATTCGACAAAGGTTTGGCATCGGTAATTCACTCTGACGATTACAGCAATATTCTAGAGGCACTTAATAAAGCTTTTAACGGAGAACAATCTGCTCAGCTTTGCAGATATAGAACTTCAGCCGGTGGGTATATAGATATGCTTCAATCATTCAAACCTGTTAAGGATGAGGTTACCGGTGATATCAAATCGGTAAAATCTGTGGTTAAGCTAGAACTTAAAGAAAGTTAAAAATCCGAAAACTCCGGATTAAACAAGCTCACTGATGTGGGCTTTTTTTATATTGTGGATTCAAGAATTTGAATAAATTACTTATGACCATCAACGAAATCCAAGAAAGAATAATCAAAGAATTCAGTTTGTTTGATGACTGGACTGATAAATACAAACACATCATAAAACTGGGTTCGAAGCTCGAAGCATTACCGGAAAAAGATCATAAAGACGAGAATCTGGTAAAAGGATGCCAAAGCCAGGTTTGGCTAACGGCCGATTTAGATGGAGATAAAATAGTGTTTGCCGCAGACAGCGATGCCGCTATAACTAAAGGGTTGGTTGCGTTGATGATTAGAGTGTATTCCGGACAAACACCGGACGATATACTGGCTCATAATCCCGATTTTTTGAAACAGATTGGGTTAGCAGAGCATCTGTCACCAACTAGAGCTAACGGGTTGGCAAGTATGGTAAAGCAAATGAAAATTTATGCCATGGCTTTTAAATCAAAACTTGTTAGCTAGGTATACTGATTTTTTTTAATATGTTTTCCATAAGGAACTAATGGAACATAAATTCTCATTTACAGGAATCGGCTCGGTTAAAAAGGATAGCAATTTTTTTGGCAATCCTTTAGAAGAGATCGAACAACCCGGTATCAAAATAATGAACCGCGTATCGTTTTTTCTGCTTCTGGTATGTGTTGTTTTCTTGATTCCCTTTCATTTCAACGATTCTGTTTCTTTAACCTGGTTTTTTCTCTCCGAAGCACTCGCTTTTGGGTTAATCCCCATTCTGGCTCGCCAAGGCTATGTGAATACTGCCAAGATGCTGCATATCATCTATATCGATATCGGCATAATCGTTCTCAGTTCGGTATTTGGTAACGAAGCTTTAATACAAGCTTTCTTTATCCCAACCATGGGGCTTTCAATCTTACTGTTCGATACTACCAATATTAAGTTTCGCAATGTTTCTATTCTAATCTCAGCATTGTCGTACATCGTTTTAGACTACGTGATTTTTGATCAGGTTGCGATTTCAGAAGATGGATACAATATCATTCGCTGGAGTGTGCTTACCGCTGCTTTTGTCACAACATGGCTCATATTTAACACATTTTCCGAGTTCAAAGAATCGGCAGAGAGTAAAACATCCGAACTACTGGAAAAAGAAATTGAACTCAATAAACAGCTGGCCATCAACCAAAAAAAGCTGGAAAAATATATTGCTGAGCTGGAAGAAGCTCGAATGCAACTCGAGCATAATACCAAGGCAAAATCTGAGTTTTTGGCTACTATGAGTCACGAGATTAGAACCCCAATGAACGCCATTATGGGGATGACGCACATGTTGAGAAAAGATGAGCCAAGAGAAGACCAACTCGAGCCGCTTAATATTCTCGATTTCTCCGGTAAAACGCTTCTTACTCTCATCGATGATGTCCTTGATATTTCAAAAATAGAAGCTGGTAGGATCGAATTTGAGCACACAGAATTTGATCTCGAACGCTTGCTTGGTTCAATTATAGAATCGTTCAAAGTGTCGGCAGCAAATAAAAAGATTGAGCTAAAAAGTGAAATCGATGACGATATTCACAAAGTGTTAATAGGCGATCCGGCTCGGCTTACGCAAATCATCAATAACTTAATGAGTAACGCGGTAAAGTTTACCGAACAGGGCCACGTGTTACTTGAGGTGAAAAAACGCGTTGAAACAAAAGAAAATGTAGCACTCGCTTTTACCGTAAAAGATACCTGAATTGGTATTCCGGCGGATAGAATTGATACTATCTTTGATAGCTTTACTCAGGCTAGTGGGAGTACAAAGCGTTTGTATGGCGGAACTGGTTTGGGGCTTGCCATTAGTAAAGAGCTTACCGAGCTACAAGGCGGAGATTTACATTTAGAAAGTGAAGAAGGAAAAGGAACAACATTTACAGCAACGTTAACTTTCGAGAAAGGCGATGAAAATGCACTAAGTAATTCGCCTGAGAATGTAATCGATTCAGATGTAGCTGCACTGAGGGGGAAACGCGTACTTTTGGCTGAGGATAATATCGTAAATCAAACAGTGATGAAGCGATTCCTTGAACGCTGGGATATTGATTTAACAGTGGTTGATAATGGGGAAGAAGCGGTTGAAGCAATTAAAGAAGAAGACTTCGACGTAGTGCTGATGGATTTACAAATGCCGGTAATGGACGGCTACGAAGCTACAGAATTAATTAGGGGGATGGATAATCAAGCTAAAAGCAAAGTACCTGTAATTGCATTAACTGCTGCGGCTCTAAAAGAGGTGAAGGAACAAGTTTTTGAATGTGGCATGAATGATTTTGTAACAAAGCCTTTCAATCCGGCTGATTTACAAAAAGCGATGGTTGCTTTAGTTAAATCCTGACGCCTGTTTTTTTAAATAATAGGTGACGTAGCCCGGCGGCAAATCTTTTATCTCGCCACAAATTTGATAACCAAGTTTTTGATAAAAGACAGGAGCTTGAAAACTGCTGGTGCTCAAGTAGTAAGCATACACCGAATTCTTATTGGCTTCTTTTTCAATACGGTTCATCAACGTGGATCCTAAACCACTTTCGCGATGATTCGGATGTACCCACAATAAATCAATGTATAACCATTGCCAGGCTATCTTGCCGAATACACCGCCAATCAGTTCGCCATTATCGTCTTCGGCTTTTATATATATCTGATGATACTCAGCTTGTCCAGTCACCGACTGATTGAAAGCCCTTAAAGCGGCACGCAGTTGGTCGATTTCTTCGTTAGTTGGCGAAGTTGTGGTGCTGATATTCATGACATTGCATTTTTAAGTGATGTCCCGTTTCCTTTCATTCAGTTGTATTACGGGTGTACATCAATATTAAAAAAAGGAGACGAGATGAATAAATATATGCTCATTTTATTTGAATCTGGTGATAGTTATGCAAATATGACGCCGGAGGAATATCAAAAAGAGATAAATGCACACGGGCAGTGGATTGCTGAACTTGGCGACCGCTACGATTCTGGCGAACCTTTAGAAAATGCTTCCTTTTCTGTTCGTGGGAAAGATAGAATGGTTACTGATGGCCCATTCATCGAGGCAAAAGAATTGGTAAGTGGGTTTTATATCATTAAAGCGAAAAGCCTTGAAGAAGCAACAGAACTTTCTAAAGGATGCCCAATATTAAATTTGGGAGGATCAGTTGAAGTTCGGCCGGTTATGCATATCGAAATGAAATGAAGGTTAACAACCAACTATTCGACCATCTTTTCAGGCAACAGTCTGGAAAGATGGCTTCTATTTTAATTGGTAGGTTCGGGTTCAATAATGCAGAAGTGATTGAGGATGTAATTCAAGACACTTTTTATACTGCACTACGGCTTTGGGGGATGAAAGGGATACCAGAAAATCCTGAAGCATGGTTGATGAAAGTAGCTACAAACAAAACCATAAACGAGTTAAAGAAAAGAGGTCGACACAAAGAGCTTAATAAACAGTTTGTGCCAGCTTTTAGCGAAGAATCTGAAATAGTTGGAGCGATTGATCATCAAGAGAAAGCAATTCAGCTAAAGGCATTATTTGGTTGTTGTAGTCCCTTATTGGGCGTTAAAGCTCAAATTATGCTCACTTTAAAATTGGTGTGTGGATTCGGTGATAAAGAAATTGCCAGCGCCTTTTTTATGGGGTCGGCTGCAGTAAGAAAAGCGATTTATAGGTCAAAAATTACTTTAAAAGAACATCAAAACTATTTTCTGGAACTCACAGATAAGGATTTACAGCAGAGATTACCCATTGTAGAAATGGTTCTGTATCTGATGTTTAACGAAGGATATTCGACCACTAATGGCGAGCAAGAAATAAACGCTGATCTTTGTTTCGAAGCAATGCGATTAACGGAGTGGATAATTGATGATAAAGTACTTTGTAATGCCTCCACTCATGCATTATTCGCTTTGATGCTGTTTCAATTCGCTCGCTTTGAAGCAAGAGTAGATGCCAAAGGGACACCAATTAGTATTGAAGATCAAAACCGTGAACTTTGGCACAAAGAGCTCATCCACCGAGGGCTAACGCATCAAAAGTTATCAAGAAAAACTGATACACTGTCCAGATTCCATATTGAGTCTGGTATTGCGTCAATCCACTGCACAGCCAGCACATATGCTGATACCGATTGGGAGAGAATCATAGATTTGTATCATCATTTACTTTCATTCGATGATTCAATCCAAGTTGAAACTGGATTAGCAATCGCACTTTGCGAACATGGAGAAGTTGATAAAAGCCTAATTCTTTTAAAGAAGCTGGAATCGAAATCTTCAAATCAATTTTCAGTACTATTTGCTGCTTTAGGAAGAGTTCATACAAAAATAGGCGAGCTTGAAAAAGCTAAATCTTATTACACGGTAGCAATAGAGTATAGTAAAACTCGGTTTGAGAGGGCCTATCTAGAAGAAAAGTTGGCAAATTTAACGCTAAAATCTATGCCGAGGTAGAATTAGTGCTCCATTAGACTTTTTAAAGCACAATAAATTTAAAAATGTGGATAATTCGACAAAAATAAGGTCCTTCAGGTGTATTTTAACATCATATTGGGTTGATATAGTGATTTTGTGTAGAATTTTATAGGTAGAATTATGTAGTTTTTTGAAGAAAGATGTGGAAAACTCTAAAAAATTCTGCATACTTAAGCTCTTTTCGTAAAAAAATTCAAAACTACAGGCATCAACTTACTCTACAGGGGTTTGAAATGGTTGGGAAAAAACATAAATGGCTATTAGTACTGGTATTTACCTGTTTAAGCACTGGTATTATTGCCCAAACATTACCCGGACAGGTAGTTTCTACCGATGTTCAGGAGGAAGCTGCTAAGTATGAGCAGTATTACGAGGTAATTTTAAATAACGCTCTTTCCGATTACTATCGGCGAGGCACTTTTATAGTAGATGCGAAAGCTTCACTTGAACGTGTGCTGGTTCCTAGAGGGTATGAAGTGATCGAAGGCGAAGAGCCTGTGCGTATCGAAAATCTTCCGGGACTTCCGTTTGTACCACCTAATCTTCAAAGGTCTACAAATGGTACTACCGATAGTTTAAAAGCCTCCGGGTTTGATGCTCGTTTCAGGCTGACTCGCTTAAATATTAAAGTACTTGTTGATACATCTTACAGTGATGAAGACGTAGAATTTGTTGAAGAAGCAACTTCTTTAATTGCAAATGCAGATCCGTTCCGTGGCGATATTGTAACGGTTGAGAAAAAAGTTTTCCCAAGAAGTGCTCGTGCCATCGAACAGGATGCTCTGGCAAGGCGTTCAAACATTGAAGAAGAAGAGCCTGAACAAGAAGAAGAGCCGCAGGTAGAATTGCTTGACCCAGCGATGAATCAACAAGAAACTGCTGAGCCTGAAAAGAATATGTTTTTAGGGATCGATTGGAATAATCCCCAACACCTTATATATGTAATTGCCATTCTGGGTGTATTATTTTTAATCGCTTTGTTAGTGGCACTATTGAAGCGTCCATCGAAACGAGAAGAAGAATATAGAATGCCTCCGATGCCTGGTTATGAAGCCGCTATGGCAATGCCTGCATCAGAAACGAAAGAGGAGCCAAAAGGCCCAGATGCTAAGACTTTAGCACAGCATGAAGAGGATAAAACATATGTGACCAATTCGTGCATTAGTCATCCCGATAAAGTTTCCGATTTGGTTGGACAATGGATTGCAAGTGATGACGAGCAGGGAATAATTAGATCGGCTCGGGCACTAAGTAGCGTTGATGAGAAATTAATTAATGTGCTGGAACCACATTTGAAAGTGGATCATTACGAATCGGTAAAGTTTTCTATTCAAAACCTGGACTCTATCCCAATTGATGAAAGGATTGATGAAGTAAAAGCACTGAGAAGAAGCCTTCAGCAGGTAAACTCTAAAAATGGCACTGCCGATTCCGGCTCAAGTCTTTTCGATTTTGTATACCAACTTACCGATGTGCAGTTATTGCACCTCATTAAAGAAGAGTCGGATGAATTAGTAGCCATTTTGTTAGCTCAGATTGCGGGAGAAAGAGCCGGTGTTATCCTCCAAAAAATGGATGAGCAAAAAAGGATTTCTATTCTGTTGAAAATGGGTAAGATCAATAATATTCCAATTTCGGTGTATAAAAAGGTTGCTGCCCATTTCTCGAATAAAGCGTTGTCTGTATCGGACATGAAATACGTAGCTGCCGATGGTATAGATTCGATTCTAACCACTTTAGAGACCATGCCACTTTCTGAGCAGGACGATTATGTGCGTTCAATTGCCGAGCAGGATTTAAATCTTGCAAAACGCATTAAGAAATTCTTTATCGGTTTTGATGATCTACCTAAAGTAAAAGATGATTTTGTACAAAGTGCGTTGGAAGATATTCAAACAGAAACGTTGATTTTGGCACTTAAAACTGCCCCGGCTGCGGTTAGAGAAAAAATTCTAAAAGTTCGTCCAAAACGTGAGCAGCAATTGATACTCTCGGAAGTTGACAATCCCGCTGACGTACCAAAAGCTAGTATTGAAGATGCACAAAAAACGGTGCTCTATGCTGTTCGTAGAAAAATGAAGACTGAGGGCTAAACAATGAAAAGAGTAGTACTGTTTAGTTTTCTGATACTGACCTTTGGATTAGTTGAAAATTTACAGGCACAATCCCATGAAGAAGGTGTGCCTTATCAAATGGGATTGATCACCCTTCAAATGGTGGATCAATTGAACGACATCCCGGCGAATGTTCGCCGTGTTGCGGTATATAAAATGAACTATAATGCAATGCGCTTTACTGTTCAAGAAGTTGAATTTATTAGAAGCGAGATTGAGTCTTCACTGCGAACGTACGCAGGTATTACAGTACTTTCGCCACCAGAACTTGAGCCCAATGATAAAATGAAAATCATGGGGAATGATAGCACACTTCAGATATTGAATATTCAAGGAAGATCGCTTGCAGATGTTTCGCCTGAATTTCTTGCTGAAGTTACCGAAAAGTATGGTGTAAATGGCTTAATTGAAGTTGGTTTACAACGCCGTAACCCCGACGGACTGATTCTTTCGGTTCGAATGATGAATCCAAGATCACGCGAAATAGTGTGGGCAAAAAGCTTCATCGCCAATCCTTTCGAAGTGGTTGAACAAGTTGATAAAGGCCAAACTTTAATTTTAGCATTTGGTGCGGGTTCGATGCAAACAGATTCAAAATTCAGAGCCGATACATCCTTTGCAAATCAGGATACCTCGATTACTACTCCTGTTTTAAATTATGCAGCCAATTTTACCTATCGGCAGCCATTAAACCGAGAGAATAGTGCGTATATAGGATTTACGGGTGGGGTGAATATTTTAAGAGCGCGCCGTGCCGATGAATTTAATTTATTCTTGTTGAACTTTGGTTTGACCTATTATCAGGCACTTTCACCTGAAAAAAATGAAGACATTGATAGTTACAGAATGGTGGTGTACTTGAATACCAGCGTTCAGCTTCCCCTTAGTAATACAAAAGGAGAAATGTTTACGGCCCGTCCCGGAATCATGTTTAATATGAGTAAAAACTTAGGTCTCTCGTTTTATACAAGTCTGATATTATCCGGTGAGGAGCTTCGACTTAGCAACAACGACAGAATAACATACAATAAGGTTGGATATGGTGTGCACGCGGTTGTTAGATTTTAAATCGATTCTATTAGTGACTTTGATCGCTATGGCTGGCTATAGTTGTAAATCAACTGAAGCAGCTCAGGAAGAGCCACAGAATGGAATTCAAACAATTCCGGAATTAAGTAATAATTCGAATTCTGGTGAATCGGAAAATGAAACCAGGCGACCAAACCCTGTTATCGTAACCTATCGAAATGCAAGTTCTGCTATTCAGGTAACTCTTGATCCAAGCCAAGATGAGTTCTACTTAGATTTGAAAGGAATGACTCCAACGGAGTCCGATTCCATTATCGTGGTTGATTCATCTCTGGTTAAAAACCGCGCTCGCGATATTCAAACTTTGCTAGCGAGTTATAGAAAAGCACAGGATTTATTTTACCTGGGCGAATACAACGACGCCCTTGCCGAAGTTGAAAAAACGATGCGGATTCAAGAAACTGCCGACGCTTATGCACTTAAAGGGACTATCTTTTTTATGATGGAGAATATTACTGCTGCTCGGGCAAATTGGAATAAAGCCGTACAGATGGATCCGAATATTCCTGTACCAAGCATTCCGGAATTAGAAACATTAATTAATGAACTACGAGAGGACGGTGGACAATGAGACTTTCGTTAACAAATATTTTAGGGGTACTTTTTAGTGTGGGAATTCTGGTTTTCGGGGTAACCGAGATCACCAGCGTCACAAACGTTTTAAGTTCCATCCCTTTTCTATCGCAATACACGTTTTTAAACCTTCCTAGTTTATTTATAGTGATGGGTGGTATCCTAAATGCTGTATTTATTACCTATCAACCAAAATATGTTGGGCAAGCATTTGCCGGATTATTTTACTTATTCAGCCAAGCTAAAACATCATCCAAAACCTTAGAATCTGATCTAGGTGAAATGCTTGTTTGGAACGATCAGATTAAAAATAATCGCGTAACTGCGCTTTCGAAACTGGAAGACGAACATGTGGGTGAAGTTTCCGGTTACTTGTTCTCTTTAATGAGTACTAATTATTCAAGTGAGGATATTAAGTCGTTTGGAGCGAATCATATTGAAGAGCAATATTTTCGGCAACTGGTAGTAGTTGATGTGCTACGTGCAATGGGGGCAGCGGCACCTTCATTTGGGATGTTCGGTACTTTATTTGGTTTAATTGTGATGCTTGGTCAACTTGAAAATCCCTCAGGAATGGGACCGGGACTTGCAGCAGCATTGATAACCACACTTTATGGGATATCATTGGCTCGGTTTATTTTCTACCCGGTTGCAGAGAAAATTAAAAATGTAGCTCAACTTAACAGGTTCCGCGAGTATTTTATTCTCGAAGGTATTTTGTTGATCAACGATAAAAAATCATCCTTCTACATTCAGGATAAATTAAGTACTTATTTACGACGAGATTTCAAGAATAAGCAAGTAGCAGACTAACAGGAGGCTTCCGGTGATTAAACGCGAATACGGCGGAAATTCTGATATAAAGGAAGAGCATGTTGAGGATCAGGAATGGTTACTCACTTATAGTGATATGATTACCTTGTTACTTGCTTTTTTTGCAATGCTGATAGCTGTGTCATATGTAGATTTAAATCTCTGGGAGCAAATGAAGCAAGGTTTACGATCAGAAATTTCGAAACAAGAAGATGTTCGTACCCCTCTTGCTGAAGTAAAAGCAGATTTGGATTCGTTACTAGCCGTTGAAAAAACTCAAGGCTTAGTTGATATTACCCTCGATCGTGACGGTATCAAATTATACTTCTCCAGTAGTTCGTTTTACCAATCAGGTGAAGCTGAGTTACTACCCACCGGACAGGTAATTATCGATAAAGTTACACAGGCAATGAACGAACTGGATTTCTATAAGTTCAATGTGGATGTAGAAGGTCATACCGATAATGTACCCATCAATACTCCCATCTACCCATCAAACTGGGAGCTTTCTGTTGCAAGAGCATCAGGTGTAGTAAAATACTTTATTGAAGAAGGTATTGAAGCTGAAAGATTAAAAGCCTCAGGATATGCAGATACGAAGCCGGTAGTTCCTCATGTGGATGAAGAAGGTAGAAATATCATCGAAAACAGAGCATTGAATAGAAGAATTGTTGTACGTATTTATTATCAAGTAGCATCTAACTAATTTTCAAGGCACTAAACTGTCGTCGCTTCAGTTATTGAAGCTAAAATGCCTATGAAAAAACTTCTACTGTCGCTCTTACTTCTCTTTTTCGGAATAAATCAGGTAAAATCTCAAACAAGCCCTGATTCAACAAATATCATTACTTCAAAAGCTGTAACTCAGGCCGATTTCCTAAGAGTCTTGTCAGGGCTTGCTCCCGGGTTAAAAATTACATCAACAGGCGGAGTTTCGGGAACTGGAACGAATGCCGTTATTCGTAGTTATTCGAGCTTAAATGCGGCAAGCGATCCACTTATCATTATTGATGGAATTCGTTTTGATGGAGCTAGTAACTTTAACAGTACAGCTTTTAATGGCGGAGGCACGCTAGTTACTCCTAATCGATCTTTCGACATCCATCCATCCGAAATTATCAATGTTCGTGTACTTAGTTCATTGGAAGGCACAATTATTTATGGAGAAGAAGCTACGAATGGTGTAATTGAAATAAACACCATCAGAAGTGCAAGGGAGCAGTTTAATGAGGGATTGGAGATCAACATTGATCAAAGTGTTTACTCAATTTCGATATCGAGCATGCCCGATTATCAAAATAAATATGGGATAGGGTTTAATGGACAATATGGAGCATTTTATAGTACATGGGGTGCTCCGTTTGATAGCCAAGACCCGGCAAACTTCCCATCTAATTACAATGGTCTAGATGATGACGGCACTGTTCTGGTAGATCATCCTTATGGCTATTACAATTTTACTTCAAATGATGCGCCGGATTATTCAACGCAGGTTTATCGATATGAAGCCAAAAACACACCCATTGAATCGTATTTCAGAAATGGGATAGCAACCCGCTCTTTCATCGATGTGAATTACAAAAAAGGTAAAACCACATGGAGTTTTAACTACTCAGGAAATCAAGAAGACGGTTTTACCCCTAACAACTCAACACTTAAAAACAGTTTTGGTACGTCTGCAAGTTATCAAATAACAAATAAAGTAAGTGGCAACTCAAGCGTTCAATTTTTGTTCACTGATGTTAAAATGCCACCACAATCGGCGGGGAGCGGGAGTGGCGTGGTAGAAGGCGGAGCTACAACCGGCGCTTTCACGTATCTGTTTTTTACGCCGCGGTCTATCGATTTAGATTTGCCAAGTATAAACCCCGATAATGATGGATTCCTTTATTATCGCCCAGATATAATACACCCTAAATGGCTTGCAAATAGTGCTTCAACAACCAACGAGACAAATAGAATTCTCGGAAAAACAGCACTTACTTTTAAACCATCAAATCAATTCGAATTTTTCTACAAATATACTTTTGATAGTTATGACGAGAATCAGGAGTATAAACTCAATCCAAATGGCACCTTTAATTTCCCTTATACTCTTGGCTTATATCAAACAATAGAAGTTGACAGAACACTGCTTGATAATTTTGCAATGGCCACTATCCGCCCTGATTTTTCTGAAAGATTGAAATCAGAGATTAATTTAGGAGCTCATTATATAAGTGAAAATATTGATGAAAAAGGCCTTGAAAGTACTGATATCATGAGGTTTGGGGTATTTGAACATGATAATTTTCGAGTTCAAAGTTCAACAAACTCATTTACAAGCGAATTGATGGAACGCGAATTTGAGAGGCGTTCTGTCGGAGCTTTTGGAACATTTGATCTCAATTTCGATGAATGGGTGTATGGCTCAATAGGCTTACGAAAGCAATGGAACCAATCTTTAAATCAACAGGATATGGAAGCTACCTACCCGTCGGTATCGCTTGGAATTACACCAACAAATTTGCTATCAACCAACTCCGAATTATTCAGCTACTTCGATATTTCCTACTCTTATCTAACCTCGGGGAGATCAATCTTAACCGAACTGGAAATACTTGTTCAAGATCGTGCAAGTGTTGGTTTTAATGAAGATTTAAAGCCAGAACGATCCATAGAAAAACAATGGGCTTCAACCATCGGATTATTAAATAATCGCATTTTATTGTCGGTTAAATATTACAATCGAACTCATACCGATTTAATCTCCAGAATTGCTGTAAATCCTAGTTTAGGATATAGCTCCATTTTAGATAATCTCCTTGAAATGGAAGTAGAAGGATTAGACGCACAGGCCAAAATCATACCTCTTCAGGGCAAAGTAAACTGGCAAATAACGTCAAATTTCAGCACTTCTAAAGCCGATGTTAAAGAATACACAGGTACCTTTAATGCTATTCAGTTAGGGCAGAGCCAGGGTTTTAGAGGGAATTTGGCACAAATTAATGAGCCTTATATGAGCATGTATGGTAGTACTATTTTGCGAGTAACTCGCGAAATCCAGCAAGCTGATCCAAATATGCGAAGCGTGCCAATAGGAACACCTATTATTGATGGAAACGGGAATTACATAACCGATCAAAATTCAATTATAGGGAACCCGGTGCCTGATTGGAATCTAGCTGTACTTCAACAATTTGATTACAAAAATTTTACTGTAACGCTGCAAGTGGATTATCAACAAGGTGGCGACATGTACAGCGCTTGGATTGGGTCGTTAATTGGTAGGGGTTTGGTAAGCTCAACACTTGATAGAGATGAAACCTTTGTAATCGATGGAGTGCAATTTGATGGCTCACCAAACGAAATCGAAATAAGTAAACAACAATATTATTTCAATAATCTAGGGTTCGGTCCGGATGAGTTAAGAGTGTACGACATGACTCATTTACGGATTGCACACATTGGCTTTTCATATCAAATTCCGCAAAACTGGATACAAAAAACCGGTTTAAAAGAGGTAATTATTTCCTTTTCGGTAGAAAATGCCTTTCTGAAAATGTACAATATTCCGGAAGGAACAGGCTTCGATCCTAATGTAAATTCGAATGGGGCAGGGGTTAACAACTTAGGATTTGATTACTTAACCGGTCCAGGTGCGCGAAGATTCGGAGGCTCACTTCGTGTAAAAATATAACTGGCACGTTAGTTGTATTTAATATTGCAGAATTCGACCGATAAATAAGAGGTACGGTAGAAGTAACACAATTACTGAGAGGGCCAGATGATGGAAAGAGACATTCGAAATATTATGATGCAGCTAGAGATGTTATTAGAAGAATATCCAGAGGCGAAGTTTTATATCTATAACGGAATTAGAACAATGGTTTCTGATTTGCTGAATTCGGTTGATTGTATTGATGATCTGAAAGAACAACCGTAAACGATTTTTTAGAGAACCCAGATACCCCCCCGGCTCGCTTTTTTGATTGTGCGAGCCATATTGATAGATGACCCCAAAAGCCTTACTGGAAAGTAAGGCTTTTTTATTTTTGCCAAGTCTTGATAGCTGATCGTTTTATCTTAAGCATAAATCCGTTTTATTGATCAATAACTGAATATCGTGCATATGTCGGATCAACCACCTTTGGAATTACTGCTTTCCAAATACTTTAAGACGAAAGCTGTACAAGCAATCCAAGATCACCCTGAATTAATCGAACAAATTTTACCGATTTGTTTAACCGATAAACCACCAATGTGTTGGAGAGCGGCTTGGGTGATCCGATCTGCGGTGGATAAAAACGATGCACAATTAATCCCATACATAGATCGGATTCTACAAGTTTTGCCAAAAAAGGAGGATGGCCACCAACGGGAATTGATGAAATTGTTACAAAAGGCGGAGCTAAGCGAAGATCAAGAAAGTGTACTTTATGATATCAGTGTTTCCATTTGGGAGTCGGTGGGCAAACAGCCATCGGTAAGGTATGTAGCTTTCGAAAATATCTTAGCCATGGTGCGGAAATATCCCGATTTACGCAACGAACTTGAAGCAATTACACAACCTCAATACTTGAATTCTTTAAGTCCCGGAATAAAAAAGGGGATAACGAAATCATTAGCAGAAATAGAATCTAACCGCTGATTTTAACAGCCTGATTTGTGATTCATTTACGGGGCGTCATTTTCAAATCTTATCTTTCCTTTTAATTTTCTTCCTGCCATATTCCTTCGCATTAATTAATCGGGTATTATGATTTTATCTTCCATCGATTGGGGGATCATCCTTCTTTTCTTTGCGTTTCTTTTGATAATAGGCTGGTGGGCTTCTAAATCAGCCGGTAAAAGTGCGAACGAATTTTTTCTAGGCGGCAGAAGCATGCCTTGGTGGTTGCTGGGTATTTCGATGGTAGCAACAACCTTTTCTGCTGATACCCCCAATTTGGTAACCGGTCTCGTTCGCGAAAATGGCGTAGCAAATAACTGGGCATGGTGGGCATTTCTAATTACGGGAATGGTAACAGTTTTTATTTATGCGAAACTTTGGCGTAGATCTGACCTAACCACTGATTTAGGTATGTACGAGTTGCGTTATGGCGGCAAGGCGGCTTCTTTTCTTAGGGGATTTAGAGCATTGTATTTAGGCGTACTGTTCAATTGCTTAATTATGGGAACAGTTACGTTAGCGGCAATCAAAATTGGGTCCATAATGTTCGGGTTGCAGCCCATAACTATTGTGATCTCTTTATCAATTATTGTTGTGTTTTATTCAGCGCTAGGTGGCATAAAAGGAGTAATCTGGGCTGATTTTTTTCAATTTGGCATCTCAATGTTTGGGGCAGTTTATGCGGCATATGTTGTAATTCAAGAACCCGAAATTGGTAGCCTTTCAAATTTAATTACCCACCCAAATGTGATTGATAAAATCAGTTTTATGCCTGATGTATCTAACCCGTCAATTCTCATCAGCTTATTTATTATTCCAATTGCTGTGCAATGGTGGGCGGTGTGGTATCCCGGATCGGAACCCGGCGGCGGTGGTTATATCGCACAACGCATGCTGGCTGCTAAAGACGAGAAAAACGCGATGGGAGCAACCTTACTGTTTAATGTAGCTCATTACGCACTTCGTCCATGGCCGTGGATCATTGTAGCGTTAGGTTCGTTAGTGCTTTATCCGGACTTAATGAGCATCAAACAAGAATTTCCAAATATAGCAGATCAATATCTCGGGCACGACATCGCGTATCCCGTAATGCTCACTAAACTAGGTCCCGGTTGGCTCGGCTTAGTTGTGGCTTCGTTGATTGCAGCTTTTATGTCAACCATAAGTACCCATCTAAATTGGGGAGCTTCATATTTAGTTAGCGACTTTTACGGCCGATTTATTCGTCCCGAAGCAACCGAAAAGGAACTGGTTAAAACAGGCCGAATAGCCACCGTTGGGCTGATGGTTTTTTCCGCTATACTCGCGTTAACCGTGTTAGAAAATGCAAGTCAGGCATTTAATATTTTACTCCTTTCAGGAGCCGGCTCAGGAGCCATTTATCTGCTTCGCTGGTTTTGGTGGCGAATAAATGCATGGACAGAAATCGCAGCGATGGTCTCTGCAACCGTTGTTGCGGTTGTACTCGTTTTTTGGGTACCCGATGAATCTGTATCAACATCATTAATCGATGGAGCAACAGTAAAATTACTTATAGCAGTTTTTGTTACTACTCTTGTTTGGATAATTGCAACCTATGCAACTAAGCCGGAGTCGATGGAAGTGCTGTTCGGCTTCTATAAAAAAGTTCATCCAGGCGGCCCGGGCTGGAAGCGAGTAACCACTCACGCTCGCGAAGTGGGTGAAGAAATTGAGCTAGAAAATGCATCATGGGATCTACCAGTGAGTTTGTTAAATGTATTTTTAGGCAGTATTGGAATCTACTCAGCACTATTCTCGATAGGCTATTTTGTGTATGGCGATTGGGGAATGGGACAGATTTTTGGAGGCATTTTCGGGCTGTGTATTTACTTCATGCTGCGAACGTGGCCAAAAATGAATTTCGAATAATTAGACTTAATCAACATGGATCGAAAAACCTTTGTTAAAACCGGCACTGTAGCAACTCTTGGAACAGTAATTGGAGCTCCGGCTATCCTGAAAGCAAAAACCCGAAAATCAGATACAGTAAGAATAGGATTTATCGGAACCGGGCTGCGTGGAAGAAATCACGTGAATAATATTTTAGCAACCGATGGTGTAGAATGCCCGGCCTTTTGTGATATCGATCCCGATGCCGTTGAGAAAACCTTAGCGATGTTTGCGGATCGAGATAAAGCAACTCCAACTGTGTATTCAGCCAACGAATATTCGTACGTAGACATGCTCGCAAAAGAGGATCTCGACGGGGTGATAATTGCCACAAATTGGCGTTGGCATACAGCAATGTGCATCGAAGCGATGGAAGCCGGAGTGTATGTTGGAACGGAGGTCTCAGGCGCTTTTTCGGTCGACGAATGTTGGGATTTAGTGAACACGCATCAACAAACGGGAACACACTTGATGTTTCTCGAAAATGTATGTTATCGTCGCGATGTGATGGCCGTATTAAACATGGTAAGAGATAATATTTTCGGTGAGTTGGTTCATTTCAGAGGAGGATATCAGCACGATTTAAGGGCCGTAAAGTTTAACGAAGGCGAAGGCGGTTTGATTTACGGTGAGGGAAGTTATGGCGAAGCGCGTTGGCGAACCGCCCACTCCGAACATAGAAACGGTGATTTGTATCCAACTCATGGCTTAGGACCAATAGCCACCTACATGGATATGAATCGTGGAAATCGGTTAGTTTCGATTTCGTCGCACGCTACCAAAGCCAGATCACTAAAACATTTTGCAAAAAAGCACCCAGACGGTGGCGAGAATCATCCCTATACTAAAGTGGACTGGAAATTGGGCGATATCGTAACATCAACCATCACAACGGCGCGTGGCGAAACAATGATCATCACCCACGATACAAACTTACCGCGTCCTTACTCACTAGGCTTTAGAGTTCAAGGGGTAGATGGCCTGGCCGAATTCGATTATTACACCAAACGTGTACATGTTGAAGGTATTTCGGATTCTCATCGATGGGATTTTGGCGATGATTGGTTTAATAAATACGATCATGAATTGTGGAAAAAGTACGGCGAGGAAGCCGTTGGTGGTGGTCACGGTGGAATGGATTTCTTCCTGGATCGGGCTTTTGTTGAAAGCGTTCGAAGAGCAACGGAACCAGTGTTAGATGTGTATGATGCCGCTGTGATGCGAGCTATCACACCACTTTCAGAAATTTCGATACAAGAGGGGGGAACTCCTCAACCAATTCCTGATTTTACAGAAGGGAAATGGATAACACGTAAACCAATTTTTGGTCTTGGTGACCTATAAAATTATTCAATATGTCAAACTCATTAGTAATTCTTGCTGCCGGACTTGGTAGCCGATATAAAGGATTAAAACAGGTAGATACTTTCGGGCCATCCGGAGAGCAACTGTTCGATTATACCGTGTACGATGCTATACGATCCGGTTTTGATCGCGTAGTTTTTGTAATTAGAAAAGCGTTTGCTGAAGATTTCGAGGACTCTGCAAAACGAAAATTTGCCGACAAAATCGATTTACGATTTGTGTATCAGGAGTTAGATAACCTTCCCGACGGCTGCTCGCCAATTCCAAACAGAGAAAAACCATGGGGAACCGGGCACGCACTTTGGGTAACCAAAAAAGAAGTTGATACCCCGTTTTGTATGGTTAATGCCGATGATTTCTACGGATTTGAAGCCATCGAACAAATGCATAGCCTGTTAAATTCTATTGATGATGCAACGTTGGGTGGAGGAATGGTAGGCTATCAGCTAGCAGATACATTATCTGAGTTTGGAAGTGTTTCTCGTGGGGTTTGCGATATCGAAAATGGATTTTTGAAAGGAATTGAAGAGCATACTCAAATCGAAAAACAGGGATCGGAAATTATATCTGTACGCGATGATGGTGGTCAGGAATTATCTGCCGACACTATCGTAAGTATGAATTTGATGGGATTTTCACCTGCTGTTTATGAGTTAATGGAAGAACTATTCGTTCAATTTTATAAAGATCATAAGCATGAGCTAAAATCCGAATTCTATGCCCCTCAGATATTAAAAGAACTCATCGATCGAGGGATTGATATTCCTGTAAAAGCAACGAAATCTACCTGGTTTGGCGTGACTTACCCGGATGATAAAGCACGCGTTCAGCAAGAAATTTTAGCATTAGTAGAGCAAGGGAAATATCCTAAGAACCTATGGAGCTAAATGAAAAATTGATAAGCCTTTCTACCCGGTTCGACATTCAACTTGATGTCGAATCGGTTATTCCGATAAAAGGAGGGCATATTAATTCATCATTTCGACTAAAAAACTCCATCTCAAATCAACCCGATGTTCTACTTCAAAAGGTTAATCATCACGTTTTTACGGATGTTGATGCCTTAATGAATAATCTGGTTTTGGTTACCAATCACATCAAAAACCAAAAGCAGTACCGAGAAATGGTGGCAGACATCATTCCGACGAAATCGGGTGAATATGTGCTAAAGTCGGATGGAGAATATTGGAGGATGCTTGAGTTCATCGATCAAAAAAAGGCATTCGAAGTTGCAGATTCCGCTGAAGTCTGCCGCAAAGCAGGATTTACTTATGGTAGTTTTTTAAAAGCTGTTGAAGGAATTCCGATTTCAGAGGTTAACGCACATCTACCGGATTTTCATGATATCAACGTGCGTTTATCACAGTTGGATGAGGCTTTAAAGAAACCGGTGGCAAATCGACTGAAAAACGCGGAGTCATCGCTTCAAGAAATCGATCGATTACGCGATACAATGAGCAACCGTTTGAAAGAGGCGAAATCTAAAAATATGCCTCTACGAATTCTGCATAACGATACAAAGCTGAGCAATGTGTTATTAGGCGAGCGCGACTTAGGCACGGTGGTTGATTTAGATACCGTAATGCCGGGGTATGTGTTTTTTGATGTAGGTGATGCGCTTCGCTCGATAGCCGTTAATGCAAAAGAAGATGAAAGAGATTGCGATTCGATTGAGCTTCTTAGCCAATATAAACAAGCGTTTGTAGAGGGCTATTTAGCCGTTACCGATAAACTTTTAGAACCCGTTGAAGTGGAAAGTCTGGACTATGCCGGCGCTTACATGGCGTACATCATGGGTGTTCGTTTTATTACCGATTACCTGAATGGCGATGTCTACTATTCCACATCTTACCCGGAACATAATCTGGTACGAGCTAAAAACCAGTTGAAGGTGTGCGCCTTGTTTTCAACCCAGTAAATTTAGTACTATCCTCTGCTCAAGATCACGTTGCAGGCATTGTTGTACATGAATTCATTTTTCGAAACAACCAATTTATTCACTTCTTATACTACCGAGCATTTCGTTGTATTGTCGTTTTTCGTAGTTGGAGTAACCGTTTTTATTCGATGGATGAAAACACAAACGGATGAAAAACAACGGAGAACACTCCTAGCCATTGCGATAACAATGGCAAGTATGCAACTGGCAAAAATTCCGCTCAACCTATACACCAACACATTCGATGTAACCAGAGATATTCCGTTACACATGTGTAATTTTCTCCCGTTTGTGATGATCTGGATTTATGCCTCGAAAAGCAGATTAGTTTGGGCAACTACGTTCTTTTGGGTTGTCTTAGGTGTTTCTCAGGCTAATTTAACACCATCGGTTACCTATTCGCTGTTCCATTACGATGCCATCCGTTATTGGAGCGTACATTTGGGATTGGTGTTATTAGCACTTTACCCCGCAATCGTTTGGAAATGGAAACTAGAACTAAAAGATGTTGGGCGTACCATTATAGCCTTGAATGTGGTTGCGGCTATTATTTACGGAATCAATATTTTGTTGGGTAGTAATTATTTGTATGTGATGGGGAAACCGCCGGGCACTACATTTTTCAGTATTCTGCCACCGTGGCCAACATATATTTTAGTATTAGAAGCTATAATTTTAATCTGGGCGTTACTGCTTTTGGGAATCTTTAAAGGCATCGAGAGTTTGCAATTAAAAAAGCTCGATGCTTAGTAAATAAATGTGTTAGGCAATAATTATCCCGAAAAAATATTGTATTTACAGGCTGTTTAAAACTCACTCTTTACTCCATGAATATTCGTTTTTCAACACTACTGTTGGCAATGGTTTTTATTACGATCGTGAGCTGTAATAGAAATCGAGTTATTAATCCTTTCGAAGAAACCATTGGCACTTATTCTATTTACGGCGCAGTTGAATTGAATGAAGAACAAAATCTGATCAGAGTTCGCGACGTAACCATCCCATTTTTAGCCGACTCCTCGGTGGGTTACGAAGATCTACAAGTTTCGCTCACTGAAGTTGAAAGCGGCAAGGTTATTGGGTTGAGAGATACAACCATCAACTACAACGGTAACTACACCCTAAATTTTATTGTGCTTGAAGATCTTCAGCCACGTGTTTCTTACACCTTTATGCTGAATTTCAATGACAATGAGATTGTACATTCAACTTTTACCATGCCGGGCGTAGGAAATTTAACCGTTAGCCGTGATCCTGTTCAAAATTGTTTTCACAAGGTGAGGTTTATTTGGGATAATGTGCTCGCCCCGGAATATATATTGGCGGAAGCGGGAGTGAATTATGACGGTCAAACTTATTGGGGCGAAGTTGAACGTGTAGATGAACCCGATCATGTTCAGGGTACTAACACCATGGATATGCAACTAACGGTGCGAAATTTACTTGTTGATATATTTCCACCACCAATCGGCGGCGAAGGTGCATCGAATGTTCCTCCGGAATTTTGGAAACCCGAAGTTGAATGCCACCAATTAGATAACAATGAAGTTTACATCAGATACATCCACTTTGGTCCGGAATGGGAGCAATTTGAAGAATCCGACTACTACGTTTTTGATATGCTGGATTCCGGTCAGATCGAAAATGGCATTGGGTTTTTGGGCGGAATCCGACGAGGTATGATCACTTTTACAGTGGATGATTTGAATTAAGAATCTACCGCAATGTTCAGTTACAAAGGCTTAAATATTTTGTAAAACTATAGTTTTAAATCGTAATGATATTAGTTCAAGGAAAATTTTTTTCATTGCTTACCGATCTCCTCTCACTTAATATCAGGCATGTTAATCAATAACAAAACTTCATGAAATTTCGATTTCCAACTCCGTACACCGTATTGATGGGAGTAATTGTTTTTGCTGCAATTGCCACCTGGGTTTTACCGGCCGGTAATTACAGCTCCCTCGAGTATAATGCTACTAAGGATGTGTTCGAAATTTCATCAGAAAACGGTAACGAAACATTGCCTGCAACCGAGGCAACTCTCGATGAACTCAATATCACTATTTCACTGGAAACCTTTACCAATGGTGATATAAACCGGGCAGTATCTGTGCCGGGAACTTACCGACAAGTTGAAGCAAATCCCCAGGGAATTATTGCTGTTTTTATGGCGCCTATTAAAGGAATGTATGCAGTAATCGATATCGTACTTCTAGTTTTGATTATCGGTGGATTTATTGGCGTATTCAATAACTCTGGCGCCTTAGATCAAGGCGTGGCAGCATTGTCGCAAAAACTTAGGGGACGAGAAAGCCTGCTCATTGTATTAGTAACCTCATTGATCGCAATAGGAGGTACAACTTTTGGATTGGCAGAAGAAACGCTGGCGTTTTATCCAATTCTAGTGCCGGTTTTTCTTGCCGCCGGCTACGATTTATTAGTACCCGTAGCTGTGATATATATAGGATCGAGCATGGGATCATTAGCGAGTACCGTAAATCCCTTTGCTACCATTATTGCCTCCGATGCAGCAGGAATAAATTGGACAGTCGGGTTATCAAGCCGGTTAGCTATGCTTATTTTAGGCACATTTATTTGCATCACCTATATAGTTCGATATGGCCAAAAAGTTAAAGCCGATCCTACTAAATCGTTACTTCATGGATTGGATGTCCGTAGCCCGTTTAAGCATATTCATCTTGATAAAAAAACGGAACCACTCAGCCTCAAGACCATCTTGCTGTTGTTACTATTTGGCAGCACATTTTTAGTGATGATTGCCGGAGTTGCATTATGGGGCTGGTGGCTCGAGGAAATGACCGTGCTATTTTTGATCGCATCCATATTAATGGGTTTCCTTCAACAAACCGGTGAACAAGCATTTATGAAAGAGTTTATAAATGGGGCCAAAGATTTACTTGGTGTATGTTTTATCATAGGGATTGCAAGAGGTGTTACTATTATTATGAACGACGGTAAAATCTCGGATACCATCTTGTTTGAGTCTGTACAAATGGTAGAAGGGATGTCGGGTTTTGCCTTTCTTCCGGCACTTTTTGTTGTCTTTTTTGTGATGGGGTTCTTCATCTCAAGTTCTTCCGGGTTAGCCGTTGTTTCAATGCCCATCATGAGTTCACTTTCGCAGATTATAGGAGTGCCCACCGAAGAAATTGTAAATGCTTACCAATTTGGCTTTGGAATCATGCTGTTTATAACCCCCGCAGGCTTAGTGTTACCATCGCTCGCAATGGTAAACGTGAACTATAACACGTGGCTTCGCTTCATCTGGCCGCTATTACTCATATTAGCGGTACTCAGTATTTTGATTTTATGGGTTGGTTTACTGTATTGATTTGTTGTTAATACATTGCCCTTCATCAAATATAAAACAAGGTAAAAGCGACGGGAAAAATTGCATTTTTTCAGAATAAGGGGTAGTTCTGGCTATAATATTATCAGGGATAAGAAATACTAACCACAATAAAAGGAAACAATCATGATGAAACTCAGATTTCTGGGGTTGATGATGGTTCTGGGCATTTTTACAACTTTCGGGTTTGCACAGGATAAATCGATCATCTCTTCAACTAATTATGGGGCACTTGAATTACGAAATGTAAGCACAGGTTTTGCCTCCGGCCGAATCGCCGATATAGCAATCCATCCACACAACGAAAATGTATGGTACATTGCCGTTGGTTCGGGTGGCGTTTGGAAAACGGAAAACGCCGGGGTAACCTGGAAACCTATTTTCGACGATCAACCGGTGTACTCCATTGGGAGTGTTACCATCGATCCATCAAACCCGCATATCATTTGGGTTGGAACCGGTGAAAACGTAGGTGGCCGGCATGTAGGTTTTGGCGACGGTGTGTACAAAAGTGAAGACGGCGGAATGAGCTGGAAAAATATGGGACTTAAAGCCAGCGAACACATCTCGAAAGTGGTGGTTCATCCCGAAAACTCCGATGTAATTTGGGTGGCAGCTCAAGGTCCGCTTTGGAGTAAAGGCGGCGAGCGCGGATTGTACAAATCAACCGATGGGGGCGAAACTTGGACAAAAACCCTGGGTGATGACGAATGGGTTGGAGTAACCGATTTAGTTCTCGATCCAAGAAATGCGGATGTAATGTATGCAGCAACCTGGCAACGTCATAGAACCGTAGCTGCTTATATGGGCGGTGGACCCGGTTCAGGTTTGCACAAATCTACCGATGGCGGTAACACATGGACGCCATTGAAAAAAGGAATTCCGGGCTCTAATCTCGGTAAAATCGGATTGGCGATTTCTCCACAAAATCCCGACATCGTGTATGCAGCCATCGAGCTGGATCGAACCAAAGGCGGTTTGTTTATGTCGGATGATCGTGGCGCAAGCTGGAAGAAAATGTCGGACATGGTTTCCGGTGGAACCGGCCCACATTACTATCAGGAATTGTATGCTTCGCCTCATCACTTTGGCCGCATTTATTTAATGAACGTTCGAACCATCGTTTCAAACGATCATGGGAAGACGTACAGCAACCTGCCCGAGCGCGATAAGCATTCCGATAATCACGCGTTGGCTTTCCGTTCTGATGATCCCGACTACCTGTTGATGGGCTCTGATGGCGGTGTGTACGAAACCTTCGATCATGGCGAAAACTGGCGCTACATGCCAAACTTGCCACTCACGCAGTATTACAAAGTTGCGGTGGATGACGAAGCACCATTTTATAACATGTACGGTGGAACGCAGGATAACGGAACGCATGAAGGCCCATCGCGCACCGATTTATCACATGGAATTCGCACTACCGATTGGAAACACATACTCTTTGCTGATGGTCATGATACTGCCACCGAGCCGGGTAATCCGAATATCGTGTATGGCGAAACACAGCAAGGTGGATTGCACCGAATCGATCGGGTGAGTGGAGATCGAACCTTCATTCAGCCTCAACCGCTGGAAGGCGAAGACTTTGAGCGCTACAATTGGGATGCACCGATTTTAATTAGTCCACACAGTCCAACTCGCGTGTATTTTGCTTCGCACCGAGTGTGGAGATCTGACGATCGTGGCGATAACTGGACGCCAATTTCCGGTGATTTAACACGAGATGAAGAACGAATCACCCTGCCTATTATGGGGCGTCAGCAAAGCTGGGATAATGCCTGGGATGTTAACGCGATGTCGAATTACAACACCATTTCGTCGCTGGGCGAATCACCGTTGGTTGAAGGGTTGATATACGTTGGAACGGATGATGGAATCATTCAGGTAACCGAAGATGGTGGCGAAAACTGGAGAAAACTGGAAGTTGGTAAGATTCGTGGTATCCCCGAAGCAGCCTTTGTGAATGATATCCGCGCGGATCTGCACGATCCAAATACCGTGTATGCGGCTTTAGATAATCACAAATATGGTGATTTTACCCCGTACCTGATCAAAAGTACCGATCGAGGACGTTCTTGGAATTCCATCGCCGGAAACATCCCCGAAAAACATTTGGTATGGCGAATGGTGCAGGATCATGTGAATCCAAACCTGCTTTTTGCAGCCACCGAATTCGGTATTTTCTTTACGGTTGATGGTGGAAACGAATGGGTTGAACTGGACGGTGGCGCACCAACTATCGCATATCGCGATATCACCATTCAGCGGCAGCACGACGACTTAGTTGCGGCGTCTTTTGGTCGCGGATTTTTTGTGTTGGATGATATCTCGCCGCTACGTGCTGTGAGTGAATCAACGCTAAATCAGGAAGCAGCATTGATTTCGGCACGAGATGCATTTTGGTATCTGCCACGCAGCGTGGAAATTGATCCGGGCGCATCGTTCTATACGGCTGAAAACCCCGACTTCGGCGCAATGTTTACTTACTATCTAAAAGACGGATTATCTTCTAAAAAAGCGGATCGTATCAAATCTGAAAAGGCCATCGACGAAGGCGAAGATATTCCTTTCCCGGGTTGGGACGCCTTAGACGCAGAGATGCGAGAAACACCGCCTTATATCCGAATCACCATAAAAGATATGGATGGACGCGTAGTGCAACGTGTGAAAGGAAGTGCCCGCAAAGGGATGAACCGAGTAAATTGGAACCTGCGATTACCGTCCAAAAACGTGATTGAATTAGGTCGATCCGGTGGCGGAGGCGGTTGGTTTGGCGGAGGCTTTATGGCTGTGCCCGGAACATATACTGCAACGCTATCGAAAGTAGAAAACGGCGAGGTTACCAATTTAAGCGAGCCTATGGAGTTTGAAGTAGTTCCGTTACGTGAAGGTACACTCGATGGTGCCGATTACGACGAAATGGTGGCTTTCCAAAACAATGTGATTGAGTTACAACAAGCAATTACAGCGTTTGAGAATACCGTTGAAGAGCACATCGACCGCATTAAAGCTATGCAAACTGCTTATAGCAGAGCAGATCAGGAAGATGTAGCCCTTGAAAAACGCTTGCACGATACCCACATGGATCTACTGGAGCTCAAGGAAAAGTTAGATGGAAGCGAAGCCAAAAACGAAATTGGCGAGCGTAATCCACCATCACCATCCGAACGTATGTTTGTAGGTATGCGTGCGATGATGACCAGTTTATACGGTCCAACCGGTATGCATAAGCAAATGATTGAAATTGGTAATAAGGAATTCGACGCCATGAAAGGCGGACTGAACGCAATTGCCAATCGCTTTGCTCAATTCGAGCGCCGATTAACCACAATTGGTGCTCCGCCTATTGAGCAGTAAGCCTAGTATTACCAGCTTATTAATGAACCCCGTAACCTAAAGGCTACGGGGTTTTTATTTTTCACGATTCATGAATAGCTTTGTGCGCTCTTATTAATACCTGTTTTTGATTTAGAATACATCAAATGGGTCGATAATAGAGGTACGAATTATATTCACGAGAGGATTTTTCAATGGAGCGTTTCTTGCTGATTCTTAGTGCGACGGTCTTATCAGTTTCAACTGCCTTCGCAGATCAAGAGATTCAGCCAACTAAAGAGTTAAATAACAACTCAATCATTTCAATCGAAGAGGCATTTATAGATGCTGACAGCAACGGTGTATATGACCGTATGAATGAAATGGTGGTAATTGCCGGTAGAAGTAATTTCGCTTCTCACATGATTAGCGATAAGTATTTGAACAGCTATGTTCAGGACAAAACCGGGGGAGTTCTTATCTATTCTCAAGATCCGATTTACAACTTTGGCCTGGGAGATAGCCTTGTGGTAAAAGGCAGAGTTTTTAAATTCAGAGGTATGCCCGAAATTATCGTAGAAGATATTGTCGTCATATACTCGGAACCAAAAAGTCCGCCAGCAGCAAATTTAGCTCTTATACACAACAACCTTGACGACTATCTGGGAACTGTTGTGGCCGGCGAATTTATTCTGTTATCTAAAGAATATCTGGATAGCGGATCCATTCGGCTGAAGGTGTCGTCGGTTAGCGGAAAATCCAAAGAGTTTAATGTGTATCTGCGGCAATATCAGGTCAACAATTTTGGCTTCAATTTTGATAGATACAGTATCGGAGAACGATTAAGTATAACCGGTGTCATTTCCAGATTCGATAATGCAAACAATGCTGAAGGCTTAATTCAAATATATCCCCGATATCCGAAAGAAATTTATGTTATAGGTATACCTACGAATGTATTTATTTTCATCGCTTTTGGCTTTGTAGGCCTTGTAATTGGGGTAGTTGCATGGAATTACAGTCTTCGCAAAAAAATCGAACAGCACACGTACGAGATCAATACATCCCTTAAAGAAAAAACAGTGTTGTTAAACGAGATCCATCACCGGGTGAAAAACAATCTGGCTGTGGTTTCAGGATTTCTTCAGTTAGAGATGATGAAAGGAAACCATAATGATGGGGTAAAAAGAGTGCTCGATGAGAATATCCTGCGTATTAAATCGATGGGATACATCCACGAACAGTTGTACAAATCGCAGGATTTTTCTTCTATTAATATGGAAGATTACATTAAAGTTCTGGCTAACGAGATATCAAACACCTATTGCCCCGGCGATAAAAATATCGATTTAGTAATAAGCTGTGATAAGATTAACCTGAATATGAATCAGGCGATACCATGTGCATTAACGATCAACGAGTTACTTTCGAACGCCTACAAACATGCATTTAAAGGGTTTAAAAGAGGCACTATTGATATTTGTATCATAGATCAGGGGAGCGAAATCTTTGTTAAAGTACAGGATGACGGCATTGGCTTGCCTAAAGATATTAATCTGGAATATTCCGACTCGTTGGGAATGTTATTAGTGCATCAATTTGTGGCTCAGCTGGATAGTGAATTGAAGTACAAAAATACAATTGGGAGTACTTTTAGTTTCGTATTCACAAAAGATGAGTCGGCATATATCACCTCTGCAGTAGTATAAATCACGTATTCAACGTTCAGTTTTATTAAATCCTTGAAAAGGATGGAAAATCTAATCTCAAATGGTATAATTACGAGTGCTTAACAGTTAAGGTGTTTACGGTGAGAGCGATAATAAAAAAGTATGACCACCATCAGTTTAGCATGTTTAATTAAAATTCCATGAAACAAAGATGGAAGATCTGAGAGAACAAATTCTACGGCTCAAATCTATTATCAAGGGTACTAACCTCGGAACATGGGTTTGGAATGTGCAAACCGGAGAGTCGACCTGGAATGAAGTGTTTTGTAATAATTTGGGCTATACGGTAGAAGAATTAATGCCCATGTCGGTGAATAAGTGGAAGGAGTTGGTTCATCCCGAAGATGGTGAACTTGCTATTCAATTGGCCGAGAAATTGATGAACAAAGAGATTTCGGAGTATGAGCATGAGCACCGATTGAAGCACAAAAATGGGAACTGGATTTGGGTGCTTGATAGAGGAGCGATTTCGAAATGGGATGAAGATGGAAACCCACTCATTATGTCGGGCGCGCATATTGTAATTGATGAACGGAAAAAAGCCGAGGCAGCACTTTTACATCGCGACAGTATCTTAAACGCTGTTAGCTTTTCGGCGAATGTGTTGTTGAAAGACCTGAATGAGCAAAATTTGGCAGAAATGCTGGAAGCCTTTGGTGAAGCATCAAACGCCAGCCGAGCCTATATTTTTGAAGTGTACACGAAAGAAGAATCGCTCTTTGCCAGCCAACGATATGAATGGTGCTCCGACGAAGTTGAACCTCAAATCGACAACCCCGATTTACAAGATGCACCCTTTGAGCAATTAGGTTTTGAACGCTGGCATCAGGTGTTATCGACCGGTGGAATGCTCTCGGGAAGTGTGGACTCATTCCCGGAAGAAGAACAAGAAGTGCTTAAAGCACAGGAAATCACGTCCATTTTAATATTGCCGATTTTTGTAGGTGATGACTGGTGGGGTTTTATTGGCTTCGATCAATGCAAGGACGACGTTGAGTGGAGCGAAATTGAAGTAGAAGCTCTGCGTACTTCGGCCAATATTTTTGGATCAGGATTGAGTCGACTTAGGCACGAACGGAGTCTTAAAGATTCGTTGGTGGAAAAAGAAACCTTACTGGCTGAAATCCATCACAGAGTTAAAAATAACCTCGCGGTTGTTTCCGGGGTGATGCAGTTGCAGTCGCAATCTTCCACCAATCAGGAACTGAAAGAAGAGCTCACGAACAGTATCAACAGGATACAAACTATTGCGGCCGTGCATGAGCTGTTGTATAAAACGGAGTCATTTTCTTCTCTCGTTTTTGCTGATAATATTCGCAAATTATGCGAGCAGCTTTCCAAAACTTTCGACCCGGATAATGCAGTCAAGCTGTACTTGAAGCTAGATAAAGTATCGCTGGATGTAGTGAAAGCATTGCCTGCTTCGCTGATTGTTAACGAAGTGCTCACCAATATTTATAAACATGCCTTTACGCATGGCGAGCAAGGAGAAATCTCTATTCGATTAGAGCAAAAACCCGACGCCCAAGTAACACTCGAAATAGAAGACAATGGCGTGGGCTTTTCAGAAACGGAATTGAAATCGGGGAATTCACTCGGTCTTCGCCTTATCGACATCCTCTCGCAACAACTCGAAGCCGAATACACCTTCACCCATCCCGATTCTGAATCCGGTACCGTTTTTACACTGAGATTTTCGAGTAAGTAGTATTTTGGGGGTGAATCGTGGATATCCAATAAAAAAACTGGAAAGAAGGTGAATGCAGTAATTAACTTGAAAAATTTTGAATTACTTCATCGTAAACTTTTTTGCCAAGTTCAGAATGCTCTTCATCTAAGAGTTTCAGAAGTTTCTTAATAGATGAATATCCGGTGTTTGTTAGGATTAAATCGTTAATTGTTGAGCGAATTCCGACTCTATTTATAAGTTTGTTGATTGGGGCACCAACAGAAATACTAGGACTTAAACTTAAGAAGTCAAAGCTTAAGTCAAGTTTCCCATACTTGTCAGGGCTATATTTGTCCTCTATGTATTTTTGAACTGATTGAAGTGTTTTGATATGCTTTGAAATACCCTTACTGTTTTCAGTATCTAACGATTCTTGAAAAGTTTTTAGCCAAAGTCTTAAATCTGAATAACGTTCCCTTAGTTGTAAGGCAACACTGAATAAATCATCAAAATTATTAGACTCTTCAATTATCTGGGAAATCAAGGGTGGAAGGGAAAATCTAGCTTTAATCGCACTTGAAGTGCTACAGTCAAAGTATAATAACTTGGTTTGATTTGATGAAATAAAGCTGAGTGTTTCAGTAAAGGCGTCTCTTTTTGCAATCGGAGATTGTTGAAAAGCATATCCACGAAGTGGATGTGGTAAATAGAATGTTTCATATACATGCCCTCTAGCTAACATTCCGGCGCCTCCCCAGATAATTGCAGACATAAATTTATCGATTAATGCTTCATTCGTTTCCCATTCTTCCTCATTTAATCGTTGTATTTTTCTTATGCTAGAAGTTATACACAACTGTTCAACTATAGCTTTTCGAACCTCAAGAAACTTCTCTTCTTGAAAAGCATGGATTTTAATAAGGCCATAAGACTCTAATTGCAATAAAGATTTACAATCCTTCCAAACATATGCAAATTTGGCATCAGTAATGATGGTCTCTCTCAATACAATATTTTGAAGAAAACTAAACAGTGAATATAATTGAACGAAGCCATGAGTGAGTTTTTCAAAATGATGTGTATCTGCCATTTTATCTATTACTATTTTGTCTGAACTCTGAGTTGAAAGTCCTAATTGATTTAAATGAGAGATTTCCTGTAAAGTCCAATTATCTAGTAGAATTTGATTTGGCATTTTATTAGATATAGTCATTAGTATAAGTAGTTTATAGATACAAATTCTGCGCGAATAATGCCTTTAATAAATCGAATACAAAAAGAGATTCTAGCTTTAAATGGTGGTCAATTTCAGAAACTGGCTGACGATTATTTATATAAGCTGGGGTACAAAAATTTGACAGCATTAGGTTCCGCTGTTGGTTCAAATAAGGTGCGAAAAGGGACTCCTGATTCTTATTCCAAAGCTCAAGGAAAGGGGTACGTATTTAAAGAATACACTACACAAGCGGACATTAATGGAAGCCTATTAAAAAAGCTAGAAGAGGATATAGAGAAATGTCTAGATGAATCTAAAACAGGATTAAAGGTTGAAGAGATAGATGAGATAGTTCTTTGTCATACAGGTCAGTTGAAGGCAAATGAATTAGCAGTATTAACTGAAATGTGTAAAGTGAAGAAGGTTAACTTCAATCAATTTGGGATTGATCAAATTGCATATGATCTAAAAGAGAAGTACAAAGGTCTAGCAAAAGACCATTTAAATATTGAGGTAGATACAGGGCAAATACTAAAGAAAGATGAGTTCATAAGTTCATATACAAATAATTCATTTGTTACATCATTAAAGACAAAAGTTGTAGGAAGAGAGAAGGAAATCTCAAAAATTGTTAGTGACTTAGAGTTTTCAAACTTAGTTATAATTTCTGGTGGTCAAGGCACGGGAAAGACTAGGATAGCGATCGAAGCGGTTGGGAAGTTTGTAGAAGAAAAAAATGAATTTGATGATTATTATATCTTTAACAGGTTTGATCAAGACTTATTCAATGATCTACATATATTAATGTCAGAGTCATCAAATATTATTTTACTGGTGGATGATGCAAATAGAATTTCAAGATTTGATTATGTCATACAATATTTATCTGAAGTTAAAGAGGGTTTCAATTTAAAAATAGTAGCAACGGTTAGAGATTATGCTCGTAATCAAATTGAAGGTAGTATTCAAAAGTTAGAAAGCATAAGTCGCATAGAGATTATAAAACTGGAGGAGGCTCAAATAAATGAATTATTAGGGAATGAATATGATATTACTAATCAAGAGTATCTAAATCGGATAAATGAAATAGCGGATGGGAATCCTAGACTAGCAATGATGGCAGGTAAGATTGCTGTTCAATCTCAGTCCTTGTTAAGTCTAAGTGATGTAAGCGATCTATATAGTAAATACTATGAATCAATAGAGGGTGAATTTAAGGAGTTAAAGAATCCTGAGTATTTAAAGATAGCAGGAACAATCAGCTTTTTTCGGGCTATTGATTTTAAAAATGACACTCTGATGGAGTCTCTTAGGAAATCTATTCAGCTAGATAAAGAGAGTATAATTAGGGTTTCAAATAAGCTTCATAGCATGGAATTAGTTGACATCTATGAAGATGAGGTAGTGAAAGTATCAGATCAGATTATATCAACATATATACTCTATTTAGCTTGTTTTAAGGAAAAGGTTTTATCATTTGGAGATTTACTTGAATCCTATTATCCAGAGTATCGAAGCAAATTTGTTGATGCTTTAAACCCCATTTTTAGTTCCTTTGAATTCGAAACTTTAAAAAAGGTTATTCATCCTAGTTTAGAAGAAAAAATAAAGGAATTCACCGAACAGGGAAGTCAAAATGAGCTTATTGAGTTACTTGATTTTTTTTGGTTTTTAAGGATAGATAAAACGCTTCTACTGATAAAAAAGATCGTAGATGAAATAGAAGAAGTAGAGTCGATGGCAAAAAAATATGATGAAATCATAGCTGTTGGAAGCACAGAAAAGAATACCATTTTAAGCATTCTCTCTGGGTTCAAGAGAACTGAAATAGGACACTATAGGTCTGCTGTTCAACTTCTAATTATGATCTTGAAAAAGAATTTTAACTATATAGGGAGGGTATTTAAGATATTTAATGAAGGGTTTTCTTTTGAATATGATTCATTTAAATATGGGTATGTCTATCAAGAGATATTAATGAATGAGCTTTGGAAGGTCTGTAAAAATGGGGATCATAATTTTAGATTACTATTTATTAAACTCTCAAAATCATTTTTAAAGACTTCATTTTCTAGTACCAAAAATTCTAGAGGGAATTCAATCTCATTAATAAATTTTGAGCTTTATCAAACAGAAAAGTTAGAATCGCTTCGAGGTAAAGTTTGGGAACGATTGATGACTCTCTATAAAGAAGGAGAAGAATTTTCACAATTAGTATTCAATGTAATTAAGGGGTATTCATCAAATGGATTATACAATCCTTCAAAAGAAATTCTCAGTTTTGACTCTCAATATATTCATTCATTTATAAATGATAATTTGTCTTCTGATGATATAGGACATGTTTATTTTGTTTCAAATTATATAAGGTTCTTGAAAGAACACTCAATAGATTTTTCATCAGAAATTGAATTAAGCTATAATAATTCGAAAAGAGAATTCATTGAGCTTATGTTTTTTGATCCCGACAGTGATATTAAATATGAAGAACGTAGTGTACTACACTTACAAAATATTCATGACTACTTCGAAACATACTCTGTAGATGATTATTTGAGCTTCATCGAAGAAGCGAGGGTATTACTTCAAGTAAACACAGAAAGAGATTACACTTTGAGGAGCTCTATTGGATATGTATTTAATGATCTTTTGGAAAAGGATTTAGAGAGTTATTTACTAGTTATGAAATATTGTTTGACTCATGGGAATCCTCTAGAATTCAACTTGCCTTATATATTGTCAGATTTAAGTAAAAAACAAGGGGTAGACAAAACTCTTGAATATGCATACTCTTTAAAGAGCGATTTCGAAAATTCGTTGCTAATGGGGATTCTAGCAAGTGCGTATAAAGAAGAGATTACAAAAGATCACTTTGCCCTACTCTGTGATTTGTATAGAAACTCTCCAATAAATGATCTTTATAGTCATCTGGATTTTGTCTTAAAATATGAAAGAGTTTTTAAAGGAGCTGTTGCAGAAATAGTTAGCATATTACTAGAGAGGGATAGAAATGGTGATGTGAATTTTGCATTTATTTATTCAATTATTTTCAACAAGTATTCAGAGCTAAATAAAAGATTATTAGAACTATTTGATGGAAGGTTTCACATTTTAAAGGAAGTGTATTTTAAAATTGTAAAGGCTAAGGATAGTCATGATTATGATTTCACATCTTTCAAAAAGCTTTATGAGTACGATAATTCTTTCTTATTTGAGTATTTAGAATTCTTAATTGATGAATCGAAAATCATAACAACTTTGGAAAATGGGAATTTTACATTCCTATGGTTATACGATGACTATCATGAGAGAATGAAGAAGGTGAGCCATTTTTTAAGAGAAAGAGATACGCCCAATAGGGTGGATAGAATTCTCAAATATTTTTTTAAAATAGTTAAAAATGATAAGGATCAAATAACTAAAGAGAAAAGACAGGACATATTCATCACCCAAGAAATACAAAAATCTGCTCTAGATGTGGATTACATGACTATATTATTTGATGCAATAACGGAATTTTCAATAGAAAGAAGAAAAAATCATATTAGTACTTTCTTGTTAAATAATGTGTCTTTTGATGCTTTTAAGTACTTACCGATAGAGCCTTCTGGATGGAGTTGGAGTGGTAGCGCTGTTCCAATGTATCAAGGAAGAATCGATTTCCTTAAAGAAATTAAGGATTTAATGGAGGGACTAGATTTTATAGAACATCGTAACTATTTAGACGATCGTATAAGTGGTTTAAGAAAGTGGATTAAAAATGAGCAGAAAAGAGATTTTCTGAGAGACTATTAGATGAACTAGTCCTATCTCTTAGTAAATCTCAAGACTTACATTTCCACTCGTCACGAAGGTCCGCCTTCGTGATGCATTTTGGAAGCCTGCCTGCCGGCAAAGGTAGGCTCCAGCTTCCATTCTAAACCTGAATAACAGATTCTGCGTTTAAGAACTCTGCATAATTCTTAAATCCGCGTAATCCGTGCTTCTGCATTGTGAGAGGTATGTTCTAGTCTGAGTGGAACGAAAAAGAGTGAATCTTTCCATCACATGATAATTGGGTGTAAATAAAGCATTCTCATTTTGATTTGTTATAATCACAATGTTTTATTAATGATACAAATAGTTGTATGTTTGGTTTATTAATGACTCATTATGGCAAAAAAAAGTGCAACTTTATTACCAAAGATTGAACGAATACTTACATCTGTTGGTGAACAAATCAAATTGGCAAGGCTCAGAAGAAAACTTAGCAGCGAACAAGTAGCAGAGCGTGCAGGAATAGGTCGTTCAACGCTTGTGAGATTGGAAAAAGGAGATGCCGGCGTAAGCATGGGGCATTTAATTAATGTATTAAGAGTGCTGGGCTTAGAGAAAGATTTTCTATTACTAGCCAAAGATGATGAGCTTGGAAGAAAACTCCAGGACGCCGAGATCAGTACTAAGAAAAGAGCTCCAAAAAGATAAAATGACGAAGAATTCCCCAAGATCTTTTAAGCCTGCCTGTCGGCAAACAGGTCTTTGACTTAAAAGTTTAGCTAAGTAAGTCTCCAGCTTCCATTCTAATTCTGAATCACAGATTTAAAGGATTAACAGATTCCACAGATAAGAACTCCGCGTAATCCCTAAATCCGCTTAATCCGTGATTCTATATTTTTGTGGTATGTACTAATCGTCACAAATCTCCCTAAAGAGCCAGTAATTATTTCGCCAGATCTAACAAAGTGTGTTGGATTTCATCTCGAAGTAGGGGATCAATCTTTACTTGGTCTGCATAGGTTTTCCAGTTATGTACTATTTCATTGATCTCGTCAATAATTTCAGCCGCTTTTTTACTTTTCATGGAAATGCTTGCGCCCACAGATAGCAGATCTTTTCTCGTAATATCTTTTCGCTTACCGTTAATACTGAGGGCATGTTGGCTCACCCATTGACTTCCCGGGCGATAGGCGTGGCAAAGATCATAAGCCGGAGCTAAATCCCATTTTTCGCCTTTCTTTAGCATAAAGGAAAAGTTCTTGGTGTGATCATCGCAATTACGGGCAATCACATTGAAAACCATTCTGCGAAACATCTGTTCAGCATCTTTATAAGTGAGTTTGAGCTCCCTCATGCATTGGAACAGCTGTTCATAACTGAAACTTGTCACCTGATTATAATCGAAGTGCTTTAGCCCGCAGAAAGTTTGTACATGATGTTTGATGTACCCTGTTTCACGGTCGAAACGCTTGGTCATAAAATGAGCGCGCCCATATTCTTCCAAAAGGGTACACGGCATCATAGTGATCCCACAATCTGTTGCCATATTGTAGTAGGCCAATTCTACCCGGCCATAGCCTTTGGTTGCTCCCAGTTGAACATCGCTTACTCCATCCAACTTGATGAGCCAGTGTTCGAAGCCTTTAGGGGCTTTGGTTTGCCCGGATTTTACTTCCCCGGTTTTTTCATTCCAAGCTATAACCGCCTTTGGTCGTGCACCACCGGCTGAAGTCCCGATTTTCAGTATCTCAGAAACGGCTTTTTCTTCATCCTTTTGCAGATTCGTAGCAAATCCCTCCCGTTGGTAGAGCATCTTTTGAGCCATGCTTACCAAACTATCTATCTCTACAGAAAAGGTATGTACATTCTCTTTTAGAACCGTGGGTTTAAATTCTAAGGCTCCCATTCCACGAGTCCCGATAAAGCATAACATTTCCACCGGATTCATACTGTCTTGGGGACGACCTTGCTGCGCCAGCCATAGATTGATAAGCTGATTTCCATAGTTATCCGGAAGAGCATCGGCCAGCAGTCCCGGCAACCCTTTAAAAGCATCGTAACTGTCATTTCTGTCTTTTCGAAGTTCCGGAAATGAGAATATATCCTTGGGTGAATTCACCGGCATTTTTAAAGGAGCGAGCTCCCAGCCCAAATTTCTAAACTCGGGATCATATTCAAAGCTGGCATACCCCGTACGTTCATCCCAGGCTACCGCACCTGCTAATCTTCCCCAAATGTGCACTTCTGCTACTTTGATGCTCATGATTTACCAATCTGTTTCAGTGATAGAATCATGACTTTTCCCGGTAGCTCTTTTCCGCTTTTTCTTTTCAATTCTGGCTAAAGCCAAGGGGCTGATAGTTTCCTGAATGGTAAAAGAATTCATCACCTGTAACTGGTCCAGTACTCGGAGCACTCGAATCAATGTAGAGAGGTTTACGGTTTCTCCGCGTTCGAGCAGACTTAAAGTAGAACGACTGATTCCAGCTTCTGTAGCTAAAACGTTCTGCGTCTTGTCCTGCTCCATGCGATGATGCTTGATAAATGCACCGATATGCTCAGCAAGAGCTTTGTCACTCATGGAATCCCAATTTTTGAATGAATTATCAGTCATAACACAATATTTACACCATTAATGAATGAAATCTCATTCAAGTTAATCGAAATTAGAGTTAATTACAATGCGCATGATTTATCATGCATTATACTAAAATATAATAAATAGTGAATGAAAAATCATACATAGAATACTGATTAGCAGTGTTTTATGTTCGCTGAGCTTCCATTCTAACCTGATTAACCCAAGATCTTTTAAGTCTGTGACTTAAAAGTTTAGCCAAGTAAGTCTCCAGACTTACATTTACCCTCGACACGTAATCCACTTTCGTGATGCAATTTGGAAGCCTTCCTCTGCCGGTAGGCAGTCTCCGGACTGGCGTTACAGAATTGAAATCTGTAACAAGAGTGTTAGCTAAAAAAGCCATTCAATTCTGTTGCCCCATTGTTGCCCCAAAATTATTCTAACCACCTGAGAATGGGGTATAAAAAAAGCCCCGCCGAATGTGAATTTCGACGAGGCTTATTTAGGTGTACACCCGAGAAGATTCGAACTTCTAACCGCCTGATTCGTAGTCAGGTACTCTATCCAGTTGAGCTACGGGTGCATATTGTTTTTTAAGGTTTTCTAAATTTTGTACCCTCAAATGTACCCACTAGATGGGAACAAAGGGAAATTTGGGAATTCCACAGTCAATAAGTCAAACCTCAGATAATTTCCTGAGAAGACTCCAAAGATACGAAATATATTTTTTGATGACATAATGAAATTTTAGTAAAAATAGCTTCTGGGAAAGTTCAATAGCATTATTACTGACATACAAAATCCGATAACATTTAAACATTAAAGTGTAAGGATTGCATTCTTAGTAGCATTATATTGGTAGCATATCCAATGCAATCGAAAAGATATAAAATAGCGAAGAAAATCATTTCAGCATTAATATTGCTGGCAACAGGATGGCACACATTTAGTGTTCATGGATTAGGTGAATACCTAATTTACTGCTATGAATCGGATGGTTCGGTTAATATTGAAACCAAATGTGATCTCCCAATAAGCATTTCGAGTGAACATATCTTACATACAGAGACAAATCATCACGAGCATGAAGGTGTAGAATATCATAATGATTCTCCAGATCATTATGATGTAGAAATTGCTGAAACTTGTATTAAGGATAACCGCACAAATCGGTTTTATCAAAACTCTGCTCTAGAGTCTTTATTATTACAAAATAATCAAGTTAATTCTTATCTCTCCAACTCAGCATTCGAACAAACGCATTCGTTCACTCCTTCCAATGCAACGTATCAATCTGCCCTTTCTTTAAAAACAGTAGTACTACAAAATTAGCTCTTACTCCTTTCTTTGAGCTCTCAAGCATCTTCTTGATGCACATTTAAAATTTAATGAAGCCAATGGTTTTCTATGCGCACTTTTCTGCATGGCATAGAACAAGTGGCTTTGCAAAAAAAAGTACTACCCTTTTATGATCAATAAAATTATTTCGTTTTCCGTTAGGAACAAGTTTATCATCAGCTTGTTTGTCCTAACCTTAATTGGTGTTGGCATTTATTCTATGCTGACCATTAACCTCGGTTCCGTACCCGACATAACAAATAATCAGGTTCAGGTAATTACAGTATCTGAAAACCTAGGTACCGAAGACATCGAGCAATTTGTGACGTATCCCGTTGAACTTGCAATGGGAAACTTACCGGGGGTCACCGAAATACGTTCTATTTCCCGTTTCGGTCTTTCTGTAGTTACTATCGTTTTTGAAGATGATATGGGGACCTATCTACCCCGACAGCTTGTGCAAGAAAAACTAAACGAACTGGGTGAAACTATTCCCGATAAGTTTGGAAGCCCCGAAATGGGTCCCATTTCCAGTGGATTGGGTCAGATCTATGAGTATTCAATAAAAGTAGATCCAGAATTTCAGTCAGAATATACCCCAAACGAACTCAGAACCATCCAGGACTGGATCATAAAAAGACAGATGGTGATGCTGGAAGGAGTCGTAGAGGTAAACTCATTTGGGGGAGGCATTAAGCAGTACGAAGTCTCACTCAATCCAGAGAAACTCAATGCAATGGGTATTACGATCTCGGAAGTGTATGAAGCTCTTGCAGAGAATAACACAAATACTGGCGGCGCATACATTGAGAAAAATCGTATGGCTAATTTTATTCGTGGAGAAGGGCTTATACGAACGCTCGATGACATAAGAAATATCGTGGTTAAAAATGAAGGGGGCTTGCCCATTACAATTAATGATGTTGTCGCCGAAGTAAAATTTGGTACTCAGACCCGCTATGGAGCCTTTACACAAGACGGAGAAGAAGCGGTCGGTGGAATAATCATGATGCTGAAAGGTTCAAACCCCAATGCTACAGTGAACAGGGTTCGTGATCGTATTGCTGAGATACAAAACTCATTGCCCGAAGGATTACACATAGAACCCATCATTGACCGAAGTGAATTGATCGGGAGAACTACGAGTACGGTTTCTAAAAACTTGATCGAGGGTGCATTAATAGTCGTATTCGTATTAGTATTACTGCTTGGTAGCCTGAGAGGGGGATTAATAACAGCTTCCTTGATTCCCTTATCTTTGTTATTCGCCTTTATTTTGATGAAGGCTACTGGAGTTTGGGCAAATCTTATGAGCCTTGGAGCCATCGACTTTGGTATCATCGTAGATGGTGCAGTAATCATTGTGGAGGGCATAGTTCATGAAATACAAAAGAGGGTAAAATCTGGAAAGCACACATTCAATAAAGTGCAGATGGACGAAATCTCTTATAAAGCCAGTAGCACGATGATGAACGCTGCGTTCTTTGGGCAATTAATTATTCTCATTGTATTTACTCCCATTCTTTTTCTTGAAGGAGTGGAAGGAAAAATGTTTCGCCCAATGGCCTTTACCTTCGGATTTGCAGTGCTCGGTGCCATTATTCTCTGCCTTACCTATGTACCTATGATCTCGGCAGTAGTTATGCGACCATCAAATAACAAATCCAATTGGTTTGTAAGAATTGAAGGTGCGCTAGACCGATTCAGCAATAAGATTATAGAACATATCCAAAAAGTTTACCGTCCGGTAATTATACAGTCTCTGAACCGAAAAGCATTGGTTATTGGGCTGGCAGTGATCCTTTTTGCTGCTGCTATTTTTACTTTTACGAGAATGGGTGGAGAGTTCATTCCACAACTAGATGAAGGTGATATTGCAATGCAAGCTCTGATAAGGCCAGGTAGCGGTCTTACAGAATCGATTGAAGTATCCAAAAAAATTGAGAGAATACTTCTTAATGAGTTCCCGGAAGTAGAAACCGTTACTGCTCGTATTGGTGTTGCAGATATCCCTACTGACCCAATGCCATTTGATATTGCAGATATGTACATCATACTAAATAAAGATAAAGACAGTTGGGTTTCGGCTGATTCTAAAGATGAGCTTATCGATAAAATTAAAGCTACACTTGATGAATCTCTCGTAGGAGTGAATCTGGTATTTACTCAACCAGTTGAACTTCGGTTTAATGAGCTATTGGAAGGCGTAAGGGAGGATATTGCGGTTAAACTGTATGGGGAAGACTTAGAAATACTTTCCCAAAAAGTGAATGAAATGGCTTCGATCATTCAAATGGTTCCCGGAGTTGGGGATGTAAGTCCCGAAAGAATATCCGGGCTACCTCAGATAACGGTTCAGTATAATCGTGATAAAGTAGCACAATACGGTCTTACTATTGAAAAACTAAACGATTACGTTAGTACTGCTTTTGCCGGAGGTGTAGCCGGAGTTGTGTTCGAAGGTGAAAAACGTTTCGATCTGGTGGTTCGTTTTGATGAAACGTTCAGAACTGGAATTGAAGATCTTCAAAACCTATACATCGACCTTGAGAATGGCACACAGGTTCCTATCAAAGAAGTTGCTGATATAAGTTACCAGCCCGGACCAATGCAGATATCTCGGGACAATACGTTCCGTAGAACCTATGTTGGCGTAAATGCTCGTGGTCGTGATGTTGAGTCTTTGGTTTCTGAAATTCAGGACAGGCTTGATGCCGAACTTTCCTTACCTCCGGGATATTATATCACCTATGGTGGAGAATTCGAAAATCTGCAACGGGCAAAAAGTCGGCTTGGCATTGTAGTACCTATTGCACTCTTTCTGATCTTTGTACTGCTTTATTTTGCCCTCAACTCTTTCGCACAATCGGTCATGATCTACCTGGCCATTCCACTGGCAGCAATCGGGGGAGTTTTCTTTATGGAGCTGAGAGGAATGTCGTTCAGCATCTCTGCCGGAGTTGGTTTCATTGTACTTTTTGGAGTAGCAGTACTAAATGGGCTTGTGCTTATTAGCAGATTTAATTCATTAAAAGAAGAAGGGGTTGCTGACTTGAAAGAACGAATTTTGGCAGGTACGCAAGAGCGACTAAGACCTATTTTACTTACAGCAACAGCTGCCATTATGGGCTTTACTCCAATGGCTTTTTCAGCATCCGCCGGAGCCGAAGTACAACGCCCGTTAGCAACGGTAGTAATCGGTGGGCTTATTTCCGCTACGCTACTTTCACTAGTTATACTTCCCGTTCTTTATGCCATTGAAGAAAGATGGCAGGAGAAACGGCGGAATAGAAAAGCAGCAACTGTAAGTTCTATTGTATTGATTCTAGGTGGTACCTTTTTATTCTCTGGAAATCTACAGGCTCAGGAGTTAAATACTCAAAGTTTAATACCATTAACCGTAGAACAAGCTGTTAGCAAGGCACTAGAAAACTATCCAGCTATAGTAGCAGCGGAACTTAGTATTGAAAGTGAAAAAGCCCTAAAAAAATCAGCTTGGGACTTTGGAGAAACCGGGATATTTACCGGTAAAGAAGAAGTGGGAAATGGCAATGATGGAATTAATACAAGGTTCGGAATTTCTCAGGAATTTGACCTATTTGGGATTCCATCTAGGATAAACTTACAAAGAGCTAAGCAGCAATTGGCTGAGGACAACCTGGAACTTGCCAAAGCTCAAATCCGGCTACAGGTTCAACGAAGCTGGGCGGAAGTATATACAGCTCTGCAAAAATTTGAGTTGTTGGATAAGCTATATGCTCAATACTCAGAGATTACAAGAGCCGCAGAACTACGATTGGAAACAGAGGCTAGTTCAAAACTGGAGTATTTGTCTCTGGTCAATCAGGCGAATGATATGAAAATCCAGACCGATCAAGCAAGGCAGGATTATCGGGCTGCGGTGTCAGCATTTAATCAATGGTTTAACGGAGACATGCTGTACACAACGGAAGATCTGAGCAGAGAGTTGCTTGATATATCTGTAAGCCAATTCGATAGTTCTGGTATGCATCCATTTTTGAGAAAAGCAGAGCAAAATATCGAGGTTTCAGAAGCAAAATCTAAGAGCATTAAAAGTGCCTTTCTACCTCGTCTTGAAGCAAGTTATTCTGCACAGGAAATTTCTGGTCAAACTGGATTTTACAGCTATGAAGTTGGTATCCGGGTTCCATTGTTTTTTTGGTCACAACTTGGAAAAACTCAATCCTCACAGATTCATACAAAGATTAACCGAAATCAATTTGAAGAAGCTGAAAGAACTTTTTGGAGCATGTACTCTCAAGCTAAAGAGAATTACATCAAATGGAATAACTCCTGGACCTATTACAAGCAAGAGGCATTACCTCTGGCAGAGGAACAACAAAGTGCAGCAATTACCGCGTACCAAGAAGGAGCAATTGATTATATCATGTTTTTGCAAAATCTAAGAGACGCTCTCAATATTGAACTGAAAGCCTGGGATGCCTTCGGTGACTTATTGGATAGTCGCTATATCCTTCAATACTACTCACAATCATCAAGAAATTAATTAATCAGGAATAATCATTATGAAAACAGAGCACATTTATTTATCACTTTTTAGCGTGTTTTTTCTAATTACTGCGGCATGCTCGCAAGGAGAATTAGAAGAGCTAACAGATGTTGCGTTCGAACATACCTCTGAGGTAGAAAGCGAGGAAGAATCCACTGTTCATCTTTCAGAATTAAAGTTTAATGCACTGGGAATTGAATTAGATACACTTCAAAAAAGATCATTATCAAATACCGTTAGGGTCAATGGGCAACTCGAGGTGCCTCCTCAACACGAAGCGACCGTAACTTCGGTATTAGGAGCCAATATTGTTTCGATTGAAGTAATTGAAGGTGATTTCGTAACTCAGAACCAGGTACTTGCTTATCTCTCTCACCCCAATCTTATCCAGGTACAAACGGAATATGTACGTAGTTGGAGACAGATGAATTATTTAGAAAGAGAATACCAACGACAAAAAAGATTATTCGATGAAGAAATTGGGTCTGGGCAGCAGTTCCAACAAACCGAAGCTGAATATGAAGCCACTCGAGCTGAAGTGATGGGGTCTGAAGCTCGTTTAAGGCAGTTAAATTTGAATGCTGAGGAAATCCGGAATGGTACGATCTATGAAAGAATCCCTGTTGTCACTCCTATCGAAGGATATGTTGAAGATGTTGGAATTCAGATCGGACAATATGTAGATCCACAGGCTACCTTATTTGAGATAATAAACATTGAACATATACATGCTGATTTCATGGTTTATGAAAAAGACGTGCATCAATTAAAAAAAGGACAACAAATTTCGTTTACTGTTGAGTCGGCACCGGACGAAGAACTAGTGGCAAGCATTTATTCGGTAGGTAAGAAGTTTGAGAAAGAGCCAAAGGCGGTTCATGTACATGCCGAAATTGATGACCCTCAGGAATATCTGATTCCCGGAATGTATATCACGGGAACTATTCAAACCTCCTCAGAAAAAGTATGGGCAATACCGGAAGATGCAATAGTAACTGAAGATGGTAAATCGTTGATATTTTTAGCTGATAAGGAACTTGAAAATGGGGAAGTAGAGTGGGAGTTTACTCCCGTGGAAGTTAACACAGGAATTCAGCAAGGTAACTGGGTGGAAGTTAAATTGTTTGAGCCACTTCCGGAAGGTGCGCAGGTGGTTATGAATAACGCCTATTACCTAATCGCTGAGATGAATAAATCTAATACTTCTCACGGCCATTAATGAAGGAATAGAAATAAAGAACCTTAACCGATAGAATAACTCGGTTAAGGTCAAATTAAAAATCAGAATTATGAAAGAAGTTAAAGCATTTATTAAGCCAAACAGAGTAGAAGCAGTGGTTGGATCTTTAAATGAGGAAGGGTTCGACAGTGTTACATTATCTAAAGGTGAAGGAACAGGAGCCTACAAAAATCCTGACGCTTCTCCATCTTTGGACTTTCACTTTACAGACAGCCCGATTGTAAAATTAGAGCTTGTTTGCCACAATGAGGAGGTAGGAACTGTGATAGCTCTTATCTGTAAGCATGCTAAAACAACGAACCCTGCTGATGGGATTATTTATGTAACAGATATAAAAGAAGCATATCGGGTAAAAAACGGAGAGCCTTTGCATCTTGTATAAACCTAACACTTAAAATTTTATATCTATGTTTAAACCTAAAGAAATAAAAAAAAGAATAAGAACACCTTTAGTTTTTATAGCTTTAATTTTAATAAGCTTAACTATCTTACAATTTTGTGGAAAGGAAAAAGATACTGTTTTAGTTAGTTCGGGAACTTATACCGGCATAGTTACTGATGCGGTTGAACCTGCACGGGAATTCTATC
>JAEPNO010000039.1 GCA_017643365.1 Balneolaceae bacterium | reverse complement strand
CATCTAATGGGGATTCTTCACTTTTTTTCTTAGTCATGTGTCTATAGTAATTATGACACACTTAAATAAACAGTCTCTAAATCGTGGGCAATTAATTAACCACGGCGAACTCACCGTAAATGGTGGCTTAAATCAAAATAACGGAACACTAACTAATTCCGGCACTCTTACGGTAAACCGAGCCATGAACCTGAACCAACCCGGAACCATGAACACCGGAGTACTTTCTATTGGGCAACGCCTTACCCTAAATTCTAATGCCTCGCTGATTAACGAATGTCGAGTTTCAGTTAATGGCCCCGTACAATTAAATGGAACCTTTGCTTCCGAGTCGGGCAGTGTATTGCAAAGCACGGGGAGAATGACCATAAACAGTCAGGGGGTGTTGCAGTTTAATGGAGCGCATTCTATGGTTTGGATAGATGCCCTTCGCCTAAATGGTAGCATTGAAAGCAATGGCAGCAACCAGCTTTTGTATAGCCAAAATACCATTCAAACAAACAATCGTGCCGAAATCACTTCTGCTTCGGATTTACTTCAGGTTTGGGCTCCCAATATAAATAGCCTGTTGAGTAACTATTCCATTGCGGATGGTACCAATGCCGTTATACCAGCCGGTGCGTGTAATCCCGATGGATTTAATAACTAACTAGGAGCACAAAATGGCCACCAGAATAGTACTTATTGGATTTATTTTAATGCTCGTTTCTCATCCCGCTTGGGGGCAGATTTATTCTATCCCTTTTGGAAGTGATGGAAATCGAATTGAACTGGATGTGGTAAATGTTGGTGAAACCAAAAGTAATACTATTGAAGTAGTTGCGGTATCGTACCCGAATTGGGTTCGTTTTGAGGAGCCATCTCAGCGACTTAATGCACTTAATAGCACGCAACAGTCGAAAGCCGGGTTTACCTTTTCGATTAGTAAAGAGGCTCCGGTTGGAACTATCAGCACACTCTATTTTGAAATAAAAGAAGGCGATACTATTGTACGTACTAAAGAAATTCGAATAGAAAGTGAAGCGCCTAAACAGTTTATGCTTTTTCAAAATTATCCGAATCCTTTCAATCCTAGCACTACCCTTTCGTGGCAACTGCCTCAAAAAATGAATGTTGAACTTTCCATTTTTAACACCTTAGGGCAGCGTGTGTTTACAACGTTATTTGATCAGCAACCGGCAGGAAATCACACCTTTAACTGGCAAGCCGGTAATTTGGCAAGTGGCGTGTACTTTTATGAGCTCAAAGGAGCGTCGCCCAATCAACCTACGCTCCGAAAAACCGGGAAAATGCTGCTGATCAAATAAACCAGATTTAAATGGCGCCATGAGCATCAAATACGTGCATGAGTATTTGGCGGATTCGGGGGTTTGATAGTAGCAGGAATTAATTGAACTTTTTCGTTAATTAGCATCATCATGGTATGAACCCAAACGGAAAAACCCCGTAAGCTGAGCGCACTTAATAACCAAACAATCGGAGTACATCATGAAATCTCGTTTACTTTTTTTATTCGCTTTATTTGTATTCGCATCCTGTGCCGAAGTGAATTACATCGGCCAATCGTATGAACCTACCACAGAAGTTGAAATCTTCTACGACGAAAAAGCAATTGAATTCGATTACACCATCATCGGGCAAGCCATTGGCAGTTCATCGTGGTTCAATTCCATCGAAGACATACAGGATGAGATGATTAAAACTGCCAAGCGAAAAGGTGCCGATGGCATCATCATCACCGGAATTGATACTGAGCGATATAACGATGGCGATTCAAGCAGTAAAGAAACGCAGGTTAAAGCGGTATTTTTCAAATACGATTAACGGCAATTAGTTTTGAAAGTGAAAGGGACGAAAGTCCCTTTTTTTATGAGTGCTTGGTACTAAAATCAGTGCAGAAGAATTGAAGGCTTTGTTGTACATTCGAGATTATCTACCTCTAACTGACTAATAATTCTTTCCGATGGCTTTTTCTCGTTACCTAATTTCTTTGATAATTTTGTGTATATGTTCTCCCGCTGTTGTTGCTCAAATTGAGTTTGAACCGGGTTATTATATCTCAAATACGGGAAACCGAATGGAAGGGTTAATCAAGAATCAGGGCTGGAAAAAGAATCCCGTGGTTTTTCAGTTTAAAACGAATGAACAAGCCACCCCACAAAATATAGGTATCCTAGATGCATCTGAATTCGAGATTACCGGACAATTAAAATATGTTCGAGCGGCGGTTCCTGTAGATCAATCTACCGATTCCCGAACACAACTTAGCATTTCGATGGTACCTGAATTTGAACCGGATACCGTATTCCTAAAAGTGTTAGTTGAAGGAGAAGCAACACTTTTTGAAATGGAAACTGAGGTAAATAAAAGATATTACTTTCAACTTAGAGGAGCAGAAATTACCCCGCTTGAGTTCAAAAAGTTTTTAATCTCTTCTACGGAAGTTCGATCCCAAAAAACGTACACCGAAATTCGAACCAATAAAACGTATCAACAGCAGATTCGAAATTCATTGAACTGCTCCAATATCAATCAAGATGAGATTGAAAAATTGGAGTACAAGAAAAGAGAATTAGTTGCGGTATTCAAGCAATTCAACGAGTGTGTGAATAGCGAATACATTGTATATCAAGGCAAAGAAGCTAAACGATTCAACATTTCGATTGGTCCTCGTTTTTACCGATCTACCTTAGAAGTAACCGGGAGCGCTGAACGTGATTTTGCTGATTTCGGCTCACAATCAGCTTTAACATTCGACATTGAAGCCGAAGCTTTTCTCCCTTTCAATAATAACCAATGGAGTTTGATTGTAGGGTTTACTCCTCAAAAATTTGCGCAAACCGTTACCACCGAACATGGCACTATTTCTTTCGATCATTCTTCGTTAAATGTGCCGGTAGGTGTGCGTTTTAATAAGTATCTGACACCCCAAACGCGATGGTATCTGCAATCAGCATTTATCCTCACCATGTTTAGCGAAACTGATATTCAATACGATTTCCGAAATGGGGCTAACGATACCGTTTCGAAACCGGGAATATCTTTCGCTGCCGGCTTCATTTATAACGATTTGATTAACGCTCAGTTCGAGTTTGAACCACGTCGTCAACTATTTGCATTGGCAACCACTTTCGAAACAGCCTATCAAACTGCAGCACTTAGTGTCAGCTATCGATTGCCTTTTTAGTTATCGAACTTTAAAACCCAATCTTCTTTTTTACGGCATCCAAAGCTTTGTTTTTAAGCTCTTCTTCCAGCTCTTTTTTCTTGTCTTCGAGCTCTTTCTTTTTCTTTTCTACGATGGCGAGCTGCTCATTCACTTTGGTCTCTAGTTCGGCATATTTATCTCGAAGGATGGCTTCCTGCTCTTCCACTAACTGGGTGACTTCCGCTTTTTTCGCGTTCACTCTCGATTGCACTTCATTTTCTATTCTGCGCTTTGCGTTGTCTACTTCAGCCTGAACCGTTCGCTTTAGCGCGTTTAAAAACAAATCATCCACATTCGATCGAACCCGTGCTTTCAGCGGGCCATCGGTATTGTCGATAAGTGCGGTTGCTGTAATTCGATTGGTGCCAGAAATGGCATCTCTGATCAATCGTTCTACAGTACCTTTTGGAGCACCGGCACTTTCGAAATCAAACGCGATATTATCAGCCACATAATCTACGCGACTTTCAATTCTTCGGTCTTTGATGGTGAGATCTACGTTAATATCGCCCTTCCCGCTACGTAAATCGTAAGGCAGCAATTCGGATGGAGAAATTTTCGAATTCACAAGTGAAAATCCGGAATAATTGATCGAAAGTGATTCCGTCTTTTCTTCGCCCAAATAGTTCAAAGCCCCATCCACGGTGAGCGTGGCTACACCTTCTTCGGCACCGGAAAGCTCGAAAGTAATAGGCTCGCCGGTTTTATTTTGATTGTTCGTTACGTTGAGCACTTGTCCGGCAAGCTCGATGTTATTTTTGGTTACGCCAGAAAGTTCGATGTTTTTGATCCACAATTTTGGCAGATCGTATTTGTCGGTGAACTCGTAGTTTCGTCCCTCATATCGTTCAGGTTTGTCTGCCTTTTCATCCGACCCGATAAACTTCTGACCATATTCTCTACCCGTTGCCAGATATTCTAGATAAGTGTTTAAATCGGCGAGTAGATTTTGCCCGAACAGTGCTGTTCCGATGCTTTGCGCATTAATTTCAGGCAACTTAGCTACGTTTTTAACGCGGTCTACATCAGCACTAATCCAATTATCAATCTGCCCGATGCTATTTCGTGAATTTTGAATGTCGGTTCTGAAATCGGTTTGAAGCGTATTGATTTCATTTTTCAATGAATCTGCTTCTTTCACCACTTTTTGGATCGTTTCGATAGCTTTAACAGCGGTCGGCACATCTTTAATTTCGTCCAGTTTGATCGACGTTACCAAGGCTTCGATATCGCGAGCATTCTTTTCGATACTGTTATTTGTGATGGTGGAATCCCATTTCGAATAATTCGATTCCAGATCGTTTTTCAAGCCATCCATCTGGTCGATGCTTTGCAAATTGATGGTAGCCAGCAAACTATCCACGTTGATGTCGTCCTTCACATCGGTGAATTCCATTCGAGCGTTTTCGGCAATGGTCGAAGTTACTTCAGCGGTAATGCTGTAAAAGAAACCGGCATCTTCAGGCACTCCGGTTTCCGGATCGTAGCCTTCGGGAATTTCGAAATATCCATCGGTTTCGCGCTCGGTTTCTAGTGCAAAATCCGTCATTCTTAAATCGTTAATAATCACCTGCTCCCACAACACCGGCCAAAAGGCGAAATCTAATTCCACTTCCCCGGTTTCAAACAAATTCATCATGGTGTTATCAGGGTCGGTAACCTGAAGGCGGCTCCAGCTCACGTGTAAATCGGTTAAGCTAAACTTGAAATCCTCGATTTCAACCAGCGCGGTATTTGCAATACTAAGTCGGGTTTCAATTTTTTCTTCGATGTATTCGTCGGTAATCAGAAACGGTATTCCGATAAACAAAGCCGCTACAACCAGTACAAAAATTAATCCTTTAACTCTCATTATTTCCCCCTCACTCTGTTTACGCCTTTATAAATCGAATACAACTTCGAGCCTTTCAGCACTTTAACTATTTTCAGCTTTTGAACCCGCTCGTGGATGTGTTTTCGATACTGTTTCACAAATAAAATCACACTTGGAAAAACGGGTATGGTTAAAAACAATGCCACAAAGAAACTGCCGATTACCACTGTGTTGTAGAATCGAGTCATTGCCCACCATTCGTTATCGTACAAGCTAATCCAAAGCGATTGGTAGTTGTCGTTTTCCAACAGCCAGGTTCCAAAGTTGTGGAAAGCCGGATCGGCGAGATATGCAATACCACTAAATATCAAAAATGCCAGAATGGCCATCCCAATATTTACTTTCAACACGATAATTAGAGCTGCGATTATCAAATTATGAAACGAAAAAAACGGGGTTAATCCGATGATCATCCCCAACACAAAACCACCGGCCAGCTGCGGCGGTGAAGCTTCTGACGATAACGCCTTTAGTAACTTGGCTATGTATTTTAAAATGATGAGCATTGCTGCTTCCTTGTTAGATTGATAAGCCTGATTCCGGTTAAATAATATGCACTTAGTTTGTCAAAAATGGAACCTGAGAATGCCTATCTATCGTTAAACTTTATTGAGATTTTAGCCCTCACACCATTTACTTTGTAATAATTCTGTACCATCACAGTTCTATCCATTCAACAGATTCACAGTTATGCCCGTTCGTCTTTTTATAGTTTGTTTCGCTGCATGTTCCATATTTATTAGCGCTTGCGATAAGGATAAAACGATATTTGACGAACCATTCCCTTGCGAAGATGGCCTAGCAGACGGCAATTACCCTTGCGAGAATATTGGAATGTATGCCCATATTTCTCGTTCTGAATTTGATACAGAACGCCTGAACGATATTTGGGGCTGGACGGATCCACAAACGGGCAAAGAATATGCGTTAGTGGGCAAGTATGATGGCGTAGCTTTTGTTGATGTAAGCGATCCAGAAAACCCACAAATAATTGGTGCACTACCTGAATCCTCATTTTCGGCGAAACGAGTAGATCTAAGAACCGCTGATCTCGAAATTTGTGAATTCGGAATTGGCAGCACTCCCGAAGCTAAAGCATTAACCGAGGGCTCCGTTTGGCGGGATTTAAAAGTGTACCAAAATCATCTTTTTGTGGTTGCTGATGCGCAGTCGCACGGCATGCAGGTGTTTGATCTAACAAACTTGAGAAACTTCGATGGAACTGTTCTCAATTTTGATGCCGATGCGATTTACACCGAGTTTTCGAATGCTCATAATATTGTAATAAATGAAACCACGGGTTTTGCTTACGCAGTAGGTGCAACAAATAGCGTTAACGAAGATTTTGTGAACGATTGCAACGAGGGTGGTTTACACATGATGGATATTTCGAATCCTAAAAGTCCGGTTTTTGCAGGATGTTATCGTAATACCGAAGCGCCTCGCCGCAGATCTAATTCTGCTTATATTCACGATGCCCAATGTGTAACCTATTCCGGTCCGGATGCCGATTACCAAGGCTCTGAAATCTGTTTTAATGCTGCCGAACGTGCTGTAGATATCGCCGATGTTTCCGACAAATCGAATCCTCTTCACCTTGGCTATGCGGCCAATCCAAATGTGCAATATTCACATCAAGGTTGGCTAACTGAAGATCAGGCCTATTTTATCATGAATGACGAGCTTGATGAATTAAATCTCGGACGAAACACTAAGACCCATGTTTTTGATGTTCGTGATCTGGAAAATCCCGTATTCGTAGGCTCATTCGATCACATTACCCGAACCATCGATCATAATCTATACATCAAGAATGATCACACCATTTTAACAAACTACACATCCGGAGTTCGAATTCTCGAAAACCAAGATTTATCGAATGCAGAATTTCTACAAGTTGGTTTTTTCGATACCACACCTCGTAACAATTCCATCACTTTTGAAGGAACCTGGAGCAGTTATCCGTACTTCGAAAGTGGGATACTTATTGTGAGCGATATTTTTGGTGGCTTATTCGTGCTGAATCCCCATTTAGATTAACAGAATAACCACAGAACTTGGGATTTTGGGACTTTTATTTTAGATCCGACCGGCTCTTCCTTTACAAATGTTTTCAATATCGAATAACCAAATAATTGGTACTTAATAATTTATGCTAAAATTTTTCTCCTGAATACCAACTCATTAAAAAACCGCTCAATTTTTAAGTTAAAGGCACTTTTACTTAACTTTAGCACTTTTAAAGTTCAGCAATCAATAAACGACACCCCAATCTCTTTTCATGGATTTATTCGACAAGCTAGAAGGACGCCCAAGTCCATTAGGACCTTTCACCTCAGCCGGATATGGCTATTATACTTTTCCAAAACTTGAAGGTCCACTCGGTCCTGAAATGAAGTTTAACGACAAAGATATGATCGTTTGGAGTATCAACGATTATCTAGGGCTAGGAAGCAACGAAGAAATTAAAAAGATCGACACCGAAGCTACCGCCAAATACTCGTTAAGTTCGCCGATGGGTGCACGTTTAATGACCGGTAACACCACCGAGCACGAAGAGCTTGAAAAAGAACTGGCTGATTGGGTACACAAACCTGCTGCTCAGTTATTGAATTTTGGTTATCAGGGAATCATGAGTGTGATTCACGCCTTGGTAGATCGTAACGACTTCTTGATTTACGATGAACTCAGCCACGCATGCATAGTTGATGGCAAGCAGTTGGCAATGGCCGAAAAGTCGGTATTCAAGCACAACGACATCGAAAGCTTTAAGAAGCAGTTGTACAGAGCTGCATCCAAAAAGAAGGATAATTCATCGATTCTTGTTGTTACCGAAGGTGTATTTGGCATGACCGGCGACTTGGGAATTCTCAACGAAATTATAGAGCTCAAAAAAGAAGTGCCTTTCCGCTTATTGGTGGATGATGCTCACGGTTTAGGAACTTTGGGTCACGATGGCTCAGGTACCGGAACTCAGCTAAAATGCCAAGACGGCATCGATATTTACTTCGGTACTTTTGCTAAAGCCGTTGCTTTAATTGGAGCATTTGTTGCTTCGGAGCCTCGTGTTATCGAATTCTTGAAAGCCAACGTTCGTAGCCAGATTTTCGCGAAGTCGTTGCCGAACCCGATTGTGGTTACAGCCCGGGAGCGTGTGAAAATGATTCGTAATAATCCGCAATGGAGAGAGAAATTATGGGACAACACGCTCAAATTACGTGAAGGTTTGCGCAAAATCGGGTATAACGTACTGCCGTCTGAGAGCCCGGTAACCCCTGTTTTAACTCAAGGAAGCACCGAGCTTTGCCAGGATATTATGCGCAAATTACGCGAAGAACATGGCGTTTTTGTTAGTGGTGTAGCCTATCCGGTTGTTCCACGTGGCATTGTACTTATCCGTCTGATTCCTACTGCCGCACATAACGACGAGCACATAGAAAAAACACTTGACGCTTTCGCTGCAATTAAAGATTTTGTGATGGACGCTACGAACAAGTTATCAGCGTAGCTGAAGAATTTGTGGTCATCTATGAGAAAAGCCTTTCCGGGAAACCGGGAAGGCTTTTTTCTTGCCCCTAGATTTTACAATCCCTCCGAGAATTTATTTACCTAAACTTCTTGAAGTTAAAAGCTATCCCGGTTGTAATAAAGAAGCCGTCTAAAGGTCTCGAACCGATATCTAAACGGTATAGCATATTGGCAAAGAATGGCAGTTTTCTTCCAAAATTTTCTTCTTTTTTAAACGGTTTTCCAACAACCACAACTCCGGTTCGCCAGCCGATGGTCTCTTCCACCGTTTTTGCAGCAACACCATTAATTTGTAAATCAACGCTGGTTGGGATGATTAATATATCGGCATACGGTCGGATGATGCGCCCGGCTGCGAACTCATATCCATCGCTAGATTGCGCCTGTAGATAGCTCGTCATCGTGTAACCAACGCCTGCATACACTCCAAAATGGGTTAACGAAGTCACATCGTAATAGGTAAAGTTTTCGCTATACTCCAGCGCACTATTTCTGATATACAAACCTCCACGTGCCACCAAATCGTATTTCATTTTGCCGGGTAATTTTACCGATTCCCAGGTTTGCGTTTCCGTTTGATTGAAGTAGTTCTTCTCCCAAGCAAAACTCAATAACACCGGAATGTCCTTATCCTTTGTTGTTGATGAAATCCCATACTCTCCCCCAACATTAAGCAGAAAAGCGGGTCCATCTTTTTCCAAAGAAAACAGCGAATATAAAACCAGCACTTCGAGTTTAATCTTATCGGAAAGCGGATACAAGGCGTCCACACCCACGCTAAGTACTGATGCCCCCGAAGTATTCGCAAAGCCGGCATCCACTGTGAAATAATTAAGTCCCAGATAGCCAGGATATACCATCTCGGGATCCGACATTGTGGTGCGATAAGTTTCCTGAGCATGAACCGATACTGAAAGTAAAACCAGCCCCATGCAAACAAATAACAGATTCTTCATCATAGATAGGTTTGTTGAGTTGTTTCCTCAAACTTATCTGATTTAAAGATTCTGCTCGATCCCCCAAACGGAGTATTTTATTGCATTGTAAAATTCACCAATACAGGAAGATGATCTGATGGGAAAAACCCATTATCGCGAGCGAAAATTGCCTCGTACGATTCAACTTCAATCGCGCTATTCACAAAAATATAGTCGATGCGATTTTCTAGCGGATGATTCGGATCAAAGCCATGAAAAGTGCCTACCGGACCTTCAGATTTTATTTTTGATACATCCCATGCATCATTCATCACCCAATTCAGATAGTTTATTGGCTCCGATTCGGGAACGGCATTAAGATCCCCCATCACGATTACCGGCAAATCCTTTTCGATATTCTCCTCGATAAAACTCCGAATCAGTTTTAAAGAATTCAGCCTCGACTCTTCTCCGATGTGATCCAAATGCACGTTAAATACCACGAATTCTTTGTTTGATTCTAGAGACTTAAACCTAGCCCAAGTTGTAATCCGCTCCATCGATGCATCCCAACCTACCGAAACGGTATCCGGTGATTCGGAAAGCCAAAAGGTATCATGTTCAAGCACGCTTAGATTTTGGGTTTGATAAAAAATCGCCGTGTATTCGCCCCCGGTTGCGCCATCATCACGACCAACGCCCACATAGGCATAATCGGTAAGAGCACTATCCAAATATTCTACCTGATGATGGAGTCCTTCCTGAATCCCAAACACATCCGGCTTGGTTTCCTTGAGCTGATCTACCACCCATTCTTTCCGGTTTTCCCAACTGTTGATGCCATCACGCTCGGTAGCGTAGCGGATGTTGTACGTCATTGCCGAATATTGAATTGGCTCTGAACAATTTGAAAATGTGATCAACAGAACAAATAGTAAAAGGGAGTTTCTCATAGTTCGAAAATATTTTGGGATGGGAAACTACTTAAAAATGTGATGGGTAGGAAGCTCGGTAATACCACCTCACCCCAACCCTCTCCTGCATCAGGAGAGGGAGCTCAAATTCAGAATCTGTCGATCGATTCAATCTCTGTAGCAACCATTCACGAGCGGAGCGAAGTTATCTCAGTATTCGCAACTCGTTACTGAGATCACTTCGTCGCAGGCTCCTCGCAAATGGTAGACAACATCGAAATGAGTAAAGGAAAAAGTCCTCCTTTGAAGGAGGTGGATCCCGACGGTTAGTCGGGAGACGGAGGATGTTGTCCTAGTTCGGAATGCTTGATTGAACTATCAGTTCATGCTTTCTCTAAGTACTTTTCTCATCAGTAACTTTAATGACTTTTTTTGACCTCACCCCAACCCTCTCCTGCATCAGGAGAGGGAGCTCATATTCAGAATCTGTCGATCGTTTCGGTGACTAAAGTGATTATTCAAGATCACTATACGGTGGACATCGTAATCTTCAGTTATGAACAACAACTCTCATCTTTTTGAATGGGCGGGCAAGCAACATCACCATAAGAACAGAACACACAACAATCACCATTTTTTGGTTTGAGAACAGTTTTACAGTTTGGGCACTCCCAAAAATATTGGCAAGAATCGGTCGGCATTTCTTCTGTTGATGAACCAGAGCATTCGGGGCAGGTTATGGTCGATTTGGTCAGAATGGAGTTATTCATGTTCATGTCTCTAATGTAAAACTTATTTTCTCTCGTTGCGAACGACCCGTTCGGAATGACTGATTGATCCACCGGTTCATGCTTTCAATTTTGTACTTTTTCCCTCGTTACGAACGTCCTCGTTCGTAATGTCTTCCGGAAGCTCCAGCTTCCATTCTTTCTTTGTTGTATAAACTGTTCACTTTGTACTTTTGGCTTGACCCAAAAGTACTAAAAAGTCAAGCTACGAATTATTGATGCGGCTCTATTGCATTCGCTGGATAAATTCGATGGTCCATGTTCTTCTGATAAATTTTATTGATTTATGACCGGTGCGAATTTATCCCCCGCCATCCGGCGGTCGCTCTTTTCATCTCGCCTTTTCTCATCAATAATTCTAATGCTGTTTTGAAGTCACTTCTTTTTTTTCAACAAGAGAGGGAGCTCAAATTCAGATTCTGTCGATCGATTCTATCACTGTAGCAACCATTCACGAGCGGAGCGACGTGATCTCTGTAATTTGAATCTGGGTTTAAACTAGATACTGAGATTGCTTCGTCGCAGGCTCCTCGCAAATGTGCTAGTTCGGAATGCTTGCTGTATCAACAAACGCTAGGCAAAGAAAAAGCCCCAACACAATGAAGCGCTGGAGCTTTAAATAATTTGAATAGGTGAGTCGATCAGTTGAACAACTTCTTCACCCAACCGAATACGCCACCTTTCTTGGTATTCTCAGAGGATTCGCCATTGCGCCCTCCTGAGAGTCCATCGTAGGTTGGGCGCGGCAAACTTGGTCCACGACCCTGCTTTTTCGGTGCCGGTTTTCTGCGGCGATCTTTGGACGATGATTTACCACGATCCCGATCATTATTCGAACGGTTGCTCGTATGGTTGTTCGAGCGATTATTAGATTTTCGGTTATCTCCCTTCGAAGATTTTGTGTTTGCTTTACTCTTCTTCGGAGCTTTTTTCTTTTCAACTAGCTCTTCGGGTAATGGAATTTCTTCCGGCGGATAACCCGCTTCTTTCGAAATTCTCTCAATATCTTCTCGATCCATCTTAGAAACCAACGAGATAATCTGCGCGGCTTTTCCGTTGCCAACCAATTCAGCGCGGTAACGATATTCATCCATTTCGCTTGGTACATCGTAATTGATGACTTCGCCTACTTCGTTCATATCAATTTGTGTAGCAGATAATCCCCCTACCAACAACACACGCATATTGTACTTGTGGAATCGCTCGAAGCGCTCATTATAGGTAGCTTCGTCCAGATCGTCGCCCAAACTAACTACGCCCCAACTTTTCTTGCGGATAATGCGGAACAGGCGATCAGTTGTTCGGCTCGACGCCGCAAATACTACCACTCGCTTCGCTTTCGATTCTTCTAGGTGCGCCATCAGTGTAGAAATCTTCATGCGTGGCGGCACATTGATGTAAGCTTGCTCTAAGTTCTTCGGGATGGGTGCTGGCTCTTCGTCGTCAGAATTATCAAAAGATGCCGTTTCTTCCTGAGCTTCATCTTCCTCAGGTTGATCCTTTTTCAGCACTACTTTCACACCAACATCTTCCAGCTTCTCCTCTACTTTGTCGAGATCCACCACAGCTTCAGAATCTTGTTCTGTTTCTGAAGCTTCTTCATCCTCTTGATCACTTTTCAGTACAACAGATACATCTGCTTCTTCCAGTTTTTCTTCCACTTCGTCGAGGTCGACTTCAGCTTCTCTTTCCTGATCGTTTTCGGCAGTAGTTTCTTCTACGTGTTCAGCTACTTCTTCTTCGATGTCTTTCTTCAACACCACTTTTACCGAAGCTTTTTCGAGCTTTTCTTCAACCACTTCAATGTCGATATCAGCTACTTGAGCTTCTCCATTAGAAGATGGTTCTTCGTCGCTCTCCGGCAGAGATTGCCCTTCAAATCCGATGAGTTCCGGATTCTTAAGTGCGAGTTTTACTAATTGTTTGGTTGCGGAGTTTTGCTCTTGCGAAAGCATCACAATTTGTGGTTCGCAATCAACAAAGCGTAGAATATCCTTAACGCGATTCACCAGATTAAACTGCTGCATCTCGTGGGCTTCATCAATCACAATGAGTTTGAGATTGTTGAGCCGGAAGTTCTTTTTTTCCAGTATTTCAATAAATCGACCGGGATTTGCTACAATCACAGGTGCCCCGTCGGTCAAAGCTTGTTCCTGTGTAGTTTTATCACCTTTCATGGCCATTAATGCACTACTTATTTGTGCATGGTAGCCGAGCGCCCAAACTTGTTCGTCTATTTTTTCAGCGCGTTCAATGGATGGTGTTAAGATTAAAACTTGTGTGCCACTTTCCTCTCCATGTTCAGTTATTTTCTGCAATGCCGGTATCAAAAACGCAAGGTCATCGTTCGAGTGCGTTTCTACCAAAGCGTGCTTACCGTCTAAAACTATCGGAAGCATTTTTTCTTGGAGAGGTGTTGGCTTTTCAATTCGTACATCGGCCAGCCCGCTCAATAATTCGGGGCTCAGACCATATTTTTCAAAAGACAATGTTACACCTCTTTCGTTTGGCTTATGTGTTCAATTTTCAAAGATCAATGTTCCACATGTGGAACGCTCCAATATACGAAAGATTGAAACAAGCTTAGGGCTTTTCTTGGCCGTGTTGCTCGTTTTCGAGATAAGAAGTCAATAGCGTCCTAAACGTTATAAAAAAAGAGAGAAAGAACTTTGTGTATCTCAAATGTATATTTGAGTTGCACAAC
>JAEPNO010000038.1 GCA_017643365.1 Balneolaceae bacterium | reverse complement strand
ATAGAAAATAATATACCCTGCGGACTTAGAAATGCTATATTTAAAAGAAACTCAAAACGTTTAGGACACTATTGATTCAAAAATATTAATTTCTCACGTCTCACGTCTCACGTCTCATCTCATACCTCACATCTCAAAAAGGCAAAAAGATAATCTCCTCAAAGTCCATATCCAGCTCGTCGAGGATTGGGCTGGCAATTTCTACAATTTCGTTTTGAGAATAATCTTCCAGTCCTTCTAGCTTGATATACAGGATTTCGTTCATCTCGTCGATGTGGTATTCGGCTTCAGAACTTTCGAAACTTTCCTTTATGGTTTTGATCAATACTTCGAGATCGTGCTCGTAAGCATCGTAGTCGATTTCTTCGGGAGCGCTCATAACAAGTGGATTTGATTGGCAGGCAAAATACTCCGAGTTTCGGGCATGAACAAGCAACTTCACCGACTTTTAAAAATCGCCGAAAAAAAAGAGCGAACTATCATTGGCTTAATGTCAGGCACTTCGCTTGATGGGCTTGATATTGCACTGTGCAAATGCACAGTGAATTCCATTAAAGTAGAGCAGTTTGCAACTATCGAATACGATAAGAAGCAGCAAGAGGCGCTCTTAGCATTGCGAAGTAAATCCACCATTTCGATGCCGTTACTTTGTGATTTCCATACCACTATGGCGCATTTTTATGCGGATCAGATTCTAGGTTGTCTCGAAAAATGGGGAATCGATAAAGATAATGTTGATTTGATTGCCAGCCACGGACAAACGATTTACCATCAGCCCGGAAACGAATTATCAACAACCTTTCAATGTGTGGATGGAGATCATATCGCACAAAAAACCGGGATTCCTACACTATCCGATTTTAGGCAAAAACACACCGCGGCCGGTGGTGAAGGTGCTCCACTTGCCAAATTTTTGGATGAATTCTTGTACCAACATTTATCGCGTACACGAGTAGCACTGAACCTGGGTGGTATAGCAAATCTGACAATCATTCCACCGAGTGATTCCCAAAAAGAAATTCTAAGCACCGATATTGGTCCTGCAAATACGCTCATTAACGAGGCCATGCTCACTTATTTTGATAAACCTTTTGATGAAGGTGGTGAAGTAGCTGCAAAAGGAAACATCCACTCAGGATTGGTAAAGTACATTTTGCTAGAGCCTTTTTTCAGGAGAGATTTTCCCAAAACTACCGGACAGGAAGTATTTAATCTCCAACTGATTGAAGCCCTGCAGGAAAGTCATGAAATCAACATTAACCCAACCGATCTGGTGGCCTCACTTACAGAGTTAACAGTTAAATCCATAGTTAGAGCGGTTGATGCGTTACTTACAGATCAAGCGTTCGATATGATCGTAAGTGGGGGTGGAGTGCACAATCAGACATTAATGAACGGTTTAAAAAAACAGCTTCCGCAGGCTTCTTTTATGGATGCCAAAAAATTTGGAATTCCGGGCGATGCTAAAGAAGCAGCGCTGATGGCTTTTTTAGGATTCAGATGGTTTGAAAAGCAAGGATTTGAAATCGAAAACGAAATAAATATTCATCTGGGAAAGCTAAGTCTGCCTGACTAAAGCGAAACGGCCAGCTCCAGAATTTGATATGGGTAGCCACTGTAAAGAAAAAGGGTGATCAAGATGATATTCAACAAGAGGTAAATACCAAAAGTTGAAACCATATATTTAAGCCTACCTCGAAGCATATATTTTGAGCTGTCATAGGCAGCAAGGAAAAAAGCTAAAATCGAAATTACCAAATGGAGTGTTAGCAATACAGTAATTAACGCCGTTGAAGTGCCGGTTATCAACTTAATAAGTCCAAAACTTACGATCAGAAAATCGAGATGAAAAACCCAGGTGTACAGATTAATTGCCTGGCTAAAGTGATTCATTGATTTACTTGGCAGATAAATCCAGATCAAACTAACGAACTGTATGATCACGGAAGTCAATACCGTTAGCGCAAAAATCGAAAAATAATTTTGTCCGAAAACAGCGGCATATGGCAAATGGTAATAGAAGGCTTGTAAGCCAATTTCCGAGATCGTTTGCATGCAGAAAACGTACACCATCAAACCGGAAAGAAAAGCATGCTGAAACAACAGAAAAATACCTGAAATGGAAGATCGCTCGCGATAGCGCATCACATCATCAACAAAAAAGCGATGGTAAGTGAAATACCTGAAAATGAGCGGGCGATAGGTTGGTACAAATAAAATATGAATGCCCAAACTAAGCCAGATTAACAGTAAAAAAACGACAGGCCATTGGGATGGCTGCGGATAGTCTTTCGTTTGCTCAGTTGGGAATAAAAAATCATCCCCATCGGCATAGGCGATTAATGCATCTTCAAACAAGTTAGACTCTGAGATTGCATTGCTCAACCACCGGCTATTAACTAAAATCAGCGTTGCATCCTGTTGAATGAGCGAAGAGAAATAAGCTAATTCTGAAGGATGAAATCGCTCATCGAAATAAAAATAAGCACCACTTTGATCAGCCTCACTGTTCGCTAGGAGAATGTTTGTAACACTTGAGTTTGGCCAAGTGTGATGTTGGTACAGATTGGTTGAAAGTGAGTCGGAAAATGAATCAACCAATGAATTTATCTGAAAAGCCGGATTTCTTTGGCTGTAGTTAAACACCCCTAGCGCTTGTACCTTCGGATTATTTGAATAGCGCTGCAGAAAAGGCTGATAATTTTCAATGAGCGTATTTTCATCTTGTAGTTCAGAAACTGTTAAAAACTTGAGGCTACTTCTGATAAATACCTGAAACCCGTTTACGTACAGTGAATCAATCAGGGAGATTGAAACGGGGTCGTGTACTTCGATTACCCGAATTCCAAGTCTCTTATAATCCTGAAGTTGATTTAATATCAGTTGCTCGGCAGTGCCTTGAGGAATAGTTACACCTAGAATGGTCTTATCAGTATCCTGAGCAAAAACGGATTGATTCGCACCTATAATCCATGCGCTTAGAGCAAGGCAGAAGATTAGAATGTGTGCACGAATTCGATTCACTTATGCTTCTACGGCCATTCCGTAATATTCCACCAGTGTGGTTTTTCTTATTGGCTTGGCTTTTAATGTTGCCGAGGTTGAATCAGTGACTTCAACTTCCACGTAATCGCCTTTCTCGAAATCCATTCGATCAAAAATCACGATTTTATTGGTATCGCTACGGCCACTCATTTGTTCATCAGAACGTTTCGATGTGCCTTCAACCAACACAAGATGACGATTGCCTATTTCTTTGACATTACGCTGCTTCTGTATCTCCATTTGTTGATTGATGATCTCTGTTAAGCGACGCTTCTTAACTTCTTCAGGTACATCATCTTCGAACTTGCGATAAGCAAGTGTTCGTTCTCTTTCGGAGTAGGCAAACATGTATGCTAAATCGTATTCCACTTCTTTCATCAGCGACATCGTTTGTTGATGCTCTTCTTCCGTTTCGCCACAGAATCCGGCAATTATATCGGTAGATAGCGACAAGCCCGGGATAATCCGCTTCATTTTTGTGATCAGATCGAGATATTGCTCGCGGGTGTAAGGGCGACGCATACGCTCAAGCATGCTATCGGAACCTGCTTGTGCCGGAATATGAATGTAATTACACAAATTCGGACGCTCCGCAATCAGATGTAATAAATCGTCCGGGAAATCTTTAGGGTGTGGCGATGAAAATCGGAATCGAATTTCCGGATTGATAAGACTTGCCGCATCCATCAACGCTGTGAACGTATTCTCACCATCTTTGTAGGAGTTTACGTTTTGTCCCAGCAGGGTAACTTCCTTGTAGCCTTCGTCGCTAAGTTGTTGAATTTCTTTTAAAATGCTTTCCATCGGACGGCTACGCTCACGACCTCGGGTAAACGGAACTACACAAAACGAGCACATATTGTCGCAACCGCGCATGATGCTCACAAATGATGAAACACCATTTCCCGTAGTTCGGACAGGGGCGATGTCGGCGTAGGTTTCTTCGAGCGAGAGAAGTACATTTACGGCTTTGCGGCCGTCATCAACTTCGGCAAGTAAGCGAGGGATATCACGGTAAGCATCGGGCCCAACCACGATATCAACTAATTGCTCTTCTTCGATAATTCTGTCTTTAATCCGCTCGGCCATACAGCCTAACACACCAACCGTTAAATCGTTGTTGGTTTTTTTAAGCGATCGAATTTCCTTTAGTCGATTCCAGACTTTGGTTTCCGCATTTTCGCGAATCGAACACGTGTTAACCAAAATAACATCAGCAGTTTCAGCGCTCTCCGTAGCTGTCATACCATCTTCAATCAAAATTGAATTCACGATCTCTGAATCCGCGAAATTCATCTGACAACCGTAAGTTTCAATAAAAAACTTCTTATTACTCAAAGTAATACCTCTTCTAAAAAATTAAACTAGTTTGCCCAGATGTCTGGATTTTTACGCCAGCTCGAAAGCAGCTCTAAATCGGCTCCGGTAACAAATCCTTTTTCGATGGCCACATCAACCAAAGTTGTATAATCGGTGAGTGTGAAAAGTGGCACATTTACTTTTTCGAAATTCTCGGTGGCTACATCAAAACCGTAAGTGAAAATGGAAACCACTGCATCAACTTTTGCGCCAACAAACTGTAGGGCATCGATCACAGAAATGGCACTTCCACCGGTTGAAACCAAATCTTCGATAACAACAGTAGTTTCACCTTTGGCTACTCCACCTTCAATTTGGTTGCCCATGCCATAGCTTTTCGGCTTTGCCCGAACGTAAGCCATTGGTTTATCCAGAGCGCCGGCTACCCAGGCAGCGTGTGGAATACCGGCAGTAGCTGTGCCTGTAATCACATCAATATTTGGATACTTTTCCGAAACAAACTCGGTGATTTTTGACGCAATTTTCTTTCTAATTTCAGGATAATGCAAAGTTAATCGATTATCGCAATAAATGGGCGAATTCCACCCCGAAGCCCATGTAAATGGCTCTTGTGGTCGCAATACCACAGCGTTGATCTCAAGTAAATGAGCCGCTAATTCTCGTGCAAATTCTTCGTTTATAATCATAAATCTATTCTACAACTTTCAGATAAGGCGTGTTTAACTACCTGAAAAATAATTAACCAGAAAAATAAGAGTTTTCAGGCACAGAAGCGCATAAAAACCTGCAAGTATATCATCGAGTAAAACGCCCCAATTTCCCTTTAATTTTTGGATCTGATTTATCCCCAATGGCTTCAGTATGTCGAAAAAGCGAAACAGTGCGAATGCAACTAAAATCCAAATCCAATCGCGGCTGTCGAAAGTAGCAGAAAAGGAAATGAAGACAATGGCTTGACCAGCGAATTCATCCATCACTAGCTTTCCGGGATCGGCGCCCCATACCTCCGAGCACGTTTTGCCCACCCAAAAACAAAGTAGGCTAAAAACGAACATAAATAGTAATGGACCAAAAATGGGATGGAAAGCCAGCGAAAAATAAGCCGGAACCAGTGCGAGTAAGCTACCGAATGTGCCGGGTGCAACCGGAGCATAACCGGAGCCAAAACCTGCGCCAATGAATAGCTTTAAGGCTTTCATTCGGGTTTGGGCTTCATGATTAACATGCGGTTTACATAGAGATATTCAAGTCCTGAGTACACTGTTACAGAAGTGACAAATATCATCAGGTAAAGCATAATATCGGTACTAAGAATCCATGCAACCCAATCTCCGGCGAAAAAATCTACCCCTTGAAATAGCCCAACAACCAACCCCATATAAAGGAAGATCATCTGAATGGTAGTTTTAATTTTAGCAGTAAATCGGGTAACCATCGTTGTTTTTCTGCGTTTCATATACACACGCAGTACGGTGATAACGGTATCTCGAATGATGATTAAAGCGATAGCCCACCATGGGAATTGATCTAGTGCGATAAATGGTAGGACAATGAATCCGCTAAAAGTGAGGAATTTATCGGCAAGAGGATCGAGAAAAGCTCCGAAATCGGTATACACTTCATATTTTCGGGCGAAGTAGCCGTCATAGTAATCGGTAACTGCCGCAACGATATACACGGCCAGACCGATGGCCTTATACAGGAGATCATCCTGAAACCAAAGAACCAAAAAAACGGGAGCCAGCACCATTCTGATCCCGCTAAGAATATTTGGAAGTTTATGCATGCGCCAAAGATAGGAATATTTTTTACTTGATTAAGCAAATCTACTGATAATGATTAGAGTTTGTTAGCAATTGCATCTACGAAAGCACTATTTTGGAAAAATGATAGCTCAAATTATTTCAATCGGAAACGAATTACTGATCGGAGACACCGTAAACACCAACGCTTCCTGGATGGGACAGTTCTTGAACGATCTGGGTATTGATGTTCAACGTGTGCATACCATTTCAGATGATAAACACGTCATCGCTGATACTATCAAACAAAGTATGGCGGAATCTGATCTTGTGATAACGACTGGTGGATTAGGTCCCACTCACGATGACATCACCAAAACGACCATAGCTGAATTATTTGGCGTAGAAATGCGGCAGGATGAAGCAGTTCTCAGCTACATAAAAGAGTTATTTGCCTCGCGGAATATTCCATTTTCTGAATCGAATGCATGGCAGGCGATGGTACCTGAAAATTGCGAGGTGCTTTTTAACAAAGCGGGAACAGCTCCGGGAATGTGGTTTCATGAGCAAGATTGTTTTTTGGCAGTTTTACCGGGCGTGCCCTACGAAATGAAATATCTGATGAAGCGTCGAGTTGCTGAAAAATTACGTGAACAAACTAAGGCTATTGGATTCATCCACACCGAATACCTGAAAACAGCAGGAATTGGCGAAAGTACGTTGTCTGATCATGTTTTAGGTGATCTGAGCGATTTCCTCAATGATCATGTCTCGATGGCGTTTTTGCCATCCTTCGGGCAGGTTACCTTGCGTATTACCGGAAAAGGTGACTCTAAAGAAGAAGCTATTTCGAATTCGGCAAAGTTGATTGAATTGATCCGAGAGAAAGCCGGGAAATATATTTATGGTGATGACAAAGATCACACCTTAAGCGAACGTGTCGGCGCCATCTTATCCGAACAAAATAAAACCATTGCTACTGCCGAAAGTTGTACCGGTGGCTTAATTGCGAGTACAATAACTGATGTTGCCGGCAGTAGTGTGTACATGTTGGGGGGCGTAGTTTCGTACGCGAATGAAGTTAAAGTAAATGAGTTGGGCGTTGACCCGAAGCACATCAAAACGGTTGGTGCAGTGAGTAAAGAAGTAGCACTTCAAATGGCCAAAGGTGTGGCTGAAAAACTGGGCGCAGACATCGGAATATCGACCACTGGCATTGCTGGTCCGGGTGGCGGAACCGCGGAAAAACCGGTAGGTACTGTATGGATTGGCTTTTACAGCAACGAACAACATTTCGCAGTAAAAGCGTTGTTAACCAAAGATCGCCTGGTAAATAAACAACGCACAACAGTGATGGCTTTAGAATTGATACGCCGTATTTTATCAGGAATTGAAGAATTACCCTACGCATTAACTAAAGAGACGGCTTGAAACGGCGAAATTACTTTATCATTCTGATTTTTCTGTGTGGCTTCAGTGGATTGTTACAAGCACAAATTCCGGATGGAATTCTCGCCGATCCCAGCCAGTTTGCCGAAACAGATACCACAGAAAGAGAAGTCATTTATATAGAGCCGTGGCAAAAACCGATTCCATTTGGCTTTCAAAACATCACCAACGACAGTTTACTTCGATGGCAAAATTGGGCGCAATGGGGCGATTTTCTGGCTTATCAAGCAAACACAATTGCTTACCGACAGGGGACGAATGGCAGAATTGATGCGTTCGACATTAATGGATATGGACCGTTGGAGCAGCAAGTCACGTTGGATGGAATTTCACTCAACAATCCCATAACCGGCCTGGTAAACTATAATTTCATTCCGGCTTACAAAGTGAGCGAAATGTGGGTGCAACAGGCAGGGAATTACCAAGCCAACATTCGCATGAGAGATTATTACATCATCAAACCGTTGAGTTACCTCACCTTTGATGAAGCCGATTTTAATTATCGTAATCTCGAGTTTATGGTTACGCAGAATTTTTCTGAGAAAACCAATGTGGAGCTTTCATTCTGGGATCGAAGGGATGGCGGTGGGTTTCCCCAAAATAATGTGCAGGGTAGTCAAATCATGGCGAAAGGGTATCATTATCTAAACCAGAATTTGCAACTTCGGGCCATGGTGATGCGCAATCAATACGAAAGAGAAGAACCTTTTGGATACGTTGTTGGCGACCCAACTACATTTGCTCATAGTGAATTTAGCAGTCAACCTAATAAAACGATTTACGACTCAAACGTGCTTCGTCGGGATATGAAAGTTGGACTTTATTCCCGTCCTGATTCGCTTTCTACTCAGCAATATGGCATCGAAGTCTATCACACAAAAAACGAATTTGATTTACCTTTTAATAGTGATACGCTTAACTGGGATTTACGGTCGTGGCGCTTGAAAGGAGTCACGGAATCTACATTTGGTAATTTAAAAGTTGAAGGAAGCGCTGAACTTCAATCACATTATACCAAACAAAATCGTGGGTTCAGTAAAAGCAGTTGGAATCAGCTTACTGCAAATGCGAATGTTTTTCTGCCGATCACAGCAAACATCAGTCTTTATTCGAATAATCAGTTTAGCAACCGTTTTGATGGATACCAAAGCTTCAATGTGAGTGGAGGAGCGAAATTGAAATTGGCGAATTCCTACTTCAGTTTAACCGGAGCCTATTTCCAACGGATGCCAACCATTCAACAACTTTACTGGAGTAGCAGTACTTTTTCAGGGAATGCGGACTTAAAACCTACTAATGGCATTTCGATCTCACCATCGCTGAAATTGCAGCTCACCAAAAATCTGACAACCGGGATTTCGGGCAGATATGCCTTGTTAAACAACGATGTTTTTATTGGAACCGACAGCACGTTTGTAAACTCTGATTCTTACGACAAAATTTCGGGCACGGTATTCGGTGAGTTCAAAAATCATCGTTTTGAAATACATTCATCCGCAACGGTGGACGCACTCACTGCAGAACCACCAACTTCTGTGTTGGATGCCAATAATAAGCACGATTTCAAGGTTTGGTTACGAAACAATGCGTACATCAAAGGCTATATGTTCGATCGAGCGGCCTATGTGAAAGCCGGATTGTTATCAACATTATCGCCAATTCCATATCGATCGCGGTTGTTTAACACAGAACTTCAATACTGGGAAAACGCTGCTCTTGAAGAATCCGAAATCCCTGCTTTTTTCCGAGTGGATGCCGAACTTTCTGCCAGAGTTCGTGCTATTATGGTATTAATTAGATGGGAAAATGTACTTGACGGATTTGGCCAAGCAGGCTACTTTGAAGCGGCTACATTACCTATGCCGGCACGACGATTAATCGTTGGAATCCGGGCTCAATTCAGAAATTAAAGAATGAATTTATCTTACGTTATTAAAGAAGGCTTTGCTGGAATAAAACGCGCAAAACTTGCTGCAACCACCTCTATTATCTCATTATTCATCGCAATTTTACTTCTGGGTATTCTTACGCGTGTGGCTTACAACGTGTATGTGCAGGCAATGTCTTTTAAAGAGTTGATCGAAGTAGAGGTTTTTCTTTTTGATGTGGATGACGACACGCGCGCGCACATTCAAGAAACGCTTGAGCAAAACCCACTAACGCTGGAGGTAACGTATATCTCAAAAGACAGTGCTTCGGCCATTATGCGCGAAGAGTTTGGCCCGGGCGTGGAAGAATTGGTAGCCTTAAACTTTTTACCGGCATCCTTTAAAGTAAAAGTTGATACCGAAGCCGGTGTCGATCAGATTTCGAACTTTGTTTCTACAATGTTAAATCAACGGGGAGTGGACGAAGTGAAATATAATGAAGGACTACTTCGAGTGATGGAATCTAATCTAAACTTATTTACGCTGATGGGGGCAGGACTTGGCATTCTGATATTATTGGCAGCAGTAATTTTAGTTTACAATACCATACGGCTTACCATTTACGCAAAACGTGAACTCATTCGCGCAATGAAATTAGTGGGAGCTACAAACAAGTTTATCAGAAGCCCATTTATTGTTGAAGGTATTTTACAGGGATTTGTAGCCGGTATTTTATCCGTAGGCTGCATCTTTTTCATTTTCGAGTTTATGCTTCCTCTTTACCTGCCTGAAATGGGGCTATTAGGTTGGCCTTACGGCGACTGGTACATTCTTGCAGGCGCTATGTTAGGGCTTTCTTTGTTGATGGGATGGTGGGGAAGTCGCCTTGCAGCACGTAAATTTATCGCCGAAACGTATATCTCTGGATAAGAGGTAGGAAAAAGGAGTCAGGAGCAAGGAGAAAGGGGCGAAATCAATTAAAAATTTTTCAATTAAGAATTACAATTCAGCCTGCTTCATATAATTAACAAGGCTTAGTGCTTTTGTGTCGCAATAGAATTCAATATTTAAAATTCAACACTTAACATTGAGCATTTAAAATGTGCTTTTGTAACGATCACTAACCATTAACGATTAACGACTGATATAAAGAGCCTCAAAAAAGTCCTCCTTTGAAGAAGGTGGTTTCCGACGGATAGTCGGGAGACGGAGGATGTTGTTCGCTGAGCATCAGAGCTCGTTTTAAATCCTGTGGGGTTTGACAAGCTCAACCACAGATAAAATACTTTCGTGATTTAGTGCTTTCGTGGCGAAAAATATAAAGGAGTCAGGAGAAAGGAACCTGGAATCATTTTTTGAGTTGTGTTTATGAGTTCTTCGGCAGAATCTCACGTCTCACGTCTCACGTCTCACGTCTCACTTAACCAAATCCTTCTTCCCACTATTTGCTTTTCGATGAGCGCAAGCTTCGGTATCGCGGCATTTACCGTAAAAATGAAGTGAATGCGATTCGATATCCATCCCGTGAATTTTCCCGATCAAATCCTGAATCTCACCAATGCGTGGATCGCAAAATTCGAGTACATGTCCACACTCGTTGCAGATGATATGATCGTGTTGTTGGTAAGCATATGCTCGCTCATAATAGTACTGACTTTTCCCGAACTGCTGGCGCTGAACCAGTCCACATTCTACCAATAAGTCGAGCGTGTTATACACTGTTGCGCGGCTCACGCGAGTACCACCGTCCTGCATCCGAAAAAAGATGTCGTCCGCATCAAAGTGTCCGTCGGCGCGATAGATTTCTTCCAAAACCATAAAGCGCTCAGGAGTTTGCCGTTGATTTCCTTCTTTCAGGTACGATCTGAAAATCTCTTTTACAAGCTCAATAGTATCTTCGTGTGCGGGATGTGCCATGCTAAAATTTTTTTTCAAATATACGACTTAGAACACAGGTTATGAAACTCGTGCTTTTGCCTTTAAGAATATTATATTCCCAACGGAAAACGGAATAAATATAACAGCACATGCCAATTATTGTACCTTTTGAAACGCTCACGGAGTTATTCAAAAATTTATCGAAAAAATATGCGGGTAAACAGAAAGCAGCATTTCATCATAAACTCGATCCAAAAGGAAGTTATGAGCCTGTTTATTGGGATCAAGTTACCGACGACGTACAATCCATCGCCGCCTATCTGGTAGAAAAAGGTGCAAAACCGGGCGACAGAATTGGCATATTGAGCGAAAACCGATACGAATGGGCAGTGGTAGATTTAGCCATTCAATTAATCGGCGGAATTAATGTATCGCTCTATACAACCTTGCCACCGGCACAGTGCGAATACATTTTAAAAGATTCTGACACTAAAATATTTTTCGTATCCACAGGAATACAGATTAAAAAAGCGGCAGAAGTTTTCGAAAACTGCCCCGAATTAATTGAAGTGATTGCTTTTGATGAGCCCAAGGTAAAATCGCTGCTTGATCACGACTATCTGAATCTGTTTCAGGATGTAATTGCCGATGGCGCTAAGCTCTATACAAAGCATAAAGACGCAATCAATAAATACTCGAATGCGGTTGAGCCGGAAGATATTGCAACGTTGATTTATACCAGTGGAACCACAGGGAACCCGAAAGGGGCGATGCTTACACACCATAATATTGTAAGTAATGTAAAAGCTGCCACACAGCATATTTATTGGGATGACAAAGACCGTTCGCTTTCGTTTTTACCACTTTGCCATTCGTTTGAAAGAACCGGTGGCTATTACGCGATTATTTCTTGCGGTGCCGAAATTTACTATGCCGAAAGTGTAGATACGGTTTCGAAAAACATGCCGGAAGTAAAACCAACGGTGATGATTAGTGTGCCTCGATTATTCGAGAAAATCTACAATCTCATCATCAAAAGTGTAGAGGATGGCAGTGATACCAAAAAGGCAATATTTAACTGGGCGGTAGAAGTTGGTAGAAAATACTCCGATGGCAAACGTGGTATTGTTTCGTTTCAAAAAATGATCGCTGATAAACTCGTATTTGATAAGCTTAAAGAACGCACTGGTGGTCATGTTCGCCTATTTGTATCGGGGGGAGCGGCACTTCCACCGGATATCGATATGTTTTTCCGTTGTGCCGGCCTTACTATCCTACAAGGCTATGGCCTCACCGAAACATCGCCTGTGATGGCAGCAAATAAACCGGGTAACGAGGTTGTTGGCGTAGTTGGTCAAGTTATTCCTGGTGTAACAGTTGGAATTCAGGATTTAAATACCGGTGAAATCATTGCTCAAATCAGTGGAGAAGATTATCCATCTGATTTAACAAGTAAAGAAGGGGAAATTCTTAATCGTGGCCCCAATACTATGAAAGGATATTGGAAAAACGATGAAGCCACCAAAGAAATGATCGATGAAGACGGCTGGTTGCATACCGGCGATGTGGGGAGATTTGTGAACGGAAACCTGCAAATCACTGATCGAATTAAACATATGATTGTAAATGCCGGTGGTAAGAATATCTATCCGGGCCCGATCGAAGACATGTTCAAAACCAGTAAGTGGATCGATCAGTTAGTGGTGGTAGGCGAAGCTCAAAACTTTATGGCTGCGCTGATTGTACCCGATTTTGAAGCCATTCAGAAATATGCACGTGAGAATGGTATCAAAGAAAAAGATCCTGTTCAACTCGTAAAACAAGATGAGATTGTAAGCTTGTTCAAAAAGGAGATGAGAGCGTTTTCGAAGCAACTCGCTTCTCACGAAAAGATCCGAGATTTCCGATTATTGGCAAACGAGTTTACCGTAGAAACCGGAGAAATTACCCCGACGCTTAAAGTAAAACGCCGGGTAATTGCCGAAAAATATGCCGAACAAATCGACGATATCTTTAAAGATGATGCTGCCTGAGTGAGATTACTCCTCTGAAGCTGAGCGACGAGCAGCAATAAACGAACGCACTGAAGCAACAACGTACACTAAGCACATGGTAAACATGGCAGCTTGGGCATACACGGCTACGGGGCGCTCAACTTCGCCACCACTAAGAATTTCGATTACGCCCGGAATTCCTCTGGCAGTGCCGAACAAGCCCAACACTGCAAGTAACACAGCAACATGCATAACGTGTTTTTTGATTTTCTCAATGCCGGATAAAGCGCCTAATCCTGTAAATACAAGCCCAAAAAATGCGGGAATCAATGCAGTGATGCTTTCTTGACCTGTTCCAAAATACGATGCTAAGCCGAGTATGATTAAAAGTATACCCAGCGATAACGTTAAGTTTTTCATTCTATAAGTTAGTTTGAGAGATGATTTTTTATGTGTTTGGTAAATTTCTTCACTCGTCGGCCATTTACGCCAATATCCCAATGGCCTTCGCGACTGGCGCTTCGTACGAATAATCTTGTATCTGAGCCGGATGGAACCGCAGCTACGTGTACATCATCCAGATAACCGAAAACCGGGATTCTGAATACAGCATGGATTTGAGTACTGTCGGAATTCCATTCGATCGATTGGGCCTCCATATCACGAAAAGTGGTTTCTGCAGCACTTAAAACTGTTGCCGAATCGGTGGCAAAGGTTAGGTCTGCGACCGCACAATTCGGGGTAGACGGGCATTTAGGTAATGGATTTACAATATCCATTGTTTGTGTAGGTTGATCGAGACTGAAAAGCATAAGAGTAGCACCAAAAAGTGCGATGATAGATTGTAAATAATTCATATTCTCAAAACAATAGTGTCCTAAACGTTTTGAGTTTCTTTTAAATATAGCATTTCTAAGTCCGCAGGGTATATTATTTTCTATTT
>JAEPNO010000037.1 GCA_017643365.1 Balneolaceae bacterium | reverse complement strand
ACTTATATAAAGTCATGCTTAAGCGCCTAAGAAATGATCCAATTTAGTTCCTTAGCTTCCCTAGACCCTTGATAATTCTTAATTGATAATTGATTATCAAAACTTACTCCCTCTTATCCAGGTATCCGATCGCTCCCAACTCGCTTCAAATTTAGCTTGCAGCTCGGCGTCTTCAATTCCTTGACCTTCCAACGCTTGAAGTAAACCATAATACGACCAGCCGTTGTTAGGATGATCTTCCAGCTCAGCGCGATACACATCTTCGGCTTTATCAAAATCACCGATCTCTAGATAAGCGACTCCTAGCCAATGTCGTGCCGCAAAAGGAATCGGTTCCGGTTCGTCATATTGCAAACCATCTTCGATTTCAACGGCTTGAGCAAAGCTGGCTATCGCAGCATCCATATCTCCTTCGAGCCAAGCGATTTCACCTCGTAAAATTCCTGCTACCGTACCTAAAAGGTCTTTTCCACTATGAAAACGAAAGCGAGCATTTGTTGAATCCGCCAGTTCAGATAATCGGTTCAAAAGCACTTTAGCGGAATCCATTTCGCCTTCTTTGGCTAGAGCATATCCATGAGAAAAGTCCCAAAACCCGGCTTGTACTTCGTTAGTTGGTCGATCTGTGACTTTTAGCACTTCATCAAAACGGCCAAATCGAATCAAAGTCATCAATTCATACATGGGTCTACCTGTGAGTTTTCTGTAATCTCGTCCTGCTTGGGTGGCAATACCGCTTTGACCGTCCATGGATGCCGCAAAAGCAAGCATATGCAGATTATGGCTCGGATATATTGCGAAACCTTCTCCTACGGCCTCTTTTTGATCAGAATGCCACGCCATGATGTTAGCCCGAACAGCATCGCCCCAGCGACCAATTTCGTTCCACGTGTGAGACGGCATGTGATTGATGTGGCTAGCACCGGGAATCGAAGTTCCAATGAACTCGGAACAAGCCTCGGCTTTGCCCGGGTCGGTAGTGGATTCTGTGGCATGAATGTACAGGTGACAAGCTCCCGGATGCTTGATATTCTTCGCTAACACATCTTCCAACACGGAGTGGATTTTAATCACATCCGGATCGGCTAAATCGCGTGTTCCACGTCGGGGTTCGAGTAAAAACAAAGCCTCACCGTAAAAGGTACCTGCTTCCAAATCTTTCGGATATTTCTCGTATAATTTTCGTGATGCTTCGGCATAAAGTGTATCTAAACGAGCTTGTTTGTCTTGTTCATAATCGGCGGCATAACGAACGGCCATTGCTTCAATAAAATCTTTCTCTTTTGGGGATGCTTTTCCATCGTTGGCTAATTCAACGGCTTTTTGGATTGCAGTGTATGCTCTGGGTGATTCGTTAGCCCGCATTTTCCCATTCAAGTATGATCCCCACGCCCAAGCTTCGCCCCAGTAACAAATGGCGCAATCAGGATCCGCCTTCCACGCTTCCCGAAATGAACGAGCTGCATCTTCTTTGGTAAAGGCATACATCATTTGATATCCCTGATCAAAATACCGTTGTGCCATTTCATTATCAGAGGAAATAGGTTTATGAAAATCCCCCAATGCCTTTTCGTAGAGTGGAAATTTCTCCTCAAATTCGGGTGGGTAAGTGACTTCGTTGGTTTGGGCACACGAAGTAGTTGAGAATGCGATGACCGAAGTAATCAAATACAAAAAGACTTTATTTTTCATAGGGAGTAATTTTTTGTTGAAGCTAGAAGAAAACTAAGAGGTCTGCAATTCGAAAATCGAAGCAAAAAATGCTATCATCAACCATGTACCACGCAGAATTACATATCAAAAACATGGTTTGCGGTCGCTGCCTAAAGGCGGTGACAGAAATATTGGATTCCTTCGACTTCAAGACTACCTCAATTGAGCTCGGCAAAGCTTTTATTGAATCTGAAAAGCCAATCAATAGGGATAAGATTGCTGAAGCCTTGGAAAATGAAGGTTTCGAGTTAATTGATGATGAACAAACCAAGCTCATTTCGATGATTAAAACATTGGTGATAAAGTATGTTCATCAGGAATCTAACGAGATTGAACAATTGAATATCTCCACTTTTTTGGAAAGGGATTTAAATAAAAGCTACTCCTATCTCAGCTCGTTATTTTCGGAAGTTGAAGGACGAACCATCGAAAAGTTTGTGATTTTGCAGCGTATCGAACGTGTTAAGGAATTACTCGTTTATGGCGAGAAGACCATCTCAGAAATTGCCTGGGATCTTGGATATAGCAGCTCTCAATATCTATCCAATCAGTTTAAATCCGAAACGGGCTTCACTCCTACTCAATTCCGAAAACTGATGGATAAGCCAAGAAAAGCGTTGGATAAAGTTTAGGGACAGGACTCAGGACTCAGGACTCAGGACTCAGGACTCAGGAAAATGTTAATTTTTTACTCGATTCAATGCTTTGCGTTGGTCGAATGTAAAGCCTTCTCCTTAAGGAGAAGGTTTGGAAGAGGTGAAATTCATTTCTTCAATTTTTCCAAGTGAAGGGTTTCAACCCTTCACACATATATAATTTCGTGGTATCGTGCTTTCGTGGCAACTCACCTCATCAAACTACACAAGAAATCAAAAATCCTGTACACACATTGTAATCGAATGTTTAGAAATTCAGCTCGAATTAAATCACCAAAACAATGAAGAAAACGTACAAAGTGGATGGCATGACCTGCAACGGCTGCCGCGGACATGTAGAGGAATTACTTAGCAATGTAAAAGGCGTGGAAGCTGTTAGCGTAGATTTGGAGTCGGCGGAAGCGGTTGTCGAATCAGAGAAGGAATTAGAACTTGAGCAGCTTCAACAGCCGTTGGTTGAGGACGGTGGGCAATATCACATCCGCAAGCCTGATCAGGAAGCTCCTCAGAAAGAAGAAATCCCGGAAGAAGCCAAAACGGGCAAATATTACTGCCCAATGCGCTGCGAAGGCGATAAAATGTACGACGAGCCCGGTGATTGTCCGGTGTGTGGAATGGATTTGGTTCCTGAAGTATCCGATAATCTTGAAGAAAGCGAGCAGGCTAATTATCAACGATTGAAAAGTAAGTTATGGGTTAGTATCGCTTTTACTCTTCCGGTTTTCGCAATTGCAATGTCGGATATGATTCCGAATAATCCGCTCTACAATTGGTTTGATGTTGGCGTTTGGAACTGGATTCAGTTTGTTTTAACCCTCCCCGTTGTGTTTTACAGCACCCGCATGTTCTTCGAGCGGGCCTGGCGGTCTTTCAGAACCATGAATTTGAATATGTTCACGCTCATCGGTGTTGGTGCCGGGGTGGCTTGGTTTTTTAGTTTGTTTGCCCTCCTTTTTCCCGACCTCTTCCCTCCCGAGTTTAAAACCGAAGGCGGACAAGTACATCTGTATTTCGAAACTGCCGTTGTAATTCTAACTTTAGTACTGGTTGGACAAGTACTGGAAGCCAAAGCACATTCTCAAACCAATCAATCGATCAAAGCCTTATTACAATTGGCTCCGAATTCGGCGGTTCGAATTAATGAATCCGGTGTGATGGAATTCATATCTGCTGATGAAATTACTGTAGGTGATCGACTGCGAATCAAACCGGGTGATAAAATCCCTGTGGATGGTAAAATCGTGGAAGGAAAGGCTAATATCGATGAATCCACCATCACGGGCGAATCAATGCCGGTGAGTAAAAACGAAGGCGATTCGGTGACATCAGGCACCATCAACACTTCCACTAGTTTTGATATGATTGCCGAAAAAGTAGGTGATGAAACCCTGCTCTCGCAAATCATCGAGATGGTTAAATCAGCGAGTTCGAGTCGAGCTCCAATCCAAAACCTTGCTGATCGAATCAGTTCGTATTTCGTGCCTATCGTACTAAGTATTTCAGCAATAACTTATATTTTATGGTGGCAATTCGGGCCGGATCCTGCCCACGTCTACGCACTTGTTAATGCCATTGCGGTGTTGATTATCGCTTGTCCGTGTGCGCTGGGACTTGCAACACCAATGTCGGTGATGGTTGGAATGGGCAAAGGAGCTCAATCAGGTGTTCTCATCAAAAATGCAGAAAAACTAGAGCAGCTTTCTAAAATGGATGTGTTAGTGGTGGATAAAACCGGAACATTGACCATCGGCAAACCTGAGATTCAACATATCCGAGTGTTGAACAAGGAGTACTCCGAAAATGAATTATTGAAGATCGCCGCCTCACTCAATGCCCACAGCACCCATCCTCTGGCTAATGCTTTTCAGCAGATGGCCGAGGAGCAGAAAATTGAACTACAGGAAGCCAAAGAAATTGATTCAGAATCCGGCAAAGGAATTCAAGGAATTATTGATGGCAGACGAGTGAAATTAGGAAACGCTCAGTTTGTAGAAACTGATCAAAGCATTCAAGATGAAGACAAAGGAAATACCATTTCTTGGATCAAAATTGAAGATGAAGTTGCTGGATATTTCACAATAAGTGATACCGTTAAAGAATTGGCTGGCAATGCAATTTCGGAATTACATAAAAATGGAATTGAAGTTGTAATGCTTACCGGAGATAATGAATCATCCGCACAAAAAGTTGCCGGGCAGCTAGGAATAGATCAATACAAAGCTCATTGTTTGCCCGGTGATAAAATCGACGAGGTGAAGCGTTTGCAAAGCGAAGGAAAAATGGTAGCTGTTGCGGGTGACGGCACCAACGACGCCCCTGCTCTCGCTCAGGCTGATATCGGAATTGCGATGGATACAGGGACAGATGTGGCTATTGAATCGGCGGACATCACCTTACTGAAAGGCGACATTATGGGAGTTGTTAAAGCATTGAAGCTTAGTAACTCGGTTATGAAAAATATCTATCAAAACCTGTTTTTCGCCTTTGTGTACAACACCGTTGGAATCCCAATCGCCGCCGGTTTACTCTATCCAATCTTTGGATTGCTACTTTCTCCCATGATTGCAGCCTTAGCTATGAGTTTCAGCTCGGTTTCGGTGATTGCGAACTCGCTAAGATTGCGTAGTATTAATCTTAATGGATGAGAGTTTACTTTTTCCGAATGATGGTAACCCCATCACGAATGGGTAATAGCACGGTTTCAACGCGATTATCGTTGGCTACGAATGCGTTGAAATCGGCAATGGCTTTTGCTTTTTGATCGAGCGGATTAAGTACGGTTCCATCCCATAAAACGTTGTCGGTGATCAACAATCCACCGGGTTTCAACTTTGGCATAACCTTTTCGAAATAGGACTGATAGCGCAATTTATCGGCATCCAAATACACAAAATCGAAGGTGTCGTCCAAAGTATCGATAAGTTCCTGCGCATTACCTTTGATCAAAGTGATTTTCGATTTCTGTGCAGATTCATCAAAATGTTTCTCGGCCAAATTCTGGTACCGGAGATTCATTTCCAGGGTTGTTACACTACCATCATCAGGCAAAGCCTCCGCCATTTTAATGGCCGAATATCCGGTAAAAGTACCAATTTCGAGCACATGCTTTGTACCGCTGATTTTAATCAACATTTGGAGCAATCCGCCCACCAGCGATCCGCTTAGCATGTCGATGTATTCCAGTTCTGCATCGCTCGAAGCGATCAAAGACTTCAATTCTTCCGAATCCTGGATGGAATGCTCCGTAGCGTATTCATCGATAGCCGGATCGGTAATCTTGAGAATAGGTTTTCCACGATGTTTTTTCATAATTGGAAGATAAGACGTTGTGCCCTATCATCACCAGAAAAAGCATTGGATTTTATTCCCGCCCGCGAATCTCGTTTTATGATCTGGTTTTTTACCCACTTCACTCGGTTGTTGAAGTGGCTGAGATTTAAGCGCGTTCACATGATCAACTCTTATTCCCCGAACGGTAAAAGTACCGTTTATTACTTAAATCACAATTATTGGTGGGATGGACTGATTCCTCTTTATTTAAATCATCGCTTGTTTAAGCAACATGCACGTGCTTTTATGGAAGACAAACAGATGAAAAAGCATTGGTTTTTTTCGAAGATTGGTGCTTTTTCGATTAATCTGAATAATCCAAGATCTGTTATTTCATCTCTACGATTCGCAGTCGATAGTTTATCGCAATCGAATTCGGGTGTGTACATTTATCCTGAGGGTAAAATTGTGCCTCCATCCTCGCAAGTTCAGCCATTTAAAGGTGGATTGGCTTGGTTAGCTCAAAACTGTTCTGGTGTCGACTTTGTGCCCGTAGCCATACATATCGACAACTCGAAGCAATCAAAACCCGAACTTTATTTGATGGTTGGAAGTCCTAAAAACCCTGACCCTACACTATCAAAAAACGAGCTGACAACAAAATTTGAAAATGAGCTCAATAGCTTGATGAGAACTTTATTCGATCAGATTTACCACGTCCATTCGTAGAAAATTTTCCATTTCTGCACCCAATGAGCAGGCTCACGTAAATACCGTAAACGCATGTGCACCATCCACCAATACTTTTCATTTTCTATTTTTTTAGGATGGATGTATTCACTAATCCCTGATTTGCTTTCTACCCCATCAACATTGCTAAATACAGCTTCGGCTAAAAACCGTTGATAAAACGGTCCGTTATCTAGCACTTTCTTTTGGTTAATAACTACACTGCCTAACACTCCGGTTAATTTAATCTGCCGTTCACTTTCTAAGCCTAACCAATTTTTCTTCTTTCCGGATAGCTCAATCTCATTTAAATGACCGGCGATTTCCTTGTTGTCGTTCGAAATCAGCCATGCCTGATGTTGCTTTCCCTTGCGCCCGTTCATAATGTAATACACGAGCGTATATTCTTTGAAATGAATCCTGCCCCAATACCAATCTTTGAAGCTCTTGCTCATCGGCTCGAAGCCAATGTTGTGGTCGTGATACCCATCCCCATGAAAGCCAATGTGATACGAATCTGTCTTTCCTGCAATTTTTACTGAACCTACTACTTTAGCGCGAGGCAACAACAAATTCCATGCATGTTTGTCTTCAGGTGCTTCGTTTTTGATGAGCGAGTTTTTAGTTCGCTCTCCGATAAATTTCAGTTTCCCGGTTATTGAGTGCTCCGATTCCAGCGTTTGATTCAGATTGATTTCATATTCAAAAGAATCAGCATAAACGGTCCTATGAAACGCACAGCCTCCAATTGAACAATGAATATCTTCTTCCTCATCCCATAAAAATTTCGATTCGGGAAACTCTTGAAAGCTGTAAAACTCCGCTTTCCCTTGTTTGTAAACCGAAATACTGATCGCAGGATATTGCTTAGGATCGAATGAATATGATCCTTGTATATACTTAGTGCTGAATGGGTTACCTTGATAAAATATGATTACAATAGACCATTCTTTATCTGCTGATAGCGCATCGAAATACCACCATTCGTAACTCTTGTCGGGTTTATCAAGATTTATATATTCGTCTTCGGTACTTGTGGAAATGTTCATCGATAAATAAACGGTTATACATGTGCTCTGTAACCCAGAGACTCCTAACTTAATTCACTATGCAACTGATACTTTTTGCCGCGCTGTTTTTTATGATACTCACCACCTTCGTGCTGATCAGAAATCGGTTTGAGTTTACTTCTATCGCGGATGTCCGGCAAGATACTATTTCCGTTAAAAAAGTAAGCATTTGTATTCCGGCCAGAAATGAAGAGGCAAATATTGGCCGATGTGTTGAAAGCGTGTTAGCTCAAACGTATCCAAATGTAGAAGTTTTGGTGCTGGATGATCAATCAGAAGATCGAACTCCTGAAATTTTAAAAGAGCTTTCGGATTCTGATTCCCGGTTAAAGGTGCTTTCCGGCACCCCTAAACCTGATGATTGGCTTGGTAAGCCTTGGGCATGTCATCAAATTAGTAAGGCTGCTACCGGCGATATTCTCGTATTTTTGGATGCAGATGTTTGGATTGAACCGAAAACGATTTCAAAAGCTGTACAAGCCTTGAATTTTCAGGACTCCATAACCATTTGGCCACAACAGAAAGTGGAATCCTTTTGGGAAAATATAATTGTACCTACGGTTTATTTTTCGCTACTCACTTTGCTACCATCAGTGTACGTACACCGATCACCACGTTGGATGCCAAAGTTTCTGCAACCTTTTCTCAATCCTAAGTTTGTAGCCGCTTGCGGGCAGTTTATCGCTTTTAATAAATCGGCATATGAACAACTTGGCGGACATGAACGAGTTCAAAATCAGGTTGTTGAAGACATGGAGTTGGCAAGAGCGCTTAAAAACTCCGGCTTAAGCATCAGGATGTATAATGGCATAGATGCGGTCTATTGCAGGATGTACACTTCGTACCGCGAGATTTGGAGTGGTTTTCAGAAAAATTTCCTGGCAGGATTCGGAAATACATTCGAGTTCATCTTTATGGGATTAGTTCATGTACTATTCTTTTTGATGCCTATTGTCACACTATTTATCGGAATAGAATTAAGCGACACAACCACGGTTTGGCAATCTGCTTTTATACTTTCGTTGTTCACTCTCCAACGCTTCATTTTAAACCAATGGTTTGGCTGGAACAAGCTTTTCTCATTCCTGCATCCGCTTGCGGTTATGTGGTTTCAAATTTTAGGAATTTCCTGTTTATATAATAAAGTTTTTGCTAGAAATACGCGCTGGAAGGGTCGACCTGTTTAATAATGAAAAACCCCGGTATTTCATTTTCATTTTAGTGCTCAGTTGAACATATTTGAGTCAATGAAAATATTGGTGGAGAAATATCTTAGATATCTAAATGTTGAGCGAAATGCCTCTCCACATACTGTAACGTCCTATCAAAATGATCTTTCCGGTTTTTTAGCATTCTGCAGCAAATCGTTCGACGTACCCATCGAAAAAGTTAATGTAGATGAAATAAATCGACTCACTATCCGATTATGGTTAGGTGATTTGTCGGAAGAAGGTTTGGCTAAAAGTTCCATCGCCAGAAAAGTGGCTGCATTACGATCGTTCTTTAAATATTGCTTCAAGCGCGGACACATCGAAAAAAACCCGGCACACCTGCTTATCGTACCAAAGAAAGATAAATCGTTACCTAAAACGGTTACACAATCAGATTTAGAACGATTAATGGATGCCGTGGATATATCAACCCCCAAAGGGTTACAAGATCGGGCCATCCTAGAAGTATTTTATGGAACGGGAGTTCGAGTAAGTGAATTGGTAGGATTGAACATAACAGACGTGGATATCCGATCGAAACAAATTATTGTACACGGTAAAGGAAATAAGGAACGAGTGATACCCCTCGGCGATACCGCCGTTAACATCATCAAAGAGTTTTTGAAACAACGCACACAGTTATATGGAAATCGAACGGATTCTGATGCCCGAAAAGCGTTATTTATTGCGGCAAGCGGTCAGCGAATTTACGACCGTACCGTTCGATTTATGGTAGAACGATATCTAAAACAACACAGCGAAGTCACCCAAAAATCACCGCATGTGCTTCGGCATAGTTTTGCTACGCACATGTTGGATAATGGTGCAGATATTCGCATAATCAAGGAGTTTTTAGGTCATTCAAATCTAGCGGCAACGCAGGTTTACACACACACTAGTGTAGAGCGACTTAAAAACGTATACGAACAAGCACACCCAAGAGCAAAATCCTAAGGAGGAACCAATGAACGTTACATTTACAGCACGTCATTTCGAGGCAAGTCAAAATCTTAAAAACTACGCCCAGGACTCTGTTCAAAAACTAACTCAATATTTCGATCGAATAGTGAGTTGTAGTATAGTGCTTGCGCCTAATGCCGACAAAAACGCCCCCCAAAAAGCAGAAATACACGTAAAAATCCCTAATAAAGTACTAACCGCCGAAGTAAGTGCAGAAGTTTATGAAAAAGCCATTTCAGAAGCTGTTGATAATCTTTCGCGCCAATTAAAACGATACAAAGAGAAAAAATTCGCGCATTAAATTATGCCATTCAGTACCCAACCTCCGATTCCGATTAAAGAGAAAATCAGCGTTAAATTTATCGTTGAGAAACTCCGGAGTCGGGTAAACATCAATATAGTGAGTTGCGCAGCAGAAGATTGCTGCGCAGATCGCTATGTTCGAGAAGCTGATTTACACCGCCCCGGTTTAGCGCTGGCAGGCTACGTGAATCTCTTTACTTATCAGCGTATTCAGATTATTGGCAACACCGAGTCTCAGTATCTCGAAAACATGTCGAAAGATGAACAGATCGAGGCTTTCAATAATCTGATGCAATTTCAGATACCGGTGATTTTTCTTACAGATGGAAATCTGCTGCCCGATTATCTCATTGAGTTAGCTGAAAAAGCAGGCATTCCAATTTTCCGAACGCCCTATGAAACCACACGGTTCATGTTTTTGCTTCGCGATTTTTTGGATGATCAATTTGCACTGCAAACCGTGGTGCATGGCGCTATGGTTGATGTGTATGGTATAGGAATTCTTATCGTTGGGAGATCCGGTATCGGAAAAAGTGAAGTTGCCCTTGATTTGGTTGAACGTGGACATCGCCTGGTTGCAGACGATGTTGTTATGCTCACCAAAAAAAGCAGCATTTTGATGGGAGCTGCAACCGAAATAAGTCAACACTTTATGGAAATTCGCGGTCTGGGGATCGTAGATGTGATGAAGATGTTTGGGATTCGATCGGTTCGATATCAAAAACGATTGGAAGTAGTAATGGAACTTACACTTTGGGATGATAACTTGGATGTAAATAGAACCGGATTAGAACACGATTCTGTTTCAATTCTAGATGTAGAAGTACCATTAATACAACTACCTATCACCCCGGGTAAAAACATTACGGTTATTGCCGAAGTAATTGCCATGAATCATTTATTGAAACATTATGGCTATGATGCCGCACAAGCGTTTCAAGATAGAATTCAGAACAAGATTGCCGAGAAATCAGGAAACGCTGGTGAAACCATGAAGCGAGCAATCGAGTATTTTGAAGGAGATATCGAGTAACAAATCACAAAATATCCCCTCTTTATTTAAGTGCTAGCAGTTCTTATATTTTACGGTTGGAGAAAGGAAGGAAATGTCGATAAAAAATCACTATTACTACGACGAGGACAAATGCGAGTTTATACCTATTGAGTATAAACGCCGTGAACAGATTATCTATAATTTGGCTATTTGGATTCTAAATGGCGTTGTAATTGCAGGATTAGGCATTATCATACTTTCTACTAAAATCGGAACCCCTACCGAATTAGCACTCCGCGCCGAAAACGACGCCCTTTTCGAACAACTTGAGCTTACGAAAGATACTATCGTTGAATTGGATTCTAAGCTCGCTGAAATTGCTGATCGTGATAACGAAGTATATCGATCCATTTTAGGTCTGGCTCCTATCGAAGAAGATGAACGACAGGTAGGTGTTGGTGGATCTGATCCTTATTCAGATTTCGACATGTACAGCGAATCTACCGCGGAATTACTTCGTTGGACTTCCGAACGCCTCGATAAACTGGAACGTAAGATTGGTATTCAAAATCTTAGTTTCGAAGAGTTGAAGCATCAATACAACGCAAATAAAGAGAAGATGAGCCACATTCCCGCGATTAAACCGGGCAGTGGAATTTTACTTAGCGGATTTGGAATGCGCGACCACCCTATTCTCGGTTACCGACGTCCACATAATGGATTGGATTTCAGAGCCGATATCGGTTCACCGGTTTATGCTACAGGCGACGGACGAATCAAATACGCAGGTCGGCAAGGCAATCTCGGTCGAATTGTAATCATCGATCATGGCTTCGGCTACGAAACTGTGTATGCACATCTTTCTGCATTCGAAAACGGAATCCGATCAGGCGCTGAAGTTAAACGTGGGCAGCAAATTGCCAAAGCAGGTGATTCCGGTCTGGCTGAAGGTCCGCATTTACACTACGAAATTCGCCTCAATAACCGTCATGTGGATCCACTCTACTATCTTTTTGCGGATACTTCGCCCGAGGAATACATGATTTTCAAGCAAATCTCAGAGACGAACACAAAATCGCTCGACTAAGCACAGTAAATTTTTTTACTGTATTTCATTTCTCTAAATCGTTTCTTTAAAACCAAATTTAACTACTTGGTACCATGAAACGATTTCTACTCTTTTTTCTACTTATCCCCTCTCTTTCTTTCGGCCAAGCCGAAATCCCTGATCACATCCATACTCATGCCGATGAGCTAATTAGTGCAGCGATGGGCAGTTCCTTTGGTTGGGAGCGCTTAAATCATTTGGTAGATTATTATGGTCCGCGTTTTAGTGGTAGCGAGACGCTTGAAAACTCCCTTGATTGGATTGTGGAGGAAATGAAGAAAGATGGTTTTGATCGCGTGTGGACACAACCCGTAAAAGTCCCGCATTGGGTTCGAGGTAAGGAATCAGCAACATTGAATGTGCCTATAGAACGAAATCTCCCAATGCTAGGTCTTGGGGGAAGTATCGGAACACCCGATGAAGGCATTACCGCTGAAGTACTGGTAGTTAGTAATTTTGATGAACTTGAGGCTCGCAGCGACGAAGTTGAAGGGAAAATCGTTTTGTTTAACGCCCCTTTCACCACCTATGGAGCAACGGTACAGTATAGAATAAGTGGCGCATCGGCTGCGGCAAAGCATGGTGCTGTGGCATCGCTCATTGCCTCCGTTGCATCGTATTCCATTCAAACGCCCCATACCGGAGTAATGCGTTACGAAGAAGGCGTTCGCAAAATCCCTCATGCTGCTATCACTGTGGAGGATGCGCAAATGATTCATCGATTTCAGGAGCGAGGAGAATTCATCGAAATAACCTTGAAGATGGAAGCCGAAACCCTGCCCGATGCTGATTCAAGAAATGTGATTGCGGAAATTAGAGGATCGGAATTCCCAAACGAAATTATCGTGCTTGGCGGACATATTGATTCCTGGGATGTTGGACAAGGCGCAATGGACGACGGTGGCGGATGTGTGGCTGCTTGGGAAGCGTTACGGTTGATTAAGCAACTGGGTTTGACTCCAAAGCGAACCATACGTGTAGTGTTGTGGACCAACGAAGAAAACGGTCTTGCCGGAGCGGAGGAATACAAACGATGGGCCGAAGAAGACGAGAAATCGCTTGATAATCACGTGCTGGGGATGGAATCTGATGCCGGAGTTTTTGATCCCATCGGTTTTGGATTTACCGGTAGTGATGCCGCTTTCGAAATCTTAACAGAAATTGGGACTTCCCTCAAAAAAATTGATTCCGGTTTAGTTACAAAAGGCGGTGGCGGTGCGGATATTGGTCCGCTAATGCGAGCCGGAATGCCGGGCATGGGCTTACGCGTGGATGGCGAAAAATACTTCTGGTTCCACCACACCGACGCCGATACTATCGACAAGCTGAACGAGCAAGATTTTAATGAATGCGTAGCAACCATGGCGGTTTTTGCGTACGCAGTTGCCGATTTGGATGAGCGATTGCCGAAGTGATTGAAGTTCAATATCCACCTCACCCCGACCCTCTCCTACAGGAGAGGGAGCTTAATTAGTAGTTGAATACCAAGAAATCTGCACAACTTTGATTTGGGAAAAATTTACTATTGACTTCCATTCACGAGCGCAGCGACGTGATCTCGGGAATTCAATATGCAACATTCAACAAGTAAAATTCATCGTCCACCTCACCCCCGGCCTCTTTTCAAGGAGAGGGAGCTTCCACTCATTAACTACCAATGGTTCATGCGTTTAGGCTAGCTAACATTCACGAGCGGAGCGAAGTGATCTCAGTTTTTCTGACCTCTTTCTACCTATTTAACGGAAACGGTGCAGTACAAATGTGTGATACAGGATTAATGGATTTGCTTGATTATGAACGTTCGCTAATCTCGAACATAAACAAGCAAGGGTTTTAACCCTGCGATTGCCGAAGTGATTGAGAATTCAATATTCACCTCACTCTGCGCTCATCACTAAAACTTTTAGCGTCGGTGATCCTCTCCTACAGCAAAAGGAGCTTTTTATAAAATTATTAAAGTTTATCTTAGGTTTTTAATACGTAAATGGCTCTTTAGTCATCCTGAGGATACCTCCGAAGGATCCAGACGGATGAGTGATTATAAGCTTGTTGTGGCTTTGTTTTATAACAAAGATTAAAGTAAAATTTGATCCTTTTATCCGTTTAGTTCCATCGCTACCGCTCTGGATGACTAATACTATGAATAATTTCTGTGTCCATTCACGATCCCGCTGGTTCCTGAGCATGTCGAAGGAGGCGGGAAAAGTGATCTCAGTGTTCACAACTCAAAACAGAGATTGCTTCGTCGCAGGCTCCTCGCAATGACCATTTCAGTATCAACTAAAGTCCGTCATCACGAGGAGGCTTGGTTGATTTTTTATTTCATTCGCCTTCGACGACGTGATCTCCTCGTCCGAGACTCTAGCACAAGATTGCCGCGTCAATGGTTTTCCCTATTGTATCCGACATTACCAGGCTCCTCGCAATGACGGGAGTAACTGAGTTATAGCACATCCACG
>JAEPNO010000036.1 GCA_017643365.1 Balneolaceae bacterium | reverse complement strand
TGTGCAACTCAAATATACATTTGAGATACACAAAGTTCTTTCTCTCTTTTTTTATAACGTTTAGGACGCTATTGGTTCTTGACCATTCTTCGGTTTCGCCTGGTTTGAGTGAAAGATGGTGAAATATTTCAGGACTGATTACATGCTTCCATCCCCACATATTTATTTTTGAAGATGGGAAACTGGTAGTTTCACTAATACCGATGTTTTGTGAACGATGTATTAATTCCCATTTTGCGTTAACCGTCTTTTCACCATTTAGAAAACTTACGATAAATTGATTTTCAGTTTCTCGCGAAAACTCAACAACGTTGTTTTTAAACTGCAAAAGCTCGTCCGGGTTTATAGTTTTACCAAAGTTTTTTTCTTGAATTTGAAAGGGAAATGAAAGTTGGTATTGGGGCGATACCGGTTCATTTTTAATGGCCAAAAAATTATGAACATATTCTTCAGCATTGATATTTTTAATCCCGGTATTCTTTAAGCTATACGAAATAGAAAGCTGGTTTTCGTTCAAGGTTATCACTTTTTTGAGATGATATGCATAGCCATTAATCTCTTCAGAAATACATTCTATAATTAATTTCTCGCCAAGCTTATTAACTACGAATGTAGCCGGGTTTACTTTATATGGCTTAAAAAAATCATATTCCGGTGCGTCTTTTTGCAGCAGGCCAACCCCAATTTTGTGAAACCAACCCCCAATATCAGCTTCTTCAAAACCAAGGGCTGTATCCATAGAAAACTCGTTGTACAATCCTTTTCCGAACAAATGTTCTTGCATCCCCACGGGTTTTTCTGTGGTTGTTAAAGGCATCCCACGAAATTTCACCTCGCTTATTTTACCGGTCCAGTCAAACCGTGAATTCCGGTAATTTGCAAGAGGATGATCAATACTGACCTCGAGCAAATTAGATATAAGTTTATAAATCATGAAGAAATCATACCCATAAGCGATTTTAAGCAAGTTTAAAAGATACGTTGCAAAATCGTGAGAATCTTTCTCATCAAATGGCTGGAGTAATGTACAGAGAACTGTTACAGAGGCTTAGTGGGCTAACTTAAAGCTGCTCTGCACATTTCCGTTGTGAAGTTGTAGGTCGGAGTCGTAATCTCCGGTGATGGTAGCCGGTTCATTGTTAATGTAAAAACGGACCGCTCTATCACCTTCAATAGTTGATGAAAAACTTAAGGCAAGCTGACTATTCTCGCCAAAATGAGCATTATCAATAATCATCTCATATTCGCGATAAGAACCCATGCTGTAGGTATTCGACATCCAACCAAAACGTTTATAAAAATCAGTGATTGATGTTACCCCGTTTGGATGTATCTCATCACCCCAAGAGGTGGGATCGCGGTAGATCCATTCAAACGCTTCCGATTCTGTTTGATATGCATCTTCCACTACCTCGTAGTTAATTTCACCCAAGGCGGCAGAGGCATGGAATACTTTTAAAAACTCGGGATCGATGATATAAGCATTTAAAATGGTAAATGAATTCGATCGAATTGCGATATATGTAAACGCTGCATTCTGTTTAATGACGAAGTGATCATGCTCCATAGTTTTTTGCATATGGGTTGTATCTGCAAGCTCAGCGTATGTGATACTGCCATCTATTGAATAAATATCTGGCAGTTGATTTAAGTCAGTCCAATTCCTAAAAGAAAAAATGCTCGCGAGTAGGAGTAAAAGGTAAGCGAAATACATAATTGCCCGATTTGTGGATGTTACATAAGATCAAGTTTAAACCCGAAGACTGGAAAGCCTTGTTGGCTGAAATCGATGTCCACGTAACGTTCAAATCCAATACGTTCATACATGCCCTAGGCGACTTTCATGGCTTCGGTTGTGTGGATAATCATTCGTTGATTTCCATCCGCTTTTGCTTGACCAATGCAGGCATTTATTAAGAACTTGCCAATTCCTTGGCCTCGAAAGGTCGGATTTACAGCCAGTAAACGAAAACCGGAAGCATTCTTAATTTGTGTGGCTGTTCCACCTGAGCCGTACACACTCATATCGCTGAAATAAATAACCGCACCGGCGATTTGGTCTTTCACAATGGCCACAAATAATTTGGTATGGGACTGCTTAGTCAGCTCCCCAACATTTTGTAGCATTTGAAAATATTTTGGTTGTTCTTCGGGATCAAAAAATCCCTTCAAGTTCGAATACACATCAACCATTAACGAGCCAATGGTTTCAAATTCCTGCTCTTTTGCTTCTCTGAGTTCTATGTTACTCGATGAAGGTTCAGATTCCATAACCACCTAAAATCTTTAATTGCTGTCCTTTTTGGGGATTGCCATCCAACAATGGCATAGCGGTAGAAATCAACTCTCGAACACCATCCATTTGTAACGAATTATCGTGATCTTCTTTGGAATCCCACACTTCGGTTACCCAAACCAAGTCGCTGTTTTCAGAATCGAAACTAACTAAATAAAGATGGCACCCTTTCGCCGTCGATATCATTTCGGCGGCTTTTAACAATATTTTTGCCAGATTCTCTGCTTTACCTTCTTTGGCTTTTAATGCACCGTGAAGTCCGTATTTATTCATGATGTAGTTGCTTCAATGTTATTCACCCTTTTGATAATAACGAATCCAATCAACATACATGTGAACCGGAAATGGCGTAGTGTCATCCGGTCGACCGGCCCAGGTTCCGCCCACAGCGATGTTCAAAAGTATAAAGTATTCGTTATGAAATTCGGAGAATACTTCATCGGTGATTGGAGTAGAAGCATATTGATTTCCGTCTACCATCCATTTCAAAGAATCCGCAGTCCATTCTAATTCAAACACATGGAAATCATCAGAAAATTTCCCCTCGGGTAACTTATAGTCGATGGCGCCCATCATAGCGTGCTCGTTATTTTCATCGGCATAATGAATATTCGCTTCAACAACGGCAGGATCTTTTGAACCATAGAATTCTAAGATGTCAATCTCACCTGATTGCGGCCAAGGAGTGTCGCCACCGTTTTCGTTGATGTTGGAGCCGAGCATCCAAAATGCCGGCCAGATACCTTCCCCATCAGGAAGTTTAATGCGAGCTGCAATCTTTCCATATTTAAAATTCTGTTTTCCTGCAGTATTTAAACGCGCCGACGTATACTGATCAACACCATGTTCCTTAGATTCATGAATAGCACGGAGAACCAGCTTGCCATCATCGATGTATGCATTTTCCTCGCTATCGGTATAGCGTTGCCATTCGTCATTAAAACGACCTGCACGAACCACTTGTCTATTCCAGTTTTCCTGATTTAGCGATTCGCCTTCAAATTCGTCGGCCCAAACGAGTTTCCAATCTGATGAATGATTCATTTTTGGTTCACTTTGATTGCATGCAGTTAAGAAAACGATGCTGAAAACAAGGATTTGGAACACATTAATTGGTCGGGTCATTTTCCTGCTGTTGATTAATATTTGGTGGCAATAGTAGCGCGGAAATAGGTGAAGGGCAACGATCAAAAAAATCAAAGAAAAATTAACGAATCATTGGTTTCCTTTGAGATTAGTGAAAGAGTAAGGTTATCTTTAAGGCTCACCAAAAACACTGCGCATTTACGCGATTGAACCTTTGCTACTAAAAACATGACTCACGAAGAAGTATTAGATCAACTTGAAGATGGAACCGTTCGCTCTGCAAACCCAACCGAAGACGGCAATTGGGAAGCGAATATAGAAGTTAAAGAGGCGATTCTTGAAGCCTTCAAAAATGGGGTGAATGCTCAGTTCGAAGGCGTTTACGATGGTTTTGTGGATAAACACAATCTGCCGCCACGGTTCTTTACTCCTGAAGATGGCGTGCGTTTAGTTCCGGGTGGTTCTTCGGTCCGTCGCGGAGCATATGTTGCACCGGGAGTCATTATCATGCCTCCGGCTTATGTAAATGTAGGCGCTTATGTGGATGAAGGCTCCATGGTAGACAGCCATGCTTTGGTTGGTTCGTGTGCACAAATCGGAAAGAATGTGCATTTGTCGGCAGGAGTTCAAATCGGTGGTGTTTTAGAGCCGGTTGGAATGAATCCGGTGATAATTGAAGATGATTGTTTTATTGGTGCAGGCGCAGTGATTGTGGAAGGAATTTTGGTGAGAAAGCGGGCTGTAATTGCGCCGGGAGTAACTTTATCGAAATCAATACCGGTGTATGATGCAGTGAAAGAAGAAGTAAGAGAACGCGGAGCTGAAATCCCGGAAGGTGCGGTTGTAATACCGGGAACCCGACCGATGAATAGCGATTGGGCAAAAGAGAACGGCTTAAGTATGGCTTGTCCGATTATCGTGAAATATCGCGATGAAAATTCGGATGCTTCGCTCGAACTTGAAGACGCACTTCGATAGTAGACTAATAAACACCGTTAGTTCGAAGGATTCAGCTAGATAATTTAAAATGTTTAGAACACTCGTACATAGCCAACATAAGGCAGTGCGGGGATATCATCTGCGATTTCAGGAATGACAATTGCGCCGATATCGAAAGCATTTTTATTGGAAAGGATTCGAATTCCGTGAATCCCGAAATAACTGGATTCAGGCAAGAAATAGTTCTCGGTGAGTAAGGCAATGTTATTGCTAATTCTGTGAGTGCCAGACAATACAATAACCGGAGTATCTGTGACTTCACCATCGGCTAATCCGTATCCTGCTGTTAATGAAACATTGCTTTCTGATTGCCCAAGCGTAAATACCCCGTAACCTAATGTAGCGGAACCTTCACCGGCTAATCCGGCGGTAAAAAAACCACCACCAATATGTACATTTTCAGATACCTGAAAACCAATTTTTGGGGTCAAAAACCAAATTGGTTCTCCCGATAACGTAGAAATGAACTCAAAACCACCTCCGATCGAAAAGTTTTCAGTTAAGCCGTAATTGAAAAAATTAGCCGTTACCAACACGTTCTGATAATATTTCTTCCCTTTTTTTATGGGAATTGCTGAAGGACCAAAGAAATAGCGGGTATCATGGGGATTTTCGAAACTGTACTTACCGGTGTAATCATCGTCGACAATAGAACGAACATTGGCAACTATTAATGATAGTTCACCATTTACGGTTTTAAGTACAATTCGCTCGCTGTTTTGAGATACAATTTCTCCTCTAAATTCATCGCCATTATTCATAGTAATGATTACCGTCTTGGGCTTCTCTTCGGTGTTTGTTTCGGTTTGTGCAAATCCGATTGAACTAGTAAAGGAGAATAAAATGAACAGGGGCAGTGTGAAGACAAAGTTTTTCATAAGTCAGATTTTACATGTTAAAGTAATGCCTCAAATGCGGCAACTTCTCATACACCAACTACTAAAGAATAGGTATAAATAGTAGCGATTAAACGGAAAACAACAAATATGCTGCGAAAATTTAGTTTTGATGAAATCATAACCCATCACCGATAGATTTCTCTTCAAATAACATTAGTTGGAAGAAGCGCTCAAGTGATTGTTCGTTTTAAGAAGTGATTAAATAGTTGATCACCATTGCCGCATCCAAATTCAAGAATGGTAGATTTAGGAGCTACCGAATCAACTATTTGGTAGCGTATTGATTGCAGGTATTTATCAGTAATTTTTGCCTTAGCTCTAGCTTTCATTCAAGGAAAATAGATAGGAGTTCTTGAACTTTAAATTTTGGAATTATTTTTCCATCTAGAAAGATCGTTTAATCATAATAGTCATCATCTTTAAATTCAGATTTATCCTTGTATATTCGTCCAAACTCTTGGCTATGCGAACATTAACTACCCTTCTTTTATTTGGATTTCTATTCGGTTCATGCGATCGAAACACAGATCCCTTAACACAAATTATTGAACAAGACGAACTGCTAAATGCATTAGCATCTGATTCATATCACGGCGTTCAAGTAATGTACACTCAGATCGAACGTGATAGTTTAAATCGACCCAATTTCACTACGTACAGCTATAATGTGGATGAGAATCGATATTTCTATCCGGCCAGCACCGTAAAACTTCCATCGGTATTAATTGCCTTTGAGAAAATGAAAGAGCTTGGAATCCCAATCGATGCACGTATGGAAATCGACAGTGCATATTCTCGGCAATCATCGGTTCGGGTTGATTCAACCGCACCAAATCTAGCGCCATCGGTAGCTCATTATGCTAAAAAGATTTTATTGGTTTCGGATAACGATGCCTACAACAGATTGTACGAATTTATTGGTCAGGATTCGTTTAACGAAGTCCTAGCAGAGAAAGGATATCCAAAAACCAGAATCAATCATCGACTCGCGATTTCAAGAACTGCAGAAGAAAATGCACACACCAACCCGATGCGATTTTATGTAGATGGGGAATTGGTTCATAGTCAAGAAATGCAGGTAGCCACCGGAAATTACGCAGCCAAAGAACGCATTTTATTGGGCGAAGGCTATTGGAATGGGAACGAGGTAGAAGAGGGTCCGTTCGATTTTACTGCAAAGAATTTCTTCCCGCTCACCGAGCAGCATCAAATGATAAAGGCACTCATTTTTCCAGAGGAGTTTCCCGAACATGCCTTTGATATTCGAGAAGAAGACCGCGAGTTAGTGCTTGAATATATGTCGATTTTACCACGCGAATCTGAAATCGAAGCATATCAGGATACAGCGAATTATTGGGATGCTTACGTCAAGTTTTTGATGTACGGATCGAAGAAGGGTGTAGAAATTCCCGAGCACATCCGCATCTACAATAAGATTGGTGTGGCCTATGGTTTTACAACTGATAATGCATATATAATTGACACAATTAATAACATTGAGTTCTTTTTAAGTGCGGTGGTTCATACCAATCCCAACAAAATTTATAACGATGGAGTGTACGATTACGAAACTGTTGCATTTCCATTTCATGAACGATTAGGGAGCTTGATTTACGAGTATGAGCTCAATCGCAATCGAAATTAAAACAAACACTTATATATTTACTGCCTCATTACATTATGGACCAGCCACATATCTCGGGGAAAGCGGTAATCCTCACCGCGGGTACATTACACACCATAAATGCCAAAACTGCTCACGGTCTGCTACGCGTTTCGAAACGCTTTGAAATTATTGGCGTAATCGATGAAAAAAACGCAGGAAAGGATGCCGGTGAAGTGGTTGATAATAAACCAAATGGCATTCCGGTTTTGCCTTCCATTTTGTCGTTTATCGAGCTACACGAAAAGCCTAAATATGCCATTATTGGCATGGCAACGAAGGGGGGAGTGTTACCGAAAGAATTCTATCCAACGATTAAAGAAATTCTTTCGCTGGGAATACATGTGGTTAATGGATTGCATCAACCCATTTCTGAGATTGAAGAGTTTAAAAGTGTAGCTTACGAACACGGCGATATTATTTACGATATCCGAAAGTCGAAGCCATTTGAAGAGCTGCATTTCTGGACGGGAAAAATTCAAGAAATCACAGCTACTAAAATTGCAGTACTGGGGACCGATTGTGCATTGGGGAAACGAACCACCTCGAAAATGCTGGAAGCCGAGTTAAACAATCAGGGCAAAAAAGCAGAGATGATTTACACCGGTCAAACCGGATGGATGCAAGGTGCAAATTATGGATTCTTGTTTGATGCCACTGCCAACGATTTCATTTCCGGAGAGTTAGAGCACGCCATGTATGAATGCTGGAAAAATGAAAATGTGGATGTTCTGATTATGGAAGGGCAATCGGGACTTAGAAATCCGAGCGGTCCGTGTGGCTCTGAGTTTATTATTTCAGGAGCTGCAGATGGTGTAATCTTGCAACATTCACCGGTGAGAGAACGATTTAAAGGGCTAGATCATTATCCGGCAGCAATGCCCGACATCCTGGATGAAGTGGAGCTAATCGAAAAAATGGGGGCACCGGTAATTGGTTTGTCAATCAATACCCAAGATATTAGCAAAGCTGAAATGGAACCCTATCGAAGTAAATTGGCCACTAAGACCGATTTGCCAATAGTTTTTCCATTTTTCGAGTCGATACAACCTTTAGTTGATGCGGTTCTGAATCTCAATAAAGGAGCGTGATGAGAATCAAAGAAGTTAGAGTTTTTGCCAAGGATTTAGGCACCAGCAGACCTTACAGTATTTCGTACAAAACGGTAACGGAAGTAAAAAACACCTTTGTCGAAATTGAACTGGAAAATGGCACGACAGGAATCGGGGCTTGCAATCCCAGCGAAAAAGTAGTGGGCGAAAATGTTGATCAAGCTCTGGAACATCTTCAGCAAGCCGATTTTGATTATTTGATCGGTGCCGATATCCGTTCCATTCAGGGATTGTTGAAGCAAACCCAATCGAAGTTTGGTGATCGTCCGGGTTCACATGCCGCTGTAGATATTGCGTTGCATGACGTATTCACAAAACACTTGGGAATTTCTTTAGGTGAGTATTTTGGAGTGGTACACACATCGATGCCCACATCCATCACCATAGGCATAAAAAACGTGGAAGAAACGCTCAAAGAAGCGGATGAATATCGCCAGATGGGGTTTCGATGCCTGAAAGTTAAAACCGGGTTAAGTGCCGAAGAAGACGCCGAACGAATCCTCAAAATAAATGAAAAATACCCGGATTCTGTGCTAAGAGTGGATGCCAATCAAGGCTATAAACCTGCCGACCTAGAATTGTTTGTATCCAAGGTTCAAGGTGTTGATTTGGAGCTGATCGAGCAGCCATTTCCAGTAGAACAATTTGCCGATTTCTCGAAAGGTTTAGCTTCGAATGTTGCTCAATTTTTAGTGGCTGATGAATCTTGCCGTGATCCGAAAGACGCCCTCTTTTTAGTGAAAGAGGTTCCTAATTGTCCGATTTTCAATATCAAGTTGATGAAATCGGGCGGACTTTTTGCGGCTTCTCAAATCGCATCCATTGCACAACACTCCGGCGTTGAATTGATGTGGGGATGTAACGATGAGTCGATTGTTAGTATCACCGCGGCGATGCATCTTGCATTCAGCTACCCGCACACCAAATACATCGATCTGGATGGGAGTCTAGATTTGATCGAAGACCTAGTTGAAGGTGGTTTCCTAATTGAAGAAGGAGTGATGCGTCCTACCGGTGGCCCCGGACTTGGAGTGCGGCGAATTACGAATTAGGAATAAAGGATTTACGAAGTACGAATTATCAGTTTGTTTAGAATGAACTCAGCATGAAATCGTTTTCAGTTTTTCTAGGCAGTTTCAGGTAAGTTCAATCAATTGATGTCTAAAGTATTTCAAATCTTTATTTCTAGATTGCATTGATTTGTGATGCAATTCTTATACTATTCATCGAACCCAAAATTTTTAGCCCACCTTATTAATTATGCGAAAATTCCTATTTGTTACCTATTCCGGCCTAATCACAGATACTGCATGGCGAATTAAAATGGAAGGCAACGAGGTTAAGTTTTATATCCGAGATGCATCGGAAATGGAGATAGGAGACGGATTTGTTGAAAAGGTGGATCAATGGGAAGAGCATGTAGATTGGGCAGATGTTATTGTGTTCGACGATGTGCTTGGGATGGGCACTTGGGCCAAAGAATTACGCGAGAAAGGAAAAGCAGTAATTGGCGGAACACCTTATACCGATATGTTGGAAGATGATCGGGAATTCGGTCAGGATGAGTTGAAGAAATACGGAATCAACATTATCCCAAACCAGAATTTTACTTCGTTCAAAGATGCGATCACGTATGTAAAAGCAAATCCCGGGAGATATGTAATTAAGCCTAGCGGCGAAGCACAGAATTTGAAAGGTCTGCTGTTTGTGGGCGAAGAAGAAGACGGTAAAGATGTAGTACAAGTATTGGGCGAATACGACAAAGCGCTGGCCGATGTAATTCCTTCCTTTCAGCTTCAGAAAAGAGTTACCGGCGTCGAAATGGCGATAGGCGCATACTTTAACGGCAATAAGTTTTTGGAGCCTGTAAACGTCAATTTTGAGCATAAAAAGTTGTTTCCCGGAAACCTTGGTCCCTCTACCGGAGAAATGGGAACCGCTATGTTTTGGACCAATTCGAATCGAATGTTCAATCGAACCTTGAAAAAATTTGAAGCGAAATTACGTGATGAACACTATGTGGGCTACATTGATTTAAACTGCATCGTAAACGGAAACGGGATTTATCCATTGGAATTCACTGCACGATTTGGCTATCCGACCATATTTATACAATCCGAAGGAATAACGATGCCAATGGGTGAGTTTTTTGAAAAATTAGCCAAGGGTGAAGATTTCAGAATTAAAACGAAAACCGGATTCCAGATGGGCGTTCGGGTTGTGGTCCCGCCATTTCCATATTCTGATCCTGAAACTTTTAAGGTACGTTCTAAAGATTCAGTGGTCTATTTCAAAAACAAAGTGAAGCCCGGCGCCGATGCCATGCGTCAGTTCGATGGCGTTCATTTTGAGGATGTTAAACAAGTAAATGGTGAGTGGCTGGTTACGGGGAAAAGTGGGGTTGTGCTTACGGTAAGTGGTTCAGGACCAACTATGAAGCAAACCCAACAGCAAACCTATTCGCGAGTTCGATCAATTAACATTCCACACATGTATTACCGTACCGATATCGGTAATCGCTGGTTCGAAGACAGTGATAAACTCCATAATTGGGGATATCTACGAGAGGCGTAGGAATAGAAAATTCGTAATTAATTGAATGCACTTATAGAGATTCTGGAGTTGAAATTTCTAGTCAAGAATCCTCATATACTTAACCCAGAGTCCCACTTCTGTACTATATTGCTTAGCCATCACACGTGATATTTGAGCAATGTGCCCCAGATCGTGAACTACCCAACTCGAAAGTAATTCCCGAATAGTAACCGCCCCAAATTCTGGGTGAATTCCGGTTTTATCTAAATCTTGATTGCTGAGAGCGAGAGCTTTCAGTTCTGCTAAGTTTTGAGTTCGCAGCGCTTCAAATTCTTCCAGAAGCACAGAAACCGAAGGATTGGTTTCTTTATTCAGATGAGCAAAACGATCGAATGGTTCGAAGGTTTTATCAGGGTTATCACTTAAAATAATTCTTAAGCGAACCATCCAGTCGGTTTTTTCGCCTTCAATCAAATGACCTAAAACCTCGTACGGACTCCAGGTTTTTGGGCCCTCATTTTCGTGTAACCATTCTTCTGATAAATCACCTAATAAATGCCGAAGCACAATAGGTGTTCGCTCTAGAATTTCAAGGGATTTTGAAAGTGAAAATACCATTGGTGAGTCAATATTATTTCTTTTCGATCAAAAAGAATTAAGCATTTAGGTGTATTTGTTGAACAAGTATTTACAGGTACTTAATGCTTTTACTCTTCGAGTGTTTGATAATAATCCTCAAGGATACGTGATACCAGGGGTTGATAAAATTCCCAGAAGAAGCTTTTGCGTTCATTGGCCACTTCATCGTAAAACAGAAACCCGAAGTTCTGGATATACTTTAGCCGACTCCGTTTCATTGTAATAGGATTATCCGCAAAATCACCTGCAAAATAGTAGTAAGGTTCATCATTTTTGCTCTTAATTACAGCAGGAAAATGCTTTGGTATCCTCCATCTCTGTAGAAGCGAATCTCCTTTTGCATTGGTATCCAATTGATAGCGAGAGATGATTTCATTGTCGTCAGAAGTTTGAATCACATCAAACCAAAAAGGGTATTTCATTTCATCAGCGATGCCGTAATAGCGCCTATGCTCTTTATCGGTGTGGATATAGGGGAGTTCAATGTTGAGATGGGTCTCATTTTCGAGGATCACCACACTGTCGCTATTGCTTACTAGAATAATCCCGGAATTTTTAAATGGCCAGTTACCATCATTTTGATTTTTGTAATTATTGAGTAGCCAGCGAGGGAGTTCTCTGTTTATAGTGGAATCTAAATTTTCGATATATCTACCGGTCCAGCCCGTCCACCGCACATTAAATCCTTCTTCATATTTTTTTCGAACAGAATATGAAGTGGGGGACGCTATAATATTAAACTCGTTGATAACCAGTTTTTTCTTTTCTTTGAACTGTAAAAGGAGCTCTAATTCTTTTTCTTTGAGTCCACCATACATAAGCGAGCTTCTTTCACCAACTCGTCCGGGCATTTCATCAGGATTCAATTCAGGATACTCATTATTCCATTCTACCCGATAAACCCCATAAAGATCAGTAAAGTAGGCCATGTCATACTTATCGGAGATTACATCTAATTCTTCCGTACTCAGAGTGTCAATTTTTGAAGTGGTATAGTCTCCGTTCCCATCTGGGAAAAATCCATGATAGTCGAATTCGGGTGAATAAAACGAACTATCAGGTTTTACATATTTATCATGCTTAAGTACCCAATTAAGCGAAAGGTGTTCTTGATATGTTTTATTGATAACGGTCTTATCTAAAACAAAAATATTCAATGGTTTATCTGGTGTAAAATACCAAAGACCGAACATTATAAGTGGTGAGAAGATCAATAATAAGACAACTATGATCAGAAGTATCCAGAATAATTTTTTTAATTTCCTTTTCCGTTCACTCATTATTGAAAGGGTAGTTGTGATAAATTGAAAGCAAATTGGGAGATAAACTTCACTAAAACCCAGCTATTCTCCTAATGAAATCAACATTCAAATAGCTAAAAGCAAACTATGAATTTTGAGTAGGGAAGAATATTCAGAAGCCAGAAGTGATCTATGTGATGCGCTACAAACTGAAATACGAATTCATTAAACAACCAACGCTTTGTTAGCAACAGCAAGTCCTTTCATGAACGCCTGAACAACAGCCTCGATGGTATCGGGTGAAGCTCCTTTTGCAGTAAAGGTGTGATCTTCTTTCTCAAGAACGAGGGTGGCAATTACCAGTGATTCGGTATCCGGTGATAAAATCTCAACCTGATGACTCACAACTTCTAGGGGGAGGAATGCATCGGTTTCTGCTTTAATTGCAGTAAGAACTGCGTCAAGTGGACCAACTCCTTGATCCAACGAAATGATTTCTTCTCCATTTGGTAGCCTAAGCTTTACAGCAGCACTTACAAGGCCGTGCATTCTCATGGTAAGTTTGTAATCAAGTACTTCAACCGGATATTCCAGCTTGGTTTCCTCTTGATAAATCAAGGAAGTAAGTGCTTTGATTTCTTCTTCTTTGAGGGTTTTTCCTTTCTTATTACAGCTTTGAACGTACTCATCATACAAGCGAGCGTGTTCATCGTCCAGCGCTGTATTTCCCATCAGCATATCGCGCGACTGTCCCCAGCTTTTGCGTTGCAGATCAGAAAACCCTGACTCAATGTATTGCTGAATTCGCTCTAATTTTGGTGAAAGTACCGGCGACGAAAGCGAATATTTTGCAACAACCTGAGCGCTTTTTAACCCGGTTCCAGTGAGCACAAACAAACACTTCTTTCCCTTAAAAGTGTTCAAATTATTTTTAAAACATGCCAGAGGGATGGCACACGCAGGTTCAGTAAAAAATCCTTCCTGAACGGCCATCTCTTTCATCGAACTTAGGAGTTCATCTTCGGTCGCTGTAAAGGCCAAACCGTTAGTATCGTTGATGCCTTCTAACACCTTATAAAAATCAAAAGGATCACCCACGGCAACGGCATCGGCCATCGTGTGAACTTGTTCTTTTACAATTTTCTCTTTTTTGAAGATCCCCTCAACTACCGGTGAACTTTGCTCAGGCTGAACGGCTACAAAACTCGGAATCTTGTCGATTTCGCCGGCAGCTTTTAGCTCTTTAAAACCTTTGTAAATGGCTGCGAAATTTGTTCCAGCTCCAATGGGTACAAAAATGTAATCGTAGTCAATAGGGCCTTGCTCAAATAACTCGTACGAAAAGGTTTTTTGCCCTTCCTGGCGAAACACGTAATCGCCGGCTAGATAGTAATTGCCCGATTTGGCAAATTCGCGACAAAGAATCTCACAAGTTTTGAAATCGCCTTTTATTTTGATGATGGTTGCATCATATATGGTGGACTGTGCCAGCTTTGCTTCCGGCGTTTTTTCGGGTACAAATACGAAGCACGGAATTTTAAAATAGCACGCATAGGCTGCAACTGAAGCAGCCATATTTCCTGTGGATGCCAAACAAATCGCATCCGCGCCAAGTTCGATGGCTTTAAGCACTTCCACAAAACTTCCACGATCTTTAAAACACCCGGTTGGATTCTCGAACTCAAGCTTTGCATGCAACTCTGCACCATACATCTCCGAAAGGCGAGACAAATATTTAAGGGATGTAGAATTTGTTTTAAGCGGATCAGGTTGGATCTCTTTTAGCGGTAATTGAATCTCTTTTCGAGCTTCGTTATACACTACTTCCAAAACATTACCACAGCTGGTGCAGTACGTACTTGTTTCTTTTTCGTTGTTGATGGTGCCGCAAGAAATGCAGCGAACTATATACCCGGTGTGTGGACTTGTCATGGAGATTCTCTGTCTGATTCCCCCAAAGTTACGAAGTATTTCCTATCAAAAAACAGTAAAAAAGCGCTTTTTAGAAAAGAATAGAAACTATTCAAATCATCTCACATTATTTTTAACGATGCTTGCAATGATTCAAAAACAATAGCGTCCTAAACGTTATAAAAAAAGAGAGAAAGAACTTTGTGTATCTCAAATGTATATTTGAGTTGCACAA
>JAEPNO010000035.1 GCA_017643365.1 Balneolaceae bacterium | reverse complement strand
TCAATCTTCAAAAGAATATCAAGCTTATTTAAGCTCGCACAAACAATCTGTTTTATGCTTCAATATTTCAAAAAACAACTGCCTCAGAATTTCCGTGACAGATTCCAAAGATAAGGCTCTTTGGGTGCCGTTGTCAAGAGGAAAATGAATTATTTTTTCATTTTCCATAAAAAAAGTGATGCCGGCTTGGCATCACCATTTTCAATAAGTCAAAAAAGTATTATTCAGCAGCTTTTGCTGTGTCTGCAGCATCTTCTGCTGCTTCAGCCTTTGGAGCTTCAGTAGTAGTTGGTGTGTTAGACTTACCCGCACGTCGTGTACGCTTTTTCTTGGTAGCCTTACCTTCCGGCTTGATATCGTTGAAATCAACTAATTCAATCATAGCCATTTCAGCACCATCACCTTGGCGAAATCCAAGTTTGATCACTCTAGTGTATCCACCAGGACGGTCAACACTTTGAGGGCCAATCTCAGCAAATAGTTTTTTTACGGTTTCTTTGTTTTGTAACGAAGAAAAAACCATTCTACGATTAAGAAGATTATCTTCTTTGGAACGAGTGATAATCGGCTCAACAAATGAACGCAGCTCTTTAGCTTTGGCTACGGTAGTAGTAATTCGGTGCTCTTTAACAAGCGCCATTGTTAGCGCTCGCATCGTTGCTTTTCTGTGGGAAGCAGTTCTGCTTAATTTTCTGCCTTTTACTCTATGGCGCATAACAAATTTCCTTCTTAGTCTAGATATTTAGATACGTCCATTCCGAACTGAAGATTCTTCTCTTCAATTACTTCAATCAACTCAGTAAGAGATTTCTTACCAAAGTTTCGGAATTTCAATAAGTCTTGTTCATCTCGTGCAACCAATTCACCAATAGAATTAATATTGGCAGATTTCAAACAGTTGTAAGCACGAACACTCAAATTAAGATCTTCGATGCTGGTACGGAGCAGATTTGCAACGCGTTGTTTTTCCGCATCTACTTCTTCTTCTTCTTGAGTAAATGGTTCTTCAATTTTTTCAGTAATGAACTTCTCAATATGTTCTTTAAGAATCTTTCCGGCTAGCGTTAACGCTTCTTTTGCATTAACAGAGCCGTCAGTCTCAACATCCATTACCAATTTCTCATAATCAGTACGTTGACCTACGCGAACATTCTCAACGTTAAACTTCACTGATTTGATAGGAGTAAAAATCGCATCGATTGCAATAAGATTTATGTCTTCGTCTTCGAACGACATTTCTTCAGCAGGCACATAACCACGTCCACGACCTACACGAAGCTCGATTTCCAACTCAGCATCATCAGCAAGATTAGCAATCACTAGATCTGTATTAAGCACATCGTACTCAGCTGTAGCAGCATCAATATCAGCTGCGGTAAGTGTTCCGCCACCTTTCTTAGTAAGATGAATTACACCACCTGACTGCTCGATTTGCTTAAAACGAACCTGCTTAAAGTTCAAGATGATTTCGTACACATCTTCCTTTACTCCGGTAATGCTCGAATACTCATGATCAACACCATTAATTTTGATTGCCGTAATTGCAATACCAGGTAGTGATGATAGGAGAACTCGACGAAACGAATTACCGATGGTAACCCCAAAACCTCTTTCAAGTGGTTGCAGAACGAATGTGCCAAAGCTATCGTCGTCTTTGACTACATCCAGGCTTTCGGGCATTTGAATGCTATAATTACTCATAATAATACGGTAAAACTTTAAAATTACTTAGAATAAAGCTCGATGATGAGCTGAACGTTAATGTTCTCTGGAATTTCTTCCATTGTAGGAACATATAGGAATTTCCCGCTACGGGATTTAGCGTCAATTTCAACCCACTTGTACTTGCTTCTTGGAGCAGAGCTTAGTGAATCGTCAACAACTTCTAGATTTCTTGATTTCGGACGAAGTGAAATAACATCACCAGGTCTTACTACATACGACGGAATGTTCACAGTTTGTCCATTCACCGTAATATGCTTATGGCTTACAAGCTGACGAGCTTGACGTCTTGTTTTAGCAAAACCTAAACGAAAAACTGTGTTATCAAGTCTAGATTCTAGAGCTTGAAGTAGGTTTTCACCGGTTACACCATCAGCAGCAGTTGCAGCTTCGTATAAATTACGGAATTGCTTTTCTAACAAACCGTAGGTGTATTTTGCTTTTTGCTTTTCTTCCAGCTGGATCGCGTACTCAGATTTACGTTGAAATCTTGAACGACCATGCTGTCCCGGACCGTAAGGCTTTCTTTCTAATGCTTTGCTTGCACCAAAAATAGGCTCTTTGAAACGTCTAGCTTTCTTTTGTTTTGGGCCTCTGTATCTTGCCATTGCTTATAAATATAACTGGTTAAACTCTTCTTCTTTTTGGTGGTCTGCATCCATTGTGTGGAATTGGAGTACGATCTATGATCTGAGTAACTTCAAGACCAGCATTTGCCATTGCACGAACAGCAGCTTCACGACCAGAACCAGGACCTTTTACAAATACTTCCACTCTGCGCAATCCCATATCATATGCAGATTTTGATGCAGTTTCGGCACTTAGCTGTGCAGCGTATGGGGTGTTCTTTCTAGAACCACGAAATCCTTCTTTACCAGCCGACGACCATGATAGCACGTTACCATTACCATCAGTAATAGTTACAATTACGTTGTTGAATGTAGCTTTAACAAAAGCCATTCCGCTAGGGTCGCTAACCTGATTTTTCTTTTTTCTCTTAGCTGCCGCTTTTGGTTGTTTCTTTGCCATTTTAATTCAAATAAGATTATTTAACTGCTTTCTTTTTGCCGGCCACAGTACGCTTTTTACCTTTACGAGTACGCGCATTGGTTTGCGTGCGCTGCCCTCTTACTGGTAAACCTTTTCTATGACGAACTCCACGGTAACTACCAATTTCAATCAAACGACGAATATTTCCGTTTACTTCGCTACGAAGAGCACCTTCAACTTTATATTCTTCTTCTATAAAATTACGGATTGCACTTACTTGATCTTCAGTCCAGTCTACCACTTTGATATTCTCATCAATTTCCAGAGAACTTAAAATGTGGGCAGACTGAGTTCGTCCGATTCCGTGAATGTAAGTAAGACCAATAAGGCCTCTTTTTTGTTTAGGTAAATCAATTCCTGCTATACGTGCCATATATATGTATGCTTATCCCTGACGTTGTTTATGACGTGGGTTCTTTTTGTTGATAACATAAAGACGTCCTTTCCGACGAACAATTTTATCGTCCGAACTACGCTTTTTTACAGAAGATCTAGTTTTCATCTTGATTGAAGTTATTTATAGCGATAAGTAATTCTGCCTTTGGTCAAATCATACGGCGACATTTCAACCGCAACTCTATCACCAGGTAAAATTTTGATGTAGTACATTCTCATTTTACCGGATACATGAGCGAGTATTTCATGTCCGTTATCGAGCTCAACTCTGAACTGTGCGTTCGGTAAAGCTTCTAAAATTTCTCCGTCTTGCTTAATAGGCTCTTGTTTAGCCATATAGAATTACGTTATCAGGATTTTTTGATAGCTCAGCAATATAATCAAAAGTACTTAAAATGTCAGCCTCTCCTTCACGAATTACAACATCGTGTTCGAAGTGTGCCGAGTACTTATTATCTGCTGTAATAATTGTCCAGCCATCATTAAGTGTTTTAACTTTCCACGTCCCCATATTTATCATGGGTTCGATTGCTAAGGTCATTCCGGAACGTAAACGTTCGCCCCGACCTTTTTTACCATAATTTGGTACGCTTGGATCTTCGTGTAATGATCGACCTAATCCATGGCCTACCAAATCTCGAACTACGCCAAATCCCTCTGCCTCGCAGTGAGATTGAACAGCGTATCCAATATCTCCAATCCGTTTACCGTGCTTTGCCTCTTCAATCCCTTTGTAAAGGGATGCAAGCGTTGTTTTCAAAAGATGCCAGGTTTCATCATCACATTCACCAACTGCAAATGTATATGCGTGATCGCCAAAGTAGCCATCTAGCTCAACTCCGCAATCAACCGAAACAATGTCACCTTCTTTCAACACACGTTTACCTGGAATACCATGAACAACTTCTTCATTTACTGAAATACAAAGTGTTCCGGGAAACGGATTATCTGCCGGACCGTAACCTTTAAAAGCAGGTCTAGCATTATGTTTCTTTATAAAATCTTCAGCAATTACATCTAATTTTCCGGTTTCAACACCCGGCTCTATGTATTTGCTCACTTCGGCAAGAGTGTGTGAAACCAACTGTGCACTTGCACGCATTTTTTCTATTTCACGATCACTCTTCAGGTAAATCATACTAGGCCCTTCTTCGCCCTTTGATTTTTCCTGTTTTCATGAATCCATCATAATGTCTCATCATCAAGTGGCTTTCAATTTGTTGAAGGGTATCTAATGCAACCCCTACAATGATCAACAAACTTGTACCGCCATAAAAGAGAGCAAAACCGGGTGTTACCCCAAAATTGATCACAATAGCAGGTAGAATAGCCACAAAGGATAGAAACAGAGATCCAGGAAGTGTGATTTTAGTTAAAATATTGTCAATGAACTCTACAGTTGCTTTACCCGGACGTACACCAGGAATAAAGCCACCTTGTCTTTTCATAGTATCGGCCATTTCCTTAGGGTTAATGGCGATAGCTGTGTAGAAAAATGTGAAGAACACACAGATGAAGAAGAATACGATGGAATATAGTAAACCAGAGTAATCTACCGACCAAGCGGTTAACATCTGAATAGTTTCGTTTTCAGGAAAAAACGATCCAACTGTGCTCGGAATAAACATAATTGATTGAGCAAAGATAATTGGCATTACACCCGCAGCATTTACACGTAATGGTAAATACTGAGTTGTTCCACCGTACACTTTACGACCAACCACGCGCTTTGCGTATTGTACAGGAATTTTTCGGGTTCCTTGTGTTAACAATACTACAGCTGCAATAATTAAAACCAACACTGCGATTTCAATCAATACAATAATCGCGTTGCTCTTGGTAGTAACTTCGTTTATCAAATTGGCCGGTAATACCGCAATAATACCAATCATGATAATTAACGAAATACCGTTACCAATACCTCTATCTGTAATTCGTTCACCCAACCACATCACAAATGTAGTTCCGGCTGTTAAAACGATTACCGATGTAATTGTAAAGGCCAAATGATTTACAACAATGGCTTGTGGCGCTGTTGCAATCAAGTTTATCGAGAATGCAATCGCTTGGAGCGCCGTAATACCAACAGTTCCGTAACGGGTAAGACGAGTGATTTTCCGTCGCCCTTCTTCACCTTCTCGTTGTAATTTCTGAAAATAAGGAACAACGGCTCCCATCAACTGAATAATAATTGACGCCGTAATGTATGGCATGATACCCAGTGCAAATACACCTGCACGTGAAAAGGCACCCCCTACAAACATATCAAACAAACCTAAAAGGCTGTTTGAAGCACCTGATGTGATATCAAGCAATGCGCTTGCATCAACACCCGGTAAAGTAATGTAGCTACCAACTCGATAAACCATCAAGATTCCTATTGTATAGAAAATCCTGTTCTTCAGGTCTTCGATTTTGAAGATGTTCCGGAAATTTTCGATCAGACTCATTCGCTGCGAGAACTGTTAGATGATTATTTGATAATAGTTAATGTACCGCCTGCTTTCTCAATCTTGTCTGCAGCAGATTTGCTTGCAGCATGTGCTTCAAGCTCAATTTTAGTGTCAAATTCGCCACTACCTAATACTTTAACCAATTGGTTTTTATTCACTAAACCAGCACCAATCAAATCGTTGATTGTAATTGTTGATTCAAGTTTACCAGCTTCAATATAGTTGGCAATCTTTTCTAGATTAACCGGACGATATTCTACTCTGTTAGGATTTGTGAATCCGAACTTAGGTACACGACGTTGAAGTGGCATCTGACCACCTTCGAACCATGGGCGTCTTGAGTATCCTGAACGTGACTTTGCACCATTCATACCTCTACCTGATTCTTGTCCTTTACCAGAACCTTCACCACGTCCAACACGTTTAGTATTTTTCTTATTTGGAGCCGGAGCTTTTAGGTTACTTAATTTCATTATTCAATACCTTAGAGGGATTAACCTTCAAAAACTTTATTTAATGGAACACCGCGACGCTGAGCAACTTCAATAGGATCGGTTAGATCTTTAAGCGCTTGGAAAGCAGCTTTTACCATGTTATGTGGGTTAGAAGAACCTTGAGATTTTGAAAGGATGTTATGTACACCCGCAACATCTAACAAGTTCTTAACAGCGCCACCAGCAATTACACCGGTACCTTCTGATGCAGGGCGAAGTAATACTTTACCGGCACCAGCTTTACCAACTACCGGATGGTAGATACTTTTTGTTTTGGTTAAAGGGATGCGGATAAGATTTTTTTTAGCGTTATCGAAGCCTTTTTGGATAGCATCAGAAACCTCGTTTGCTTTTCCAAGACCGTGGCCAACAACACCGTTACCATCACCAACTACAACAATAGCATTAAAGCTGAACCGGCGACCACCCTTTACTACTTTAGCTACACGGTTTACGTGTACCAGCTTTTCCTCAAGATTAAGGTTGGCTGCAGGTATAGATTGTTTTCTTCTTACTTTAGGCATTTGCTACTCAACTTTAATTTAAAACTGCAATCCGCCGTCTCTGGCGCCTTCTGCAGCTGCTTTTACAATTCCGTGATAGTTATAACCACTACGATCGAAAACGGCTTTTGTAATACCTTTGTCGATGGCAGTTTTTGCTAACTCAGATCCAGCTTCTTTAGCTGATTCTACTCCAGATTTTCCTTTAACAGATGCCAAAGTAACACCGGCAGCATCGTCGATTAACTGAAGATATGTGTACTTGTTACTTTTGTACACGGCAAGTCTTGGACGTTCAGCACTTCCAGTAATGGTAGCACGAATACGTCGTCTGATCTTATTTCTGCGTTCTGTTTTCGCTTGATTCTTATTCATGATCCTACAAATTATTTAGCTGCAGATTTACCGGCTTTTCGTCTGATCTGTTCGCCTTCATATCGAATACCTTTTCCTTTGTACGGCTCTGGTTTTCTAAATGAGCGAATTTTTGCAGCTACTTGTCCAACTAATTCTTTGTCAATTCCTGAAATTATTACAACCGGAACCTTCTTCGATTTTGTATCAACTTCGATAGTGATGCCTTGAGGAGCTACAAAGAAGATTGGGTGTGAATAACCTAAGTTAAGTTCAAGTACATCGCCATTAATAGCGGCACGAAAACCCACACCAATAATCTCAAGCTTCTTAGTGTACCCTTCGGTAACACCGATCACCATGTTGTTGATCAAAGCACGATACAAACCGTGGAGTGCACGATCTTGTTTAATTTCAGAGTTTCTTTTAACAAGAATCTCACCTTCACCTTTTTCTACCGATAGATTTGGGTGAATCTGTAGTGTACTTGTTCCCTTGTCACCTTTTACAGTAATTACATTATCTGCATCGATACTAAAATCGACTTTATCTGAAAGAGGTACTGGTAATTTTCCGATACGAGACATAGTTAAAACTCTTTTTTAATATACAGTGCACAGAACTTCGCCACCCACATTCAACTTACGGGCTTCCTTATCTGTCATTACACCTTTTGAGGTCGAAAGTATCACAACACCAAGTCCGTTTTGCGAACGAGGTACTTTTGCAGATCCCGCGTAAGAACGCAAACCTGGTTTTGATACTCGGTTAATATTTTTGATTACAGGAAGGCCGTAAGAATCGTATTTCAAAAACATACGAATCATACCTTGTTTCCCGTCTTGAATGTCGATGTATTTTGAGATGTATCCTTTATCAACAAGGATTTTAGCCATCGCACGCTTCAATTTAGAAGCCGGAACATCAACTTTTCTATGCCCTGCAGTTTGGGCATTTCTAATACGTGTTAAAAAATCTGCTATTGGGTCGTTCATACTTTTTTACCAGCTTGCTTTTCTTACGCCAGGGATTTTACCATCCAATGCTAATTCACGAAATTTGATTCGCGAAACGCCATACTTACCAATGTAACCACGGCCACGGCCGGTAATGCTACATCTGTTGCGTACCCGTGTAGGGCTAGCGTTTCTTGGTAGTTTTTGTAGTGCTTCATAATCGCCTGCTTCTTTAAGAGCAGCGCGTTTTTCAGCGTACTTTTCTACCGTTGCTTTTCTTTTCTCGTTACGTGCTATCCAGGATTTCTTAGCCATGTGTAGTAATCTTAATTTCTTCTTTTGAATGGCATGCCGAAGTGCTTAAGCAAAGCACAAGCTTCTTCGTCGGTTTGAGCAGAAGTCACAAAAGTGATGTCCATACCGTGCATCTTTGTAACCTTATCAGTATCAATTTCAGGGAAGATAGTATGCTCTTTCACGCCCATAGTATAGTTACCACGGCCATCAAAGCTCTTATCTGGTATTCCTTGAAAATCTCTGGTTCTTGGTAGAGCCAGGTTGATAAATCGATCTAAGAATTCAAACATGATTCGACCACGCAATGTAACTTTGCAGCCAATTGGCATGCCATCACGTAATTTGAAGTTAGAGATCGACTTTTTAGCCTTCGTTGTAACCGGCTGCTGTCCGGTGATTAGTGCAACATTCTGCACCACGGTATCAAGAGCTTTTTTGTCTTGAATAGCCTCACCAACTCCAACGTTGATTACAATTTTATCAAGCTTAGGGATTTCCATTACGTTAGAGTAATCGAATTCCTCTTTAAGCTTTCCAGCTATTTCATCTTTATATATAGTGTGTAGTCTTGCTTCTGCCATTGGTATCACACCTTACTTATCAATAATTTCGCCACTGGCCTTAGAATAGCGTGCCCAACGGGTTTTGCCATTCTCCTCAATCTGCTTGCGGCCAATTCTGGTTGGTTCGTTTGTTGATGGGTCAACTACCATCACATTTGAAATGTGAATTGGAGCTTCTTTATGAACTCGCCCACCTTGTTGGTTTTCTTGAGAAGGTTTTTCGTGATGTGTACGAATGTTCACCCCTTCAACCAATACTCTTTCATCATTAGGAAATACCATCAACACACGAGATTGGTATCCCTTTTCACGCGATGGCTGTCCTTTCGAGCTAGTAATAGCTTTTGTAAGGGCAACGGTATCGCCTTTCTTTACATTTAATTTATTTTGCTTATTGAACCTGCGTGGCATAACTCAATTCCTATTAAAGTACTTCAGGCGCCAGTGATACAATCTTCATGTAGCTCTTTTCGCGGAGCTCACGGGCAACCGGCCCGAAAATACGTGTACCTACTGGTTCTCTGTCTTTATTAATTACTACCGCAGCATTTTCATCAAATCGGATATAAGATCCGTCACGTCTGCGATATTCTTTCTTTGTGCGAACAATCACCGCTTTAACAACATCACCTTTCTTCACGTTACCGCCTGGAATGGCAGCTTTAACCGAAGCTGAGATGATATCACCTACACGTGCATAACGTCTTCTGGAATCTCCCAGGACTTTAATACACATGATTTTTTTGGCGCCGCTGTTATCGGCTGTATTTAAAACTGTTTGTGTTTGTACCATCGTATTATCCTAAACCTATTATTTAGCTCGTTCTACGATTTCTACTAAACGCCACGACTTTCTCTTTGAAAGTGGACGTGTAGACATGATTCTCACGATGTCGCCTTCACGAGCGTCGTTCGTTTCATCATGCGCCATATATTTTGTAGTCTTGGTGATGAACTTCCCATAAATAGGGTGCTTCACCTGACGATCAACCGCAACAGAAATACTCTTTTCCATTTTGTTGCTCACCACGCGGCCAACTCGCTCACGGCGGGTAGCTCTTTCTACGTTTTGTGCTTTTTCTGACATAATTATGCTTGCTCTGCGCTTAATTTCTCGTTTAACACTGTTTTCAGTCGAGCTATCTCGCGACGATGTGATTTCATTCTTGCCGGATTTTCTAATTGCCCGGTTACAGACTTAGTAAAACGCATGTTCTGTAGCGCCGACTCTTCATCGTTAAGTCTGGCTTCAAGTTCTGCTGTACTTAGATCTCTTAATTCGTGTGCTTTCATATCTCAATCTTATCCTTTTAAATCGCGGCGAGCCACAAATTTAGTTTTGATTGGAAGTTTGTGTGCTGCACGTCTCATTGCCTCACGCGCTTGTGCTTCAGTTACACCAGCAATTTCAAACAAAATTCTACCTGGTTTAACTACTGCAACCCAATGATCTAATGCACCTTTACCTTTACCCATACGAGTTTCGGCAGGCTTAGAAGTCATAGGACGATCCGGAAAAATTCGGATAAAAGTTTGGCCTTCACGTTGCAACGAACGTGAAATTGCGATACGGCAAGCTTCAATTTGTCGAGAAGTAATAAACTTAGGCTCTAAAGCTTTTAGTGCGAAATCACCAAAGTTAATTAAATGGCCGCGCTGGGCATTCCCTTTTAACTTATCGCGATGTACTCGACGTCGCTTAACTCTTTTTGGTTCTAACATGGTATCCTAAAAAATTATTTTTTCTGGTTGTTAGCCCGGTTGCGGTTTCTATTGTTGTTGTTGCGGCGGCGTCCACGTCGATCTTTCTTGTCGTTTCTTCTGCCACGAGACGAATCAGCTTCTTGCTTGGTTTGTGCACCAGGTGATAAATCAACGTCACCGATAATCTCGCCTTTAAAAATCCAAACGCTTACACCAATCGAACCATAAATGGTATTTGATGTAGAAGTAGCGTAATCAATATCAGCACGTAGTGTGTGCAATGGAATCTGACCTTCTTTATACTGCTCGGTACGCGCCATTTCTGCACCACCTAATCGGCCAGCACATCTTACTTTAATTCCTTTAGCTCCCATTCGCATTGCAGATGCAATCGAAGTTTTCATCGCTCTACGGAAAGAAACTCGCGCTTGAAGTTGCTGAGCAATGTTTTGCGCTACCAAGCTGGCATCCAATTCTGGGCGCTTAATTTCGCTAACATTAATCTGTACTTCTTTATTCGTGATTTTCTTCAATTCCTCACGAAGAAGCTCGATTTGCTCGCCACCTTTACCGATAATTACACCCGGACGACTTGTTCTAAGCGTAAGAAGGATTCTCTTCGGCGTTCTTTCAATAATTACACTCGATAAACCACCGTTGCGTAAACGTGTTTGTAGATATTCGCGAAGCTTTGTGTCTTCAAGTACTAAGTTAGGCTGGTTATCTTCAGAGTACCAGTTTGAATCCCAACCGCGAATAATCCCTAATCTAAAACCAATTGGATGTGTTTTTTGTCCCAAGGTATTGCCTCGTTTATTCGTTTACTAATTCTTCTTCACGCTTTGCTACCACTACAGTGATATGGCAAGAACGCTTATTAATTCGGTGCGCACGACCTTGTGGTGCCGGCTGAATACGCTTAAGCGTTACGCCTTCATCCACGAAGATTGTTTTGATGATCAAATCATCATTGTCAAAGCGCTCTTCCTGAAATTTATCACGAAGGTTTGCTGCTGCAGACTTAATTACTTTAGCTACATCACCAGCTGAACCCTTGTTTGTGAACTCAAGTCGCTTTAATGCTTTACTTACCTGAGATCCACGAACCGCATCAGCTACCAAACGAACTTTGCGGGGAGCTCTTCTCAAATGTCTTTGTATGGCGCGAGCCTCAAATACTGGAGTATCCATCTATTACTCTACCTTATTTAGCTTTTTTCATTGGGTGGCCACGGAAAGTACGCGTTGGCGCAAACTCACCTAATTTGTGACCTACCATGTTCTCAGTAATAAATACCGGAATAAATTGCTTTCCATTATGTACAGCTATTGTCAAACCGATAAAATCTGGTGTAATCAATGAGCTTCTGGACCATGTTTTAATCACTTTTTTACTTCCTGCTTCTTGAGCGGCATCAACTTTACGTTGAAGTTTGTAATGAATAAAAGGCCCTTTTTTTAATGAGCGTGGCATACTTTAATTACTTATTTCTTAGCGTTTCTTCTTCTGATGATGTACTTGTTAGACAGCTTCTTGCGAGAACGTGTCTTTTTACCTTTTGCCATCTGGCCCCAAGGCGAACGAGGGTGCCCACCAGAAGACTTACCTTCACCACCACCCATCGGGTGATCAACCGGGTTCATTGCAACACCACGTGTTTGAGGGCGACGACCTAACCAACGGCTACGTCCCGCTTTACCAATAGTGGTGTTCATGTGATCCGGGTTACTGGTAGAACCAATTGTTGCCATACAAGTGCCGAGAAATAATCTCACCTCACCTGAAGGAAGCTTCACACTTACGTATTTATCTTGCTTACCCAACAACTGAGCACCAGTACCTGCACTACGGCAGATAATTGCGCCTTTGCCCGGCTTCAACTCAATTGCATGAATAAAAGTACCCGGAGGCATATTTCTAAGTTGTAGTGCGTTTCCTAAATCCGGAGAAACTTTTTCTCCAGAAATAATAGTATCGCCAACTTTTAGCCCGTTAGGAGCAATAATGTATCGTTTTTCACCATCAGCATAAGCTAATAATGCGATACGTGCAGTTCTGTTCGGATCGTATTCGATCGTTTTAACAACTGCCGGTATATCAAATTTATCGCGTTTGAAGTCGATAATTCTGTAACGACGTTTGTGTCCACCACCTCTATGTCGAGAAGTTTTTCGACCGTGATGATTACGTCCACCAGATTTGTGTAAACCTACAGTAAGTGATTTCTCCGGAGTATTTGTTGTAACATCATCAAATACCGGTGCGATTCTATGTCGCGTTCCTGGAGTTGTTGGTTTTAATTTTCTTGTAGCCATTGATCTCTAATCCTAAATTTCGCTGAAGAAATCTATTTCGCCTTCTTTCAAGGTTATGATTGCTTTTTTCCAGGTTGTGGTTCTACCCGCCTGAAATCCGCTTCTTGTGTGTCTGCCTTTTGGTTTAGAAGGCATAATCAGCGTATTTACTTTCGCAACTTTAACACCCGGATAATGCGCTTCAACAGCTGCTTTAATCTCAGGTTTTGTTGCTGATTTAGTTACTTCAAAAGTGAATTTATTTTCTACTTCCTGAAGACGGCTTAATTTCTCAGTAATCACTGGTCTAATTAAAATGCTCATGCTTCAACCTCCGCAGTTTTTGGAGTAAGTGTATTTTCTAATACTTCAACTGCACCTTCTTGAATCAATACAACATCAGCGTGCATGATTTGATAAGTATTTGGCTTATTGGCCTCAACTACATATACATTTTGAAGATTACGAGCCGACTTGAAAATATTTTTATCAGTTTCTTTAGTTAGCAAAAGTACTTTTTTGCCAGAAAGTTCAAAGGCTGCAAGCATATCAATTACTTGCTTTGTTTTAGGCGCTTCAAAAGTAAAATCGCTTAACACAGTAATAGCTTCTTCAGTAGCTTTAAGCGACAGTGCTGACTTACGAGCCAGTTGTACAACTTTCTTGTTCAGCTTGAAACTATAATCACGTGGTTGAGGACCGAATACAGTACCACCTTTTCTTAAAAGTGGAGACTTGATGTCACCACGGCGTGCATTACCGGTTCCTTTCTGGCGGTACAACTTCTTTGTACTACCTGTAACTTCTGAACGGCCTTTAGTTTTGGCAGTTCCTTGTCGCTTATTAGCTAAATGACGGCGAACATCTTCGTATAAAGCAGTTTCGTTAGGCTCGATGGCAAAAATGCTATCGTTAAGCTCTACACTAGAACCACTTTTTGAACCGTCTATTTTAAATACATCTAATTTCATTTCGCTTATCCTTCACTGCTTTTGTTAAGGATTTCTACATAGCCACCATTTGGGCCAGGAATACTTCCGGTTAGCAGTATCACGCTAGACTCAGGTAAAATTTTAGCAATACTCAAGTTCTTCACTTTCACACGAGTATTACCATATTGACCAGCCATACGCATTCCTTTGAATACACGCGCAGGATCAGAAGCACCACCAATAGAACCAGGAGCTCTTAGTCGGTTATGCTGACCGTGAGTCTCATCGCCAACACCACTAAAGTTATGACGCTTGATAACACCGGCAAATCCACGACCTTTTGAAGTACCTGCAACATCAACAATGTCACCTACACTAAAAACATCTTCAATTGTTAGCTCATCACCAGCTTCTAGGCCTTCAGGAATATAGTTTCTGAATTCAATGATTACTGCTTTTGCTTCAGAACCAGCTTTGTCTAAATGACCTTTAACTGATTTTGAAATATTCTTTTCTTTTCGGTCAAAACTAGCAAGCTGAACAGCATTGTAGCCGTCCGTTTCTTCTGTTTTTATTTGGGTAATAACAGCGGTTGGTACTTCAACAACCGTCACAGGAATACTGCGACCGATTTCGTCAAAGACACTTGTCATCCCAATTTTTTTTCCAACCAATCCACGCATTGTGTTCTTGATCCTACTCGTTAAACTTTAATTTCTACATCAACGCCAGAAGGTAATTCCAGCTTCATTAATGCATCTACTGTTTGCGAACCTGTTGAAAGAATATCGATTAAACGCTTGTGCGCTCGGTATTCGAACTGCTCGCGAGACTTTTTGTCTACGAACACAGATTTGTTAACAGTGATTATGCTTTTTCTGGTTGGTAATGGAATCGGTCCCGATACCACTGCCCCAGTTGACTTTACAGTCTGAATGATCTTCTCAGCTGATTTGTCGATCAAATTATGATCGTATGACTTCAGCTTGATTCTGATTTTTTGTTGTGTTGCCACGGATCAGAACTCCTTAATCTAAAATTTTAGTTACCACACCGGCACCTACGGTACGTCCACCTTCGCGGATCGCAAATCGTAGTCCTTCTTCCATCGCTACCGGTTGGATTAACTCTACGCTCAACTTCACGTTGTCGCCCGGCATCACCATCTCTACACCACTCGGAAGCTCACACGCTCCGGTTACATCGGTGGTACGGAAATAGAACTGTGGACGGTAGCCTTTGAAGAATGGAGTGTGTCGTCCACCTTCGTCTTT
>JAEPNO010000034.1 GCA_017643365.1 Balneolaceae bacterium | reverse complement strand
AAATGATAACTTATATAAAGTCATGCTTAAGCGACTAAGAAATGATCCAATTTAGTTCCTTAGCTTCCCTAGACCCTAACCATTAACTGCTGCCCACTTTGCCAAGAAAAGAATTTCAAATCCCCGACATGTACAAGTCACCGATCATTCGATTGGTGAAGGAAGCGACAAAAATTACCGATCCGATGAAAAAGGACCTCACTCCAACGGTGCTTGATTTTGGTCCGGTTCAGTTTATTGTGCCTCGCTTTTTTGGGTTTTGCTACGGGGTTGAGAATGCCATCGACATTGCCTATCGGGCGGTTGAAGAGAACCCGGATAAGAATATTTATCTGCTTAGCGAGATGATCCACAATCCTACCGTAAATGAAGATTTATTGCGCCGTGGAGTGAAGTTCTTGCACAATACCGACGGCAGCGAGTTGATTCCAATTTCGTCTCTTTCATCCGAGGATATCGTAATTGTACCTGCTTTTGGAACTACTTTAGAGATCGAAGAAGAGCTCAAAAAGGTGGGCATAAATCCGTATCAGTTTAATACCACTTGCCCCTTTGTAGAGAAAGTATGGAAGCGCGGCAAGCAACTTGGGAAGAAGGAATATGCTTTAGTTGTGCATGGCAAACATCAGCATGAAGAAACCCGAGCTACTTTTTCGCATAGTGCCGATCACTCTGCCGTGGTTGTGGTTTTGAATCCGGAAGAAGCGAAGATACTCGCTGAGATCATGACTGAAGATCGACCGTTGTCTGATTTCGAGAAATATTTTGGTCATAAAGCCACGCCAGGCTTCAATCCTCTCGAAGATTTAAAACGATTCGGTGTGATCAATCAAACCACCATGTTGGCTACCGAAACGCAGGAAGTGATGGACATTCTGAAAGAAGCTACGATCAAGCGGTTTGGCGAAGCCGATATTCTAGATCACTTTGCAGATACCTCCGATACTCTTTGCTATGCCACGAACGAGAATCAATCTGCGACACTCGCTCTAGCCGAACAAGATGCAGACATGGCGGTTGTTGTGGGCGGATATAACTCATCGAACACCATGCATTTGGTGGAAATCCTAGAGCATTCGTTCCCAACCTATCATGTGCGCGATGCATCGGAATTCAAATCCGAAACCGAAATTCATCATTTTGATCAATGGAAGAAAGAGGTGCTGGTTACTAACCAATGGTTACCCGAATCCCGACCACTAAAAGTGGCGATCACGTCCGGTGCTTCTTGTCCTGATGTACTTGTTGATGAAGTGATGCTTCAAATACTTTCCTACTTCGATGATGTGAAGAAAGTTGAAGATGTGATTGGGCCGTTTGAGGCAAAAGTGAAAAATGAAAAATGAAAAGTGAAAAGGCAGAAGTGAAAAGGCAAAAGTGTCCCTCGACAAGCTCGGGAACCCTTATTTTCAATTTTTCATTTTAAATTTTCCTAGTCGTCCAGCACGCTAAAATAGGCTACTGCTTTGGGTTGGAAGGAACGCAATTTGATGTTGTACTGAGTTGCCACCAATTCGATATCCGGTGTTACAAAGCCTGTTGAATCTTCCAATATTTCCTGATACGGAACATACACTTCGTAAGGTCGTTGGCGCTGTACTTCGGCATACTGCTCGATCGGCACATCAAAACGAATGGTTACAATACTCGGATTGTAATTGATGATGCTTCCACGTGGCAATCCTCTTGTTCGGATATAAACACTAACTTCACCCTCCGTAAATTCGCTTACATTGGCGGTAAACTGAATTTCATCGACATCGAATTCGATCAATGGATCGTTGGATGTGATAGCCACAGGTTGATCAACATCTTCTCTTACGTTCTCTAAAAATAGAGTATCACTCACCACCCATTCGTCGATTTCTTCGATTTGTGAAGCCGCGCCGGTAATGGTAATGCTATCCGGTTGATATTCAGGCTCCGACACCAATCCATAACGTTCCTCAAAATTGATCTTAGTAGCTAAACGAATCGGGATTTTCTTCGAGATTTTAGGCTCTAACGCAATATCGATAATCAAAGGCTGAACTTTTATCACGTTTACATCCTGCTCAACATTAAACCGCTGCCTCACTTGGTCGAACAAATTCACTTCCCCTTCAACCACATCGATTGGGATTTCAGGCGGATTGTTATACAAACTCACCAACTTCCAGCCGTCACCGCTGACCTCAACCTGCAAGAATTCGGGCAAACCATCAACCAAAGCCATATCGGAAGGAATCTCGCCGGTTTCAACGGGAATATTGATGGTGATTCGGTAATCGTTGTTCAGATTTACGATAAACCAAAGACTAAGTGCCATCAAAAAAGCCACAATGTACACTGCAATACGTTCGCGCCGGGCAGCTCGGGAATCCAAATCTTGATTGGGAGCAATTTTATTGGCGTTGAAAAAACGCTTTAGTCGCTCTAAGATGATATTTTTTTTGTCGTCGGCCATTAGTTTTTGAATATAGAAGCGTATCGCTGCATAAACAACTAACTACGTACTATAATATCGGCCACCACTTGCCCTTGCATGCGCTCGTTGAGTCGCTTTGCTATGCTGAATCGGTTGGCATGAATTTCGTGCCGCCACACTTGATTTTGCACCTTGCACGCGAGTTTATCTCCTTCGAAATGAAGATCTTCGGTGTGCTCGGCGATGCGCTCGCCTACAATCTCAGCCCAAATCGACAACACCATCCCCTGCTTCAGTTTCTTTTTGTTTGGAAACCGATCTAAAAAACTCTGTAATTCTGAGCCTAATTTTTTGGGTTTATCGAATCTCACAATGGTCGTTGTGTTTCTTTTGCTGATTTTTCATCACCCACCAATTTACTCTTTCCCAACTATTTCTGCTTGTTCTATTCGGATTAACTGATTCCGTTCTCCATCAAATTCAATTACATCTTCAAAAGGCACGGGATTAGCCGAAGTAATGAAAATCTGCCCAGGATGATTTTTTAGCGCCTCTAACAAAATCTGAGTTTTTTGAGGGTCAAGATCCCCAAAAACATCATCGAGCATAAAGATGGGCAAATCGTCTAACTCATCAGAATAGTAATGCAGTTGAGCTAATTTCAGCGACAACGCAAATAACCGATGCTGCCCCTGCGAGCCATACTGGCGCAGCTCACGATCCCCTAAATAGAAAACGATTTCATCGCGATGTGGGCCAACTAAGGTCTGCTCTCGTTCAATTTCTTTTTCCTGCGATTCCGCTAATTTATCGTAGTATTGTTTTTTGATGTCCTCGATTCCAACCGATGCATCGCAAAACGTTTTGTATTCGAGATCGGTGGTCAAGTTCATCCCCGAAATCATGGCATAATCCTGTGCCAGATACGCTTTGAACTTTTCGAGCACTTTATGGCGAGCATCTACGATTGAAGCTCCAGCATCCACCAATTGCTTGTTCCATGGTTCCAAATACATTTCCAGCATGTGCGGAGCATTGGCATATTGCTGAAGCAAACTATTTCTCTGTCTTCTTATTCTTCGATAATCGAGCAAATCCCGCAAATATTGATTCGAAATCTGGCTGATAAATGAATCAAGAAAACTACGCCGCTCGATGGGACCTTCGCGTGTAAGGCGTTTGTCGTCCGGACTTAACACTACCACCGGAACCATCCCAATGAGATCGCTTAACCGATCCAATGGGCCATCGTTCACAAAAATCTTTTTCCCATCTCCACGCGAATAACTGCAAGCCACTTCGAATTCACTTCGAACAGTACCTGAAAAATCGCCTTTCAGCATAAAATAGCTCTCGCCTTGCAAGATCACATATTGATCGGAATTGGATACAAAACTTCGCGACATACACAGATAATGAATAGCATCGATCAGACTTGTTTTGCCTGCACCATTTGGCCCCGTAATCACATTTAGATGAGGGAGCCAATCCACCAATGTGGACTCATGATTTCGAAAATTCTGCAGTTTTAGGGCTTTAATTTGCATGCACAATGGTACGCAAAATCATGCACCTTTTGTAAAAAATAAGCCCGCAAGATTACCATCGATTACTCTATTCGCAGGGTCGTTAATCTTTAGGTGATGGCAGTTGCTTGCGGGCGTATATTCATTTTGGAGTGAGTTGTATTTCGAGCATTACATTCTTGACTTGCCTACTGTCTAATCTCGAATCTTGTATCGATTGCTGAATTTTTGCTAGCGAGAGCACAACATCTTTTTTAAGAGTTACAACCATTCCGGATTGTTTCTCGATCAGTTTCATTTCCCACCGTGGCATTAGTTTGCCAATTCCTTTTAAGCGAAGCTTTCCTTTTTGCGGAAAATCAATCTCACCCAAACGAATTGGAATATTAATGGATCCCTCCGTCTTTTCAGGGATCGATTGAATATCAACCTTGTTTTGCTGATCAGGACTGGTAATTCCTACCATTAAATATTGTCCGGTAAGAGAAAAACCCCTAAAAGGCCTGCTATTTCCTAAATCAGATATTTCAATATCCCAGACCAAGTGATCGTAGTTTGAAATATGTAGTCTCTCAGCGAGTTTTGTTTCCATGTGTTTGATGTTTTTTCAAAACTAAACATCCTCAATACTTAATAAAGCTCTGGTAGATAGATTGTAGAGATTTAAATTTCGTTGAGTGTGCCCTCATTCTTGCTAATTTCGTCATGCAACTCTTAGCGTTCGAATATTCGCTCATCTTTACAAGCGTTCTGTTCCAAATATGCATTTTTAGCACTTTTTCGCATGGTGCTGTAGATATTTTGTCGAGATTATTGAGTGATTATCTCATCTTTTTTTGATGTAGATTCATCCAACAAATCTATACAAGCGGGGAAATCATGGTTATAAAAACTCACTCTATCGTATTTCTGATCACATTACTTCTATGTTCGATATCTACAACTTATGCACAAAATTCTTTGGTTGATTCCTTAAACCAAGAAATTGAAATGAGTTCGAACGATGTTGACATCATAAATATGAAGCTCAGAATTAGTAATCAATTTCGGCAAACCAATCCCGATACATTGGTGATTATTGCCAAAGAGGCCTACGAAATGGCAGAACGTATCGGAAACGAATCTTTAATCATTAAGTCGGGATTACTAATTGCTCAAGGATATATTCGTTCAGGTAGTTACGGGGCTTCGCTTTCTCAATTTCAAGAATTGTTAACCCGTTTAGATAACAACGAAATTGAAGATTTTAGACACCATCGCGCGGAAGTCCTCCGAGGTATAGGAAACATCTACTTTATTCAATTTCAGCAGGAGTTATCACTCGAATATTACGGTGATGCATTAGAACTATACATTGAACTGGATGACTCCCTGAATGTTGGCACTTTGTATGATAATATGGCAAGTGCTCACTTAGAATTAGAGAACCTTGAGCTAGCTGAAGAGTTTTATATGAAGGCACTGGATCTGCATACCAAGTATAACAATGTGATGAGTAAAGCTTCGTCACAAATAAATTTGGCTATGCTTTATGAAAAGCTAGATCGAAGGGATAAAACGGCCTACTACGCAACTATGGTGTTAAATACAGCCCGTGAACAGAATGCATTAATTATGGAGTCGTATGCGGTTAGAATCCTTGGCTCTGTGGCGTTCGACAATAAAGACTATGATAACGCAATCGAATATTACAATCGAAGTCTGGAGATTGCTAACCAACTGGATATCGCCTACGAACAAAAGGATTCGTATCTAAACTTATCGGAAATTTATGCTGAAATCGGCGACTACCAAAATGCCTACGAGCATTATGTATTGCATAAAACATTTAACGACAGCCTTTTAGATGAACAGTCTGCCAATAAACTAGCTGAATTACGTGCCGAATATGAAACGGTTGAACAACAACGCGAAATTGAACTTTTGGAAAAAGAAAGTGAATTGAAATCTGCCCGTTTGGTTTCAATTTCTTCGGGGCTAGGCTCGGTGTTATTGGTTGTTTTACTTACTGCATTATTCATTCATAATAAGAAGCGTAAAGAAATTGAATTACTGGAAAAGGACAAAATCATTGCTGATTCTAAGAAACGAATAGCTGAAGAGGAATTAGCGAATGCTAAACTGCGGGAAGAAAATCTCCAAAAAGAATTAACGAATTATGCACTTCACATCGTTGAAAAAAATGATTTTCTGGAAGAAGTTAAATCTGAAATGCAGGAGCTTCGTTCTGAAATCAAAAACTCTGAGTTACTGAAACAGGTGAATAAATTAGGCTCAAAAATCTATCAAAACCTGATGATTAATAAAGATCGTGAAGAATTTGAAATACAAGTTGAACAAGCTTGTGATGGCTTTTTCAAATCACTTGAGCAACAATTTCCTACGCTTACAAATCAGGAAAGGCGACTAGCTGCATTGCTTCGTTTGAATTTAAGCTCGAAAGAAATATCCGGCATCTTAAACATATCGCCAAAAAGCGTAGATCAAAGCAGGTATCGACTTAGAAAAAAGATGGAACTACCGAAAAGTAAAAACCTGGCAGTGTTTCTAAATCAGGTTTAATTGTGCTTTTGAGTTAAATGAAGCTCGAAAAAATGATCGCCTTTTTTCTGATTTTCTAAAATAAAACCCATCGAAAACAACTTATTGTATTGAATGGGTGGTTCTACTTGAAAATCTTCGTCGCCTTGAATTGAAGTTACTTCACCGGTGCGATTATCAATTAGCTTAACTTCCCATTTTTGAAATAATGGTCGTGATGATCGAATTTTGATGTCAGAGATGTTGCAATCATCAACGTTTTCAAAGTTCAATTTAATCACAAGAGTATCTTCATTCGAAGATGGAATAGTGTTATAGAGAATAGATTTTTGACCGTAAGGCGAAATGATGTCCGTCATGATATAACGGCTAATTAATGATGGACCGAAGGTAAATTTATTTAAGCTTGGGTCGGTGATAATCACTTCCCAAGTGCCTTTTTTTACCTGCGGTTGCGCCTTTAAGCCAACTTGTTCTTCTATACCTTGCATTCCTGAACCCTATATTCTGCTAACAATTTTTATAAAAGTACAATTTTTAACACAAAAATTATAACGATTGCAGAAAATTATTTAATAAATGCCATCACTTTTGTCAGGGAAGTATTATCAATAGTTAGCCGATAAAAATAAATACCGCCCGGTAAGTTTTGCGCATTAAAGGGATGTGAGTACTGCCCTGCCGCGTGTTTGGCATCAATTAAAACGGCTACTCGAGCGCCAAGCATATTAAATACTTCAAGGCGTACATTTCCCGGTTTTGACAACTCGTAAGGGATAATCGTTTGAGGATTAAATGGGTTGGGATAATTTTGTCCTAAGGTAAAAGTGGTTAATTCTTGGCTATTTTCCAGTTCGTTTGATATTGCCATCCCGCCAAAGTATGCTCGACGAACCAAGGTTGAATCGTGGATAAATGGGTTTTTATTTCCTTGTACACCTTCGGTTGCAATGCTTCTGGCAACTTCAACAGAATCAGCAGGATCGTATTCGTGCCAATCCAGTAAAACGTCTTTCATCCCATTAAAAAAAGAAGCATCGTCAGCTACATTGCTTCGGTCTTGATAGATCGTCCAGAAGTAGAATATCGAACGTGCAACGTTTCCTTTATGATCTTCACGAGGTTCGAACCGAGAGCCATTATCTAACTCACTATAAAAATCGATATTTGTTGTTGGTATCGAAGATTGATCTCCATCTAAATAGAACCATTTATCGGTAAGATTATCCGGAATTTCGTCAAATGGATAATTACTTCGGGCAGAATTAGCTTCAACACGAGTTGGAAACAAATGATGAATATCGCCACGCATCGGTTCATCACTATCAAATAAGCCTTGTGGCCAAGTATGTTCAGTATTTATTCCTTTAGCAAATGCATCGCCACGTGTGTTTGCCGTAATTGTATATCCGGTATATACCCCAATTATTTGCCCATCTTTATTGTCGATAGAGCCATACATAGCATCGCGGGCGCTGCTATAACTTTTTGGGCTTGTTGCGGTGTAATTATCTTGCAGATATTCAATTAATTCGTTTCCGGTAAGTGACGGCGCAATTAATTCGTCTTGTGCAAAAACCGTTGTTGAAAGGCCTAGCAAAAGCAGAACTAAAGATCTTTTTAAGTAATGAGATGCTGTTTTTAACATGAAAAACCTAGATATACTAATTTCGAGATTACAAGTATTATTTGATGAGTGTCATTTTTTTAGAGTACGATTTATCGCCGACTCTTAGCAAGTAAAAATAAATCCCACTGGCATTATTTTCAGCATTCCAGCGCATATTATATCTACCGGCGGCATATTGAGCATCGGTAATGGTTGCTACCAATTGTCCCGAAATACTATACACTTTCAATGAAACGTGTTCCTGCTTTGGAATTTCAAAAGAAATAACGGTGGATGGGTTAAATGGGTTCGGGTAGTTTTGAAGCAACGTTACCTGTGTAGGCTTCGATGGAATTTCTTCACTAGAAACAGACATTCCATTATCTACACCCGGACTCCCATTCAAATGTGTGGAAGCTCGCCAGCTAGCAGCCAAACTGTTATCACTTTGATAATCAATCAGCTCCAAGCTATACCCGTTTCCGTCGGCTTGAACCGGCCATGGAGTTTCATCATCGTATTTTAAGGAATCAACCAAAAAGCCATCAATATTGTACAATCGAACTTCATCGCTATTGCCTGATAAACCAAAACCAAGATCACCAATTACATTTTCTGTTTCGCTGTGAATTGATTTAAATAGGGCAATGTCTTTAGCAACGACCAGGTAACCATCTGCAGCAAGTGTAGTGCTTTCGGGGAAAGTAAAAGCATGCGAATCATCTTCATCTTTCAACACAAATCCACTTATGTCCACTTCTGAAGAGCCCGGATTGTAAATCTCTACCCAATCCTCCGAGTCGTTTGCATCGTCGGGGTGATACATAATTTCGTTGATTACTAAATCTTGGCCAATTTCGGATGCTTCAAAATTCGCTACCAATTCAACTCCGGCTCCTACTTCGATGGTTTCACTTTGAGAGGTGATGTCGCCCGTCCAGCCAACAAATCGGTAACCAGGCTCGGGAATTGCTGTTACCGGTATGGTGCTTCCGCTAAAATATTGCCCAATCCAACTTGCTGCATGCACTTCTAATCGGTTTACTCGAACATGTCCAAAGGCATTATTCGCATTGGTAATTTTAATTGGTTTGCGTTCGCCAAATGCGAATTTACCGCCTTCATTTTCCGGTTGCGTGACAAAGGATTCCATAAAACCGGGTCGGTTGTTTGCAAAATATTTCAATAGTGCAATTTCGTCGTACCATTCACTAACCGTTCCACCCCAACTTCCACTCCTGGTTTCGTTTGCCATATGGCGTGGGATTTCTGATTCGATCAATCCCGCTAACGAATCAATTACCGTTTCAACGAAAGTTGGCTTGAAATTTGAATTCATTAAATCGGAAAGCCGGTTAACAAACCTCGTTTTGAAGTCTTCGCTTTCTACCATTTCTCTAAATAGAATGGTTGACCACGGCGGATTTGGCCAGCCCGGTCCGTTTTCTTCTAATGCGAAGCTGAGCGTGTTGTGATCAACCTGGCCGCCATAACTTAAGGCAAAACCGAAATCGGTATCGTATAAAATCCATCTCCATTTACCACCCTCTTCTCTGCTGCGCCATAGTTTGATGTTATTACCCGGCCAGTCTTTATTTGCGTAATAAATTTGGGCTGCCATGTAATCGATATAATTTTCGACGTCGACCATAGTTTCTAATTCCGCAAATTTAGCAGGATCGTTGAGGTCGTTTTCGCTTACAAATGATATCAGGTTATTGTAATTATCAAGAGTACCACGCGAAGCGAATGGCAATGGCTGGCTTGAACCTGATTCAATTACATCGATGTTATCCGGATCAACACCGCTATTTGCAGCAATAAAATGCTCGTTAATTTTTTCGCGGATATTATGAATCCCCCAATATTCGCCATTCAAGTAAACTACAGCAGGTCTGAATTCTTGATATTCGATATCCTCCGACGACATCAAAGTGGTCATTAAACCATCTCTGAACATAGAAAAACTACCATCGGTAAAATCGTTGCCTGAATTTCGCAGCACCAAAGATTGAAAACTGTCGATGTTTTTATCGCTGAACATCTGGTATTCGAGTGCACTTGTGCCGTATAAGCCGCGGAAAAATATGGCGAGTGACTTCATAGGTTTTAAACGACTCCACTTACCAAATATCTTTGCACCTGCGCCAACCGAAAAACTCTTGGTGCCATCCTTTTCGTAGAGTTCGAAGTGAATGGGGATTTCCCACGGTTGATTCCAGTTCGCACCCTCATGCCCATTACCCGGAATTCCGTTCGTACCAACTACATAAATACCACTTTCATCACTCCATAAATTATCAGGATGAGTGGACACCGTTAACACCGGTAAATCGTGATTTTCGTTAATGAAATAACTTTCCACCACTACTTCACCGGGAACACGATCTGCTTCAAGATTTCGAACCTTTAAAACACTTGTTGAATTAATTTCAATGCTGCCGCTACCAAATATTTCCGAAGAACCTGTTGGGATGCTTCCATCAAGGGTGTATCGGGTTACAAATCCTGCACTTGGATCAGTTAAGCTAACTTGGATACTCCCTTCATAGAAACCACCGGGCACGGATAATTCCGGTAAAGTAGATCTTCCCGAATATCCGGGAGTAGTATTTGCTTCTCCGGGGGTAGGTTCGGTGAAAATGAGAAGTTCACTTTTTGCTTCCGACCAACCGTAAGATTCGTCGCCAAACAATTCTGGATAGGTGACTTGATCGATTTCGATGCTATCAGCATTTGAAAGCACCACACTTTCGCCGCTTGAACTAAGTTTAAAATTTGTATGGGGATAATCCACTTGCAAATCCGACAAACCGGTAACCGCATCGGCACCTCTGAAGTTTTGTGGTTCTGCAGAAAATCCGATTGTTAAGAACGGGATTAGTGTAAGATCAGAACTTCCTTGATTAAAGTTATGCAATTGGATTGCTAAGACATTCTCACCTTCTTTTAAGAGCGATTTATATTCGTTTAAATCAATTTTTTCAAGCGCTTCGCCAAACACTAATTTCGGTTCGGTAAAAGCATCTGCGCCTTGGTCAAAAGGAACCGGATTTGCACCTGTAATTCTCGCCCTGCTGATCTCTACTCCATTTAAAAAAGCAATATATCCATCGTCGTAATCGATATGGAAAAGCATTTCTGAAACTGTTGAAGTATCATCAATAGTGAATGTACTACGGGTAAATACCGAAATCGTATTATTAGCAATTACCGTCGAATCATCGCCATCACCGTACCCTATTCCAAACCTACCATTAATCCATTCCGAATCGTCAAATTCATTTGTAACCCACTGTTCAGGTACATTCGATTCAGGCACAATGTATTTGGTACTGTCGCCTTGGCGAATTATGGTGTCCCAATAAATCGAGCGACCAGCACGATCTTTATCTGAAGCAAAAAGCAGAGTGAATTCGCCTGGTGCAAGTGATGTGGGAGGCAACGAGTATTTTGTAGGCTCATCCGGGTCATCGCTGATGAAAAACCCACCAAGATCCACGGGTACATCAGAAATATTTAATAGCTCAATCCAATCCGGACTATCGCCATCTTCATCTAAAATTACAGTAGAGTTACTTGCACTTACTTCGTTGATTAAAATTTGAGCAGATAATGGAGCTACCGATAAAACTGCTAACCCTATGGTAATCCATAGCTTATTTAAATACTGCCTACTAATCATGATATTTTGCGAGAACGCTCTTAATGTTATTGATCAAATGTAGGCTATCTATTTGTTAATTAACAGAAAAGTAAAATACTCTAACACAAAAAAGCCCGCAATCAATTATCGAATGCGGGCTTACAGAACTTAAGTTATTTATTAGAGGCCAAATGCATCATGACCTAAGAAGATGGCTGCATCGCCAAGCTCTTCTTCGATTCTCAACAACTGATTGTATTTTGCAATACGATCGGTTCGGCTCATGCTTCCGGTTTTGATTTGGCCGGCATTAGTGGCAACAGAAAGATCAGCGATGGTAACATCTTCGGTTTCACCTGAACGGTGGGAAATCACTGACGTATAGCTGTTTTTATGCGCCATTTCAATCGCATCAAGCGTTTCAGTTAGCGTGCCAATTTGATTTACTTTAATCAGGATTGAGTTTCCAACACCTAACTCAATACCTTTTGCAAGGCGTTCGGTATTAGTTACAAATAAATCATCACCCACTAATTGAACCTTATCACCAATAGCCGTGGTTAATTTCTTCCATGCATCCCAATCATCTTCGTACATACCATCCTCGATTGAAATGATCGGATATTTATCTACCCAATTACTCCAGAACTCAACCATGGCATCGGTATCTTTCTTAGAACCGTCGCTCCATTTGAACTCGTACAAACCGGTTTCTGTGTTATAGAACTCAGAAGATGCCGGATCCAGCGCAATAAGCACATCATCTTTTGGAGTGTAGCCCGCTTTTTCGATGGCTTCCATAATCACTTCAAGCGCTTCTTCATTTGATTTCAGATTTGGAGCGAAACCACCTTCATCGCCTACCGCTGTACTATAGCCTTTTCCGCTTAGTACTTTTTTAAGTGTATGAAAAATTTCAGCACCCATTTGCAGTGCGTGGCTAAACGACTCAGCACCGGCTGGCATAATCATAAATTCTTGCAAATCAACACTATTATCAGCGTGTGAGCCACCGTTGATAATATTCATCATAGGCAACGGAAGTACTTTAGAATTAACACCACCTACATATCTCCAAAGTGGCATACCTAAATCGGCTGCTGCAGCTTTTGCAATGGCTAAGGAAACACCCAACATTGCATTTGCGCCTAGTTTACTTTTGTTTGCAGTACCATCTAATTCTAATAACAGCGCGTCTAATTCTGTTTGATTGAATACAGGCAAACCTAAAAATTCGTTAGCTATAATCTCATTTACATTTTCTACGGCTTTGAGAACTCCTTTGCCCATGTAAACTTCTTTGTCACCATCTCGTAGTTCAACCGCTTCAAATTCTCCGGTTGACGCTCCGGAAGGAACCGCTGCACGCCCGAAAGCTCCACTGTCGAGAATTACATCTACCTCAACGGTTGGATTACCGCGCGAATCAATTATTTGTCGTGCAGTGATATCTTCAATAAAGCTCATTTTATCTCCATTTTTTGTTCAATAAGTAAGTGTAGTAAGGTACGTTGAATATCAACATACATAAAGCGATTGAATACTAAGTTTATGTAATGAATTTATTATGAATCGCTTTAGAAATTCATTCGGCTAAAGGTAACTGTTTTTAGCTTTAATTATGCTTTAAACCAATCTTTTTCATACAGATTTTCGATCATTATAGATTCGATTATAGAATTCAGGAATGATTTAACACCCTCTTTAATTTAATCATTGAACATCTTCGTATTTTATTCCACACTCACATTTATACTTATTCACTTATTCATCGAAGCAGCAATTTTATGAGACACCCTTGGGTAATCCTTTTTGACATTGACGGCACACTCTTAACCGTTAACAGTAATTTTAACCGACCTTTGCTAAGGAGCATTGTTAACGGATTAAAGATCAGCTACAATGGTGTTGAAACCGATCCTTTTTCAGGGAGAACCGATCACGATATACTTTCTTCATTTTTAGAAAATCATGGCTTTGATCAATCTTTATATCAACAATTGAAGCAGATTTATCTAGAACGGCTAACTACTGAACTTCGAAGCGAACACATTTTACGCCACCTTTATGTGGATGAAGCCGTTGCCTTTTTCTCGGGAGATAATTTTGTACCGGGACTTTTAACCGGAAACTTCCCTAGTGCTGCAGAAACCAAGCTAAAAGCCGCGAATATCAACTTAGACTTTAAAATAGGCGCATTTGGCGATGTACATAAAGATCGAAATATGTTACCGCAACTAGCTTTGAATAAGTTTGAGCAACTGTTCGATTTCGAGGCCGATCCCAAAAAATTTGTTGTAATTGGAGATACTCCACGCGACATACAATGCGCACAAAGTGCCGGAATGCGATCAGTAGCAGTAACTACCGGCAGTTTCAATCACGATGAATTGGCAAGCTTTAATCCCGATTTGATTATCGAGTCTTTAAAAAACCCGGAAATCTGGTTTAAGCAATTGATCGAGAACGAGGTTAATCAAACATCCAACCAACTATAAAAGTGATTTGAGCTGACCCGAAGTACTTAACGGGTTCGTTTGCCGATTGAAATCCCTCGGGAAAATCAGGAAAACCATCGCCGTTGTTATCAACTATACCACCTCTACTATCTATGATTGGTGAATTGGGCTCCATAATTTGTAGTCCCTGATCGAAATAATAGAAAGTGTAGCCAAATTGTAAAGTTTGCAGGCGCGCGAAATTATCACCAAAATCGATACCCAGCACAAACTCCCCACTCCAACCAAGCTCCCACTTTGCATCGCTCCACCCTTGAAAAATATCGTTGATCGGCTCTACACCAAATTGGCCGTATCTGAAAATATCATCTTCGCGATATCCATTTTCATTGAAATCTTTAAAGTACGGTAGAACAACTGCCAAACTAGGACCACCACTTAAAGAAGTATGCACTCTAAAGTTATCTGATATTTGTTGAGCAAATAACCGACGTTTAACACCGATAGTTGTTGGAAAGGTAATCACGCGCTTATACTTACTGGCAATGGTTCGATTTCCGAAATAAATATCGATATGTGTTTGTTCGCTTGGGTCGCGAAGACCTGCAATTTTCAAGTTTACCAAAGCCTCGGTATATGGGCTTATACCCAGCCGGTATTGTGCTCCTACTCCAAAACCAAAATCGTTGAGAGCAAAGCTAAAACCGAAACCGCTTCTGTAGCCTTCGTCATATAAATTTTTTGGTTGGATAATCTCTTGAATTTCAGGCTCCCCATATTGTGCCGATGCCGGCAAAGCCATCCCTGATATCAGAATAATTAATGCTATAAATTTGGGTCGTAATTTCATGTTTGTGGGTCTAAAACTTTTCCTTCATTTCGAATAAACAAAGTTACAACGAAATTTTCTCCATTTTCTTATTGTCTTAAATACATAACCTGTTATTTTCAGCACAGCAAAAATTCGTTATTAAATGCAACAAACTCGTTAATCACTGGAATGAATTCACACACAACGTATTTAGTATTTGGCCCCTCCGCAACTCTTAAGCGCATGTCTACCAAAATGTTTACTGAATACCCCCCTAAGTTCTTGCATTCCAGAAACTTCGAAAGCCTACAAACCAATATGGATGTAGCTGTTTACGAAGAATATGAGAAGCAAATTAACTCGAGTATTACGTTAACGTGCATATTCGAAACCTCGCCACAGCACAATAAAATCATCCTGAAAAAAACAGGTGGTCGCATGGGATTTCGTGGAAGTTCGCTCACAGAACAACAAAAAATTGAAGAAAGTGTAATGGATTTTATCTTCGATTTTGCGAAACGCTACGGCTTAACGGTTCAGGAAGAGACCGTATCTGACACTAAAGAAGAAGAATAATTTATGGCCGAATCCCGCTCCGATTGGACGGTATTACAAATGCTGGAATGGGCAACCGGCTACTTCGAAGATAAAGAGATTACCAATGCTCGATTAAGTATCGAGTGGCTACTGTCTTTTGTGCTCAAAGTTAAAAGGCTGGATCTCTATTTAATGTTCGATCGCCCTCTCACCGAAGACGAACTTCAGGTGCTTAGGCCTCTGGTCAAACGACGAGCTTTACATGAACCCCTGCAATACATTTTGGGTGAAGCCGATTTCTATGGCTTTACTTTCGAAGTAAAACCCGGCGTTTTAATTCCACGTCCCGAAACTGAACAGCTTGTTGAGTTAATTCTAAACGATCATCAAGAATCGAAAGACTTGCAGGTGCTAGATGTTGGAACCGGTTCGGGGTGTATTCCTATTGCTTTGAAAAAAAAGCGGGACGATTGGACCCTTCGTGCCACCGATATTTCAGAAGATGCCTTATCTATTGCTAAGGCAAACGCTGCAAAGTTAAATGCAGATGTTCATTTTTTGTTGGATGATTTATTTAATCCCTCTACCGAAGTACTCGCTCAAAAGGTAAATGTGCTGGCTTCAAATCCACCTTACATATTAGAATCCGAAAAATCGGGTTTAGATAAAGAGGTAAAACAGTTTGAACCTGAACTAGCTTTGTTTTGTGAGAGTACAGCTAAAATGTATGGCGCGCTAAAAAAGCTGGGCGAGAAAATACTGGCTCCGTCAGGCGCAATTTACCTAGAATTAAATGAGCGATTCGGTAAAGAAGTAATTGCACTTTTTTCCGATCCTATTTGGGATGTTCAACTGATACCTGATTATGCAGGTAAAGACCGCTTTTTAAAGGGTAAAATAATCTCTAAAAAAACTGATTTTTAATTTGATTTTTTTATCTCCACGCATTTGTAAAAAATGTGGAAAACTTGTGGAAAAAAAATCGCTGTTTAAATATTTCCGCCTACTCCCTTTTGAATAGCATGTTACGCCAATATTAAGAACCCCTCCTATAAATTTTACTATTTCCCGAATTGCGCCCTAAACTATTGTACCACAGCATATTAACCTAATCTTATTAATGTGGATAACTTTTACTCAATCAATAATTGAGCGTTTGACAAGAGCCCAATAATTCATCATTTTCAAATTGAAATAAAGCAGAAGTGGTCTAGTTCTGCTGTGGATAACTAATCCGCTTTTTCGAATTGAACAACATTAGTACTGGAGGAAAATAAAGCTTTGCATACGCTTTCGGCAGAGGCAGCTTGGGACAACTGTCTTGACATCATTAAAGATAATATTAGCTATCAAAAATTTAAGTCGTGGTTTGAGCCTATAAAACCAATTAGCCTTTCAGATAATACGCTAACTATTCAAGTACCAAGTCAGTTTTGGTACGAGTGGCTGGAAGAACATTACTATAATATGCTGCGCTCAACCTTAGCGAAGATTCTTGGACCGGAAGGAAAGCTGGAATATTCCATTTTAATGGAAAAGTCGGAACAATTTGAAAACAACCGCGCTGTGCGCATGCCGCAACGCCCCATGCCTCCGGTTCAACCTCAAAGTATTAATGGCTACCCGGATTACTCACCCGATGTAATCGAAAATCCGTTTGTGATTCCCGGAATCAAAAAAACTAAAATCGATTCCAATCTAAATAGCTCCTATGTTTTTGAGCGATACATTGAAGGTGATTGCAACCGCCTAGCTCGCTCAGCAGCTATGGCTATTGCCGATAATCCAGGTAGCAACTCGTTTAATCCATTTTTTATATACGGGCCAACAGGCTTAGGTAAAACGCACTTGATTCAGAGTATTGGAAACCGGGTTAAACAAAAGTATGGCGACGATAAGTCGGTGCTTTACATTTCATCCGAAGCATTTACCAACGAGTTTGTGCACGCTATCAGAAATAACCGCGCCAGCGAGTTTTCAATGTTTTATCGAAATATTGATGTTTTGATTGTAGATGATATTCAGTTTTTCAGCGGTAAGGAAAAAACACAGGAAGAGTTCTTCCATATTTTTAATGCGCTACATCAGGAAGGAAAGCAGATTGTTTTAAGTAGTGATCGTGCTCCGAAAGATGTCCCTGATATTGAAGAGCGGTTGATTTCACGATTCAGCTGGGGACTAAGTGCTGATATTCAAATGCCCGAGTATGAAACACGTTATGCCATTTTAGAGCGCAAAGCCAATGATAACGGCATCGAAATTGAACCGGATATCATCGAGTTTATCGCCCACAATTTTAAATCGAATGTTCGGGATTTAGAAGGCGCCATCATCAAGTTATTGGCGCATGCATCGTTGCAAAGCATCGACGATATCGACCTTGCGATGGCAAAACGAGTGCTAAAAGACATGGTGAAAGAATCACACACTCAGATTTCTATCGAATCAATCCAAAATTATGTGTGTGATTATTTCGGCATCGACACAAACAAAGTGCGCGAGAAAACCCGTAAGCAAGAAATTGTGGAAGCACGCCAAATTGCGATGTATTTATCAAAACGATTTACTAAATCGAGCTTAAAAACTATTGGTTTACATTTTGGAGGGCGTGATCACTCTACCGTAATTCATGCTATTTCAACTGTGGAAGAGCGCATGATGACCAGCCCTAAGCACAAACGCATTCTCGAAGAACTCCATCAGCGTATCGAAGTAGCCAGCCTCTGATATGGATACATTGAGGTTAAAAGGCCTCAAATTTAGAGGCAAACACGGCGTATTTGAAAACGAAAAAGTAGAAGGCAACGATTTTGAAGTGGATATTACCATCCACACCTCATTGATTGCCTCTGCCTATTCCGATAAACTCGAAGACACCATCGACTACTCGAAACTACATGATTGCGCGAAGGAAGTGATGCTTGGGCCATCGAAAAATTTGATTGAGCATCTCGCCTATTCTATTGGGGATAAAATCTCTCAATCATTTCCATCTCTTAATAATTTTGAAATTACCGTGCGTAAAATGCATCCGCCCATTGAGCATAGTTGCGATTACTCTGAAGTGACTCTCACATGGCCCGGTGTATAATCGCTCTTGGATCGAATTTAAACGATCCTCACAAACAGTTAATACAAGCCGCTGATTTTTTGGCAACATTGTCGGATAAACCGATTATAAAATCTTCGATATACGTTTCGGAACCGATTGGGCCATCGGAACACGATTTTTTAAATGCAGCCATATCCATCGAAACTAAAAAAAGTGCACTGGAAATTTTCGAGGCATGTCAAACACAGGAACAACTTCAGGGCCGACCATCGCGATACCCAAAGTGGACCGCTCGCTGTATTGACATGGATATTATTGCTTATGGCGATGATGTAATAAATTTGCCAAAATTACAGATACCTCACCCTGAATACAGTTCTCGATTATTCGTATTATTACCGCTTCAGGAAATCGACCCGCACTGGGAAGACCCAATTCAAAGAATTCCGATAAACCTCTTGCTCAAAAAAGCACCCGAAATGGCCATCCGAAAAACTTCGCTGAACTGGTAGATTATGTCGCACTCGCTGGATTTTATAGCTATTGAAGGAGTAATTGGGGCCGGAAAAACATCGTTGGCAAATTTATTGGCCGAACGTAGAAGCGCCCGACTTGTTCTCGAGGAGTTTGAAGACAATCCGTTTTTGCCCAAGTTTTACGAAGATCGCGAGCGATACGCTTTCCAAACACAGCTAGCGTTTTTGGCAAGCCGTTTTAAGCAGCAACAAAATATGATGAGCCACGATCTGTTTCATCAACTTACCATTTCGGATTACATTTTTGATAAAGACCGCATTTTTGCTCGGTTGAACTTAAATGAGGATGAACTAGCTTTGTACGACAACATCTTTAATATCATGACGGGAATTGCTGCCCAGCCTAATTTGGTTGTGTTTATTCAGTCATCGGTTGAGCGCCTTATGCAAAACATCGATAACCGAGGCCGTGATTACGAACAACACATTACGCCTGATTATTTAAAAGATTTGAACAACGCGTACAATCACTTTTTTTACCACTACAATCGCACACCGGTAATTTTCATCAATGCCACTGAAATTGATTTCGTAAACAATACGGATCATTTAACGTACATCGAGGAGCAAATCTTTGAGCGGCCAATCCTCTCAAACACTCATATTCATATAGCCCCGTAGTTATGTTAAAACTAATTTTCTTTTTGATCCTATTCTGGGTGATATCAAGATATATACGTCGAATGTTCTTACCTTCCGGCGGGCAAAAAAATCATTTTAATCCACCTCGGCCAAGATCACGTTCCGGACGTAGAAATTTGGACCAGATCGAAGAAGCCGATTACGAAGACTTATCCGACAACACAAAATAAATTCATGAATTTCGAGGAAAAGCTAAATAAAGGGTTCGAACTTTTTAGAGATAAAGACATCGATCATAGTTTAGACACCGCAAGAGAACTCCAGAAAGAACAACCGGAAGCGCACGAACCATACTACCTGGAAGCGCTAATTTTTCAACAACTCAGCCAATTTGAGTTGAGTGAAAAAGCCATCAATAAGGCCATTGAATTAGGTGAAGATAACGCCGCTTACCTGAATTTGCGTGGTAATTTGTACATGCAACAAGAGAAATTGGAAGAAGCGGGAGATGATTTTGACGCCGCTATCGACAAAGGAGACCTTCCGGGGGCTCATCGCAATAAAGTAATGTTGATGCTGATGACCGGCCGCGGACAAGAAGCCGTGCCGTATTTAATTGGGCGAATTAAAGCAGATCCACACGATGCTGAGAACTGGATTCTTATGGGCGACATGATTAAACGTGGTGGGCAGGACGATAAAGCGCGCACTTATTACGAGCAGGCGTTAAAAATTGATCCTGAAAACGACTACGCTCGCCGGCAACTGGAAGAAAGCGAATAATTTATTCAACTAAATTCGTTTTGCGGTCGTCTTGTTGATGAGTTGAAAATGCTTGGTCGCTAACTCATCAATTAAACATCATGAAACGAATTATTTCTTCCTTTTCCATCATCGCATTGATCGCCTTTTTCTCCGTATCAACCTTTGCACAACCGGGTCGCGGAAACCGAGGGCAGCAACAAGGCAGACAACAAATGCAGATACAGGATGTACCTACCGAGGTTCGCTCTGAAGCTCACATCGCTGTATTTGACGAATACTTGAAACTGACAGATGCTCAAAAGGTGCAAATCAAAAAAGTTGAGGAGGATTTTGCTAAACGCGGTGAAGAACTGCGAGATGCATCAATGGCTCGCCAACGAAAAATGGTTGCTATGCGCGACTTACGCAACGAGCACCAACAAGCGCTGCACGAACTTCTTTCGAAAGAGCAATACGCCGTTTACCTCGAGAAAAAAGAGGCCATACAATACGACATTCGCCAACGCCTGAAAGCTTATTCCGAGAAAGGAAATAAGTAAGCGTTAGCCCGACTTTTTTGAAGTCGGGTTTTTTATTTTCGTTGAATTTTGGAGTAGAAAACCTCTATCTTTGGAGTCTGTTAATTAAGCTCACGTGGCGGAATTGGTAGACGCGCACGCTTGAGGGGCGTGTGGGAGAAATCCCGTGATGGTTCGACTCCATTCGTGAGCACATAAGTAAAAAGCCAAGTACTGTTAATTCAGCTACTTGGCTTTTTTGTTTTACATTCATGTAGAACATTGGTGGAGCAAACCAATAAATTTAGGTAGACGAAGATGACCAGGCAGCACGTAATCTCGATAACCAACCTGAGCGATTTTCGCGCGCGTTTCGTATCTGCTCCATTTCATCGGCATACAGCACACAAAAGTTTGCACTCTTGTTGAAGTAGTATTGCCGAGTTTCGCCGTTGCTCAGCTCGATAGTGACAAGGTTGTAGAATCGGTGTCTTTCTCCGGTAGGAACGAACTCTTCATTCTTAACCGTCCAATCACTGTCTTCTTCGCCATGCAAAGGGGTTAAGTATCGGTTATAGTCATTAGAAACATCTGGTGGGAGGGCGTGCTCTCTGAAGGCTGTTTCTATCGTTAACCCATCTACTTTCATTTCTGGGACATCTGGCTCTACGTAGCTTGCAAGGCGCTTGAGATAACTCGGCATTCCTTGATCTCTTTTCATAAATCGAATCATAACTAATATCCTTTTGAACGATTTAAATCCAATTAAATTTAATCTCTTGTATGACTTTACTCGATCTTTTAAGCTGAATTAGCTCTCTTCTATAAACAGGTGTTCCGCCAAAGTGAATTACTTGATTTCCCGATTTAAAGCATTCATGCTTAAAGGATGGTGGATGATTTTCGGTAAAGTTTAGAAGAAATTGGAAGCCTCTAAACTTAATAATTGCAGCAAATATCTCATCTTCTTTAAAAAGTGATTTTATGAAAAAAAACTCTTCCGTTTTAATATCAAATGGTGCATCCACATAGTATAGCCCCATATTACCAGAAAAAGCTTTGTCACCATAAACTATTTTCACCAATTCTTGAGACGGATTCCAATTTGTTGCCATTGGGTTTTTATTCTCATCAGAAAAACTAAATATGTTATTAATAAGAGCTTTTAACAACCATCTTTCTAGTAACAACCCATCAATTTTAAATACTCTTTTTGGTACTCTTGAAACAGGAAGACTTCTTGTATTCTTAGCCCTACTATTCCACTCATCTATAGTTTTATTAAACTTGATTGCTTCAGAATCTAATTGAGAGGTTGAGCTGTTATGATATTCGCAAAGGGTTTTAATTGTAAAACTTCCAATTCCTAATTCGGGAGTGTTCAATTAAGTGTGTCAGGGGTTAAGTATCTGTCTTCGAAGTAATCTACTAAATCTCGTCGAACCGAG
>JAEPNO010000033.1 GCA_017643365.1 Balneolaceae bacterium | reverse complement strand
GGCTATTGCGCAGGGGCCCCACCCGTTCCCATCCCGAACACGGTCGTTAAGCCCTGCAGCGCCGATGGTACTGCTTATGCGGTAGAGTAGGTCGCCGCCTCTCCCTTCTTAAAAACCCCCATTCCTCCAAAGAATGTGGGGTTTTTTGCTTTTTAATGGCACGATATACTTCTAAAAAATATTGTATATTATACCCTTACAACATATTAAAACACGTTTTATATGATTGACTTCGAATCATTCTTATCTGAATACAAGAAGAGACTTGCAGACATTTTTAAAAAGAACCAAGAGACTAGTAAAAGTGCTCTGAAACGAGGTATTTCAGAAGATTCTCTATCTAAAATATTAGATGTATCTCCGCTAGCTGCATTTATCCCATCAGAATATGGTGGTTTAGGAGGTAACACAGCAGAGGCACTTGCTATGCTGGAAGCAAGCTCTTATCAATCACTTCCTTTATCGTTGATGATGGGGATTAACGGCGCTTTATTTTTGCAACCGATTGCTAATTATGCTGATGAATCAGTAAAGCAATCAATCTATAAAAGAATTATCGACAATAATAAGATGGGTGGCTTAATGATCACTGAACCTGATTTTGGTTCAGAGGCTCTAAAAATGCAGACATCCTATACCTACAATGCAGATAAAGGTGTTTATAACATTCAAGGACTTAAACACTGGGCAGGATTAACTGGAATGGCAGATTACTGGTTAATGACAGCCCGTGGGGTAGATTCGAAAGGAGCTTTGGGAAGAGATATTTCTTTCTTTATTCATGATTCCAGAAATGGCGGCATCGAAGTAGAAGAGTACTACAATAATCTTGGATTGTATATGCTACCTTATGGTAGAAATAAAGTAAATATTGAAGTTCCTGAAGATCATAAATTACAAGGTAAGGGTACAGGTATTACATTAATGCTCGATCTTTTACACCGAAGTAGATTGCAATTTCCAGGCATGGGAATGGGCTTCTTGAAGCGAATGATGGAGGAAGCAGTAGATCATTGCAAGTCTCGATTTGTTGGTGGGAAAAATTTGATTGATTACGATCAAGTAAGATTACGCATCTCAAAACTACAGTCTTATTTCACAGTTTGTTCTGCGATGTGCAATTTTACCAGCCAGAATGTTCCTCTACAAAAAAACACATCTCGCATGGATGTAGAAGCCAATGCTATAAAATCTGTTGTAACCGATTACATGCAGCGTGCCGCGCAATCGTTATTGCAATTAACAGGTGCAAAAGGCTACCGTTTAGATCACATTGCAGGCCGTTCTGTTGTAGATAGCCGACCATTCCAAATTTTTGAAGGTTCGAATGATATTCTTTATCAACAGATAAGTGAGTCTGTTCTTAAAATGATGAGAAAACTCAAGAGCACTAATCTGTATGAGTTTTTGAAAGAATATGAATTAACTGTTCAATCATCGGATTACTTTAAAGAGTATTTAAATTTTGAAATTGATGCCAAAATGCCACAAAGAAAACTGGTTCAACTTGGCCAAGCTCTAGGTAGAATTATTTCTATGGAGTTTACTCTAAATTTAGGGGAGCAAGGTTTTAACCGTGAGCTGATAAATAATGCAATTAAAAATCTACAAGACGAAGTAAACGAAATACTTACTACATTTAACTCAGATACAATGAGTCAGGTTGTAGATGATTTTACAATGAATAGCTCGTGGTTTAATTTACAACTAGTGGATGCCAAATAAGAAACTGGTTGTACTTTCCGGTGCCGGGGTGAGTGCCGAAAGCGGGCTAAAAACCTTTCGTGACTCCGGCGGATTATGGGAAGGACACGATGTATTAGATGTTGCCAGTATCGAAGGTTGGAATAGAAATCAGGAACTGGTTCTTGATTTCTACAATCAACGTCGAAAACAATTAGAACACGTACAACCAAATAGTGCGCACTTCGATATTGTAGACTTAGAAGCTCATTTTGATGTCACCGTCATAACCCAAAATGTAGATAATCTTCATGAAAGAGCCGGGTCTACTAAAGTAATACATCTGCATGGAGAGCTTACAAAAGCGTGCAGTTCTATTGATACAAATGCAATTATTGATATCGGATATAACAATATCAATTTAGGAGACAAACATCCAGATGGATCACCATTACGACCGGCGGTTGTTTGGTTCGGTGAAATGGTGCCAATGATAGAATTAGCTACAGAAATTATAGCAAAGGCAGATATCTTAATTGTAGTAGGTACGTCTTTGGTTGTTTATCCGGCAGCAGGCTTAGTACACTACGCCGATAAGGCATCAGCAAAGTATATTATTGATCCTGGATTATCGGATCATTACGTAGATAGTAGTTGGATGCATATCAAAAAGCCTGCAACATTAGGAATGAAAGAATTAAAAACACAGATTTTAAATTAAATAAGATGAGTGATCGAAAAGAAGAAACACGTGCATTGCTAGAGCAATTTATACTGCCATTTTTCCATCTTAAAAAAAGATTTCCCTTAATGCCGGCAATAGATATCACTGCTGCTGAAGCTAACGTGTTGGGTTTAAACGCGGAAGAATTAGAATTAGGAAGACAAAATCTGCAAAATAATGCTAAGCAAGCTGCTTTAGAGCTTTTGAAGGAAGACGAGATCACAGATCTTATCGATAAACTTCCTTTTGATGGAAGTGAAACCATAGTTGCATTAGGTGATTCGTACATTGAAGATGCTCAAGGATGGTTTTCTATCCTAAAAGAAGTTTTAGAGCTTTCGGTTGAAGGGGCTGATTTCAATTTTATAAATGCAGGTATTTCGGGTAACACAACTACTGATGTACTCCGCAGACTTGATAGAGATGTGATTTTACATGAACCAGATTGGGTGTTGGTAAATGTTGGTACAAATGATGCCCAGCGTCTAAACATTGCACCAAATCGAACCCTTATACCATTATCCGAAACTTGGGAAAACTTGAATACTATTCAAGATTCGTTGCATGAATATGTAACCAATCCGCTGGTTTGGATTACCCCGTCAAAAGTTGTGCACGAACTTATTGAAACACATCCATTACATGGGTTTACAATAGATGCAAAAGATCTAGATCAGGTTATTGAAGTTGTTTCTGGGAAAAATGGAATTGTAATCGATCCTCAAGGCAATAGGATGGGAGATAAAACCGAAGCATGGAACTTTTTAACTGATGGGTTAAATCATTCGCTTACCGGCCATATTAATACCGTGCGGGAAGTTTTAAAGGGTTTTGTTCGAGAGGAAAAGTCTTAAAAATTCACTTTAAAGTTTAATAGCTCAAGTGTTGGCTGTACTTTGTAATTCAGATTGTTGCCTTCAAATTGCATTAGAGTAGTAAGTGATGGATTTATTAATCCAATCGATTTACCGTTTTCAAAATCGATGCTGGTAATACCCGGTGCAAGTGAAGGTGAATTTTTGAAATGAACTATTGGTTCGCTCGATCGATCAGCAATCACTAACATGTCAATTAAACCAAAACCAAAGCCAATAAAAGCGCCATATCCTATCCCATATTGCATTGCTTCAAAAATGGGGTCGTTAGCAACAAGACTAACAGAAAGTGCAATAACTCCACCCGCAGCTGCACCATAAAAAGTATCCATTAGCGCTATAATTGAACTATTGGTGCCGTCATTAAAAAATCCTGAAACCAGTATTTGACGAGCTCCGCCATTCACAATATCATACGCGCCTAAACCTACTCCGTACAACGTTCCAATGCCCAAACCAACTTGAAGTGCATATAGGTCTTCTAAGTTTTTATTAAAAGGCGCATTTACTTTTTTATCGGTAACAAGCATTGTTGCTCCGCCTAATACAACTCCATTAATTGCTCCATTTAATGTATTTGAGCCAAGTATTTTCACCGATTGTGCATTGGCGAAGGATGAGCTAAAAACACTAAGAAACACAAATACCCCTAAGAAAACTGATGTAGATAACCTCATGATTATACTGAAACCTATATTTGAATGATATTAATCGGTTAAGTTATTCAGGATCGCTGAATGATATTGGTAAAATCTTACCATTAATGAAGGTATGACCATTTAAAGCAAAATCTGAAATAAATTTACCCATTTCAGTTGCTGATACCGGTGCTTCAAAATCCGGAAATGCTTCTCTTTGCATTTCGGTTGATACCGCGCCTAATGCAAGACAATTTACTGCTATTTGATCCGGAGAAAATTCGAGCGCTAAACATTCGGTAAGGATGGCCAATGCGCCTTTGCTGGTACTGTAAGTACTAAGGCCTGTAAATTTTTTACTGCCTTGAACTCCACCCATACTGCCAATATTTACGATATGTCCTCCCGAAATCATTTTGGGTTTACAAAACTGTATCAATTCTATAATCGAGAATAAATTTACCTCAAAAAGTTGTTTCCAAGCCTGAATGTTGGACTTCATAAAAGAAACATTGTCTAATTTTGCGGCATTATTAATGAGAATATCTACCCGATTAATTTCATCAAGAACACTTTTAACATCGTGTTGTCCAATTTCTGAAGTTAAATCTGCTACAATAGGAATGATATTAACATTGGTTGCAGCCAATGCATTCAATTTTGATTCGGATCGTGCTATGGCATACACTCTATGACCTTTTTCAGCCAATTGAATACTTATTTGATATCCGATACCCCTACTAGCGCCAGTAACTATTACATTTTTCATGGTAGAAAATAGCTATAATTTTTGGATGTCATCAATGCAAAAATCAACGGAGAGAAAGTCAGAACATATGTATCTTCTGAGAAAATTTGGAGAATAATGAGTAGGAATAAATCACTTGTACCTCACAACATCGAGGAATTAAAAGCATATGTGCCGGGTAAAACAATTGCGGAGGTTAAAGAACTCTACCAACCAGAGCGAATTTCCAAACTAGCTTCCAATGAGAATCGATTAGGTAGAAGTAATAACGTAGATGCGGCAATAAATGAAGCCTTGAAAATTGTGCACGACTATCCCGATCCGGCGGCCAGAGCACTACGTAGTGATATTGCTTCGCGTTATGGAATTAGTGAAGACCGAATTATGTGTGGAGCAGGATCAGAGAGTTTGCTGGCAGGACTTTGCCGTACATTTTTTCTGAATAAAGAGAATTTGATTACAGCCGATGCCACTTTTATTGGGATCTTTGTTCAAGCTAAAATTCGAGGGATTAAAGTTAAAAGAATCCCGCTCACCAACGATTTTAAGTTTGATATAAAAGGTATGGTTAATGCATTGGGTGAGCAGACGAAGATGATTTACATCGCTAATCCAAATAACCCAACCGGAACCTACATCACAAAAAAAGAATACCAATGGCTGTTGGAGCAAGTGCCGGAGGATGTGCTCATTGTGATGGATGAGGCTTATTACGAATATGCACATACTGTAGATGATTACCCCGATGTGCTCGAAAATCAACCCAAAAATGTGATTGTTCTACGTACTTTTTCTAAAGGCTATGGCTTGGCAGGATTTAGAGTTGGATATGCAATTGCTGATCCTGAAATCATTACTTATTTGATGAAAACGAGGCTAGCTTTTGAGCCCGGAACATTAGGGCAAGCTGCTGCACGTGCCGCGTTTGGCGATGAGGAGTTTCTCACCACTAGCACAAAATTAGTTGAGGACGGTAAGCAGGATTTATATCGATTATTTGATGAACATGGCATTCGGTATGCTAGATCTGCGGCAAACTTTGTAATGATAGAAATGCCCGACGACGGCACTGCCGAACACGTAACACAGGAGATGTTGAAAAAAGGAGTGATCCTGAGAAGAATTCAGGCGTTCGGACTTCCAAAATGTATCAGAATTACAGTGGGTCTTAGAGAAGAAATGGATCACTTTAAGAAGGCATTCAACGAAGTTTATCTGAGTAAAGACACGCTCAAAAATTAATTAACAATTTTCGTGTTAAATATAAGTAGCACACATAATAAGAAGTCTTGAGAGTGCGAAATGTATAATAGAGTATATAATTAAAGGTAGGACTTTTATTAATGATCGAATTTATTATTGTTACAGATTATTATTCTAATATTCATTTTTAGACTTTTCATTTCGGATTGGTAAGTTCTTAGTAAAAAAATTCGTTGAATCTGGGTAAGAAAATAGTATTAAGCTTCTTCTCTATAAGCTTATTGATCGCAGCAATAGGGATTACATCCAATCGGTATTCAAATTCGTTGCAAAAGCAATTAGTGTTGGAAAATGCAGCAGCAACACGAATGGTTGAGTTAACTGCATCTATAGAAACGTACTTGTATCAATCGTTATTTACGCTATCCTCGTTAAATGTGACCGAAGAAATAAGCGCAGAGCAAATTACATTCGATGAACCGAATGCTGAAATGCTTACCGAACGGTTTATGTATAACATCGATCAGGTAAAGCAGGCTTTTGATGCACTTGAAAACTTAATCGCATCGAACGATGTAATTCAATACGAAGAAATAAATCAGTTAATTAAACAAACTAACAGTCGGTTTTTATTGTACGAACAGCTGAGTTTAGAATGGTTTAAGTTATTAGAAGAAAATGGCGACCAAAGCTCTAATTTCTTTACTACTTCGATTAGCCCGTATTTTAATGGTAATATTTTACCCACTATTTCAGAATTACGGCAGGAAGTGATTCGGCAACAAATCAATGAAAATGCAAAACTCGATGTTCAGATTCAGATTGCCGGTTATGTAATCATTATTCTATCGGCATTTTTGTTACTAATCAGTGTTGGTATAGCCTTTTATCTGTACAGATCGATAGCCAATCCACTAAGGCAACTTAGTAAAAGTGCAGAAGCATTAGGTGCCGGCGATTTAGATCAAAAAGTTGAAATCACCAATTCGGATGAGATCGGTGAGCTTGCTCAATCGTTTAACGTGATGGCGCTAAACCTTCGAAAACGAACACTTGCCCGAGACTATCTGGATAGCATCATCGAGTCGATTAATGAGGCGCTCATTGTAACCGACGATCACAACCATATTGTTGGATGCAATAAAGCGGCTTTGAATATGCTGCAAGTTGAGCGTTCAGAAATCATCGATAAACCACTTTACTCGGTTTTTAATAAAGAAATTGAATCAGAAGTAGGTGGTGCAGTTAGTAAAATCGTAAATCTGGAAACAGAAATAGAAGCCTCAGACGGGGTTCGCGTTCCCATATTGTATTCAGAAAGTGACCTGATCAACACAAAAGATGAAATTGTAGGCAAAGTGGTGGTTGCTGCCGACATCACTCAACGTAAGCTTGCTGATGAAAAAATTCGTCAGTCTTTACACGAGAAAGATATACTTCTGGCCGAAATTCATCATCGTGTGAAAAATAATTTGGCGGTTATTTCCGGCATCTTACAACTGCAACGCCACACTAGTTCGAATAATAAGGTGAAAGAGGTACTAACCGAAAGCCAAACCCGGATCCAATCAATATCTTTAGTACACGAGCGCCTCTATCAGAGTGAAACCCTAGCAAATATTGAATATGAGAACTATGTTGAAGATTTATTGAGGGAGATTGGCAAAAACGCCATCATGAATGGATCAAACATCCGATTAGAATGCGAAGTAACTAAAGTTAAACTAGATTTGGTTAAGGCTGTGCCTTGCTCGTTACTACTAAACGAAATACTTATTGATAGAATTAAACACGCTTTTAAGCCTCAAGAGGAAGGGTTTATTAAAGTAATTCTTGGAAAATCTGGCAACGAGGTTTCGCTTAGTGTGCTGCATAATGGTAGTATTGCACGTGGATTTAATTCTAATCCCAAAAAGACTTTAGGTCTTACATTGATTCAAACACTCATCAAACAATTGCACGGATCATATTCTGAAATTGGTGCAAACGATACTTTTACTGAGCAAATCAAGATCGTTTTTCCGATAACCACTTAGGTTCTAAATTGTACCGTTTAAAAACTGTTTTCTAACATCAGGATCAAATTTTTCGATGGCATATCGAAGCATGGTCCGAGGCATTTTATTGTAACGATCGTCTTCAACAAGAAATGCGAATTCAGCATCGTAATCTATATTGCCGATTTCTCGAAGCATCCAACCTACCGCTTTTTGAATCAAATCGTGTTGATTGGTAAGCAAAATTTCTGAAATACGAAGGGCATCATAAAAGTCGCTATGTTTGATAAAATGTAGACATGTGATTATCGATATTCTACGTTCCCACATATTTTCGGAACGAGCAAAAGTGTATAAAAGCCTTCGATCCTTGTTTTCCAGAAACCTGCCAAGTATAAATCGACAACTTACATCTACCAAATCCCAATTATTGATGTAAGAAAGATGGTTTAAATAAAACTCAGCGTATTCTTCAATCTGTGGTTTGGTGACTTTTTCAGCTTTATATACAAGCAAAGCGCCAAATGCCGAACATCATGCACTTGATGAGAGACTAACTCAGAAAGCTCATTCAGGGAAATGTGGCGATATTTTTTAGCAATTTTTCTTTGCTCAGGAACAGGCACTCCCCAAAAGATATCGCTCTCGGCATATTCACCTTTCCCCGTTTTGAAAAAGCGCTTCATTTTTTCCGCTTTAACCGGATCAGACAACGCTTTGAGCTCAGACATTAGCAGTTCGACATTATAAGAAGAATTATTCATCCTCTTCGAAAAACTCTTCTCTGCTTAATAACACAATAGGTTCTTTTCCGGAGTCTGCAAGCATCTGTTGAATTTGTACTGTAAATAAGTCCGATTCGAATAATCGTTCGACCTCACTTTTATTAGAGAGCACTTCATTGTTCATTAATTCGAGAGCTGCAACTTGAGTTTCTGTTGGCCTACCCTGATAATTCACGATTGATCCGTAAATGTTTGAAATCCGCTCACGCAGTTTTTCTTCTCCGGTAATGCCACCGGTTTGCGTGGCAACTAATTCTTTGTGGATTTCATCTAAGGTGGCATGAAATTCTTTCAAATTTTCAGTTAAGCCAGTATTCAAGGTCGAATCTTGAAGTAAGTCATCAATTTGATCCATCACATCAACTACTTGTCCGTCAACGAACCCGAGTTCACCCAGAATATCGTAGGCGCGATTTACAGCTTCTAGTCGGATTCTTCGATCTTCCTCGGTATGGCGAGAATCGGGATCGAATTGCAGTGTGATTTCGCTTTCATAAACTTCATCGCCTTTAACAAGCTTTACAGTATAAGAACCCGGTGGGTAAGCAGGCCCAAAAAGCGCGCCGAATGTTAGTGTATTTGATCGTGGTACTTTTGGTGGATCTTTACGAATGTTAAACGACACCCGGTTAATACCTTTGCGTTTACCGGCGGGTAATTTTTTTAGGAAATTGCCGTCTTCATCATAAATCTCCAAAAACATATCCCCAAAAATATGTCGGCGTTTTAGGTAGTAAGTGATTTCCGCAGTTTGAGAAGGATTATTCCCCGAGAACTCTCCATCCCCCGAAAATGTCTGTTCAAACCCAATAGGACCGGAAATGAGAAAGGTTTTCATTTGAAGAAAAGCCACATCCTGCTGCAGTAATTCGGCAGAGATCCCACGGAGCGGAGAAATATCATCAATAATCATGATGCCACGGCCATGGGTTCCAAGCACTAAATCATCTTCTTCCGGGTGAATCACTAAATCACGTACCGATACTTTGGGTAAATTTCCTTTAAAACGAACCCAATGCGCACCTTGATCAAACGACACATAGAGTCCAAATTCGGTGCCTAAAAAGAGTAGATTTTCGTTTTCTAAATCTTCGATTAATTTATGAGCGTACCCTTCTATATTTACATCGGATATTAGTGTCCAATCCTTTCCATAATTATCTGTTTTATACACAAAAACGCCCATGTTGCCAACACGATGGGCGTCGACAGTTACATAGGCGCGCGATTTACTAAACTTGCTGGCCGTAACACTGCTCACCCACGCATCTTCGGGATAATTAGCGATGTTTTTGGAAACTTCGGACCAATTTTTACCACCATTTCGGGTTACCTGAATGTTACCGTCGTCGGTGCCCACCCAAATAATATCTTCATCAAAAGGCGACTCACTGATATCGAAAATGGTTGTATTGTTTTCGGCGGTAGAGTTATCAATAGTGATTCCGCCACTTTCGTACTGTTTTTGTTTTTCGGGATTGTTTGTAGTTAGATCACCCGATATCCGAGTCCAACTGTCGCCCATATCTTCCGATACGTACACATATTGAGCCCCAACGTAGAGTCGCTCTCCGTCCGGACTAAATAAAATTGGTGTGTTCCAGTTAAAGCGAAGTTCGTCGGTGTTTTCTTCTTTAAATGGTTTGATGTCTTTCGATTCGCGGGTGTCACGATACGAACGGCGCACATTCCCGCCCTGACTTTGCCAAAAAACGATGTTCGGATCATCCGGAGCCGTAAACACATTAAAGCCATCGCCACCGCCCAGGTTTACCCAATCTTTATTTTCGATGCCACCGGGGCTTACATTGGGAGCCGCCCAAGATCCGTTATCCTGCAAACCACCGTAAACCCAATATGGTGTTTGGTTGTCTACATTTACATGATAGAATTGAGAAATGGGTAAGTCTCGGCTGAATTGCCAGGTTGCGCCCCCATCATTCGAAACATATAAACCCCCATCGGTACCTAAATACAATCGCTGATTATCTTCGGGACTTACGTAAAAAGCGTGATGATCAACATGGATGTTGCCACCACCCGCAACTCCACCTGCTGCGAAAGTTAAGGTAAACGTTTCGCCGGCGTCTTTACTTACATTGATATTAAAACTGGGTTTATAAACGGTGTTCGAATCAATGGGGTCGGCATAAATATTTGAGAAATAGAACGGTCGTTCCTTTACCGTTGTGGTACTATTTTTCTTTTCCCAAGTAGCTCCGAAATCATCCGACCTATATAGACCGCCTTCTTCTTTTGCTTCGATTAATGCATAAACCCGGCCTTCTACCACGGGAGAAGCACTAACTGCAATTCTACCCAGTTCTTCCTCTGGTAATCCATTTCCGGATAGTTTAGTCCATTTGATGCCACCATCAGTAGATTTATAAAGCCCACTTCCCGAGCCACCGGATCGAAATGTCCATGCTTTTCTGCGGAAATCCCACATGCCGGCATACAAAATATCTGGGTTATTTGGATCAATGCTGATATCTGCTGCTCCGGTGTTTTCATCAACAAAAAGAACTTTCATCCAAGATTGACCGCCGTCGGTTGTTTTATAAACACCACGTACACTATTCGGAGCCCAAAGTGTGCCTAACGCAGCAACATATACAACGTTTGGATCTTCCGGATGTACGATAATTCGAGAAATTCGCTCACTGTTTTCCAGCCCCATAAACTTCCAGGATTCGCCGCCATCGGTGGTTTTGTATACTCCCATCCCCACTGAAGTACTGTTTCTTGGCCATGGTTCGCCGGTGCCAACCCAAACGGTATCAGGGTGCTTTTGATCAATATCGATGGCTCCGATCGACATAATGTAATCGTCGAAAATGGGTTCGAAGCTTAAGCCGCGATTGGTTGATTTCCATACTCCACCACTTGCTGCACCTACATAAATGATGCGATCGTCTGAGTTAACAGCGTCGAGTGCTGCAATACGACCACTCATAACGGCAGGCCCAATTTGCCGGGCTTCAATAGCCCCGAATGTATTAGAATTTATGCGTTGAGCTTGAGTTGGAAATGAAAAAAGTAGAACGATGAAACCCGCGAGAAATGACAGATTGCGCATTTGTAACCCCCAGAAATGTTAAAAAGAATAGCCGGACATTAACGCCCGGCTTTTGAATAAAGATTAGTTGTTAGTACCCGGTTTTTTAAAATATGTATCCTCAATTTCAGGATTCACAACAATTTCGTTTACTGTAATTTGCATAGCAGTATTACCCATAACTTTGGTTTCTATACTGTGTGCAACAGCAAAGCCTTCTACCATTTTATAATTACTGAAAAATTGCTCTTGCTCAAATTCCTGTCCTTGAACCATGGTTTTCGAGGTCATTTTAATAGGTACATATGCCTCAGTATCCATGTAGTAATACAACACATTTCCGCCTTTTAAAGTAACTTTAAGCTTGTACGTTTCTGTGCCTTCAACTTCTTCAACGCCTTCGAGTTCAACGGTATGTCCTTTTTCTTCATAATTGAAAAGTGGACCATCGATATCAGCCTGTTGCATGGCATCACGTAGTTGATCTTCCGGTAAGTCGATTGGATCGATGGAGCCAGTCCATGGTTGAACTGCCCAGCCGTTTGTGCCATCATAGGCCATAAACACAGCTTCGGCACCGGCAATATTTGCGTTAATTCGCATCATGTTCGGTCGCTTAATCATCATGGTCATCGGGATTGATAAGCCTTGAGTCATAACGGTTCCGGTTTGTTTGATGGCGTTAATCTCAGCAAGATTCTCCTGGCCAACAACTTCGAAATGTGTTTCTAAAATTTCTTCTAAAGACTCATCTTGAGCGAACGCCTGCATCGAAAAAATGCTAAACAGTAAAAATAGGGTGGGAATGGTATAAATGCGTTTCATAGAATAGTTGATTAATTATAGTGGCTGTTCGAAGAAATCCATTCTTGAGTTCAGATGCAACGAACGGTTAAAATTTGTAACGGCGATACGAGATAATGTGAAAAAGTTTAGACGAAATAAAAAACCCTCGACTAAAAGTGAGGGTTTTAAAGTAAAATTAGTTCTTGCTAAAACAAGAACATTCCAGTCCGGCGGGTTGCAAAGTGATAGCGTGCCAATCAAACTGATCGCCGAAGCCATCCCGTTCCCACCAGAATGGTAATCGTTCGTTAGGATTATTACCGATCTCATTCATGGTAGCAGCATCAAACAAACGCCCATTTACCATGGTGTAGCGTACTGTGTTTGTGTTGTTGATGTCCTCCAGCGGATTTCCATCCAGAACAATTAGATCGGCGAGTTTGCCCACTTCCAGAGATCCAATATCATCATCTAGTCCAAGATAATGCGCACCATTAAGCGTAGCAGATCGTAAAGCTTCCATGTTGGTCATTCCACCTTGCGATAACATCCACAGTTCCCAATGTGCTCCCAGTCCTTGCAGTTGACCATGCGCTCCGACGTTAACTTTTACGCCAGCATCATTCAATAATTTCGATGATTCTGCGGTTAAAATATGCCCGTGATCATATTCTTCGTCAGGAATCATGGTGCGATGCCGAGATCTCGGATCGATTATACTACGCGGAGTAAAAGTGAGCAGTTTTTCGTTCTCCCACACGTTGTATTTCTGGTAGAAATAATATTCGCCACTCATACTGCCATAGTTTACAATATGGGTTGGTGTGTATCCGGTTTCGCTGGCGCCCCACAATTCGCGCACATCTTTATACAATGGCACAACCGGCACATTGTGTTCAACGCCGGTGTGTCCATCCAGAATCATACTCATGTTGTGGAAGAAGAACGAACCGCCTTCGGGCACAACTAGCATCTCGAGTTCTTTCGCAGCTTTCATCACTTGTTGGCGTTGTTCGCGCCTTGGCTGATTGTAACTCTTCACAGAAAAAGCACCGAACGCTTTGGTACGTTTCAACGCAAAGTAGGCGTCGTCATAGCTGTTGATTTCCGCTTTGAAATCGCCGTCGGCACCGTATAGAATGATTCCGGTCGAATAAATTCGAGGTCCTATCATATGGCCGGCTTTGATGGCCTCAGAATGCGAAAATACCATTTCTGTATTGGATGATGGATCGTGAGCGGTTGTAACGCCATACGCCAAATTAGCCATGTATTCCCACTGCTGTTGCGGGCTAACACCCAATCGGAAATTTCCTAAATGCGCGTGCACATCCACTATGCCGGGCATGATGGTTTTGCCATTAACATCCATTACAGTTGCATCAGCCGGGATTTCCACGTTTGTACCTACGGCTGTAATTCGATTTCCATCCACAACGATAGTACCGCTTTCGATTACTTCGTCGCCATTCATGGTGATGATGCGAGCATTTGTGAAAGCGATCTTGCCTTCAGGTACATGCGTAGGAAGATCGAGACCAATTTCCATTCCTGTTTTTGGAGGTTCGGGCAAGCTATCGGGCGCATTATCCACAAAAGAGAATACTTCATTCAAATCAACTGAGAAATATTCATCGCCGAGTGTCCATCGCAAAGTTTGGCTATCGCCCGACCAATGCATGTGATATCCGCCTTCTGATGCTACCAACTGTACTGGAATTGCTTTGGTTGAAGGTGACAATGAAATTTCTTTTCCGGCTTGTGTTAAAGGAGCGATATACACTTTATATAAATTCGAAAAAGCGATCCATTTATTATCCGGGCTTGGCACAAATTTATGCGCATAGCTACTGGTGAAATGCGTTTTCTGATCGTTCCCATCCAGATCTACACTATTGTATGATTTATTTATCGCACCGAACAAGTATCCACCACCTTGATAGAATATTCTATCCCCACTGTTATTAAAGCGAGGAAAAGAACCGCCATTGGTAACCTTGGTTTCTTCGCCACCCGATACAGGGATGGTATAAATGCCGGGATTAACGGTGTAAGCAAAACCTTGCTGACCATTCCCTCCTTCGCGTCGGAAAACGATGGTTTTTCCATCGGGAGAAAATGCCGGCTCACGATAAATACCTTTTTCTGTGGTGACTTTTCGAGGAGCATTTAATCGGCCTCGACGTCCCGGCTGCATATCTTGCACGTAAATGGCGCCCATATCGGTATCGCTCCAACTCACGTAGGTTAAATAGCGACCATCTCTACTGAAAGATGGATCAAACTCGAAATGAGAGGCTTCAGTTAATCGTTCTGGAATGCCGTTTGGCATATCTTTCATCCATAAAAAACCTGCAGCGTTGAAGACTAAAGTGCCACCATCAGGGCTTGTGATCGCATTTCTGATTGCACGAACTCTAAATTCATCGGGGGCAACTTCGCGTTTAAAACGGGCAGCTTTTACGATTTCGTGATTCGATTCAACTTCAAAAGGAATGATTTGAGCACTTCCGGTAGCAACATTGATCTTGTTGATCTTACCATTCGCCCAAATGACGATTTCTTTCGAATCGGGAGTCCAGTTAAAGCCAGTATACACACCAAATATTGCCCACGCTTCCTGCTGATCTTTACTCAAGTTTTGATAAACCGGTCGTTCTAAGCCGGATTCCAATTCTCGAACGTATAACACCGATTTGGTTCTAACACGACGAACAAAGGCCAGATGTGTGCCATCGGGTGAAATCTGCGGACGTGCAGCTCCGCCATTTCCTCCGGTTACATATTCAATTTCGCCCGTTTCGCGATCGTACCGTCGGATTACATAAATCTGACTATTTGGATCTTTGTTGTACTGGAAAAATCCACCGGGATAATTATCCTCACTGTAGTAAACATAACGGCCATCGGGGCTAACTGATGGCTCGCCAATATCTTGCTGGGCGTTTTTCTTTTCTACAAGCTGAATGCCGCCACCACCGGATTTGTGGTACATCCAAATTTCGCCGGCACCTAAAGAACGAGATGAACTGAAATGCTTTTTAGCAATGAAGTATTCACCATCAGGCATCCAGGTTGAGTTGTTAAGTAAACGGAAATTTTCTTTTGTAAGCTGAGTAGCATTTTCGCCGTTGGCATCCATCACCCAAATATTGTCGCCACCGCCGGCATCGCTTGTGAATAGAATTTTTGAACCGTCGGGGCTGAAGCGCGGTTGAACCTCAAAAGCGTGTCCGGTTCGTAGCGGAGTGGCATTTCCACCCGAAATTGGCATTGAATAAATATCCCCAAGCAAATCGAACACAATGGTTTGTCCGTTGGGACTTACATCCAGGTTCATCCAGGTGCCTTCATCAGTAGTAAAAGAAAGTGACGAACTTTCACCTAAATCCGGATCAGAAACATTCCATGCATCTTGAGCATAAACAGGGATTGCGCCCAAAATTAAAGTTAGATAACTAAGTAGTAATTTTGCTTTCATCAGCTTAAGTTAATTATGGTTTGCTTGATAATAGTTAAATGACGGCAAAAAGAAGTGCATTGATTACGTTTTAATACATGCGAATCAACTAATACCAATGTTCAAGTCTTACTAAGATGCTATGTTTTTGGGCTACAATTAATGGTTAGAGCTGCAAAACTGTTATTATTTTTTTCGTTCGCTGTATTGTTGTGTAAACAAGCTTCAGCTCAGGAATTTAATATCCAATCGCTAACTGTGAACGACGGCTTGCCAAGTAGCAACATCCACGATATTTACGCCGATGATAATGGATTTTTATGGTTAGCAACCCCTTACGGTTTAATTAGATACGACGGCAAGGAGTATGTTACATTTGATGAAGATGAAGGAGTGCGAGATGGATTAATCTATGACTTTCACTTTGAAGAAGATGGGGATATTTGGATAATAACCGGCGAAGGGGGATTGGCAAAGTTTGATGGGCAGCAGTTTAGTTATTTGCCGGAAATTGCACTTTTTGATTCATTAGTTATCAATTATGTAACTAGTATTCGAAAAGACGAATTGTGGATTGCCACCGAAGAAAATGGGGTAGCGATTTGGAATCAGCAAACGAACGAAATTAATTTTATAGATGAAGATGATGGCTTAATAGATAACCAAGTGTGGGACATTCATTTTCAGTCAGATAACAAAGTTTGGCTGTCTACTATGAATGGGATTTCGGTTTATGAAAGAGAGGTTGGGATATCTGAAAATTATACACTTGAAAGTGGTTTAAGTGGTAATGCAACATATGAATTAGTAACCGACCAAATGGGAAGAGCGTGGGTTGCAACTAGTAATGGTGTTTCGATTATTCAACCCGATGGAGGCATTGATACCATCTTAGATATTAATGGAGAACCACTAGGCTATGTGTATAGTATTGAAGTAGATAATGAAGGCACGGTTTGGATTGGAACAGAGCGGAAAGGGGCAGTATTGATCGATCAAGATGGAAATCGAACGCATATAACCAATAGACAAGGACTTAGTTCAAATTTTATTTATCGCATTGTTAAAGACAACCAAGGGAATATTTGGATAGCTACCGATGGAAATGGCGTAAATATTGTAAGGGATAGGAAATTTAAATTCTACGGACTCGATTCGGAGCTGGGAGCTAAAAGTATATTTGCCCTAAAAAAGGGGAGGGCCGGCGAGCTGTGGATGACAACAGAAAATGGGCTCGCAGAATATAAAAACGGTAATTTCAAAAACTATGCAATTCCAAAAGATATACTTTCTTACGACGAGATCTGGGATATCGAGGAGCTTGCTAATGGTGATTTACTTTTCTTGACCTATAATTTTGAAGTACTGCAGTTTAATGGCACAAGTTTTTTTAAGCCAACATACTATGATAAAATCTACCCGTATTATCTGAGCGATATTCTAGTTGATATGGATGGCTCAATTTGGTTTTCAACTCAAGATGCTCTGTTACATTATGTAGATGACGATCTTGATATTTACGCGTCAAAATCTGACAGTTATTGGAAAAACTCACTCGGAGCACTTTTTCAAGATAGTAGACAACAACTTTGGATTTGTACTGAGGATGGATTAGCAAAGTTCGAAAATGGGGTATTTTCCTACTTCGATTCTGAGCATGGTATTGATGGGAAATCTGTGTACGAAATTACTGAAGATCCATATGGTAACATATGGCTAGGCACCAATGGTGGTATTTATTTTCTTCGAAATGAAAATATTGAGGCAAATGATTATCAATTTCAGAAGTTTGAATTCTCTTCGCTAGAAGCTAATGAAACGGTATTTCTAAAGTTTGACACAAAAGGGAACCTGTGGCAATCAACAAACTCGGGCTTAAACTATTTTGTATTTGATGAACCCAATAGATTCAAAACGTTTAAGAATTTGCATTACAACTTGTCTAATGCTGAATTTGGCTTAGAATTTAATGGAGATGCAGTTGCAATTGATGACGATGGAACACTTTGGTTTGGTTCCAATTCAAGAGGTTTGGTTTCTTATCACCCCCCGGAAAATGAAGTAATATCGTTTTCTGAACCACCTCAGTTATTTCTTAGGTCCATTTTTGCTAATGATGAGTTAGTGTATTCACAATCTTCAGATTCACTCGATACCAATAATCTTTCGATTGAGTTTAGTAAAAATGATCTCACATTTAATTTTAATGCAATTGATTATTTAAACCGTAAAGGGAAATTAATTAAGTACACGCTAGCTGGCTACGATGACGATTGGAAAACAGAAGAAGATATCTCAACAATTCGGTATACAAACTTACCTCCCGGCGATTACACTCTTCAGGTGGCCGCTAAATCAATGGTATCTGATTGGAGTGAACCAGCTGCATTAACTACTTTTACAGTAAAAAAACCGTTTTACTTATCCGTCCCATTTTTCCTGCTGTTAGGTATATCATTAGCCGGGCTTATTGCAGTCTATATCAATTCCCGAATTAGTCGTCTCGAAAGAATTCAACTTCAAAAGGTAGTAGAACAACAGACCAAAGAGCTACGTGAAGCTCTTCATGAAAAAGAAGTGTTGATTAAGGAAATTCATCACCGAGTGAAAAATAATTTAGCAGTTATTTCAGGTTTATTAGAGCTACAAGGTTTTAAAATGCCGGCAGGTGAAGCAAAATTAGCCATTCAGGAAAGTCGGATGCGGGTGGTAGCGATGTCAAAAATCCATGAAAACCTGTATCAGAATAACGATTTAGCCAATGTTGATTTTAGAAAATTTATTCAAGATTTGGTGAAAGGAATACAGCAAACGATGGATTTGGCTGAAAAAAATATCGAAGTGATTTCCTATATCGATGACGTTCAATTAAATATAAATGTTGGAGTTCCATTAGGCATGATCATCAATGAGCTTATCAGCAATGCTTATAAACATGCTTTCATCCATAAAAAAGAAGGCTCTATTAACATTACATTTAAAGAGCAGGACGACGTTTATAAACTTATCGTAGCCGATGATGGTGTTGGAACAGATGCCAACATATTAAACAGTAGGCATAAATCGCTCGGTATAAGCTTAATAAAATCGCTTTGTGTGCAAATTGGTGGGTATATAGAATATGAAACCAAATCAGGCGCACACTTTAAACTCACTCTCCCCAAAAAGTCATTAACATAGATTTTAATTTCTCCTCAGCAGAATATTGACTTAGAGGAATTAAATAGTTCAACCTATTGTCATAATATAATCGGCATCCTTAATTTTTAAAATTGGTAAAAAATTATTCTATTTAAATCAAATCGAATAAGGACGATAACCCTTTTAATGATTGATAGAGCATTAATTTGAAGCCGAATAGATATTGGATTCGGCATTTTATGGTTTTTTATGGTAGAAAATGGGTCCCTTACCCTTTATTTGATGTTTTTTCTAATCTGTGTATTACAGAATAATGAAGTGCTCGCCCAGAAATTTAATATTCAGCAATACACCGCAAATACCGGATTGCCTTCAAACAATATTTTTGATATAGAGTTTGATGAACTTGGATTTATATGGTTTGCCACATCTGATGGGGTAGTAAAGTATGATGGCTCAAGTTACACGAGCTACGATCAAGAAAACGGACTGGCAGATCCGGTTCTATTCGATATTTTTTTAGATAAATCAGGCACTCTTTGGGCAAGTACAGATCAAGGTGGGATAGCTCGATATGCAGATGGAATGTTTGAATATCCTGACGAATTAGAATGGCTAGATTCTACCATAGTGCATTATATAGGGCAAGATAAGAATGGCGATTTATGGATATCGATGGATGAAAAAGGCTTTGTTATTCTAGACGAAAACCTATCGGTGAAGCAAAAAGTAACTACTCAGAATGGGCTTTCTTCCAATCTGATGTTTCATTTCAACTTCGACTTCGACGACCGAGTTTATATCTCAACCTACGAGGGTTTGAGCATTTACAGTTACAAAGAACAGAAAATTATTGACGTTTTAAACCTTGATGATGGCTTAATTGGCGGTAAGGTATATGAATCGTTTGTTGACAGAAATGAAAATATATGGGTTGCTACCGACCAAGGAGTTTCTGTTATCCATCCTGATGGGAAGATCACTAATCGAGAGTTTGTTGCCGGAAATAGGCTTGGCTACATTTTTGCAATTGAAGAAACATCCGATGGAAAGATTTGGCTCGCTTCTGATAGAAGTGGTTTGTTTTGGATTGATGGAACTAAAGAAACTCATATCACGGTAAAAAATGGGCTAAGCTCCAACAACATTTTTAATCTTACCAAAAGCCCAAACGGTGAAATCTGGATATCGACAGACGGTAATGGAGCAAATGTTTTTATTGATGATGATTTTAGGATATATGATGAGTCGAGCGATCTTGATGCATACAGTGCCACTTCGATTGTGGAATCTGATGACGGTACAATTTGGGTTACTACTGAAAACGGGATCTCTGCGTTAAGAGATAGTAGGTTCACAAATCATGTTATATCAAAAAGAGAATTTGAGAACGAACAAATTTTAAGGTCGGTGGCATTGCCAAACGGTAATATTTTAATGATTACCAACAACTACTCACTTATTGAATTTGATGGCTCGAATTTTATTACTTCTAAGTATTCTTCACTCTTCGAAAATGAGTTAATAAACAGAATAGAAGTAATCGACGATACCATCTGGTTTATGGCCTTGCGCAGAGTGATTTCTGATACGAATGGAACTATTACCTACTACGAGCCGGAGACAGATAACTCATGGAAAAATGAGTTCAATACAATTTTTAAAGATAGCAGAGGCTTGTATTGGATTGGAACACAAGGCGGGTTGGTTCACTTTGATAACGGTTCTTTCCGATATATAACTGTTGATGATGGCCTAAGAAACAATCGAATTTCACATATTGATGAAGACTCAAATGGAAATTTATGGATTGTAAATAACGTAGGGATTGATATCATCGAAGGCATTGAAGCTGATGGCGGATTTGAGAATATCAGACATTTCGAAACCGATGATCTTTATTTAGATGAGACCAATTTTATTCAATTCGATTTTAGCGGTAACCTATGGCAGGGCACGAATGCGGGGCTAAATTACTATAATCTGTCTGAGTTTTCAGAAACCGGAGCCTATCAACACATTCATATTCCGTTGCAAAATTATGGGTACGGAACAGAATTCAGTACGTATGGGGGTTTATTAGGAACCGATTCTACCTTGTATTTTGGATCCTATAATAGTGGGTTAATAGCATACGACTTTAAGATTAGTGAGAATGAATTGTTGTACGATCGAGCACCGGATGTTATAATTTGGTCGATAAAAGCGGGTAGCGAAGAGGTTTTCAATCAGCAAGAAAATGGGATGTTGGATAGAGAACTGGTAATAGAAAATAGCCAAAACAGCGTTTCTATAAAGCTCAGCGCTATCAGCGAAAAATATCCACGAAGAATAATTTACCGACATCGTCTGGCCGGGCTACAAAACGATTGGGTAATAGCTGAAAATATTTCACAAATACGATATGAAAGCCTGCCACCGGGCACATTTAATCTCGTAGTTCAAACAAAAGCACCGAATTCTGATTGGTCGGAATTACAGCAGGTTGGGAGCTTTAAAGTGAAGAAACCATTCTATTTCAGACTTTGGTTTATTTCCTTGATGTTAATCACCCTTGGTGTGATTGTGATTGGAATAGATCGTGGTAGAGTTTCCTTAATCGAGAAAAACCTGCTTAAAAGTAAGGTAGACGAGCAGACTAAAGACATTCAAAAAGCGCTGGATGAAAAGGAAGTGCTGATTAAAGAAATCCATCACCGAGTAAAAAATAACCTCGCTGTGATTTCCGGACTATTGGATCTGCAAAGTCGACAAATTGAAGAAGGTCCTGCCACCGAAGCGCTACAAAATTCTATGACCAGAGTGTTGGCGATGGCTAAAATTCATGAGCAATTGTATCAAAATGAAGATTTGGCCAACGTCAATTTCAAAAACTTCATCACCAATTTAGTACGCTCGCTCGATAGCACAATCAGCAATTCAGATTTCCCAACGCAAATAAACGAACATGTTGAAGACATTTCGGTAGATGTAAACGTTGGGGTGCCGTTAGGATTGATGATCAACGAAATACTGAGTAACAGTTTTAAACATGCTTTTCAGAATCTGGATAAATCGACATTAGCGACCATAGATATCGCGTTTTCACGAATAGATGCTTCCTACTATCACTTGCGAATTTCTGATAATGGAATTGGATCACAAAAAAACCTTTTGGAGATGGAGCATCAATCTTTAGGAATGACACTTATTAAATCGTGGGCAGCACAATTGGATGCAGAACTCACATACGATGGCAGTGATGGCTCGGTATTCGAGGCTCAAATCCCTGTTTGAACTAAATGTGCTTAATCCGGGTTCGATAGTTCGGTAAGAGAAAACTCGTTCCTTTCTTTTAGTCCTACCTTATATTGCAAAGAAGGTAATCGCTTAACCAGTTAAAGAAACCATTATACCATCGTAACTTATACAAAGAGTGTAATGTGGTATTTTAAAGGGTCTAGGGAAGTACAGCATGTTATAATTATAAGTAACATATTGCTGTCCAATGATTAACAGGTATTATAAACG
>JAEPNO010000032.1 GCA_017643365.1 Balneolaceae bacterium | reverse complement strand
GGAAAGGATTTAATGAGAACGTAACGACTACGATGGGGAAACTATGTGCCCTTGACATTGTCCTTTTTAAAGATGTTTATAATATAGAATGGAGCTTTAACACTTCGGCTAATCTTACGGAGATTGCTCACGCTCTTTATTTCTACTTCAATTCGGTAGTGTTTGAAGAACTTATTTTTAGGGGAGCGCTACTTGCACTGCTCATCCATTACACATCAACTAAAACCGGAGTAATAGTTTCTGCAATCAGTTTCGGAGTGTACCACTGGTTCTCTTACGGGATGTTTGGCAGTGGAATTGTTCCAATGGTGTATGTTTTCGTACTAACCGGGGGAATGGGGTTGGTGTATGCGTATATGTACTCGAAAACAAATTCCGTTTTACTACCTATAGTTGTGCATCTGGGATGGAATTTCCAATCTGCCTTATTTTTAGATTATCAACCTTTCGGGCAATTGCTCTTCTCAGCAACTGCAAATCGTGAACTAAGTGAACTGGCAGATTTTGGACTTCAAGCCGGTGGAGATATTCTCTCTATGCTTCTGATGTACGCCGGCTTCCAATTTTATTTGAGCAAAACTAAGAATGAAAAGTGATCATCCATCCGACAGATTACCCGTCTGATGGATGGAGTGAAGCCGAATTACTTCTTTCTTGCCCCCTCTCATCGGTCGGACGGGCTTTAGCCGTCAGACCGAGAGCCTACGCTATTTCCAGTGCTGTTCGGCGATGGCTTCTTCAGGTAATTCACTCAGATAATTTTCTGCATCCAGTGCGGCTTTACAACCAGTTCCGGCAGCGGTAACTGCCTGACGGTAAACGGCATCCATCGCATCGCCACAGGCAAAAATACCCGGTAAGTCGGTTTGTGTAGATTGGCCTTTAGTTTGGATGTAGCCAACATCGTCCATTGTAAGTACGCCTTTGAATAGATCGGTATTTGGTTTATGTCCGATTGCCACAAATACGCCCGTCACATCTTCGAGTACCGTTTTATCACCGGTTTTTCTGTTGTTGATGCGAACGCCTTCTACCACTTGTTCGCCAAGAATCTCGTCGATCTCGCTGTCCCACATAAACTCAATTTTTTCGTTGGCAAACGCACGAGCTTGCATCGCTTTGGAAGCGCGTAACTCATCCCTGCGGTGAACAACAGTTACTTTACTTGCAAACTTGGTGAGAAACGTAGCTTCCTCCATCGCGGTATCGCCACCGCCAACAATAACTACATGCTGATTGCGGAAGAATGCACCATCGCAAGTAGCACAAGCAGATACGCCTTTTCCACGTAAACGAGTTTCGCTTTCAAGTCCAAGCCACATCGCTGAAGCTCCTGTAGAAATGATAACCGTATGAGCGTAAATCTCGGTCTTTTCGTCAACGGTTAATTTGTATGGTCGATTTCCAAACTCAATATCGGTCACGTATCCGTAGCGGCAATCGGCACCGAATTTAGTAGCCTGCTCACGGAAGTCTTGCATCATTTGAGGCCCCATCACCCCATTTGGGTAACCGGGAAAGTTCTCTACATCGGTGGTGGTCATTAGCTGTCCGCCCGGCTCAGGTCCCTCAAAAACAATGGGGCTTAGATCAGCTCTAGCTGCATAAAGTGCTGCGGTTAAACCGGCAGGGCCGCTTCCGATGATTACTACTTTAAATGTTTTGTTGGCAATGTCTTCCATAGTACTTCTTTCTGAATAATTTCATTGAGAAGGTACAAAATTAGTGTTTAAACACTCACCAATTTTTGTTTATAGCACGTATAGAATCAGCCTAATAGGTGGGTTTATTGAAGACCGTTGTTGAACTGGAATTAGTACAAAATGGACTTAATTGTGTGATAAGCGTATCACTTGCAAGATAATTTGACTGGAATGTGGTTCCTGCGTTATTTCGGCTGATGGTCATTACAGAATCTGCCAGTGTAAAATCAAGCGAGAATTCCTCTGATGCATTCGCTTGATTTCGCAATACCATTTCGGGCATGTCAATATCGATTACATCAAATTTCACATTCTGGAAGCAGCTCTCAGTTGTATCGAAGGAAGCAATTTCGAATTTCAGAGAACTAACTGATACATACTCTTCAATTTCATCGCTATCTAATTGCCAAGTACCTGTTAAATCGTTGTTATAACATACGGGAGCAAAGTCTTCGATATTGGTTTTTTCACTCGGCCAGTATCTTTGGATATCTCTTTGTGTATCATCGATATCTCGGAGGTGAATTCGATCACCATTACGAGAGACTGCATATACTTTAAGTGGGCTTCCATCATCCTTCGTAACTTGAAAAAAGCCCGTCCCGTCGCGCTTAGCAACACGATAAACGTCCGTTGTCATACATCCACGGCTTGCATTGTAGTAGAAAAAACCTAACGTATTGTTACTTATCAATACAAATTCATTACTGCCTTCGGTTTTAAACTTCTCCCATATACCAATTACTTCACCACCTGCATCTTCATTATCAAGATCAAGGTCATCGCAAGCCATAAAACTCACGCACAATGTAAAAAGTAGTATTCCTCGTAAAACGTATTTCATTGAATTTTCCCCCAAGTTTATTCAAATAGTATACATTTTCTTCACATTAATTTCTCACATTATAATGCATTGATGCGCACGCTATATCGTCGATTTCTCAACAATGGCATTGATTTTTAATAGGTTCGCTAAAAAAGCGCTCCCATATTTATTTGCGGAATAATTCAATTTCATTATGTTGAGGCAAACTAAGGTTGGAGGTTATCATTGATTGTAGCAATTCCTAAAGAAACTGCTGAACTCGAAAAACGGGTTTCCATAACGCCTGAAATAGCAGGTAAATTAATTCAGAAAGGACTAGAACTTCGGGTTGAATCGGATGCGGGATTAGCATCTAATTTTCTCGATGCTCAATATTCCGAAACAGGTGCAACGATCGAAAAAGATCGCAAGAAATTGTTTTCTGAGGCTGATTTAGTGCTCGCCGTTCAAACACCGACCGACGCTGATCTCGCCAATATGAAACAAAACAGCATACTTGTTTGCTTTATCTGGGCATTACAAAATGCTGACTTGGTCGAATCGCTCAAAACCAAAGGCATAACTGCTTTGGGGATGGATGCTATTCCACGAATATCACGTGCTCAAAATATGGACGCATTGTCGTCGATGAGCTCCATTGCCGGCTACAAAGCTTCCTTACTGGCTGCCAATCATTTGGATAAATACTTCCCTATGATGATGACCGCTGCAGGGACCATTCCTCCTTCAAAAGCACTAATTTTGGGCGCCGGAGTTGCAGGATTGCAAGCAATTGCCACTTGCCGAAAACTTGGCGCCGTGGTTGAGGCTTACGATGTTCGTCCCGTTGTTAAAGAACAGGTGGAGTCGTTAGGCGCAAAGTTTGTAGAAGTTCCTTTAGAAGAGGAAAACACGGAAACTAAAGGCGGATACGCTAAAGAGTTAAGCAAAGACAGCCAAGAACGGCAAAAGCATGTAATTCACGAGCATGTAAAGAAATCGGATATCGTGATTACCACGGCTTTAATTCCCGGTCGACCGGCTCCGCTTCTTATCACCAAAGAAATGGTGGCAGACATGAAACCCGGTTCTGTAATTGTAGATTTAGCTGCTGAAAATGGTGGGAATTGTGAATTAACTGTTGCCGGCGAGGTAACCGTTGCCCATGAAGTGAAAATTGTAGGCCCTCTTAATTTACCCAGCCAGTTAGCCAACCACGCCAGCATGTTGTACTCAAAAAATATGTATGCACTGCTTAATCTTCTGATAAAAGAAGACCAACCGAATTTCGATTTCGAAGACGAAATTTTGCTCAACACCACCATTACCCATCAAGGTGAAATTATCAGTCCATTATTAAAACCGAAGGAATCATGAGCGTCTTAATTTTTTCTTTATTCATATTTGTTCTGGCCTGTTTTATCGGCTTCGAATTAATATCAAAAGTACCGCCCACTTTGCATACTCCTTTGATGAGTGGCGCCAACGCGATTTCGGGAATTACCATTGTTGGAGCTTTGATTGTTGCCGGAGGAGTTGGTGGCGATTTAGGTAAATATCTTGGTCTTGCTGCCATCATTTTTGCTACCATTAATGTAGTTGGTGGCTTCATGGTTACCGATCGTATGCTGGAGATGTTTAAGAAAAAGGAGGATGACAAATGAGTCAGTTTTTACCAGAATCCATCCTTACTTGGTTACCCGACGCAATTCAACTCTTGTACTTGGTTGCAACGGCCTTCTTTATTCGAGGGCTAAAGCTTTTAAACTCTCCACAAACAGCAAGACGTGGAAACATGCTGGCTTCTGTTGGTATGCTCATTGGTATAGTTGTCACACTTTTCGACAAACAAATTGTGTCGTTCGAGCTGATAATTATTGGCGTGCTTATTGGTGGCTTGATTGGTGTTGTACTTGCGAAAAAAGTAGCTATGACCGCCATGCCCGAGTTGGTAGCGGTGTTCAACGGTTTTGGCGGTGGTGCCTCGGCACTGGTTGCCTGGGGCGAACTTGCACGGTATGAGAGTATCACCGCAATCGACTCAACCGGAATGGTCACCATTGGTTTGAGTGTATTTATTGGATCGCTCACTTTCACCGGAAGTTTTATCGCTTTTGGTAAACTAAAAGGCTTCATCTCGGGCAATGCAATCACCTTTCCCGGCCTAAATGTGATCAATATCGGGTCGATGATTGCCGTTTTAGTTTTAATCGTTCTTTATGCCATGGATCCCGGAAATACCAACTTGTTTTGGGTGATTTTGGGTGTTTCATTATTGATAGGCGTTACCTCGGTAATTCCAATTGGTGGCGCTGATATGCCGGTGGTAATTTCTTTACTAAATTCCTATTCAGGGATTGCAGCTTCTATGGCAGGTTTTGTGCTAGGCAACAATTTACTCATCGTATCGGGTGCTTTAGTTGGCGCTGCAGGGCTCATCCTCACAAACATCATGTGTAAAGCAATGAACCGATCGCTTGCTAATGTGATTTTTGGCAGCTTTGGTGGCGATGGTGCCTCAGGTGGCGGCGGTGGTGCCGATGGGGACAAAACCGTGCGCGAAACTTCAGCTGAAGATTTAGCCATTCAGGTGGCTTATGCTTCAAAAGTGGTGATTGTACCCGGTTATGGCTTAGCAGTTGCCCAAGCTCAGCACATTGTTAAAGAAGTGGCATCGAATCTTGAAGAGCGTGGAGTTCAGGTCAAATATGGTGTGCATCCGGTTGCAGGACGAATGCCCGGACACATGAATGTTTTATTAGCCGAAGCCGATGTCCCTTACGATTTATTGTACGATATGGACCAGATTAATCCTGAGTTTGCTTCTACCGATGTTGTATTGATAATTGGGGCAAATGATGTGGTAAACCCTATGGCAAAAACTTCGCCCGGTAGCCCTATTTATGGTATGCCGATTTTAGATGTTGAAGATGCAAAACGAACGATAGTATTTAAACGATCATTGAGTGTTGGGTATGCAGGCATTGACAATCCGCTGTTTTATGCCGAGAAAAATCAGATGTTTTTTGGCGATGCTAAAAAGAGTTTACAGGCTTTGAATGAGGCACTTAAAGATATTTAAATAACATTTACGGGTCATGATATTCTGAAAGCTCAAAAAAATGGGTCGCTGTAAAGTTTTCCGAAATTTCTTTGGTGAATCTAAACCTGCAACTATTTGTTACATAATTAGTAAATCAAAAAGTTTATTTTAAAGCTATATTCATGTCGTTCTTCATACTAAAGAGAGCACGAACGGCGTTGCGAATTAATTGATCCAACAAATTTTAAGATTATTTAGGTGTTGAGTATGCGAAAAGCGGTTTTATTTTTGGCCATTGGTTTGGTTTCCTGGTCTTGCGCAGCGGTTTATCACTCAAGAGAAGGCAATAAAGAATGCGAAGTTCTGTTGCCATCCATAGCAGAAGATTATGAAGGATATTGCAAAAATGGCCTGGCACATGGCGAAGGTGTGGCTGTAGGCTTGCACACTTATGAAGGTGATTTTGTTGCCGGATACCCACATGGGGAAGGAGTTTATACCTGGCATTCTGAGCGAAAGTATACCGGAAACTGGCGTCAAGGACAGCAATATTCTTTCGGAACTTTGGAATATGTTGAAAATGGTGCACAAGAAACTTTAAGTGGTTTCTGGTACGAAGGTGAATTAGAAGTGATTTCTGATGACCACCGCCCACACCGAATAATCAATCAGCGAGGAGTTGTTTCAACCTCTATTCGAAGACAAGGCTCTGATTACACCGGAAAAATATTTCTTCGATTCAGAAGAAATGGCGAAAATGTTCAAAATGTGATTACAGAACTAAACATAAGCCACTCTTCAGGCACTATGCCTAACCAACCGGGTTCCAACTCAACCTTAGAATACACCATCGAAAATCCATCGTATCCTTTAGAGCTTTTTGTGAGTTATAAAATTCCGAATTTGATGAATACATCTCTCATCGATAATCGAGTTCAACTTATTATCAAAGAGCCCGGGCAATACGTAGTCGACTTTAACAATAGTTGATTTCAGCTACCCCAAATCTTTCTTACTTTTAGAACCAAGCCTTGCACCATGCAGGGCTTTATTTTTGTTTAGAATTATTATCAAATGCGCACACTTTTACTACTTTCTATACTTTTATTTACTGCAATATCTTGTAATCGTCCCAATTGTGATATTGAACCAAACCTTAGTGTTGACCAAGATCAATTAAAAGCTGACATCGCTAAAATTGATGCTTATCTGGCTGAAAATAACATCGATGCAGAAAAGCACCCTTCCGGCATCCGATATGTAATTATTGAAGAAGGTGATGGAGACAAACCAAGTGTTTGTGGCAATGTAGTAGTGGACTATAAGGGAAGCTTAATTTCAGACGGATCGGAATTTGACAAAAGCAGCAGGCCCATTGGTTTCAGTTTGAGATCTTTGATTGTTGGCTGGCAAGTAGGAATACCGCTCATCAAAGAAAGAGGTAACATCCACCTTTACATCCCATCTGTGTATGCCTACGGAGCCACCGAACGACCTAAAATCCCTGCCAATTCGAACTTATTTTTTGAGATTAAACTTTACGTAACTGATTAATACTTCCGAAACAGGTTAAGATGAAAATCCCCCGAAAAAGTAAGCAACAAAAAGAACGAGCCGCTCAAATCCTTGAAGAGCTTTATAAGCATTATCCAAACCCACATTGTGAGTTGGATCACCGTAATGCTTTTGAGTTGTTGATTGCTACCATCCTGAGTGCGCAATGCACCGATGTTCGGGTTAACAAAGTTACTCCGGCTTTGTTCGAAACATATCCAACGCCCGAGTTAATGGCCGAAGCGCCTTTGGAAGAATTGGAGGAGCTGGTGCGAACGACCGGATTTTATCGAAATAAAGCGCTCTCGCTCAAAGAGACATCCAAAACATTAGTGGAAGAATTTGGAGGCGAAGTACCTAATACAATGGAAGAACTTCTCACTCTACGTGGTGCAGCTCGTAAAACCGCAAATGTTGTACTTGGCAATGCTTTTGGTATAAACGAAGGTGTTGTTGTGGATACGCATGTGAAGCGCATCTCAAACCGGTTTGGGCTCACTCGAGAGAAAAAAAACACCGACAAAATTGAGCGCGATTTGATGGCGCTTTTCCCGAAAGAAAACTGGACTGACCTTTCTCATCTACTCATCCATCATGGTCGAAACGCGTGTAAAGCTCGGTTATCATCTGCTCCCGATCATCCCTTATGCGAAAAATATGGTCGAAGTTGTGAGTGCAAGAAAATGAGAGAAAACTCACCCAAAGAGTCTTAAAAAATGAAGATATTTGATGTTCATTATGAGTAAAAACAAACAAATCTTCATAATTGAAATTAAATGCTGGAAATGACTGGGGTAAAAAAAGAGAGATTATTTAATTCTTTTGATAAACCGATTCCACCGGTTCGTTACGATATTCAACAGATTCCCATTCAACAGAATGGCGAAGAGTTTATTTATTTCTACGATTCGCTGAGCTATGCCACCGGCGATTTCTCTCTCCCTGCAGATTCTCAAACCGTGCTTTCTTTATTAGATGGCAACCGTTCAATCGACGATTTGATTACTCTAAGTCATGGAGAAGTTTCAAAAAATGATTTACTGAATTACATTCGCTATCTGGATGAAAACGGCATCCTACAATCAAAATTTTTCAAGCATTTAGCTAAAAATATTGAAATCGATTACGAGCAATCGGCTTATCATATTTCAAATACAGCCGGCATTTCGTATCCGAACAGTCCGACCCAACTAATTTCATACTTGAATCAAGCCTTTGAGCTTCACGAGCAAAGCGAACCTAAAGAAGCCCGGGCGTTATTTGCACCACACATCGACCCACGAGTGGGTTTATCTGCTTTTGTGAAGGCTTTCTCTGCAATTCGCGACTTACAACCAAAGAAAGTATTCATTCTTGCTACCTCCCATTATTCGGGCATGTACAATGAATTGTATGACGACTTCCCGTTCATCGTTTCGGAAAAAACCTTTCAGTTACCCAACGGAAGTATTGACTCGAATAAAGATTTCAGACGAATGCTTTCTCCAAAAAAATGGAATAAGATTGGAGTGAGTTTTCAAGATCGAGCGCATCGGGTAGAACACAGCATCGAATTACACCTCCTCTTTTTAAATCACATTTGGAAACACGACTTCGAAATTATTCCCATTTTAATTGGTGGGATGGACGAGTTATTGTATTCGGATGAATCCCACAAACAAGCCCAAATGGAAACCTTTGCGGCGTTTTTGGAAGAAACTTATGGCAATGATCCCGAAGCTTTTTTCTTGATCAGCGGTGACCTCTCCCATTTTGGCAAAAAGTTTGGAGATCAGGAAGCTGCAACATCCCTTTTGCCCAATGTGGAAGCCAATGACCAACTGATTTTGAGTGCCGGGGCATCGGGCAACCCAAAGCATTTGATTTATGCCATGCGCGAAACCTTCGATAAGTTTCGCATTTGTGGATTTCCACCATTAGTGACCTTCCTCTCGGCTTTCCCAAAACTCTCCGGCGAGATTTTAAGCTACGATTTGTGGGACGAGCAAGAACGCGAAAGCGCCGTCACCTTTGGAAGCATTTTATTCAATTAAGAATGTTTCAATGTGCAATTAAGAATTCAATTCGACTTTCACCTTAATTGAATAATTGATCATTGATCATTGATCATTGAACATTTATTCCGCTTTAATCTCCATTTTCTCGGCGAAGTAATCGCAAAAATCGCGCATATCGCCGGAAATTCGCTCATCGTTAATCGAGCGCTCCAAGGTATCAGCCATGGTAACTAATGTTTGATGAAAAAAGATCTTCATCTCATCCACGGTCATATCTTTAGTCCATAAATCCAACTTCAGCGTGTCTTTATTGTTGGCATCCCACAACGAAAGCAACATCGCCCGGCAATTGGCCACGTGCTTCTGGGTCATATCATCGGCTTCCCAACGGATAATGGTTGGCACATGATCATTATCTAATTCTACGCTAATTGTAATATCTTTCTTCTGCATGATGTATGTTTATTTTCGCCAAAGATACGGTGATTACAACTTATCATCGCGCCCAAATCGCTAAAGATTTTATCCAACACAACTACATGAATTATCTGATTCTACAATATCCGGGGCACAACTGGGTGTATTACCAATCGGCCGATCAACTGGCATTGGCTGAACTTCAAATCGCCGGCACAAAATTTGAATGCGATTTGCAAGAGATCGAAATAAAAATGATTGCCAATCTACGGTACATTCATTTTTCTACGGATAAACCACTTTCCGAGCGTGATCTTAATATCCTCTCGAAACTCTCTTTTGTGTTTGCGCTTTTTAAGGTTGATGAAGAAGATCCTGATTCTACAACCCTCACTCCGGTCGAATTGCCGATCAAATTCCATCTGGATCCTAAAATCAGCACGCTACTGAAATACAAAGGCAAGACCAATGAGCTTTTTACCCGCATGATGCTCAACATCGCCGTTCATTCTTCCGATTTTGCATTCGATAAAAAACTGGAATTACTAGACCCGGTTTCTGGCAAAGGCACCACCTTATTCGAAGCCACCACTTTTGGGTACGATGCGTACGGTATTGAAGTGGAAGGCAATGCCTTGCAAGAGGGACAAACATTCTTCAAAAAGTTTTTAGAAGAAGAGCGATTCAAACACACCCGTTCTTCTCGTGTGATTTTCAAGAATCAAGGAGAATCCCCGGCTGAAATCACCGAGTTCGAGTATGCATTGTCGAAGCAAGAGTTTAAAGATGAGAACACTCGAAGTCGTTTAGCAATGGTGCACGGCGCGGCGGCTGAAGCATACAATTATTTCAAAAAAGAGCGATTCCACGTGATCGTGGGTGATCTACCTTATGGAATCAAACACGGCAACAAAGCCGGAAAAGTGTACGGAAGCCCAACCCGAAATCCGGTTGAGCTAATCACCGAAAGCATCCCTGGTTGGAAAAAAGTACTTCGCAAAGGAGGCACCATAGTGCTGGCATGGAACTCGCACGTAATCACAAGAAAGAAAATGGCTCGCTTTTTCGAAGAAGCTGAATTGGAAGTACTCAACGATGCTCCCTACGATCAGATTGAACATCGCGTTGACGCCGCCATTAAACGAGATGTAATTGTGGTGAAGAAATCCAGCTAAAACTCGCCTTTGCAATGTTCTCTCAGAGTGTCCAATACATGTTGGAAATCTTCGGGTAGCTCAGAATCAAATCGAACCATTTCACCCGTTGATGGATGCTCGAAACCCAATGTTTTGGCGTGCAATGCTTGTCGACCTAATCTGGTGATAAGTTTATGAAACATCACCTTTCGGTTTCCGGTGTTGGGACCGTATCGAACCGAAGTTCCTCCATAGGTAGTGTCGCCAAATACATTATGCCCGATGTGATTGAAATGTACCCGAATCTGATGCGTCCGCCCCGTTTCTAGTCGCACTTCCACCAAGCTCAGATAATCGAAATATTCCAGCACTTTGTAATGTGTTACTGCGTGTTTCCCTCGTCCGCCCTGAAGTACCGTCATCAACTTGCGATCTTGTTTTGATCGTCCGATGTCGCCTTCGACGGTTCCTTCTTCGGCGGGTGTCCCCCACACGATGGCCCAGTATGTTCGCTCGACATCTTTTTCCGCGAATTTGGCGGATAGTTTTGCTAGCGTTTCGTCATTTTTGGCTACTACCAACAATCCCGATGTGTCTTTATCTAAGCGATGCACAATTCCCGGACGAAGATCGTTGTCAGCAGTACCGAGTTCATCCACGTGATGCATCAGGCCGTTTACCAGTGTACCGGTCCAATTGCCGTATGCAGGATGCACAACCATTCCTGCTGCTTTGTTTACGATGATGAGGTCGTCATCTTCGTGAACGATATCAAGCTCCAGTTCTTCGGCTTTGGCTTCGGGCGGTGGGGCTTTCGGCAACTCTATAAAGATGTAATCATTTGGCAAAAGCTTGTAACTTGCCTTTTCTTTTTTGCCATTTACCATCACATATCCGGCTTTGATGGCGTCCTGCACCTTATTGCGCGTCGCGTTTTCTACAAAGTTCGTGATGTACACATCCAGGCGGATTGCTTCTTGCTGCCCTGGAGGCACGGTAAATTCGTAGATGGTTGTTTTCTTTTCTTGTTCGTCCATTCGCAAAAGATAGGCAGATTGTAAGGACTTTGCTTTAAAGGAGTCTTACTTAATAATTCAAAATGAAAAATTTAAGATTAAAAATATTATGGCTATTAAAGACAACTTAGTTCAAAAGAAAAGCTTCGAATTTTCACTTTCAATAATCCAACTTTATAAAAAACTTCAAAATGAACGAGAGTATATTATCTCAAAGCAACTTTTGCGCTCTGGCACAAGCATTGGAGCAAATATTGAGGAAGCAATTGGCGGTCAATCTAAAAAAGATTTTCTTTCAAAAATCTCGACTTCACTTAAAGAGGCAAGAGAAACTAAATACTGGCTAAAGCTTTTAGCAGAGAGCGAGATAACTGAAATTAATGTTACTTCTCACCAGGAAGATATCTTAGAATTAGTGAATATTCTCTCTGCAATTGTCAAAACTACCAAATCAAGGCTTAACTAATTTTTCATTTTTCATCTTAAATTTTGAATTACCTTAGCCTTGTTCGGAATCTATAATTTGTAATCTGTAATTCGTAATTCGTAATTCGTAATTCAATGATAAAGTCATTGTTCATTAAAAACTTCGCACTAATCGACGAGCTGGAGGTTCAGTTTGGAGAGGGGCTGAATATACTCACCGGGCAGACGGGCGCCGGAAAATCGATTATTATCGGGGCGCTAAATATGATTTTGGGCGAGCGTGCAGACACGGATGTAATCCGATATGGAACAAACAAAGCCATTGCCGAAGCTACCATCAAAATGTTTGAGAGTGAGGAGATATCTGGGCTTCTGCGTGATAATGAAATTGATGAACACGAATATCTGATCCTGCGGCGAGAAATCCGGCAAACCGGAAGCCGTGCTTTTATAAACGACACACCTGTAAATATCGGCGTGTTGAAATCGGTGGGAGATTTATTGGTTGATTTACACGGTCAACACGATCACCAACTGTTGCTGAAAGAAGAAAACCATCGCGCGATGATCGATAGCTTTGAGGAGATTCAGCCGTTATTAAAAGGCTATCAAAATGAATTTGAGTTACTGAAGACTTTACGGGTGGAGCTGAATCACCTGAAAAAACGAGAACACGAGCTTCAAGAGAAAACAGAATTGTATCGATTTCAAGTTCAGGAACTTGAAAATGCGCGCCTTTCGGTGGAAGAAGAAGAGGAACTGATCTCGGAAATGAATTTACTGGATAACGCCGAAATTCTGGATCAAAAAGCGGCTGCAATTTCTGAAATGGCTGAAAATGATGATGCCAACATCATCCAATTACTCAATCATCTGAAGTTGAATCTCGAAGATCTGAGTCGAATCGAGCCTGAATTTGAATCCTATCTCAGCGAGATCAATCAAGCCCGGGTTAGTATTCAGGAAGCCGTGCACTTTGCAGAACGCTATCGAAACACCATCGAGTTTAATCCGCAGCGGTTGGAAGAGTTACGTCAGCGCCAATCAGAATTAAACCGACTTCAAAAAAAGTATCAGCGTGATATCCCGGAATTGGTTCAATATTTAAGCGAGATCAAACAAGAACTTTCGGTAGCGGATAACTTCGATCTGGAAATCGAAAAGTTAAATACTCAGGTTCAGAATCAAGCCGGCAAATTAGCCCAAGCCGCGGAAGCCTTGCATCGTCAGCGATTGGTTGTTGGGAATGAATTATCCCGAAAAATTGAAGCTGAACTTGCCAAATTAGGCATCCCGAATGCACATCTTGAAGTTTCAGTGGAGTATTTACTTCAAGCCAATGGGTGGATATCCATCGGAAACGAAAAAGTAGAATGCACGGAGTTTGGCTGTGATTTTGTACGCTTATTCATCTCAACCAATAAAGGCGAAGCTCCAAAACCGCTTGCTAAAATTGCCTCCGGTGGAGAAATCAGTCGTGTAATGCTGGCGTTGAAATCCATTTTAGCCAAAGAGCAAAGTTTACCGGTCATGGTGTTCGACGAAATCGACACCGGGATTAGTGGTGAAGTCTCTGAGAAAGTTGGTCGGGCTATGAGAGAACTTTCTGCTCATTGTCAGATTTTGGCGATTACGCATCAGCCACAAATTGCGAGTCAGGCTCATCATCACTACAAAGTGCAAAAACTGGAGCAAGACGATCGAACCACAACCGAAATTGTGGCCTTAGATCAGGAAAGCCATATTCGCGAAGTTGCCAGTTTGATGAGCGGTGCTGAAATCACTGCTTCGGCTCTTGCAAGTGCCCGAGATCTCATTAATCGCCAAGCATCATTAAACTAATTGGCATAGCACTTGTAATAATTTGTGTATTAACTATAAAAACGCAAATACAAGGTTATGCAAGAATTGATCGATTTTAATGCATTAACGCCTCAGCAACGTGAGCAACAAGCACAGATTCTTATAAACAGAGTGGCCGAGTCGTTGAAACAAGGACGTGAACAACGTGAACGTCAGATTCCTAAAATTCCCCTCAAAGCAGAACATGTGGAAAATTGTTCCAGTCTTTTGAACCGTGAATTACTACTTCATAAACTTGGTAAAGGTGGAAACGTAGCCGAAATTGGGGTTGACGAAGGTAAGTTCAGCCAAAAGATTTTTGACATTAATACACCCGAAAATTATCACTTGATTGACGTTTGGGGAACAGATCGTTTTCATGATGGGAAATACGAGGCTGTGAAAGGATATTTCCAAGAACAGATCGAAAATGAGCAGGTTCATATTCATAAGAAACTGTCGACAGACGCTGTTTTTGATTTCGAAGACAATTACTTCGACTGGATTTATATTGATACTAATCATACCTACGAAACCACCCGCGATGAACTTCGCTTGTACGCCCCAAAAATGAAAGAAGGCGGAATCATAGCCGGTCATGATTATGTGAAAGGTAATTGGATTACAACCTTCCGGTATGGAGTGGTTGAAGCCGTACACGAGTTTTGTGTTCAATTTGGTTGGGAAATCATTTATCTAACCATAGAACCAACAGAAAATCAGAGTTTCGCAATCAGAAAAATCACTGATTAAGTTGTTTATTTAATCAACGTCATTCTACCGGTGCCAATCAAAGTGGATTGCCCATTAACCATAGCAGTAACACGATATAGATAAACTCCGGTTGGGTTTTGCCCCATATTAACAGAAATATTTGAGACACCTGTATTAGCCTGACCAACTTCTTCAAGCAGCAGGTTACCATGAACCGAATACACCGAAATAGTGTATTGAGCTGCTTCGGGCATTTCGAATTTTATATTTGTAGCAGGATTGAAGGGGTTAGGATAATTACCGATCAAACGAAAAGATTCAGGGATTTGCACATCAATTTCGGAAGAAGTAGCCACTTCATTTGCGCCTTCGGCAATCCAAGTTCGGATTAAATTGATTTCGGATTGTGCAAGCTGCCCACCCGATGGCATGCGATTTCCAAACTGAGGATTAGGTTCGATTTTATCTACCAAACCACTAGCATCCGGGTTGCCTGCAATTACTAGGTTTGTACCGTATTGACTTCCATTGCTGCTCATCAATTCGGAGTAGGATCTTAGGTTTAGCCCGCTTGTACCACCATGGCAACCGGTACAATTTGCATTAAAAATGGGTTGTATTTCGGTTGAGTAATCAACCTGAGCATGTATTTGAGCAGAAAACACAAATAAAAATATTCCGGATATAAGGGTGCTAAGAATCTTCATAGGCTTGAGTGATAATAGGTTACGCCGGCAGTTGTTTGGCGATCAACTGAGCAGGATGCAAAGCCTTGCGGCCGGTACCATCCATAATTTGATGCCTACAAGAAAAACCAGGGGCGCATATGTTACTTTTTTTCTTCGCCATTTGAATAGAAGGAAATAATCTTTGATTTCCAATTTCCATCGAAATTTCATACTTGAAGGCATCATAACCGAAGCTGCCTGCCATTCCACAACACCCGGCATCGAGTACCGTAGTTTCATATCCCCATTGCTCAAGCGCTTTTTGTAAGGTAGTTTTTGGCGACAGCACTTTTGCATGGCAATGATTATGAATTATCACTTCGCCTCCCGACTTTGCCTTGTGCGTCATTTTATGGCGGAATACAAACTCTTCAAACAAAAACGAATACTTTGCAATTTTCTGAGCGTTCTCATATTCATCTTCGCTTACCAACTCCGGAAACTCATCTCTTAAAGTAAGCAACTCTGAGGGCTCTAGCCCTACAATTGGAACGCCTTCTTCAGCCAATGGTCCCAAAACATCTAAAATGGTATAGGCAATATTTCTTGCCTCGCCTAACATCCCTTTTGATATTTGCACCCTGCCCGATTCCGGTAGCTCTGGAACGATTACTTCGTAGCCCAGAAACTCGATCACTTTTATGGCATCTTCAACAATTTCCGGATGATGATACCTCGTGAACACATCCACAAACAAAGCTATTTTGGTTCGATTAGTTTTAGCTTCGGTATACTTATCAACCGGAAAAGGCTTATCAGCAAATAAAGGCAGCGTTCTTTTCTTGCTGATTTTATAGAACACATTCAGAAAATGTTTGCCCAAATCAGAACTTACCATCGCATTTGACAAGCCCGGATATTTAGCTGCCAATGGATATAATTTCGCTGCATTAGCAAAAAAGCGAGTAGTTCGGGATACCCCATTCCGTTGATGCCAGCCATGCTCAAACTCGGCTTTCATCTTTGCCATATCAACGTTTGCGGGGCATTCGCTTTTACAAGCTTTGCAACTTAAACACAGATCTAAGGCTTCTTTTAAATCTTGCGATGCAAACCCTTCAGGATCCTTCCCTTCGAACACCTGCCTGAATACATTGGCACGCCCGCGAGTTGAATCTTTCTCGTTTTTTGTTGCCATGTACGACGGGCACATCGTTCCGCCCGATTGTGCCATTTTGCGGCAAACTCCGGCTCCATTACAACTTTCGATTACGCCGGTCATCCCTCCTTCATTTCTCCAAGCGAACATCGTTTCAGGATCGGGTTCCACATATTCGGGAGAAAACCGTAAATCTTGTTCCATGGGTTCGGGATCCACGATTTTACCGGGATTGAAGACATTGAACTTATCCCAAATTTGCTTCACTTCTTTTAATACGGGCATCATTTCTTCGCCCAACACTTGCTTGATAAATGGTGCTCTGGCACGACCATCGCCATGTTCGCCGGAAAGAGAGCCACCATATTTATGCACTAAATCAGCGATGTCCGATGCCATATCTTTCATCTTTTCAACGCCTTCTTCGGTGGTTGTGTCTATCATCGGCCGAAGATGCAATTCACCCACACTCGCATGGGCATAAAACACGCAATCGGTGTCGTACTTCTTCAGGATCTCCTTGAAATCGACCACATACTCAGGCAAATCTCTAACTCGTACCGCCGTGTCTTCGCAAAATGCCGGTGTTCTCGATTCCTTCCCCAATCCCATCAACAAACCAAGCCCGGCTTTGCGCAACTCCCAAACTTTTTGTTGATCCTCTTCTTCTTGAACTACCGGATACGAATAGCACAACTTCTTATCCCGCAAATTATCTTTTAAGCGTTCAATTTTCTTTTCGATGATGGCTTCGTTATCACCATCGAATTGAATAATGAGGATATGCGATGGTTCGCCGGAAAGGAAAAATCGATTTTGAGCCTGCGCATGATTTTTCTTTGTGGCATCCAAAATCACATTGTCAACCAACTCTACAGCCGATGGTTTTAACCGAACGGCTTCAACGGTGGCTTTCATTGCAGCTTCTAGCGACTTAAAATGCGGGATTACCAACATTTTCTTTGTTGGCGTAGGCACCAAATTAACAATAGCTCGAGTAGTTAGTGCTAATGTGCCTTCGCTACCACATAAAAGCTCGCATAAGTTAAACGGTCGGCCACCGGGTGTAAATGGCTCCATTTCGCATAACTTGTCGAGAGCGTAGCCGGTGTTTCTGCGTGTGATTTCGGGATGAGGATAATTTTTTTCGATCAGTTCTTTATGCTCTTTTATCAGCTCTACCATCCCACGGTAAATATCGCCTTCCAAGGTCTCGTGCAGCATTTTTTCTTCGAGCTCTTCGTTCGTTATTGGCTTGAAAATGGCAATCGAGCCATCTGCCAATACGGCTTCTATTTCTTTTACATGCTCTCGCGTAGTTTTGTATTTGATGGAAAACGAGCCCGACGAATTGTTACCTATCATGCCGCCGATCATACATCGATTGGTGGTTGACGTATCAGGACCAAACTGCAGCCCAAATTGAGCAACTTCACGATTTAACGTATCGCGAATTACACCGGGTTCTACTTCAGCCGTTCGCTCTTCTTCATCTACATCAATAATGGTTGTCATAAACCGCGAAACATCCATTATCACACCGCCACCGGTAGCTTGCCCGGCTAAACTGGTTCCGGCACTGCGAGCAGTAATCGAAAAACGATCGAGATTTGCCTGGCGAACTAGTTGCACAATGTCGTCGGTGGTTTTGGGAAAAGAAACCCCCATAGGCAGTTGCTTGTACATGGAAGCATCCTGCGCATATAATTTTAGGTAGAGCGAGTCGGTGTAATAATTCATCCCGCAAAGATGAATAATTACTTTCTTTGACGCATCACCTTTTTTACCACTTAATTGAATTTTACTTTACCGGTTGTCTTAAAAAAGACTAATCGCGGAAACGAGTTTAACACTAAAGATGTACGTATATTTAGAGGCTAAAAAAGTAGGGAAATTGAGCTAACAGAGAGAAAGCCTTCCGTACGTTTCATGAATGAATTAATTAAATATTATGGCATTAGTTAAACGATTGCTCGTAAACATCGAGCTAAATGAATTCGATGATCTCATTTTTGATTTTGTAAACCGTGTAGCCGGAGTGTTAAAAACCGACCTCAAATCGGTTTCATTTATACACGTAACTGAAGATTTAGACATCCCAAAAGCCATTTTGGATAAATATCCGGGGTTGGTGCCAAGTATTGATGAATCAATAAACCAGGCGATTGAAGGCAAATTAGATGCCTTTGAGCACATAAAAGCTATTCCTGAGATTAAAACAACAACTTTAGGTGGCAGCAAACTGCAGCAAATCCCAGAGTATATCAGAGAAAATGATATCGACCTTTTTGTTGTAAATCGTACCGATACCGACGAAGAAGAGGTTAGTTATCTTCAAAAACTGATTCGTCGTTCTTCTTGCTCAGTAGCACTAGTTCCGCCATCGGTTCCATCAAACATCAAAAACATTTTGGTGCCGATGGATTTCTCATACAACAGCCAAATGGCCTTACAAACAGCTACTGCATTGTGTGCAAAACATGACGACATGCACATCCACGGGCTGCATATTTACAATTTACCCCATGGCTATTTTAAAACCGGCCTCACCAAAGATCAGTTTATTGATGAGTTGGTAAACCATGCGCGTGGCGAAGTTGCCCGAATTTCGAAAGAAGCTAATGTAGATCCGGATCGTTTTACAGCTCATTATCGAATGCTCAATTCTAATGGCGTTCCTTACATGATTAATCGTTTCGCTTTTAATCAAAAAATCGATGCCATTGTATTAGGCTCTCGCGGTGGCAGTACACTTTCTTCGTTCTTCTTAGGACGAGTAACCGAAGCTTTGATCGATCGCGATCAATACTTACCGCTGATTGTTGTTAAAAACAAAGGCGAAGATTTAAAGCTTTGGGATGCTTTAGCCCTCTAAAGCACATTACAGATTGAAGTGCTCTTGAGCACGACGCACAATTTCATCACCAATCGAAAGTCCGGCCGTAGCTGCCGGACTTGGTGCATTCAACACATGAATTTGTCGCTCGATCACTTCGAAATGGAAATCATCTAAAATTTCGCCATTTGGTTGAAGCGCCATTGCCCGAACACCAGCCGGTGAGTGCTGTAATTTATCTGAAGTAACTTCGGGGATTAATTCCTGCAATCCCTTTACAAAAGCAGCTTTCGAGAACGAACGTTTATACTCATCTAAGCCCATGCGCCAGTGGCGGAATCCCATCTTCCAAAAACCTGGAAAAGTGAGCGATTCTAAGCTTTCTTTCAGATCGAAAGCGAACTTTTTATAGCCTTCGCGCTTGAATACAAATACAGCATTTGGTCCACACTCGATTCCTCCTTTTGCCATCCGCGTAAAATGCACACCTAAAAATGGAAACTCAGGATTAGGCAAAGGATAAATCAGGTTTTTCACCAAATATTCAGCTTCAGGTTTTAGCTCGTAGTACTCACCTTTGAATGGCACAATTTTCACCGGCGAATCAATATCGGCCGACTTAGCAATATGATCGCTATACAAGCCGGCACAATTAATCAGGTACTTACCTCGGTATGATTCGGTTTCTGTATCAACATGTAATGATTGCCCATTTTGATTGATGTCGACCACCTTTTGTCCAAAGTGAACTTCTCCGTTTTTCTCTTCAATCAGGCTACTGAGTACTTCACACATTCCTGCAAAATCAACAATACCGGCACAAGGCACATGGATGGCGGCAATTCCATTTACATGAGGTTCGAGCTCTAGTAATTCTTCGCGCCCAATTTTAGCGATTCCTTCGATTTCGTTAGCAATACCACGCTTATAAATCTTGTCCAGTTGCTCGAGTTCTTCTTCTTTGGTCGCCACAATCACTTTGCCACACACATCCATGGCAACATCATGTTCTTTACAAAACTCCACCAATTGATGACGCCCTTCTTTGCAATTCAGCGCTTTGTAACTTCCCGGCTTGTAATAGATTCCGGAATGGATAACCCCAGAATTTTTCCCTGTTTGATGCGCTGCCACTTTATCTTCTTTTTCGAGCACCAAGATTGATGCTTCAGGATAAGCAATGCTTAGTTTATAGGCGGTCGATAAACCGACAATTCCGGCTCCGACAATAATAAAATCGTAGATTTTTTGCGTCATAGATGATTTTTGCTCGCCAAAGATACGGCATGTACCAATAAAGGTCAGAACTTCTTTTTTTTGATCCGAAAGAACTACGCCTCATCAATATTTGTTAGCTCACCAATAGAAGTTCATGATTATAGATTATGCTCGTAAGATTGTATCTTTGGCATCTCTAAAAAAAATATTACATGAAAACTACACGATACATTTTTCTTAGCCTACTTGGCCTATTTACAATAATCTCATGCGCAGATCAAAAATCGCAAAATCCGCGAGAACTTAGCGAGGCTAACGCTCGAATCGAAGGCGTTATCCAACGCGCTGTCTTTCAAGATGTGAACGGTAATGATGTTACCCTCGCCGATTTTGAAGGCAAAGTTTTGCTCATTGATTTTTGGGAATCTTGGTGCGGACCTTGCTTGCAAGTTTTCCCAGCCATGGACTCTTTAAAAACCGAATATCCTGATGATTTCGAAGTTCTGACTGTAAATTTAATCGACGGCGACACCAAAGCTGATGTAGAACAATTTATGGCCGATAACGATTACGATTTCGTGTACTCAATGGACATAAATGATATTGGCGATGAAATTATTACCCTTGGAATTCCATTTAAAGTATTTATTGACCCAAATGGTTTTTTGATAAAAGCTGAGCTGGGATCAGCCGGAACACAAGGTGATTACGAGAAGGCGAAAGTCATAATCGAAGACAACAAAAGATCTTAATACAAAACAATTATATACATGTCACACGTAGAGGAAAAACTAGCTTACAAAGTTAAAGATATTGGCTTAGCCCGTTATGGCCGACAAGAAATTGAACTGGCAGAAGCTGAAATGCCGGGCTTAATGGCCATCCGCGAAGAATACAAAAACGAGCAACCCCTTAAAGGTGCTCGTATTGCCGGTTGTTTACACATGACCATTCAAACCGCTGTGTTAATTGAAACATTGGTGGACCTTGGCGCCGATGTAACTTGGTCGTCGTGCAATATTTACTCGACGCAAGATCACGCAGCAGCAGCCATTGCCGAAGCTGGTATTCCTGTTTACGCTTGGAAAGATATGAGCGAAGAAGAATTTGATTGGTGTATCGAACAAACTATTTTTTTCCCAGACGGGCAACCTTTGAACATGATTCTTGATGATGGTGGCGATCTTACCAATATGGTGCTGGATAACTATCCTGAGTTGGTTGATGGTATCAATGGGATTTCTGAAGAGACAACCACCGGAGTACTTCGCTTGATCGAACGTGAGCGAAATGGAACGCTTCCACTACCTGCGATCAACGTAAACGACTCGGTTACTAAATCGAAATTCGATAACAAATACGGTTGTAAAGAATCTGCTGTGGATGCTATTCGTCGCGCAACCGATGTGATGATGGCAGGAAAAGTTGCTGTTGTTGCCGGTTACGGTGATGTTGGTAAAGGAACCGCTGCTTCGTTACGTGGCGCCGGAGCCCGAGTAATTGTTACCGAAATCGATCCAATTTGTGCACTTCAAGCAGCCATGGATGGTTTTGAAGTAAAAACTATGGCCGATGCCGCACCTCGTGCCGACATCGTTGTTACGGCTACTGGAAACAAAGACATTGTTCGCGGCGAGCATTTCCTTTCAATGAAAGACAAAGTAATTGTTGGTAACATTGGTCATTTCGATAATGAAATTGATGTGGCTTGGTTGAAAGCTAATTCCAAAGAAGAGAACATCAAACCACAGGTTGACATCTTCACGCTGGAAAGTGGCAATCAGGTGATTCTACTTTCTCAAGGACGCTTAATGAATCTTGGTAATGCAACCGGACACCCATCGTTTGTTATGAGTAACAGTTTCACCAACCAGACTCTAGCACAAATTGCATTGTGGAATCGACCCGAAGAATTTGAGCCGGGTGTTCACGTGCTACCAAAATCTTTGGATGAAAAAGTAGCTCGACTGCATTTATCTAAAATTGGTGCCGACTTAGAAACACTTTCTCAAGAACAAGCTGATTACATCGGTGTTCCGATTACCGGTCCGTATAAGTCTGACGAGTACAGATACTAAGAATTAATCCACTTACGATTATTAAGCTCCTGTTCATGCATTGCGTGAGGGAGCTTTTTTAATTACCCCACTTCTCTGGTTCTTTTACCATGATTTTAGTGATTATAGGATTTGCTTGATTTTGCTAAAACCATCCTATGTCCCTTTAAAAAGCAAAGCAAAAATTTCTATTCTACTGTTGTTCACAGTTAAAAAGCTCCTTATATTTAGGGCTCTCACATTTTTTGAGAATTCAATTATTGAAATGCACCCGTAGCTCAACTGGATAGAGTACCTGACTACGAATTTGTTTTATCTCATCCAATCCCGCATTCAAAACACTCTTTTAAGGCCTTGAAAGCAATCATTCTGTTTTCTCTCTTCCCTCTTTTCCCTTTTGTGGGTACAAATTAAAACAATTATATGGCTTCCTTAAAAGAAAGAAACGGTAATTATTCCATTCGCTTTGTCCAAACATTTGATGGAAAAAGGAAGAGTGCTCAGTTTTCACTGCATACCAATAGAAAGAAAGTTGCGGAGAAGCATAAACGCCGATTAGAATTGGAATATGAGCAAGGAGATATTAATCTATTCGATAACAATAGCGTCCTAAACGTTATAAAAAAAGAGAGAAAGAACTTTGTGTATCTCAAATGTATATTTGAGTTGCACAA
>JAEPNO010000031.1 GCA_017643365.1 Balneolaceae bacterium | reverse complement strand
ATAGAAAATAATATACCCTGCGGACTTAGAAATGCTATATTTAAAAGAAACTCAAAACGTTTAGGACACTATTGGTTGCTCAATTTTAAATGACTTTTATTTTAGAAAATTAATACCTACCCTTCACGTTACTAACGTAAGGAAATACTATGATCAATTCGTTCGGTTCAAAAGAAACGAAAAAAATTTGGGACGGTATAAGAGTTAGAAACCTGCCTATTGAAATTCAAAAAGTAGGGAGGCGAAAACTAAGGATGCTGAATAATTCTCAGGACATTATGGATTTAAAGATTCCGCCATCCAATCGTCTTGAAAAGCTTACCGGCGATTTGAAAGGGTTTTATAGCATCCGAATAAACAAGCAATGGAGAATCATTTTCCGATGGGAAAATGGTAATGCTTTTAATGTTCAAATAATTGATTATCACTAAAAATAACCATGGAAAAACTTGAAAATATTCATCCCGGTGAAATTCTTTTTTATGAGTTTTTGGAGCCGCTTGAAATTACACAATACCGGCTCGCTCAGGACTTAAAAATCCCACAAACTAGAATTTCGGAGATTGTGAAAGGAAAACGCCGAATAACTGCTGATACTGCTCTTAGATTGAGCAAATATTTCGGAAATTCCGCAAAATTTTGGCTCGGACTTCAAGACGATTATGATATCGAAGAAGAACGAAATGAAAAGAAACCTGAGTTAGATCGCATAAAAAAATTCGAAAACAAAAACGTTGCTTAGTCAACGTAATCAACTCTGAATGTTTTGTATCAGGGAGTTCTTTTTTTAATACAACTACGCTTTATTCGAGATATATATTTTAATTTATACTACACTTATTGCATCCCGTAGTTTGCTTACTTCATCGGCGGAAATACCACAATCTTGTCATCGATTGAAATAAGCACCAAACAGAATAATTTGGAAGAAATATGATCAATAAATGAAAAGTATCTGCACACTACTCGCATTGGCATTCTTTTTTTCATGTTCTGATAGAGATGAAGGAAAGGAGACTACCCCCACTATCGAATCAAAAAGCGAGTTGCCAGCGCCAAATTTTCAAGCAATCCTGGATTCTGCGGATGTACTTGGCTCCATTCTCATCTACGATTTAAACAATAGAACTTATCATTCAAACGATTTCAAATGGGCTAAAACCGGGCAATTACCTGCATCCACCTTTAAAATTCCCAATTCAATTATTGCCCTGGAAACCGGTGTCGTTGAAAACGATAGCATTCTTTTTGAGTGGGACGATGAAAATCGAGCATTAAGTAACTGGGAACAGGATCTATATTTCAGCGAAGCTTTTCAATATTCTTGTGTGCCTTGCTATCAAGAAGTTGCCAGAGAAATTGGCCTCCAGCGAATGAAGGAGTTTCTCGATACACTCGATTATGGAAATATGCAGGTCGATTCAACCAATCTTGATATGTTTTGGCTTCAAGGAGAATCAAGAATCAGTCAGTTTGAACAAATAGATTTTCTGCAAAGACTGTATCAATCTGAACTACCCATTTCGAAACGAAGCGAGATCATCATTAAAAGAATGATGGTCATCGAAGAAAATCAGGCCTATACCCTTTCAGGGAAAACTGGGTGGTCGATCAGTAATGGTGAAGACAATGGTTGGTTTGTTGGTTATATCGAAACCCAACTCAACACCTATTTTTTTGCTACAAATATTGAACCAACACCGCAATTTGAGATGGGAAGATTTCCACAGATCAGAAGAGAGGTTACTTTAAAAGCGTTCAAACAGATGAGCGTTCTTCAATAAACTATAGCTGCTATACTCACCCTGTTTTAAATTTTGGCGGGTTAAGATGTGAAATCATGCTAATCGGTCGCTTTCATTTTAGGCAAGCATGAAAACAACGTCTACAGTTTTTCAAGAATAAGTGGATGTTTGTACATTACGTGTACATCATGTTTATTCATTATAATAGTATTAATTAATAGACTATGATGAACAACACTTAAACATGATTAACTGCGCCAAGGCTTCGTTGATTGAAAAAACTAGGATATCATGAATAGAGTTGAACATATTCTATTGCTAGCACCAACAAATTATCTTTCGTATTAAATCTAACATAGTCAATTTAATGTGAGCATATCCCCAAAAGCGAAAAGGAACATTTCAAGGATTATCCCTTTCGCGATTATCTGGTTAGTGATTGGATGGATTATTGATATTACTGTGTTCGATGCAACACGTAACCAAAATCTCAATCCGGATACAGATATTACCTTCACCATTCCTGTGCTGATTTTTGCTAGCCTGGCGAATATCGTGGTTGGACTTATTGTAGGGACACTGGAGGTGGTTTATTTAGAAAAAAATTCTCGAACCGAACACTAAGCGCCAAGTTTTTCTACAAATTCTTAATCTACCTTGGCTTTTTTATTACCATTATCGTCATCCTTTATCCTATCGCATTTTCGCTCGATACAGGTACAAGTTTGCTAGAGGTTGAAACATGGCAACAATTGGGCAGATTTTTTATAAGTATTTCTTTCCTTACAACCTTATTTCATTTGTCGGTAAGGCTTATGGTGAGTTTGATTTATTCGGCTATAAGTGAAAATTTAGGACATCAGGTACTTTTAAATTTTTTCTCAGGGAAATACCACCAACCTAAAATTGAAAAGCGGATTTTTATGTTCCTAGACATGAAATCTTCTACTACTATAGCGGAATCTCTAGGACACATAAAATACTTCAGGCTACTGGATACCTATTACAATATCATGTCAGACCCCATCATCAATTCATTTGGTGAAGTTTACCAGTACATAGGAGATGAAATCGTGATTTCCTGGAAACCGGATAGTGGGATAAGCGAGGCGAACTGCATCAAATGCTTCTATGACATACGTGATCGTCTTAATGAACAAAGGGAAGTTTTACTCCAAGAATATGGCTTTGAAATTGGCTTTAAAGCCGGGATTCATTTCGGTGAAGTAACTATTGGAGAGATTGGAGCTTTAAAGAAGGAAATTGTTTTTATAGGAGATGTCTTAAATACGACCGCAAGAATCCAAAGTCTTTGCAAGAAATTAAACACTGACTTACTGATCTCTGGTGCAATTAAAGAGTTATTACCCCATTCTAACTATCAATACAGCTCTAAAGGAAAAATAGAACTGGAAGGAAGAAATAAGAAAGAAGAACTGTTTAGCGTAGCTTTAGAAAAGAAGCCAGTCACCGCTAATAACAGGTAACCGTTACTAAATCACTTTTTGTGCTTTTGTGATTCCGTGCCAGAATCTTCTTCCCCAAATTTAGAACCTATCGGTGGACGGTATTTCTGGAATGGTATTTTCAGCAGATTTACTACATCATCGTGTTCTTTAGGGTCCATGTGCGTATCGATGCCATATTTCAATTCTTTGGTGTCATCAACCTGAGCAAAAGTGCCGAATACCCGATCCCAGATCGCGAAGATATTCCCGTAATTGGTATCCGTGAGCGGTTGTGTGTAATGATGATGAACCTTGTGCATGTACGGCGTTACGAACACGAGTGAAAGCGCACGATCCAGCTTTTTGGGCATCTGAATATTAGCATGATTGAAATGCGTAAACGCTGCCGACATGGTTTGATAAAAAAACACAATCCAGATTGGAGCACCTGCTACGATCACTCCCAGAATAGTAAAGATCATTCGAAAAACGGCTTCACCCGGGTGGTGACGAAGTCCGGTTGTTACATCCACGGTAGTATCGGTATGGTGAACGAGGTGGAATTTCCACATGAATTTCACTTTGTGTTCCACCCAATGAACCAGGAATGCCCCAAAGAAGTCCAGCAACATCACCCCTACAATCACCTGTAGCCAAACCGGCATCGAAATCCAGTTTAGCACCCCAAAATTGTTGGCAGTCACCCATTCTGAAGCGCCCAAGAGAATTCCGGCAAAACCCAATCCAATCACTACAAAAAAAGCAGTAAGTACGGCGTTGATACCCGCATGACGTACTTTTTTATATCCAAACTCGAACAGCGGAAAAACGCCTTCGATAATCCAGAAAAGGAAGATGCCACCAACCAGAATTCCGGCTCGAAAAGCGGATGGGATATTTTCGAAGAACTCTACAAATGATTCCATACTCTTTAATTTTGCTTATTAATTTCGCCACAAAAGCACTAACACACAAAAGTTAATTAACAGTCGTTAGCCCGATTAATTTTGACACAAAAGCACAAAACCACGGAAGAGTATAAACGGTCGGTGAGCTTGTCGAACCCACGAACAATGCACATTGAATATTCCTTGTTGAATATTGAATTCTTTTCGACACGAAAACACTAAATCACGGAAACATTATTTAGGTGGGTGAGCTTGTCGAACCCACTCACGATATACATTGAATATTCCTTGTTGAATATTGAATGTTGTATTCTTTTCGACACAAAAGCACAAAACAAAGAAAGTATTTAAATCTAATCACGGCAATCCTAGAATCCTTAAAATCATGGTGAATGTTGGATATTAATTCATCTCTCTTTCTACCATGATTTACTTGATTTATGGATGAACAGGATTACTTCATATCATTTCATACTAATCAGGTATTCATTGAATCATGATCAAATAAACAGCTCACCGCAGGCTGCACATTGAATGTTCCTTGTTGAATATTGAATTCTTTTCGACACAAAAGCACTAAATCACGGAAATATTATTTAGGTGGGTGAGCTTGTCGAACCCCACCGATTGTTGATCTTCCTCAAATCAACCACAAAAAAATAGCCCGTATCGATTAAATACGGGCTATAAATGATTTTAAGAAATCTCTTAGTCTTTGTCGACCGTGCTCATTTCTTTAAATGGCGATAAGTTTGCTTCTTCAATCGCTGATTGGTATTCCGCCCAATCGTTTGAGATAAAGGCGTTCACCTTCGCTACAGCTTCGTTTGCTGCTTCTTCTGCCAATCGATACAGATTTTTTTCAGTTTCGCCCGGACCATCTAAATCGTTATTCATATAACGAAGTGGTGCAAACATGCGCTCCATCACGGTTACGGTAGGATCGGAAGTAATCCCTTGGCGATCGTCTTCTTTCCCAAAAATCATATCCATCAACTCGTCGATGGTTTCTTTTGTGGATTTGTTGAGCTCTTTGAGTTCATCTTTATCTTCACGAGGATCATTTTTCACCATGGTTTCATTTACCTCCACAATGCTTTTTGCATCTCGTAATAGTTCAACCGCATTGCCTAAGTAAGTTCGTAATTCCATGTGCTTGTCTATGAATTCTTTAGTAGCACGCATGGCACTCATTGGCGCCTCGATTCGAGGATCGGCATGAACGGTTACCATCGTAGAATCGGAGTGATCACCATAGGTATAAACTACTTTATAAGTGCCCGGTAATACCGATCCGCCACTTGGCTCAGAAGCATTCGGGCGCGGTTCGTTTTTACTCGGGAAACGAACACCAGCACGGTCTAAGCCCCAGCTGGTTCGGTTGATTCCATTTTCGGATGGCGTACGATCAAAAGTCCTGATTTTATCGCCGGAAGCATCAAAGATTTCGATTTTAACTTTCTCCTCTTTTTTGCTGTCTTCCTCGTTCACCATGTCTTTGTTTACAGAATAAGTTAGCATCGCTCCGCGACCTCTATTTTCACCCATAAACATTCCGTCACCGGCAAATCTGGTTCCGGCAGCCTGTCGCCAGTTAGCCAGGTAGGCATCCGGCGATGCAAACGCTTTGATCGGTTTTTCGAGCTCATCGGCACCGTTAGCGGCTAGTTCTCTAAGCGGACGAATATCATCCATCACCCAAAAAGAACGCCCGAAAGTTGCGATCACCAAATCGTGCTCGCGAGGATGTATCACCATATCGTAGGTTGGCACGGTTGGATATTCATTCGTCCATTTTGTCCAGTTTTCACCGCCATCGATGGTTACAAATAAGCCGAATTCGGTACCAACAAACATGAGGTTTGGCTCAACCAAATCCTGAACGAATGAAAGCGCGTAGCCTTCCACATCCGAACCTTCAAGAATGTTTCTCCAACGCTTTCCGTAATTATCGGTATGCAGTACGATTGGAGTCCAATCGCCGCGGCGGTAATCGTTCACAACGGCAAAAGCTTCAGAAGCGTTAAATGTGGACGCTTTTACCTGAGCCACGTAGCTGTTCTCGTTTACGCCTTTCGGGAAACGCGTTACATTTTCCCAGTTTTCGCCACCATCTCGGGTGATATGAATCAAACCATCATCACTGCCGGTCCAGATTAAGCCTTCTTCCATTGTGCTCGGCTCGATGGCTAACAATGTGGTGTGATTCTCAGCGCCGGTGGCATCCATCGTTAAACCACCGCTTTCATGCTGCTTTTGTTTGGTGGTATCGTTGGTGGTTAAATCGGGAGAAATGATTTTCCAGCTTTCGCCTCGATCTGCAGAATAATGCACGTACTGGCTACCGAAGTACACTCCGGTTTCGTTAAATGGATCGAAATTGATAGGAGCATTCCAGTTGAATCGAAGGTTTTCACCTTCCGGATGTGTTGGTTTCACAAAACGCGCACTGCCTGATTCGCGATCCACACGCCCTACATTTCCTTGTTGCGACATGGCGTATAGATAACGCGGATTGCTCGGATCCACCATTACATCAAAACCATCGCCAAAGAACAGTTCGTCCCAATATCCGTTGCGGATTCCGCCTGATCTCCAAACATAAGCCGGACCTTCCCACGAGCCATTATCCTGCATTCCGCCATACACGTTGTACGGTATTTCCATATCCACTTCTACATGATAAAACTGCCCAACCGGGATGTTCTCGATAAATCGCCAGGTATCGCCACCATCGTAGGTGATGTTAACACCACCGTCATTTCCATCAATCATAAAGCCTTTGTTTTCGTGGCTTAACCAAAACGCATGGTGATCGGGGTGAATCCAGTTGTAGTATGGATATAAACTTTCAAACGACTTTCCGCCATCGATGCTTTTCGAAACGTAGGTGTAGATGCTGTACACCGTATTTTCGTTAAACGGATCAACATAAATCTCTGAGTAATAAAATGGACGATTTCCTACTTCTGGATCTTTTTCTACCGTTTGGCGAAGCTCCCAAGTGTAGCCTCCATCCGTAGAACGGTAAATGGCGTTCTTTTTAGATTCAACCAAAGCGTACACGATATTGGTGTTACTTGGCGCGATGGCGATCCCCATTTTACCAAGTTCGCCTTCAGGTAAACCATCGTCGGAAGTAATTTCTGTCCAGGTTTCACCACCATCGTTGGTTAAGTACATTCCTGATCCTTCGCCACCCGATTTAAAGAACCATGGCCAGCGGCGGTATTCCCACATCGCTGCGAAAATTTTATTCGGATTGTTAGGATCCATCACCATATCCGCAATACCTGTGCGGTTATTATTGTAAAGGATTTTCTCCCAGGTTTTACCGCCATCGGTGGTTTTGTACACACCTCGATCTTCGCTGTCGGCCCAGGCGTTTCCTTGCGCACCTACATAAACCGTGTTAGGATCATCAGGATGAACAATAATACGATGGATGTTTCGCGTGTTTTCCAATCCCATAAAATCGAAGGTGCGTCCACCATCTAAACTGCGATAAACACCGGCTCCGGCGTTTGCACTGTTTCTAGGATTTCCTTCACCGGTTCCAACCCAAATAATGTCCGGGCTTTTTTGGTAGATGTCGATGGCTCCAATCCCGGCAGTTCCATACTCGGTAAAAATTGGCTCCCAGGTAATCCCACCTGACATTGATTTCCAAATCCCGCCCGAGGCTGCACCTACGTACATCACATCGGTATTCGATTCTACTACATCGATGGCAGTGATTCGGCCACTCATTCCGGCAGGACCGATATTCCGTGGTTCAATTCCTTTCATTAACTCCATGTCGATTTGCTGCGCTGAAACAGCTACCGACAATATCATCAGCAATAATGCTGTAACATTGTATCTAAGTATGGTTTTCATTCCTTGTCCTTTAAAGTTGAGATAAAAAAAGATGGCACGTTTCCATGCCATCTTAGTCATATTTTTTGATCGGGTTAGTTGTCGATGTCTAACAGCTCATCAATTCTGTGCCGTGCGTCTTCGAGATGTACTCGAGTAACTCTGTCGATATTTCCGGCATTAATTCGGTTGTTGATATCGCGACGTAATATCGAAAGTTGATTTCGAACTATCGGGCGGATATCAGACTGGCTTACATCAACATTTCGGCCAAAGAAACCGGTTGGTTCTTCGTTCATCAGATAATCCATGCGCTCGATGAATGCTCTTTGCAAGTGGCGACGATGAACATCGATATTTCTGTTTGCACGTAACTCACTAAACACTCCATTTCTGGTGTCATCCATCATTTCTATGGCAGTGTAAACATCATCAGATTCGCGGCGCTCTGATTCAATCAGGCGAGCGATTCTGCTAGGTGATAGTAAGTTATTTAGAACACCGGCCTGAACGCTTCTAAACGTTTCAACCGAAGTAGCATTATTTACACGATTCAGGATGTCTCGGTTATAAGCCCAAGTTGGTGCAGAAAAAGCATGGCGTTGTAGAAACTCCATGGCTCTGCGCTGATCGGTTTCAGACACAACTTCGTACACTTCGCCTTCTTGATCGTAGGTTTTATACGTTTGATAAACACCACCAACGTAAGTTGTTACATGCCCCATGTATCGGCGCCATTGACCAAGTACGTTATTGTACAATTCCGAGAGATCATCGAAAGATTCACCATCTGCTTCTACCCAGTCGATTAGGTTATCAGTAATCACCTGTAGATTCGCTAAGCCAAGCTCGCTAGCACGCATTGCATCATCGCCAATTGCTTCTGTTTGCGATCGAGGATCAGCACCGTTTGAATAACCGAACCAGTACAAAGGATCATCGCCATTGGCAACAATCCAGTCATTTAAAATCTCGTTTTCGTCGTCGGCTGCATCAATATCCGGGAACCAAGAATATCCCCATTTAATCGACCACTTGTCGTACTCGCCAATTTGTGGGTAATAATTGGTAACACCATCGCCCGGTTGAGCGATGTAGTTGAAACGAGCGTAATCCATGATGGATGGGGCCGTTCCGTGCGTTGAAGTAAACTCAGGGTCACGTAATTGCTCAACAGTATATCCCACACTCGAACCCATATTATGCGGAAGACCAAGTGTGTGGCCAACTTCGTGCGCCATCACAAAACGAAGCATCTCGCCCATGATATCATCGCTCATTTTTACATTGCGAGCATCAGGATTAGAAGCTGCGGTTTGGATAAAGAACCAGTTTCTCAACAAGTTCTGAATATTGTGATACCATAGAATATCACTTTCTAAAATCTGACCAGAACGAGGATCATGAACGTGTGGCCCTTGAGCATTTTGAATTGGGTTGGTGATGTAACGCATTACAGAATAACGAACATCTTCGGGGGTAAACTCTGGATCTTCTTCCGGAGTTGGTGCTCTTTTACCGATGATTGCGTTTTTAAATCCGGCTGCTTCGAAGGCAACTTGCCAGTCTTCGATCCCTTGTAGCAAATATGGAATCCATTTTTCAGGAGTAGCAGGATCTAGGTAATAAATGATTGGGTTTTCCGGCTCAACCAACTCTCCACGTAAATATGCCGCTTTATCTTTCGGCACAAGATTGTAACGGGTAATGTATCGTTCCTGAGCAGAGCGGTGCTCATCAGAGCTGTAGTCGTACTGAGCTACAGAAAAGTATCCAACGCGACGATCCCAGTTTCGGGGAACAACAGGCTCTTCGGGTAGCAAAATCATCGACTGGTTTACTTCCAGCGAAATGGTTCCGGTTACGGCATCGGCTGGAGGGTTACCCGCATCGTAAGTAAGTACGTGACGTACCTCAAGATTTTCCGGGTAACTAGCCATGCGCTCGATGAAGCTACGGTTGCCATCTAAACGACGAACCTGAAATGAGCGGCGTTGACGATCGGACATACCGCCTAACAATGGCACATCAGAAGTAAATAATTTCGTTACGTCGATTAATAGCCCGGTACTGTCGGTTGCCTCTGCTTCAATATCGAAAGAATAAACCACCGGCTCGAAATTGTTATTAACAACAGATTTGTAAATCGGGTCTTCTTCGTTAGCAACGCTTGAATACGAAACATGGCGAAGTTTGATAGATTTTTCTTTTTTCTGCCATCTTATCACTTGTTGGGCACGTGCTTTTTGGCCGGCACCGCCAAAACTAAAATTCTCGGTTGAACCCGATACACGAGTTACCAAAAGCATTTCTCGATCCAGGAGATCGTTAGGAATTTCGTAGTAATACTTGTCATCCACTTTGTGCACATTAAATACACCTTCATCCGTTTCAGCTTTATCGGTAACGATTTCGCTGAATTTCTTCATGTCGTCGCCACCGCCTCCGCCGCCACGACGAGGAGAGTTTTGGGCAGTATTGCCACTTGATGCGGTAGATTGAGCGGTTTTACATCCTGTAAAAACCAATACGCTGCAAAGTAGCAGGGAAAGAATTTTTCCCGATTTGAGTAGTCCGATCTTCATTCTTGATTAAGTTAAATTTAGGGAAGATAGGAAAGTCCGACTAGATGCCCGTTTAAGCAAGTGCCGGGTGTAAAAAGATGTGAGATTTGATAGGTATTAGGTGTGAGGAATGAGGAGTGAGGTTTGAGGTTACCTCTGGCTCCCAAGCTCCAGCTTTCATTCTTTTAAGACCTCAACCCGGCTCTCTCCTACAAAAGGAGAGGGAGACTTTTTTAATGATTTTGCGGATTGTATCATGGCGAATCATTTTTGAAGATGTAATGTAATTTGTTGCCAGTCTAGAAACTCTAGATTCCATTTTAGAAAAGCAGTACACATTCAATCATTTGTCAGACGGACTTGAGCCGTCAGACAGGTACGAGTGAGTCACTCCGAGGAACCGAGGAGTCTTCCAAACTAAAATTCGAGTCAGTACTGAATTGTGAAGATCCTTCACCGCCAGCCGGCGGTTCTGGATGACATTTTATGCAATCTAAGATTCGTAACTCAAGGCCACTTTGTAACTATGTCACTAAGTAACTTTGTGCCTTTGCCCCTAAATCAGCCGACCGATCCTTTAAGAATAAATCAATAAGGAATTTACGAAGTGGATTAATAACTCGAACAATAATACATTAATAATAACCCATGAATTTAAATCTTGAAATCCATGAAATATGTGATTGTTATCGAAAGTGTTGAAAATGGTTTTAGCGCGTATGTGCCTGATCTTCCCGGTTGTGTTACAGTTGGTGAATCTCGGGAGGAAGTGGAAGGGCATATTCAAGAAGCAATTTTGTTGCACTTGGAAGGAATGAACGAAGATGGGCTAGAAATCCCAAAACCAACAACAGAAGCCGTTACTATGCTTATTCCTAATGTAGCATGAAAGTAAAGGAAGTAATCAAATTACTGGAGAAAGATGGCTGGTATTTGGCAGCACAGAAAGGGAGTCATCGACAGTACAAACACCCAATAAAGAAAGGAAGAGCTACTGTTCCCGTACATGACCAAAATAAAGATCTGGCAAAGGGAACTGAAAACAGCATTCTTAAGCAAGCTGGATTGAAATAAACTCAACCATATACTAAAATGTAATCTACGTGGATTACTTTGGAGCTACTCCTCTCGTTCCCAAGCTCTAGCTTCCATTTAGCAATTAGTACACTTTTAATCATATCTCAGACGGACTTATTCCTTCTGGCAAATACTAGTTGAGTCACTCCGAGGAACCGAGGAGTCTTCCAAACTATAATTCGAGTCCGTTATGAGTTGTGAAGATCCTTCACCGCCAGCTGACGGTTCTATATGACTTATTTGGAAATTTAAGATTCGTAACTCAAGGCCACCTTGTAACTCTGTCACTCAGTAACTTTGAATCTTTGATCCTTTGCCCCTCTGATCCTTTCCCACTTACCTCAGATGCTCTCTAAACCAACCGATCGTTTCGTCCATTACTTCTTTAAATGGCTTGGGGAAATCCATCTCTTCAAAAGGATGAGCCAGATTGAAGGTGTGCCCGGCTTTGGCAATTAAGCGAAGTTCTTTGTCTTTGGCGGCTGAGTTGATGTGCAGCTGTTCGGAGTGCGAATATGGCACAGCCTCGTCTTCACGGGCATGCATGAACAGCGATGGAATTCTAAGCTCTTTTACCCGATGCATGGCAATCACTCGCTCTTCGTTTTCGATGGCGTCATCATAAACAACCTTTTTGAGGGGCATCATTTGCCCGGTGCGCGTGTTTTGGATTTCGGTAACTCCCTTCTTCTCCCAATCCGCTTTCATTTCATCGGTCCAAAATTCGAGATAGTTCCCCACCGCGTTCCAGGTTACCAAACATTGAATAGCTTCAAATTCTGCAGCAGCAACTACCGCAAGGTGACCACCGCGAGAGTGACCAACTATTCCGAGGTAATCGGTATTCAAGCTACTATGCGAATCCTGAATCTCGCCTTTTTGCAACGATTCGATAATCGTTTTAATGTCTTCCAGATCTTGAGTGAAAGTTTGGGTAGCAAATAAATCTAACTGATCAAGTTCGTAGCGATTTTCACCCACTCCATTTCGAGACAAATTAAAAGCTATAACCCCAAATCCACTTCGGGCCAGATCTTCGCAAGCATCCGGAAAAGCGCCCCAATCTTTGAAGCCCTTAAAGCCATGAATGAACAGAATAACAGGGAATTCACGGTTGGTTCCGCTAATGGGTGAGTATAAATCCCACCTGATTGGGTTTCCATCCGTTGAATTAATTCTGCCTGAGCTGATCGATATATTATCAAATTCCATGTTATCCTTTTTTGAAATCCAGCGCATCTAACTTCACCAGTTTGCGCAGATTATTAATTTCGTCTTGTTTTAGATACCTCCAACGGCCGTTTCCAACTTCCTTTAAATTTAAGCCGGCATATTCAGTACGTTTCAATTTAGTCACCTCCGCTTCATGAAATTCTACCATTCTGCGGATCAATCGATTACGGCCTTCGAACACTGAAATAAGGAAAGTATTTTTCACATCTGCAAATCGTTTCACATTATGGCCCTTTGCAACCCCATCTTCAAGCTCCACGCCTTTCATAAATGCCGATAGCTCATTATCGGTTAGCGTTCGGTCGGTGGTTACCTCGTACGTTTTCTTAACTTTATAACTCGGATGCATCAATCGATGCGCGAGATCGCCATCATTGGTTAAAATCAGTAATCCGGTGGTATTTCTATCCAATCTCCCCACAGGATAAACGCGATAACCTGTCGCTGTTTCTACCTCATCCATAACGGTATTTCTGCCTTTCTCATCGTCGGTTGTAGTGATGGTATTTTTCGACTTATTAAGTAGTAAGTAAACGAATGGTTCCAGGCTTAATGTTTGCCCATCTACTACAATTTCATCTTTTTGAGAAACTTTCATCCCAAGTTCGCTAATCACTTTTCCATTTACCGTAACTTTCCCCTCTTCGATCAAGCGATCTGCTTCGCGACGAGAACACAATCCCGCATGGGCGATAAATTTGTTAATTCTGATTTTCTCAGAAACAGAATAATCCTGACTCACCGTATTCTTAGCGCGATCTTTCTTTTTAAACGGCTCACTACCTTCTTTACGCTTCGACTTTTTGGGGGAATTACTTTTACGTCTTCTGTTTTTCATAGGAGATAGGATTATTCCTAATTGATAATTCTTAATTGATAATTGTTCTTACTCTTCTTCCGAGCCCGACGATTCTTCATCGCCAGACGCTTTGTCTTCATCTGGTTCTTCGTCGGTGGTTACTTCCTCTTCCTTAATCTCATCTTCCAGCTCCATCATCATTTGCCGTTCAAGCAATAACTGACGATGCTCAGCCATATCATCATCTTTCAGGATTTCTTCGATCTCTCTAGGCTTCGGTAGTTCGTTCACCGAGTTTAAACCAAAATGCCGTAAAAAGTGACGGGTAGTTCTATATAAAAGCGGCTTTCCGGGACTATCCGATCTACCCGAAACTTCAATCAGCGCCTTTTCCATAAGTTGACGGATTACATATCCGGAATCCACACCACGGATTTGATCCACTTCGGGTTTGGTGATTGGCTGACGATACGCAATAATTGCCAGCGTTTCTATGGCTGACTGTGACAACTTCCGATACGCATTTTGATGTTGAAACACACTCAACCAATAATGGAATTTAGGCTGGGTGGCAAAAGTATATCCACCTGCCAAAGGCTGGATTCGGAAGCTCAGCCCCATTTCATCGTATCGTTCATTCAGCTTATCGATGAAGTCCTGAACCGTTTCTTCGTTAATTTCGATTTGTTCTTCTTGCTCAACAATTATGTCTCTGATTTTATCCGCAGAAATCGGTTCCTCACTAGCAAAAATCAGTGCTTCGATCACCGACGTTAACCGGCTCCCATCGATAAATTGATAATCGTTTAACTTTTTATTCACTGTCCCTCACAATAAAAAATCCATCATAACCCTGTTGTTGGTAAAGGGGCATCAAAATATAACCATCAGTTTGAGATTCAATTTTCCCATGTTTATCGGTGGCTAACCAATCTCCTTTTTCTACCGGGTCGAAGTTTGAAAAACCGGGGTTCATCACAAATTCATCGCCATCTTCAATCACATGTTTATACACGAAATCAATTTTATGAGGAAAGCCTTCTACCTTTTCCATCAAGTAGGCATAATAAGTGGCAAATTGATCAAGCTTATTAGCAGGAATCAATCCTGCGTTAACCATCAAAGTCATGAGTCCAGCAACTGCATTATTTTCAGCCATTACCGTGCCATGCGTTCCACTTTCGAAGGCAAATCCAACATGCCCGGCATCTTCTACATACTCCATCGATGTACCTATTAGCGTGTGTTCGATACCAAACACCATCGGAATTTTAAGCTGACTTAGTAAATCGATATGTCGGGATTCTTTCGGTGTGATGGTGAACATGCATCCCGTGCCTGAAAAAGTATGCAGATCGATGTAAATCACTTCTTCATCAGAATAAACAATTGGGTCGAGAATGCAGAGCAGTTCTTTCAATTCGATGCGCTCTGTACTAGATAAATCCTCAAACGAAGTACGTCTGATTTTATCTAAAATGGAAGTCACCCAAAGGCGATTCATGTCCTCATCAATAAATCGCACATTCTTCTCGAGCGCAGTATTATTACCTCTCAGCCCAATAAATCTTCCATGAATGAACTCTTTGAGCGACTCAAGTTGACTGATCACGTCTTCAATAGCTTCCACGCCGGTTGGTTCATTCCCATGGATTCCCGCAACTGCAATTACCGTTGGGCCCGGGTGGTCTCCTCTGATATCGCCAATAAAATGTTTGAGTATTTCTTGTGTATGTTCCTGCTGTTCGCTTTCTATTGCCTGCATTAACTATTTTCCTTTTCACTGGCCAGAGCTTTTAATAAACGCCGAGTGATATCCATAAAATTGTGTTCTGTAATAATACCAACTAATCGGCTATTCTTCACTACCGGTAAACAGCCAACTTTGTGTTCTAGCATGATATTCATTGCTTCCATTATCGACGCTTCGGGATGAATCGTAATGGGATTTTGAATCATAAATTCGCTGAGTTGTTTACTGGTATCCACTTCATCATCGTTCACAACGCGGCTATACTCCCGCATCACCATACGCATAGAAACTAAGCCAACTAAATGCTTACGGTCGTCTTCGATGGGGATGTATTTTATCGCGCGCCAATCCATCAAATTCGATACAAATTCGATGAGATCATCTTTTCGGGCAGTAAATAAATCGGTGGTCATAAACTCTTCCACCAATAATTTCGACGGTTTCCACGATGAAACATCCTCAAACTTGGCTAAGGCCCAACGATGAACCGGCTCACCTTTCTTCTGATTTTTGAGCATGGAAGCCGTAACCGTTGTTAGCGCTTGCTCCCGATTTCCTTCTTTTATGATATTCCCATACGATTTAACTACCCAGTAAGCGCCGGTTTTCATGGTAGCAACCCGATCTTGAATCACCGATAAATAGGTATCGATATCCGAGCTATTGATGTTCGCTTTTTCTAATCCATGTTTGGCTAACGGTAGCAATTCAGAAGTGATTAAATCTTTAGCGCTCACTTTTCTGCCATTGGTCCACTCAAAGTTAGTATCGAGCCCCATTTTAGAAGCCGCGAAGAAATTGAGTCGGGCGTCATCAAAATCCAATTCTTGCGAAATATCCGGATGTTCATCCTCGAAACCATTCAACAATCCAAGCCAGAATGCGGTATTCGCCATTTCATCCAGTACAGTTGGTCCTGAAGGTAGCACTCTGTTTTCGATACGCAGATGTGGTTTACCGCCACCAACTCCATAACAAGCTCTATTCCATCGATATACGGTGCCGTTGTGCACTTTAAGCGCATTTAATTCCGGCGGGATGCCTTTTTTCATCAGCGCTTCGACGTCTTCTTCCACATCTGAACTCAACAACACCCGATAGCGCGAAATATCTTCTTTATAAATCTCCAGGATTGAATTTTTGAGCCAGGCATTTCCAAAAGTTACGCGTGGACTGCTATCCCTCAGGTGATCACCCACACCACGTGTATCTACCGATTGATGAAATAATGCGATTCGTGTTTCGGCCCATAATCGTTTACCTAAAAACACCGGGGAGTTTACTGCTGTTGCCAGAACCGGAGCAGAAATGGCCATCGCTGCATTATACTTTTGAACAAATTCGTTGGGCTTGATTTGCAAGTGCACCTGAAATCCGGTGTTACACCCCTCCAAAATCGGCGTATCGAACTTCATGAGCAGCTCGTCCATTCCCTGAATACGCAATTCGTACTCTTTGCCACGTAAATTATCAATGGCTTCGCAAAGGGCATGATATCGATCGATATCAGTAAGACTATTTATGCTAACATCAGACTTCCGAATGGTGGGCAAGATTCCTGTGAGCAAAACTTCGGCATCAAATTCATCGGCAACTTCCCGAACCTTGGCAACATCTCGTTGGAGATTGTGTTCCATATGCGAAAGGCAATCGCCGGTAAACTCGAGCGGAGGATTTAAATTAATTTCCAGATTAAACTTGGCGAATTCATGCGTAAAATTTGGATCGTCCAGTTTTTTGAGGATGTCATCAGCACCCAAAAATGGCTTAGCATTACGATCGATCAGGCATAATTCCTGTTCAGCACCAATACGAATTGGATCGGTTTCAAACCAATCTTCATCCAGCATTTTTTCTAGCGCTCTCAAATCTTTGAGAACGTTTTTCATGAATTTCTGAAGCTGTTCGTTCGATTCCGCTAGTTTTACTCTGGTGTCGCCCATAGAAGTAGTACGTTAGATGAAATAACCGCCTTAAATACCCATTTTCTGCGCGTATTTGCAAGTAATTAGCGCTGGGCATCAACATTTATATTTACCCGAACTTTGGCTCGGCTTACGCCACTTTCGCGATCGTAAACTTCCATTATCCGGCTGAGAACGGCTTCAATATAATTTCCACCTTTATCAGTGTCCAATTTGATACTCAATTCCCACAAAAAATGCTGATTCATCCACCCAATCACCGAAGCACCCGGACCTAAGATTTCAATATCAGGCAACATTTTATCGATAATAGTTCGCATAAAATGTGCTTGTTGAATCACCAAATGTTCTTCTTTTGCTTTAAAGATGAAGGTAATCAACCTGCTAAATGGCGGGTAGTTCAGCTCAGATCGAAACTGCATTTCCTCTTGCGCAAAGGAATCAAAATCGTGGGTTTTAGCAAACTGTATGGCCGAAACTTGTGGTTGTCGCGTTTGAATGAACACTCGCCCGGCTTTGGCTCCACGTCCACTTCGTCCGGCAACCTGGCTCAGTAATTGAAATAATCGCTCCGATGAATTAAAGGCTGGAAATGCCTGCTCGGTATCGGCATCGATCACACCAACGGTAGTCACATTTGGGAAATCCAGCCCTTTGGCAACCAACTGCGTTCCTACCAAAATATCTGCTTTTTGATCGGCGAATTGCGTCAGGATTTTCTTGTGCGCTCCTTTTTTGGAGGTAGAATCACGATCGAAACGTAAAATCCCTGCCTCAGGAAATAGCTCTTTTATCTCTTCTTCAATTTTTTGGGTTCCACTGCCTTGAATCAACAAATCAGCTGAGCCACATTTCTCACAGTTTGTGTCCGCTTTTCGTGAGTAGCCGGAATAGTGGCACATCAGTACATTTTTGAATTTGTGGTAGGTCAGACTCACCGAACATTCCGGGCTTTGAGGGATGTACCCACACGTAGCGCACTGCATGTAATTGGCAAAGCCACGGCGGTTATAAAGCAAAATCACTTGTTCGTTGTTCTTCAAGGAATCTTCCACCGCCTGATAAAGCGCAACACTCATCGAGCCACGCATTGCTCCTTTATATTCAGTAAGGTTGATGATTTCAACTTTAGGCAACATTGCCTCTGCGTGCCGCCTTTTTAGTAATAGCAACTTCGCTTTGTTTTGCTTTACCATCTGTAACGCTTGCATACTGGGCGTTGCTGATCCCATTATCACCACAGCATTTGCGTGATTGGCCCTGACGATTGCAACCTCTCGAGCATGATATCTTGGAGCAGGATCAACTTGTTTATAGGAAGAATCGTGTTCTTCATCCAATATGATTAACCCCAGCTTTTGCACCGGAGCGAATACCGCAGATCGTGGCCCAATCACAATCGACTTCTTCCCTTGTTCGATTTGTTGCCAAGCGTATAACCGTTCTGAAGCAGACAATCTACTGTGAAGCACCGCAATTTTATCCCCAAAAATCATATGGAAACGTGCCACTGTTTGTGGAGTAAGTGCAATTTCAGGAACCAGTACAAGTCCGGTTCTGCCTAGTTCAATTACTTTTTTAAGAGCATGAATATACACTTCGGTCTTACCAGAGCCGGTGATGCCATGTAGTAAGAAGTTCCCGAATTTCTGATCATCAATTCGATCACAAATTTGCTCAAAAGCCACTTTTTGATCAGCATTCAGCTGTTTTATAGCTTCTGGATTGTAGGTTAAATCGTAATCGGTAACATCTTTTTCTTTTTCGATGGATCTAACCCACTCATCGTCTTTCAGCTTTCGAAGTTGATAAGATGTTAGCCCAAGTTCTGATTTTAGTCGAAGCTCTTTATCGGGAAGTTGTACATCCAGCAGAGCGCTTAAACCTACTTCCCATTTGTTCAGCGATTTTTTATCTGATAAGTAATCTTTAGCTGTTTTTTTTGAATCATCCGAATACCATTCCAGCCAATTCTCTTTAGCTGTCGACACTTTAACATCGGGTTCTTCCCACACTTCAAGTGCAGCCTTTTTCAGCAACTGCTTGAAAACTTTATTTAGTCCAGTCCCTCGCAGCTGCTGTTGTATCTCTTTTTGTGTAACCGGAGCCTGCTCTTCGATCAATGCTACCACATTCTGTTCTTCTGATGAGAGTGTTGACTCCACCGTTTCACTTACTTTCACATAGGTTTTTGATACAAAATTCAATCCTGAAGGCAGTGCCGCTTGGATTACTTCTCCCCAGCTGCAAAAATAAAATTTGTGAATCCAATCGGTGAGTTTTAGTAAATCGCTGGTTAAAACCGGATCATCATCCAGCACTTTTCGAATGGGCTTGGTTTCGAAATCGGGCTCTTCATCATGAACACGAACAATCAGCCCGATGGCGTAATAATTACGATATGGAACCCATACTCTTTTCCCGATGAGCGAGTGGGAAAATAATTCCTTAGGAACTGAATAAGTGAAGACCCTTCGAATAGCTAAAGGGAAAGCAATGTCTGCAAACAATGGATTATCTGGCTAACCTTTTTCGCTAAGCTTATCCAAATATCCGACTGAATGCAACCTATAGTATGATTAATAAATATAGTACGATAAGTAGAATGGGAAGCGTAAACACGAGGTTTGCCTGCCAATAGGTGGATTCATTTTCCATAAGTAACCTCCAATAAATTTAGTTTTCCGTTTCTAATGATTACACAAATAGTGTACCAAAATGTTTCCCACCTTTTCACCGCACAATCATGCGAACTTTGAACAGTTGAACTTTGTACATTGAACTTCGAGTATTGAACTATAGCCCATTTTTTGTTTTCATATTCTTTCGAGCAGTTTGAATGCTTTTTACAAAAATTGAAATCAACTCGTTAGATTCTTGAATGAGAGATAATAATTCTTCGCTTTTAAGCATTGGTTTTTGATGAATAATCTTGAGGTTTATATAAGTTTCTCTTAGCTCCTTTAGTGCTATTTTCATCTTGTGAATAAAATCCTTTGCAGATTCTGCACTTTGAGCTTCGGCATGATGGAAAGCTGGTGCAGTTCCACATCGAACTAGTTGCTTCGCAAAATGCGCCCCCGCATAATTGGTCGGTAATTTTTCAACGATTTCAAGAATAGAAACCGAAAACTTGATCAATCTTTCATGTAAGTCATATTTCATAAAAATCACATTATTTCGTAGTTCGATGTTCGTCTGTTCGAAGTTCAATGTTCAACAGTTCTTCACCCCAGCCACCCTTCGCGGTCTAGGCTTCGGTATTGGATGGCTTCGGCGACATGATGCGATTGAATGCGTTCACTCTTATCCAGATCGGCAATGGTTCTGCTTACTTTTAGGATTCGATCATAAGCTCTTGCCGAAAGCCCCAAACTCGTGATGGCCTGTTTCAAAATCCCTGAGCTTTGCTCATCCAACTCACACACCTTACGCACCTGTCGGGTATTCATCTGTGAGTTTGAATACACGTCCTTTACTCCAAGAAACCGTTGTGTCTGAATCTCCCTCGCTTCAATCACTCGTTCCCTGATTTCAGTTGAACTTTCTCCCTTTGCCTTACCGGAAAGCTCATCGTAACTCACCTTATTCACTTCGATGTGCAAATCAATGCGATCTAACAACGGTCCCGATATTTTACTCAGATATCGCTGCATCTGAATATTCGAAGTTCCGTTCATCTCCGAAGGATCGTACCAATCGCCTGAAGGAGATGGATTCATCGAAGCAACCAACATAACACGACTCGGATAGGTAACACTCATTCGAGCCCGTGAAATCGACACAAACCCATCCTCCAAAGGTTGTCGCATTACTTCCAGCGCACTTCGTTTAAACTCGGGCAGTTCATCCAAAAATAACACCCCATTGTGCGCCATCGAAATTTCACCCGGCATCGGAATTCCTCCTCCACCCACCAACGCGACGTCCGAAACAGTGTGATGTGGCGCTCTGAATGGTCGGGAAGTAATCAGTGCCTTGCCGCTTTTCATGATCCCCGAAACCGAATGCACTTTGGTGGTCTCGAGTGCTTCGCCCAACGACAGTGGTGGAAGAATGGTGGGAATACGACGAGCCATCATCGTTTTACCCGAGCCTGGTGGGCCAACCATCACCACATTATGCGAACCTGCCGCTGCAATTTCTAACGCACGTTTCACATTTTCCTGCCCGCGAACATCGCTGAAATCGAGCGCTTCCAGTCTGCCGTTTTTGGCAAATACATGCTCCACATTAATCTTGAATGGATCCAAATTCCCTCGATTTTCCAGCCAGTCTTTTACATCGTTGAGATGATCGAAAGGAAAAATGTCAATTCCGTCAACCACGGCAGCTTCAGGCCCGTTTTCGCGAGGCACAATCAGATATTTAAAGCCTTGTTTCTTGGCCTCTACCGCCACCGGCAACACCCCTTTAATCGGCCTAATTTGTCCATCCAGCGCGAGTTCGCCTAACATCACCGTATCGTCCAGCTTGTCGGTATGGAGCTGCCCCGACATCCTCAACAACCCGATTGCAATGGGTAAATCGAAGGCATTTCCTTCTTTGGGGAGATCGGCGGGAGCAAGATTTACGGTAATCCGCCCAAGAGGATAGTAGGAACCCGTATTCCTGATAGCGGCCTCAACCCGATCCCGAGACTCAGAAACGGCTCGATCCGGCAATCCCACTAAGAAAAATTTTACCATACCGTTGGTATGATGTGTTTCAACGTCGATGATTTTTGCATCAACACCGATGGTGGATGCGCAATAAACTCTGGCTAGCATGAATTATGAACTTTTTTACTCTGTTAGCAGTAAGACGCTTCCCAAGAGAACTCCTTACAAAAAAAATCATAAATCGCACATATAGCCGAAAAAAATCTTCTATTAACACAAGTAGAAGCCGAAAGATTCGCGTAGACTTTTAGTCTATAAATGGAAGTGGTTTGATGTTTGTTTTGTTGCTCCCGTCTGAGTTCATCACCCAAATACCCCCGGAAACATATACTATTTTAGTTCCGTCCGGACTCCAATCCGGCATTTCTGAAGCACGCTCTGTAAGTTTGGTTAATTCATTAGTGTATAAGTCTAGCTTGTAAATATATCTGCCCCCTCCCATTGGTCCACTGTCAAATAACAGAAGGTCATTATTAGGTGACAGGCTCAGGTTATAAACTTTGTGCTCGTTGGTATAAATTTGCTGGCTAGTTTTTTTCTCAATATCGTAAGAGTAAAAAAAAGCCTCATTATTTATATTTTTTGCAAACAAAATGTGTTTACTGTCAGCATACCAAGTTGCATCAGCTTGTCCTTTTGAGATCATAAATTTAGTTTCTTTTTGTAAATCAAAAAGCCATAGTCCACAAATATGATCTTCACTACAATCAACTTGTGCATACATGATATACTTTCCATTTGGGCTCCACTCTGGTCTAACATTTGCCCCTTCAAAAATTAGTTGCTCAATAGTGCTCGTATCGATGGAAATACCATCAAATTCGGCTTGCAGAATTCTATAATTATCAACCAACAGAACTTGCTCGCCACTCGGGTTCCATTCCGCAAAACCGAAATTGTAGATCTTCCTCCTGTTAGATCCATCACTATTGATCACATAAACCCCGGCAGAATCTAGATGTTCAACATAATTTTGGAAGTCTCTGGTTACACCATAGTATCCATAATCGGTGTACAGTATTTGAGAGCCATCAGGACTCCAAACCGGATATTCTACATCTAGAAAGGGTTGAATTGGAGCAGGTTCAAATCCACTTTCAGGATCATTAACCTCACACCCATAGAAATTGAAGGTTAAAAAAAGAACAAAAAAGATTTTGGATAGATACATCAGTGGGTTTCCTGGAAGAACTTACATTTTGTGGAACCATATATCCTGCGAAATTCAATCTATGTAAAGTACTATTAAAACTCTACAAAGATTCATCTTTGAACCGACTAACTATCAATTCATTTTGCCAACATTTAACTATGAATCTTTTTATTTAGCTTTACGTAGTTAGACTCCGCTGGAGGCAACTCCTTACAAAAAATTTCATAAATCGCACATATCATGGAAAAAGACGAGGCAAAAAAGAAGGCAAAGCACATGTTTGAAGAGGTGCAGGGTGGGGTGAACGAAGTGATCTCCAAAATCAGAGAATTCATTAAAGAGGGAAGCGCACGACGATTAATCATCAAGAACAGCGAAGGAGAAGTTGTTTTTCAAACTCAACTAGCTGTTGGCGTGGGTGGAGCTGCTTTGGTTGGTGCAATGGCGCCGGTAATTTCAGCAGTTGGCATGTTCGCCATGTTCATTAACGATTATCAGATCTTGGTTGAGCGCGAACTGGATGAGGACGAAGACGAGTTTTCGGTAGACGCCGAAATCATCGAAATCACCGAAGATGAGGACGAAGAAGAATCGGCAAAAGCTGAGGAATCTACGTCCGAAGAATCTGATGAAGAGCAGAAAGACGAAAAGACTGTAGGTAAGAAAAAGAAGAAATAGAGTTGGATTTTGATTGGTTGATTCGGTGATTCGGTGAGATCTACTTAATCAACTTTAAGCTTCATCATTCCATCTGACGGACTACCCTTCTGATGGATGTTTAAGGAATCATTTTTCCAACCACTCACCATCGGTCGGACGGACTGAAGCCGACAAATCGAAATAATTTTGCTAACCGATTTCTTATTAAATGCTGGGAAATGTTGTATTGGCAGGAGTCTCTTGGCTCCTGTTTTATTTTGTGTTAAAGAAACCATTCTTTCAAACTTGGTTTACACCTTTCGATCAACGAATCCGTGAAATTGGGACTGGAATTGCTCTCGTCATCATAGCTTTTGCAACTCCACTACTGATTAAAACAGTTGATCTTTACAAAAAGGATGTCCCCACCTAGATTAGAGTTTTGAGACTAATAAACCCAGGGAGGACACCATGATTC
>JAEPNO010000030.1 GCA_017643365.1 Balneolaceae bacterium | reverse complement strand
ATGATAACTTATATAAAGTCATGCTTAAGCGACTAAGAAATGATCCAATTTAGTTCCTTAGCTTCCCTAGACCCTTGATAATTGAAAACCCTTTCTCCTGATTCCTGAATCCTTTCCCCTCTTAAATCTCCTCCAACACTCCAAAGATCATAGCCTTTACTCGCGGGTCCATTTCGTTGATCAATGCACTTTCAAGGAGTTCCCGAGCATTCGCGGAGGATAAAAACCTTGGACTTTTTTCTACAGCCCAAATTCGAATTCTTGGGTCGTCGTCTGTCAATAAATCTTCTAATCGATCCGTCCATCTATCGGCATCAGTATCAAACTTATCCAAATAGCTTAGAGCCATTTTTCGGATGTTGATTGGGTGTTCAAATTCAGAATATTGCTCAGCCACTTCTTTCGCCTCATTAGCTTGCTGTAGGCTGTCTGATTTTGAAATTAATAAAAGTGTTCGAACACCAACTGTATCTCGTCGCTGTAATGCTGAGAGCGTATTCAACAAATCATCTTTACCGGCTAGTTGATTATACACCTCGATAGATGTTTCGTAAATCTCGTCGGATGATCGAAGCATTTTTGTGCCTAAACTCGATAGCACGTAATCGTTACCCGGGTAATTACTTAAAGCTCGAATTGAAGCCAATTGAATTGATTCGGATTCATTATTCAAACCACGAATAAATTTCTCTTCGGTTCCGGTAGCGCCATCCGTTAGATTCGCTAATGCTTCATAAATAGCTGCTATAACCTCAGGATTTTCCTCAAAACTGAGTATATCCGATAAAGCAAGCTGTAGGTCAGGATTATCACTATGAAGCTTTAAAAGCGAAGCTGCAGCCTTTCGATTTTCAGGATCTTCACTTCGTAATTGATTTAGTAAAAAGTAAAGTGGGGCCTGACGTATCGTTATCGAATCTAAAGGAAATTCGGTTTGATTAAACGAGATGAATTCAGTGGTAGCAGGAATCGAAATATTTACTGTATCAGCATCTCCCGTAAATGTAATTTCCTGCGATGTAACTTTGTCGAATTCATAAATCACTAATTCGGTTGCGTACAAACTCTCACCTGAACCATTTTGTAGTTCGAAATACAGCGTTAAATCTGAATCAAATTCGTCGTACAAAATATCGAGAGCATAGCTTGGTAACTCTTCAGAATCAGATGATGCTGATTGTGTAGTTACGGTAGGTTTGAACCAAGAAATCCCTGTTTTTTGATACCAATGTTCTGCAATCTCGTCGAAGCTCGTGATCCCGGAAAACGATCTCATCATTTCAGGAAGGCTTTCTTCGATGGTATTTGTAAACAATGTCTGCTCATTTGGATAAGCCGCTTGCCAGCGATTCCAATGTTGGATGGTCCAAAGCGAATCCGGATTTTCGATACTTCTTTGAACATCGCTTATTCGATAATGCAACGCCGTCGGCAATAGTCCATTTACGCCTTCATTTTCCAAATTCAAGTACTGCTCGTCGAAGAGATATTCACCAAACCATTGGGTAGTAACGTTGCGCGTTAACTGAGCATCATCTGCGCCTAATCGATCAAATAAATAGATCGTACCGGTTCCATGGGTTCGTTCCATCCAATAATTATCTGGTAACACAACCATATTCAAACTTTCGTGCGGGTATTCGAAACTTAACGTGTTTTCGATTTCCTTTTTGAGTCGTGCAGCTTCGACAATTATTGTATTGGCTCGAGTTTGTTCATCTTCACCAGCGGGATGAAATAATCGAACTTTTGTAAACCCTGCCGTCATTTCTGAAATCACAAAATCGCCAACCACAAAGCCAATGCCGGTTGCACTGATTTCATGTTCGGTCGTCCAGTGCACTCTTTTTTTCTCTTGAGAAATTGCCAGCGTTTCTTGCAGATTTCCGTTGAACATTACTTCCATTTCAAGTGGAATGCTCAAATATGCATCCACCGTAAATTGTTCACGAGGATGATCAAAACCCGGCATCCAGTGCCTGTGTGCCAATGGATTCATCGACGACCACATATTACCAAGGTGATCGGTATGTAGTCCGAAATCGGATTGTGTTTGCCATTGGATCGTAAGCTCGATCTCCTCTCCTGCTTCTAAAAGATCGGCAAGCAGAACATCCAGCGTATCTCCACGCACTTCGAAATCTGAAACTTCGCCATCAACCAGCAATTCGGTAATCGACAACTCGGCAGCATGCATCGAAATCACAGTTAAATCGACGGCTTTGCTTTCGATTGTGTAGGTAACCTGTCCGCTGAGCAGTTTTCGGTCCGGATTGATGTCTAAGCGAAGTTCTGCATGGCTGATATCAAACGGATGATATGGATGTTTTTCGTAATCGAATTGAATGTCTTCACACGATTGAACGAGTGAAAATGCGGAAAAAAGCAGTGCGAGAAGATTTACTAAAAGAGCTCTAACCATTAATTTTTATGTGCTTCGAGGATTTTTAAGACTTTAGGGTAAAGGTGTTTGTTTGTAGAAAAACCATTCCCAGAATGAATCGTTTCTACTCCGTTTTTATCGCTAAAGATCCCGCCTGCTTCTTTTAAAACAGGAAGCAGAGCAGCGGCATCCCAAATATTTAATTCCGGATCGAACATTAAATCCGCGCGACCAATAGCAACCATCATATGCCCGTAAGCATCTCCCCAGGTTCTGTGCAATTTGGTTTCTGTCATCAATTGCTGAAATTCTTCTTCCATCCCACAATCTCTGAAACGACGAATTTCAGTCACCAAAAAAGTAGAATCGCTTAAATTTTCCGTTTCTCTAACCGAGATAGGTTCGTCATTAAGTGTAGCTCCTAAGCCAATACCGGCTGCGCAAAGTTCATCAAGTACCGGAGCATTTATTACACCAACTACCGGCTCATTATCGATCATAATTCCGATGAGCGTTGTATAAAAAGGTACGCCATGGATGAACGATTTGGTGCCATCAATAGGATCTAGCACCCATTGAATGTTGCTATCTTCGTTAGTGCGACCAAATTCTTCGCCAATTATTCCATGATCGGGATAACGTTTCAGAATCTCTTCGCGAATGATTTGCTCGGTTTCACGGTCAGCGATGGTAACCGGTGAGTCGTCGGCTTTGCTGATGACTTCAAAATCTTTTTTGAAATACTTTAAAGTGTGTTGACCACCGATATACGCAATTTCTTTTGCTGCCTGAAGTAGCTCTTTAATTTCTGCCATGTTGAAAAGTTCGTTTTTTTGAGTGAGTGAAAGTGAATGAGTGACAGCCTTAAAATTAAGCATTCTAAGCACGAACTATGAATATAATTTTTGGGGATTAGGGAATTCAAATCCGCAAAAAAGGGCACGCCGTTCAAAGCCTACCCTTTGGTTAATAGAGGTATTTTTAGAAAGCGATCACAGCTTCTAATACCTTAAAAAACTATCTATTGCTCAACTAAAGGGTAGCTTTATTAAATGAAGAAAGTGTGAAGTAGCATCAGTTTTATTACTATTTTCAGTAATAATATCATTTAAGTTTTCGATCCTTTTCTATGAGCGACGCACAACAATTAGAAAAAAAGCACCACTTTCAGGTGTATAATCGCTATCCGGTAACGCTGAAAGAAGGCCACGGCGCCAGAGTTTGGGATACCCAAGGCAAAGAATACATCGACCTTTTGGCCGGTATTGCCGTGAACAACCTCGGGCATTGTCACCCGGCTATTGTGGAAGCTATTAATGAGCAATCAAAAAAATTGCTGCACACCTCGAATTTTTACTACACCGAAGAGCAAAGTGAGTTTATATCTCGTTTAGCATATCTAAGTGGATTGGATCGTGTTTTTCTGTGTAATTCCGGTCTGGAAGCCATGGAAGCCTGTGTTAAACTCGCACGGGCGTGGGGACATCAACACGGAAAATCGGGAAACATTATTTCTTTGTCGGATGGATTCCATGGGCGATCGCTTGCGGGCGTTACGCTTAGCAAACCATTTTATCAGAAAGGATTTGATCCCCTACCTCAGGGTTTTGGTCAATCGCCGTACAACGATTTCGACGCATTACTAGGCGCTATCGACGACCAAACCATCGCCATTGCGTTCGAGTTGATTCAAGGCAACAGCGGCGTTCATATAGCCGACAAACAGTTTGTAAGACAAGTGCGGGAATTATGCACCGAAAAAGGCATTCTGTTAATCATCGATGAGGTTCAAACGGGAGTTGCACGAACCGGGAAATTCTGGTGTTATGAGCATTATGGCATCAAACCGGATATTGTGGCTTCGGCGAAAGCGCTGGCAGGCGGTATCCCGATCGGAGCAATTATGGCTGAAGAGTCGGTTGCAGCTGCGTTTGATTACGGTCAACACGGTACCACTTTTGGAGGCAACCCTTTTGCCTGCGCCGTTGGAAATGCTTGCTTAAAAACTATATCACAGCATAATATTGCTGAGCAGGCAGCCGAAAAGGGCGAATACATGATGGATTTAATCCGAAATAAAACGTCCGGAAATCCTGTAGTGAAAGATGTACGAGGCATGGGCTTAATGATCGGCGTTGAATTAGATAAACCTGGTCGGCCGGTAGTTGAGCGAATGTTCGAAAACGGGGTATTAAGTAACGTTGCAGGCGGTAATGTACTTCGCATTGTTCCACCACTCATCATTTCGCAAGACGAAATTTTGCAGGCAGTTGACGTACTTGTAAACGCTCTATAAATGAAATTTTGAACACCTAAGATTGCATGGTATCATTTCGGTATGCGACAGATTTTTTTAATTGTACTATTTCTAGGTTTCAGCTCAGCTTCCAAAGCTCAAATATTTGAGTTTAGTTCTAGTATTATGCCAAGTAGCTCTATTTCCATAAATGGTAACTCAAATGTGAAATCGTTTAGCTGCAGTTATACTAATCCCTTTCCTGATGTTACCCTCCAACACACTTCCACATTGAGAGGAAATAAATTCGAAGTAGTTGGCGACACACTTGGTTTGAAGATCCGCGAATTTGATTGTGGTAAACGAGGCGTGAATCGTGATATGCGAAAAACCTTAAAGGAGAATGAACAACCGACCATTAACGCATGGATTGAACGAATCACTTTAAACGAAGCCGGCGAAGCAATTGCTATCATGTCGGTTTCGATCGCAGGGGTAACCAACCAGTATGAAATGAATATTGATGAAACTCCCGATTCCGAAATTCTGGAAATCAAAGGTGAGCAAGAGATTTTCTTATCCGATTTCAAGCTCGAAACCCCTAGCGCCCTATTTGGTTTAGTAACAGTTGACGATCGGTTTGTTGTTGAGTTTGAGCTGAATATCAAACAAAAAAAAGGCAGCTTAGAAAACTAAACTGCCTTTCATCGTAGGTATCGATATTAGAAGCCAATCACTGCTTCAATCATGAAACCGTTGAATTCCGCACCTTGAAGAGTTGAGCCGTCGAATCCACTATCGTAGCTTTGGCTCACATATTCAATTTTAGCAAGTACATTGTTTGTCATAAACCATCCACCACCAATGTTGATGCGGCTGATTTCACGGGTTGCAGCTCCGTCAGCTTGCTCACCTGAAATTGAATTGTATCGTCCACCAACATAGAAGTTTTCCATTTCACCAAAGCGGTATAATAATTCTCCACCAATTTGAGAGAATCCACCACCGGTATCAGCACCATTAGAAACTGATTCAATCACACCGAAGAACTCTAGTCCCTGGAATTTTACAAATGGGTTGATCTGGAATGCAGTTTGATAGGCAAATCTTGGGTTGTAACGTCCGTCAAAGTTACCGCCGCCAAGAATGCTGTAGTAACGAGAACCTGCACGGTCACCACCGTATAGATAGTCGCGGGTACCTTTATCATTACTATTGTAGAACGAACCGGTTAAACGAACTCTTAAATCTTCATTTACCTGAGTGTCGTATCCTGCTTTACCGTATACTACAAATCCATCGTCGCCGGGTGTTGGTTTTTGATTTAAACGACCATTAGTTACACCAAATACACCAATGATACCTTCATTTAGATATGTAAACTCCATGAATGGCTCGGTAGTAAACGAATCCATTAAATAATTCCCAACAAATGGATTGTAAATCGCACGGGCGTTGTCACTTCTTCTGAAATGAGTATCGCCGTAGTTGATGTCGTCCATACCAACTTTGATGCGAAGATTTTGCATGAGGTCGGCCATAAAACCTTCGTCGATGAAGTCAAGATTATCTATCTGTAAGTGACCACCTTTTACCCAGGCTTCAACGTGGTTTTTTGAAGACATGTAAGTTCGGATATGTAATTTTAAACCGTCTTCCAGTTGAACATCGATGTTCAAATTTGCAGTTGGTAAGTTGAAGTTGTTAGACAATTCACCAAGGCTATCGCCACTGTTAGTTTGGCTTAATCCCTGGAATTGAATGGCAAAGTCGCCGCCTACATAAATCTGAGTTCCATCAAATGTGTAATCAGTTGTTTTCGGAGTTTCAAATACATTGAGACCCATTTTTCCCGCCGGACGATTGTACTGAAGTCCGGTACTCTGCGCCATAAGTCCTGTAGCTAGTACAAGTGCAAATATGGTAGTTAAGATGCTATTTGTTATTGTTTTCATGAGTTTCCTCTACGGTTATTGTTTAGTTAAGTAAAGTGTAAATTCGATGGTAACCTCGTCGCCTGTTTTCATGGTACCCATCATTGCTGTGGGTGGCTCTATTCCAAAATCACTCATCAGAATGGCTTTAGATCCGGTTAACTGAAATGATTTGTCGTTTAAAGAGTAGGTTGCGGAAACAGCAACCTCATTTTCCTGCCCGGCAATGCTTAATAATCCGGTAGCAGTTACCGATTCTGCAGTTATAGATTCTGGTCCTACGAGTGTAAAAGTAATTTGAGGATGATCCTTTTCATTTAATGCACTCATTGTTTTTCGATTCATAATGCGTTTGCCGCTTTCAATCGATTTAACTTGTGCCATAAATGAGAAAGATTGGATGTTTATGGGTTGATCTTCGCTTGAAGAAATCGCCACAACAACAGAAAAGTCTTCGACTACACTTTCCCAATCATGAACAGTTGATGTCCCCAGAATGGAAACGGTTGACTGGCTTTTATCGAGTGTGTAATTATTCTGTGTATATCCAGAATTAAATAAGATAAGGCTGACAATTAGCGTACAGATTACCTTCATCACATTACCTCTATCGTGTTAAGAAGTTTAGTATTGAAGATTGGCCAATCTGTTTATTTCGTTAGCAAGCTAAGCCTTGAACATGAAGATTTTGTGAAATTGTCACTCGTAAAAATTAGGAGCTCTCTATCACTATATTTTCAAAAATTATTTTATTGAATAATTAGGCACTACGATGTTTATTGATAGAAATCTTTCCTCATGCATCGACTCATCCTATTAATCCTATTCATTGGTTCAAATGCCATACACGCACAAACAGCCGCTGATTTAACATTTTCGAACATTGAAGGCTATTGGGAGGGTGCGTTTATCAAAGGGAATTCTTATCAAAAAATAGAAGTCCAGTTTTTCGAAAGTAACGGTAACTACCTCTCTCTTCAGATTATGGAAGAATGGCATCCTCAATTTGGAGAATTCGAAATTCCTGTGGATATCGACTCTTTGGGAAACATTGCCTTTAATACCGGCCACGGGCGAGCGGTGATGCAACTTGATGAGAATAATCTTGAAATGGTTGGCTATTTAGAAGAAAAAGACCCAACGGTTCATATTCATCTTAAAAAAGTCCCGCCACCTCCCCCACCAAATTATTTGGTTGAGCAAGTTGCAATTAATAACGGTGCAATTACCCTTTATGGGCATCATCATTACAACAAAATTGAACCGTATAGATCTGCCCTAATAATAGTTGGTGGCCGTGGATGTTACGCTGGCAGCACAAGTTTTGATTTAAACGCAAAGATATTGCGCGAATATGGAATGTCCGTTTTTGCGTTTAATAAAAGAGGGACCGGACTTTCAAACGGTGATTGTAAAACTGCCACTATTTCTGATTTTGCGGACGATGTAACCACCGTAGTTAATTATCTGAAAAATCATCCACACAACTATGAATTCATTGGCGCGATGGGCTTAAGTGCCGGCGGATGGGTGATCAACAAAGCAGAGGAGCAGATCGATTTCGATTTTATGATCTCGGTTGTAGGTCCGGCAACTTCAGTTCGCGAGCAGCAATATCAAGCGTTAAGCACGGGTGCCGGTTTCTACGATTTCTCTCCGGAAGTTACTCAACATTTAACAGAGTATATGAACTTGGTGTTTGATGCTCCTGCAAACGAAACCTCTTTCAAAGAAATGAATCGACTGTTGGCGCTTGCTGAAAAGGAAGATTGGATGAAAATGTTGGCCGATACCGATATCCCATATACTGCCGATGAAATCGAATCGCTTTGGGTGCGAAGACACGCTTACGATCCCGGCACGACTCTTAAAACCTTCAATAAACCGATGCTCGCTGTGTTTGGGGAGATCGACTGGATTGTACCCTATCAACCAAACTTAGAACGCTTGGAGCAATACTTTTCGGGCGAGCGAGCTGATCTACTAACTACGCTGGTTATTCCAAATGCGGAGCATGGAACCGAAGTTTCAGGGGATTTTATCGATCTGCCAAACGGCGATTCTTACTGGCGCTTTTATCGAATTTCACCGTGGCTTACCATCGAAGTGATCGATTTTCTGAAAACCAATAATTTTATCGATTGATTAACTACATTCAGAGCTTTTAAAACTGAATTGATCGGTTTACTTAATTATGAAGTCTTTTAGAAAAACCAGAATGAATATCCTTAAAAGTGACAATGTACGCGGCTATTTTATTTACGCCTTAGGTGAAGTTCTTCTGGTAGTGATTGGGATTTTGATCGCAGTATCCATCAACAATTGGAATGAAGACCGTAAAGAAAAAGCGGAGCTATTAAGCATTTACAGTGTAGTAAAACAAGATTTGGCAAACGACGTTGCTGAAATAAATGATATTCTGCGCCAACATTCCCAAATTGAACCGGTGTTTAATCAGATTTTAGAGGATTCGCTTTCTTACGATGATTTTAACAAAATGGGATTGCCCAGCTTTGTAATTTTGGGCTATCCTGAAATCTCCTTCGATCAACGAGGATTTCACTTATTGCGCGATTTCAATGCTTCTAACGAGGGTAATCAAGATAGCACGGTAGTTTCGATCATAGAGTTTTACACCGAGCGAATGTTAGAAATTAAGGTAGATGATGACTTTAGAGCCCAAGATTTTGAGGACAATTATATCTATTGGAAAAACAACCACTCTTGGTGGAACGAGTATGTTACAATGCGAGATTTCTCCGGGTTTGCAACCTACGCGACCACGGGCAGCGATTACAAAAACAGAGTAGCTTCTTTCTACTTTCTGACCTACCAAGTTTATCTGCCGGAACTTCAGCTTTTTGTTGAGCAAGCCAAGGAATTAATTTCAGATATCGAAAAAATCGAAACTAATTAAAAAGCTCGTTCATCGTTTCCAGTAGCTGGGTAAACTCGTTTTCCGAGATCTGAAAATGGAATGTGGCACGTATGGTTTTTGGACCAAATTGCACCATTTTGATACTTGCTTGTTCTAACTTATCCAAAGCCGGAACGGCGTCCCCTGCCACTACATCAAATATCACGATGTTGGTTTTAACTGATTCCCTGTTAATAGAAAGTTGGCTGCATTTCGAAACTACATCGGCAAAAAGTGCGGCTCTGCGGTGATCTTCGGCAAGCAACGGCCAGTGATGTTCAACTGCGAAATCAGCTGCTGCTGCCAGCAATCCAACCTGACGCATGCCTCCACCCCACATCTTACGAAACCGGCGGGCACGACGAATATTTTCGGAATTGGAAAGCAACATGGAACCGATTGGCGCGCCCAATCCCTTGCTAAAACAAATCGAAATACTGTCGGCAATGGTTCCGAAGAAATCAGGTTCTGTATCTGTTGCCGTCATTGCGTTCCATATTCGGGCGCCATCCATATGAATCAATAAGCCTTGCTCGTCGGCAAAAGTCTTTAAGGCTCGTAATTCTTGTTTGGTGTAACATGCCCCGCCGCCTTTGTTCGTGGAATTTTCTAAACAAATAACTTTTGTTGATGGCTCCCAATCGAACTGTCCACGCTTTTTAGCAACTAATAACTCCGGCGTTAATTTGCCATGCACTCCATCTAAGGGATGAATCTGAACACCCGATAAAAAAGCCGTAGCTCCGGTTTCGTAATTAAAAATATGTCCCGTTTTGTCGATTAAAATCTCATCGCCGGGTTGGGTAAGCACCTTCACCGCAAGCTGATTACTCATAGTGCCGCTGGGCACAAATAAACCGGCTTCCATTCCAAACAAATTCGCCATTTTTTGCTCAAAAGCATTAACGGTAGCGTCTTCGGCAAACACGTCATCACCTACTTCGGCTGAGGTCATTGCAACCAACATTTTGGGCGTTGGCTTGGTGATGGTATCACTTCGTAAATCTATCATATTCTGTTTTGGATTTTATACGGGATGGAATATACTGAATGGTTCTAGACTGTAAATCAATAATCTGGCTTTGCAACAAAATTTTAGAGTAGCGCTGGTTCAGCATCCTCCTGTTTTTCTAAACGCTGAAAGAAGTACCGAAACAGCGCTGGGGTTTATTAAAAAAGCTGCCAATAAAGGCGCAAAACTAATAGTTTTTCCTGAAACTTGGTTTCCCGGATATCCGGTTTGGTTAGATTATTCGCCAGGGGCTGCTCTTTGGGATCATCCACCCGCAAAAGCCCTTTATCGGTTATTGTTCGAGAATTGCCTGGAAATCAACGACGCACATTATACTTCATTTTCACGCGCAGCTAACACGCATGATTGTGTAATTGTGATGGGCGCTCAAGAACAAGTTGGGCGTAGTTTGTATAACACCATTTTCTATTTTCAGCCGGATGGGACGGTTGATGTTCATCGAAAACTGATGCCCACGTACACCGAACGCCTTATTTGGGCCTATGGCGATGGAAGCACCTTACCGGTAATCGAAGTTGAAAGCACGCGCATTGGTGGCTTGATTTGTTGGGAACATTGGATGCCTCTTGCCCGCGCTGCTATGCATCAACAAAACGAACACATTCACATTGCGCAATGGCCGATGGTAAAAGACACCAACCTGATTGCCTCTCAAAGTTATGCCTTCGAAGGGCAGTGTTTTGTGTTAGCCGTTGGATGTACGCTTACTAAACAACAAATGCTCGATGGCTTGGCTTCGATATGCAAAACGGAAGAAGATCGATCCGCGCTCGAAATTTTTGAACAAATCCCCATCCAAAATGAAGAGTTCATCCTGAGAGGTGGCAGTTCGGTGATTTGTCCTGACACGAAGTTGCAATCCGGACCTTTCTTTAACGAGCCGAAACTTATCATCGAAGATTTAGATTTATCAAAGCTAAGCGAAGGTAACCTGTTTATTGATACAGCCGGACATTATTCCCGACCGGACGTCTTCAAGCTTGCCGTAGATACACGACCAAAAACCAATGTAGAATTTGAAAAGTAACACCTACGATATAATTATAGCCGGTGCCGGACTTTCAGGGTTAAGTTTAGCGTGGTATCTGACGGAAGGTAATTACCAAGGGAATGTGTTGGTTGTTGATAATAGTTTTGCACCATACAACAGTAAAACATGGTGTTTCTGGGCCGATGAAAAACCTTTTTTTTCCGAGATAGTTTACAAAAAGTGGCGTAAAACCTATTTCTCTGCACTCGATTTCACCTCATTTTTGTACATGACCAATTACGGATATTACTGTATCCGTGAAAATGACTTTAAAGAATATGTGCTCACTCAACTTCGAAAGAAATCGAATGTTACGCTCTTGGAAGAAGGGATTCTCGATATTTACGGAAGCAAGAAAAAAGGAGTATTAGTTACAAAAAACAGCGAGACTTTTGTTGCTGATTATATCTTTCAAAGTATCATAGTGCCGGATTCTGCTAAAAAGGAACAGTTAAAATATCCGCTGCTACAGCACTTTTTTGGGATGGAAATTGAAACTGCTGACGGCACCTTTGATGTCAATACATTCACCATTATGGATGTGGATGAAAGTTTTGATGACGGCTATGCATTCATGTACGTGCTCCCATTCGACCACAATCGCGCATTGATCGAATACACAATTTTCTCTGAACAAGTTTTGAAGAAAAAGGAATACAAGAAAAAAATTCGAAAGTACATTTCTGATAAATACGGTTTCGAAAAGAAAGAATATAAAGTCGGACGTACAGAATTTGGTGCCATCCCTATGGATGACCGCCCCTTTGAACCTCAGTTAGACAAAAATATCTATAACCTTGGTACGGTTGGCGGCTTAACAAAAGCAAGTACCGGCTATACCTTTACCCGCGTGCAACGCTACTCGCAATTACTTGCGCAGTCGTTAATTGAGGGAGCATCGCCGTTGGCTGTAAACCCTTCGAAAGCACGATATCGCTATTACGATAAATTACTGCTTCACATCCTTTCAAGTTCTGTAAAAGATTCTCATCGGGTATTTATGCACTTATTCAAGAATAATTCGATCGATGATTTATTCAGCTTTTTGAATGAAGATGGAAGCATTGCCGATGACTTGAAAATCATGAATAGCGTGCCCTACCTCCCCTTTTTTAAAGCGATAGCGAATAATCTTAAATAGGTCGCCTTACTTTATCTGAAATTCACAGTTGATTACTAATCTCCACCAAAAGTTATAACAATTGGAGGTGGTATGAAGACACTCATCATATATGCCAGTAAGCATGGAACTACAGGCGAGGTAGCAGAACGTGTTAGCAGATTAATCGGAATAAATAAGTGCAGAGTCGTAAATATTGACGAAGAAATTCTTCCCTCTTTATCTAAGTTTGATTCCGTAATTATTGGCGGTTCTATCTATTTCGGGCACATTCAGAAAAAAATTCAGCGCTTCTGTGAAATCTATACCGAAGAGTTATTACAAAAACGAGTGGGTTTATTTATTTGCTGTATGAAAAGGCAAGCCGAACGATTTGAGTTTAACAATGCCTTCCCTTCAGTTTTGATCGATCATGCAACTGCCAAAGGCATTTTTGGAGGTGAATTCAAATTCGAAAACCTCAATTTTGTAGAAAAACTCGTCGTTCGGAAAAACATAGGCATCAATAAATCCGTCCGCAGAATCAATGCACAATCCATCAACCATTTCGCCATTCTGATGCAGTGAACGATGCGTGGGGGACAATTCATATTTACCAAGGAAGAGTGAAAAGACTTCCAAAATAAATTCATGCGTTGGGACAATTCATGAATTGTCCCAACGGGTTACCTGAACTGGTTTAAGCCTCCGATTGGGACAAAGAAGCAAAGGGGCAAAGGCACTAAGGGACAGAGTTACATAGAAACGCTAGTGTTCAATTAAGTTCATTTTCAGCCTTACTAGTTCAAGCGCCCGCTTGGAGCAGAATATTTTGTTCAACTGTCATCGGAACTTTTCTATAACCTGACTTCTAATTTTATCTAAAGACATATAATTATTGTATTTCAGATTGTCTAAAGTAGGATTATATGTCTTTTCATTTATATAGAATGTTGTAAATGCATTACATGAAGTAGATCTTTGAAATGAGAAATAAAATGTAACAACATTACCAAATAGGTTGCTCAGCGAAGTTCCTTCAATATCTTCATACATTTGAACATCACCTTCAAGACATTCAGAAGTTTCACATAGGCAATCACATAAGTTCCACTTTTCACCAACTTTGGATTTCAAATATAAATACTCTTTTATAATAGCATTAAAAAAGAACTCTCTGGCTTTATCTTCATCTGTAATCTTTCGAAGCCCAATACGGTAAATAAATTCAGTACCTGCTTCAGCGATCTTTTCGAAACGAAACGATCCATTTTCTTTCTTCAACGCATTTAATTTCTCATCAGAATTCAATGGTTTTTTATAAGTGTGCAGTTGATCCTTTTCTTCAAACTGATCATCATCGCCAAGTATATTAAAGGTGCCACCTCTCTTTAAGAATATCATTTTACCTGTTTCATCATCTACTAAGTGACCTTTCGTGTATTTGACTTTATAGTTTTTCATAATTCAAAGATTGTCCCGATTTAAAGATTCTGGTATATATTTATCCTACCAAATTTTCCCACTCTTTTACTCTTTTTTCAGAAAATGATCGGCCGTAATGAGGTTTTAAATCAAATGGAAGAATCTCTGTTTTCTCATACAACCAATAGATTGCATTCCGAGATAGCTCTAGAGCTTCAGTGAAGTAAGAAAAATCATTTTCCAGAACTTTGAGCCAACTATTCAGGTAAACCGCATGATCGTCACGAGGAACCGGTTGAGTTTTAAACTGAGTAGTTAGTATTCCACTACCTAATTCAGCAACAAGCTCTTCAAATGCATAAGCATTATCACCGAATTCCCACCCGAACTGACGTTTACATCGATCGTTATGCCCAGTCCAGTGAATAATTTCATGAAGTAAGGTGCTGTAATAGTTTAAGGATTGAGATACCTCACCTTTGTAAGATTTGAATCTTGCCATTTCAGGCATTTGAATAAAATCTTCCACAATTGAGTAAAAAGCTCTGTCACCACCTTCTTTAATGGTGGCTTGTGTTTTACCAACAAATTTTTTCAGTCGTTCAAGTTCCGTAGAGTTATCATCAAACAAGCTAGCTTGATTCTGATCAAGACCATCTATTTGTGCAGCATTATATATCCAGTAATATCTGAAGTAAAAATTCTTTTTAGCTTTCTCTTTCTCTTCATCATTAATGAACTCAAAGATTAACTGTTCGATCTTCTTCCCTTGTTTTCTTACAAATGCTGCTTTTGGTATTGCAAACATTATTAAAGTTCCCTTCTCTCCTTTTCTAACTTTGGTAATTCTCTTCTTTTGTTGCCATTGTTTAAACGTTGCCCAATGGTTTGTTGGGTACTCATTTTTCAGGCATTCATTCCATAATACCAAAAGGTTATTACCACCATAGAACTTTCCCGTTACTGGATTCCATGCTTCAGGAATTCCTTTATGCCATGGCATTTCCCAATTAGAAGCTCCTGCTTTCATTTGATTTAATATAGTTTCCGAAATGGAATCTATTTGCCCCGAATAATGCTCAATTTTCTCTTTTACGGTCATTTTATTGGTTTTGAAATTTTCTTATATCCCAAATTCTTTCGCATATATCCTGGTAAAGATTCTGCCTTTCTTTTATATCATCAGACTTAAAATCTGGATGTGGCTGAAACGGTAATTCGAGTTCTTTCTTCATATTTAGGAAATTAGGATTGTTCTGATAAGCAGATTCATGTAGAGATTGAGCTAATAAATTTTCCCTTATATAATGGGGAAGCTTTTCAGAATACGGTTTTGAATTAAACGATTGATTTGTGCCACTCGGTAATAAAATCAATCCTCCAAGCCTATTTCTCATTTCCTGGAATTCTGTCTCTTGATCAAATTCATCTCTATGATTTATAAACTTATCAGCCCAGATATGTTCAATTTCGTAAGGCTTGCCGTTTTTATTTTGGTAAAATTTATCGAAAGAAGAATTAATACCAGCTTTTTGTTCAACATATGCTGTCATACGAGATAGCAGAAATTTCACAAACCTTCCATTTTGACCATGCAATCGAAAAGTTTTTATTCCATCGAGTTTTTCTTCCATCTCTTCAAGTTTGGATCTCAGAATGTCTTTCAGTTCATATATTTCTTTTTGACGTATTTCTTTAACCAGTGTGTACATAGTGTAACGGATAGAACTGGATGCAAACTTCCTGAAATTTATTGAGCGACGAACAACAAATGTTTCAATAAACCGGGCTACCAGATTCAATTTTTGCTTAATTACACTATCTGAGTCAACCGTTTTCAATGGGGATAATAATAATGGGTAGCTCAGTGAATTGGCAATTCCCCAATGATTTATATAGTACAGATGATCTAAATCATCATTAAAGTTTCGCTCTGCATCGAGCATAAGCTTATACACTCTAAGGAAAAATTTAAAATCCGTTTCTACAAAGGCTTCAAAATTTTCAGAGCGATCGCCCTTTATTCCGGCTTTTTCGAGATTGTCTCTGAACCAACTGTGGAAACGAGTTCCAATTTTTTCAAAGTCCTCGTTTTTAGAACCTGCACGCCCCGGTCGAATAGTATCTGCATACTGACCTCTAAACCAAGCCTGCACAAATCTTTGGTCCTCATCCTTTGCATAATCGTGAAGCTGTTGCATTGACTTCTTCCATAGTAGGTTCGCCTTTTGCCTTGCCTGACCACTTGGAAATCTAGACAAAATGAATCCTTTTAACATCTCAGTAGGCGTTAGGTTCAAACCACGGTCATTCATGGTTTCAAAAATGGTATAAGCATTTTCGTCAGAGTAGGCTACAATTTCTACCAAAACCACATTGTATTTTAGCCAATCCAGAAAAAAGGGAAGTACCTCACTTTTAATCTCTTCCGGGAAATTTTTTTCAATATCCTGATAACGATTGGCCATATTGATAGTTGACTCGTCATCTTCTTCTGATGGTGTATAACTGCCATTTTTAAATAGACTTTCCATACAAGGAATGCGTTCATCAACTTGTATATTGAAAGACTTCTCTCCGTATTTTTGTGAAAAAATCATCGATTCGATCGTCTCAGAAATACCCAACTCTTTCTGAAGATTATTGAGGTAGATTAGTAAAAGAGTCAACGATGTTAATCTTTGTTGCCCATCAATAATGCTCCTTTTCCCCTCTTTATCACTTACTACAAAAGGCCCAAGGTAGTAGGAGTTATAATTACTTACATCTTTACGTTCATGCTCAGTCTTGTATTCATCTAGGAAAGCGGTGGTCAAATCTGATACCAATTGTTCAATGTGGCGCTCCTCCCATTTAAACTCTCGTTGAAAAAAATCAACCGTATATTTGTTGTCGTCCAAAACTTCTGATATAGACCGGTCATGGGCTTCAATTTTGTTTGTTAGCTTGCTCATATGAATATCTTATTTAAACCTACATGTAATACTTATAACTAATTTCAGGCCTTTCATCCTCTTTCAAATATTTCATAATGTCGCCCACCTTTCTTGCACACTTAATAGTGATAGGATATTTGCCATCGAATTGAGTGTTATTCCAGTTCATTTTTGTGAGTTCTAAAATTTCACGACATATAGTTAATGCTGATTCTTCACTTTGTGCAATTCGAATTTCCAGAGGCTGAGGTATATAGAGACCCGGATAAGTTTCATAAAAAGGCACTGAGCCTCTTGTGTAAAGCACATGTCGATTTTCATCAATTTGAATTTTTGTACCCCTCATTGGAGGATATTGTTGACTTCTTAAAAACCGGAAATTTGAATCCATGATTGTTACAAAATCCACAAAGTTGACCCTCATATGCTGGGCTCCAGCTCTGAACCCTTCAATTTCCTTTTCATCAAAATTTGAAGATTTATGAATAACAAGTCTAGCTGGGAGGTGGTCAATAGCTCGTTCATATTCTTCGAGTGCTTTTATCAGCAATGAAGCAGCCTGATCTTCTGATAGATGAGGCACTCGATCATCCTTTTCTTGATTAATTGGGGTTCCTCTCAATATTACACTCTTGCCCATTTCATCGAAGATTTGGGCTAAACTTGTACTCAAAGTCTTTTTATCCCTACTTCTATAAAACCCTATTCCAACGAAACAAACTGAACTTTGATCCTTTTGTGGTAATCTCCATGGAACTGTTTGACTTGCTTTAAAATATAATGCTGTACATAAATTCCATGCTCGAGTAGCATCGTCCTGACGTTCTTTGGGTCTCTCTGTTAAATTATTCTCCCAAATTAACTGAAGAGGAATCCGGTATTTCATTGCTTTACTTTTCAAAGCTCTTCTGAAGTTCAACTCCAATGATTCCTCATAAGACTCTTCTTCAGCTTTCTCCTCAAAGTCCTTTTTCTTTACGCGATAAATTTTTCCATAAAACTCATCTGGAAGAATACATACAATCACATCTGGATTTCTATTTTCTGCTAAAAATTCAATTTTTCTTAAGTAAAGATTTACGGCATACTCTATTCTTTTATTTTTATGCTCGTTTTTTACTACAAGATCATTCTCTTTATTTAAAATTTTCTTCGACAGCCGATCATTGAAAATAAATCTTGCCTTAAATCCAGTGCTTTCATTAAAACCAGGGAATGGCGGGTACAAGCGAGGCTGTTTATTCCCTTTTTTTGGTGGTATATAATTCTCGCACTTTTCTAACCATGTACTGAACTGTTCCAAATTTTCGGCAGTACCAATCGCCCCTACGTTGATCTCTTTACGGCGATCCTCAAATGACGAATCAAACACATCAAAGTCTGTTATACCTTGCCTTGGACAGATATCTGTATCCTTTCCAAATTCCAAAAGAGGTTCTTCTATTAAATCAAGTTTCATCATAAGAGAATCTCCACCTGATCATTTTCAAATACATTTTGTCTCTCTTTAGGCTCTTTTGTTAGCCAGCTTTTATCATCTATACTTGGGGTTTTTTTCAAGTGATCAACTTTACTGAATTTTAGGAAATACTTTTCGTTTTCTATTTTCTCTTGATTAAATAAATTGCCCTGTGACTCATGTATATTTCTTAAAAAATAGGATAGAAAGTTAAAGTGATCATATACTGCTTTATTACTCTCTTTCTTTTTCTTGTATTTGACTTTATCTGCTGAATTTGCAGATTTATTATACCCGTCAAAACTAAAAAACCAATCTGGATGAATCTGTAAGAACCATTTCTCATCCAACAACTCAAAGTTCGTATTAAAAGCAAAGTGTGTATATGCATCTAATCTCTCAGGATCTTTTTTGCGCATCACTTTCTTAAAAACTGTTCTTTCATTGCTTTTTTTATGCAACCACTCAACCTTTCTTTCCTCATCACCTTCATTATCTGGAAGAAAAATAAAAAGCCCTACTTGATGCTGATATGATATCCCATTTTTATAAAGCATCTGTTGCAAGCATCGCCAAAGCAAGTTTTTAAAAACATTTTCTAGATCTTTACTAACCCTATAAAATTCTCCTGGAGACAACTCAGTAATAGTTCCCTCATCACAAATTCTTACCAATGGAATATTTTTGTCGCTCAAATCATGAAAAGTTATTATTTGTTTGTTGTGAACAATCCAATCGGCTGAAAATGCCAGACTATCTTGAGCTAATGCTGATTTGGCAACATTTCTCTCACTAGACCTCATTCTAATTCTTTGATCTGTATCCCAAGATGATTTAATCACCTCTTGCCTGTCGTAATTTATATCAGCTACAAATAGGCTTTGGGGAAACTCCAAGCCAAGCAAGTTAGGAAAGAGCAATTCATTCCTTTGCAGCTTTTCATAATTGATCTGATATCTTTTTTTACTTTCTCCGACTTCTATTTCAAGACGCTCTCTAACCCTTATAATATCTTCTGTCGATAACGAGCTGATAAGGTCTCTAAGATCATTAAAATCTCTTATATGTTCTGTCTGATTAAATTCTATCCTGCCTTCAACAAGCTTCTGAAATTTTTTCTTGGGATAACTACTCAGCTTTGGAGTTAGGAAAAAGAAAATAACTGTATCATACTGTTCTTCTAATTTATGAGCAAAAAAAGTGTTAAATGTAGATTCAATTTTCCCAGCTGTAGTAGTTCCAGTAATCTGAAAAGCAATCCTATTTGTTTTATCTCCTAAATCAACAGCAGGATGATTGGCCTTTTCAACGTTCAAATTTCTAAGATTCGGTAAATCATAAATAATCTTAAAGATCGGAAGCAATACGTCTTCTGCTGCTTTATTTATATCAGTAAATCCCATTGCTGTATGGCCCTGAACTTCTCCCTGAAACCTCTGAAGCAAAACATTAATTCTATTTAAGTGATCAATACGATTCATTTTCTAGAGTCTAAAGCCTGTTCTATTTACAACTTCTTTGATCAAATCAATTCCCGATTGGACTTCACCTTGAAATATTGGATTTTTAACGTCATAATGAGATTGAGGATTAAATAAGGTCCGTCTCACCAAATCAATTTGGGATATCAAGTTTTGAGGCCACCCTTGATTACTTGCCTCAGTTTTTGCTTTACTTAATAGACTTGCTAAATCAAGTTTTACATAATTTCTGTTGTACTGGTCAGCTAATGGAACAAATTTTTCAACAAATTTTTCTGTAGCCTTTCTTAAGTGATTAGCTGATGCAGCAAATTCTTTTTGCTTATAGAAAGAAATAGCCTTTTCTAAGTTTGTTTTTGACTCGATTAATAAAGGCCTTTCTCCGGTTTGAACTTTATCCTCGTACATTTCGAATTTAAGCCAGTCACTAGATTGATTTAGTGCATTAATCTTGCTTTTAGATAACTCATAAAAATGCCTGTCATGAGTCATCATAATTAACTGAAAGTCGTTTGCATATTGGTTTAATAACAGGTCTAATACATTATAACGATGCTTCATATCCAGGCTTAAAAGCATATCATCAATTACAAGGCACTTCATATCCGCTTGATATAACTTGATATCAAGTATTGCAAAACGGATTGTTAATCCTATAGCTGACCATTTTGCTTCATTTAAAAATGTGTGAGGCTTTTTTATCCGCGTTGTGGTTTGCCCATTGTACTCAGGTATTTTAATGCGAATTTCAGGCTGTTCAAATTCAAATTTGTATTCTTCAGTATTAAACTTGATCGGCTTGAAATCAAACTCGAATCTAAAATTGTATTTAAAATGATTCTGAAGTAACTGGTTTGCTATTTGTGAAGTATTCTCTAAAAAATCACCTAACCAAACATTCCACACCCTAACCTTATTCTTGTAGTCTTTGTAAACTTGATAGTTATTTTTTTCTGCTGGGTCTTTACTTTTTCTTAGTGATGCAACTGGGTAAACATCATTTCCATGAATATCTTTGACTTTAGACGGCCCATTTTTAAACTCTTCGAACTCTTCTAAACATGGAGTAGCGTCTTTTCTCACATAAGGAAGAACTTCTTCATAAAACCAAGGAAACAAATCGACAATTTTTGAATGCTTTCGGTTATGCAACTGAAATAATATTCTGTAATTGATAAAATCTGATGCCATGTTGCTCTCCATTACATCAGAATCTCCTTTAATGTTCAAGAAAGTTCTGGAAACTTTGTAGTCCACATTGTTTCCTTGAGAGTCTTCTACAACCGCATTTATAAATGCATCCTGTCCAGTAGGAATATGAATATTGACAAGGCTGTGCTTATTCCTTTTATAAAAGTACTTTTTAATATCAATATCATTCTTCTTAAAACTAGCCTCCAATAACGTATATAGCGCCCAATAAATAGTAGATTTCCCGCTTCCATTCTCTCCATAAATCAATACATGTCTTCCGTTTATTTTGAGAAGGGGACTATCTTGGTCGACTTCTCTGAAAAACTTAAAGTTATTAATATGGAGTTCTTGCAGGCTCACTTCACTACAGTATCATTGATCTTTTTAATGATGTTTGGACTTCTTGTAAATGCCAGCAGCATCCGGTTACGGATTTCATCATCCTTTTTTCGCAATCTTTGGTGGAGCTGTCGAACTACATCTTTCTTCTCTTCTTTCGATTCATATTCGGCTAAGGTTGGAAAATCTACCAAGTCTATAATATTGATTCCCTTTTCTTTCATATGCTCTTCGAAATACAATTCATAAACCATGTGATCTACCAAATCTTCAAATACTTTGGATACGGTTGGTGCTGATAGTACTTCTATAATCTGATCAAACTCGGTTTTGTCCCACTTTTTTATAAAGAGAATGATATCTACCAGGTTGTTAATCTTTTGCTCTACTTCTTCTACCGGATAAGGAGCAAGAAATGGTTCTAATGCTTGATTGCTTATAATTTGATCACCTGTACCTGTCTGAGGTGAAGTCTTAAAGAGTTGGTATAAACCGGCTTTAGAATTCAATACAGCTGTCAAATATTTTATCTTTTCACCTGTAGCAATGCAGGTACTATCTAACCCAAAAAATTCATCTGGAGAATATGCAAAGCGCATTATTGATCCAATCCGCTTCCAAATAACTTTCTCCTTTTTAAACTCATCTACGAATTGAATTTGGTCTTGTGTTTCGAACCATTTATTCCCTGTCTTTTTTCTTGACTTCTTTTTTTTGCCATCAGAGTCGATAAATGTCTCACCAGTTTGATTTAGTTTCGGCTGAAAGCTTTCTAAGTATTCTTTTACTACCGGGTAGTCATCTATATCCAACTTTAAACTCGGGAAAGTAGCTACTACGTAATTCCCTCCCCATTCAGCTTGATACCGCTCAATCTCCCTACCGCGAAGTATTGGTTTAATGATTTCGGCTGATTTAGGATCTTTTTCTACTAACTCATCTCGTTTCTCTTGGTCTATGATGAATGCTGTATTGTATCCTGTTTTAATACCAAAATTTATCTTCAAGTCCCACTCTTCTAGTGGCGTACCTACTTCTTCAAATATTTCGTTAATCCTAAGCTCCTCTTCATCCAAAACTACCCAAGCATCTGTACTCACATCAGGAAGAGGGATTAATTGATCATCTTTTAAGCGTTTAATGCTGTCACGTTTGTTTATAATAAATCCGCGAACATTATTTTTAAATGATTCTTTCTTCCCGATATAAATATTGGTGTCTACCGTGGCACTATAAAATACACTGGGACCAAGATTTATAATTTTTTTGGTATTAACCGTGGTGAAATAATCCCTCAGGTCTTTTCCATATCCACCCCGCATCCATTTATTCGATGTGATGTACGTAAGCACTCCCTTTTTCTTTAACAGGTTAAAACCCTGCTCATAAAACAAGCAATAAATATCCCCGGTTCGGCGAAAGGTATCGAAACCAACATTAGCATAATCATTTACCTGTTTTCGAATACCTTCACTTTGTAGTTGAATATATGGAGGATTACCGATCACCACATCAAAACCACCCTGCTCAAAAACATCCATAAAGTACAGGTGCCACAAGAAATAAGGGCGTTCATCGGTCTTTTCAAACTTCAATAATCTTTTTCGAGACTCAGATATATTTGCTCTACGTTTTTGAAGCTTTGTAATCTCCTTAAACTCTTTGCTCTTGTCCCTGTATAATTTCTTTTTTATTTCTTTTAAGCCAGTTAACTTTTTCTCAAGATTTCCTTCATATTCAGCAATCTTTATTAGTAATTTATTTTCAAAGAATTCAAGCGATTTATCAATGTGCTCTATAACCAATTCATCAATTCGTTTATGAATCTTGGTCTTTGCTTCCTTGTTTTCCTCTTCGAAATATAGTGCTACCAAATTTTTTATACTGTTCAGATCTTTTTCCGATATCTCATAGTCAATTTTAGGTTCCTCAGCCATACCTGCAAATAAATCACTGATCATGGTAACTTGAGGTTCATCCATGAACGCCATTCTACCTAAATCAATGCCTTCATATTGCTCAAGCAAACTATCGCCTTGCATGATTTTATAATCTAGGTTAGGAAGTGGTTCGGGCTCAATCTCTTCTACTACCAATGACAGCCAAAACCGAAGCTGTGCAATATCCACCGCTCCTTTTTCTATATCTACTCCATAAATAGAATTCTGAATGATGTTTTTCTTTACTAAAGCAGGGTCAAATGGCACACTTGTATTTAAATGTGGATAGATGAACCGTTTTGCTTTATAAATTTCCTGCAACATGCCAATAGGGAAAGCCCCTGAGCCAATTGCTGGGTCACAAACTTTTATTTCATCCAGTCTTCGATTCAATAACTCCGCATTTTTTGAATCTCGTAAATTATCTGAAACCCGGTGTTTCTTTATGAAGTACTCAATCTCAATGTGATCATCAAAACTGTTTTCAAGGTATTCAATTAGGCTTTCTTTACACATGTACTGGACAATTTCTTTAGGTGTGTAGAAAGCACCTTTTTCACGGTTTTCCTCCAAAAGATTTTCGAAAATATGCCCCAACATTTCCGGGTCAATACCTACCTCTTGATCTTCAGGGCTGTTTTCATCAATCGTAAAATTATACTGTTGGAAAAATTCCAACAGCTCAATAAAAAACTCTACTGGAAAATCAATGTACTGAGTTGATTCATTTTTTTCGGGATCGAATAATCCACCGTTCAGATAAGGTATTCTTGAACCAATAGTGTCCTAAACGTTTTGAGTTTCTTTTAAATATAGCATTTCTAAGTCCGCAGGGTATATTATTTTCTATT
>JAEPNO010000002.1:95848-339307 GCA_017643365.1 Balneolaceae bacterium | reverse complement strand
AGCTCGGTTCGACGAGATTTAGTAGATTACTTCGAAGACAGATACTTAACCCCTGACACACTTAATTGAACACTCCCATATTCCAATAACGTATAAGGCTAGCTCGTCATAGTTTTTGCCAAATAATTTTTTTAAAAAACTTTTGAATCGTTCAATTTCTTCACGATCTGACATCAAAACCTCTCAATCAACCCGATCACCAACTTCGCGAATTCATCTTTTTTCATTTCGGCGGCTTCTTTTACTTCTTCGTGATCTAATTTTTGATCGGTAACGCCGGCCGCTGCATTGGTGATGAGCGAAACAGCCACGGCCTTTACTCCAATTCGGTAAGCTTCCATCAACTCCGGCGCGGTGCTCATTCCAACTGCATCACCACCTAATCCCCTAAAAGCTCGGATCTCAGCTTTGGTTTCGTAATTAGGACCGGTTACATATAAATACGTTCCTTTTTTAACAGGAACATTGTTTGAAGTAGCAATTTCGATCACCCGTTTAGAATTCGCTTTCAATTCTTCGGGCCAGTTTTCTGTTTGATTGATGTCAATCTCAACATGGGGATGCAAAATCCGTTCGATCACCATCAAATCTCCCACTCGAAAATCAAGATTTATACCACCGGCAGCGTTCGAGATAATCAGCTTGTTAACATCAAATGCTTTGGCCAATTGCACCGGAACCACGGTCTTCGAAAATGGATAACCTTCGTAGAAATGAAAACGTCCGGAAAATGCCATCACGGCTTTACCTGAAACCGTACCAATAATCAACGAGCCGGAATGCCCCACAACCGTAGATTGAGGAAATCCGGGAATATCGGAGTAGGGGATGATCTTTGCATCTTCAATATGATTTCCGAAATCACCTAAACCCGAACCTAGAATAACAGCGGCCTCTAATTTTTCAGCGATGCCATTATTGACCAGCCAGTTTTTAATATCAAAAATTTCTTCAGGAATGTTCATAATCGGTAATCGGCTCGGTAATGTAGCCCGTTTTTTCGTCGTAGCCAGTAATTTTTACAACGGGATGATAATCATCATGATATCCCAAAATCCAGTACTCGTTTTTGTAGGCAAATCGAGCTAATCGCTCACGTTGCGACTGACTCACCTCGGGTTCGTAATCGTATTTGGCGGCAAATTTACGGTTTATCTGACTACGTGTTGCAATCACATCACCGGCTTTCATGTACTTGTTTTCGCCATCATCATAGAATAATGCCAAGTGGTGCTTTGTGTGCCCGCCAATCGTCTCGATATGAATTTCCGGGTAGGGATTATCCACTTCGTCCATTAAATGGAAATCGGCTTTTGCATCCAAAAATGCAATGAATTCCGTTTTCTCTTCGTCGTAATATTCTTCTTTAGCTCGAACTTCTTCCCAATCCGCTCGCGATGCCCAAATTTTAGCCTCGGGAAAAGTTAGCTCCCAAAAACCGTTATCGCGATGGGCCAATCCACCAATATGATCGTAGTGCAGGTGACTCAGAAATATATCGGTGATTTCGTAATCCTGAATGTCGTGCTTCTCGAGGTTTTCTCGAATAATTTTCGGCCCGGTTTCTTCACCAAACTCCCCAATACCTGCATCAAAAAGAATCTTCTTTTCCTGGGTGTTAATCAGAAAAGGATTTAGGGAAATCTTTAGCGAAGCCCGGTTCGGGCGACCATCTCTAGGAATCCGAATAAATTTCTTATCCAAGCCAACAGAGAAAGTGCCTTCGTAAAGCGGCGCAACGTATGTCTTTTGAGTTTTCAGAGTTACAGAGTTACAGAGTTACAGAGTTACAGAGTTACAGAGTTTTTGGTGTCAGGTTTGTAAGGTACGGATGAAGCTACTCATCATTCGTTCTACTTCGCGGGTATAGTCGTAAAGTTCTTCAAATTTTGATTCACTTATGAATCCTAAGTTCTTTGAAATTTCAATTTCAGTTTGAAGTTCAAAAAGTGAGCCCATCGAGATATTTAAGAATCGCTTAAAATCACCATTCGACCTTCTACCGAATCCTTCAGCAATATTTGCAGGAACTGAAACAGAAGCTCGACGGATTTGTGAAAGTAGACCAAATTTTTCAGAGGTAGGAAAGTCATCTGTAGCATCATAAATGATGGTCACTAAATCCATCGACTTCTGCCAAATCTGTAAATCTCGATGTGTTTTTACGCTTCCCATACTTTAATTCGATCTCACTTTGAAACTTAGTCACTATGTAACTCTGTCACTCAATCACTCTGTACCTTTAAGCCTTTGTTCCTTTGCTCCTTAATTCCTCTGTCCCTCTGTCCCTCTGTTCCCTCTTCTCCTTCAACTCTTCCTTCATCGCATCATGCTGTTCATAAGCATTAATAATGTCTTTGACCAAACGATGTCGAACTACGTCTTTCTCGTCCAGATACACAAAGTCGATGCCTTCAACTTCACTAAGGATTTTTTGAATCGAAATAAGTCCCGATTGATGCTTTCTGGGTAAATCGGTCTGGGTAACATCACCGGTGATAATGGCACGACTGTTAAACCCAATCCGAGTAAGAAACATCTTCATTTGAGTATTGGTCGCATTCTGAGCTTCATCCAATATCACAAACGCATTGTTTAGAGTTCGTCCACGCATGTATGCCAGCGGAGCAATCTCAATCACATTTTTCTGTAAATAGAGATTTAGTTTATCCTGATCGATCATGTCTTCCAGTGCATCGTAAAGCGGGCGCAGATATGGATCGATTTTCTCTTTCAAATCGCCGGGTAGGAAACCAAGATTTTCACCGGCTTCAACGGCAGGGCGAGCAAGAATGATTTTCTCAACTCGGCGTTCTTTCAATGCTTTAACAGCCAGAGCTACCGAAGTGTACGTTTTCCCGGTACCAGCCGGACCGATCGCAAATACGATGTCATGCTTTGCCGATGACTTATAAATTTCTTTTTGCCCCGGAGTTTTAGCTAAAACCGCCTGACCTTTGTGAGTGTACAGGATCAACTCGCCATCACCAATATCAATAGGTTCAACCGTTCGCGACATCTGACCCGATTTCAAAGTGATAAGCGTGTTTACATCGTCTTTAGTGATCTTATTTTTGCGGGATACAATTTCGATCATCCCGCTAATCACTTCTTTTAGGATGGCCACTTCTTGAGAGGGGCCGGTAAGTTTTACACGTTCTCCACGAACGTTGATCTTAGTTTCAGGAAAGGCTCCATCCAACACTCTCAGCTGTTGATCCTGCAATCCAAAAAGGGAGATTGGATCTACTCCTGTAAGTTCAATTTTCTGTTCTAGTAACGTTCTGGAATCTTCGATTTCGATAATTATTAGTCGTTAGATTTAAATTAAATCAGTGCAGAAAGCTCTTGCACGCGCGCGGTGATATCTTCGGCTTTAAAAACACTACTACCGGCTACCAAAACATCTGCACCGGCTCCTTTAACTGATGCAATATTTTTAAGATTCACCCCACCATCCACCTGAATAAGAAAACCGTATTCGCCGGTTTCGCGTAAATCAACAAGTTCCTGAAGCCGTTGGTAAGTTTGCTCAATAAAACTCTGTCCGCCAAATCCCGGATTCACACTCATCAACACCACCATATCTACATCGGCTAAAATCGGCTCTATGTTGTATAAAGACGTGGCCGGGTTAACAGCAACGCCAGACATGATGCCGTGACTCTTAATTTTCTGCAAAGAGCGGTGTAAGTGAGGGCAAGCCTCATAGTGAACCGAGATCAAATCTGCGCCTGCATGTACAAACTCATCAACATAAAAATCGGGATTTTCGATCATTAGATGTACATCAATAAAAGCGTCCTCAGAAATCATGGATACCTGTTTTACAATTCCAGGACCGTAACTGATATTTGGCACAAAATGCCCATCCATGATATCGCAATGAATCCACTGCGTGCCGCCCTTAATTGCTTGTTCGATGTCGGATTGCAGCGTAAGGAAATTGGCCGCAAGGATGGAGGGAGCCAGAATCGGCAGATTGAAATTCATGAATTTATTTGGGTTGTTTGTCGGGAATTTGATTGTTGTTGCCTGTTGAATCGGTGAAAACCACACCACCTTCTACTTCTTCGGTTACATCGAATCGTTCTGAGATAACGAGAGTAAGCGTTTCGCCTTCAACTAAGGTGCTTACTTTAGGCGTGAAATCAAGCACAACGTTTGGTGCAATTTCTTTAACCGGTTGAAATCGGATTTCGCCCACTCGTAATCCGGCTTCTCTGATTTTCAACTGTGCATCGGGCAAGCGTAGACCAATAATTTCCGGCACTTCTACAATCTTATCGCCAAGTCCATCGCTTACCACCAAATCGATAGTAGCGCCACGATCAACAATGCTGCCTTCATCGATACTTTGACGAAGCACAACGTTTTTAAAACGCGAAGATTCATAACTGATCGAGCCTACTGAAAGTCCATAATTTTGGAGCTGAACTTGTGCATTTCTAAGGGAAAGGTTCACCACGTTGGGCACTTCCACAGTTGGGCGAACGGCGGCATTCACGGTCAAATACACTTTTCGATTCGGCTTAACCAAAATCGAAGCAGTAGGAGTTTGATCGATCACGTAATTGGCCGGATAAGCTGAATTTGCTCGTCGATCCGCCACCTCAAACCGAAGTCCAATGCTTGTGAGCATTTCTTCAGCTTCTTCGAGCGAAACTCGGGTCACGTCGGGTACAGTTACCCCTTCGTTGTACTTAGTGTATTCCGGCATAATCACCTTATCGATGGCTAGTAAAGTTAATGAGCCAATCACGATGACTGAGAATATGATGATGTAAAGATATTTGTTGGTAAGCAGTGCTTTAAGCATGGTTAAAAATACGAGAAGATCGAGGATGTTAAAAGTGCCAGATCAACGAAACTGATTCTTCACCAACCAAATTTGCCTGAGTTTCTAATCTGCTGTTTTTGAGCTTAACAGTGAAGAAGGCATCAAACGCTGATATCACGTGATTTACCACTAGAAATTGGAGGATGTTCCCGGCCTTGCGATAGTTCTGGTTAAATTCATACGCTCTATTTCTACCTTCAATAAAATCTGCAGAAATCATCGAGTTATCCCATGAATAAGTAAAAGGTAAACTATTACCGCCTGTGCCATAATAACGCCCATTTGGATCAGTTCTCGAGGTATAAAAATCTTTCCAACCCGGCTGAAATTGATAATATTTACTCATCAATTCATAATATTGTTGCGAGCCGAAATCTTGTAAAATATGCGAAAACTCACTTCTTATTGTTCCATCATCCTTTATAAAAGGAGTTCGAACTTCTACAGCTCTTACAAGTAATAAGCCTTGTTGCCCAAGTTTAATCCAATCATTTGAAGTTTTTTCCCAATCAGGTTCTAAATTATTAACTAATTGGTTTAAGGTAAGGAACTCATTTAAATCTTGATTTAATCCATTTGCTACCGAATAATCAACTAGCCATTTTGCATATGCTACAGGGCTCCAGTTTTGGTCGGCGTAGTTTTCGTAAGCTCGTTCATTGTTTTTAGCTTGTGTATTTTGATTGAAGTAGTAAGCTAAACTAATGGCTTCGGTTAGGAAATAAGCTGCAGCCCGCCCCCATTTCCCATTAATAGCTTGCCCGCTACCGGGAATAATTGCCGATGAGAGCATCGCAATTCCCGGACGTGTTCTTGGAGAGTCAAAAAAGGAAGTAGATTCGGATTCAAGATTAAAATGATTTGGCACAAAAGTGAGTTCACTTTTAAAACTTTGATCAAAACTAAGGGTGTCTTCTAAGAAAATTGGACCACTTAAATATGCCTTTGCGGGTTGAGCAAAAGTTGGAGAACCCAAAAAACAAAGCAAAAGTAAGAGAATGAGATTTCTCATAACAACTCAAAATCAAAAGTTAAACCAAAATGAAACAGTACTTCTCTGCCATAACGAACGGTGTTGCTATTTGTACCGGTTTGGAAGGCATCGGGTAAGGTAACAGAGAAGTCATTAAAGCCATAACTGGCACTCACAAAGAACTTAAGGGGGAATAAATAATATCCGCTGGAAGCCATTCGAAGTTCAGCACCAACACCACTTTTTAGATTATTTCCCGTGCTTAGCCTTTGAGCGGTTTCCGAACCCTTGCTGTTACCCAAAAACCAGCCATTGCCTGTTTCGAAAAAGAAGCGGGCATACATTTTATCAAACATATATGGACCAACCTGAGTATTAATGTCTTTGAAAATGGGCATAAACCAGCTCAAGCTTGTAAATGCAGTTTGATTACCGGCAATGGCAAAAAACGGGTAACTGCGCATTCCTAAAAATCCACCCACATAATCGGTGTAGAAAGAATCTTTGGGGTCGTTGAAATAAGTGAATCCTCGAACTCTGGCCTGAAATGCCTGATTACCTACCGTTTTAAATCCATAGCGAATATGTAGCTCGGTGGACTGATTTCGCGTTTTTTTAAAGATTGGAATTAGCGAACCATCTTTAATCTGGTACTCTTCAAGTAGCTGAGCAGGTTGATATTGATATCGTACATAGCCTTTTAGCCCAATTGGGGCAATGTCTGCATCAACGGTATAGGTGTAATAATTGAAGGTATATGCCGCTGAAAGGGTAGTTGCTTTATAATATTCAGAGGATGATCCACTGATCAGAGTTTCCAGTTCCCGTGAGTAGAAATTATCGGTTTGTACCTGATAGGGAGAATAGCCGATGCCCAGCTCTAGCAAACTTCGCCGGCTCAATTTCGATCGGAAGAATAGATTTGCCTCCCAGATTTCATATCCAATATCAACATTGGTGGTGTCGGGCATGCACGAAGTACAAGGGAATTCCTCAATGCTTAGTCCATTTTTCACATTTCGATGAAGATTGAAGATTTCAATAGAAACAGTGGGCGACCAACTCTTTTTGATAAATGGTAAGCCACGATATTCGGCCATGAAAAAGATGTCGCGATCTAATCGGAACATTCTGCTGGGAGAGAAAAAGTCGCCGATATCCTCAGCTGGGGTTGATGTGAGCCCGAGCATCACACCACCAAACAGCGACAGCTTGTCGATGGCATCACGATTGGCGAAATAGACTCCGGGTTTCATATCACGTAGCAGATTTTCACCAAGTTTACCAAACTCACCCTGGCGTAAAAGCGCGCCGTTCGAGCCGTTTAATTTCGTGTAATTATCAAAACGGAGCACCGGGAAGAAAGAGTAATCGAGAAAAGTATCTTCATATTCGCGGTATTTCCGTTCGTTCGAGGCGTTCAACGTTTCAAGATCGAACTCATATGTTCCGGTATCGGCAATGGCTTCGGCGGTTTCTCCAAATGCATCGATGTCTTTATCGTTGAAATCATTAAGCGTGATTTCGGTATCGCCAATTTGGCCACCAATACGTTTTGGCGGGAAAAATGAGGGTAATTCAGATTCTGAAATCGCTCGTTTTTTAATTTTATATCCGTCTTTTTCATACTCCGAAAAATACAAGGTGCCAGCAGTGGCAAATGGCATAAATGCACCACCTAACACATTGGTGAGCATTTTGTTTTCTTGTGTGATCAGTTCCCGTCGGTAAATATTGAAGCGACCGTTGTGACTTGCAGAGTAATATAGCTTCATACCATCAGCAGAAATAAAAGGATCTCGATAATCGGTGTACACATCATCCAAAACCGGCGAGATACGCTTGGTGTCGAGGTTGATTTTCTGAATGCTTCGATGCCCAAAATCAGCGTAAGAAAAATAGACTTCTCGTCCGTTCGGATGCCAAACTGGGGTGAAGATAGTTTCTGCATCACTGAAATTGGTAAGTTGCGTACGATGTTCTGCACTATCCGGGTGAAACAGAACTAAATTTTGAGTTCCGGATTCATATTGAATTGCTACAATATCACCATTCGGACCCCATGCAGGTGATTGCATTCTGGCAGATTCTGTAAGACGTTTATTTTCATTGGATGTTATATCATAAACGTACAAATCACGATATGATTCACCATACTGATTTTTCTTATTTACCGAGTACACAATTTGATTTCCATCAGGAGAAAACGAAAAGGAAGTAGCGATAAATGGGATGGCCGGTTTTACAGAAAGTTGTTGTTCATGGTCGTGTTGATGTGCATCCGGATCAATTTGTTCCACTTTTTCTATACTGGTAGTATCACCTTTATCGATGATGTACAAAGAGGCCAAAGAATAATCGCGACCTTTATTTGATAAATAAGCTAGTCGATTACCATTTTGAGCCAGCTTTGGATAAAAATTGAAAAATCCTTTAGGTTCAACATATTCTGAACCAGATAGAACCAAGCCATTGAATTCAGCTCCGTAGTGAGCACGCCGTTCAGCGATCCAATCTTCAAAGACTTCTTCACCGGGAATGTCGGTTGCCATTTCGATCGCTTCCTCTACCGTAAACACATTCTTTTCACCTAAAGCTTCAGAGATTTTTCGAAGCACATCATCACCAAAGCGCTCGGCCAGATAAATCACAAAGCCAAAACCTTGGTTGTACACCGTTTCGCGTTCTATGCTGGTTTTGGAACTAAAGGTGCCCATTTCTTTCAACGAGAAATAGGTGTCGGATAAAATCCGGGTTCGTAAAATCATATCGCGGTGGGCATCCCAGCGATCGTATTTGATGTCTTCGGTTTGATATTGTGCCGTTCCCTCAGCCAGCCAGGCCGGGACATTGATCGAAGCAAAAGGCATCGAAATAATACCGTTTGGGAAACCGTAGAGCACATCGGGTCGACGAACTTTTTCGTAGGAAAGCCATTGCAGATAAAGCACGGGAATCTTTCGTTTACGCTTCATAGCAGCCTGAATTTGAACGATGTGCACAAATTCGTGAGTGATTACATTGCGCATCCAATTGTGGGTACCACGCAATGGCGTATCAAGCGAAGGCACCCAAATATCGATTTTATTATCGAAGAAATATGCAGCACCGTTGCTGTAATCTTCGCGGTCTTTCAACACGATATTCACCTTAGAATTCGGTTCGTGTTGATACAATTCGGTGATCGGATCGTAGATTTCCTCCGCAATTCGCGACACCACTTGGGCCGATCGGGAATTCCCTTCCTGAAAATGAACCATAAAGTGATCACTTTCGATGGTGTACCATTGCAGGTGATTGTAACTGTAATCGTAAAACTCAGGATTGGTTTGGGTATACGCCGACATCGAACAAAACAAACTGAGTAGCAGTAGGAGGTATGTGCGTTTAAATCTCATTAGTGCACCACTCCAATTTTGATGGTTTTCGATTCGGTTTTCCCGTTTACATTGGCTTCAACGCGACCAAAATACGCGCCACTCGCCCAATTATGGGTAGCGATGGTTATTTCTTCCGGCGATCCACCAAATGCTTGAACTGTACGTTCAAAAACCACTCGACCGGAATAGTCGATGATGGTTATGTCGACGGTGCCGGCAGCTTCCAACTCAAATCGGATATTGGTTTCATCTTTAGCCGGGTTAGGCCAATTATAGGTTTCTGATTTGTTTAATACTGAAAACTCAGCATTTGTGTTTTCCTCAAATTCGATGTAGGCAGAAACTTTGTTATAAGGATTTTCGCCATAACGCCCCGGCCATTGAGTAGATGTGTGATTTAAGAATCTCCATGCACGTAAATCACCGGTATGGCTAACGGCATAGAGCACATCTTCGAACATAACAGGATGAATCGGCTGAACATCACTTCCAACAGCACCACCCACGTATAACGGAAAGCCCTCGATCGGATTTCCATCGGTTTCATAGGCAAAAATATTCACGGAGTACTCATCTTGTCCCACCACTAATATATCTTGTCGGTTGTCTCCGGTGATGTCGGCAATGATCGGAGTTCCGATAAATTGAATGCTATCCGGCGCTAAAATGGGAGTGTTGGCTAGCAACGCACCGTTGAAATTATAGCCTTCAATCTGGTTGTCGGTGCGGTTGATTCGGTAGATGTAGCCTTCATCCACAATTGCGGGCCATTCTGCTTGTTCTTCCTCAAAAATTGGTGTGACGGCTTCTGACTTGGATGGATCAGCAATAGAAAAACGACCGTCTTCGAAGAGGTAATAAAAATTGCCGAGATTGCTTTCGATGGTTCCTGCAAACAAACGCTGATCGTAATCAGCGAAATAATCCGGGATGCTTTCACCTACAAACTCAATGGTGTTTCCGTTTATCCCAACATACTTACTGTTGATGATTTCAGAGCGGAATTCATAGCCTGAGTTAGTTTCAAATTGATTTCCTGAGCGAACATGAATCGAGAGATTATTGAAATCATAATCGATGTTAATTCCATCCTGAGAACTTACAAATCCGAATTCAGGTCCGATTTGATCAGAACCGCTTGTACCAATCAAGGTTGTAGCGGTAATTGAGCCGGGATTATTATTGTCGTATTTAGTTGTGGCGTTTTCCCTTGAGTACAAAACGATGAATTCGTTCTCAATATTTATAGGCTGAGTATAAACGCCTCCATTTATTCTAAATATAAAAGAGCTAAATGGGTTATTGCCGGTTAAGTCACTCAAAAATAGACTCGTAGTTGACGGAATTACCACCACGGTATCGTTCCTGAAGTTCTGAACAGAGATCGATAAAGGAAAGTAATCATGGTATAATTCTTCTTGTGTGCCAAAGCTAAATGGACCGTCTAGCGTACTTGATCCTATCTGAATGAAATCTAAATCTTCAGTGCCAACCTCCCGAATTTTAAAACTGGCAACAGGCAGATTATCCGAGAAATTGTACAGCTCAAAACCTGAACGGGCCCCAGAATTGGAATTGTTATTGGGATAGGTTTCCGGACCGAAAATGTTATCCGGGTTCAAATCAATTTCGGTGGTTTGGGTGATTACGCGGAAGTCGTTTCCAGCCCACCAGAAATCAAAGGCGTATCCAAAAGTTGGTGAGTTATCTAGTAGGCCAACGCTCTTGCCAATGTCTTGCGCTCCATCACCTTCTTCTAGGTCTACACCACGGCGGTTTTCATCTGCATTCACTCGATCACGATCGAGTTGTTGCGCCAACACGCCTTCATCAATGTGCCAGATCAATATTCCGCCGTTTAAGTGGCGATCGTCTTCGGTTCCGGCATCACCATCTTCGCCTACGTCAAGTCCGCCCGGAAGACTCCAGTCAAAATTGCTCACATCCACGATGGTTCCCGGTACCAACAGGGTGTCAAAACCGGCCGCTTGGAAGATGAAATCTTCATCCAGATTTGTAAATGTTTTATCAACCAGATTGCCATCTGTAGTCCGCGTTGTGATGGTGACGCTGGCCGCTGTTTCTTCAATTAATTCGGGATCACGATGGCGGTTTTCAATCAGAAAATATTCGGTGGATGAAAGTTCAATTTTGGCAATGCTGTTTGGTTGATCCAAAGAACCTGCAGCTAATTGAATTGGATCCGTCTCATCATTAGAAATTGAAATAGGTGTTTCCCAGCCCAAAAATATCTTCTCCCAGGCAGAGGGTTCAGGAGGAAGGAGCCCGTTGTAGGCAAAAAATCCAGCGCCGTCCATCAACCCAAACCGACCAATAGCGGGCTGGCCATTTTCTGTGTTGAAAAGATCAGGTAGCCCAAGATAGCTTCCAATAGACGCAGTAAGTAACCCATTGATAGATAGAGGAAACACAATTTCATTATTACTGATATCAGTACCTCGCCGCGATTGCGTACGAGGAATTAACATGGAATTGTTCACTCGAAAAGAGCCATTATTTATCGAAAATCCATCAAAGCTTGGATCATCTAATAAGTCAGCGAGATTGTTCTCATCTAAAGTGATGGAGGGAAGGTCGAAAGGGGTAATATCTAAACTAGTTCCGGTTAATTCAACATCTCGGCCAATACCCGCATGGAAGATTACAAAGACAGTGTTATCAGGATCGAGTCCAGTGGCATCAAAACCACCTTGAGCTTCGACTTTTGCCCAAACATCTTGCATCAATGCAGCAATTTTTTCAAGAGTAAACGTATCACCAATCGGTGCATATTCTTCCATCGGTTTATCCAACTGGTAAACCTGAGGAAGAACCTGATAATCAAAAGTTAGTTGATCATCAGAAGATTTAAGAAAATAGTTTTTTACGAATTCTAGATGGGCTTCAAAATAAGGTCGATTATGTGGGAGTGGGTCGATAAATGTTTGTTCTTCTCTGGTCAAATAAGGTAGACCGTCTAATCCATTTGAACCAAAAATTCCTGTACCTGATGTCAGACGATTGGTGTCTGATTGAAATTCAACCATCACAGCAACAATATTAATTGTTCCAGTGGCTGGGGTTGATCTGCTAATTTCAGTGTTTAAAGAAATTGGATGAGTTCTCTTGAACTTTATCTCTTGACCATTGACAGATTGAATAAGAAAAAGAAAGAGCATACTTGCAAAAAATATGATCTTTAACAGGGGAATTTTCATATTCGCTAAAAATCGACCAGTAAGCTAAACCTGAGAGTGTTTGCCAGTGGATGATCGGCTTCCAGTGTTTTTATATAACTAAAGTCGACGCCTATGGCATTGTATCTAAGTCCGGCGCCAAAAGTAACGTATTTTCGATCTCCATTATTAGGGTCTTCATAATAGAATCCACCGCGAAGGGCGAAAGTATCGTCGTACCAGTATTCAAGACCTGTTCCTATCATTAACTGTTGCAATAAACTAACATCCACATTGGTTTGACCATTGAAGTGAATCCATGAGCCCCATGACTCAACCAATGCTTCGAGTGGACCAGAGGCAACTCGCATAGTATCTAAAGAACCATCACTATTAGTTGTGATTTTATCTTTAGTTCGAGCCATGATTTTTGAAACATCAGTAGCAATATTGATTTTATTAAAGCCTTCAGGATCCAATTCATAACTGAATGCAACACCGATTCGAAGTAATGTAGGAAGTGGGTCCTTCTGAGCATTATCAGTGTATTGCATTCCAGGGCCAATATTTGAAAGATTGAATCCTGTACTGAATCGAGCTCTATTACTTCCAATTAAAAAATAATCAGTTCGGTAAAGGGTAGACAAGTCAATGGCAACGCTGCTACCGGGATTTACTTTTTGCTCTGCAACCGAAGTACCACTTGCTAAACTTGAGTAAATAAAACGCAGTGAAGTGCCTAAAGCAAAGTTATTACTCACTTCATACCCGTAGGATAGACCCAAAGCGAATTCTAAACTATTGAATTTAGAAATTACCTCGGGACTATCTTCTTTGGTAACAGCTTGCTCCCCAAGATTAAGGAAGGTAAGGTGCCCGCCAATAGTGCCAATTCCTTCTATATATACTTTACCAACAACGTAATCGTAAAATAAATCGGAAACATTAAAGTTTTTCAACCAATTAGAGTGGGTTAAACTAATCTGATTATCGCGCTGAAATGCCAGGCCGGCCGGGTTCCAAAACATAGCAGCTGCATTGTCTGCTAAAGCAACACCGGTATTACCCATGGCTGCGCCACGAGAATCGGGTTCAATTTGCAGAAACGGTACAGCTGTAATTGCGATTTGTGCCTTGCTTACTGCAGGAAAAACGCTGATCACAGTGATCAGTGCCAACAAGATATTTTTTTTCATAGATGACAAATAGTTTAGTCGTCAAATATAACGGATTCGATCCAATTATATGTGGTAGATAATTATCTGATTATAACGAGCTTTTCGATTTTTTCGGTTGATTTTCTTCCTTCGGGGGTATCTGTTGTAACCCGAAGCACATAAATATAAGTACCGTTACCCAGGCGATCATAATCCCTGTCACGGCCATTCCATGGAATACTGGCATAAGAACTTGATGTATTTGTGATATACTCTTGAAGGTGCTGCACCGGTTTGCCCGAGAGCGTGTAGATTCTAATGTCTACATCCAGTGCATTTCCTTGTTGGTTATGTTCGAACGTAAAAGCAGTCTTATTATTCATTGGATTTGGATAATTATACACTTTGTCAATTACCAGATCGTCTGATTCAGCTACTTCGAAGAAAATGCTTTCTTCAGATGGGTTGTTATGTACATCCCAAGCCCGAACTTTTAGCGAATAGTTACCCTCCGGAAGTTCATCCAGCGGATACTCGATACGCCCCTGTGAGAAATCATTAAGTGCACCCTCGTAAAACTCATTGAGAACGAATGTGCGTTTTGGATTTGTATCGATAGTAGCAATTATTTCATGTCCTACTCCTGTTCCTGTTGCGTTAATACCGGAGCTGTCAGCCAGCTCAACGATAAGTGTTGGGTTATCGGTGGTTAAATCACCGTTAAAGAAAGTTTCGTCGTTTAAGTAAATGTCTAATTCCGGACCGGCACCATCATTCTCAGCATTTTCATTGACACCATTAAAGATCACATTGGTGAACGAGCCGCCTGCTGTGTAATCATCACCATGTGCAAAAAGCACGATTCTTGCCTGATCAGGGCTGTAGCTGATGTCTTTAGGCAATACAAACTCGATGCTGAAATCTCCGCCACTTACATTCGCTTTTCCATTGAATAACACCGTGTTTTCAACATCATAGGTGCATTCGCGTTCTGTATTTTTATAGAGGTAGCAACCATCATCTTCGATCCATTCAATGTCTTGTGGTAAAGACACTCTTCGCTTGGCATCTAATAACTTTACATTAATCAGACCGTTATACCCAGAGTCTTTGGTTCCGTCAGAGTTCAATACTTCACCCTTTAAGGTTACCATATCTAAAGCTCTTATAGTTAGCACAGTATCTTCACTTGCTACATCAATATCATTGATGGTTGTAAGCTGAGCCGGTTTATCCGGTAAGGCTAATCTAAGCGCAGGATCTCCTATCAGGATGAATCTGCGGGAATTAGAGGAGGCTCCCGCCGAAGTATTTTTAGTTCGATAAATGATATCACCTAAACGAGCAGGCAGACCATTTTCGTCACGTTGGAGCATTTCCTGAGAAAGAGCAATATTCAGCGCAAAATTCTGCCCACCATTTGGGTTACTGCTGGTATAAACGATACGAGTAGTAGTAAAACTGGCAATTGCACCGCCATTATCAGCAAAAAACAACTGTTCGGCACCCGATTGTTGGTTGATGTCGTCATAACGACCGAATTGACAAGTAGCAGTTACTATTACTGATAGTCGGTCGCTATTTGTCAGGCTTGGGATGTCATCAATCGAAAAAAGTTCCTCATCAGATAGTACATCTGTATTTCCATGACCTGAATAATTCATTACCAAAGTTCCATTGTTCAGGGTATTGATGAAATCTTCAGAGGCTCCAGGAATTTCACGACCTGAGCCCGTAATTTCTTCCTGATACGCAAATAAGTAAATCTTTTTCAGGCGTAAACCCGAGTCGATTACATTCATTCGGTCTGCTGTTCCGTCTGCGTTCCAAACGTGTAAATCTCTGTTTGTATCCCGATCGGGGAAATCATCATCACCGGCAAAAGTGAACAAATTCTGCCATTCACCGTCATTTTCAGGATTTTCGTAACGGTAGATTTTATTTAATGCAATTCGTGCTTCTTGTCGCGTTTGGGCCGGGATTCTGCCTATTCCTATATCAATTCTTGAGCCACTAATAAAACCACCTTCGTTTGCATCCATGAAGCCGAAATAATCGTCTGAGGCATAGCTGCCAATTCTACTTAGTGAATTCGGACTTTGGTAAGTGAGTACATAATTGTTGTAAGCATTTTTTACGATGTTTTTAGTATCGTAGGTAGTATCACCAAAAAGAAGCAGGTATCGGGGAAGCGTTTCATTAGCATTATTTGCCCGATCATATAGATATTTTAGAAAATCGCGAATTGCAGTTGGATCTTTTGCTCCTCCGGAAAATTCATTTAAAATCTGATTTTGGGTTACAACTAAAGGAGTTAGGCCGTCTTCAGTCCGATGTTGGGCTAGTTCATCAGCATAAGGTTTGAAAAGCTCGCTGGTAACGATAATGTAATCCGGATAGGAGCTCAGTCCATGAAGATTCTGGTTTGGTACCAATGAACCGGGTTGAGGTGTATAAAAACTTGATTGAGCAATTATTCTGCGTTGGAAATCCTGTGCTGTTACAATTTCGAAATTCGAGCCGGAAGCCGATGTTGTAATTCTTACGGGATTGATCGGGTCGGTAACATCAAGTACAATGGGTTCCGAAGAAAAACCTTGAAGAACGAATCGGGCTAACTCGTCAGGTTCGTTATTGACCGGAGGCATAAATAGGAGGCGATTTCGCTCAGCCACCAATTCGCGTTCAATTTCCAACCTCAGATAATCAACAAAACCGTTGGCACCGTCATCAGCATTGCTCATTGTGGTTGTAATCGTAACGATATTATTGTTGATAGCTGGCGAGATAGTGCCACTGAAATTTCGACCATTTGCAGCATCACCGTTGTACGATAAATACCCACCGCTTACTCTACTAATACTAAACTCGCTGAGGTTAGTGCCATTTACATCCACACTAAAATTAGTGGTTCGAAGTGCACGAGCGTACATTCTTCCTGAAATTCTTAAACTTTGATTTACAGAAACACCCGGAATAGTATCCTGGAAAATGGTTACTTCGGTGTTTTGCGCAGTTGCCGGAATCCGCTGTCCCAACCAATATCGGCCACTTCGTTGGCGATCTTCTGCTTTGTTGAGCTCTTCTTCTTTCCAAATGAAATCGGTAAAGCTGGTAATAGTTGAAACTGCCGACCCTGAATTAGATTCGAAAGTGAAACGCTCACCTGATTCACTACTTACGGTTAAAAATACATAACTAGTGTTACTGTAGGGATGAATACTATGGTTAAAACTAGATTCGGTTCTATTTACTTTATGTGGTGAATTACCATAGAATAATACACGGTCGTTGCTGTCAAAACTTTCATCGGCTTCTCCCTCTACCAAGATTGGAAGCTGTTTAAATTCTGGTCGTGCAATATTGTTGCTCTCTGCCAACATAAATCCGTTTGTGCCCCAAAGTTGGATATTCTGCGGATTAATCTGATCAACATTTACTCCAAGGACTTGCAGATATTCATAATTGAGTTGATAAATGCCACTTTTTGTTACCGGGATTTTAAACCATGTTCCGGTGGCAAAAGGGTGATCGGTATTTGAGGCGCCACGTACAGATTTAGAGAGTAGATTGCGTTCAACTGGTTTTTTTACTCTGATGCGTAGGTACTCAGTTACTAAAGTGCTGTTTTCCCCTGCACGAGCTACGTGAATTCTAAGTGATGCAACTTGCTTGTTTCGCATCGTTCCTGTATTCATGAACTCGGTTACACCAACCGAATCGGTTGAAAGCGCTAATCCAAGAATCTGATCCCGATCCAGAATCACATCCTTTTCAGAAATGCGTTGTTCTATAATTTGAAATGGATTGGCAGATGCAGCATCCCCTAGAACCTCATACGATGGAGCGATCAGTAGATCCGGATTTTCCAATACATACTCTGTGTACTCAGCAGTATCGGTAATCGGATAAAACTGTTGGGCGAAAAGCTGCAATGGACTCCCGCAAACAAATAATATCAGGTAGAAGAGACTTCTACGCATATTATGGTATCTAATGTTAGTGACTTAATAGTCGTTACAGTAGCGGGTATTGCTTATAGTAAACCTGTTTTATTAATGGTAAAGAGAGGAGATTTCTCCATACTCTGCTTATTTCAAAAAAAGTTAAAAAATAGTAGCGATGTGTATGGTAATACAGGGTTAGTTTGCGTTTCGGTATATAATAGCTCTGTAACGAGATAATGTCAATGCTCTAAGTAAAATTAGAGCATCTCAACAACAAGTGCTGAAGCACCACCACCGCCGTTACAAATGCCTGCGCAGCCAAACTTTCCACCTGTTTTCTTTAGCGCATGCAGAAGAGTTACCACGATGCGAGCACCGGAGCAACCAATTGGGTGGCCAATGCTTACTGCTCCACCATGGATGTTTACTTTCGCGGGATCTAATTCCAGAATTTGGTTATTTGCTAAAGAAACCACAGAAAATGCTTCGTTAATTTCGAATAAGTCGATGTCGTCTTTAGTTTTACCTGCTCTTTCTAAAGCAATAGGGATAGCATCAGCAGGGGCCGTGGTAAACCATTCGGGAGCCTTTGCAGCGCTGGCGTGGCTTACTATTCTGGCGATTGGAGTCAAACCAAGTTCATTGGCTTTCTCTTCACTCATTAGCAAGACAGCAGCAGCACCATCATTAATGCTAGAAGCATTTGCTGCCGTTACAGTTCCTTCTTTATCAAAAACAGGGCGAAGTGTTGGCACCTTATCAAAGTTTACACGATCTAACTCTTCATCTTTTTCAACCATAGTCACATTTCCACGGCGATCGGTAACTTTTACCTTAATTAATTCTCCATCAAAATCGCCGTCATCAAATGCTTTTAAAGCTCTTTTGTACGATTCGATCGCAAATTCATCCTGCTGCTCACGCGAAATATTGCATTCTTTTGCACACAATTCGGCAGCATTTCCCATAGCATAGTTATTGTACACATCCCACAAGCCATCTTTAAGGATGCCATCTTCTGTTTGAACGTGACCATATTTTGATCCAAATCGTTGTTTCGGTAAGTAATAAGGCACATTGCTCATGCTTTCCATTCCACCGGCAACCATAATCTCAGCCTGACCAAGCATAATTTGATCAGCGGCAATCATGATGGATTTCATTCCGGAAGCACAAACTTTGTTTACCGTTGTAGCGGGAGTTTTTTCAGAAAGTCCGGCTTTAATTGCGGCTTGTCTTGCTGGAGCTTGCCCGATTCCGGCGCTCAATACGTTACCCATCACAACTTCTTGTACATCATCAGCTTTAATACCGGCTGATTTAACTACTTCTAGAATTGCCATAGCTCCTAATTCGGGAGCGGTGAAAGATGCTAATGCACCGCCAAAAGTTCCGATTGGAGTTCGTTTTGCTTCAACAATTACTACGTTCTTCATGAATATATTCTGATGGGAAATTTGAATTAAAAAAGCGCTTTTTTAGCGGGTTCGAAAGATAGAAAAATGCGTCGAAAAAAACGGATTAAAATGCCTGCTCGAGATCAGCGATTAAATCTTCTACATCCTCGATTCCAACCGATATTCTAATCAAAGAATCTTCTAAACCTGATTTTTCACGGAGTTCTTTTGGGATGGATCCGTGCGTCATCGATGCGGGATTACTTATTAAAGACTCAACCCCACCAAGGCTTTCAGCTAAAGTGAAGAGTTTGGTGCTACTCATAAACTTGGTAGCTGCTTCAATCGAATTATCTTTTAACGTAAAGGAGAGCATGGCACCGAAATCGTCCATTTGTGCTTTCGCAAGTTCGTGCTGTGGGTGGTGACTTAACCCGGGATATAAAACCTTTCCAACCTTTGGGTGTTGATCGAGATAAGTTGCGATCTTTTTTGTGTTTTCAACCGAACGTTGAACTCGAACGGCCAACGTTTTAATTCCACGAAGTGTTAAATAACAATCCATTGGGCCTGGAACAGCGCCGCCTGCTTTCACTTGAAATCGTAGGTTTTCCATAATTGCCGGATGAGAACTGGCAACCGCTCCATGTATCACATCAGAGTGACCGGCAAGGTATTTTGTGGCACTATGCAACACTGCATCGGCACCAAATTCTAATGGGCGCTGTAAATAGGGCGAGGCAAATGTGTTATCAACAACCGAAAGTATATCACGTTCTTTTGCGATATCAATAAGACCTTTTAAATCCACGATTCTAAGCAGGGGATTGGTAGGCGTTTCAATCCAAATCATCTTAGTATTTGGGCGAATCGAATCTTTAACAAGGTCAAGATCGGTCATATTGATAAACGTAAATTCGATACCATATGGCTCAAAAATACTGGTAAATAACCGATAGGAACCGCCATATAAATCATCGGAAGAAAGAATATGATCGCCCGGGCGAAACATCTTCATCAAAGCATCCATCGCTGCTACTCCACTAGAGAAACAAGCACATTCATCAGCCCCTTCAAGGCCTGCAATTAGTTTTTCGAGTGCAGTTCTTGTTGGATTTCCTACGCGAGCATAGTCGTAGCCTTGATGCACATTTGGTGCGGCTTGCTTGAACGTAGAAGTTTGAAAAATAGGGGGCATAACTGCACCGGAAGTTTCCTCCGGCTTTTGCCCCGCATGGATAGCTTTTGTATTAAATTTCATAGGAATTAAGAGTCGCTAAAACGATTGGTTTTTAGCCTTTCTAACATCTCGATGCTGGCATTGATTTCGGGATCACCCGGTTGCATCGAAAGTAGGATTTGATAGTGTTGAATGGAAAAGTCGAGTAAAGATTCGGCTTTGTTCAGAAAGGATTGTTTATCCTCATCAGCAGAAATAGCCGAAAGTGAGAGATACATGGCCGTCATGTTATTATAAAAAACGGCTAAGCTTTGCACATATTCCTGCTCGGTGCTTTCAAGTTCGTAAGCTTTGATCAACTGCTCTTCAGCTTGTTCACTTACACCTTCAGCTTCAAATTTTAGCTGATCGATATAAGTTGGGTCGTTTGCGATATATGCATCGGTTAAGTCTTCCAGAATGCCTTCAGCAATAAAAAACAATTGAGTACCATATACATTACGCACTCGAGCATCATTCGGAAATTGAATCACTAACTGCTCCAATAAATCAACTGCTTTTTCGCGTTGTTGATTAAGGATGTAAGTGTTTACTAAACCAAAGGCGATGTTCTTATTCGCGGTTACATCAGTGTTGGCGAGTTCGTAATAGAAAATTGCCTGTTCAGAATTATTATTCTGTAAGTGAAGAAATCCAAGATACTCATACAACTTATCGGGAACGTCTTCTAATGTTGTTTGAGCTTCATTTAGGGCTTCAATTGCTGCGGAAAGATTGTTCGAATTGTATAAAGCTACCGCCAACGACATATATGCCTTATGATCCTGTGGATTTAGAATCGTAGCATTCTGAAAATGTGCAATCGCTAGATCAATTCTGTTTTCTGCAGTTTGATTTTCATACAGATCGGTGCCTGTATTAAGCTCGTTGGCCCAGGCAGCGTTAAGTTCGTTAGAAATTGTAATCGACTGATCGTTTGTAAGGTCCATTTCTGAAGCACTGTTAAATGAGGCTACAGCATTTAGGTAGAATTCAGATCGATCAAAAACATCAACATCTTCAGCCAGAATCAGGTAAATCTGACCTTGCTGAATTAATAAATCAGGTTGATTCGGATTATCGGAGAGGGATGCATCAATTGCATTTAGCGCCTCGGTATATTGCTGTCCATCTACCATTGTTGATATGGTTGGCGCTGATGATGAACATGCTAAAAAAAACCCGATTGCAAGCACAAGGCCTGCAAATCGGGAGTATTGAATCTTGTTAGATAAGATAGTGTGCATTACATGCCTGCTTTTTCCATCGCTGCTTCCGCTTTTTCGCGGTAGTCGAGCAATGTGTAAATTCTAAAGAGTGTTTCCCAAATACCTTGATCGTCAGGATTTAGTTCCGCAGCTCTTTCGTAGTTTAGCATAGCTTTTTCAGCTTCTGCTCGTGCTAACTCATCTAAACGAGCAGCTTCGTCATTGTCGGTAGTCATATTACGTTGCTCGAAAAGGGCAGCCGCTTTGTTTTGATAAAGAATACCAAGTGTATTAAAGCTTACAGGATTTGAGTCATCTAGCTCAATCGCATTTAAGAGTGAAGCTTCAGCACGGTTTGTAAGATCATCCTGCATCTCAAGAATTTCTTGATTTCGAGCTTGAAGAGCTTCGATCTCAGCATCATTACCTGATCCGGCTTTAAGATCATAAATCTTATCGTTGTTCTGCTGATATTCATCACTTAATTCCTGAACACGCTGATAGATCTGAGTTCCAACTACTAAGTGATACTGCGGGTTATTTGGTTCACGAGCAATAAGCTCAGCAACAACTTCAAGAGCTGCATCAGTTTGGCCGGTTTGGAAAAGAGCATCTGCTTTTTTCTGCACTAAGAATACGCTGTCTGGATAGATTTCAAGGCCAGTATTAACTGATTCCAGTGCTTTATCATAATCATCAAGCATAAAGTAATAAGATGCTAAACGATCGTAATCGGCAGCGTCAGCTTCACCTCTAATTTCGATAGCTCTAACTAAAGAACTTGATGCACCGGCATAATTACCATCCATGTGATAGATTTGAGCGAGTACGTCATGCGAAAGTGCACTATCAGGATTGATAGTTACTGCATTTTGAAGATGCGCGATAGCCATTTTGAGAGGTTGATCAACAGAGGCCATAACACTATCGTCGGTAGCGTAACCAATGGCAGCATTGTGCTCACGGCTCCAGCTCTCGATAGTAAGTTCGGTGATTTGTTCAGCTTCAAATGGGGGCTCTTCCATTGCATCGAATTTCTCACGTGCAATCATTAGGTTTTCTCTCATGTCAACCAAAATTGGCTTACGATCAGTTACAACCGGCTCGTTTGCAGCAATACGGCTCAAAGCATATGCTTTGTAGTAGTTTGCTTGACCATTTGTAGGTTCCGCTGCGATTGCCGAGTCTGCGGCTACAAGGGCGGCGTCATAATTTTGAGAATTGATACCCTGCTTAATTGGTGTTATTAACTCGTTCTCAGATCCACAACTAATAAGTAGAAAAGTAAGAGCAAACACGCTAAAGAGACTATAAAAGTGCTTTTTCATTGCGAGTGTTTTGAGTGTGTATAATTGAAATAGTTACTAGATTAGGAAAAGTAACCATATAATGAACTTTCTGCAATTAATCGCAGATCTTGTTCGCTTAAAAATAATGCAATTGGAGTATCAAAAATGAAGGAAATTGTTTCAACGGAAAAAGCACCGGCTGCAATCGGTCCATATAGCCAAGCTACTGTTCACAACAACATCATTTATTGCTCGGGACAAATACCTTTAGATCCCGATACAATGGAGATTGTTGGCGATGATGTAACCACTCAGGCTAAACAAGTAATGTCTAATCTTGAAGCGGTTTTAACTGCTGCTGGATCCGATTTTTCAAAAGTGCTGAAATGTTCAATCTTTTTGGATAGCATGGATGACTTTGGAGCAGTAAATGAAGTGTACGGCGCTCACTTTACTGAAAATCCACCGGCGCGCGAAACGGTTGCGGTTCAAACTCTTCCGAAAAATGTAATGGTTGAAATCAGCTGTATTGCTTACAAATAGATTCTATTTCTATTTGATAAACGTCTGATAATCAGAGTTACCCGCATTGTCGCTTACAATAACTTCAATGCGGTTTCTTTTTTCCGGCTCGAAGTTTGGAAGTATGTAAATCAACAAATCTTCTTCGAAATCATATTCTGTGATACCGCGAATTCCATTAACCCGAATTTCGCTTCTTTTAAAATCGATGCCTGAATATTCATCACTCACCGACACTTCAACCTGCCAATCTCCCCATTCTTTTTGCACTAACTCAACTCCGTTTATGGAAGGTGGAGTTGCATCAGAAAAAACTATAAACTCACCGAGTGCATTGGTCTGTGCGTGGATGGTATTCCCAATTAAGCGTGATGATACGTGCGAAAATCGCTCTCTGATCGGATCAAAATGAAACAATTGTGGATTCGATCCTAAGGTGTCAATCTGATCAACATAGTATTGAATATGGATCTTATTGCGCAGCGGAGCGGAATAAGGCTGAACTTGTAGTGACGGAAATCTTTGAAACCTTGAAGTAAATACAGCGACACTCATTTCATCGAACGTACTACCGCTTGGGATATGAAGCTTAACATTTCGATCCGGAGTCCAAAAAGTATGCGAACTATCTGGATTAATGCGATAAAATAGAATCTCGTGGCCATTGTAATAAAGCAGCTGTTGATCCGACGCTTGATCCCATGGGACACCAAAATCAGGTTCTTTTAGATTAAGAGTTGAGCTGCTGTGTTGAACCACCCAATCATTTCTCCAATACCAATTCCCGATTTCGGGTGCATCCTGCACAATCACAGAAGGAGTTTTAGTACCCTTTTGAACTTCAAAACGTGCAATGGTTTCGTTTCCATAAATATCGGAAACTGTTAATCTGTATTCTCTGGTTAGTGAATCCGGAACTATGACACCATTACCCCATTTTGTGTTATAAAAAGGGACGTTCACTCGTGAGTCGGAAAATAGGGTTTGGTAAGATCTGCGGGAGGATGAGTAGGCTGGAATCCGATCTAAGGGCATAGTTTTGGCTTCATCAAAATGAAATGATCGATGTGTGCTACTAAATATTGTGTCCTCTTTATGAGAAAGTGAGAATTTATACGATGCATATTTATTGGTCACATTGTTAGCGCCATCATACTCCGAAATGGTTATTCCAATTGGACCATCAGCAGTAATTTCACCAAAATTTAACGTTCCGTCTGGATTAGTTTCGGGATAGGAAATTCTCGGATACTTGCTGCCTTTTATCGTTGTTGAATCTGACATAGGCAAAATTAACATTGAGGTGATTCGCGGAGCAATGGTATCCTCAATACTCAAATTTGTTTGTAAGGCATTAATCGCAACGTCATTTCCATCTCTAATTTCAAAGTGTAAATGAGGTGGACCTACACCTGTTGAACCGGTATATCCGATGATATCACCCTGTTCAAAAACCCACTTATTTTTTGGCAGGTTAACATCAATTTCGAAAGTGTGAGTGATTAATCGAATAGAATCGATGTAATTTTGTAACTCAGGGATAAAACGTTGCAAATGGGCATAAACGGTTACACTACCGTCATCGTGAATGAGATATAGCACACGACCATAACCCTGTGATGAAATTGACATTCGGCTGAGGTAACCATCTTTGCTAGCGAACACTCGGTAGCCTTCGCGCCCCCAGGTTTTAATGTCTAAACCGGAATGAAAGTGTGCTGAGCGCGTTTCACCAAAAGTAGAACTCAAATAAGGACTCGCATCTGTTGGCCAGATGTAGTCATCAGTTTGAGCAAAAAGTTGAAAAGTAGATAGAATCGTAAAAAAACTGAGAACAAGAAAAGTTCGCATTACTGAATGGTTACACTCACAGATAATTCGTGATTTGGAAGACTAGCCTTAACTGTATCACCGGATTCTATAGCGGAAACTCCGGCAGGAGTTCCTGTAAATATTAAATCTCCGGGCTGTAATGTAAAAATGGTAGACAAGTAAGAAATCAATTTCTGAAACGAGAATATCATCTGATCTGTGTTGCCGGATTGCCTCACTTGATCATTTACAGAAAGTTCTACTTGTATGGTATCAGGTCCAAAATGCGAAAGTGGTTTGAACTCACTTATTGGAGCAAATCCATCGAACCCTTTTGCCACCGACCACGGAAGTCCGGCTTTCTTTGCTTCCGCTTGAAGATCACGAGCGGTAAAATCTATACCAACACCGATACCAGAGATATAATCTGTAGCGCTCTCTTCAGTGATGTTCTTCCCTGAAGCCCCAATTGCCAATACAATTTCACCTTCGTGGTGCACATTATTGCTTTGCTTGGGGATGAAAACCGTAGAGCTATCAAAACAAATGGATGAAGTCGGTTTTAAAAAGACGATTGGTGAGCTAGGCGTTTCGGCGTTCATCTCTTTAGCATGGTCCACAAAATTGCGACCAATACAGTAAATATTGCGAATAGGGATGTTGAGCCCCGGAATGGTTGGATTGTTCATATCGCAAATATAAAAAAAGCCACGCTGTTGTAGCGCGGCTTTTCAAATCCTAACAAATTATTTAGGCAGTTTCTACATTCACGAACTTACGTCCGCCTTGTGCAGTACTGAATGAAACGTGACCTTCAGCAACGGCAAACAAAGTATCGTCGCCTCCACGTTTTACATTTAAACCGGGGTGAAATTTTGTGCCACGCTGACGAACGATAATGCCACCAGCTCTCACATATTCTCCACCAAATTTCTTTACACCAAGTCGTTTACTTTCAGAATCTCTACCGTTTTTGGTCGAACCCTGACCTTTCTTATGTGCCATTGATTATTCGATTAAAGTTATTGGTTTAGCTGAGGGCTTCGATTAGTTCAGCTTTTTTCAAGCTGCTATAACCTTCAAGGCCTCGTTCTTTAGCTAGTGCTTTTAGTTCAGCAACAGTCATAGAAGATAAATCTGTGCTTTCTGTTGCTTCAGCAGTATCAGCTTTTTTCTCTGCTTTTGCAGGAGCTGCTTTTTTTGCACCGTTTAGAGAGATCCCGTCAATCTTAATCTGAGACATGATTTGACGATGGCCATTCATTTTCTGATAGCCTTTTCTTCTCTTCTTTTTGAATACTAAAACTTTGTCGGCTTTCACTTCTTCAAGTAAGGTAGCGTTTACCACAGCACCATCTACCGTTGGAGTGCCAACTTTAACTCCATTATCATCTTTTATTAATAATACATCTTCAAAAGTAACTGTATCACCTTCTACATTTTGTCTGTCGACAAAAAGAGTATCGTTTTCAGAAACTTTGTATTGATGTCCGCCAATTTTTACGACCGCGTACATGATCAAATATCTTAATTTTGCGATTTCTTCAGAGCTTGATAAGATACGGCACTAATTTATTTATTTCAAAAGTAAAGTTGAGTTACCGTATTAAATTTTCTAAGAGATCAAGCAACTTTGCTTGCAGCTCGTTGAAAGCCTTGTCTATTTACATGACCTATGTATTTGCCGATGATGCGAACCTCTTCAAAAACATCGGGAGCTACATGAATATCGTCGTATTCTTCGTTTGCGGCTTCCAGGCGTAAGCCATTCTCATCCCAAAAAATTCTTTTCAAGGTTGTCTCACCATTATATAGCACTGCGCCAATCTCACCATTATTCAACTCTGTATCCATCAAAAGAACAAAATCGCCATCGTAAATATCGGCGTCTTTCATGCTAAAGCCTGAAACTCTGAGCGCGAAAAGTTTATCCAGATTCGGGAACAAGGTAGACATAGTGATGTTGCCCAAATCAGCTTCAACGGCTTCTTGTAGGTAACCAGCAGCGATTAAGCCTCGCACCGGAATGCCTTCTTCCTGAACATCAGAACCGTAAGCGGCTTTCTTTTCGGGAGGAAGATCATATTCCTCATCATTTTTCTTAACTAGGTATCCCTTTTTTAATAAAGCCTGTATGTTCTGGGTTACAGAATTCGGAGATTTGTAGCCAAAAAATTCAGCTATTTCCCGATAGGTAGGCCAAACATCATGCTCGTTTTTATAATCGAGGATGTAGTTAAAAAATTCCTGCTGTTTTCTGGTTAAATGTGCATTATCCATAGCAAAGTGATTTAATGTATAAAACATGTGTAAGTAAAGGAGAAAATAAATGAACTGCAATAAAAAATGTGTGCAAAATATGTATAAGTGGGTTATAGGTACTTTTTTGTTTTTGCAGATTGCTTGCACTACGGTGGATCCCGAGTCGATGCGGATTTTAACGGAAGAGTATCCGCAAGTGTATGAACATATTTATACCCGTGATGGAGATGCTCTCCTCGAATTTGTTGATCATCCTGATTCGGTTGTGCGATCATTAGCCTGGCGAGGAATAATGAACTCTGAAGTGGAAGATCTTGATCTGCAGATTCAAAAAGTGATGATCGCCAATACAGAGTCGGCATGGGCATCGCTTTGGTTTAAAGAATTAGATGACAAACATTTCAGTTACTTCCATCAATTATGGCGTCAATCCCCACATTTACGAAGTGGCTTACTAACGCTGTTTACTGAGCAAGGAAACCGGGAATCTTTTGAATTGCTCATCCGACAAGAGAAAACAGGGGATGAAGCCTTCGATTATAAATTGGCCTATGCAACAGGGGCACGATCTCGTTTAATTCAATTGACAACAGAGGAAGAACTTCAACTCATTGATCATGCTTTAGGAACTAAAAAGGCAACGATTACGCAAGCATATTTATATGGATATTATCGTGGGCGAAAGTCATTTAGTCCCGAGGCAGAGCAATATTTGATCAACGAATGGCAAAATTATTACCCGATTGGTGAAGCCGGTAACCAGAGTATTGTGCGGATTCTTTCTCAAAATCAGCTAGATCAAGTTCTGTTAAAATTTACCCTCGATAAATTCGAACGGATGGACGTTCAACTTGCTGTGGAAATTGCACAAGCTATTGCTCGAAACGAAGCTACAGAACGATCACCCATAGTTTTGAATGCCTTACTAAATCATCGGAATCCAAATGTTCAGATTTCAGCGCTGCAGGCAATTCAGCAACACCCGGAAATTGCCGAGCGATTATTCAGCGACATCATGAATAAAATCGCTTTGGTCGATTATCGGGATCCATCTGCGAGAATGACCGCCTTTAATACTATCAATGAACCCGAGCGATACTTTAATGAGATGCAAGCATTGGCTGAGAATGAACCTTATCTGCAAGGCATCAAGTATCAGATTTTAGGGAAAGTTTATTCTGATGATGAAATGATGGATACCTTCTCAGAAGATTTACAGAAAGAAAATTATCTACTGAAATTTTATGCAATTCAAGGGCTTTCTAGTTGGTGGCGTGCTTTAAGTGAAGAGGGCAAAGTTGAATTGATTGACGATGTTAAAGCGATTATCAACAATGCTTTTGAGATGCAAGATCGAAGTGTAGCCGTTTCGCTGTCCTCTTTTGTAGGTGACAGTTTGTTGTTTGAAGAAGGAGATTATGGCTCATTGGAACGTCATTTACGGAGCTTTTCCTTGCCCGAAGACGTAGAAGTTTTTCAGGCATATTCAAACGTGTTGTTCGAGCGATATAAAGATCAAGCTGAGCCATTTATTCAAGAGTTGGCTGAGCAAGATAATACTGCATTGAACAACACACTTTCATCCACAGGCTGGGATGTTGAAGCTGAATCCGGTGGAGCCAAAGAGTTCAGAAAACCGGACTGGAAGCGCGTAGCGAAAATTTCGGCGAATCCTTATGTGGTCATCGAAACGGCAAAAGGGGACATCACCCTAAAACTTGATGTGTTTAAAGCTCCTGTGACTATTGCCGGGATGAATGCCTTGATCAAAGACAGAGCTTACAACGGAACTCCATTTCATCGTGTGATTCCAAACTTCGTGATTCAAGGTGGAGATGTAGAAACAGGTAACGGTTTTGGAGGTCCTGATTTTGTAGTACCCACCGAAGGCAGCGAAACCATGTACCATCGGGGAGTGGTTGGGATTGCCAGTGCAGGATTAGATACTGGGGGAAGTCAGTTTTTCATCATGCATCAGTGGAAACCGCATTTAAACGGACGCTACACGGTAATCGGTGAAGTAGTGGAAGGAATGGATGTGGTTGACCGGATCACACAAGGCGATGTAATCGAGCGAATGCGCTGGTTTTAACACCGCGCCATTTTTTTCTTTCTGCCGATGTATCCCTTATCAGCCATTTTTTGCAGATAAGGCTTAATCTCAGGGACTTTACAATTGGTTTCACCCATAAATACTTTCACTTTTCCGATCTTTTCACCTAAGCTCATCGCCTTTTCGGTGAGTGATTCAACAAAAGCTCCTGCAGCTATAATAAAGCCATTCATAACATAACTGACACGGTTTTCATCCTCATGTAGATGCTTTGCTGCCCGGTCCATTAATGAACGAATTAAATCCGTATCGATTTCTTCATCCGGTGTTATCGAAAGTAAAGACGAGTACGTACTCCAGCCTGCAGCGGCTATCATTTCATTGTCGCTCTCAATCCATTCTGAGGCTAACTCCCAGCCAAATCTGCTTTCGGCAGCAATCCAAGCCACAGTATATTCGCTTATCATGTACCAATAAGCTTGCTCAACCCATTGTTGCAGTTGTTCTTTTGTGATCAGTTTTTCGTCAGCGATAAGCCCGGCCAGATACATTGCATCCGAATTTCCGGTATCGTAAAGTTTAAGCGAGAGCTCGTGATCTTTTTTAATTTTCTTCTGGATGGGTTTTAGATCGCCCACTTTCACTCCAAAAAATGGCTCTTGGGCACCATGCTTTATCAATATACTTTTGGTTTGATCATTTCCCTTCTCTTCCAAATAGGCCATTATTTCATCAAAAGTCATAAAAACTCCGTTTAATATTGAGAGCTAAATTGAACTAAAGATTGTTCAAAATCCAATTCTTAAATACTTGCCTAAAAAATGGTGAAAATGGAGCGTTTGCAATTTCTTCAGAACTTGCACACATCTCAGCGATTTTTAAATCGTGATTGGCTTCGGGAATGATTTGCAAACTGAAGTGCTCAGGCACAGAATGTTGAAAGGTTTCGTTTAGCACACCGATTGCCCAGCCCGGATAAACGTCTGCATCGTTTTCTGCAAAGGCAAAAAAGGCAGGCATGTCAATTTCTAATAAATGAGGGGCTGGATCAAAAAAGCGAAGTTCGCGAAGTTGGCGCCATTCTTTTTTTACCGGAAACCACGATACCCAATTGATGTCGGAAATTGCTTTTTTCCCAGCTTTATCGAAAGCTTCGTTTTCCGGTACGCCTGCGCATAGATTATCGCTGTAATATTCGTTGGTGAGTTTGAGTTGCATATCGAAAGTTGGTGCAGCAAGCGATGCCATTACTTTAAACTCATCTTTGTAACGGTCGGCCATTATTTGAGCTACCCATCCGCCCTGGCTGTGTCCCACAATTCCGATTCGATTGGTGTCGATTCTGCCCTGGGTTTTTAAGAAGTCGATTGCTGCTTTGGCATCCGATGCGCGTTCATATAAATCGGTGCGTTGCCAAGCGCCTTCACTTTTACCAACCCCTCGCTTATCGAAATATAAAAGTGCAAAACCTTCTTCCAAAAATAGCTGCTCAAGGTTTTCTTCAACAAACTCTTTATACAAAGTACGGTGCGATGAATTGGCTCCCGATCCAACTAAAAAAATTAAAACCGGAGCGTTTTGGGCGGTATCAGGAATGATTAATTCGCCATGAAGTGTGAACCTGCCATTATCAAAAGTTACGTTGGTTCGAGTTACATCAAAATTCTGAGCTTCACTGGTAGTTGTGCCAACGAATACAGTTAAGAGGGCTATCAAACAGATCAATTTAACAGACTGAATGAAGCCGATTGCAATAGAGAAAAAGCGTTTTCCGAATGTAACTGTGTTGTCTTTCAATTTTTTTACCAACAAGTATGTGCTGCTCAAATAGCCGATTTATTTACAGCAAGTTATTCAATTTTAAGTATTAAATAAAAAAGGTATGTCGCTCAAAACATACCTTTTACATCTCGGGTTTGTTGGTACTAAAGTTCTTGTGTACTGATGGTCGTTAAAAGTGAGCATCGGGCGGTTGATGCTTGGTCGTTGCTTATCACCCGATGCTCTTCGATAACATTGTGACTCACAATTCAGGATCAGAATTCAAAATCACAGTTTGTGTTCATCGGTAATACACGGTGAAAGGGAACATCCCCTAATCGGAAACGAAATTATTTTTGTGTGCCTATATGTTTTAGTATTTCTGTTTGAATGCATGAAGAAAAATCTTAGGCGAGCATCTAAGAAATCTTGCCTGACAGTAGCACATTATGGATGGGAAGGATTGTTGTACTGGTGAGTATTTTTGGTTTTCCTTTTAAAGGCTAGAATGGAGCAGACTAAGGTTAAAGTCTTAAGAGTTTATTAATTTTTACAAACCATATATTTGGTTTTTGGAACAAGTGAGTCTATTTTGAATTTGTGAAACTTCAAAAACAGCATAGCATAACAAAAATATCTGCCAAGCTATTAATCGTAGCAAGTTTAGCGTGCGTGTTGTTTGGTAATGGAGTTCATATCCATTCAATGGTTGATCATATTTTTGATCATGGTGATCTGCATGTATTAATTCATGCTCACGATCATTCAAGTGATACTAGTGAAGAAGGTCAACATACTTCAGATCAAGAAAACGATAATCATCAGATCGCAAAAGTCGATTTATTTGGTGTGTTATCACAAACCAATTTGTTAGCTACATATTCTAATTTAAAGATTAGTTTTGTGATGGTTATTCAGGATTGGGATATCCATACTGGATCAGTTATCGTATATGAACTTGATCTCCCCCCGCCAGATAAGAGTTCCTCCGAATTTTTGTCTTCGTCTCATTCTCTTCGCGCCCCTCCTTTAGCATAGGTTTATACAGGTACGCTGTACCTGCCCGTCTTATTTATACCTAAAAACTTATAAATCTATATCATGATTTTATCCAATTACCGGATCAAGGTAATGGTCGTTCTATTGATGATGTGTTTGCCAACTTTGATCCATGCACAATCCAATTCAATCTCGCTTGATGAGGCTGTTGAGTTGTATCGGCAAAACAGCTTAGATAGGATGCTGTTGTCCTATGATCAGGAGATCAAACAAGGAAATGCTCGAAATTATAAAGCATACCCAAATCCTGAAATCCGCATTTTCCATGAAAGCTTAAACGCTGGTTCACCTGAATACGATGAAACCACTATTCAAATATCTCAACCACTTGAGCTTTTGGGGCAGCCTTTTCTAAGAAACAAAAGTGCTGCTGCATTATCCAACGCCGCACAACTTGAGTTTGAGTATCGGGAGCAGATATTAATAAGCCAATTGAAGTCTTTGTATGCTTCCAATTGGTATTTATCACAGCGCATAGCCGTAGTTAAACAAGCATTGCAGTCTGTTCAGCAGGCAAGAGAGTCGGCTTTAGCCAGGAAAGAAGAGGGACTGTATTCTGCCAACCAGCTTCAACGTTTCAATATTGAGTATGGCAAATATCTCAAGATGCACGATGAAATTCAGACAGAGCTAACTCAAACAAAAACCCTATTAATAAGATTTCTTATTTCGGAGTACGATGGAAGCGAAGACCTTCAGTTTTCTGAAAACTTCAAAGTTACCCCCATTGTCGAAACCGAGGAATCGCTAGTAGAATACGCACTACAAAACCGTAGCGATGTTCAACAAGTAGAGCAGATGGTGGTTGCTAGAGACTTACAATTCTCTGTTGAGCAAAAAGAACGCTTTCCGGACCTGACCCTCGATTTTGGTTACAAAACCCAGTCGGATGGTTCTGAAGGATTTGTGATAGGAGGTTCGGTAAAGTTGCCAATTTTCAATCAGAACAATGGGAATGTAATTAAAGCCCGGGCGCAAGCTAAAAGTACGGTTACAGAACTGGAGCTCAAAAAAATTCGCATTCGTAGTGAAATAGCTTCATCCTACCAAAAAGCAACTTCTCTTCAAAAACAATGGGAGTATTTGAAAAGCTATTCAGGAAATGCATCTCTGCTGGAAACAGCCCAAATTTCGTATCAGGAAGGCGAATATTCGCTGCTTGAATTACTGGATGCAACCGAAGCCTATGTAACCGGGCATACACTTTTTTATCAAACCATCTCTGAATACAATCAGGCTTTATTTCTGCTGGATGTAGTTTCGGGTGGTAAACTTTTTTCTAATCAATAAAACAATATTCCAATGAAACAATTTTTCTCAATTCTTACGATATCAACACTTTTATTATTAACAGCTTGCTCAGGATGTAATGGCGAAGAAGAACATTCTCACGGAGAAGATGGCGACCATACCCATGAGCAACCTGCTGCACAATCATCAGGAGATGATAAAGAACCTGTACGAATAGGAAGCGCAACGCAAGATTCAACTCATTCTCATGATGACGATAGTAGTCATGAGCATGGAGAAAATTCGGATCACTCACATGAAGAAGATGATGATCACAATCATGGAGATGAGACACATTCACATGGTGATGAAGATCACAGCCATAATTAAAAAATTCATCATGATTTCTAAACAAATTACACTTACACAGAATATTATGAAGTATTTATTGAACCTGACCTTGATGGCTTCGGCATTGATGTTTTCTGCATGTAGTTCCGAAGATGAAGCTCATACCTATGGCGAAGACGGAGATCAAACTCATGAACCTGTACCCTCACAAACTTCTGAAAAGGAACATAGTCATGGCCCAGATTCTGATCATTCTCATGATGCAGCTCTAGAAGGAGCCGGAGTTATTACCCAATGGACGGATAAAACTGAGTTGTTCATGGAATACCCGGCACTGATTGTCGGACAGGAAGCAACTTTTGCAGTACATCTGACGCGACTTTCTGATTTTAAAGCTATTTCTGAGTCGGAAGTACAATTTATTTTTAGTTCAACTCGAGGAATGGAAGGATCACTTACTGAAACGGAAGTTCGGATACCGGGAATATATGGGCCTGATGTTATTTTTGACCGTGCTGGTCGATATGACCTCACCATTATTATTAAAGGGATGGTTGATGATACACTTAAGGTAAATGGTATCCCTGTATATGCATCTGCCGATGAAGTGCCACCTGCTCATGAAGAGGAAGATTCCAACTTGATTTCCTTTTTAAAAGAACAGCAATGGAAAATTCCTTTCGGTACAGCAAAAGTCGATAAATCTACCCTTACGCGAACCGTAGAGGCTCATGGCGAAATCTCGGCACGGAATAGTGGACAGGCAGTAGTTACAGCACCATTTTCTGGAATTATTCTTCCCGCGATGAATGCTAACCTGCCTGTTGCAGGAAGCTCGGTTCGTAAAGGTTCATCGGTTCTGGTATTAAATCCGGCCATTCAATCCGCTGACGGCGAAAACTATGCCCAGCAGTTTATCAATGCTCAGGCGGAACTCGAACTTGCCCGAAAAGACCTGGATCGGAAACAGCGATTATTTGAAAGGGAAGCCATACCGGAAGCCGAACTGGATCGAGCGCGAATTGACTATCGCCGAGCATTGATTCAATTCCAGACGATTAATGAAATCGTTCAGGTAGATACGTCTTCTTACGATAGCTATGGCGACTCTGAAGAATCCTATCGTTTCGAACTAAAAGCGCCCATCTCAGGCACCTTTCTTGAAACCTATGTGACCCCGGGAATGCAGGTGAATGTAGGTGATCCGTTATTTGTCATCGCTGACTTATCAAAAGTATGGCTGAACGTACATTTACCCGCTTCTGAGAGAATGTCGGTTACCACTCCCGGTACAGCATCATTTCGTATTCAGGGAGAAGAAAAATTGTATGATCTTGCTGAATTGAGCGGACGTTTGATCAGTATGGGTAAAAGTGTAGACCCGCAGACCCGAACTATTTCCATGATCTATGAGCTGAATAACCCTACTCAGTCTCTGCAAACCGGATTATTCGCCAATGTGTATGTAGATACGGAACAGAAAAAAGATGTCCATGCTATTTCTGAAAGTTCACTAATTGAAGAAGAAGGGAGCTTTTTTGTATTTGTTCATGTGGCAGGTGAGTCTTTCGAGAAACGACAAGTAACTACAGGAATCAGAGACCGAGGCATGGTTGAAATTGTCTCAGGTCTAAATGATGGTGAGCATGTGGTAACAATCAATCCTTATCAAGTAAAACTAGCATCACTTTCATCAGAAGCTCCTTCTCACGGACATGCTCATTAATCAAAAAGGAATTACACTATGTTAGACGCAATTATTAGAGGAGCACTTAAGCAACGATTGTTGGTTGTAGTGTCATCGGTAATACTTATAATCGCAGGATTATATGTTGTACTTCGCATGCCGGTAGATATTTTTCCGGACTTGACAGCTCCTACAGTTACAGTAATGACAGAAGCTCATGGAATGGCACCCGAAGAAGTGGAAAGGCTGGTAACATTGCCTATAGAAACTTCGGTTAATGGAGCTACTGGCGTACGCCGGGTTCGCTCGTCCACAGCGATGGGTATTTCCATTGTATGGGTTGAATTTGAATGGGGCACCGATATTTTTCAGGCACGCCAGATTGTAAATGAAAAACTCCAGATGGTAGCAACCAGTCTGCCGGAAGATGTTCCACCACCAATCATGGCTCCGATTTCTTCTATTATGGGAGAGATAATGCTTGTGAGTGTAAACAGCAGCGAGCATTCCGAAGTAGAAGTAAGAACGGCTGCTGACTGGGAAGTCAGAAGGCGCTTGTTAGCTATTCCGGGAGTCGCTCAGGTTATTCCGATTGGAGGAGGTAAAAAACAGTATCAGGTGCAGGTTGATCCCGAAAAGCTTCAAGCTTATGGTGTTACCTTGCATGAAGTATTAGTTGCAGTGGAGGAATCCAATGAGAATTTCTCGGGAGGTTTTTTCAGGCAGTACAGCCAGGAATATACCATACGTGGTATTGGACGGGCGTATACAGTTCAAGACCTAGAGCATTCTGTAATTAAAGAACGTAATAACCGCCCTATTTTAATTAGTGACGTTGCAACCGTTGAGATAACAGCCGCTGACAAGATTGGTGAAGCATCTGTGAATGCCGAACCTGCTGTAATCATCTCCATTCAAAAACAACCGGGAGCAAACACCCTTGTTTTAACCAAGCAAGTAGATGAAGTTCTCTCCGAAATCGAGGAAAGCCTGCCGGAAGGTTTTACTATCAATACGCATTTATTCCGACAGGCAGATTTCATTGAGTTGGCAATAGAAAATGTGATTGAAGCTCTTCGTGACGGAGCATTTTTGGTCATCATTATCTTGTTTCTGTTTCTTGCTAACTTAAGAACCACACTCATTTCATTAACAGCGATACCGTTATCTCTAATAGCATCTGTATTCGTGCTCGAGTTCTTCAACATCACGATCAACACGATGACACTTGGAGGAATGGCTATAGCCATCGGAGTAATTGTTGATGATGCCATTATTGATGTCGAAAATGTATTTAAACGGCTCAGAGAAAATTCAAAAGTACTTGAAGCCCAACAAAAAGCATCCACTGATGTGATCTTTGAAGCGTCCAAAGAGATCCGGTCTTCCATCATCAACGCAACAATGATTATTATAATAGTTTTCCTTCCATTGTTCTTTTTGAGTGGTGTGGAAGGGCGGATGCTACGACCTCTAGGGCTGGCATATATAGTGTCAATTGGGGCTTCTCTGATTGTTGCTATGACCGTAACCCCGGCGCTTTGCTATTACCTTCTTCGTAATGAAGGGCTAAAAGGCAAACTTGAGGAAAGCTGGTTCACCAAAAAACTTAAGTCGGGGTACGAAAAAGTGTTGGATGTAGCTCTTCACTTTAAGAAAAGTATTCTTATCGGAACACTGGTTCTTTTTGTCGGGACAGTAATAGTGGTTCCCTTTTTGGGGAGGTCATTTCTTCCAGAGTTTAACGAAGGTACCTTAGTGATAAGCACCGTTTCCATCCCCGGAACTTCATTGGATGAATCTGATGCTATCGGTAGCAGAGTCGAACGAATACTTCTTGAACATCCGGGTATTGTATCTACATCAAGGAGAACCGGAAGGGCAGAACTTGATGAACATGCTCAAGGCGTGAATGCATCTGAAATTGATGCCAAGTTTGAGGTACCAGAGGGTTCTTCGAAAGAAGAAATGCTTAGTGAGCTTAGAGAAAGCCTAAGTGTAATACCAGGAACTAATATGACCATTGGGCAACCTATTGGCCATAGAATTGATCACATGTTATCTGGCACTCGTGCAAATATTGCAGTGAAAATTTTTGGCTCAGATTTGTATCAGTTACGTGCTAAAGCAGAGGAAATTCGAGCGCAGATGGAAACTGTAGATGGTGTGGTTGATCTTTCTGTGGAACAACAACAAAATGTTCCGCAAATCCAGATTCTGCCAAATCGTTCTGCGCTTGCAAAATATGGATTGACTATCCGAGATTTAGCTGAGATGGTAGATGTGGCATTTGCCGGTGAAACGGTTTCTCAAATTCTTGAAGACGACAAGATGTTTGATTTATCAGTGCGCTTTGATGAGGCTCACAGAGGAAGTATTGAAACGATTCAAAATACAAAGTTCAATCTAGAAAGCGGAGTGGTTGTACCTTTATCGGAACTTGCTCGTGTAGAATCCCGAAGTGGGCCGAACACTATCAGTCGCGAAAATGTACAACGTAAGATTGTGGTCTCTGCCAACGTATCAGGTCGTGATCTTAGAAGTACGGTTGATGAAATACGAGCTCAGGTTGCTACAAACGTTTCTTTACCACAAGGTTATTTTGTGGAATACGGGGGGCAGTTTGAAAGCGAAGCACAAGCAACCAGAACAATTTCATTATTGAGTATCATTTCTATTCTAGGTATTTACTTGTTACTCTATCTGGAATTCGGTTCTCTAAAAACAGCACTACTAGTAATGGTAAACCTACCTTTTGCTTTGATTGGTGGAGTTTTTACTGTTCTGTTTACAAGTGGTATCGTTTCGATTGCCTCACTGGTTGGATATATCACTTTATTTGGAATAGCCACTCGAAATGGAATTTTGATGGTGTCTCATTATCAACAACTTCTATCAGAGGGCAAGGAGTTTATGCAAGCAATTAAACAAGGATCAATGGAGCGACTTAATCCAATCCTGATGACCGCACTTACTGCGGGGCTTGCTTTAATCCCCCTGGCAATAGCCGTTGGAGAACCAGGTAATGAAATCCAATCACCAATGGCTCAGGTTATTTTGGGTGGATTAACAAGTTCTACCTTACTGAATATGGTGGTTATACCTGCTTTATTTGCACAGTTTGGTTCAGAATAATTAATACAATAAAGGGTTGAGGAATTCAGCCCTTTATTTAATTCAATGCTGCTATAATTCATTCGAGCAAACATCTAAATTATTATCAACCCGGCGCTTGCCCAATAATGCAAATTCTGGATTTTTCGGATGCCTGAACAACAGGGTTTGGGCCTATAGGTAAATGTTCCGAACAAATCGTACAGTTTTTGATATCCCGCAACAGGGATTCCACTTTTAGCGTCCGCTACTTGGCTCGGGCGTTGAGCTAGTGTCCGGAAAAAGAACGGTGCGTTGCTCTTCAAACCAGTCGGCTAAGAATGTTCTTTCTTCGTCGGTTAATCGAGCTTCGGCATGTGCCCAGGTAAAGGATGGAAGAGGCATTTCTTCACTTAAAATGTATTCCGCTGACTCTTCCAGCTTATGATCGGCACGGCGCTGCGAATAAGTTCCAAACTCTGAAAAATTTAACTCACTTCGCCCATGATCAATGTGATCCTTAATCCACCAGGCAACCGGCTGAATATTGGTGTACCAAGGATATCGAGTATTGTTTGAATGGCAATCGTAGCAAGCTGTTTTCAAGATCGTTGCCACTTCTTCTGGTGGATTGGCGATGTTCATGAAGTCATTCGCGGGATTGGAAACCGGATTGGTTTTATCAATTTGAAAAAACTGAAGAATTACGAGTACCGCGAGTAAACCGAATGCAATTTTTTGGATCATGACTTTATCCTTTTAAGCCGAAAGTAAAAAGCTGAGTTTTATGATGCTATCCCTTTGGTGTAAAAGATTGAATGCCGGTTATTTCACGACCTAAGATCAATCCATGAATATCATAAGTGCCTTCGTAGGTATTCACTGATTCCAGGTTCATCATGTGATGGATAATTCGGTAATCTCCGGTGATGCCGTTTCCACCGTGCATATCGCGTGCGATGCGGGCAATTTCGAGAGCTCTGCCACAATTATTTCGTTTTGCGAGGGAAGTCATAGAAGGATGATCTCGCCCTTCGTCTTTAAGTTTACCCAATCGAAGCGCCAGCATTTGCATAGCGGTTATGTCGGTAAGCATGTTGGCAAGTTTTGTTTGGATCAATTGATTCGCAGCCAATGGCTTTCCAAACTGCTTACGGTCAAGCACATATTGTCTGGATTTCTGGTAGCAAAACTCTGCTGCACCGATGGTTCCCCATGCGATTCCGTATCGGGCACTGTTCAAACACATGAACGGACCTTTCAGCCCTTTGATATCAGGAAAAGCATTTTCATCCGGCACAAACACATCATCAAACACTAACTCGCCGGTTTCTGAGGCGCGTAAGCTCATTTTATATTTGGTGTGAGGAGCCGAAAAGCCCTTCATTCCTTTCTCTACGATGAATCCGCGAATTACTCCTTCATCCGAAGGCGATTCTTTCGCTTTTGCCCAAACTACGGCAACATCGGCAATCGGGGAGTTGGTGATCCACATTTTGGCGCCGTTTAGTTTCCAACCGCCAACCACTTTTAACGCAGTGGTTACCATCGAGCCGGGATCTGAGCCGTGATCGGGTTCGGTTAACCCAAAGCAACCGATTGTTTCGCCGGCGGCCAGTTTTGGAATAAAACGATGCTTCTGCTCTTCGGTGCCGAAAATCGAAATCGGGTACATCACCAGCGACGATTGCACACTCATAAATGAGCGATAACCGGAATCAACGCGTTCTACTTCGCGAGCGACTAATCCATAGGCGGTATAACTCGCTCCGGCTCCACCATATTCTTCGGGGATATTCACTCCCAATAATCCCATTTCACCCATCTCCCGAGCGATGTCCTGATCGAAATATTCTTCGGTATTTCCTTTTAAAGCACGTGGCTCTAGTTTCGATTGAGCATAATCGCGAGCGGTTTCCATAATCAGGCGATCTTCTTCACCCAATTCAGATTCAAATAGTAGCGCGTCGTCGATGTTGAATAGGTTTTTAGCCATGAGCTATTACAATTAGGCTTATTTGTTTATTTGGATGGTAAGAATAGTGTTGTTTTAAAAGAAGAAAAAAAGAAAAAATGTTTGGCGCTAAATGCTGAACAAGAAAAGCATTCATTCAACATTTAGCACTTACACTCTAACATTTAAGCAAGGCTTTTCTTCAACTCTCTGGCAATCACCAATCGTTGAACTTCGGTTGTACCTTCACCGATGGTCATCAGTTTAGAATCGCGCAAGAATCGCTCTACATGGTATTCTTTGGTATATCCGTAACCTCCATGAATTTGCACGGCTTCTAAAGCAGCACGAACAGAAAGTTCGCTGGAGAATAGTTTAGCCATCGATGCTTCTTTAGTGTATGGTTTGCCCAAATCTTTTAACCAAGCAGCACGCCAAACCAAGAGTCGAGCAGCATCAATTTCAGTTGCCATATCAACCAATTTACCTTCCATATATTGGAAGTTTCCGATCTCGGTACCGAATTGCTTGCGCTCCATCGAGTATTTCAATGATTCTTCGTAAGCACCTCTCGCAATTCCTACAGAAAGAGCCGCTATACCAACTCTACCACCGTCCAGTACTTTCATGGTGTCGATAAAGCCCATGCCTTCTTCGCCAAGCAGATTTTCTGCCGGAACCACAACGTTTTCGAAGACAACTTCAGTAGTATCGGATGAATTCATGCCTAATTTGTGCATGCCAACGCCAGGCTTAACACCATCCCATTTGCCTTCAACAATAAATGCACTGATGCCTTTTGTGCCTTTAGTAGGATCAGTTTTGGCCAGCACTACATATACATCACCAACTGAACCTTGGGTGATAAATATCTTTGAACCATTTAGGATGTAATTGTCGCCATCTTTAACGGCAGTGGTCTTCATTCCTGAAGCATCTGAACCTGAACCAGGCTCAGTCAAACACCACGCTCCGAGCTTTTCGCCCGAGCACATGCTAGGCATATATTTCATTTTTTGATCGTGATTTCCGGCAATGGCGATATGCCCGGTGCCCAACGACGTATGCGAAGCTACAGTAAGTGCAAGTGAGGCATCCCAGCGTGCAATTTCTTCTATTGCGAGACAGAAGCTGAGTGTATCGAATCCGCCACCACCATATTGTTCAGGGTGATAGATTCCCAACATCCCCAATTCGCCAAGTTGTTTTACAATATCGTGGGGGAATTTTTTGCTTTCATCTCTCTCCATTACGGTTGGCGCAACGGTGCGCTCAACAAAATCACGAACACTGTCGCGGATCATTTTTTGGTCTTCGTTTAGTTCAAACGAAAGGGCTTGTTCTGCTACTTCTTGCATCTTGTAATTAGTATTGTTTTTAGTTTGTGGAACCGCTTCCAAAATACAAAAAAACCAACCCATTCGATTGTTAAAAAATCAAAGGAAATATTAAATATTGACAGCAATATGTAAATATGCTAATATGGTTACATGAGAACAACCATTGATTTACCCGATGATTTAATGAAAAGTGCGAAGATTCGTGCTGTTGAAGAGGGGATATCCTTGAAACAGCTATTTATCCGAGCATTGAAAAATGAGCTTAATCCTTCAATAAAAATTGTAGAAGAGGAACCAGTGAAACAGGTGGATACTAGTTTCAGAAAAGGACTTAGTAAAGGGACGGCACAACTCAAATCAGGGAAATCCGGATTTTCAACCTTTAAGCTGAATAAGTCATGATCTTATTAGATACGCATGTTTGGCTATGGTGGCTGTTAGAAGAAGGTGATCTGGATGAATCGGAAAGAGCGATAATTGATGAGCAAGCTTTGAATGGGGAAGTAGTAATTTCAGCTGCGACTATTTGGGAAGCTGAATTGCTGCATCGAAGTGGTGACTTAGTGCTCGACCCTGATTTCGAAACTTGGATTCGCCGTGCTACTGATCCACAGATTTGCAAAGTGATTCCAATTGATGAAGAGGTGATTCTCGCCCAACAAAAACTGCCGGAAGAGTTTCCAGACGACCCGGCTGACAGGATCATTGTAGCAACCGCTTTATTGAAGGATATCCCCTTGGCAACAAAAGATGAAGTGCTTCAGGAATTGGGCTTTTAGATTATAAAAGAATATTGAGTTGAAAGGCTAAAAGTGGCCGAAGTAAGTCAGCCGACTTTCTTCGTTATCCTATCCAAAATTCCAGTTTACACCGCGACCGATTTCAGGGTCCGGATAATTCCAATCAACCGCTCCTTGATCGCAGGCATACATGCAGGTTCCGCATTCGATGCAGTCTTCCACCTGAAAATGAACTTTGTTTTCCTCATCCATGGTGTAACAATTTGCCGGACAAACCCAGGTTGTACATTTATGAGGACATCCCGAATTGCAAATATCGGTGTCTACCACAATATGAGGCTTGATCTGTGACTTCGATTGGTTCCGATAATTTACGAGGCCGAGGCGTTCGGCAAGATTTAGTAATTTCATATGAGAAAAGTGAAAAGTGAAAAGTGAAAAGTGAAAAATTTAGGTCTTGATCATTGATGAAAGTAGAGCAAAGACTTGATTTGCTAAGTCACTCAAATTCTTGGTGGAATCTGAATTTATATAATCAAGATTAAGTGAGATTTCAACTTGAGCATCAAGTTCAACTAAAGAAGATCTGGCAATAACATAAAACCTAATACGCTCTATAGTAGAAGTTCTAGAAGCTCCTTCTGAAATATTTGAAATGATTGACACTGCCGCTCTTCTCATTTGACTTGATAGACCAAATGTTTCGCTTTTAGGAAAGTTTCTCGTTAAAAGATAAATCTCGCTAACAAGATCAACACTGTGTTTATAAACGGCTATTTTTTTATGATTTAATTGGATCATTTGTCTGTCTTTATTTCGTATTGAACAGCATAGATCATAACATTTTTGCCTTTTGCCTTTTGCCTTTTGCTTAGAGACTCTTCCTTGCTTTAAATCCCAGTTTCAATAATTCCCACAGCGATGCATGGCGTTTGATTGCACCAAGGAGCATCTTTTCAGACTTCGGTGTTGGTTCGTTTTTAATGGTGAAAAACTGTCGACCGAAATCACATACCAAATTCGGTACTTTGTTTTGCATGGTATCTGTGTGCAGAAGGTGCACCGCGTCTTGGAAATTGTTGATGTCTTTCATCACATAGCTATCATCCAATTTTGAACGATAATTTTTGAGAGTAGCCGCGCTGAAGTCACCCTTTTCTTTTGCTTCGATAATTGTTTCAGCAGCTAGTATTCCAGATCGCATGGCATAATCCATTCCTTGGATTGCTTTTCCGGCGTTCATCAATAAATTCGCAGCTTCACCGGCAATCAGAATTCCATCTTTATATAATTCCTTCGGCATAGCACGAGAATCGCCGGATGAAACCACGTGAGCTGAATACTCAACCACTTCGCCACCTTTGATAATATCGGCGATAGTTGGATGCGATTTAAAGTGGTTCAACAAGTCGTGCGGACTGCGTTTTTTCTCACGCATATCTTTAATGCCAATAACCAAGCCAAGGCTGATGGTATCGCGGTTGGTGTACAAGAACCCGCCGCCTTCAACTCCATCGGTAGCCCAACCAACAAACTCGTTGCTCATTCCGCTAAGGCCATTCAGCTGGAATTTTTGCTCCAAGACCTCCTGATCGAAACGAATAATTTCTTTGATTCCGGTAAGCATGTGATCAGCAGGAACATATTTATCCTGCAAACCAACCTGACGAGTAAGCAAGTTGTTCACGCCTTCAGCGATGATCACAGAATCTGCATGAAATTCGTCCTCACCGGTTTTGATGCCCACCGCCTTGCCGTTTTCCATCAACACTTCATCTACTTTGATGTTTGTAGCGATGAAAGAATCCATGGCGTAATCACTGGCATCGATGGCTTCCTGAACTTTGCCAGCGAGCCAATTATCGAATTTCGATCGAAGAACAACTACGCCTGTATATGGCTTTTCGTTGAAATGGGAAGATTTGAAATCGAGTGAGAAGGTGGATTGCTCATCCATGAAAGTGAGCCGACGATGGTTTACAAATCGCTCCCAACCACCATCTTCTTCCTCCCAATAATTAGGGACGAGCTTGTTGAGGTCATGCCCCCAAAGAACGCCACCGGATACATTTTTAGCTCCGGCAAATTCACCGCGTTCGATGAGAAGGAACTTCATGTTAGCTTTCGCCAACATCATTGAAGCAGCAAGACCGGCAACGCCACCACCAATTACAATACAATCAAATTTATCTTCCATATTATAGCTTTGAGTTTTGAGCTAAGAGATTTGAGGTAAGGAATGCTCACAACTCAAGTCTCACGTCTCAATACTAATTCTTAATCTTCTTAATCTCTTCGATGAACGGCGGTAACACTTTGTATAAATCACCTACGATTCCGTAATCGGCCACTTCGAAAATCGGAGCATCCGCATCCTTATTGATCGCAACAATTACTTTACTGTTTGCCATGCCGGCTACGTGTTGAATGGCCCCGGAAATACCCACTGCAATATATAGCTGTGGTGAAACTACTTTACCGGTTTGCCCAATTTGTAGACTTGGATCATATACACCGGATTCGGTAAGTGCTCGAGAAGCACCAATACCTGCGTTTAATACAGAAGCCAGTTCAGAAATCAGATTTTTTGCTTCTTCATCCTTCACTCCTCGTCCTGCTGCAACAATTGCATCAGCTTCGTTCAGATCAATCGTATCGCCGGTAGCTGAGATGATTTCGCGTAGTGTAGCTCTGAGGTCATCAGAATCCACAGACACATCCAACGAAACAACTTCAGCGGTTGACGGATTTTCATTCAGATCGTAAGAACCTGAGCGAACAGATACTAAAATTGGATTTCCGGTTACATCAACATTTCCCATGATTTTTGCTGCCATCATCGGGCGCTGAGCAGAAACTTTGCTTCCATCAAAATTGAACGAAGAAACATCGGCAACTACACCCGCTTTTAATTGGGCAGCAAGTGCACCGAGAACGTCTTTGGTACTTTCGGTAGATGCGAAAGCAATCAATGCCGGGCTTACAGATTCGTTAACTTTAGTAAGCGCTTTTAAAAGGCTTCCATTTTGATGTTGGCTGAATGCATCGCCAGAAACCGTATAAATTTTTGAAGCACCATATTTCTGTACATCATCAGTGAATGATGATGCATTTTCGTCGATAATTACCGCTTCGCAAGAAAATCCACCGGCATCGGCAATCGATTTGCAATGGGATAAAACTTCTAGTGATGAACGTTTGATTTTGCCGTCTGAAATGGCAACATAAGTTAAAAGAGTACTCATTCTGTAGAAAAAATTTGATTAAAGGACGTTGGCTTCGGTGTCGAGGAGTTGGGCAACTTTAGTTGCAATTTCTTCGGGTTCTCCTTCGAATTTTTGGCCGGCCGCACGTGCAGGCACCGGTGAATAAGAAGTAACCTTCGAAACGGCTTCAAGTGCTGCACCATCCAAATTCATATCAGAAACAGCAACGCTTTCAACAGGCTTTCGCTTACTGGCCATAATGCCCTTTAGGTTAGGGATGCGTGGCTCGTTCATATCATTAGAACAAGTTACCAGGCAAGGAGTTGGCAGTGCGATCATCTCCTGCCCGCTATCACCCTGACGTTTTACAATCAGATTTCCATCTTCAATTTCAAGTCCTACGGCATTAGTAGCGTAAGGCAGATTTAATAATTGAGCAACCATTCCGCCGGTTAAGCCTGAGTCGGTATCCTGCGATTGTTTACCGAAAGAAAGAACATCGTATTCTTTATCCTTCAAAAAATCAGCTAAAATCTGTGCATAACTGCTAGAGTCGTAGGCTTCATCGCCATTGGTTTGAATGTGATATCCTTTTGCGGCTCCCATAGCCAACGCTTTACGGATAGTTTCGGACGCTTTTGCAGCCCCGATGCAAACAACTTCTACATCGCCACCGTATTTTTCGGTTAACACTAAGGCTTCTTCAACAGCAGAGGCATCGTAGGCGTTTAACACCATTCTGTCTCCATCCATCAATAATTCGCCGTCTTTTATTTGGAAAGGTGCGTATACATCAGGCACCATTTTAATGCTTACAATAAATTTCATTCGTTTCGCTTGATGAGGTTTATGGAACCGCTTTTTTGGGCACGGAATATAGGAAAGTAGCGAGTAAAATATCAGCCGGAAATGATCTTTTTATAAGCTGATACTGCTCAAAACTTTATACAGTAAATGCATGATAGAATCATTGATAGATAATATCAATGCAAAGACAGGCTAGTTTTGAAGTGCTTCGTAATCGTTGAGATGTGCAGAATCGGTATCTCGTAATATTTGATAGGCCTCGAACTTTAAATCCGGTTCGGCATCTTCTAAAATGGAAGCAATTTCTTTCGATTTAGCATCGAAAAAGAGATCGAATAAAAAGTTATTGGTAGCTCGCCGTTTTGCATCTTGAATCACCGTGAGGATTTCGAGTAGTTTAGCGCGACTGGCATTCGGATTATCAACAAAAGTATCCAACACAAGGCGATGGTATTCGTAATTCGCTCGCCGAATAACCTCGTAATTATTATTTAAGATGTCGGAAATTAACACAAAGCGATTACGGCCATTATTTGAATTTCGAGTCCACCCGATCGAGCTTTCATTTTGTGCCAGATCAACCACATTCTGTGCTTTTTGGAAATATTCGGTGCCCCCAAGCTCGGAATAGCTATCAAAATCGTAGCCAAGCATCAGGTTCATGTAGTAGTCGATAAAACCTGTCATTGCTTCAAATTCAAGCTCATCATGAATCAAACTCTTTCCTTCAGGATAATTAAATCCCCAGGCGCCATCGCTTAAAATCAGCATTCCTGTTTCGTTCAACGTGTTGTAAATAGGGCGCCTTGATTGAATGACTGTCTCTGCAGCAAAGTTGAAATCCTGATCACCTTGCAGCAAAATTATACTAATCTGGCACTGAATTCGCTCTTGTTCGAGCACTTCTAATTCTGTCCACCGATACTCATTTATATATGCCTCTAAGTCGGTGGTGAGAGATCCGGAAACATACTCGAACGAGTTACCCTCCAGCTGCTCATCGTTCACAGTAATCTGGCAATCAAATTCTTGAGCGGCCACCACAGAGGTAAACAGCCACAGTAAAAACAAACAATTAAATTTTAGGTACTTCACTTTACAAAGGTCGCTACAGTTAACATATTCAGTGAACTCAAATTAATGATACGAATGAAAAAGTTGCGATGGGGATTTTCTTTTTTGGTGTTGATGCTGGCTTCGCAACCGGTTTTGAGTCAACAAACTATTGGTGCCCGATCCGTTTCTATGGGGATGGTTTCGAGTGCCTTAACGGAGAATGATTGGGCTTTATTTGGTAATCCTGCAACAATTTCGTCTGAAAAACTGGAAATCGGATTTTATGGATTGCGATATTATGGCTTCCCTGAAATAACTGATATTTCTTCAACCGCTACAATACCTCTTAATTTAGGTGCAGCGGCATTTGGTTTTTCTAGATTCGGGGATGAACTATTTGCGGAGACTAATATCAGAGCAGGGTTCAATTTCCAAAAAGAACGCTTTAATGCAGGCATAACGCTGCATTATAATCACTTATCCTTTGGTGGTGATTATGGTTCCGGCGGAGCTATTGGGATAAATTTAGGAGTTCTTTTTCAGGTAACCGATCAATTTTATCTGGGATCGAAAGCGCGAAACATCAACAACCCAAAGTATACATTTGACGTGGGCGATGAAGATTTGGCAAGCGATTTGAGTGTCGGGTTCGGTTATCACATGGAAGAAAAAGCAACTCTCTTTGTGGATGTGGTTAAGGATGTGCGGTTTCCGGTTTCTTATCGAGGAGGACTCGAAATCGAAATTGTAGAGTCATTTATTGGTCGTGTAGGAATTTCTACCGAACCGGTCACGTATTCCTTTGGGTTTGGATATCAACACTCTCGTTTCGATATCAATTTAGCAGTTCAACAACATGAAGTGCTGGGAATGAGTCCGGGGTTAGATATGATTGTTAAGCTGTAACCATAGTGAGATACGGCATAGTCATATTGATCAGTTTCGTATTAAGCCAAAAAGCTATGGCTCAGGATACAACTTCAACTAAAGTACGTGATCAGCTGGAGGCAACTTTTGAGGAGCAAGAAATTGATGAGGAATCGACGAATGGAGAGCAATTAATTGAATTTTTGCAGGAATTAGCAGCCAATCCAGTAAATGTGAATAGTGCTTCGGTTACCGATCTACTGCAAATCCCAGGGATTTCAATCATCACAGCCAATGCTATTATTGAGTATCGGAAAAACAAGCCTTTCGAGGCAATAAATGAGCTGAATGAAGTCCCGGGAATCGGTGCTGCCACCTATCAACGAATACAACCATATGTGACGATAGGTAGCGGTAGAGATCGATTTGGTAGTTTGTATACCAATTTGGATTACTGGACAGACCGTGGTTCGTTCGAGTATATCTCGCGATATCAGCAGGTTTTGGAGGATCAAGAAGGGTATCAACGTGCAGATTCTTCCGGTGGATATCTCGGGAATCCCGTGAAATATTATCAACGATTACGATATAAGAGCAGCCACGCTTCCTTCAATCTTACTCAAGAAAAAGATGCCGGTGAGCAACTGCAAAACCCAACTGATTTCGATTTCAATTCTTTTCACATTGCCGCAAACGATAACGGAAAGCTGAAGCAACTCGTAATTGGCGATTATAGCATTAGTGCCGGGCAGGGCTTGGTGCTGTGGACGGGCGGAGCTTTTGGTAAAGGTAGAGATGTGATTAACTCCATCTCTAAAAATGAGCGAGGAATTCGGCCATACGGCTCGGCACAAGAGACCAATTTTTTTAGAGGGATTGCAGTTACTTATGGTGATAAGACCGAGTTTTCGTTGTTTTATTCAGATCGGAAGCGGACAGCAAGTTTGGCATCAGACAGTACCATAAACTTTCCTTCATCCTCAGGATTTCACCGAACGGTAACCGAAATAGATCGTCGAAATAACGTGAATCAGACCGTTTTTGGCGGTCGCATATTATCCGACACCAAATTTGGGTTAATTGGATTGAGTGCTCACTCGACAGAATTTAGTATGCCGGTTGAAGCAGGAAATTCGATAAACGATGTATATGATTTTAGAGGTTCACAAAGCTCAACAATTGGGATCGATTATCGTGCCTATTTCAGAAGGAGTCTTGTATTTGGCGAGCTAGCGCGAAGTGAAAACGGGGCATTTGCCGGAATAGCCGGAGTTGAATCAGGTTTAGGCGATCGAACCGATGTAGCAATGTTGTATCGAGATTTCTCGAAAGATTTTCAGTCTATTTATGGCGATGGGTTTGGTGAAGCGTCGGGCAATCCCCAAAACGAAAAAGGGTGGTATTTGGGGTTGAAACATCAAATTAACGAACAGTTAGTTAGCAGTTTTTATTTCGATCAATACCAGTTTTTAGCTGCAAAAAATGGAGTGTTGAGTTCTAGTAATGGACATGATATACTTCTGTTGATAGAAAGCTCGATCACTCGTTTTTTGAATGTTTATCTCTTAATCCGAAACGAAGTAAAAGAAGTAGAATTACAGCAAGAAGACAATCTTGGTCGGGAAATTCTGAATGCTGGTGATCAGAAACGATCTAGTTTTAGAGTTCAGGTCGAATATTTAGCAAATCGAAAATTACGTAGCAGATCTAGGGCGGAATGGGTGTTTGCCAGAGATCCCGGTGAAGATCGGGAAACCGGTTTTATCCTGTACCAAGATATCCGATGGTTGCCAACGAAGGATGTCACCTTTGATGCCCGCTATACTTTATTTGATACAGATAGCTTTGCATCACGCGTGTATCAGTTCGAAAATGATTTACTATACGTGCTATCAAATGTGGCGCTCAATGATCGTGGGCAAAGATGGTATTTGGTATTGAAATACTCACCGACCAATTATCTGGATATATCTGCGAAAATTTCGCGAACTACAATTGAAGATGCATTTACTCTAAGTTCGGGGTTAAATGAAATCGAAGGAAATCAGCGTACAAATATAGGTGTGCAAGCCAGGTTTTTGTTTCGATGAATTTTCCACACATTGCGAAAGCTTTTGTTCTATATTTAAGACTAAATCATCTATGTAAATATGACTATTGAAGGCTGGACGGTGGTAGGGGTTATTGGTGTATGTCTTACTCTTCTGCTAACCACTACGTTCGCAGTTGATCTGATATTACTTGCCGGACTCTCTTTTTTATTAATCAGCGGGATTTTATCACCCGATGAAGCCCTTGCCGGATTTTCGAACGAAGGGATGCTAACCGTTGCGGCATTATATGTGGTTGCCGGGGGATTAAAAGAAACCGGCGCTATTCAGATGATCACCCAAAAAATAATGGGGCAAACGCGCAATGTTCGAGGTGCTCAAGCTCGAATTATGGCACCTGTTATGGTGATGAGTGCATTCATGAACAATACGCCTATCGTTGCTTCATTTATTCCTGCTCTTGAGCACTGGAGCAAAAAAACGGGCATTCCGGTTTCAAAAGTTCTTATTCCGCTAAGTTATGCGGCGATTCTTGGTGGAACGTCTACGCTGATTGGAACAAGTACCAATTTGATATTAAATGGTCTTTTGATTGAAGATGGATCAACAAGATCACTGGGATTATTCGAGCCGGCTTTAATTGGGATCCCATGCGCTATAGCCGGGTTTATTTACCTATACATTTTTGGGGATAAATTACTGCCTTCCCGTGGTGAAGCCTTTCAAACATTTAAAGACACTCGCGAATATACCATTGAAATGCTGGTTCCTGAGGGGAGTCCGCTGGCAAGACAAACAATTAAAGAAGCAGGATTACGCCAGCTACCGGGCCTATTTTTGGTAGAGATTGTTCGTGATGATGCCGTTTTGCCGGCTGTAGGGCCTAATCAGAGATTGAGAATAAACGATCGCCTAGTCTTCGCTGGCGTTGTTGAATCTATTGTTGATTTACAAAGTATCAATGGCTTGGTACCTGCTACCGATCAGGTGTTTAAGCTTGATACACCGAGAAATAACAGAGTGTTATTGGAAGCAGTAATTTCAGCCACGCATCCGCTCAGAGGTAGAACTATAAAGGAAGGTGGATTTCGAAATCGATATAACGCAGTTGTAATTGCCGTATCCAGAAGTGGTGAGAGGGTAAAAGAAAAAGTAGGCGATATTGAACTTAAAACCGGGGATACATTATTACTAGAAGCTACTAATGGTTTTTTGAATCGTTACCGTAATTCCAATCATTATTACTTGATAAGTCCGCTTGAAGGAGTTCCTGTAACTGATTTTAAAAAATCCGGCATTGCGCTTTTGATTTTGGGAATTATGATTGTTCTAGCCGGAACAGGGGTTTTAAGCATGTTGCAAGCAGGCGTGTTGGCATCGGGTTTAATGATTGTGAGCCGTGTTATTAGATACTCAATAAGTATTGAGTCGATCGATTGGCGAGTTTTAATAGCCATAGCAAGTTCGTTAGGGATTGGGGCTGCATTAAAAACTACAGGGGTAGCCGGATTATTAGCCGAAAATGTGCTTTCATTTGCTGCGACAGATACTTTTTTGCTACTGGCTATTACTTATTTCTTAACCTGGATTTTAACAGAATTAATCACAAATAATGCCGCTGCTGTACTGGTTTTCCCAATTGCATTATCTATAGCAGGAACATTGGGTCTAGATTTTATCCCATTTGCTATTGTGATAATTATGGCCGCTTCAGCAAGTTTCTCAACTCCATTGGGTTATCAGACCAATCTCATGATATACGGCCCGGGTGGATACAAGTATACAGATTACCTCAAAATAGGGCTTCCATTAAATTTGATCGTAGCATTAATCACCTTATCTTTAGTCCCGTTCTTATGGGACTTTTGACATACATTTAATGATCTAGTTTATTTAATGATCAATTCTATCATCAAGCTGGCCGAGCAAGCTGGGGAAAAAATACTCGGATTTTACCACGACGACATCGAGGTTACATCAAAAGGGGACGATTCTCCACTAACAAAAGCAGATTTGGCAGCGCATCATCATATTGTTGATGGGCTAAAAGAAATTACTCCTGAAATTCCAATAATTTCAGAAGAATCTGGTGTACCAGAGTACGAAGAACGGAAAAAATGGAATAAATACTGGCTCGTAGATCCTCTGGATGGAACCAAAGAGTTTATTAAAAAGAATGGCGAATTTACGGTAAATATCGCCCTAATTGAAAATGCAAAGCCTATTCTTGGGGTTGTAAATGTGCCTGCTCAAAACATTACGTACTATGCTGAGCAAGGCGTTGGTACATTTAAGAAATTGGAAAACGGTGAAATCGAACAAGTGATTTCAAAAGAGTTTTCAAAGCCTGGCAAAGCAAGTATTGTTGTGAGCCGCTCTCATGGAGATGACACAACGAAAAAGAAATTAGCCGATATCGGAATTGAAGTAACAGAGGAAGTTCCTTCAGGAAGCTCATTAAAATTCTGTTTAGTAGCTGAAGGAAAAGCAGATTTATATCCGCGATTAGGCCCTACTATGGAATGGGATACCGGCGCTGCCGATGCCATTTACCGATACTCCACGAAAGAAGGTGAGAAATACTCGCCTCTTACGTACAACAAAGAAAATTTATTAAATCCCTTTTTTATCATTGGGATCAACGAATACATCGACGCACAATCACTTTAATATGACTGCACTTAAATCACATTCTCATCTCAAAGAACTAGAAGATGAAGGTATCTATGTAATGCGTGAAGTGGCCGCCCAGTTCGAGCGCCCCGTATTACTTTTTTCAGGTGGAAAAGACTCCATTGTTATGTTCCATTTAGCGTTAAAAGCGTTTCACCCTGGTAAAGTGCCATTCCCTCTCATGCATGTGGATACAGGGCATAACTTTCCGGAAACTATCGAGTTTAGAGACCATTTAGTTGAAAAGTATGGCGTTGAACTTATTGTTGGAAGCGTTCAAGATTCTATTAATGAAGGTCGTGTAGAAGAAGAAACAGGTCCAGATGCTTCACGAAATGCACTTCAAACTGTTACGCTGCTGGATACATTGAAGAAGCATCAAGTGGATGCCGCTTTAGGTGGTGGTAGACGTGATGAAGAAAAAGCGCGTGCAAAAGAACGCTTTTTCTCACATCGTGATATCTTTGGCCAATGGGATCCTAAAAACCAGCGTCCGGAACTTTGGAATTTATTCAACGGGCGAAAAAAGCCGGGCGAAAACTTCCGCGTTTTCCCAATCTCGAATTGGACAGAAATGGATGTGTGGCAATATATCGCACAAGAAGAAATTGAGATTCCGTCCATCTATTTTGCACACGAACGAAAAGTGTTTAACCGTCGCGGTGTTTGGTTAGCTGATACCGATTTTGTGAACAAAATGGACGATGAAGAAGTAGTAACTAAAGTGGTTCGTTTCAGAACTATTGGTGATGCGACTTGTACAGGAGCGGTGCTATCGGATGCAGACAGCATGGAAGATATTATTCAAGAAGTTGCCTCTGCCCGTGAAACTGAGCGTGGAACTCGCCATGATGACAAACGCAGCGAAACCGCTATGGAAGACCGTAAGAAACAAGGATATTTTTAAGCGAAGCTTAAAAGTGTTTAGTGCTTAGTGATTAGTTTTAAGTTTGGGTGCAATGCATGTAAGGAGTACCGATCTCAGAGGTCTTACTTCAAAATTAGTAACTAATCACAGAACATTATGGAACCTAAAGGACCTGTATACACGAAAAGTTTCGAATTTGCACTTATGATGATAGAATTACACAAGAAACTTAATTCTGAGAAATTGTATGATATTTCAAGACAAATATTACGATCAGGAACATCAGTTGGTGCAAATATCAATGAAGCAGGTGCAGCAATCTCAAAGAAAGACTTTATACACAAGATGTCGATAGCTTCAAAAGAGGCTAGAGAATCTTTGTATTGGTTGAAGCTAATGCAGCGAAGCGAAATTATTAATATGGATGTAGATAAAGAGCATGATTTATGTTTAGAGATGGTTCGGTTACTTACGTCTATAGTAAAAACAAGCCAACTAAACACTAAGAACTAAAAACTAATCACTGTAATGAGTAACTCCACTCAAAACTCAAAACTCAACACTCAACACTCTTATCTCGACATGGACATGCTACGATTTACAACAGCAGGTTCTGTAGATGATGGAAAAAGTACATTAATTGGTCGGCTTTTATACGATTCAAAATCGATCTTCGAAGATCAGATGGAAGCCATCGAGAAGACTAGTAAAAGCAGTGGTGAGGAAGAAGTAAATCTAGCCTTGCTAACCGATGGTTTGAAAGCAGAGCGTGAGCAAAAAATTACGATCGACGTAGCTTACCGTTACTTTGCTACACCAAAGCGAAAGTTTATCATCGCGGATACTCCCGGCCATACGCAGTATACTCGAAACATGGTTACGGGGGCTTCAACAGCTGATTTGGCTATTATTTTGGTGGATGCTTCAAAAGGTATTCTTACCCAATCTCGCCGTCACGCTTTTATTTCCTCTTTGTTGAGAATTCCACATTTAGTGGTTGCTGTGAACAAGATGGATTTGGTGGACTACGATGAAAAAGTGTTCGATGAAATTGTTGCCGATTTTGAAGAGTTCGCTCGTAAGCTAGAAGTAAAAGACGTCACCTTCATTCCAATTTCTGCCCTTAAAGGCGATAATGTAGTAGACAAATCAGAGCGAATGGATTGGTATAATGGCTCTACACTACTTCATCACCTTGAGACTGTTAAAGTAGATGCCGCTGATAACGTTATTGATTTTAGATTCCCGGTTCAATACGTAATTCGACCAGGCATGCATTTCCGTGGATTTTCGGGTCAAGTAGCTTCAGGACATATTCGTCCGGGAGACGAAATAAAAGTATTGCCGTCTGGTCTTACATCAAAAGTAAAAGAATTGGTAACTCGGGATGGAAACTTAGAAATTGCCTATCCACGTGATTCTGTAACCATCACCATCGAAGATGAAATTGATATTTCGCGTGGTGACATGATTGTTCGAAAAGACAACGTTCCAACTATCCGGAATGAGTTCGAATCTTATCTTTGCTGGATGAATGAAAAAGCGTTGGATGTAAATAAGCAATACATCCTGCAGCACACTTCGAAGCAAGTTCAGGTATTTATCGATGAGATCAGATACCGTATTAATGTAGATACATTAAACAGAGAAGATACTGAGAATCTTAATCTGAATGAGATTGGCCGTGTTAAGCTAAAAACAAGCCAGCCTATTTTCTTTGATCCTTATCAGATCAATCAAAAAACGGGTAGTTTCATTATTATTGATCCAACAACCAATGTTACTGTTGGCGCGGGTATGATTCGTGCAGGCTCTACAGTTTCTAAAGAGATTGGTGATGCTGAACGCACTGAATTAGTTTCTCCAAATGTAACTTGGGAGCCTTGGAATATTTCGCGTGAAGAACGTGAAACACGTAATGGCCAAAAAGCAAAATTACTTTGGTTTACCGGAATTTCTGGAGCAGGTAAAAGCACGATTGCAAAAGCCTTAGAAAAGAAACTTTGGGACGACGGCAAGCAAACCGTACTTCTGGACGGCGATCAGGTACGTCATGGTTTAAATGGTGATCTTGGATTCAGCCCTAACGATCGAAAAGAGAATATCCGTCGTGTTGGCCATCTCTCCAGATTGTTCTTTGAGCATGGCAATATTGTACTATCTACCTTTGTATCTCCCTACAAAAACGATCGTGAATTTGTGAAATCATTATTCCCAGCTGAAACTGACTTTGTGGAAATTCACGTAACCTGCGATCCTAAAACAGCTCAGAAACGCGATCCAAAAGGATTATACGCAAAAGCTGAATCAGGTGAGATTTCTGGATTAACCGGCTACGATGCCGAGTATCAGGCTCCTGATAACGCCACTCTAACCATCAATACCGATGAGATGAGTGTAGATGAAGCGGTCGAAATGATAGTTAATAAGATTTAGACTATTCACAGCATTAAAATTAGAAAAGGCACTCTGAATACAGGGTGCCTTTTTTTGTCTATTGTTTTACTGTCGTTCACAAGAAATCAATAACACCAAGTATACGAAGCGAACTAGAAATCACTACTGGAAATGCAGTTTATGATGAACAATGTAAACTAAATGTGCAACGATTAGTCCTCGTCTATGTTTGGCCGGAAACCGAAACTCACGATTCCATTATGGAAGCAACTCAGTTTTTAGAAATTATTGAGAGGCGACTAGGCTTTAATTCAGCCTGCCTAGAAGAAATAGCCTGTAGAAACGGTTAGAATGATAAGGCTAATTTACTTGAAAAAGCCGATGAGCCGAAGAAGAATAGTTTTGATTAGTATTTAAGGAAAGTACTTGGGTAGTTATGAGTTAAGCACGCATTTTTTTGAAATTGCATTAACACTAGTTAAGATTAAGTATTTAAATCTAGTGGAAAGTTTAAATACGTAAATCAAGATTTAAAACAGTGTAACGTTAAGGTTAGTTTCTCATATAAACGATGAAACCAAGCTCATAACTTTCACTCAAAACTCATAACAGTAAAGCTTCGCCTTGCTAAGCTTCCTCTTTATAATAATCTGAGTAATAAGTTCTCTTGTAATACGCGTAATTAGTATAGTAATCGGTACTCTTCTCAGGGTTAAATGCGTTTAATACCATTCCTAATATATCTGCATTAAGGTGATTTAATCCATCAATAGTAAACTGTAATTCTCTTTTCGTGGTTGAATTAAAACGAGTAACCACAACAAGACCATCAACAAGTCGTAATAACGAAGCAGAATCAGATATAATACCATAGGGGGCGGTATCTAAAATAATATGATCATATCGCTCTTTGAGTTTATCGATTAATTGCTTTAATCGTTTACTGTCTAATACGGTCGCTGGTTCGGGTGTTTTCTTTCCTACTGTTAGTACATCGACATTTGGAGCAACTGTTGAGCGTATTATGTTACTTAAGCTCACAGTTTCAAAGAGTGAATCGGTTAGACCTGGTTCTCTGTTCTCACCAAAAATCTTATGCTGAGTGGGACGCCGTAAATCGAGATCGATTATTAATACCGTTTTTTCCGCTTCAGAGAATGTTACAGCTAAGTTGGCAGCAACGGTACTTTTACCTTCTCCTTTATTTGCTGATGTAACCATAATAACTTTGTATTGCTTATCAGGGTTTGCATAAACAACATTTATTCTCAATCGTCTATATGCCTCAGATAGTGGAGAAATGTGATCTAGAAAAGTTATCAACTGATTTGACACAGACTTTTCATCCATAAATTGTCGCCCAGAAGGATCCAATCCATCCATAATAGAAAAATCAGGTATGGTTCCAAGTACTGGTAAATTTAATTCTTTTAAATCTTCAGTTGAATTAATTTTGTCATTAAATATCTCAATAAGTATAACTACACTGCTGCTGAGTATTCCTCCAATTATTAACCCAACAAGTAATATTAATTTCTTTTTTGGACTTACTGGTTTTTGGGGAGGTCTTGCATAATCAAGAGGCCTTCCCATACCAAATTGTGTTTTTTCCCATAAACTCATCTCTGCATATTGGTTAGATACGAGCATGAACAATTGATCATTGATTTTCACATCTCTTTGTAATCTAGATAATTGAATAATATGATCAGGAAGGTTTTGAAAGTCATTATCTAGTATATCGTAATAATCATTCAAAACCTTTTTCTTGGTTTCTAACTGTGCTTTTTCAACATTAAGTTCAACAAGCTGAGACGAAATATCTGTAATTTTTTGAGTTCCAGTACCACCAGTTACCACACTTAATTGTAAGTCTGACCTTGAATCAAATAACTGATTTGTTAATTGCTTAATCTCGTCTTTAACAATTTTTATATCGGAATTAATTTTAGAAATCTCTGGATGATCATTTGGGATACCAGGGTTTCTAAGTTTAACCTGTAATTTGTTCGTTTCAAGTTCTGAAAGAGCAAATTGAGCTCGTTCGATAATTGGGCCTAATGCGTTTGAATATTGTTCAGCTAAACCTGGTTTAATTTCATCTATCTGTTTATTATATTCATAGATAGTTGCATTGACAGCAAATAGGGTGACATCAATTGATTGGATTTGAACAGTAATGTCTGCCAATTGATTTATCAATTGTGTTGTTTGAGGACTAATTTGAACATAGTTTGTTTTCCTCATAAATTCTTTTAACGAATCTTCAACCACTGTAAGTTCGTCTTCGATTCGGTTTCTTTCTTCATGAAGAAAATCTAAAGCAGATACTGCCATAGTTCTATTTTGTTCTGTTGAAAGAGACGAGTAAGCATCCATTGTTAAGTTAACTACAGTAGCTGCCTCAGCTGGAGAAGGGCTTTCAAATTTGATAACAACTACATCAGACTGAGGATCAGCACGTTCGAATACTATACTTTTTCTATAACGTGAAGCAATGGTATCAATTCCAGCAACTGTACTATCAACAGGATATTCGCGCCAAAGTATAGGGAAACGTTTACCTGTTGGATCATACTCGATATCTTGTATCCGGTTTGCTAATTCATAGCTTTGCTTAATTGATTTTAAAATTTGTAGTTCATTGGCTATAGTGCTTCCTACACCAATTCCATAAGTGGTTGTTAGGAGACTTGATAGATCAGAACCTGCATATGAATAGCGATTCTGACTTTGCGAGATCATTATAGTTCCAGCACTTTCGTAGATGGGGATTTGTGAATAAGCATAAATACCTGCAATTATACCTGCTATAAAAGTAAATCCAATAATAAAGTATTTGCGAAGCAATAAGATGTTGAAAAATCTTAGCAAATCTAGCTCGAGTTGTTCTGAGTTGTTATTATCTGAAGAAGCTGCAGAGTTAGATGGGCTAATTACGCCGTTTGTGCCGTTATGGTGCATATTTAAATAATCTTTAAATCAAAAAAAGAAAGAGTGAAAGATAGAAAATAACTGATTAACTTAGAGTCTAAAAATTCATTTAAATCTTATTCATTTCTATTTCTATCGTTCATGCCTAGATATGCGGTTATTTCAGACATTCATGCTAATTTGAATGCTTTGGAAGCAGTAATTACTGAGTTGAATAAGTATAAGCCTGACAAATGGATAAATTTGGGTGATGTTGTAGGGTATGGTCCTTCTTCGGCAGAGTGCATTGATGTTTTAATGGATTTAGATTTTGAATCTGTGCTTGGCAATCATGACGCTGGTGTTATTGGTAAAGTGAAGTTGAATCATTTTCGAAACCCAAATAGAAGATTAATTGAACTAACACAATCCATTTTACAAGAAAGACATCTTAATTGGTTAAGAAATTTACCGTTAACGTTAGAATTGTCCGACAAAATTCTTTGTACACATGCTTCTCCTGTAAAGCCAGATAGCTGGATATATCTTGATAGCGCGTTTACTGTCCGAAATATTTTATCAAACTTAGACTATGATATTTGTTTATTTGGACACACACATCTACCAAGTATGATTTCTGAGAAATTGGGTGTGCGAGAGTTTAAGAAAGGAATTAAATACATGATTAATCCTGGGAGTGTTGGACAATCAAGAGATCAGGATTATAGAGCATCTTGTTGTATCTTAGACACTGACCAATGGAAATGTGATTTTTACCGTGTTGACTATGAAATTGACCCAGTTTCATCAAAACTACAAAAAATGGGTTTTTCAAAAACAGAAGTAAATAGACTTCTGAGAATCAGATAAATAATTTTTAAATTAATGAATAAGTTTCTTCGTGCTAGCATAGCAATTTTTATATTTTTACTTATCCAAAATAGTGATGTATTAGCTCAAGACCAGTTAAATAGATCTTTACAATTTAGATTGGCTGATCGGATTGTGCGAATTGCAGAGCCCGGTGAGTTTGCAGATTCGGTGAACGTTTGGGGTGATGTTGGGAGTTCAGGACGTTATCTGATACCTGTTGGTACTACGTTGAGCGAACTGATTTCTTTTAGTGGGGGCTTGAGAACGATACGTGATGGTCAAACCAACTTGGATTGGTCAAAAATGAGGATCGAAATTTATATTCATGAATACGATTCTAGTAATAATCTTGATGTAATTGATGAATTTAAATACCGTTTTGAAGAATCTTTTCCTGCAGAAATGTGGGGATATACATTGAATAACAATCAAACGATTACTGTAAGGGTGAAAAGAAAACCATCCTTTCGAGACTATTTAGGAGTTTTTGCTTCCACTATTTCAGCAGTTGCCTCTACTATAATTTTGCTTGACAGACTAAATAATAGGTAGAATACAAGATAACAATCGGTTAAATCATTATGCAGTTAAAAAAAACATCTAAAATTTATATTGCGGGTCATAGAGGTATGGTCGGGTCAGCAGTATTGAACGAATTCTCATCAAAGGGTTATTCAAATATAATTCTCAAAACTAGTGCTGAACTCGATTTGCGTAATCAGCAAGCAGTGTGTGATTTTATAGCAACAGAAAAACCTGAACTTATTATTATTGCCGCCGCTCGAGTAGGAGGGATTCTTGCAAATAATGAGTTTCCGTGGCAATTCATCTATGACAATTTGATGATTGAGGCTAATCTCATCAATGCAGCTCATGAAAATGACGTTCAAAATCTAATTTTTCTTGGAAGTTCGTGTATTTATCCTAAAATGGCGCCGCAACCACTAAAAGAGGAATATTTGTTAACCGGTTCATTAGAGCCTACAAATGAATGGTATGCGATTGCAAAGATCACTGGGATTAAACTTTGCCAGGCTCTTAATAAGCAATTTGAAAGAAATTATATTTCAATGATGCCTACTAATCTATACGGACCTAGAGATAATTTTGATTTTAAAACCTCGCATGTTCTTCCGGCTATGATTCGGAAATTTCATGAAGCTAAAATAAATGGTCATAAACCGGTTCAGTTATGGGGTAGTGGTTCTCCAATGCGAGAATTTTTGCATGTTCAAGACTTGGCAGAATCTGTAAGTTTTATTGCTGAATTTAATGGTGAATTAAATTACGATTTGATAAATGCCGGAACAGGAAAAGACCTAACCATTAAATCTTTAGCTGAAACTATACAGCAAATTGTTGGGCACGAAGGTGCTATTGAGTGGGATGCTAGTAAACCGGATGGTACCCCAAGAAAACTTATGAGTGTGGATAGAATAAATCAGCTTGGCTGGAAAGCTAAAATTAATTTAGATATCGGTATAAAAGACACTTATAACTGGTTTTTAAATAATTTGAATGAATTTAAACAAGTCGAAATAAATTAAGGTTTTTAATAATGACAAATAGAAAAATAGCTTTAATTACTGGAATTACGGGGCAAGACGGGTCATACTTAGCTGAATTATTACTTGAGAAAGGTTATGTGGTTCATGGTATTAAAAGAAGAGCATCGCTTTTTAATACAGATAGAATTGACCATTTATATCAAGATCCACACGATCCAAATCAAAGATTAATTCTGCACTATGGAGATTTAACAGACTCTATGAACCTCACAAGAATTATTCAAGAAACCCAACCAGATGAGATTTATAATCTTGGTGCAATGTCTCATGTCAAAGTCTCTTTTGATACCCCTGAGTATGTTGGAAATGTTGATGGTTTAGGCACTCTAAGAATATTAGAAGCAGTACGACTTCTTGGGTTAGAGAATAAAACTAGAATTTATCAAGCCTCTACTTCTGAGTTATATGGAGGAATGCCGGAGAATAAAAATGAGCGAGGGTTTTATGATGAAAATTCTCCATTTTATCCTCGTTCTCCATATGGCGTGGCTAAAATTTATGGTTTTTGGATAACTAAGAATTATCGTGAAGCTTACAATATGTTCGCTTGTAATGGTATTTTATTCAATCATGAATCGCCAAGACGAGGAGAAACTTTTGTAACAAGAAAAATTACTCGAGCAGTATCAAAAATTGCGTTAGGCTTGCAAGAAAAAGTGTTTTTAGGAAATTTGGAAGCTAAACGTGATTGGGGGCATGCTAAAGATTATGTTCGTATGATGTGGATGATTTTACAAGCAGATACAGCAGAAGATTGGGTTATAGCGACAGGAGAAACTACTACCGTTCGAGATTTTGTTCGCATGGCATTTAGCGAAGTTGGTATCGACCTGGAATTTAAAGGTAAAGGGGTTGATGAAAAAGCATATGTGGCTGCATGCAACAACAAAGAGTATCAATTAGAAATTGGAAAAGAAGTGTTATCAGTCGACCCTTCTTACTTTAGACCAACCGAAGTAGATTTACTAATTGGTGATCCAACTAAAGCAAAGGAACAATTAGGTTGGGTGCCCGAATACGATTTGAACGCGCTGGTTAAAGATATGATGCAGTCTGATATTGTTAACTTCAAACGTGATTTACAGTTAAAGAAAGCAGGCCACGATATTTTAACACAAGCAGAATAACTTTATAAAGTCATAATTGAGATAGAATGAAAGGGATTATATTAGCAGGCGGTAGTGGAACCAGATTGTATCCGGTAACAAAAGCAATTAGTAAGCAATTAATGCCGGTATACGATAAGCCAATGATTTATTATCCATTGTCTGTTTTGATGCTTGCTGGGATTACAGAAGTTATGATTATAACTACTCCGGAAGATTCGGATGGCTTTAAGCGTCTTCTAGGAGATGGAGAAGATTGGGGTATTTCTATTGAATATGCTACTCAACCAAGTCCGGATGGATTAGCGCAAGCTTTTATTATTGGGGAAGATTTTATTGGTACCGATGATGTTACTTTAATTCTAGGGGATAATATTTTTTATGGCCCTGGTTTTGGCCAAAAAATGAAAGACGCTGTTCAAAATCTTAAAGGCGCTACTGTTTTTGGTTACAGAGTTGCTGATCCTGAACGTTTTGGCGTGGTAGAAATTGATGAAGATTGTCATGCGTTATCAATTGAAGAAAAACCAGTTCAGCCAAAAAGTAATCTCGCGGTTACAGGTTTATATATATATGATAATAGAGTAATAGATATCGCAAAAAGTGTAAAGCCGTCAGATCGAGGTGAACTAGAAATTACTTCAGTTAATCAAGCTTATTTAGAATTAGACGCATTAAACGTGCAAGTTCTCGGTCGTGGGTATGCATGGTTAGATACCGGAACTCACGATTCTATGATGGAGGCAGCTCAATTCGTTGAAATTATTGAAAGAAGACAAGGGTACAAGATTGCCTGTTTGGAAGAAATTGCTTGGCGGTATGGATGGATATCAACCGAGAAAGTATTGAAATTAGCTGAAGTTTTAAAGAAAAATGGATACGGACAATATTTACAACGCTTAGTTACCGGAGAAATGAATGAGTGAGGTAAAACTAATAAGTTTGCCAAAATTTCTTGATCCTAGGGGGAATCTTACCTTTCTACAAGATAATGAACACATTCCATTTAAAATTAAGCGGGTGTTTTGGACGTATGATGTACCTGGGGGTGAATTGAGAGGAGGACATGCTTATAAATCACAACACGAAGTAATTATTGCCCTTAGTGGAAGTTTTGATGTAGTTGTTGAATCAGATGAGCGTAGTGAAGTTTATTCTTTAAATAGATCTTATAATGCACTTTATATTCCGTCACGAACATGGCGGCACATGCAAAATTTTTCTACAAATGCCTTGAGTTTGCATCTATCAAGTCATGTATACTCTGCAGATGATTACATTTTCGATAAGAGGGAGGTTAGTAATTGAAATCCACTTCCGTTTTTGACGCCACTCTAATTCAATTACCTGCTATATCTCAAGAAAAAGGTAATATAACCGCAATAAATAGTAACATAGAAGTTCCATTCGATATATCTAGAGTATATTATTTATATGATGTTCCGGGTGGAGCTGCCCGTGGTGGCCATGCACATATTGAACTTCAACAGTTAATTGTAGCAGCCAGTGGCAGCTTTGATATAATTTTGGATGATGGTATAGTCAAAAGAACATTTTCTTTAAATAGACCAAATATAGGATTGTATATGCCCTCTGGATTATGGCGAGAATTAGATAATTTTTCTTCAGGTGCTATTTGTTTGGTACTTGCATCTCACGAATATTCTGAAGAAGATTATTTAAGAACTTATAGCGAATTTAAGGAGTGGAAAAATGAGTGACACTTTAACCTATCAATCCATTACCGTAGATCAATTAAATTTAGAATCAAAATTTGAAGTTAGGAGAAATAAGGATTTTAATTTAACTCATTATGCAACCAGTGATATTAAAGGGTCTATTTGTTTTGTTGAGAATGAAGGATACGCAATCAAAGCATCAAAAAATCAGAATGTAAATGTTGTTATTACCACCGAAGAATTTTCTAATTCCATCTCTGAGAGTAAAGGTCTAATTATTTGTGAATCACCAAAAAAATTATTTTTTGAAATACATAATGTTTTGGCGTCACAATATTCTTATAAAAATATACCTAATCAAATTTCTGAGACAGCAGAAATCGCCAAAACCGCAATTATTGGAAGTGGCGTGAAAATTGGAAAAGAAACTCGAATTGGTGAATATTCTATCATTGAAGATGGAACTATTATTGGTGATAACGTTCTAATCGAAAATCACGTTATTATTGGTGGAAGAGGAATGCATAACACCAAAATTGACGGCTCATTTATGAGTGTGAGAGACCTTGGCAATGTATTAATAGAGAATAATGCAGAAATTCTAAGCCACGCCGTTATTCAAAAACCTTATTTTTACCACAGTACAAGAATTGGTGAAGAAACTAGAATTAGCGTTGGATGTAATATTGGACATGGTTGTGAAATTGGAGCTCGATGTTTAATTGCAGGAAATTCAGTTATTGCTGGATATTGTAAATTAGGAACAGATGTTTGGGTTGGGCCTAATAGTACAATGGCTCATATGATTAAGGTGGACGACTATTCGAATATTTTATTAGGAAGCGTTGTAATCTCCGATATTAAAAAATCACAAATTGTGTCAGGAAATTTTGCATTAGATCATGCAAAAAACCTTAAGTCATTCATAAGATTAAAAAGGGATAAAAAATGAAAGAGATTGAGTTCAAATTTAAAGGGAACAGGCGATATGTTCATGGGCCTGACATCTTTTATGCAATTTGTGATCATATAACAGAAATTGAAAATAAAGTACCTACTTCTGTTAAGTTAGTTTCTAAACATCTATCTGAAAAGCAGTTATTTTTTAAAGATGAAATTTTAGATAATTTAGCAATTCAATCTACTGCTGATTATACAATCGGTAACGAAAAAAAACGACTCTATAGTTATGAGAGTAGCGATGAAGTAATCAATTCTATTGATTATGACGAGCCAGATATCGTAAATAATGCTTCTTTTTCAGGGTTTGTTGGTACTATTGTTAACTATTCACGATATAATGTTGCAGAAATTTCGGTTGCTATTTTAAAAGAGATTTGTAACCGCACAATTACTGATACAGTCAAATGGGTATTTGTTGGTTTGGAGCTTGAAACAAAAACCAATAAAAACACAACTGAAGAAATTAAGATTGAATTGATAAAACACTTAGGAACAAAAATGGTAGTTTCAAACATTTATATTGATTCAATAAAGGTGGGGCAATTAAAATTTTCATCCATAGCTAAATAATTATGATTGGTATAGAAGCAATTGGCAAGTACTTACCAGAAAGATTAATTTCGAATTTTGATAGAAAAGAAGAGTTCGGAATTGACGATAACTTTATCACCGACAAAATTGGTATACAATCTGTAACCAGAAAAAATGAAGACGAAGAAACTTCAGATTTATGTGTTAAAGCATATCATGATTTAATTTCGAAAGCGACTTTTGAACCTGAAGAAATTGAAATAATAGTAGTTGTAACCCAAAACCCAGATTACAACTTACCACATACTGCTGCGGTCGTCCATAAAAAAATTGGATTACCAGAGAGTGTGGCAAGTTTTGATATTTCACTTGGCTGTTCAGGATTTGTGTATGGTTTATCAGCAATTCAAGCTTTTATGGTTGCAAACGGAATGAAAAAAGGCATTTTATTTACTGCCGATCCTTACTCAAAAGTTATTGATCCTACAGATAAAAATACTTCACTTTTATTTGGTGATGCAGCAGCAGCTACATTAATAACAAATTCTCCGAAATATGTTACAGGTAAGTTTACGTTTGGTACTATTGGAGAAGGTTACGAAGAGTTAATTTGTACAAAATCGCTGTATATGAATGGTAGATCTATTTTTAACTTTGCAGCAAAGTATGTGCCTAAAGATGTTGCTAAAGTGCTAGATCAAAATAATCTCTCTATTGATGAAATAGACTCTTTCGTTTTTCATCAAGGCAGTAAATATATCTGCGATACACTTATTAGAAGATTGAAATTAGATAAAAATAAAGTCCCATTTGATGCTACTTATTATGGGAATACCGTATCTTCATCTATTCCACTTATATTGGAAAAGCAAATGAATGACATCGATAATAAAGACTCAAATTTATTACTTTGTGGTTTCGGTGTAGGGCTTTCCTGGTCGAGTACAATTTTAAAAAGAACTAAATAAACAGACGAATGTTAACTGCTGACAAAGTAAAAGAAATGCTTGCTTCAATAAATGGACAAGTAAATGCATCTGATTTAAAGAATGACTCAAATTTAACAGATCAAGGAATAGAATCGCTAGATACCTTTGATTTTTTTCTACAAGTTGAAGAAGATTTTGGTGTTACCGTTTCAGATGATAAAATGGAAGATTTAAATACAGTGAATAAAATTGTGGAGTATGTCAACTCCGAAAGTTGATGATCTAATTTTGCAATCCGATATTATTGAGATAGAAAAACAGGTAATTAATTTCCAAAATAATGGAAATTCTCTTTTTCTAACCTCTTCTTTTCAAACGCATAGTATTCCTTTACTGCATTTAATTCACTCAATCGACCAAAAAATACCTATTTATTTTTTGGATACAGGGTATCACTTTACAGAAACTATTAGCTTCAAAAACGAGCTAAAGACGAAGTTTGGGTTTAACATCATTGATGTTAGTTCTCCAATCGAGCGAATTAATCAAAGAGACTCCGATGGTAGGTTAATGTATGCATCCGACCCGGATTACTGTTGTTATATGAATAAAGTGTTACCACTAGAGCCATTATTACAAAAGCATGATATTTGGGTAAGTGGCGTAAGAAAAAGTCAAAGTTCTTTTAGGGCAGGACTAGAGAAAATTATTAAGGGGAAGTTCGACACTTTAAGATATCATCCAATTTTAGATTGGACGTCCAAAATGATATATGATTACCGATTAGAATTTAATTTACCCGCTCATCCACTAGAAGAAAAAGGGTATTTTAGTGTTGGATGTATGCCGTGCACACGAAAACAAGATGTTAATTCTGACCCTAGAGAAGCAAGGTGGTTTGGTATGAACAAAACAGAATGTGGATTGCAAACCGAAACAGTCGAAAGTAAATGAAAATATTAATTACCGGTGGCGCAGGGTATATAGGCACTGAACTTGCACATGTGTTAGCAGATAATGATGCGGTTTCAAAAATTACCATTTTTGATAATTTATCCAGACAAAACTATAACTTATTTCTGGAAAATCAATTTCCATCGGGCAAATTAAATTTTATCCATGGTGATATTCTAGATGGACGAAAATTAACAAAAGCTTTAGAAGGAATTGATGTAGTTATTCATTCAGCAGCCAAAGTTACGACTCCTTATTCCGATCAAGATTTACACCAATTTGAGCAAATAAATCATTGGGGTACTACAGAGTTGGTATCGAAAATCGAACAATCAAATGTAAAGCATTGTATTTTTCTTAGTTCTGCAGCTGTATATGGCTTTAATAATTCATCTTTTGATGAGCATTCAGTTCCTCAACCAGTTAATCACTACGGAATAACAAAAAGACGTGCAGAAAAAGAGATACTTCGGTTAAGTGATTCTGTAAAGGTGAACATTGTTCGTAGTGCAAATGTTTTTGGGTATAGTAGATCAATGCGATTCGACTCTGTTATAAATCGTTTTATGTTTGATGCCAATTTCAATAATAGGATAAAAGTATTTGGAGATGGAAGGCAGCACCGAGCTTTTATCAGCATAGAAGTACTTTGTCAAATTTTAGAATCTCTAGTTGTAAATGATTTTCAAATCGAAATATTGAATGCCGTAGAGTTCAACTATAGCATAAACGAAGTTATATTTGAATATCTAAAAGTGATATTCCCCGATATAGACGTACTTTTTGTAAATCAAGAAGTACCTGTTAAGAGTATTATTCTTAAAAGTGTATTCGAAAATGAATTATCGCTTCAATCCCCAAGCCAAAATTTGCAGGAATACTTAACACAGTTTAAAACCAAATTTTCATTTTAGTGATTCCATTTCTAAGTCTTAAAGACATAAATCAGCAACATGCTGAAGAACTCAAGAAAGTTACCAACGAGGTTATCGATTCCGGATGGTATTTATTTGGCGAGCGACTAGCTACCTTTGAGAAGAACCTTGCCGAGTTTATTGGCTCAGAACATGCAATTGGAGTTGCCAATGGTTTAGACGCTCTCCGATTAATTCTTAAAGCATATATTGAGCTCAACGTGATGCAAGCAGGTGATGAAATCATTGTTCCTGCAAATACTTATATAGCTTCTGCACTTGCGATATCCGATAATCAACTAAAACCGGTTTTTGTAGAACCTGACCCTAATACATTTAATATTGATATTAATAAAATAGAGGCAGCCATAACTGCTAAAACCAAAGCCATTATGATGGTTCATTTATATGGACAAGCATGTTGGTCGGAAAAATTGTCAGATATCGCAAATAAGCACAATCTCAAGATTATAGAAGATAACGCTCAAGCAATAGGTGCAGAATGGAAGGGTAGAAAAACTGGTGCACTGGGTGATGCTGCTGGGTTTAGTTTTTATCCAGGTAAAAACATGGGAGCTTTAGCTGATGCAGGAGCTGTTACTACAAATGATGAAGAGCTTGCAAATATGGTTCGTACACTTGGTAACTATGGTAGCACCAAAAAATATGTACATGATTATAAAGGCTTAAATAGCCGATTAAATGAGATGCAGGCCGCAATACTTGATGTGAAATTAAAATATATTGATCAGGAAAATCAGAAAAGGCGAGAAGTCGCAAATGGCTATTTAACAGGAATCAATAATTCAAAAATTAAGCTCCCTAAAATAACTACTAAATCAGCGCTAACAGCATTTAACCATGTTTGGCATTTATTTGTAGTTCGTGTTGCAAATAGAGAACAATTCCAACAATATATGACAGACAATGGAATTCAAACGTTGATTCATTATCCCATATCTCTACATAAACAAAAAGCGTACTCAGAATTTAAACATTTATCATTTCCAATCTCTGAGGAGATTCAGCAAGAGATTGTTAGCTTGCCAATTAGTCCTGTTTTAGAAATGGAAGATGTTAAGGTGATTTCAAAAGTTATTAATTCCTTTTAATGAATCTCAGGTATTAATAATGAGCAAGACTGTTTTGGAGAAAGCAAATGGCTTTCTAGGGGTACCTTTAATGCAATATGGTGTTTCAATTTTAAAGATAATTTCACTTGTTGTATTATCCCGATCATTGAGCGCTGACGGATATGGCGATTTTTCGTATTTGACTACTGTTGTAACAATGCTTTTAACTTTAACATATGCAGGTGGTCAAACAATTACTCTCCGCCTATTCTCAAATTCTAACTACAATCATGATCAAGTATATACTTACTCTGTTCGTGCAGGTTTATATGCGTCAATTGTAGCTATACTAGTATTCCCGATTTTCATTTATTTCAGTAATACTGGATTACCAAATTTGAATATCTGGATTTTATTAGTAAGTGCATTATTACTGGCGCCAACTAAGATAATTTCACTTGTGCATAATGCTTTTAATAAGCAACGAGGAAATTTTGTAAAAGTTAAGTTCTCCGAATTTGCCTCTACTCTAGTATTTATTGTTTTAGTCATCATTTTTAGATTATTCAATATACTTACTATAGAATCCACAATATTATTATTCATAATTCAAAGTATAACTTTGCTTTTACTTGTTATGAACAAATACAAAAAGGATGAAGTTTCTAAAGACCTGAGAACTAAGTTCAGAAAAGACTTTGCCAAATTATACCCTAGTGGTTTGTTTGCATATGTTGTAAGTAGTTCTGATATAATAATGCTTGGCTTGCTATCTACTAACGTAAATGTTGGTTATTACGCTGTTGCTGTACGCATATATTCCATGATGACGATGTTTCCGGCAAGTATTAACATGTTTTTTTCCTCAAGAATTGGAAATAATGAATTTTTTGAAAATGGAGAATTTGCTAAATACTCTAGAATAACTATGAGTTTTTGTGTTTTAAGCGCCGTCATGGTCTTCTTTATATCGGAGTATATAATAATTCTATTATCAGGAGTTGAATTTTTTAAGTCAGTATTAATTCTTAAAATATTAGCGGGTGCTTTCATATTTAGATCAGCTAGCTATATTTTTGCCGCAAAATGGATTCATTTAGAGAAATATTCTTTCTTAAGCACAGTAAGTTCAATAAATGGAATATCAAATATTATTTTAAATTTGATATTTATACCGAAGTTTGGTGCGGTGGCTGCCGCTTGGACATCCTTATTTTCTTATTCAATTGGTTTTACAATAAACATTTATTTATTGATAAAATTAAAACCTAATAGTGCACACATTACTGATTATTTTTTAATAAAAAATTCAGATATAGTTTTGTTATATAATAAATATGTTAAGCCTAGACTATGACTTTCTCACAAATAATAATTACATATAATAGTGAAAAACATATAAGAAAATGTTTGGATTCAGTTTTAAATCAGTCAGTTTTACCTGATGAAATTTTAATTGGAGATGATTGTTCGAGTGATAATACTAGGCAAATATTGGAAGAGTATAAAAAGAAACACCCTAGCTTGATTCGTATACTTTTTCATAAAAAAAATTTAGGTATTGCCGGTAATTTAAATACGTGCGCACGTGAAGCTAGTAGCACCTATATTGGGTTTCTGGCAGGAGATGATTGGCTCCTTCCTGGCAAAAATGAAAAACAATTTGGAGTAATAAAAAAATACGGAACTAAATATGGACTATATTTTTCAGATTTTCTAAAAGTTCATATAAATGAAAATAAAAGTCGAATTAATACAAATGTTATTAAAGAAGGGGATTATCAGACTTGGATTGCTAGACGATTATTTAGTATTCGAACTTTCTGGCTTTCAAAAGATCTTTTCTTAAGAATAAAAGGTTTCGATGAGAGATTATTTATATATGAAGATTGGCATTTTCGCTTAAAATTATCGCTAGTTACAAAATTTAAATGGATTCCTGGAGTGTTTTCGGCGTACCAAGTTCATGATGAAGGCATCCATAATGTGAGCAAAGATTCACATCTGGAAAATATGTTTCAAATTGTTGATCTGTTAAGTGAAGATAATGTAGATGTTAACTTATTAAATTTAGTAAGAGCATCTATTTTTAGGAGGCAAGGCGAAAGAAAGAAAGCATCCAAACTTGATCCACATTTTCCGTTTTATAAAACAATTTACAGGTTCCATTATTACGTAAGAAATATATTCAAAAATGGCTGATATCACCCCAATTTTTATATTTTCATTACCTAGATCTGGCTCTACTCTTTTACAAAGAATTATTGGAGCGTCAGAGAAAGTCTGTACCACATCTGAACCATGGTTTCTATTGCCTATTATTGGCTCATACAGCAACGTAGACATGTATTCTGAATTTGGCCATTCTATTTACCGCCGGGCCTTTAAAGATTTAATGGATGCGTATCCTGATGGATTATCAAAATATCGGGAAAGAATTCAGGAATTCTCAATTTCAGTTTACAATGATTTTAGAACTGATAAATCAGTTTATTTTTTAGATAAAACACCAAGGTATCACTTGATATGTGAAGAAATAATGAGTGTTTTTCCTAATGCGAAATTTATATTTCTTTGGAGAAATCCTGAAGATGTAATGCTTTCAATTGCTAATACTTGGTATAACAGCACTTGGACAACGCACCCTTTTGAAGTAGACCTAAAAAAAGGATTAAATAATCTTATAAATACTTATTTAAAAAATAAGCACAAAGAAAATGTATTGTCGCTATGCTATGAGGACTTAGTAAATCCATTAAAAACTGACTTAGAGATTAAAAAGATTGAAAACATATTGGGTATAAATGATCTTAAATTTGATACAACCATTGATCTTAAGGGTTCTTTAGGGGATATGCCAACAAATAATAAGCAAAGAGCTGCGAGAAAAAAGGATATCATTAATACTTTGTATAGAAAAAGATATGTAAAAAACATTCTGAACCAATTTTCATCTGATGAATGGCAAAATGTTGGGTATAACTTAAATGCTCTATTAAATAATTTGGATTCACGAAAGGTATATTTACCTATTTCCATTTCAGATATAGTTTCAATACTAAAAACAATGATTAGGAAAAAGTTTATTACTAGTTCTGAATCAATTATATATTAATAATTTATTTATGATTATTCTGTGTCCAAATACTGAAGGTCACTATGGCTATTACATCAAGTTATTAGAGAAAAAAAATAAAGTTAATTCTGTTATTTCTCATAAAGATTTATCCTTCAAGTTAATTTTCAAAGAATTGCAGTCTGAAAAACTATTGTTATTGAATTTTTGGGCAATTCTAAAAAAAAAACCTATTCATTATTTACTTATTATTTTAATGAGTAAACGCATAGGTCAGTTTATATACAATTTGGAGTTCATTCATAAGTCAGATTTAAAATCTAAATTTCTATTTATTTTTTTTAGCTTTTTAAAACATTTTAGGAGTATTACTTCCTTTACACTTGTTGAACACGACATTAATACCTCGCTTGGGTTGTCTTATATACCAGATCCAATTGAACTCCCAAATCAGTCAACTAATAATAGTGACAGATCAAATGAATATAATATTCCAGAAGAATACATCCTTTTATTTGGAAGTCATGATGAACGGAAAGGGACCTACGAATTTTTAAAATTTTACTCGATGTCGATTAATGTATTAGTAGTTGGTAAAATTCACGATCTGAGAATTTTAGAATTTTCAGAGAAAAAAGGTGTATACATAATAAACGGTTTTGTCGATGAAAATTTAAAGCATGTTCTTTTTGAAAAAGCTAAATGCATTGCAATTCCATATCAAGATTGGTTTGGATCAAGTGGTGTTTTAGGTACAGCAATAAGTTATGAAAAAGTAATCTTTGGGCCACCTCACTTCTTTATTGGTAATGTTCTTAAAAGTTATAATAGGTCAATTATTGGTAGTGTTAATGATTCAACTAGTCTAGTAAATATTGATAATATTGTGATTGAAAAACTATATAAGGAAAGTTCAAACTCAAGTAGCATACTGGATAAATACTTTAGTGAAACTACTTTTCAGAATGAAATATTGAGTTGGTCTCATTAAATGGTCTTCATTATCCAACAAATTTTACCTCATTACAGATTTAGCGTTCTAAAACACCTTCCCGAAGATGATTTTAAAATTCTTTATAGTCATGTACTTAAGGAACAATCCTTAAGTTCTGTCGAAACTGATAAAGCCAATTTTTTTCCAATCCCCATAATAAGGATAGGCGAAAAGTATTTTCAATTCCCGTTTTTACTTTTATTTAGATACTTACCAAAATATGTTGTAGTTACACCTGAACTGAGAAATCTTACTTTCTGGGTATTATTATTATTAAAGTTTTTCCTGCGTTTTAAACTTGTATGTTGGACACATGGAATAAATAATAAAGACTATTTTACTGGTGAGATTAGTCTATCTGGAAGGTTTAGGATGCGAATGATGAAATTTTCAGATCAAATTATTACCTACTCAAATGATCGTGCAAAAAAATTAGAAAAGTTGATTAAGAAACCTATTTCGGTGGCTAATAATACTCTTGATACTCTAGCATTAAATGAGGTATATCAAAATCTATCGAAGTTGGGTATTGAACAAGTTTATCAGAAATTAGGCTGGAGTTATGATGAGTTGCATTTTATTTATGTAGGAAGGTTAATAGAGGAAAAAGAAATTGTTAAATCTATTGAGTTATTTCAAGAGGTTTCAATTAATTCAGATAAAATTATCAATTTTCATATTGTTGGAGACGGGCCATTTAAGCAACAATTGAATACTTATATCAAGAATAACCAAGTAAATAATGTAACATTATACGGCCAAATATTAGACTCGGAAATACTAGGCTCCATGTTATTAGCAAGTCATTTACATCTTCACCTTGGTTATACAGGCTTAGCAATTGTTCATTCCTTGTGTTTCGCATGTCCCATTGTAACTCAATTACCTAATAAAGAAAAAGGACCTTACCATAGCCCTGAGTTTGAATATTTAGATGAAAGTAATTCTATACAAGGGAGTTTTAGAGAATTAGAAATTAAAGTAAAGCAAATTATTTCAGATCCAGTTAGCGTTCAATCGTTGAAAGAAAAAGCTAGAAATACTTTTGAAGAGGAATGTTCAATTGAAATTTTTTTATCGGCCTTCAAAGATTTAATAGACTAAATGTGAATAATCGTTATTTAAATATCTTTTTAATCTATGGAGCTATATTTCTAGCATTAATTGGCCCTATGTCAATTATTCTACCTTTAGGACCTTTAAAAGATTTAAGGTTTTTGTCGCCGCTTCTTGCTGCTCCTTTCATATTTATATCATTCAAAAGTTATAAATATGAAGCGAACAAATATTTTAAGCAGTTATTTTTTCTTTTCCTTTTTGTTGCGGTTTATACAATTTTTGTTTCATTTATTTTCCATGAAATTGGTTTTACCTACCGAAATATTGTAAATCTGATATTGCTTTTCACGCCCTTGGTGTTTAGTTGGGGAATTATCAATTACTCTACCCCCAAACAGATTGATAGAATTATAAAAACACTTTTCTATGCTTTTTCATTGTTCTATGTAGTTGAGCTTTTTAGAGGAGGCATATCATTTGGCGCACTCCTTCAAGTATTCCAATCTAATATTGTAACGGAATCTTATTATGATACTGAGAGCGGGGTTTCATTAATTATGGGGTTTTATTTTCTATACTTTTTACATAATAAAAAGTATAGATATGCAGCCGCTGCTGCACTCATTACCATTTTAGGGGCTAAAAGAATTGCTATATTTGGAGTGTTTATATGTACAATGTTCTATGTATTCTTTCCTTTAAAAACCATTAAAAGTAAAAGTTTTTATGGCTGGGTTTTTTTAATTGTTGGTACATTAATAGCTATTACATGGGATGGGATAATATCGGGTACATTCAATCAATTTGTTCAAAATTTAACTGGAATTAGTGCGGATAGATTTTTTATGGGTAGATTAAACAGGTTTCAAGTTGTATTCGCAAATGCAACTGAGTTTCCAATTTGGGGGGCAGGTTTAGGCCTGGGATATATTGAAAACATACTCTATTATGAAGTAAAGTGGGCGACTGCTTTCCATGGTGATTTTTATCGTCTTTATCTGGAACTAGGGCCTATTTTATTTGGGATATGGCTGTACATAACAGGGAAATTTGCGTCATTAAATAAGCTTGCGTTAACTATTACTTTACTTGTAATAATACTACTACAAACAGATAATGCTTTTATCTATAATCGCATAATGTTCTCTTACTATTTGATGATGGGATATGCATTAATCCAAAATAAAAGCAATTGAAAACAGTTCTTTTTCTTCTAAAAGTACCTCCCCCTGTTCATGGTTCAACCTTAATGAATCAAATTGTTGCGGACTCAGAGAATATTGCAGCAAATTATAAGCGATTATATCTTAAGCAAAGCATTTCGCATTCTGTAACAGATATTGGAAAATTTTCCTTAAATAAGATCATAAAAATTTTTAAAAACTATATCAATTTATTTCAAGCACTTCGAATGAATGATATTGATCTTGTGTATTTTGCATTGACACCAAGTGGAAAAGCGTTTATAAAAGATTTTATTTCGATACTTATTATAAAACAATTTGATGTTCCTATAGTTTTTCATTTACATAGTAAGGGTGTGAAAAAATATCAACAAAAAAAATTTTTCCATTTTTTGTATAACTATGCTTTCAATAATGAATTCTGTATAATTTTATCAAGTAAGTTAAAGGATGATATAGTAAATTGTAATTTTAAAAATCATTTTATTCTTCCAAATGGGATAAAAGATAATTGTAAAAATAATTTAACTAGTATAGATAGCTCTTTTACTATTACATTTTTAGCAAATTATTTATACGATAAAGGGGTATTTGAATATTTAGAAGTAATTCGAATTTTAAATCATAAAATTAAAAATTTTAGATTTGATTTAATTGGTCAGCCAAAAGATATATCATTAGAACAGGTAAATGAGTTTATTTGCAAGAATGATTTAAAAGCGAAGTTAAGGTACATAGGGCCTTTGTATGGTCAAGAAAAATTTACAGCTCTTCAAAGTTCAGATTTATTTATCTATCCCTCAAATAATGATTGCTACCCTTTGGTTTTGCTAGAGGCAATGCAATGCTCAACGCCAATCATATCTAGTTTTGAAGGAGGGATACCAGATATTGTTAGAAATAATGTTAATGGTTTTCTTGTAGAAGCTTCTGCAATTGATGAAATGGCTATTAAGAGTTTGAAAATATATAATGATCCTGATTTGAAGATGCGACTCTCTTCTATGTCTAGAAAATTATATGAAGATAATAATACTGTTGAAGTTTTTGAGAATAGGCTTAGTTTGGTGATAGATCAGATTATAACTGAGATAGAAAATGACTAAAATCCCCATCTTTAATGTCGCCATAAACGATATTAATCTTGAGAAAGCGTTTCAGGTTTTAAATAATAAGGCGATAAACCCACCAGCTTATATTTTATTCCCTGATCTTTCTGTATTAAGTGAAGCAACAGAAGATCCAGTGTTGGCTGAAATAATTAACAATGCTCATATAGCAATGCCCGATGGCAAGCCGTCTGAATTTATTGCCAAAGCAAAGGGATTCAAAAATGTATCTACAGTAAGTGGTTTCAAGTTGATTAATAGGCTTTTAAAAGAAAGTGATAATACTCATTTTTTTTATGGATCAACCCCTGCAAAACTAGAGAAAATTAAAGCGAATCTTGCAGCACTTGATCCTGATGGGAGTAAGATATTGGGTTATAAATCTCCACCTTTTGTTTCGGTAAATGAAATTCCAACTTCAGAAGTTATAATCAACGAGTTAAATGAGATTAATAAGCTTAAACCTGATTTTGTATGGATTGGTTTAAGTAGCCCCAAACAAGATTATTTACTGTATCACCACCACCAGTTATTTGATAATAGTTATTTGTTAGGCGTTGGTGGCGTGTTCGATTATTTAAGTGGAGAAGTACAAATAAGTCCCGAATGGATGAAAAAACTAGGTGTACGGTGGTTATATCGATTGTATAAAGAACCAAAGCGTCTATATCCAAAGTACCGGAACATTTTTATTCATTTGTTCAAATATTATCTGCGTTAGTATTGTAATAATCCATGTCTGTATTATTCGATATCAATCACCCAGCTCATGTACATTATTTTAAACATATAATTGCACGGTTACGAGAGCAAGGAACTTCTGTAACAGTTGTCGCTAGAGAGAAAGATGTGACGTTAACTTTATTAAAAGCGAACTCAATTCCATTTATAAGTAGAGGGAAAGGTGGGAGCAATATTCTATCTAGGTTCTTGTATCAATTTAAGGCGATTCGGTTTATTAAAAATCTAATTAAACTAAACAATGTAGATTTAGTAATAAGTTTTATGCATCCTTATGGCGCACAAGCCGCTAAGTTTAGTGGTATTCCAAGCATAGCCTTTACAGATACCGAAAATGCTGTTTGGCATCATCGTTTTACCCTTCCTTTTTTAAATAATGTATTTAGTTCAGAAATTTTCAAAAAAAATCTCGGAGTAAAGCACAAGCGCTTTCCTGGTTTTATGGAATTTTCATACTTGCACCCAGATTATTTTAAACCAGACTTAACAATAAAATCTGCGTTAAACTTAAATATTGAAGACAAATATTGCGTGGTACGTTTTGTGTCTAGAAAATCTATGCATGACATAAATCATCCTGGACTTAACGACCTCCAGAAAATTCAAATTGTTAAGGAGCTCTCTTCTCATTTAAAAGTATTTGTCTCTTCAGAAATTCCATTACCAGAAATTTTAAAAAAATATGAGCTTAATGTAGAAGCCCAAAAGATGCATTCTGTGTTAAAAGGGGCGGACTTTTTCTTTGGCGAAAGTGCCACTATGGCTAGTGAGTCTGCAATTCTAGGAGTGCCAAGTGTTTATATTGATAATTCAGGTAGAGGATATACGGATGTATTAGAAGCTGAAAATCATCTAATTAAACGATTTGAAGAAAGCAATGAAGGCGTATTGAAAGCATTAGCGGAGAGCAAACGATACTTAACCTCAAACCCATCTTTTTTTGATAACCGGAAGCCAATAAAGATCAATTTTGATCTAACCGCCTATATGCACGAGATTATAAATGGTTACTTAAAATGAAGGTTGCTATTCTAGGTTCATTAAAGTCACCACATGTAATTAGATGGGCAATTTCGTTAAGTAATCGAGGAATCGAAGTTCATGTTATTTCAATGCATAAATCTCGTAGTGTATGTAAAAAAGATTTCAAATTTCATTATTTGAAATATCCAAAACCATTTGGGTATTTGCTAAATATTTTAGAATTGAAAAGGGTATTAGCGCATTTAAATCCGGATATTATCCATTCCTTTTACGCATTAGGTTATGGAACTCTTGGTACTTTGTCTGGTTTTAAGCCCCATGTGTTGTCTGTTATGGGAAGTGATATTTATGATGATATCAAAAATCCAATTATGAAAAGGTTTATTCTAAATAATATTAGAAACGCTGATGTAGTTTGTTCAACAAGCCGAATTATGGCTAAACAAATCGAAAAAATTTCCGGTTTAGACGAAAACTTAATCGAGTACACACCATTTGGTATAAATACAGAAGTTTTTAAACATGGGGGAAACAAAGAAAACAATCGCGAAATTATCTTTGGTACGGTCAAATTTCTTGAAGATAAGTATGGAATAGATGTTTTATTAAGAGCTTACGCATTGTTTCGAAGTATGAATCCGCAGATCAAATCAAAATTAGTAATAGTCGGTGATGGATCTAAAGAAATAATTTTAAAAAAATTGGCAAAAAAATTAGGTGTTTTTAAATATTGTAGGTTCGAAGGGTATCAGCCTCACGCAAAGATTCCAAGTTTTTTACAAACTTTCGATGTGTATTTAGCACTTAGTAGATTGGATTCAGAGAGTTTTGGGGTAGCAATTCTTGAAGCCTCAGCTTGCGAAGTGCCAGTGATAGTGAGCAATGTAGGAGGGCTGCCAGAAGTTGTATTACATAATGTTACTGGATATGTAGTGGATAAAGAAAATCCAGGCGCTGCATGCAAAGCAATGACAAAACTAGCACTAAACTCAGAATTAAGATTGTTGCTTGGCCAAAAAGCAAGGGAAAGAGTTATTTCTGATTACGATTGGGCAAATTCAATAAAAAAAATGTTGAAGATTTATCAAAGATTGGTTTAGATAATTGATTTTAATTAAAATTCTCAGATTGTTAGATTCTGTTTAAAAATAGAATAAATATTCAGAATAATTGTATTCGGTAAATTATAGCTTTACTTTTAGCGATCATCAAAACCAAAGTTGTATATGGAAGAGTTGATACGTTTTGTGCACTCTGACTACGATCAGATGCAAGGGGTTCAAGAAAAGAAAGTTCGAAATCTTAGGGTTCAATCGAAAAATTCTTGGTATATAAATGCAAAGTATTTTTTTAATTACATCATTGCAGCATTTACCATAATTCTATTTTCTCCACTTTTTATCGCAGTAGCTATACTTATTAAGCTTGATTCTCCAGGTCCTGTATTTTTTAAGCAATTACGTTATGGTCTTGGTGGTAAACCTATTCGTGTTTTTAAGTTCAGAACTATGATTGATGGTGCACATGAACTTCAGCATCGTTTAAGCCACTTAAATGAAATGGAAGGTGGTAAGTTATTTAAATCTGATAAAGACCCAAGAATTACAAAGTTGGGTAGGTTTCTTAGAAAAACCAGTATCGACGAGCTTCCTCAATTATTTAATATTCTCCGTGGTGAGATGTCAATAATAGGTCCTCGCCCAATATCCACTCCATTAGAAGATTATGACGAGGAGGATTTAGTTCGGTTTAAAGTTAAACCGGGATTAGGGTGCATCTGGCAAGCATATTTTCGAAAAGAAACCGACTTTAAAAGTTGGATGAAAACAGATGCAATTTATGTTGAAAATGTTTCATTGTTATTAGATATAAAGCTATTTTTCACTATCACGTTTAACGTGTTCATTGGAAAAGGAGCTAGATAATATTTAAATGATTAATACTGATCGGCGGTCGGTTGGCATAATTGGCTTAGGCTATGTAGGGTTGCCGCTTCTCTATACATTTCATCAAGCAGGGTTAAAAGTTACAGGATTTGATGTAGATGCTTCAAAAATTGAAGCGATCAATTCAGGTAAAACATACATCAAACACTTCAGCGACGCTCAGATAGTCGAACTTTCCAGTTCTGATCGCTGCGAAGTAACTACAGATTTTAGTTATCTGAAGAACGTAGATTCAATTCTTATCTGTGTTCCTACCCCATTAGATCATCATCGTGAACCGGATATGAGCTATGTTGTTCAGACAACCGAAACAATTGGCAAATATCTTAGAGAAGGGCAATTAGTAATCCTTGAATCAACCACTTATCCGGGTACAACAGACGAATTACTTAAAGGAATACTGGAAAAAGCATCGGGTTTAGAAGAAGGGAAAGATTTCTATCTGGCTTATAGCCCCGAAAGAGAAGACCCCGGCAATCCGGATTTTAACACCAAATCAATTCCTAAAGTTGTAGGGTCGGCTTCTCAAAAAGGAAGGGAGTTGGCGGTAGCTTTATATGAACAAGCGCTCGACCAAGTGGTGCCTGTATCCTCAGCTAAAGTGGCTGAGTCGGCAAAATTGCTTGAAAACATATTCAGATCGGTTAACATTGCTCTGGTTAACGAAATGAAATTGGTTATGGACGCCATGGATATCGATATCCATGAAGTTATTAACGCCGCGGCTACGAAGCCATTTGGTTTTATGAAGTTTACTCCGGGCCCGGGATTAGGTGGACATTGTATACCTATCGATCCATTTTATCTTACATGGAAAGCTCGCGAATTCGGTTTAAATACGCGTTTTATTGAGCTGGCCGGTGAAGTAAACAGTGCTATGCCAGACTACGTTGTTAGTAAAACCATGTTGGCTCTAAATGAGAAAGGGAAAGCGCTAAAAAACTCTAAGATTTTAATTCTAGGTATAGCCTATAAACCAAATGTGGATGATATGCGAGAATCTCCTTCATTTGTGATTATGGATAGACTAGAAAGTTTAGGAGTAGAAATAGAATACTTCGACCCGTGGATTCCTATAATTCCATCATCAAGAGAGCATATGAATTGGAAAGGTAAGATAAGTATAGAATGGAATGAAGAATCCATTAAAAGTTTCGACGCAGTTGTAATTGTTACAGATCATAAAAACGTTGAATATACTGAATTAAAAAACTGGGTGGATTGCATAGTAGATACACGAAATGTATATCCAGAATTATCAGAGGCAGATAAGGAAAAAATTTACAAAGCCTAAATTGATTAATAATCACATTAACAATTAATACTAAATAATTGAATTGATGAAGAAAATTTTAGTAACTGGTGGTGCGGGATTCATCGGTTCACATTTAGTACGATTACTCGTTAACAAATACCCAAATTACTCAATTTTTAATCTAGACAAGCTCACTTATGCGGGTAATTTAGAAAACCTTAGCGATGTTGAAAATCAACCAAATTATACTTTCATAAAAGGTGATATTGTCAATGCTGAATTTATTGATCAATTTTTTAAAGAATATAAATTTGACGCAGTTATTCATTTAGCTGCTGAGTCACATGTAGATCGTTCAATTTCAAACCCTATTGAATTCGTCCAAACGAATGTTCTTGGAACTGTAAATTTGTTGAATAGCTCTAAAAGTATTTGGAGCGAAAGTTATCAGGATAAATTGTTTTACCACGTTTCCACTGATGAAGTATATGGTTCGTTAGGTGAAGATGGTTTATTTACTGAAGACTCAAAGTACGATCCTCATAGTCCTTATTCTGCTTCTAAAGCAAGTTCAGATCATTTTGTTCGAGCTTATTACGATACTTATGGCATGCCTGTTATTATTTCTAACTGTTCTAATAATTACGGTTCGTTTCAATTCCCCGAAAAACTAATACCTCTTTTTATAAATAATATCGTAAACAATAAACCTTTACCAGTTTATGGCAAAGGAGAAAACATTAGAGATTGGCTATGGGTTGAAGATCATGCTCGAGCTATTGATGTCATTTTTCACTCTAATAAATTAGGAGAAACCTATAATATTGGAGGGCATAACGAGTGGAAAAATATTGATTTAATTAAGCTGATGTGCTCTATTATGGACAAAAAATTAATGAGAGATGAAGGTGAGTCGCAAAAGTTGATCAGTTTTGTAAAAGATCGCGCTGGGCATGACATGAGATATGCAATAGACAGTTCTAAGCTGAAAAAAGAGTTGGAATGGGAGCCTAGTTTGCAATTTGAAGAAGGATTGGAAAAAACTATAGATTGGTATTTAAGCAACGAGAAATGGCTTAAAACTGTGACTAGCGGCGATTACAGAAATTATTATGAATCGCAGTATAGCAATAGACAAATTTAAATAAATTAAGGTATTAATATCATGAAAATTGCAGTAGCTGGAACTGGATACGTAGGACTTTCTCTGGCAGTACTTTTAGCTCAACATCATGAAGTTGTGGCATTAGATATTGTTCAGGAAAAAGTAGATAAAATTAATTCGGGGCATTCACCAATATCAGATTCTGAAATTGAAGATTATCTAGCCAATAAAAAGCTGAATTTAACTGCAACCGTAGATAAAGTTGCTGCATACAAAGAAGCCGACTTTGTAATAATTGCGACCCCAACAGACTATGATCCGGAAACTAATTTCTTTAATACCAATACTGTTGAAGCAGTAATCAAAGATGTTGCCAGCTTGAATCCTGATGCGGTAATGGTAATCAAGTCTACCATACCGGTAGGTTTTGTTGCTCAAGCAAAAATAGAAATGGGGGTTGAAAATTTAATGTTTTCACCGGAGTTCTTACGAGAAGGTCAGGCTCTTCATGATAATCTTTATCCTTCTAGAATTGTAGTTGGAGAACGTTCTGAAAGAGCTAAGATTTTTGCAAACCTACTTCTAGAAGGGGCGAAAAAACCTGAAGATGAAATTCCTGTACTGTTTACAGATTCTACAGAGGCAGAGGCAATTAAACTGTTTTCAAATACCTATTTGGCAATGCGTGTAGCCTATTTTAACGAATTAGATTCTTATTGTGAATCTCATGATTTGAGTTCAGTTCAAGTCATTGAGGGGGTTAGTTTAGATCCAAGAATTGGTGGTCATTATAATAATCCTTCATTTGGATATGGGGGGTATTGTCTGCCTAAAGATACCAAACAGCTACTGGCTAATTACAAAGATGTGCCAAATAATCTTATAGGTGCTATTGTAGATGCAAATAGAACTCGAAAAGATTTTGTTGCAAATCAAATTATTAAAAGAAACCCAGAAATTGTTGGTATCTATCGATTAGTAATGAAAGCAGGCTCGGATAATTTTAGAGCGAGCGCTATTCAGGGAATTATGAAACGAATTAAGGCAAAAGGTATTGAAGTGGTAGTTTTTGAGCCATATCTGAAAGAGGATGAATTTTATCATTCAAGAGTGATTCGTGACTTAGACGAATTCAAGAAAATATCAGATGTCATCGTAGCTAATCGCATGGTTGGAGAAATTAAAGATGTTGAAGAAAAAGTGTATACCCGTGATCTATTCGGGAAAGATTAGTTCTAAATAAGCTTCGCATTTTTAAATGCGGGTATTACTGGGCCAATTCATGAATTGGCCTTACTTATTTTATAAAAAGCGGGAACTAAACCATTAAAACTCATAACTTCGGCCCATGAAAGAATTAGCTTTTTCAGTAATAGGATTTGGCCGTATAGGTCAACGACATGCAAAAATTATTCATGAGTTTGAGGGTACAAAACTGGTAAGTGTTACCGATTCCAATCCTGAAGAATTTAACAATCTGGATAATCTGGGAATCGATGTTCCCGCATATTATTCGATTGATGAATTTTTAAAGAATGACGAAGGTAAGTCTGATGTCGTAAACATCGCTACACCCAATGGATACCATACAGATTATGCCATCCGGTGTTTAGAAGCAGGTTACCACGTGGTTATCGAAAAACCAATGGGGTTGTCAATTAAAGATTGTGAAGCAGTTGTTCAAGCTGAGCTTACATCTGGAAAACAAGTGTTCGTAGTTAAGCAAAATCGATATAGCCCTCCTTCGGTTTGGCTGAAAAAGATGGTTGACGAAAAGATTATCGGTGACGTTCTAATGGTTCAAACTAACTGTTATTGGAATCGCGATTCACGTTATTATGCTCCTAGTAAATGGAAGGGTACAAAAGATCAGGATGGTGGGGCGTTATTTACTCAATTTTCGCATTTCATCGATATTATGTTTTGGGTTTTTGGCGACATTAAAAATCCAAAAGCGATTGTGAAGAATTTTACTCACCCTGAGCTAAAAGATTTTGATGACTCAGGTTTTGCACAATTTGAATTTGAAAACGGGGGAATTGGATCGATTAATTATTCCACTTCATGTTGGGATACCAATATGGAAAGTAGTATTACGGTGGTTGGTACTAAAGGTAGCATAAAAGTTGGTGGACAGTATATGAATGAAATAGAATACTGCCATGTAGATGGTTACGAAAAACCGGTATTGCCCCCAACGAACCCACCTAATGATTACGGACCGTATAAAGGTAGTGCTGCGAATCATCACTATATCATCGAAAATGTAGTTGATACACTTGTTCATGGTCAAAAAGCTACCGCTACATCATTAGATGGCACAAAGGTAGTGGGTATTATTGAGAAGATTTATCGGGCAGCGGGCTATTTCAATTAAAGATTATAAATTCAAGATTTAAAATTATATTCAATCTATAATTTTAAATTTTTCATCTTTAATTGTAAAAATTGAAAGCATTCATCCATCCATCTGCTATTGTTGAAAACCCTCAAAATATTGGTGAGGGGACAAAAATTTGGCATTGGGTCCATGTGATGCCCAAAGCGAAAACTGGTAGAAACTGTGTGCTTGGCCAAAATGTATTTGTCGGAAATGATGTAATTCTTGGGAATAATGTTCGTGTACAGAATAACGTATCGATTTATGATGCAGTTCGTCTTGAAGACGATGTTTTTTGCGGTCCGAGTATGGTATTTACAAATGTGATTAACCCGCGTAGTGCAATCGAACGAAAAGAGGAGTATCTGAAGACAATAGTTCGCAGAGGTGCATCTATTGGTGCAAATGCAACCATTGTTTGTGGAAACGAAATCGGGAAGTTTGCATTTATTGGAGCAGGAAGTGTCGTAACTAAACCAGTTAAAGATTTTGCCTTAGTAGTGGGTAATCCTGCAAAGCAAATCGGCTGGGTTTCAAAAGCTGGCCACCGTTTATCCTTTGATGAAAATAATACTGCGATTTGTAAAGAAACCGGGGAGAAATATCGCATAATTGATAATAAAGTTAGTATCATCGAAGCATGAAAGTACCCTTATTAGATCTACATGCACAGTATAAGAGTATCAAATCAGAGGTAAAATCTGCAATTGATGAAGTTTTGGAGTCTCAGTACTTCATCATGGGAGATACGGTTAAAAGATTTGAAGCTGAAATTGCTGATAATTGCAATGCAACACATGCATTTGGATGTGCATCAGGTAGTGATGCATTACTTCTTGCGTTAATGGCAATCGATATAAAACCCGGCGAATATGTAATAACAACGCCGTTCACTTTTTTTGCTACGGCCGGGGCAATATCAAGATTGGGAGCTATCCCTGTGTTTGCTGATATTGACCCAACTACTTTCAACATCGATCCAAATGAGATTGAGGCGATATTAAATGGAGAGCATCCGGTTGCAAATCGTTTGGCGGTAGACGTGTCGAAGATTCGTGCGATAATACCGGTACATTTATATGGCCAAATGGCCGAAATGACTCCCATCATGGAATTGGCCAAAATGTATGATTTGTATGTAATTGAAGATGCTGCCCAGGCAATTGGCTCGAAGTATAAAGGCAAAATAGCCGGAGAATTTGGTGATTTTGGATGTTTTAGTTTTTTCCCTAGTAAAAACCTAGGTGCCTACGGCGACGGAGGGCTGATTACTATTAAAGATGCTGCTCTTGCAGAAAAAGTTGATATTCTACGAACACACGGCGCACGACCTAAATACCATAATATTTATGTTGGAATGAATAGCCGACTTGATGCTATGCAAGCGGCTATTTTGTCAGTAAAACTTCCTTATTTAGATGAGTGGTCACAAAAACGAAGGGAAGCTGCTCAAAGATATAATGCTCTTTTTGAAGAGCATGGAATTACATCTCTAATTTCAGAATGTTCATCATCTTGCGTAGATCAGGGAAATGAAGGATGTGCATTACCCGAAAATAAGTTAGTACTTCCAAGCGAAATTGAAGGCGCACCCGAAAACGATGGAAAGCATATTTATCATCAATATACAGTTCGTGTAAAGAATCGTGATGAGATAATTGAGGCATTAAAAAATGAAGGAATTGGAAGCGCTGTATATTATCCGGTTCCAATGCATATGCAAAAATGTTATAGTGATATGGGCTTTAAATCAGAAGACTTCCCTAAGTCTGTATGTGCAGCAAATCAAGCCTTATCATTACCTATTTATCCGGAAATAACACCCGAGCAGCAAGAGTATGTGGTATCTAAATTAACTAAGATTTTATCGAACTATGCTTAAATCACCAGTGACTCAATTTATACTAAAAGCATTAGGTATTTTTGCAATCTGGTATGTTATTTATGAGCTTTGGTTGTTACCTAAAGGTGATTTAGATGAGTGGTTATCGTTAAACATTGTTGCGGTTAGTGATGGTATCATTCAATTATTTGGTTATGACACATGGACCATGCACAGAATTATTGGAATAGGTGAAAATGCCGGCATTCAGTTGGTAGATGGGTGTACTGGCATCTCTGCAATTGGGTTATTTCTTGGTTTCATATTGGCATATCCGGGAGATTGGAAAAACAGAATTAGTTTCTCTCTTCTGGGAATTGGTGTGATCTATCTGGTAAATATTTTTAGAATAGTAGTGTTAGTAATAACCCAAGAAGAATGGATGGAGTTCTTTGATTTTACTCATGATTATTCGACTACAACTATTTTTTATGTTGTTATTTTTATCCTTTGGATGATATGGGTTCAGCTAAGTGAGGCTTCATTTCCGTCTAACCAAAAAACTCAATATGCATAATATTCTAAAAAAAGTATTAATTGTTTTAGCTGTGGCTGTTATTTACTTTTTTGGAATACGAGAGCTGAGAAAATCTATTCACGAGATTTATAGAGGAACTTTATTACCAAACGATTATGGGATTGTAAATGAAGACCTATCATTTTATGCTCAATCATCAGTTTCGTTTACCTTTTGCAATGATTGTGAAGAATATGGGAAGGGATGGCAATTCAAAATCCCATTCGGCTCATTTTTTTTATTTAGTGTAATAGGGTTGGTACTTATTGGCGTTGATCATATTCCTTATATAGTGCTTTCGGGATTTCATTTTATGATGGGGATTTTGACGTTAATATTAGTTTGTCTTGCGATTAATTATACATCTTCATTATTAATAATTGTTGATTTCATTTCAAGGTATTTGTTGCCACTTGGCTCTTTTGGATATGTTGCCTTTGTCTATGGAAAATCTAAAATGAAGGATTCGCCGCATGCCGATCAATCCTGATATTATAGTATCGAAGATTTTATCCTCATCGATTTCAATTCCGAATTGGGTGTTTGAGAAGATTACAGGACAAATTTGGATATTAGGTGCAGGAAAGGCGTCGGTTAATATGGCGACTGAATTAATCGAAGAATTGCCATATGCTCCTGTCGATGGAATTATCATTTCTCCCACTCATGATTACATCGATAATCTCCAGATATTTAAAGGTGCTCATCCTTATCCCGATGAAGACTCAGTTGCAGCTTCTTATGAACTCCTTTCTTTGGTAAAACAAATCCCTGATGGAGATACCGTATTCTTATGTCTATCTGGTGGGGCTTCGTCATTGCTAACCATACCGCCGTATGGAATAGAAGTTGATGAGTTGGCACTTTTGCACAAATTATTACTGAACTCCGGGGCTTCAATTCACGAAATAAACACAGTCCGAAAACATGTTTGTGAATTGAAAGGAGGTAAGCTTGGTCGTGAACTAGCACGAAAAAATCTAATTACTCTTCTTATTTCTGACGTACCTGGGGATGATTTATCGAGTGTTGGAAGTGGTCCTACAATGGGAGATACTTCTACTTTTTCGGATGCTTATCAAGTATTGAAGGACTACAAAATTTGGAATCAACTCCCGCTTTCTATCCAAACACATATTCAATTAGGTGTTGAGGGTGAAATTGAAGAGAATCCAAAACCAGACGCAGCCTATTTCAGAAAACATAAAGTAATTGAACTAAATGGCGCAAAGGGATTGGCGGAGTCGATAGCTAATGAATTATCAGGACAAGGATTTTCAACTTGGGTTGCAGATCGTTCATATGAAGGTCCTATTAGAAAGGTGGCAAAAGATATTTCATCTAAAGCGATTTCAATACTAAGTGTAAATCAGCCTTTGAAAAAACCGGCTGCGCTTATTTTTTACGGCGAAAGTGAAGTTGAAGTAAAAGGCTCAGGCAAGGGAGGGAGAAATCAAGAATTAGCACTAATTTGTGCTTTATCACTTGAAGGGCAACACAATGTTCAAGTGATAAGTATTGGTACCGATGGAATCGATGGGCCAACCGATGCAGCCGGCGCGGTGATCGATTCTTACACAACTCTGAAAGCTCGCAAACAGAAGCTTAACCCCGAAAGTCTTCTTCAGAATAATGATTCATATCACTTTCATGAACAAATGGGTACATTAATAAAGACTGGCCCAACAGGAAATAATCTCATGGATTTACAAGTGTTGATTGTTGAGTAGTTGGTGAATTCTATGTTGATGGGTATATTTTGAAGTTGCTGGTTGCTGGTTTGATATGATAAAATAAAGATGAAAAGTTATCGCGATTTAGATATTTACAATCAAGCATTTTTGTTAGCAGTGAAAGTTCACAAGATGAGTCTAAAACTGCCAAAATATGAGCTCTATGAACAAGGCAGCCAAATCAGAAGATCAAGTAAAAGTATAAAAGATAATATCATCGAGGGATATGGAAGGAAACGATATAAACAAGACTTCATTAAGTTTTTAACTTATGCCCAGAGCTCATGTGATGAAACTCTGGGGCATTTACAAATGATCTCAGAAACACATGAATTAGAGTTTTCACTCGAAGAATTAGTATCTCAATATGAGTTATTAGGTAAAAAAATTTACTCCTTTATTCAATATGTCGAATCTAATTGGAATGCCCCAAAACTAGAACCTAGAAACCTGTAACAAGTAACTAAAATGATCTGGGAAAATTCTACATATCTCTGGCTATTGCTACTCGTTCCTGCACTCATTGGTTTAGTGTGGTGGAGAGGACGATCTATTCAGCGAACACAACAAAAATTTTTCGATTTAGAGCTATTCCAATCACTACGAATTGGATTTTGGGATACCGGGAATGCCTTAAAAATATCGTTAATGGTAACCGGCTTGATCTTTCTCATCGTATCATTAGCCGGACCAAAAGTCGGTACCGAAGTACGCGAAGTTAAACGACGTGGCGTTGATATGCTCATTGCATTGGATTTATCAGCGAGCATGAACGCAGAAGATGTGCGCCCTAATCGCTTAGATAAGGCAAAGTTTGAAATCCGGAGATTGATCGAACGCCTGAAAGGTGACAGAGTTGGATTAGTGGTCTTTACCGGAGAGGCTTATCTGCAAAGTCCTATGACATTAGATTACTCTGCACTCCTACTGTTTTTAGAAATTGTCGATACCGATCAAATGCCGAGCTCTGCTACAGATTTTAAAGCAGCTATGGAAATGTCGCTGGCAGCCTTTCAATCGTTAGAGGAATCCTCAACAGAAGCTGCAAAAGTATTATTGATAATTTCTGATGGTGAAGATCACGGCCAATCGTATGAAGAAGCACTGCAGGAGCTGATTTCTGCGAATATTTCTGTGTACACCTTAGGGATTGGAACTCAGGATGGAACTACAATACCGCTTTATGAGGAAGATACAGGTCAGCTAATCGGATACAAGCGCGATCGAGAAGGGCGTGTGGTTACAACGAGCTTGCAATCAGGAATATTAAGGCAAATTGCCTCACAAGGAAATGGAAATTACTATTCGATAGAACGTGGTAATGACGGTATTGATGCATTTCTTGCACGTGTCGATGAGCTTGAAAAGGGTGAGTTTAGCAGTCAAGAGTACGCAGATTTTAAAAACCAATACCAATGGTTAGGAGCCATAGCACTACTTTGTTTTGTTGCAGCTATTGCCATTCCGAATTACCGAGCTAAATAAACATGATTAAACTTTTTATTACGGATTTAGATGGCTGTGTCACTGATCCTTTTATAACTCCAGATTGGAAAGCTTTTTCTAAGATCAGACAACTTAATTTAAACAGTCAATCTGATCCTAATATTCCCCCGCTAACCATTTGCACGGGTCGACCAATGCCTTATGCCGAAGCAATGGCTCAAATTTTGGGAATTCGAATTCCATTCTTATTCGAAAGTGGTGGCGGCATGTACGATGTAGAGCAGAACATTCTCACTTGGACACCTGAATTAACTGCTGATCGAAAGCGCGATGTTGAAGAAATAAAGGCATGGAACAAAGAGCATATTATTCCTAAGTATAATTCAACCATTCCCGAGTTCGCGAAATTCACTGATATTGGCATAATCAATCAAAACTCTGAGGTGATTTACGAAATTCGGGATATTTGTAAAGAATTTATTGCAGAATATTACCCGCATTTCGAAGTTCATCATACCGAGGTTTCGGTAAATATTATTCTCAGCAAGGCGAATAAAGGGGAGGGGATTAAAATGATTTGTAAGCACTTTGGCTACTCGTTAGATGAGGTGGCTTACATTGGAGATTCAAGCGGGGATATTCCCGGTCTCAGCATTGTAAAACTGCCTTTTGCACCATCTAACGCCACAGATCAGGTAAAAGCAGTATCAACGGCATTGCGTGGTAAATCAACCGATGGAGTACTCGAAGCCTATCATAAAATTATCGAGTACAATTTAAATTACTGAATTTCTCTTTGCTGGATTTCCTTTAATAACTCGAAGTATTTCTCGATTAATCGCTGATAATCCGGAGCATACTTGGTGAAATTAGGATCGTTCAGTCGATTTCTGATTTGCTTCTCCAGTTCTTCTAAGGTGATTTCAGGCGGAGTTACCTGATTAAAGTCCTCTGCAGATTGCCCTTCACGGCGCTCTTCTTCATCTCGTTCTTGTAACGCATCCTCAGCTTGAAGCATTCTCGACAAGATATTTTGTTGACGCTCGATAAGCGTTGGGTCTACAGCACCACCACGTAGATCATTAATAGTTTCTTCCATTTGTTCGATCATACGCTCCAGTTCGCTACCGAGCTCATCACCCGCCTCCATACCGCCATTGCGTTGTAATTCCTGTAGCTGTTTACGAATAGCATTTTGTTGGCGCGACATTTGATCCAGGCGCTCCATCTGGTCTTCTCTCAGACGCTCTCCTTGGATATCGTTTATCATATCTTGAATCTGTTGATTTAACTGCCGCTGTCCTTCACCCATTTGCTGCATTTGTTCCATCATCTGTTGGGCAGACATCGAGCCACTTCCACCACCCGAATTTTGTTGATTTTGAATTTGCTCAAGTAAGTTTGCCACCAAAAATGACAACTTATTAATTCCACCCAATGCCTGACGCGTTGTTACTGAAGCTCTGCTTTGATTTCGTTCCGCCATTTGAGTTAAGGCAGCTTTAATTAAGCGCTCTACTTCAAGCTTTTCCTGATTAATTTGATTCGAAAATGGAGGGATTTCTTTTGATAGCTGAAACAACGAATCCGATAAGTTTGCAAAAATATTCTCTACGTTTTTCTGATCGCGAGCATATCCGATATAAGCCTGACTTCTACTTTCGGCACCTGAAGCATAGCTCACTAAATCTTCTTGTTCCATGCTTAGATTGATCAACGAATACAAAATGTACTGCAAACCGGCGATGTTTACATTCATCTGTTGTTGATTCATTTGTTGCATCGAATTGCGTGTTAACTCGGCTAATTCATTGAATTGCTTTTGAATTTTATTTTGCTTCCCGTTATTCAATCCTTGCTGCGGGTCACCTTCTTTTTCACCGGATGAATCAGATTCAGATTGTGCTTCCTGGTTTTGTAATTCTTCCAATCTTTGAGCTAATTGCTCTTTAATATCTTCAATTTCTTTTTTGCTGTACTCTTGTAATTCACTAATTGCTTGTTCGTTCTTTGGTGAAGTATTTTCAGAAAGTTTATCTAATTGATCTTTCAGTTGTTCAATTTGCTCAAGCATAGATTCGTTTTGAGCTTCCGCATTGGGCGAATCAGAATTATTATTCTGCTCTTCTTGCCGAGCCATATCTTCATACGCTTTAGCGAGCTTGTCTAAATCAGCGTTCAGTTTCAATTGCTTGAATAATTCGATCGTACGCTCGATCCGTTCTTTGTAAAGTTGCTCATTAAACTCTGCATTTTCCATAGCCTCACGGAGCTGCTCCGGGGTCATCGAGCTCATATTTTCTTGTAATTTTTCTAATGCTTCTTTAAAAGCAGGATCATCAATCTCTTCCATTAGTTTTTGAAGCTCTTCGTACGCATCTAAAGTCTCCTCAGAAAGCAGACTATTTTCATTCAATTCTTCCTTCAGCTCTTCAAATTTTTTGTTCAGCTCTTCGACTCTATTCTGAATCTCCTCTTGTTGATTTTGAACTTCCTGAAGCTGGCGCATGTCCTGATAATCAACCTGCGGATTCTCCTTCAATTGCTCTTTAAACTGCTCATACTGCTGCTGCATCTCATCAAAGCTCTCAGCTACATCATCTAGTTCTGATCCGACTTCATTTTCCTTTTCATCTAATTCTTCGAAGTAGTCGATCAAGGAAGGGAGGGTTAAGCTTAACACATCCGAACGACTAGTTTTGTACCCATTAACGGCATCGTTATCGGTGGTTTCAATCCAAAAAGTTACTTCATCTTTGGGTTTTAATTCAAGCAAACTCACATCCCAAGTATGACCTTGTAAACTTCCGTTAGTGGGATTAGAAAGTGAAATAGATCCCTTAATGGGTTCATCAACAAACGCGCGAATTAATTGATACTTAAGTTTTGAAGAAGTAATCCCGAAATCATCGGTAGTTCGATATAACAGAGCAAGCTCCGACGGTTCAACCTGAGTTACAGATGAATTGGGTTCGATAATTTCTGCTAGAGGAAAAGCATCTTCGATTGGTTCAATCGTAAACTCAAAAGGATTTAAGTTCTCAAGTCCACTCCCGTCTTTCATATAAAATTGAAGGGTATCGTTGGTTGAAACCTCTAAGGTGTAAGAAAAACGATGTTCATTTGTCGGTGAAAGATCTACACTTTCGCTTTTGCTGATGAGTTTTAAATCACTTACCGTTTTATTGATCTCTCCATTTAATCTAATACGGCTACCTTCAGGAGCATTAATTTGGGAAAACGGATAGTTGAATGAAACAGAATCAAGTTTGGTGTATGCAGGAGGGAGAACAGTAGCAGTAAGCTGTAAAAACCTTGGCCGTAATTGCACATTCGCCGAAAATACCCCCGACTTATACCCGTCCATTTCAATAAAATAACTCAGGTTTGTATTTATCTCGATGGGTGTTGAACTGAAAACACCATTTCTCGAATCCATACCTCGTTTTCTGAATGTGTCTTCAACAGGAGTTTTGAGATATAACGAGACTTCGTCCGGAGAATCGCCGATAAATTGAATATTTACTTCAAAGAGACTCCCTTGTTCTAAGGTAATATCGCCGGGAGTAATGGTGTAGTTATATGGATTTGGTTTCTCAAACGACTGTGCAAGACTAAAATATCGTTGTGTGGCCTCACTGAAATTCCAGAAACTAAACACGGCAACTAGCATCGCCACAATCGAAAACCGCACATTTTTCTTGAATTGAACCGAAGCAGGATTCCCATTTATATACTGGGTTAACGCATCCTGGAATTTTTGCTCATCAACTAACTCCAGATTTTTGTAAATAGCAGCTTCTACCAGCTTCGGATTGGCATTTACTGAACGTTCTAAGTCGAGAGCGTACCCAAGCTCTTTGAGATTAGATTGCCTGCTAAATTGCCGATAGAAGGCCAAGAAATCGACGGTAGTTTTACGCGAGGCATTTCTCCATAAATTGAAAGCAACTAAAGCAAAGAGTAGTAAAATCGAAGCTATTTTAATTGCCGGAGAGAAATAAAACTGTGTTTCCATCAACACAAAAAGAACGAGCCAGGCAGCGGCAAAAAATATTGATACGGCATAAGCATTTCTAGAGGCACGATTACTTATTAGAGTATGTGCTGCATCTAGTTTATGCTTTAAATATTCAGATTTATTTTTGCCGGTTGTGTTCATTCAGATAAGTAATCGAATAGTCAGGTTAAAAACACGGTTTATTAGTATAAATTGTAATCAAAGATCATTTAAAGTATGAGAGTTTTTAACTGAGACTCTTTTACCATCACTTTCGAGAGTAATGATCTCTTTTTGATGGTCATGTTCTAGATAGATTAACCAATTCTCTTGGGTAGCGCGTTCAAGAATTGCTTTCTTTTCCTTCAATGTTTTTGTGGGATACATATCGTAGCCCATTACCCAAGCTAACGGCACATGAACATGAGTAGGGAGCAGATCAGCGGCAAATAACATGTTTCTGTTTCCATCACTGATTAGCGGTAATTGCTGCCCAATGGTATGGCCGTTTACAATTACGGTTCCCAAACCTTCCTCGTATTGATGATCATCCGGAACAAGATTCAATCTTTCCGATGACTTAATCGGGTTGATATTGTCTGGCAGAAAGCTCGCCTTCTCCCTAGCGTTAGGATTGGTTGCCGTTTGCCAATGGCGTTCGTTCACATGGTAAGTAGCATTTTTGAATGTGTGTTCCAGTTCACCTGATTCGCTGTAATACGAAGTTCCACCACAGTGATCAAAATGAAGATGCGTAAATATGATGTCTGTAATCTGATCAGCACTAAAGCCATGATGCTCAAGCGACATTTGTAATGACTTTTCAGAGTAATCAATTTGATAGATATCCATCATTTTTTCGTTGAACTTAGTGCCAACGCCGTTATCTACTAAATAAATTCTGCCGGTTTTTGTTGATTCAATCAGCAAACAGCGAACGGTCATTGTGATGCGGTTTTTATCATCCGCCGGGATTCCTCTCGACCACAACGTTTTGGGTACTACGCCAAACATGGCACCACCGTCGAGTTTAAAATCCCCGGTATCGATGGTGTATAAATTAAAGTGTCCGAAGGTAGTTTTACTCAGGCTCATAATTCGAGATTCTTTTTGACTCAATTTCTGCATTAATGCATCGAAAAGCCAAGATTTCGGAAATCATTTACATAAAAAAAGCTTCGACCAAATTTGATCGAAGCTTTAAGAATTTGTCTGATATTGGGATCAGAAAGAAGGTACTACTTCAATTCTGTACATGGTATCGAGTAAGGTTACTCCAACCATCAATAAAAAGAAGACAACCGCACCAATGAGAAGTACTGCATTAAAGCGGTGCTCCCATTTTAATGCCATAAAAAAGGTTGCTACTAAAAAAGCTTTCGCTAAAGCAATGGCTAGTGCTGATAAGATATCGAGAGGACTAGGAAGACCTAACGATGATACTACTACTGTTAAAACGGTTAGAATGGTTAACCCAATGCCAACCGACCACAGCATTTTAACTGATGCAATATGATGTCCGTGATGTTCTTGTGCGCTCATTTCTAAAAACCTCTCATTCAATTAAGTATAACAATGGGAATAGGAAAATCCAGATCAAATCAACCAAGTGCCAGTAAAGGCCTGTGATTTCAACCGGAGTGTAATACTCGGCGCTAAAATGACCTTTTCCTGCGCGGATATACAACCATATCATTAATCCGATACCAACGAGAACGTGAAGTCCGTGTATACCGGTCATCATATAGTATATACTAAAGAAGATGTTAGCTTGTGGATGATCTAACGTTGCTGTTACCTCAGGAGCAGGATTCCAAAAGAAGCCCGGAGCTATTCCTAAATGCAACTTGTGCTCGTACTCGAAATACTTAATTACTAAGAATACGCAAGCAAGTAAGATGGTGATCATCAAGTTGATGCGCAGGCCTTTAATCTCGTTTCTTTGAGCAGAACGAATAGCCATTGCAACGGTTAATGAACTACCGATAAGTACGATCGTGTTAACACCACCCCAAACTTTGTCGAGTTGTAGGGCTGCTTGGGTGAATAGTTCGGGGTACCATGCCCTGAAGATGATATAGGCACAGAATAACCCTCCGAAAAAGAGAATTTCGTTCACCAGAAATACCCACATTCCAAGCTTTGCAGAATCGAACTGTTGGTCCGAATCTACAAAATGGTGCTGAACATGAGCAGGGTGAGATGCTGAATGATTAGCCATTTATTAGTTGAGTTTTAGATTGATTTAAGCTTTTTCTTCGGTCGTGTCCACTTCGGCAGGAGCATGCTCTGCGTCGTGTCCTTCATGCGATACCGCTAATCCTAACTGGAATTCTTCCATTGGCTTGTGGTAGTCGTATGGTCCGTTGATTACAACCGGAGTGTGATCAAAATTATGGAAATCTGGTGGCGAAGTTGATTGCCATTCTAGGCCACGGCTGTTCCATGGATTTGAAGGCGCTTTTTCTCCACTGAAAAGTGATTTAACCAAGTAGTATAGAATAATCAGGAATGCAACACCAAGAATGTACGATCCAATAGTGGATGTTTGGTGGAACGGAGTAAACTGATCGATATAGTTGTAATAACGACGCGGCATGCCTTGCGCACCCATGATAAATTGTGGCAAGAAAGTCATGTTAAAGCCGATAAAAATCAGTACTGCTGAAATCTGAGCAAGTTTTTCGTTGTACATTTTACCGGTCATTTTTGGCCACCAGTAATGTAAACCGGCCAGTAAAGCAATCAACGTACCGCCCATCATCACATAGTGAAAGTGAGCTACAACGTAGTAGGTATCATGTAAGTGAATATCTACCGAAAGCGCACCAAGCATAATACCTGTAAAACCACCGATCGAGAATAAGAACAAGAAGATGAATACATATAGCATTGGCGTCTTCATGTCGATGGAGCCACGGTAAAGTGTTGCAATCCAGTTAAAGATTTTGATCCCTGTTGGGATACCTACCAAGAAGGTTAGGAATGAGAATACAGTTGTTGCAACGGCACTTTGTCCGGATGTGAACATGTGATGACCCCAAACAAGGAAGCCAATAAATGCGATTGCTAGCGAAGAAAGAGCGATGGCCCAATATCCGAAAACTGTTTTCTTTGAAAATGTTGAGATTACTTCTGAGATAATTCCAAAACCCGGTACAATCATAATGTATACCGCAGGGTGAGAATAGAACCAGAAGAAATGCTGGAAAAGAACTGGATCACCGCCCAAAGCAGGATCAAAAATCCCGATATCCATGATGTTCTCGAAAGAAAGTAACAGGATGGTAATTGCTAAAACAGGAGTAGCTAATACCTGAATAATCGAAGTTGCATACAGTGCCCAGATGTTTAGTGGAAGTCGATCCCAAGTGATACCGGGAGCACGTAGCTTATGGATAGTAGTTATAAAGTTTGTTCCGGTAAGGATAGAGGAGAATCCTAAAATGAAAACTCCAAGCGTTACCCAAATTACACCGGCACCGTTTCCATCGGAGCTGTACGGAGTGTAGAAAGTCCAACCGGTATCAAAACCACCGGAAGCAAGCGCTGCAAAAGTGAAAATTGCACCCGCAACGTAGATGTATAAACTAGCAAGGTTCAATCTTGGGAATGCTACATCTTTTGCGCCAAGTTGCATAGGTAAGATGAAGTTACCGAGGGCAGCCGGGATACTAGGCACCAACACAAAGAATACCATCATGGCACCGTGCAGGGTAAATAGCTGATTGTAAGTATCGGCTTCGATAAAAGTTTTAGCCGGTGTCCAAAGTTCTGTTCGAAGTGCAATTGCAAGAAAGCCTGCAAGTGCAAAGAAGAAAGCAACTGCAACAAGGTACATGATGCCGATCTTCTTGTGATCAACGGTTGTCATCCAAGCCCAAACACCTTTTTCGTCGGTTAAGAACGTATTTGTTGGGTTTTCTGATGGCTTGAACCGCTTAACCTGAAGAGTGGTCATTTTTTTCGCTTCTGTGATCGCCATATCAATTAATGGTTTTTAGGTATTCAATAATGTTAGTGATTTCGTCGTCGCTTAGTCTTCCCTCATAAGGCGACATCACGTTCTGATATCCGGCAACAACTTTATTACCCGGATACAGAATTGACTCTCTGATATAATTTTCATCAACAACTACCGTACTTCCGTCGGTTAATTGTTGCTCACGCTCCCAAATTCCTTTGAAAGTAGGACCGATTTTCGGCGAACCATCGATACTGTGGCAAGTTTGGCAACCTTGTAGCGATACAAGTTGCTCGCCTTGTTCAACGGGAGTTCCTTGAATTCCGCCGCCATTAAGTTCAAGCCATTGCTCAAACTCGTTCGGTTCGTGTACAATTACTTTAGCCAACATATCAGAATGGCTAGTTCCGCAATATTCAGTACAGAATATCACAGATTCGCCCGTTTCTTCAGCTTGGAACCAAACGTAGGTATATCTACCAGGCACAACATCGTGTTTTACTCGGTAGTCGGGGATGAAGAACGAATGCAATACATCGCGCGATTGCATTACTACTTTGATAGGCCGGCCTTTAGGCACGTGAAGCTCATTTAGTGTTTGAGCACCATTTTCGTAGTTGAAGTTCCAGTTCCACTTATAACCCGTAGCCTGAATTTCGTAAGCATCGTTTGGAACGGCTTTGAGGTTCAACCATCCGGAATAGCCCCAACCGAAAACAACCATCACAATGAGCAATGGTATTACCGACCAGGTTATCTCGAGCGTGTTGTTGTGCGTGATTACCGGGGTCTTATCGTCCTCGGATTTACGCTTGTACTTAATTGCGAAGTAAATTAGAGCAATTGTAATGCCCACTAAAAAGATTAAACTCACTTCGTTGATGAAATGAAATAGCCCGTCGGTGCTGTCTGCCGTAAGCGGAGACTTGTTGTCCGGGAGCATGAAATCGAATAGTCTACCCATTATTGGAAATCGATATTAGATGTTTGTTTTTTCCTTCTTTCACGTAGCCATAAAAGGCCTATGAAGATACCAAGAAATAAGAGTGTAGCCAAACCACCAAGCTTCATAATATTTATCGCAAATGGAACATAGCTGTTGGAATCCGGATCGTACTGATAGCAGTACATAAGCACTTTTGTGAGTGTATTTCCGATCTTTCCGTCAGCTGCTTCATATAGTGCGCTTCGTACATTAAACTCATCATACTGGATGCCATAAAGATAGCGAGTTATTACGCCATTTGGGCTAATAAGCATGATTGCGGCGGCATGAGCGAACTCTCCGGTGTCTTCAATTTCGTTAATTTCAAAGCCGACAGCATTAACTAAATGCTGAATATTTTTTTTATTTCCAGTTAAAAAATACCAGCCATCTTGTGCGTCAGATTTGTTTAGTTGATCGAGGTATCGGCTTTTATATTCTGCGGCTAAAGTGTGATCCTCAGAGGGATCGATACTAAAAGAAATAATGGTGTATTCGTTGCCGGGAGCCCAAGCTAAATTATTGGCAACATCGAGCACTCCGTCGATTACAAGTCCACACAACATGGGGCAATCGTAATACAACGGATTTAATAAAACGGGTTTGCCATCTTCGAATAAATCGGCAAGCGATACACTATCTCCATCACTTGTTGCAAAGCGTGTATCCAAGGGGAGAGTAGCTCCCAGATTTTCGTTTATTCCAACGCTTTGCAGTGCTTCGGGTTGTTCACGGTTAAGCTGTGCGCTTAGGTGACTAAAAGAAGAAAGCACTGCTAAGAAAGTTAACAGTGCAATTCGTTTCATAAATGAATTAGTAATTAATCTACAGCTAGTGTATTAATGGCCTCGTCGATAGGAATGCGATAAACACCTTCTTCAAGATCTACAACACCATAGCTGTTCAATCGTTCGTCAGCTTCCTGCGTCAATTTTTCGATCTCGTAGTACGATGAAGTTACATTCGCATTTTCTTTCGCATTATTTAATGAATACTGTGCAAAAGGGATGAGCACAGCGATAAATACAACAACGGCAACAATTCCAATTCCCGACCACATATAGATTGAGGGCATGTTTAAGCCTTCATCTTCTACACCGTAATTTACGGCATGTACAAAAGCGTCGTTGTCAGATTCGATTTCTACATCGATAACTTGTCCCTGATCGCTTCCGCCAAAAGCAGCGGTTGCATTACCTTGAAGTTCGCTCACCCATGCTTCTACTTCGGCAGTAGTTACATCATATTTGGCTGCAACCTCAGAAACTGAGTCTTTGTTACCAGAAAGTGCTTCAAGGGCAACTTTCGCTTTAAACTCTGCAGTGTGTGTTGATGACATTCTAAAACAGGATTATTGGTGATACGTTTTTTCTAAGCATGCATCCAATTTTGGATCATTTTCAGGGATCATGCTGTTTTGCTGAAATTTTTTGAAGAACATCCAGAAGAAGATTCCTCCAAGACCAAAGAACGATGTTAAATCGATCCAAGAGAAGTTGATACCGTGCTCACTTAGCATCGGCATTGCAATCCAGTAAATTTCTAGATAGTGCATAATCACTACTACGATAGCTACAAAGCGAAGCACATTCTTTCTATGCTTTTGCTCTCTGTTTAGTAGTGTTAGGAATGGAAGTACAAAACGGAATAGTAATAATCCGTAAGCAATGTATTTCCAGCTACCTTCTAATCGCTCGTAAAACCAAAGGGTTTCTTCCGGAAGGTTAGCGTAATAGATTAATAAGAACTGGCTAAATGCGATGTATGCATAAAATACAGTGAATGCGAATAACCAAGCGCCTAGATCATAGATGTGAACCTGACCAATCGTGTTTTTAAGCAATCCTCGTGATTGAAGGAAGAACACCATCAAAATCATAATTGCCCAGAAACTCTGGAAACTGATTGCAAAAAAGTAAACACCAAACATGGTAGAGAACCAGTGTGGATCAAGCGACATTAACCAATCGAAGCTTGCAAAGGCGATAGATAAACCGAATAATGGAATAGCAGGAGCACTGATTTTACGCATTAAGGTTGTGATGCCCCAATCGCCGGTTTTCTCAAGCTCTACAGATGCTTTGTATAATTTGTGACCTACATATCCCCAAATTGCGAAGTAAATAACCTGGCGAATAATGAAGAAAGGTACATTTAAGTAAGACTCTTTTTTTGCTACGATATAATCGAAATTAGCAGAAGATGGATCGAATAGAGTTGGATCGGTCCAGTGATGGTATAAAACTGTCATCCCACCAAGAATTGGCAAGAAGGCAAGCGACCACCATTTTAAATTTCCACCAAAAGTTTCAGGAATACGGCGAACAACAACGCCCCATTTCGATTTCGTGATATGATGAAACATCACCATAAACACAGATGCGAGGCCGATGCCCGTAAAGAATACAAAGCTTACTAAATAAGAGTAAAGAGACTGCTCTAAATCAGTTGCGAAACCAATCGCTGTGGCTAACAATCCAACAGCTCCAACAATTAGAAGAACACGTGGAATCTTGCTATCTGCTGGAAATTGTAAAGAATCGGTTATTGTAGGTTTATGACTCATTGTACTGGTTTTCCAAAAATCTTAATTGTCGCTCAGTGTTTTGATGTATTCTACGATAGACTGCAATTCGTGCTCAGCTAAGTAATCATAAGCAACCATTACACTATTTTCGTAACCGGCAGTTTTCTTTGCCTCTGGATACACAGTAGATTCGATAATATAATCAGCATCTTTTGTTACTGTAGTTCGGCTACCATCTTCGGTTACTACTTCCGCTTCGCTACCGAATAAGTTTTTCCACGTTGGGCCAATTCCACCCGGATCACCAGTAACATTATGGCAAGCGCCACAAGCGTATTGTGTGATAATTTCTTTACCAAGATCAGCGGTAGCTTCAACATCTGCGCTTTGAGCTTCTTTTGCAGCTTCAAACTCAGCTTCTGCTTCTGCAACAGCCGAAAACTCTGCTTTTAACTCATCAAGGTCGATATCGTAATTAGCGATGTCTTCTTCCGATACATTTTGGCTAGCTTGGAGTGCTCGGATGTAAGAAACAATAGCCCATCGGTCTTCTACAGGAACTTGATGCGCATACGACGGCATGTTTCGAACGCCGTTGTAAATTGCAGAGTAAATCTCGCCATCCGGTGCTTCGCGTAAACGATCTTGATGGAATGTTGGAGCAGGAACATAACCGTATTGACCAGTCATGATGATACCTTGTCCATCGCCGGTAATGCCATGGCATGGAGTGCAATACACGTTGTATCGTTCTTGTCCACGGTAGAGTAATGCTCTTGTTAATTCAACCGGAGTTTCAGAAATCCAATCGCCATTTTCGTCAACGCCTTCGTAATAAGCAGCATCCGACTTACGGAAACCACGAGCAACTGTACCTTCAACGGGCTGTCGCATTGCGCGACCATCTTCGAAGAAGTTATTTACTTCCTGAGCCTCAACACGTGGTTGCTGATCCATATTCATGTTAGGGTGGATAGGTGGTTTTTCTGAAATGGTGCCACGGCAGCCACTTAACATCAAACCTACTAACAATACACCACCGGCTTTACCTAAGCCCTTCGTATTCATAAATGTTGATATTTTAAACTGATTACTGCTCATAAACTTCCTCAATATGCGTAGCACCTGCTTCTTCGAATAACTGTCGAACTAAGTCGGCCTGAAATTTACTGTCTTTTGCTTCGATGCATACAAAGAAACCGTCGTCGGTAGCTTTCTTAAAACGCTCTACTTCGAAAAGTGGATTGCTTAGTTTTGGAAGTCCATTTAAAAAGAACATGCCAAATACTGCTCCAAAGGCCGAAAGTAATACGGTAAGCTCAAAAGTGATTGGAACCCAAGCCGGAGCATTGAAGAATGGTTTACCACTGATGTTGATTTGGTAATCAATTACCGACATGAAATACATCATGGCGATTGCACCTGAAAAACCTAGTAGTGCATGCCCAAACACGATGTAACCCAATTTTGATTTAGGTAAATTCATTGCTTTATCAATTCCGTGAACCGGAAATGGTGTGTACGTGTCGAATTTATCGTAACCTGCTTCAACTACCTTTGCAGAGGCATCAACCAATGCTTTTGGGTTTTTGAACTCGGCTAGTATACCGTAAAGATTTTTTGATTCTGTAGTACTCATTCTCTTAGGCCTTTACTGCTTTAGGTTGTGGTACTTCTTCAACATGTAGATGATACTCCTGTGTTTCATCATCATAATTGTGTGGATCACCTTGAGGCATTACTAATTTCACCTCTGCAATCGCGATCATAGGCAAGAAGCGTAAGAACAATAGGAACATGGTAAAGAATAACCCAAATGTACCTACGTAAGTTAAAACGTCCCATGCTGTTGGCGAGTAGTAATCCCAAGAAGATGGAAGGTAATCGGTAGAAAGCGAAGTAACGGTGATTACAAAACGCTCGAACCACATACCAATATTTACTACAATCGAGATAAAGAAGGTGAAGCCAACGCTTCGACGTAATTTTTTAAACCAGAAAACTTGTGGTGAAATCACGTTACAGAACATCATGATCCAGTATGCCCATGCATAAGGTCCGGTTGCACGAAGCATAAAAATTGCTTTTTCGTATTCAACACCGCTATACCAGGCGATGAAGAATTCCATCATGTAGGCAAAGCCAACCATCGAGCCGGTTACCATAATAATGATGTTCATTTTTTCCATGTGATCGTCGGTCATGATGTCTTTCATGCCGTAAATCTTACGGGCAACAATCATCAAGGTGAGTACCATCGCAAATCCGGAGAAAATCGCACCGGCTACGAAGTACGGTGGGAAAATCGTGGTGTGCCATCCAGGAATCATTGAAACCGCGAAGTCAAAGGATACAATAGTGTGTACCGAAAGTACCAGTGGTGTAGCAAGACCGGCAAGGATCATGTACGCTTTTTCGTAGTTCCACCAAGCGCGGCTAGAGCCTGTCCAACCAAGGGCGAATAAACCGTAAGCTACTTTTCTGATTTTATCAGTTGCCTTGTCGCGAAGTGTAGCTAAATCAGGTACTAAACCAACGTACCAGAATAGTAAGGATACTGTAAAGTAGGTGGAAACTGCAAACACATCCCATAGAAGTGGAGAGTTGAAGTTTGGCCACATCGCCATTTGATTTGGTACCGGAAATACCCAGTAAATCACCCAAATACGACCAACGTGAATGGCCGGAAATACACCGGCACACATTACGGCAAAGATGGTCATGGCTTCGGCAAAACGGTTAATAGCCGTTCTCCAATCCTGTCGGAAGAGGAATAAGATGGCAGAAATCAAGGTTCCTGCGTGACCAATACCAACCCACCATACGAAGTTGATAATCGCCCAACCCCAACCTACCGGGTTATTTAATCCCCAGATACCGGTTCCTTCCCAAATCAAGTATCCGATAGATACAAGAAGTAATCCAAGAAGGGCGTTAGCCGGCAACATTGCCAGATACCAATTTTTTGGAGTAGGGCGGAGGTTTACATCAGTAACTAGTTTAGTAATACTCGCAAAGTCATGATTGCCTTTAACAAGTGCTGGCTCTGGTATGTATTCGTATTTACTCATTATTGGGCGTATTCCTCGTTAGTTTCTTTCACCAAAGCTGGGTTTGGGTTCGTCAATTTGGCGATATAAGAAGTTCGTGGGCGTACATTCAGCTCTTCAAGCATTAAGTAGTTACGCTCGTTACGTTTCATTTTCGTTACTTCGCTGTTTTCGTCGGTCAAATCACCGAAATAAATTGCGTCAGCCGGGCAAGCTTGCTGGCATGCTGTTTGAACGGTGCCATCAGCTGGTTTTGGTGAACCGGTTTCGATCTTGGCGCTGATTTTCTCGCGATTTACACGTTGTACACAGTAAGTACATTTTTCCATTACCCCTATGAAACGAACAGTTACCTCAGGGTTCATCGCCATTTGGATGATATCCGGATCTTCACCGCTGGTTAAATACTCTTTCGGATAGTTGAAGAAGTTGAATCGACGAACTTTAAACGGACAGTTATTCGCACAGTAACGAGTACCGATACAACGGTTGTACGTCATTTGGTTCATTCCATCATCACTATGCGTAGTTGCTGCAACCGGACAAACCTGCTCACATGGCGCTAATTCGCAATGCATACAAGGCACCGGCTGGTGTACAGCTTGTGGATTTTCTTTGTCGCCCATGTAATAGCGATCATTTCTGATCCAATGCATTTCACGGCCACGCTCAACTTCACGCTTTCCAATAACCGGAATGTTGTTTTCTGATTGACAAGCGATAATACAAACGCCGCAACCAAAGCACGCATTCAAGTCGATGGCCATACCCCATTGAGGTTCGCCTTCTACTGCGGTTTGTTCGTTAAATAATGAAATGGGTTGATCTTCGCCAAGCTCAGCAGCTTCAGCCATTCCGGGAACTGCATACTTATGAATCGATTCGAAAGAAGCGTAGTCAGCTTTTTCTTTGTACTTAGCTAAAGTTGCCTGTCGGTACATGTCACGGCCTTCAAGGCTGTGGTGATCTTGAACACAAGCAATCGGATATTTTTCGCCGGTTACGCTTACACCTGCCTGAGCAAACAGCATAGATGACGAAGTTCTGATCGGATAAACATTAACTCCGCCGGAAGTTGTTTCAGGATCAAGTAACTGCGAGCTTTCTGAGCTTACATCAGCTACACGGCCAATTCCTTCGCGACCGTATCCCGTATGAACGGTGATTGAATCGTCAGCATGGCCCGGTTGAACCCAGGCAGCTAATTTGATTGGAGTGCCGTTTACCGCAATATTTAAAACGGGTTGCTTAGCTTTTCCTAAATAGTCATCAGTGCTGATTCCTAAAGACTCAGCAGTTGCAGGACTTAGTAGAGCTACGTTATCCCATGTGATTTTCGTAATCGGATCGGGAAGCTCTTGCAACCAACCTAAGTTAGCGAAACGTCCATCGTACACCGAGTTATCCGGCTTGATTACTACTTCAATCTCGTTGATTGTCGTAGATGGAGCTGGAGAAACATTGCGTGCAGAACGATTTGCAGTTGAAAAGCCATCGGTTACATCAATTCCATCATGGAGGATGTCTAACCAGCGATTTTCGAAATTTCTAGAGTAAAAACTGCTGAACGTCTCACGAACCATATCATAGCCGGAAATTTTACCGGCGTTTGTTATGGCTCCTAAAAACTCAATTTCAGATAAAGAATCGTGTAATGGTTGAATCTGAGGCTGAATCACAGCTCGTGCACCACTAAACGAGTAACCATCGCCCCATGCTTCTAAATAATGTGAACGCGCAACATGCCAGCTGGCCGTTTTAGCAGTTTCGTCATTATAAGTAGAGAGATGGAATACTTCGTCAGCTCCTGATAGAGCTTCTGTAAAGTTTAAATCAGCCGGAGCTGTAAGTGCAGGGTTTGCCCCGATAATCACAACTGCATCAAAATTACCATCGCTGATAGAACTAACTAAGTTGGCGAAAGCTGTTTTGTTGTTTTGATTATCAAAATGAGGAACCTGAAGCAGGTTTACAGCAGTGCCGTAATTGTCAAGAGCACTATTAATAGCTGCTACCACTGCATGAACTTCAGGAGCGTAGTCAAATCCAAGAGAAACTGCTGAACGACCGGCGTTTGAAGCAAGGTCATCAGCTAAAACAGTGATGAACTCACTGCCTGTAAATTTGTTATTTACCGATGCAAAGCTGTTTAAACCACTGATTCTGCTAGAAAGAGTTGCGGCTAGAGCATTGGCGAAATCAGCCATTTCACTAGCTTTTACTCTCTTGCGGTGATCAGCATATGATCCGGTAATAGTAAATCCATTTTCAACAGAATAGATACGGTTCATCGTATCTTGCTGGCTGGTTACTTTTCTTCTGAAAGTTACCTGTTTTGCATACTCAACATTGTTTGGATGAGTAGGGGCAAGGAAATCGTCATCGAGCGATACAATAATATCCGCATTCGTGAAATTGTAATGCGTACGAACACGTCGCCCAAAAGCGATATTGTTTCCTTCAATGGCATTGTCTTCGCCAAATGGTTCGTAAGTAACCCACTCAGCGTTATCAAATCGGTTAAGCGCTTCTTCTTTAAGACCATTATATGTAGGCGAAGAATTGGCTTCAGAAATAAACGCCACACGTTTGTTTGTGTCGGCGAAATAGTCAGCTACAAAGCTGTGAAAATCTGTGGTACTTGATTTAGCACCATTGCGAACCGGGAATTTAGAACGATCCGGATCGTACATCTCTAGAATAGAAGCCTGATGATACGCATTCGTATTTCCACCGGAAGCCGGGTGAAGGTCATTTCCTTCAACTTTAGTTGGACGTCCTTCGTGATTTTCAACCACGAGTCCGGTTAAGTTGCCTTGAAACGGCATTGCAGAGGCATAAAACAAAGGAATGCCGGGTACAATGTCTTCAGGTTGTTTCGAGTAAGGCAGAATTTTTTGAACAGGGCGACGGCATGCTGCAAATCCAGCTAGTGCGATACTTGCACCCATCACTCGTAAAAAGCCCTTTCGCGAAAAGCCATCGCTTAATTCGGTGGCGTTTTCAGGAAATTCACGCTCAACGAATTTCTCATATTCTTTATTCTGAGCTAACTCGTTTAAGCTTTTCCAGTATGTTTTCTGTGTTAATTCGCTCATCAGATGATTATAAATTCAACAATCTTTGGTTTAGTAGTGGCAGCCCTGACAATACTGGGGAGGGCTCACGTTGTTTTTACGAACCAGTTCTGCTCCAATAGTAAGCTGGTCTTCCACTTCATACCCCATGGTTGTTACTTCTTCAACCGGGCGTAAATATTTTTCCGGTTCTCTGTGGCAATCAAGGCACCAGCTCATGCTTAATGGCTCGGCTTGGTACACCACTTCCATTTTATCGATTCTGCCGTGGCAGCTTTCACACCCCACACCCACATTTACGTGAGCAGCATGATTGAAATAAGCATAATCAGCAAGGTTGTGAACACGAACCCATTCTACAGCTTTGCCTGTTTCCCAACTTTCGCGGATAGGAGCAAGTTTTTCGCTGTCTGTTTTAATTTGATTGTGGCAGTTCATACAAGTTTGAGTAGGCGGGATGTTAGCCTGCTTTGAATCCCAAACAGAAGTATGGCAGTATTGGCAGTCGAGGCCAAGTTTGTCCACGTGTATTTGATGTGAATATGGAACGGGTTGTTCAGGTGCGTAACCTACATCGGTGTATTCTGGAGAAAAGAAATACCAAACTCCCAAAATAACTACGTTTACAGTTACAATTAGTCCTACTAATATCAGTCGGGGAACCTGATTTGTCCACTTGGGGAAAATCTGCGCCATATTTTTTAGCTGATTTTTGTTGAGTTATCACGGCGTAATGCCTCCAAATTGAGGCGAGCCAAAAGTATCGAAAATTTGGAACGAATAGTATTTATTGATGACTTGTTGGCTTATTTAAATCTGTTCTAAATAAACCTCACCAAATACCCGTTTTTGTTTGTCTTCCGCCTTATCGGCAAGATAAGAACAATTGTTAAAAAATCTTTGCTAACTAAGGAACTTCCTTATCTAGTTTAAAGATTCATTAACTTGAAGGGAAGCAACGGAAAGGAAATTCATTTACAGAAATTGCTCTAAATAATATGGCAAACGACATCAAATTACCCGACTCAACTCGTGCGCTACAAGGCATCGATTCGAAAAAGGCAATCATTACAATAATCAGTATCAGCATTGTGGCTGTACTTATGCTTTTTTGGTTGATTTATTTTAAGCCGCCTTCGGTTACCGAGTTACCTTGGATAAAAAACCTTTCTGCGCTCAATGCTACCTTTAATGCACTAAGTACATTGTTTTTGTTACTCGGTTTTAATGAGATCCGAAAAAAGCAGTTCGACAAACACATGAACTATATGATAAGTGCACTTATATCGTCAGCACTTTTCTTAGTTAGTTATATCGTTTATCACACCTTCGTTGGCGATACTAAATTTATGGGTGAAGGATTTGTAAGATATATCTACTTCTTCATTCTGATCACTCATATTGTGCTTTCGGTATTTGTGGTGCCCCTAGTTCTTACCACATTTTATTTCTCGTTATCAGGACAGTTCGTTCGTCACCGTAAAATTGCAAAGTGGACCTTTCCGATCTGGTTGTATGTTTCGGTTACCGGCGTGCTCGTTTTTCTTTTCTTGAAAATGTTTGGGTAAAGCTTTCTTCACTTTTTTGATTCGAATCGAATGTTGATTTGGGTACATTAAATCGAACCTAACATGTACGATTATGCCATTTCGAATTGCATCCGGTCTTCTCATTATAATAACATCACTCTTATCGAACCCGCTTAACGCCCAATTCTTCGAAGTACAAACTGAGTTCTCTCGTTATGATTCACTTCGCGGAACCATAACTCCCGAGCGTGCTTGGTGGGATGTTACTTATTATCATATAGATGTTGATGTAAATCTGCAAGATTCAACATTAAGTGGAAGCAATCTGATTCGATATCGGGTGGATTCACTAACTACATCCATCCTGCAAATAGAGCTACAGCAGCCAATGATGATTACTTCGGTCAAGCAAGAGGGTGAAGAGTTGATGTTCGAACGAGATAGCAGTTTTTACTTCATCCAAACCCATCCCCAAAAACAAATAGGCAAAATCGAAGAGATCGAAATTAATTTTGAAGGAAAACCGATAAAAGCGGCGAATGCACCATGGGATGGTGGCTTTGTTTGGGCTCGTGATGAAAATGGAATGCCCTTTGTAGCGAATGCAAATCAGGGAATTGGGGCAAGTGTTTGGTGGCCAAATAAAGATCACGCCTATGATGAATCCGATAGCATGCTGATTAGTGTTACAATTCCTGATGAGTTGACGAATGTGTCGAATGGACGGTTGCGCGAGGTAACCGAAAACAATGATGGCACCAAAACATGGCATTGGTTTGTGAGTAATCCCATCAATAATTACGGAGTGAACGTGAATATTGGTAACTACGTAAATTTCAAAGAAGTTATCGACGGCGAAGCAGGAGCACTGGATGCCGATTATTGGGTGTTAGAACAAAATTTGGAAAAAGCTGTGGAGCAATTTGCGGATGCTCCCCGTACGATCGAGGCATTTGAGTATTGGTTTGGTCCATATCCATTTTATGAAGACAGCTACAAACTGGTGGAAGCACCGTATTTAGGGATGGAACATCAAAGTTCGGTTACTTATGGCAATGGATATCAAAACGGATATTCAGGTCGAGATTTAAGTGGTTCGGGCTGGGGTTTGAAATTCGATTTCATCATCGTGCATGAAACCGGGCATGAATGGTTCGCCAATAACATCACCTATAAAGATGTGGCCGACATGTGGATTCATGAGAGCTTTACCCATTATTCTGAGTATCTGTTTTTGGAATATCACTTTGGTGAACAAGCTGCCGATGAATATGCCCGCGGGGTTCGATTTAGCATCCAAAATGATCGACCGATTATTGGTAAGTATGATGTGCATTACGAAGGTTCCTCCGACATGTATTACAAAGGTGGGAATATGCTGCACACTCTTCGACAGGTTTTTGTTGATGATAGCCTTTGGAGAGCAACCTTGCGTGGGTTAAACCGAGATTTCCGACATCAAACTGTTAGTTCAGCGCAGATTGAAAACTATCTTAGTGATGCATATGGAGCTGATCTCTCGCTGTTTTTTGATCAATATCTGCGAGATATTCGAATTCCGGTACTGGAATATTCTTTTCGAGATGGAAATCTTTTGTATAGGTGGAGAAACGTGATTTCTGGCTTCACTATGCCGATAAAAGTATATCTGGATGAAGCCGAGCAATGGATTGCACCCTATACAAATTGGCAAGCATTGGAAAGCTTTGCAGAAGAGCTAAGAGTTCACCCAGATTTTTATGTAAGTAGCCAGAATATTCTGGGGAATTGAAGTGGTGATGATCCTTCCGTGCTTCAGAATCAAAAGAATTCAATAACATTATAATTTAAATCTGTTAGATTAGTTATAGGTCAAACAAAGTCTAGATTTATGATTAGGGTAATACTTCTTAGTGTGATTGCAGTTTTAGCATCCACGTCACTTCAAGCACAACAATTAAAAATTTCAACATTTACGGGCTTAGAGCGAGCTCAAATTGTGTACGAGAATTTTGATGAACCCGATAAATTTAAAAACAGCTATGGTACCGCAAATGTATCACTGATAACTACCGGCTTTTTAATAGGGATCGAGAACCGTTTCACAGATTTTATTACGGTGTATTATTCTAGTTTTTCGAATCGTGAATTCGATCCTAGACATTTTGATGACGACTCTTTTATTGGGGACTTTATTGTAGATAACGGGCATTCTTTCGGAGTTGGAATTGAGAATAAAATCCACACATTTTTGAAATCAAAAAATGGATCGAGGCTGTTTTTGAATGCTAGCGGTAGCATTGGAGTTGTTACGATGCGTGGAATGTATAGATATGAAGCAGGCTTAAACGAAGGCAGAACGTTGCGGGAAAACCGATTCGAGTTTAGTTCCAATGCCAGTCTGGATGCCGAAATCAATCTTGGAAATGCAAAGCTGGCCGTTGGCTATTCGCCAATTGGTTTTAGAATGGGCTACCTACGAAATTCTATTACCTACAATGGGGTTAATGTAAGCTTGTTTTTCGGTAAGTGAGTAACACCATAGAATTACCAAACTCATTAGTGAAATATACGCTGGTTGTGCCTCTGCATGTCAATGCACTAGTTTTGGTTTAAAAGATTCTTTTCGTTACACTCTTAAATCATCTACTCAGGCTACCCATGTGCTAACTATCATTTTTAAAATGGAGTCACATGAAAAAATTATCACGTCGTCAGATAATACTTGGCCTTGGAGCTGCAGGTACTGGTTCATTATTAGCTCCTTTTATCTCTTTAAAAGGTAATTCAGCTTCCATTACCCCTTCAAAATTGCCAACATGTATTGTTTATCCAGAGCAGACTGAAGGGCCTTTCTACTTTGCCGCTAATCTAATCAGAAAGGATATAACTGAAGGCAGACCGGGAACACTTCTTGATTTAAAATTGAGAATTGTAAATGCGGAAAGTTGTACTCCTATTCAAGATGCTATTGTTGATATCTGGAGTTGTGATGCCGCAGGTGAATATTCGGGATACGAAACTGTATACAGCCCTCAAGGTGAATTTCTGGAGCAAAAAGGTCTTCCAAAAGATCAGCAAAAACATGCTAACGATAATAGACCACAATTTCATGAGGAGCCAAATAACGAAAAGAAATTTATGAGAGGGGCTCAGGTTACAAATGCCGAAGGAGAGGTTGAATTCTTAACGATATATCCAGGTTGGTATCCTGATCGTGCTCCGCATATTCACATCAAAGTATACGTGAATGATTCAGAAGTTTTTACAAGCCAAATGTACTTCGATGAAGAAAATACAGACCGAATTTATCAACAGGAAGTGTACTCTCAAAAGAAAGGAAATCGCCTTAGAAATAACGAAGATAATATCTTTTCAAATATAGATAACAGCCCTATCGTGGATATTACAGAAGTAGAAAATGGGGTAATAGGAACTTGTACTTTTGGTGTGCGAACCGGTTGAAATACAAATTGTCGATAATTGAATTGGTTGATCAAACAAGATTGTGAAACACTCGTTGCACGTCTTCGTCTTGTTCCAGTTTGTCGATGATTGCCAGCACTTCGTCGGCTTTCTCCTCGTCGAGAGAAACGGTAGAATTAGGAATCCAATCGGTTTCGGCACTAATGGGTTCAATGCCTTTATCTTCTAGAGCTTGCTGCATATTGCCGAATTCGGTGAATTCACAACGAATCACTAAAATTCGGTTTCCCTCGTCGTCTTCACTTTCGCCCATTTCTGTAAGACCATGATCGATGAGTTCCAGTTCGAGTTCTTCTTCATCAAATTCACCGGGCTTTATTTTAAACGATCCAACCTGTGTAAACTGAAACGCCACACTTCCTGCGTTGCCTAAATTGCCACCGTTTTTGTTGAAGATCGGACGCACATTACCAACCGTACGTGTGTTATTATCAGTAGCGCATTCAACCAACACAGCAACTCCATGTGGGGCATATCCTTCGAGCAAAACTTCGTCCCAGCTGGTTGAATCTTTCCCCATCGCACGTTTAATGGCACGTTCAATGAGATCCTTTGGCATGTTAACGCCTTTTCCGTTTTGGATGGCACGCCGCAACGAGGGGTTAGTATCAGGATCCGGTCCGCCTGCTTTTACAGCAATCTCGATTTCCTTACCTATTCGCGAAAATTGCTTGGCAATTCGATTCCAGCGTGCAAACTTAGCGGCTTTTCGTACTTCAAAAATTCTACCCATGAAACAAAAGTGATGTTGATGAACTGATACTATTGTCTACCCAATTTAAAAGTATTCTGCCTTTGTTCGTAGTGCGATTTTTTTAAAGTTCAAGTGTTCAAGTGTTCAAGTGTTCAAGTGTTCAAGTGTTCAAGTGTTACCCCTCAAATAAATCAGAGCTCAAGTAACGATCACCTCGATCACACACTATGCTAACGATTACACCTTCCTCGATTTCGGATGCAACCTGTAAAGCAGCTGTCATTGCCCCGCCGGAACTCATACCGGCTAAAATACCTTCTTCCGAAGCCAGTCTTCGTGTCATTGTTGTAGCTTGTTCTGTGCTAACATCAATGATGCGATCCACACGCTTTGGTTCGTAAATTTTAGGCAAAAACTCGGGTGACCACCGACGAATTCCGGGAATCCGAGAACCATCGGTCGGCTGAGTTCCTACAATCTGTATATCCGGGTTTTGCTCCTTCAAATATCTTGATACGCCCATAATGGTGCCGGTGGTCCCCATCGCCGAAACAAAATGAGTGATCTTACCTTCGGTATCTCTCCAAATTTCGGGGCCTGTGGTTTGATAGTGCATTTTGTAATTATCAGGATTGGCAAATTGATTAAGTATGTGATAATCCCCGGATCCGGCCATTTCTTCGGCAAGCTTACGCGAATATTCAATGGTTTTTTCGGCGGGAGTGAGTATGACTTCAGCGCCATAGGCTCGCATGGTTTTGACACGTTCAGGAGTTGCTCCATCCGGCATGATGAGTGTCATTTTGATCCCAAGTTTGCCGGCAACCATCGCCAACGCAATTCCGGTGTTTCCTGAGGTCGCCTCCACCAATTTATCTCCAACTTTGATTTCATTTCGTTGGATCGCGCTCTGAATCATATTTAATGCAGCACGGTCTTTTACCGATCCTCCGGGATTTTGCCCCTCGAGTTTACCATAAATTTTGACTGATTTATTGGGATTGAGCTGCTCGATTTCAACCAGGGGAGTATTCCCTATAAGTTCTTGTAATTTCATGATTCTGTCTTGATGATATTTGTTTCATACGCGTTTTCACCTTCCGCACTAACACGTGTGGAATAATGCACGGTCGAATTGGGCGGGATGCTTTTGGTGATCCAAACATTGCCGCCGATTGTGCTGTTTTTACCGATTACGGTATCGCCACCCAATATGGTGGCATTTGAGTAAATGACAACATGATCTTCGATAGTGGGATGCCGCTTCGTTTTGGCATCTTCCTTTTTAACACTCAACGCTCCCAAAGTAACTCCCTGATAGATTTTTACGTGATTCCCGATAGTCGTCGTTTCGCCGATTACGATTCCGGTTCCGTGATCGATACAAAAATGCGAGCCAATAGTAGCATTAGGGTGAATATCGATTCCGGTGAGACTATGCGCCAGTTCGGTAATCATTCGTGGCAAAATCTGAACACCGGAAATTGCAAGCTGATGTGCCAATCTATAGGCTGCAATGGCGTAAAATCCGGGGTAAGAACGGATCACTTCGTCTTCGCTTACCGCTGCAGGATCGCCCTTAAACATGGCCGTTACATCCTGATGAAGCTGATTATAGATTTCTGGCAATGCATCAAAAAAGGCTTTCGTAACTTCGCCGGCATCGAAACCGGTGGCTTTGCTCTGAGTATAGAGCAATTCATACAACTCTTCGCGCAGGTTCAAAATGTGAAGGTTGAACTTGGCCGGACTTTCATGATCTACCTTGGAATAATTCGGAAATAGAGTACCTAAAAGATTCTCGAAAAAGCTCCGCACTTCTTCTCTTGAAGGGCAATGCACACACTCTTTATGAGAGGCGTATAGTTGATTTATAAATTGGTCGTTCATTGGGTATTAACTGTTTGACAGTACAACAATTGTGGATGGGGGAGGGTTCGTTTTTTGGAAAGTGGTGAGGTATTCGGGTGTTCTTATGTTCGGGTGTTGACGTGTTTGAGTATTTTTCACGCCATCACGCCATCACGCCATCACGCCATCACTTTTCTTCTCAATAAAACGTTATGTTAACCGGGGTTGAGACTTCTAAAGATGATCCGGTGAATTTAAAGGTGCCTGTTTCAGAATTAATCGAAAAAATGGTGATAGAATCTGAATTTTGGTTAGCCGCATAAATGAACTCACCACTCGGGTGAATGGCAAAATTCCTGGGAAACTCACCTTCCGTTGATACCTGCCCCAATGAGGTTAATGTGCCCGAATCTTCATCAATAGAAAAGGCCGCGATGGAATTATGCCCACGATTTGAAGCATACACGAACTTACCATTTGGATGCACATGAATGTCGGCGGAGGAGTTCCAGTCCGTAAAATCATCCGGCAAGGTGGAGATTGCTTGAATTTCCTCCAAAGCACCTAAAGCGGGATCATATTCCATCACCGAAACTGTGCTGTTAAGTTCGTTTATCACATATACAAGGTTCTTAGAAGGATGAAAATCCATGTGGCGTGGGCCTGCACCGGGAGCCATTTGTGCGAATTCTTGCTCAGTTTTTGAAACGGTACCGGCATCATGATTGATTCGATAACTCCAAATTTTATCGGAGCCCAAATCAGGTACAAACAGATAGTTATTGTCGGGACTTATTTTGGTCATATGAGGATGCGATGCATTTTGATTGGGATGGGGCCCTGATCCCTCATGATTTAATTCCTGCACAAAATCCAGGCTACCATCATCATTTCGGCGATACACCATGGCTACCCCGCCCTGATAGTTCGCAACAAATACAAATTTCCCGGTTGCATCAACAATTACATAACAGGGGGAAAAAGCATTGGTTGGATAACGTCCGATCTCGGTCAAAGTAGCGTCATCGCCAATCGCGTAAGCTACAACCAACCCGGAACCGGGTTCTCCACCTCCAATTTCACTAACGGCGTACAAATTCTTGCGATCAGGGGAGAGGTTTAAAAATGTAGGATTTACCAATTCTGCAACTATTTGAGCATCTGTAATTGATGATCCATCGTCTGCAAGTGAAGCAAGATAAATGCCGTCACCTTTCCCGTTAACCCAACCTTCGTCACGAGTGTACGTGCCAATAAATATCTTCTCGGGTTGCTTTATCATTTCTGAATCGGTCTTAGAATGAGTGTCAGGATTGGTTTTTTGCTTGCAAGCCATCCCCATCACACAAATAGTGCAGAGTAAGAGCAATCGGTACATAAAATGGTGTTCAAAGAGTGAGAATTATTGGATCAATCACTTGCCGCCACGAAACGCTCCATAGTATGCGAAACCGGCGTAAGCGTTCGAAGGTAGGCATAAATGGCTCGTAAATCTTCCTCATTCATCTTGCTGTAAGGTCTCCAAGGCATGGAAGTGTTGAATTCACCAGGTGTCAAAGTATTCGTATTAATTGCGTTCTCGGGATCCTGAAATCGTTTAAAAGCGGCTACAAAAGCTTCTTCATTCCAAGCTCCTATTCCAGTTTCCATATCCGGAGTTATGTTGGCTGATTTAACGAAGCCACCTGGTACTTGAAATTCCATTCCACCAGCAAAATCCATCCCAGGAAGATGTGCTCCTCGTTCATCAATCGGCGTGTGGCAATCGGCACAACTTGCTGCAGTAACCAAATACTTCCCGTAAGCGATTTTATCAGAAATATCCGGTCTTTTAGACATTGTGGGATTGGTAGGAATAGTATTAATGATGAGGCTCATAGGAAAAGGCGAAGAGCTTTCAGGTACATCATTTACTACCGGTTCCAGCGTTCTGAGATACGCTATAATATCGTAAATGTCTTCCGGGTCAACTTTCGAGTAATTGGTGTAAGGCATGATTGGAAACATAGGTGAGCCATCTTTTCGAACTCCGGCAGTAACAGCTCTGTAAATCTCCCCATCACTCCATTCACCTAAATTGTAGGGCGTTAAATTCTTTGCATAATAATCACCGGGAAATCCATGATCTAAGCCAAATAAATTTCCTCCCTTACCCAAGTTTTCTTCATCCAAAGTATGTCCGAACTGTGAATAATCGCGATCGGAATGGCAATCGGTACAAGCATATACATGGTTGGCAAGATATTGTCCGCGAGCAACTCGCTCGGGGGTAATTTCGATCGCCAACTCAGGCGCATCATCAACGGCCGGTAAAGCCGTGTTAACATAAATTAGTAATCCCCCTACTAATAACACTATAATTCCAACTAACGCAGCTGCGATTTTCCCTATTAACTTCATGGCACCCAATATTTTTGTTGATATTCCCCTCCCCAGAACAGTCGCTAAAATTTGATAAATCGGAATGTAAAATCCGAATTAAAAAGTGCATTGCCTTTTTTTGGCAGATACCCCACTTTGACTGATCATCAAAAAGGGCAAAGAATGAGCGATTCAAATTCGAAATTACACAATAAAAGTTGGCTTCAGAAAGTAGCAGAACAAAGCTGGGAGCCGGAGTTATTGATATCGGGTTTGGCCATATTCGCTACCTTAAATTTGCCCGAATATGTATGGAAATTTCATCACTACTATAAGTACAATCTACAGCTCGATTCGGGGTTTATTGATGAATTAGTACCCATTTTGGTAGTTGGAGTATTTCTAACTGCGTTGCAAGTGTTGAGCTTCGCGTTCATCTTTCACTTTATTGTTCGTGCCTTTTGGGTGGGCTTGATGGGGCTTACTTCTGTGTACCGAGAGGGAATCAAGTACGACGACTTACCGTATAGCGAGTATTACAAAACAGAAATGAAAAAGAGAATTGGAGATAAAGACACCTTTCTGCTCGCTACGGATAAACTGGCTAGTCTCATCTTTTCGATTGCAGCTCTTTTTGTGCTATATCTGATAGGAATATCGGTGGTCTATATTGTCTTCTTTATCCTGGTAAACGGCGTTAAGCTGATGGTAAGCCCTGAAACATTTGATGTGTATTCGAATATAATTTTGATTGTTTCCGGGGTATTTCTACTAGGAGTTTCAATCATTTCCATTGTCCTTAATATGGAGCGATTTCGAAAAAATGAGAAATATTCTAAAATCCATTTTTTGGTAAACTGGCATTTTTCTCAGTTGTTTTATCCTTTTATAAACAAACCGATACAGTTTTTAAATCTCACTTTTTTTCCAACCTCCCAATGAAGAAGGTCTCCCTTTATGGGATGGGATTTTTTGTAGTTTTTATGGGGATTTTTATGGCAAATACCTTTGAGTTGATGGGTGCTAATCTATGGGAACCCAGAGATTTCTACAATGCACGGTCATCAGCGTATTTAATGAATTCGACAAACTATGAAAGCGAATTTGAAGATGGATATTTCAACCGACCTATAATTCCGTCACCAACTATTAAAAAAGGCGAACTACTTTCATTATTTATTCCCTATTCGAAAATGATGGATACTAAGCTGGGGAAATTCTGTGATGATTTCAGTCCAGCCGATTCTTTAAGCAGGTACGAACGCCGTAAACAAACGAGTAGCTATAATCTTGATTGTACCAATCGATTTTTCACTATTGTTTTAAGCGAGGATGATACTCTTGAGTCGGATTTTCTATTCTACAATCATCCGAAAAATGATCAGGCAGGGTTACAAGGCTATTTTCGATTGCCTGATTCCATTTCAACGGGAAAGCAGGTGCTGGGTGTTTATCGCCCAGCTGTTGATGAGGCAGATGCGAAACGCGATTCAACCGGACGTTTAAAAATCTATGAAGCCGAGATTCCTTTCTGGATTGAGTGATTTCAATTAAGAATAAATCTGTACGAAATATTTTATATAGTTATTGTATAATAATGGTTTAATGAGTTCATACAATAACTCTGGTTGTGCAAAATAATCCGAATCCTAATATTCTCACCCGATATCGAATTCAGCTGATTTCAATAGCCACTGGGATGTTATTTGCCGTGGTTATTCTCAATGTTTGGACAACCATTAAAGACCGATTTGATGAATCAATATCTAATCAGGTTGAATTAACCGCAGAGCGAATATCTAACATAATAACGAGTTATCGAGGCCTAGGGTTAAGCATGGCCGACCTTACGGCAATTTTCGATGATGAACTCGAATCTTATGCGGATTTATACATAGAAATTCGAAATAGTAATGATCAGAAATTTTATCAGTCTGGTGAATTTGCCGGCAGCCTGGATGATCATCAATCAATACTCGAATTAAATTCCGATTCTGATGATTTAAATAATTGGCGTTTAATTGTAAGAACAACTCCTGCGTTCTTCAACAATACCAATTACGGCTTTATTTACGTCGGGCTTTTTATTGCTATGGTGATGTCGTTTTTACTAGGTGTAACCGTGTACTACGCCCAAATTGCACGGCGAAATTCAAGAAATTTGAGAGAAACCAATGCTAAACTGACAGAAGCATGGGAAAAAGCGGAGCAGGCATCGCTTTCGAAAACCAAGTTTTTGGCCAATATGAGCCATGAAATCAGAACTCCTATGAATGTAGTTTTGGGGTTTATATCGGTGCTTAAATCAGAAGAAATCACCCAAAAACATCGCGAGTATTTAAACTTGATGGAGGTTTCGTCTAAAAATCTGTTGAGTATTGTTAACGATATTCTTGAAATCGAGAAGTTAGAGTCCGGCGAAATTCTACTAACCGAGATTAGGTTCAACCCGTTGGCTGAACTGCATAAATTGATGAAAATGCAGGAGGTCTTTTTTGATGAAAAGGGACTGTACATTAAATCTGAGTTTAAGGGTGATGCCAAGATTTGGGTTCTGGGAGATTTGAATAAATTTCATCAGATATTTAATAATCTAATCCGAAATGCTTTCAAATTTACCGATCGGGGAGGGCTTACCATTCGAGTAATGGTTGTTGATGAGCAAGACTATGTAAATTATGAGATATTAGTTTCTGACACCGGTATTGGAATCCCCGAAGAGAAACGGAGTGAAATATTTGAGCGATTTAATCAAATAGATGCTCAACCAAATAGGAAATATGAAGGTACGGGACTTGGACTTGCAATTACCCAAAAACTGGTTGAGGCATTGGGTGGAACCATTGCTGTTGAAAGTAATGTAGGAGTGGGCACTACTTTTGAGGTTAATTTCCGTTTCAAAAAACTGGATGTTCCAGAGGATTCCAACATTGAAGATGGATTAACTAGTGCCGAAAGTCCCCAAATCCAATTTCCAAATAGTAGGATTTTAGTTGTTGATGACAATTATGTGAACATACTGGTCATCCAAAAAACGTTGGAGTACTACGGTATTAAATCCGATTACGCTGAAAGTGCATCAGGTGGGATTGAGTTGGCAGCAAAGCATCCATATAATTTGATTTTGATGGATTTACACATGCCCGATATCGACGGGTACGAGGCAGCTAATCTAATTAAAGAGCAAGGCATAGATGTTCCGATAGTGGCATTAACCGCTGATGTGACCACCGATGCCAAGCGCAAAGCCTTTGAACATGGAATGCCCGATTACCTAACAAAACCATTTTCGCGCGATAAGCTGTTAATCATTCTGAAAAAGTATCTACTGCAGGAAGTGTAGAGCAGAATTGAACATTCAATATTCAACATTGAACATACAGTAACCAATTTTCAATAATCTGATAATTCATTGAGAAGTTACTGCTGAAGAATCAAGAGTTCGACGTTTCCAGATCCAAATAACTGAAAAGCCAATTAGTGATAGAAAAAAAATGTTTTTAAAGTTCAAATAGTGTGGCCTTAAAGTAATTGGACTTGTAAATGTGCTATCCAATCTGGCAATTTCATCTCGAAACGGGGCTTTTTCTAAATACCAAGCAACATCTTTAATTCGCATACAATACATAGTAGTAAATCGGTAGCCAGGGAGTAAAGATGTGTCGAAGTACTCATGTAAATCTGTTTTCGTTCTGATTACTTCTTCAAATTGTGATTCATCTTTATAAGCGTAGATAATGTATTCTGAAAAAGGATGTAAGGTTGGAAAACAACCGTCACTGTCATAAATCAAAATCCGATTAGAAGAACTTCCTTTCCATTTTTTAGAAATTTCGAACGTATAAACTCCATCTGAAAAGTCATCAGTAAAAGGGTAACTATCTAATTCAATTTTGATTAACCGCCCAATAAATATTTCTTCCGCAATATCAACAGTATTTTGAAATTCCCATTCACCACAGCTGCATGCTAGAAGCGTATTATTTATGCTAAATATAATTAATGGGATAAGTATTAGTTTGTTCATTTTTTGAAAGTAAACAATCGAAATATAACATGAAATAGATCTGTCAATGCAAGGAGTTTAGATTCGAATTATATTAAAGAGAATCATTGCCGAAGAAATATAATAGTCGATTGCTTAGAAATTGTGATCGCCATGTTGAATTTTAAATGATAAAAAAACAAAACTCAGCTTTCTCGCGATGACCAATAATTAGTTTTATCTTTCAGCATGCAAAAAGAACTACAGCTGAGGGTTTTTCCGGAAATAGCCGGACAGCCCGACGAACTTAAGACCTTCGTTTCAAAAAAAATCGGGATTTCAGAATCCGAAATTCGCCACATCGAAATCATGAAACGATCCATCGATGCTCGCCAAAAACAGGTCTACATCAACTTAAAATTACAGGTGTACATCAACGAGGACTTTGAGGAAATCCCCATAAACCTGCCGGATTATCCAGATGTACGAAATGCCCGAGAGGTGCTGGTGATTGGACTTGGCCCTGCCGGATTGTTTGCCGCGTTGAAACTCATTGAGCAAGGGCTTAAACCCATAGTGCTCGAACGGGGAAAAGACGTTAAAGCTCGGATCAAGGACTTGAAGGGAATCAACGTTCAACATATCGTAAACGAAGATTCTAATTACTGTTTTGGGGAAGGAGGCGCCGGAACCTACTCGGATGGCAAGCTCTACACCCGATCCAAAAAACGAGGCGATGTAAACCGAATTCTGGAATTGTTGGTTGGCTTTGGAGCCGTAAAAGACATCATGGTGGAGGCTCATCCACATATTGGGACAAATAAACTTCCCGGTATTATCGCTAAGATGCGCGAAACGATTCTGGCGCATGGTGGTGAGATTCATTTTAATACTCGGGTTACTGATTTTCTACTTGCAGGGGATGCCATCCATGGGGTGAAAACACTATCCGGTGATATTTTTAAAGCCGATCAAGTGATATTGGCAACCGGACACTCAGCAAGGGATATTTTCGAGCTGCTTCATCAGAAAGAAATTGAAATTGAGTTAAAACCGATCGCCATCGGCGTTAGGGTGGAGCATGCACAATCGCTCATCGATACCATCCAATATTCTTGCGACGATCGTGGTGAGTTTTTGCCTCCATCGCCCTACAGCATTGTAAAACAAGTGGACGGACGTGGGGTGTATTCGTTTTGTATGTGTCCGGGCGGGGTGATTGCACCATGTGCTACCAGTCCCGGCGAGATTGTAACTAACGGTTGGTCGTCTTCCCGAAGAGCTCGTTCTACTGCAAACTCAGGTATTGTGGTTGAACTGCGTGATGCAGATTTCAAACCGTTCGAGAAATATGGTCCGCTTGCAGCGATGGAATTTCAGAAATCCATCGAGCAAAAAGCTTGGGAAGCCGCGGGTAAAACTCAAACTGCTCCGGCGCAAAAACTCCTCGATTTTGTTGAAGGTCGGATGTCTACGAATCTCCCTGATACGTCTTATTCACCGGGAATTGCATCGGTTCAGCTGGGAGAGGTTTTACCGGAAATCATCCATAACTCTCTGCAAAAAGGCTTCAGAATGTTCGATCAATCGATGAAAGGATATCTGACTAACGAAGCGGTGGTTCATGCTCCGGAAACACGAACCTCGAGCCCGGTTCGAATCCCACGAGATCGAAAAACCTTAGAGCATGTTCGCATCAAAGGGTTATTCCCGTGTGGAGAAGGAGCCGGGTACGCCGGCGGAATTGTGTCTGCGGCGATAGATGGGGAGAAAGTGGCTGCCCAAGTTGCTTCTCGGCTTGGAATTAAAGATTAGTTGATTGACAATTAGGAATTAGAAATATGAGAATTAGGAATAGTTATCCAAAATTTGCCACATCATTTAAAGCTTTTATCATAATCCTAATTGCTACAAATGTACCAATACCATTAATCGCTCAGATTTCTGGATTATGGGAAGTTACCTCGGTTCAGGTTGGATCAGAATCGATGACGCCGGTTGCATAATGGACCGAGTTTAATGAAAATGGTAACTTTTTAAGCGGAAATGGCTGGCTAACCAACAGCGACGGAGAGTGGATTTATGATGAAGAATCGAAATCGCTAACAATGATAGTGAAAACCGGTTTTGAAGATTCTTTTAGTCCTTTTTCTGTGGAAATGATCAACCAAAACGAAATGAAATGGACGAGAGAGGAAGCTGGCGCAATGGTTACTGTTTTCAATCGAAGAATTACAGAAATCCCTAAAAGTCCAGCTACAAAAGCGGTTGGTTTATGGCGGATCACTGAGGTTTTGGATAAAAATCTTAAGGTAACCGAACAATTTACCTCCGAAGAATTTCAAGCGGTGTTTGTGCGATGGGACAACCTTATTCAGGAAATTACTACTGAAGGGAGAAGAAGTGGAATTTGGCGAGTTGATGCGCATCGATCAGTGATTGATATACTTTATTACGATGGCGAGAAATCTTTACAGTATTGGTCGCTTGATTTTGCTAGCGAAGATCAAATGACTTGGACAAGAGATGGACTTACCATTACATTCGAGCGATTAACAACATTTCCGGAGGATTAATGATTAAAAAAGCTGATCTAAAACAACTAGATGCCCTAAACGATCTCTTCGATCAGTATCGGAGATTTTATAAAAAACCCTCTGATTTAGAAGCGAGTAAAGCGTTTTTGAAGGAACGAATCGAGAAGAGCGAATCTGAGATTTTTATGGCGTGGGAGGGGGAAACCGCAACGGGATTTGTTCAGTTGTTTCCGCTGTTTTCGTCAACTAGAATGGCGAGATATTGGCTACTAAATGACTTGTTCGTTGCACCGGAACATCGGGGTAAAGGAGTTTCGAAAGCACTGATTGAGCGAGCTAAAGATCTTTGTCGCGAAACAAAAGCCTGTGGCATGTATCTGGAAACGAGTAAAGACAACCACATTGGTAATCAACTTTATCCGGCTACCGATTTCAAACTGATGGACTCCGTAAATTTTTATGAATGGGCAATGGGAATTAAAAATGAAGAATGAAAAATTTAAAATTGTAGAATCATCTTGAATTTTAAATTTTTCATTTTGAATTATTATAGTTGAGGTTAACTGATCGATAAAAAGCCCCTTCATATCGTCCTTCTAGAGCCTTTTTATTCAGGATCGCATCGGCAGTGGGCGGAAGGTTTTAAAAAGTACTCGAGCCATAACATCGAGATTTTAAGTCTGCCTGGCAGACATTGGAAATGGCGAATGCACGGTGGAGCACTATCTCTGGCAAAGCAATTCAACGAGCTGGAATACAAACCGGATTTGATTCTTGGTACCTCCATGCTCGATTTTTCAACTTTTTTGGGCTTGACCCGACACAAATCCGTTGGTATTCCAACGGCGATGTATTTTCACGAAAATCAACTCACTTACCCGTGGTCGCCACAAGATCGAGATGTGAAGAATAAGCGAGATAATCACTACGCATTTATCAATTACAGTTCGGCGTTGGTTGCGGACCGGGTGTTTTTTAATTCGGAGTATCATATTCACACGTTTCTGGAAGCACTACCCGGATTCCTCAATCAATTTCCGGATAGGCGCGATAAATTGAACATCGAGATAATACGCGAAAAGAGCGAAGTGCTTCACTTGGGATTAGATCTCTCTCGTTTTGACCCACATCAAAGCACTCACGATTATTCCGTTCCATTAATTGTCTGGAATCATCGCTGGGAGTACGATAAACGTCCAAAACCATTCTTTTCAGCATTAAAGAAAATCAGCGAAAAAGGCATCGATTTTAAATTGGCCGTTTTGGGCGAGCGCAATGAAATGATCCCCAAGAGTTTTGATGAAGCAAAAGCAGATCTAGCAAAACACATCGTGCATTGGGGCTATGCAAAAAGTTTCGAGGAATATGCCAAGTGGCTGTGGAAAGGGGATATCTTGCCCGTCACTTCGAAACAAGATTTCTTCGGAGGCAGCGTGGTTGAAGCGATGTACTGTGGTTGCGAGCCATTGCTTCCGAATCGACTTGCGTATCCCGGACACCTGGACAAGTCTGCTAAAAAAGCATTTTTGTACGAAGAAGGAGAGTTTCAAAAGTGCTTAGAAGAGGTGATCAAAAACTGGGACGCTACTAGTTATCCATCCCCACAGATGCTGGTTGAAAAGTATGATTGGATTAAAATCATCGAGTCTTACGACGATCGTTTTTCGACACTAGCTGAAACAATTTAGAACGATTGCGTACATCATCGTCGAAATTAATCGGAGGTATGATGGAAAAGAAATGGTTGTCGTATGCAGAGTTCATCGCTCGTTTATATGCGTGCACAATGTTAAGTGTGTACGGGTTGGGTAAGATTATGGGTGGACAATTTTATCAGGATGGGAAAATTCCCGAATCAGTGGCATTAACTCCGTTGGCAGAAGTGGGTAGTTTCGATTTAGCCTGGACCTTCTTCGGGTATTCGTTCGGTTATATTTTGTTTATCGGTGGCTCACAAGTGATAGGATCTTTGCTTTTACTTTTCGAGCGTACAAAAATCCTGGGCGCTGCCATTTTGGTCCCAATTTTGATGAATATCATCATTGTGGATTATTTTTATGAGATTTCGATCGGGGCGATGATGAGCGCCATCAGCTACTTTATTGCGATAAACTTTGTGCTATTCTACAATCGCGAACGAATCTTCGAAGCATTCTCTAAAGTGTTGATTCCTCCTCCAAAGAAGGAATGGAAAGACCGTTTTATAAAGCTTGGAATTGGAGTGGCAGGGGTGATTGTGCTGGTTTTACTGGAAAATCAGATGTTGAACTTCGTTGGTCGATAATTCAAGAATCCGAATTTTTCATCGGCCAAATCACATCCACCCAAAGGGCTTCAACTTCATCACGCGCCCATTGGTGTCGGCGCAAAAACACCAAGCTAGATTTAATTGACGGATCGTTCTTAAAGCAATTAATATCAACGTGGAAGCTTAGCTGCTCCCAGCCGTAATATTTAACCAGATCTTCAACTATCTGCTTTAATTTTACGCCATGTAAAGGATTATTGGGTTGAGAGCTCAAGATTCGGCTACTTCTTTAAGTTTAGGAAGGGCAATTTTCCAGCCTTTTTGGGAATCTATGTAACGTTGAAGACCCTCTTCTACATATTTAAAGCCTTTTTGGGTGATGGTAAGATCCGTTTCGCCATCATGTTCTTCCAGTGTATAAGTAATCACGATATAGTTTTCGAGTGAATCGTTGAGCTTATGATCATTTGGAAATAAAGTGTGTTCGAGCAACTTCCCCGGAATATTACGGATCACTTCACCTTTTACGATGGTAATTTGTTTGTCGTCTTGCTCAATATAAAAATTCGATTTACTACCCGGTTTCCAATCAGTTTCGGTGCGGGAGCCAAACATGTATTGCTCAATTTTATCAGGATTTGTGATTGCATCCCAAACTTTATCGGCACTCGCTTTAATAGTAGTCTTTAATTCGATTGTGTTTTCCATCCGTACTTATGTATTAATTATTAACGGGTGTTTTTATTTCTACTAATTCAGGTAATGTACGATATCAGCAAAGCAAAGCTTTAGAAAATATAGATGTAATGTACTTTCCTGTTTGATTGATGTTCCTAAAACCAAGTTCTGTCTTGAAAAAACTAATAGTCATTATTCAAGAATCGTGTACTTTTCTTCAACGGCTTTCAAAGATTCTGAAATTAATGCAGAAAGTACCTCAATGTCTATATCAGAAAGCCTTTTAATATAAAAACACGATTTACCGTTTTTGTATGTACCAATTCGATCGAGCAATTCTTCGTAGCGTTTAAAGCCCCCCATAATATACAATGTGATAGCCTGCTTGCGATTCGAAAAACCGGTTGCCAGCATATCACCTTCACGACCACTTTCATATTTGTAGTGATACTTTCCAAATCCAACAATACTATGACCCCACATCACTGGTTCCCTTCCGGAAATTTCCTTCATCAGCTCTATAATAGCTTTACAGTCTTCTTTGCGTTGCGGATGTTCGATGGCATTGATGTATTCATCAACACTCAATTTGGTCGGGACTGTCTTATTATCCGCCATGTAAAGTGTGTTTTCAATTATAGTTGGAAATACTGACTCGCTGGGCTTATAATAATTTGATAGATTGATAAATAAAAGTGAGATACTAACTCCTAAACCAATTTTTTGTGAAAGCCACTATTTCTAAATATTTCGGCCCTAGTACCATGGTTACCGCCGCATTTATTGGCCCCGGTACTGTTACTATTTGTACACTTGCAGGAGTTACGGGTGGCTATACTTTACTTTGGGCGGTAGTTTTTTCGGTGTTTACCACCATCATTTTGCAAGAAATGACTGCTCGACTTGGGCTGGTTACACAAAATGGATTTGGGGAAGCCATCCGAGATCAACTTCAAAACCCGGTGTTCCGATGGTCGGCGGTTATCCTAATTTTTGGAGCGATTGTAATTGGCAACGCAGCTTATGAAGGCGGAAATATCTCGGGAGCCGTGCTTGGTTTCTACGAGTTATTTGGAGCGTTAACAACCGAAATGGGTGGCGAAGATATTTCGTTAACGCCGTTAATACTGGGAGGCATTGCTTTTCTGATATTATTTATCGGTGAGGTAAAACTGATAGAGTGGTTTCTTATCGGATTGGTGATGGTATTGAGCTTGGTGTTCATCACTACAGCTGTAATCGTTGAACCGGACATCAAACAAATTTTACGCGGAATGTTTATTCCATTTACCGGCGATACTGATTGGGTTTTGTTGGTTGGCTTGATTGGGACAACCGTAGTGCCCTATAATTTGTTTCTGCATGCATCTTTGATCAAAGAAAAATATTCGAGCGTTCGCTCACTTTCCGATCTTCGAAAAGAAAATGCCGTGGCAATCATTCTTGGTGGAGTTATTTCGATGTGTATCATCATCACGAGTGCGACTACTTTATTTGGTAGCGACGACATCCAATCCGCTGCGGATATGGCGCAACAACTGGAGCCTTTGTTAGGGAGTTGGTCGGGTTATTTTTTGGGAACGGGTTTGTTTGCGGCCGGAATTTCATCCGCGATTACCGCGCCACTGGCAGCCGCTTATGCTGCGCGAGGAATCCTGGGTTGGGAAGCAAAGAGCCTCCGATCATTCAAGTTTCGATTGGTTTGGATGAGCATTCTTATTTTGGGGATGCTTTCAAGCATGTTTGGTGGAAGCCCTATCGAAATCATTCAATTTGCACAAGTTACAAATGGGGTTTTACTACCGTTAGTGGCCGTATTTTTGTTGTATCTGATGAATCAAAGCAAATTGCTTGGCGTTTATACCAACAGCGTTTTTCAAAATGCAGCCGGAATCATCGTGTTGTTAGTTGCCTTTGCATTAGGTGCGCGTAGTTTAAATTCTGTTTTTCAATTTTTGTGATATGCGCATTGATTTAAATTGTGATCTTGGAGAATGGAAAACGGCCGAAAGTCGAAACAACGACCGAAAAATCATGCCCTTCATTACTTCGTGTAACATTGCTTGCGGCGGGCATATCGGAAATGATGAATCTATTCGAAGCACCATTCAACTGGCACTCGAACATCAGGTTGCGATAGGGCTGCATCCTTCATATCCCGATAAAGAACATTTCGGGCGAAAGGTTTTGGATATAAAGCCGGCTGAGTTAAAGAAATCACTCATCGAACAAATAGAGCGATTTAAAAAGCATGCCGACGATTTGAATGCCGAAATCCATCACGTAAAACCGCATGGTGCTTTGTATAACTTTGCGGCAAAGGATGAAACCACTGCCCAAACCATTCTTGATGCACTTATCGAAACCAAATTATCGGTTCCCATTTATACGATGCCAAACAGCGTTTTAAAGGACATGGCCCAAGAGCTAGGCTTTACCTGTGTAAACGAAGTTTTTGCCGATCGAGCCTACGAGGACACTCTTGAATTACGTTCCAGAACTAAACCCGGAGCAGTTTTGAACGATTTTGCAGAGGTTCAAGAGCACATCCACCGGATGATTTTAGACCGAGCGGTGAAAACATTTTCAGGAAAAGTGTTACCGATCACAGCCGAAACCATGTGCTTGCATAGTGATACTGCCGGCGCCATTCATCTCGCCAAGCAAATCCATCAATATTTGAAAGATCATGGCTGTGACATCGCTCCGTATTAATCATCAGAGTTGGTTGGTAAGCATGCTAAATGAACATGCGATTATTCTCCAGCCTGAAGAGAATGAGCATGCCCTCGAGCATATTCATAAGGTTTTTAAGGTGATGGGAGCGACTTCTCTAAATGGGGTGATCGATTTAGTACCAGCTTACGATAGTCTGACTATTTTTTGGGATGCATCAAAAACCAACAAGCAAAATCTGATTGAACAAATCAGTTCGTTAACGTTTAGCACCGAGAAAGTCACCGCAAAAACCATCCAATTAAACGTTGAGTACAGCAAAGGCTTAGACTGGGTTCGAGTGGAGGAAAAAACGGGATTAAATCGATCTGAAATCATAAAAAAGCACTCGGCTACAAAGTACAAAGTGGCTATGATCGGCTTTTTACCCGGTTTTATTTTTTTGGATGGACTAGCTCCAGAACTGGCCGTTCCCCGATTAGATTCACCCCGTAACCGGGTTCCAAAGGGAGCAATTGCAATTGGTGGCTCGCAAACGGGAATGTATTCTTTGCCAAGTGCCGGCGGTTGGAATATCATCGGTATATCGGAGGATCGTTTTTTTAATGCTGATCAACATCCGCCCATCACTATCATGCCCGGCGATTTTGTGCAATTTGTAGAGGTTGGTTAATCGTGGGACAATTAAAAGTGATAAAGCCCGGATTTTACACCACAATTCAAGATGGTGGTCGGTTTGGATATAAGAAATTTGGTGTACCGGTTAGCGGTGCCATGGACTCGAGAGCGATGGAGGCAGCCAACCGAATAGTAGGCAATGAAGCGGGATCCGCAGTATTAGAATGTACTTTTGATGGAGGTGAGTATGAGTTTGAAACCAAAGCTAAGATTGCAATTACCGGAGCGGAAGCAGAAATCCTTATCAACAACAAACAGGTTGCCCCATATCAAGCTTTAGAAATTAAAATAGGCGATCGATTGAAAATTGGATATCCAAAAAGAGGGATGCGAAGCTACCTAGCAATTCGTGGACAATTAGTGGTGCCAAAAGTGATGGAATCGTATTCAACCTATGTACCGGGTGCTTTTGGTGGTTTTGAAGGTCGACCGCTAAAAGCCAATGACATATTGCGATGGAATCTCACATCAGATAAAGAAATCATCGAAACAGAAACTGAATTTCAAATTCCATATTTCTCGAGTAAACTTACTTTGGATGTTTGTCCTGGACCGGAATGGAATTGGCTGAATGAACATCAAAAACAGCGATTATTTGATGGTGAGTATATTGTAGAATCTACATCGAACAGAATGGCGATTAGGTTTTCGGGCGAGACTATCGAAACGAAATTGCCGGATATGAAATCATCGGCAGTGGCTCCGGGAATAATTCAGTTGCCGCCTTCGGGTATTCCCATTTTGCTAATGAAAGATGCGCAAACCATTGGCGGATATCCCAGAATACTGCATGTAGCCAATTATCAATTATGGCGGGCCGGGCAGGTTCGACCCGGAGATCGAATTCGGTTTAGAATAGTTGACTAGTTTATTCTGTGTTGTCCAAATACTTGTTAATCAGGAAGGACTTTAAAGAATCTGCATCCTTAAGCGACCCTTGTAAAATCGCAGCATTGATTCCATCTATGAGATAAAATAGGGTATCCGTTTCAAGTTCAGGATTCTGAAACCCAAGTTTTTTGAACGCAACACCAAGTTTTAAACGAAGCGGTTCAAGGTTAACCACTTCTTTTTTATTCAACTCCCAGGCTAATTTTACCTGCAATTTCATGAATTCAATATCTTCTTCAGATAGTTGGAAAGGAAGATTGATGGTTTTTTTGAGAACATTTTTCGGATCAGACTCAAATACGATATCCGAATAAAAAGATTTAACACGCTGCTCGCCTTCTTTTAAGATTACTTCAAGTAAACCCTCTTTGGTAGCAAAGTGTCTGAACACCAATCCTTCAGAAACACCGGCTTTCTTCGCAATTTTATTGGTGGATGTAGCCGTGTAGCCATCCGAAGCAAAAAGTTCAGATGCAGCTTGAATGATAGTTCTCTTTTTTTCTGTCATAGTAAGCGATCACTCACTAATGTACTTTTCGAGAAACTAACTTACAATTCGATTCTTAGCGGATCTTTTTAATGCTTTCCAGGTGATGCATTGTATGAAATTCGGTGAAGTACAGCACCTCGCGAAGGGAAAGCACTCCTAGCAATGGGTGTTTAGCAGCGATTGTCGAAATCTCTTTCTCTGTCCAACGATCGATTACTTTGATCAGCTTTTTCCGCTTCTTATCGAAGGTTTTTAAAACCTCCGATTTTGTAGAAAGAGGAACAGGGTCGGGAAGGTAAGGTGCGGTTGATTTGCCGCCTTCACGTAGCTTTTGATGGTACAACTCTAGCAATTCGTTGTACGACATTTCTTCTCGTTTTACTTTTCCGAACTTAATTATTAAAAGAATAGCAGGTCCTGATAAACCTAAAATTACCGGCGAAACACTTTTGATCAAATGCTCTAGCTGCTGACCGGTAGACCATTTACCTTCGGCTTCCGATGCTTCAAAGAGGTGATCCGGCTGTGTTTCCACATATCGAATCACTTCATTAAATGCATGATCTAATCCATCTTTTATTTCGGGGATGGATTTCAAAATGAGATTGAATTAGGAGATGGTGCCATACTTTTCTTCCCAGATTTTCTCCAGATCTTCCAGCGAACTTCCCTTGGTTTCCGGGATATATTTCATCGTAAATACTATGATTACCACAATAAATGCGATGAAAATGAAGTAGGGGAGTGATCCATTCCAGAATGCATTGTTGTTCACTTCGCTTTCAACAACGATTGGGAAACTTTGCGAAACCACATAGTTCATCGCCCATTGCACAGCTACTGCAATCGACATAGCCGCACTTCGGATGCTGTTCGGGAACATTTCAGAAAGAAGAACCCAAACAACCGGTCCCATACTCATTGCAAATGAACCGATAAATACGAGCACGCCAATTAGTGAAATCAAGCCAATATTATCTGTCATCAAAGATACGCCAAGCATCAAGAATCCGACAATCATGCCGATTGAACCTGAAATGATAAGAGGTTTACGTCCCCATTTATCAACACTAAACATTGCAATGAACGTGAATAAGAAGTTTACGCCGGCAAGTAATATTTGCTGAGCTAGCACTTCATCCTGCCCGAACCCTAGCGCTTTTTCGAAGATATCAGCACCGAAATAAAGCACCGCGTTGATCCCGGTAAATTGTTGCAATCCTGATATAACCGAACCAATTACGATAATCGGCAATACCGATTTTTTGAGCAGATCTTTGAATGGTGTTGTTTGTTTTCCTTTTAGCGATTGTTTGATTTCGATCAATTCCAGATTCGCCATTTCTTTACCATGCACTCTTTCAAGCACGATTACGGCTTCTTCTTCACGTCCTTTTAACATCAACCAGCGTGGACTTTTAGGCACGAAAAACAATAACACTAAGAAAAGTGTACATGGAATCAATTCCGACCAGAACATCAATCTCCAGCCACGTTCAAGATTGTACACTTCATCGCCACCTTGGCCGATGGCATACGTTGCCAAAAATACCACGAAAAACCCGATTACGATGGCCATTTGATAATAGGTAACCATCTTACCTCGAATCTTAGCCGGTGAAAGCTCTGCGATGTATGTTGGGGCGTTCATCGATGCAATACCGATGCCCAGTCCACCTAAAATTCGGAACATCACTAACAAAGAAACCGACTGTGGCAAGAATTCAGGTAATCCTGATCCCCACGCAGAAACCGTGAATAAACTGGCAGACAAAATGAGAGAGTTTTTCCGTCCGATTGAACTACTAATCAATCCCGAGGAAGCGGCCCCGATTAAACAACCTAAAAGTGCGCTACCAACTACCCAGCCTTTCATGGCTGCATCTAAATCGAAATATTTACTGAAATAAAATTGGGTGCCGTTAATTACGCCGGTGTCGTATCCAAAAAGTAAACCGCCCAACGAGGCGACGATTGCAATGAGGATTAAACCCGTATTAAATGACTTTACCTGATAAACGGCGTTGTCTGATGTGCTCATAGAGATTCTGATTGTATAGTTGATAAGTGGTGATACTGGAATGTTTGTCTATTAACCACGAAAAAGCATTGGTTTTGGCAAACATCAGCTAAACGGCAGAACTTATAAAACCGCTTCCACTATTACCACACAAGAATTGGAAATCTATGACTCAAATATTGTTAAACTTAGAACTTCGAAAGTATTTCGTTGAGTTTTTCCCAAGCTTGATTGCGAGCCATTTTATTGGAATCGGTTGACGGTAGGGCAGGGTCATCTCCCCGGCGCATAAATGCGTGTCCGGCTCCATCGTAAATCACATATTCGTACGACTTATTGTATTCATTCATCGCTTCTTCCGAGAACTCAATGGTTGCATTCACACGATTGTCATCGCCACCATAAAAACCGAAAACCGGTACTTCTATAGATTGATAGGCTTCCATTTCACGAGGACCGGTACCATAAAAAACAATTGCTTGTTCAATCATATCACCGGCGTTGGTTGCAAATCGAAACGATTGCGAGCCACCCCAACAAAAGCCAACTACAATTACATTTCCATTCCCGGCCGCAATGCTTTTCGCGTATTCCAGAGTGTTCATCAAATCAGTGGTTACCTTATCAGGATCAAGTTCGTACAGGGCACTGCGAGCATCGTCTGAAGTAGCAAAATCGGAGGTTTTAACAAAGCCATCTTGAGTATTGCTGATAAGATCAGGGGCAACGGCGATGTATCCGTTTTCTGCAATTTGATCAGCGAAAGAGCGTGCCCAAATGTTTAATCCTCGATTTTCGTGAATCACTAAAACTACCGGCACTTTCTCATCAACTTCGGGATAAGCAACAAAGGTGTGTAATTCCCGATCGTTTGAATTAATGGTTACCCACTCATGATGTCGAGGTGAGTTTTCAACTTGTTGTTGTGCATACTCTTGTGCTGCAACTGATACAGAGAATAATAGGGTGATGACGAAGAGTGATAGCTTTTTCATGGGATAGAATTTTGAGATATAGAAATACGGACGATGTATCTTGCGGACCACTCACTAATATAATTCGAAGTATATGAACTCCAAAGCGTTTGAGACCCAAGCGATCCGCTTGCAAACAGAACGATCGAACCATCGCGAGCATTCCGTTCCCATTTATGCTACCTCCAGTTATTTGTTTGATAATGCCGAGCATGCCCGAGCTCTCTTTGCCAAAGAGGTGGAAGGCAATGTGTATTCCCGATATTCCAATCCCAATAATGATGAATTTGTTCAAAAATTATGTACTTTAGAGGGTGCAGAAGCAGGAATAGCGACAGCATCAGGGATGGCAGCGATGTTCATCAGCTTGGCTTCCTTCGTAAAAGCCGGCGATCATATCGTTGCTTGCCGATCGGTATTTGGATCCACACATCAGATTTTAACGCAATTATTACCTCGCTGGAACGTGAGCTATACCTATGTTGATGGAGCTAATATGGACGAATGGGAAGCGGCTATCACGCCAACTACCAAAATGTTTTTTCTGGAAACGCCGTCCAATCCGGGTTTAAATGTGTTCGATATATCCGCAATTTCTGAGATTACCCATCAACATGGTATTTTGGTAAATGTTGATAATTGCTTTGCCACGCCATATCTCCAAAATCCAATCGCTTTAGGTGCTGATATTGTCACTCACTCGGCTACAAAATTCATCGACGGACAAGGCAGGACTCTAGGTGGAGCGGTTTTATCATCAAAAGAGGTGATTGAAGAAGTGATGTTTATGAGCAGGCATACCGGACCGGCAATGTCGCCATTTAACGGCTGGGTGCTTTCGAAAAGCCTGGAAACACTGGCTGTTCGCATGGATCGGCATTGTTCAAATGCTTTGACGTTGGCAAAATTCCTCGAGGATCAACCGGTGGTTTCGAAAGTACATTATCCTTATTTAGATTCTCATCCGAATATGGATTTAGCCAAACGCCAAATGCGTCAGGGCGGTGGTTTGGTTACGTTTGAGTTAAAATCAGGATTAGAAGGTGGACGTAAATTTCTGGATCAGCTTTCAATGATTTCATTGTCGTCGAATCTGGGGGATTCTAGAACTATTGCAACGCATCCTGCATCAACTACGCACTCAAAGCTCACGGAAGAAGAGCGAAATGCCGTAGGGATTATGCCGGGAACCATCCGGATTTCGGTTGGTCTGGAGCACATCGATGATATTATCAATGATGTGGAAGCAGCTTTGAAGGATTAATTTAGTCGACTAAGGTCGTATCTACTCGGGTGGGAGTTGCCTTAGCAGAAACAATAGTTTCGGCAGCTTTGGCTATTGCTGTAATGGTATTGTTGAGGTGACTGATGTCGATCGTTTCGTACTCATCGCTAACTTCATGGTAATCCGGATCAACGTCGATTGGGGTTGTAGAGATTGAATGTGCAGGCACTCCCAAGCGTGCGAGTACAGCATTATCTGAACGGTAGAATAAGCCTTGGTTTGGGTAGGGATCTGCGTAGAATTCGTATTCAGAATTTTCGGTACTAGCACTTAAAATCTCCCCAAAAGTGGAACGATCATATCCGGTTATCCAAGCGGTATTAGGGCCTGAAACGGCCGGTTTGCCAATCATTTCGATATTGAACATGGCTACGATATCATCCGGATTCTGTTTTTTAGAGAAAAATCTGGAGCCAAAGCCACCCATTTCTTCGGCGGTAAACGTCACAAACATAAGAGTACGTTCAGGCTGCGGTTGTTTCGAAAAGTAGTTCGCCAGTTGAATTACAGCTGTAACTCCGGAGGCGTTATCGTTAGCACCGTTTGCGATAGAATCGGCATTGGCGCTTGTTCGTATTCCAATATGATCATGGTGAGCTGAAAAAATCACGATCTCATCGGTTCTTTTTCCTTTTATTATGCCAACTACATTTCTAAGCTCATAAAATTTAGAACTTGCTGTAATGTGTGCTGAAAAGTTGTTTACTTGCTCATCGCTAATCAGAAATAAAATATTTCCTCGCTCCTCACCTTCCATAATTCGGTTATTTTGAGAGTAATACGATTGATATCGGCCAAAAATATCGTCGTATTCGGAGTCTACAATCACCAATTTGTCTTCTTTTGATGATCGCATTTCATTAAAAACTGAACGAAAGTTTTTGCCCTTTTCCAGATAAACTATTTCAGTGTTTGTTGAGCTTAAAAACACATCATCTTGCGAAAAGAACCCGAAGTATCGAGATTCATCAATTTCGTTACCGTTAACTAGTAACTCACTGTCTAAAATAGAAACTTCCTTAATTCTGAATGATTGAAAATAATCCGCTTCATCATTCGCGTATTCAAGTCCGTAGCTTTGAAAATGTGCGGCTATAAAATCTTCAGCTTTTGTAATCTCACTAGACAGGGCGTGTCGCCCTTTTAAATCGTCGGAAGCAAGAATTTTGAGAATTTCAGCGGTATCCTGTTCAGAAACTGTAATTGAGTCTGAACAGCCTACGTAGAAAGAAACTAAAATTAGAAAATAAATTTTAAACGAAGGGCGCATGTGAAATTCTGTATAGCGATTTCACTTATTATAATAGATGTGCAGACTTCGAGTAGTAAAAAGCTATTAATGAAGCTCGTCGGCGAGCCATTTTATTAAAATTTTACGAGTTATTTCCAGTGAGATTGGCTTGGCAACAAAATCGTCCATACCGGCTTCAAAACAACGTTCGCGATCTTCTTGCAAGGCGTTTGCAGTCATAGCAACAATAATGGGAGCCTCATTACGTGGGTGTCGTTTCTCTTTAATTATCCTGGTTGCTTCTAAACCATCCATAACCGGCATTTCCATGTCCATAAAAATAAGATCGTAGGCTTTTGATTGAACAGCCTCAACACCTGCTTTTCCATTATCACAAACATCAGCGTTAATTCCCATTCGCTCAAGAATACGCAGTGCTACTTTTTGATTTACGATGTTATCCTCAACTATCAACACGTTAAAATCAGTTTGGAACAGCTTTTTGTCGTTTTCGATATTAGAACTTGCCGGTGATGGAGTAAAGTCGGTCGTAAATAGGCGTTCTATATTGTTTAAAAAACGCGTTTGATGTATGGGTTTCTTTAAAAATAGCTCAAAAAGGGCTTTATCCTGATGATTGCCCAGTTCGTGAATAGAACTGAGTAGCACGAGGGGTAAGTCGTTGCTAGAGTATTTTGCTCTGATATTTTTGGCTACTGTTACACCATCAATTTCGGGCATCTGCATATCAAGAATTCCAAAATCAAAGTCGCCCAACTCATTAATAGTGGCTAACAACATATGTGGGTTGTTGTAGGTACTTACTTTAAGGTTTGCCTTTTTTAATTGATGCTGAAGTATGCGCAGGTTGGTTTCATTATCATCTAGTAAAAACACTTTTTTGTTTTCAAGTACGGATGGAGTCTTGAAGTCATCCTCACGTTGGCTTATACCTACCGGAATAGTGAAGAAAAAGCTGGTTCCATGGCCTTCATCACTCTCAACCCAAATTGAGCCACCCATAGCTTCAACTAAACGCTTGCTGATGACTAAACCGAGCCCGGTGCCTCCATATTTTCTGGTTGAGGAAGCATCAACTTGTGTAAATGATTGAAATAATCGATGCAATTTATCCTCGCTGATACCAATACCGGTATCCTTAACTTCAAATCGTAACACAATCGATTCCGAGAATAAGCGCTCTGTATCAACAGAGAGTATAATTTCGCCTTTTTCGGTGAATTTAGTAGCGTTGGCTAATAAATTGGTTAACACCTGTTGTAGGCGTGTGGCATCGCCTGTTATAAATTTAGGGATGTCGTCGGTAACCGAATAAAGCAACTCAATGTTTGGATTTTTAGTTGAAGATGATACCACATCAAGCACATTTTCTATCACCTCAAAGAGATTAAATTCAGCTTCTTCTATCTCTAATTTACCGGATTCAATTTTAGAGAAATCCAGAATATTGTTGATGATACCCAGCAGATTTTCACCGCTTTTCTTAATAGTACCGGCAAACTCGAGTTGCCTTGGATTAAGTTTACTGTCAACTAACAGTCCGGATAAGCCAATAACTGCATTTAAAGGAGTACGGATTTCATGACTCATTGTAGACAGGAATTGCGATTTGGCCCTGGATGAGTCTTCTGCTCGGTGTAGAGCCTTGCGCATTGCTTTTGAGTATCGGAAAGAGTGAACCAGAGATTGAAAGAAAAAGAAGAAGAGGTATCCGGCAAAGTTTAGGAATAATGAGGTCTCGAAAATTCCCAGGTAAACAAAAATTTCGTATCCAAAAACTACAAAAATGGCACCGGAACTAATCAGCGAATAAATCGCTCCGGGGCGTTTATTAATTACTGCCAATATGTACACATAAAAGGCCAACCCAAGGTAGAAAATTAACAGTATGAAGTACGGGATAACAAGTTGTGTAAAAACGGATGGGGGTAAAAACAAGGACTCTAAAGTGAATAAAACAGAGATTGCGCTCAGCACATAAATCATCGGTTTTGAAGTCTCTCTAGGGTAGAGATACAGTGTATACAAGCCAAAAAGTAAGCCAGATAGAAAGAGCGTTGTATACTCAATTCGAAGAGTTACAATCCATGGGATTTCAGGGAATAGCATGTGGAAGGCATAGCTGCCAAAACCTATTATCCGGTAACTATATACTAAACAAAAGGCAGCAAAATAGAGGATAGAAGTCTCACGGCGCCCAAATAAATACACACCCAGAAAAAACAGCCCAGCCATTAATAGCACACCCGTAATTATAAACGTATACCCATAGCTCACAAATCGATCGCGGTAAAGAATATCAGAATCGCCGATTTTTATTGGTAAATACGCACCGCCTTTACTGTGATGGAAATTGGCAACCTGCAGTACTAAGGTTAGTGAATCGGACCTGAATTGAGAAAGTGATTTTGTAAGTGGCAGCCATTTTGGTTCGTACTCTTCTTTCGTGTTTGCCACTTTGCCGTTTTCAGCAAATAATGAATCACTAACATACAGATGGTAAGCACTGTAAAAGTCGGGGATATCTAATGCCAGAGATGGATGTTTATCGGGTAATAAAATGGTTATTGCATAGGTTGCGTAGCCATTTGGGTCTAGTTCGGGTAAAGTTGCCCAATTTGTTGTAAAAGGAAGAAGGGTATCGGGTTGGGTTGTATTAAGTTGAGCAGATTTAAGTAGAGTTTTCCAATAAAATGCCCAAGAAGTGTCAATATCTACAATAGGATTTTCTTCAAAATTGTGAGAGCGTAAATCATAAACAGGAATTGAAGTATGCTGAGCAGAAGCCTGAAAAGATGGCACTACAACACATATCAAAAGTATCAGCAGTTTAGCATATCTACCGAGATTACAGCTATGAAGGAAAAACCATTTCAAATGAACCTATTTGTTGGAAAACCATTTAAGCAATACATTTTCAGTAGTTTGCAGCGTGATGGGTTTCGCGATAAAATCTTTCATTCCGGCTTCAAAACAACGTGCTTTATCTTCGGTGGTTGCGTTGGCAGTCATAGCAACTATTAAAGGGCTTTTTTGTAAATCCGGTAACATTTTTATTCTATACGTTGCTTCAATTCCATCCATCTCAGGCATTTCCATATCCATGAAAATAAGGTCATAAGCTTTTTCTTTCACTTTCTGGATAGCATCGAATCCATTCACAGCAATATCGGCTTCAAAACCCAGACGTTCTAATACCTTAATTACTACTTTTTGGTTGATAAGATTGTCTTCTACAACCAGTATTTCAAGTTCTTTCGATAACGCAACATTGTCGTGATTACGTTCAGTTTCTATTTTACTAATTTCGAACTTGCTTGCAGCACGTGCGGTTAGCGTAAAATAGAATGTTGTGCCGATATCTGTTTTACTTTGCACCCAAATTCGACCGCCCATAGCTTCAATCAGGCGCTTACTAATTGCTAGGCCTAGGCCGGTGCCTTGATATTTTCGAGATCTTGCATTGTCGATTTGAGAGAATCGATCAAATAATAGACTCATTTTCTCCTCGGGAATACCAATACCTGAATCTTTTACGATGAATAAAATTTGATCTTTTTCTGAGATCGATTCGGTAGTAGTTACTTGTACTGAAATCTCACCTTCTTCGGTAAATTTGATGGCATTACCCACCAAATTGATAATGATTTGCTGTAAACGAGCAGGATCAACCACTAAGTAGTTACCCAAAGAGTCATCAAAACGAAAGCTTAGGTTAACCTTCTGGGCGTCAACTAATGATCCTAGCATTTTAATAGTGTCAGCCAGGAGCATTGGAATGTTTGTAGGTTGATAATCAAATTTTACCTCGTCTGACTCTATTTTTGTGAAATCAAGAATGTTATTGATAATACCTAATAGGTTCTCACCGCTTCGTTTAATGGTGCGAGCAAACTGAGTTTTCTCTTTTTCCGATTTACTATCGAGCAATAATTCCGACAAACCGATAACAGCATTTAATGGAGTTCGTAGCTCGTGCCCCATGGTAGATAAGAAGTGAGTTTTAGCAACACTTGCTGATTCAGCTTTTTCCTTAGCCTTGTTAAATCGGTAAACAAATCGATTAGAAATTGTAAGCGATTGGAAGCCTATAAATGCTAAATAACAGAGTAAAAGAACAATGGTGTTAACTGATAAAACATCGTAGAAGGTTAGTATATCGATGGCGACAATAAATGCTAACACGAGTAAGCCAATAAATGTGAAAACTGCACCCGAGCGTGAATTTGTAATAGCTTTAAAACTAGAGTAGCCTAAAAACATCGAGTAGATTACAATCACACCAAAGAAGTAATCAATAAAGGCAGTAAATATAGTAGCCGGAAGTACGATGGTAGTGATCGAGAATATCACAAGAATGATAGTAAAAGCACGTACATAGTCTTTGGTTACTTCGGTAGGGAACAGATTTCGAATATATAAACCGAAGAAAATTGCCGAAGAATAAAACGATAAGAACTCTAGCCGAACAGTAAACCAAAATGGAAGCGAAGTGCTAATTATTAGGATGGGATATAACTCAGTTGTAATTATTCGCAAGCTATAGCAGAGGCAAAAGACAGCAAAATACAGTATCGCTTTCTCTGATTTTCCCAAGTAAAACAGCGCCAAAAAGAAGAATCCACCGGTTATAAAGGCGCCAAATACCAGAAACTGATAAGCAAGTGCACGTTCTCGCTTATTGATAAGAAATGATTTTGAACCAATAGTTATGGCTTCTCTGATGCCACCCTTACTGTGCGAATAATTTGAGATTTGAATAATCAACTCAATATTATCGATTGTGGAAGGGATATTTAAAGGTACTGTACTCGGAGCCCAATTTGGTTTATGTGATTCTTCATTTGTACCAACGGTTCCACTTGAGGCAATAAGTTGTCCGTTTACATATACATTCGAAGCTGTATATAACTGCGGTAGTGTTATGGCTAAATCTGGTCGGTTACGAGGCAAGAGAATTTGCAATTTGTAGGTGCCATAACCGGTTGAGCCGAGAGTTACATCAGTATCCCAAAGGTGTGGGATTTCAACTAATCGGGGTAGTTCCCGCAATCGATTACCAGAACGTTCTAGAATTTCCCAAAAAAATTGCCATTCGCCATTTAACTCTATTTCGGTTCGATTGTCGAATTTTAAATCGCGTAAATCCAAAACACCACGTATAGCTATGGGCTGTGCAACAGCTGAAACACTGATTGCTGCAAAAAAAATAAAATACCCGAAAAACTGTCGCATAAACAGAGAATATACTTGATTGAGTGGGAATGTAGATAATTGTATAAAAAAAAAGCTCATCTATGATGAGCTTTAGAACAACTTAATGTAATTAGGCTGTAGCTGGCGACCAAGTGAAGTCTTTATCGCCAAATTTTTTCAGAGTGCGATAGTGAGATGCGACAGCCTCAAGGAAAGTTTCGTGGCAGTTATAAGGAATCCCAAACTCTTTGGCAGTTTCTTCAACAATTGGGCTGATCGCCGGATAATGAATGCTACATACTTTTGGGAATAAGTGATGCTCAATCTGGAAATTCAATCCACCAACATACCAGCAGAGCAGTTTGTTCTTTCTAGCAAAGTTGTTGGTAGTAAGCATTTCGTGGATTACCCAATGATTTTCAATCATATTCTGCTCGTTGGGTAACGGATGTGTGGTAGTTTCAACTACATGCGCTAACTGAAAGATGATCCCGAGAATTAACCCTGCTGTTAGGTGAACAGAGAAAAAGCCAATTAAATATTGCCACCAAGTAATGTCTAGTAAGGTTAAAGGCAGTACAATAGTTAACGTGTACACTACAATTTTAGTGATGATTAACTTAACCCACTCTTTGGTAGGGTGATTTTTATTCTCGTATGGTCCTAAGGGTGATTTAAAGAAATACCAGTAATCTTTAACAAAAACCCAAAAAATGGTGGCAAAGCTATAGGCCGGAAATGCTAAAAAGTGCTGAAATTTGTGAACCGGTTTGTACTCGGTGTGAGGGGATAAACGGATAAACTCAGCAACTTCTAAGTCTTCATCATGGCCATGAATGTTAGTATACGTGTGATGAATGATGTTATGTGTGATTTTCCAGATGTAGCCGTTTGCACCTACTAAATCGAACATCGTACCAAGGATGTTATTCACTGTTGGGTTGGCCGAATAAGCCCCATGTAAAGCATCGTGAGTTACCGAGAAGCCAATACCTGCCATCCCAATTCCCATTATAAAGCAAAGCAGCCACATAATTTCAACCGAGAAACCTGCAGTAAGTATGAGTACGAAGGGCACCCAATACAAAGATAAAATGGCAATCGTTTTAAAAACCATGGCAGCATTAGCGTGTTTAGAAATGCCCTTTTCTTCGAAATAGGCATTTACTCTCTTCTTAACCGCTTTGCTGAATTCTTTATCAATCTTGTTGTTAAAAGTTACCAGAGAAGGCATAGATCTGTGTTAAACTGGTTAATCAATGATGGTTAAAAGTACGAATTTTCAATTGAAACTGAGTAATGCACTTCATCATTCATTCTCAAGTAAGTTAAAAAGATGTTTCGGTTAAGAATTCTTCTCAGATTTTTCAGCTTTATTTCGCGAATATCGCATTTGCAGTAACTCTACAGCTAGTGCAAAGCCCATTGGTAAATAGATATAAGCTTTTGGCACTTCTTTGTGAAAGCCTTCCATAAAAATGGTAATACCAATACTTATTAAGAAAGAAAGCGCCAATATTTTTAATGCCGGGTTTTGAACAATGAAATCCCCAATAGGTCGCGCAAATATCAGCAAAACCGAAAACGATAAAATTACTGCAGAAACGATTACCCAAACTTGTTCCGTAAGGCCAATCGCGGTTATCACCGAATCCACAGAAAACACGATGTCTAATAATACGATTTGAGTAATTACACTTTTAAAGGTGTGTTTATTGGGATGACGAGCATCGTCTTCGTCTTTTAGCTCAACAACATGATGTATCTCCTTTACGGCTTTGTAGATAAGAAATAATCCACCTACGATAAGAATTATATCACGCACGCTTAACCCGAAAAGAACGGCCTGAGTTAATCCGGTAAGTTTTAGAAGCAAAAATAATAATAAGATACGGGCTACCATCGCCAACGCTAGCCCCAGAACTCGAGCTTTGTTTTGTTGCTCATCTGGTAAGCGATTCACCAAAATGGTGATTACCAAAATATTGTCGACCCCAAGAACGAGTTCGAGGCCAATTAATAGTGCAAAAATACCGATGAGATCGGCCATGAGAGTTATGTTAAATGATTAGTAAATATCTGAGTGATCACATCCATATTGGCTGTAGCATCAGATAAAGGGATAGGAACGGGTTTGTTTTCTCGTATGGAAGCTGAGAAAGCTTCCACCTGAAGATCGTATTGATTGCACGGCTCAAAGAAATGCGTCTCGGTCTCGCCATTTTTGGTGATGGAGACTTTGCGCTGAATTTCATCTGCAGCATTAAAGGGAATGCTAATTTCTATTTTACCACTTGAGCCGTAAATCTGAGCTCGTTGATCTTGATGAATTTGCATCCCGCATAGAAAACTGGCAGAGCCACCGTCAAAAGTTAAGAGCGCTGAGGTAAATCGATCGGTATTAAAAACCGGATCAAAATTCATCATTGATTGTACTTCGATAGGTTCTTGTTGGAAAACCCATCGAGAGAAATTCACACAGTAGCATCCAATATCTAGCAAGCTTCCTCCGCCGAGATCCGCCTGATTTTTAATATTATCAGGTTGGTTATTAAAGTAAGTGAAAGTAGAATGTGCGTGCCTGATTTCGCCAATTTCACCTGAATCAATGATGTTTCGAATGAACTTCCACTGCGGATGAAAACGATACATAAAAGCTTCCATCACTTTTAAATGCGGATGGTTGCTTACAACCTTTTCTAATTCTAAAGCATCTTGATGATTAACAGCAATGGGCTTCTCACACAATACATGTTTTCCCGCTCGTAGAGCTTTTATTGTGTATTCAACATGCAAATGATTAGGCAGGGGATTGTAAATTACATCTATCTCGGGGTCTTTGAGAAGCTCATCGTAATTACTGTACGCTTTGTCGATCCCTAACTCAGATGCAACTTTTTGTGCATTCTCAGCAGATCGTGAAGAGATAGCTATTACACGATTTCCATTAGTACGTTGAATAGCCGGGATCACATTCTTAACACCAATTTTAGCCGTGCTAAGTATGCCCCAGTTTAGATGTTCCATTATTGCTTAAGTTTCCAAAAATCAACTTTGTTCAACGCAACATAAGGAACAGCAACTACACTTTCATTGGTATTTATGGCAATATCAGCAGGGCGACCAGAAACTTTGATGAACAACTCATCCTCGCCATTTAGCATAATGTGTAAACTAGAATCTTGTTGGGTGGATGTGATCAACGCTCCATCATAAAACTCGATTCCGTCGTAGTTATCGGAGCCGTTTACCGTACCAAAAACTTGTAATTCGCCGGTACTTGGATTTACCTGATAGATATTCGGACCTTCCTGCCAAGGTGCTAAAGCCAGGTTTCCATTCGGCAACAACGTGATGCCATTTGGCATGATCGGCAGATCTTCGATTAATAATTCATAGCCTTCTGCATCGAAGCGATATACTTTTCTGGTACCAGTATCGGTAACATGTAGATTGCCGGATTGATCTGCGGCAATGTCGTTTAAAAAACCTAGGTTTTCAGCTGAAAAGTCAACAAACCCAAGATGAGAACCTGAATTCTTATCGAAATAATGAATGCCCGAATGATCGGCAACCCATAGAGTGTCGCCTGTGATGAACATGCCACGCCCGGCATCAAAAGGAAAATCGTCGGTGCCGGTCATAAATTGCAATTCTACGATTTCACCATCAGATGATACTTTAGATACATATCCATTGGCGTCGCCGGAAGTTCGACCATTAAAGCACGATACAAAATAGACGTCGAGATCGGCATCATAGCGAACTGCTTCGGGTCCGTCAAAGCCATCTACAGAAAAGAGGATGTCATCGGGTCCTTGTCCTTCAATCCATGTTGATTGAGCATCGCAATTGATCGTTAAAAAGCCGGAAACGGCTAAAAGGCCGGAAAGTAGAAATTTGTTTTTCATCAGTTTGAGTAGATTTCGTTTATTAATCCTGCTAATCGAACACCCGCTTGTACAATTCGCTTTTCTACGGTTTCAAAATTCAAAAACCCATATTCATAGCTGAGTCGGTCACCTTCAAAATCGTAAACCTGTGGCAAAAGCGCCTTCGATTCGTAGGCCCAATCTAACCAAGAAGTACTTTGCCATTCTGCAATGAGTTCGTCGGTGAGTTGATCATCCGAAAAATCGGCAAGTTCACGCCCGGTATGTTGGCGACTGTCGATCATATTGCTATCCCAAACGCGATGCAGATTCGAATTTTCACCAAACCATTGCACACGAACATCGTTTCCACCACGATCGGTGCCATTGCCAACATGAAGTGGCTGATGTAAATCTCCAACCAAGTGAATTAATACTTTGAGGTTGATGGCTTCTTGTTCGGGGGATAATCCACCGGCTTTTAGCTCGGTAACCATTTTTTCGATAGCCCAAAGGATATCGCCTTCTTCTGGAGTTCCGGCTTCTTCGTACGTCATGCCTTCGGGAATGGTGCAATAGTGCCACGGCGACATAAACCTAAAGTTTGGATCAGAGCGAACTTCATCCATCCAGGTAGTTACTTCGGCGATGGAATCTCCATTTAAAACACGGGCAACTTCAGCGGCAGCCTGATCTGTTAAATGCTCTGCGGCGATATATCCGGTAGCACGGTGGCCAACCTGTCCCCAACGGCGGGATTCGTATTCAGTTTCTGTACTTCCTGAAAAGGAAATTAAGGCGATTAAAAAACTGATAAGTAATTTCATAGATAATAGATAGTAATTCGTTTAAAATTGAAGGAATGTATGTAAAAATGACTTCTTCTATTTCACCAGTATGCTTAAATGTTGATTTACAACATTTGGATCGTTTGATGATACCGATGAAGCCGAAAGAAATAATCTAGAAGTCCCAGTTGATAAGGCTTCAATGTAGAGGGTGTCTTCTTTTTGCCTTAGCGAAATCGACGTTCCTTCAATTTTCCAATCTAGATCAGGTGCTGTATAATAACTTCTATTTGAAGGGGCATCATAATCGTAATAACAGTAATCTGAGGCTCTGGCAAACTGCTCAGTTATTACAATATTCCAAGTGCTTCCTACATTCAAGGTAGTGTCTGATAAGGTAGCAACTCGCTCTACATATACATTGCAGTCACCACATGAGCTTGTAGAAGGATCGGCCAGCAATAGGAGAGCAATAACTAAACTGCTAAAAATCATTGAAAGGTTCATAGTTCCAAAGGTATATAGATTATAAACTCAAGGGTATAGTATTCAGTGTCATCAAATAAATAGGCTCCGTTAGAGAATGAGCTATCGATGAATTCTCTCAAATTCCACGTAAATGTTGGACTGATATGAAAAGATTTAAACATGAACGTTAAACCCAATTCGGTAGCAAATGAAATTTTAGATGCTTTCACTTCATTACTTAAATCGTACCAATCTTCTTCACCCTTTCCATTCAAACTTTTGACCTTAAATCTAGACCAAAGTGGAGTCCTCATCGATCCACCCAAATGTAACTTTATCAAGTCTTTTCCAAGATAAACTCCATATCGAAGTTGCAAATCGGTAAACGAGAAAAGGTCGTTATACTCTTCTTCGGTTTGAATCGGATGCAACCGTAGCCGTTGGTGCGAAATTTTAGCGGAGATTAACAATCCAAAAAGGGGATCAATTTTATAATATCGCCCGAACTCAACACTTAAACGAGGAAAGTACGTGCTTCGGCCAAAAGTGCCGGAGTTATTGTATTGGTTGAGTTGGGCATCACCAATTCCCAAACCCAAAAAATAATTATTCCCTCTAATCTTGGATATAGGTTGAAAATCCTGAGCCTTTAAATCAACTGGGGTACACAGAATTAAAAAACCGATCAGAAACAACCAGAAAAACTGATTAGTGGTATTACACAATGATATTTTCTCCAACTTTGGGTGTGCGTGCATCGATACCAAAATCTTCCAAAATCTCTTTAAAATCATTCGGATCTGCTTCGATTGGCGGCCATGTGTTGTAATGAATGGGCACAGCAATATCCGGATCGATCATTTCTACGGCATAAGCGGCCTCTTCGGGGCCCATTGTAAAGTGATCGCCGATGGGAGCAAATACTAAATGTGGATCGTACAACTCGCCATATAATTCCAGATCAGCGAAAATGTTGGTGTCGCCCATGTGATACACGCAAATATCGTCTTCGAAAGAGATGATGAGTCCTGCCGGGTCACCTGCGTATTGACCTTTAAACGACGAACTATGATTGGCCGAAACCATGGTCACCGAGAAGTCGTCAAAGTGAACAGTTCCACCTTTGTTAAACGCTACCGATTGATCGTCTGATAATCCTTCTTTCGCAAGTAATCCCATCAATTCTACGATACCAACAACTTTTGCACCGGTATTTTTTGCAATCTCGATGGTGTCACCAACGTGATCTTCGTGCCCGTGCGTTAGCAAGATGAAATCCGCCTTTTCAACTGATTTCAGTTCTTCGGGAGTGGATGGGTTTTGGGATAAGAAAGGATCGATGTAAATAATATTTCCACTTGGGCTAATTAGTTTTACGGCCGAATGTCCCAGCCAGAATACTTGAGTCTTGAATTCCATAATAGTTAGTTATTTATGATCTCTCGGTTAATATTTGAGCTTCAACTGAAAGTCTCCACCTGTTCATGTATCTTAAAAAGGATAAAGGAGAAAAACATGGGATTTTTAGACGGATTATTTGGCAGTAGCGAAGGCGATGAAAAGCCTCAATTTTGGAGCAATATTCAAAGCAAAGAAGAGATGGATGCTATTCTGATGCAGTCGATGGAACGCCCCCAAGTGATTTTGAAGCACAGTAATCAATGTGCTACTAGTTTCTTTGCAAAGAAGAATTTAGAACTTATTTCTGAGGAAGATTTGAAATCTGCTGATTTGCATATTGTGGATGTTATCCGCCAACGACCGCTTTCACGATATGTTGAAGAGAAAGTGGGCGTTCGCCATGAATCGCCCCAATTATTGGTGATAAAAAATGGGGAAGTGGCATGGCAGGGCTCGCATCATCTCGTGCAAGCCGATTACTTACTTCAAGCCCTTAAGTAATGGACTTAAACCACAGAGTGCACATAGCTCGCTGATTTCAGAGAATTTGAATTTACTTTAAAAGGCGTGGTTTGTTAAAAAAAAGTACCTCACTTTGTTCACTCAGTGTACTCTGTGAACTCCGTGGTTACTTTTAAGCTCTAGGGTGGAATTGCTTGTGAACCTGATGCAAAAGCGAGCGATCTACATGCGTATAGATTTCGGTGGTAAGGATAGAGGAATGCCCCAACATCTCCTGAACGGCACGTAAATCGGCGCCACCTTCGAGTAAATGCGTAGCGAAAGAATGGCGGAAAATATGTGGGTAAACGTTTTTGGTGATGTCGGCTGCTTTAGCCGCTTTTTGCACGATATTCCAAACGCTCATCCGGGTTAATGCCCCTCCACGTTGATTTAAAAACACTTTATTCTTCGCCTTCTCTGCTTTTTCAGGTTTAAAGAAAAGCGGACGTACATGCTCGATGTAATGCTCTAGCGCATCTTGTGCATGCTCACCAACGGGAACCAGTCGTTCTTTACTTCCTTTTCCAATTACGCGAATAAACCCGATTTCAAAAAACAGTCGGTCGGTTTGCAAATCAGTGAGTTCGCTAACCCGCATTCCTGTTCCGTACAAACATTCCAGAATGGCTTTGTCTCTGATACCGGCCGGTTTTGAAGTGTCCGGTGAGTCGAGCATAGCGAAAATCTCTTCCGGATTTAAAATTTCGGGGAGTTTCTTTGCTTTTTTAGGGAGCTCAATTAACTCGGCCGGATTCGCCTTGGTGTAACCTTCAACCATCGCAAATTCATGAAAACCACGAATGCTTGATATATTTCTTGCAAGTGAAGAAGCCGAAAGGAGCTCGTTATCAATCAGAAAATCTAAAAACGATTCGATGTGTGTTAAAGAAACACCGGATAGATCGGTGAACTTATACTCTGTGGTTAAAAAATCGAGATACCGTCGAAGGTCATTCTCATACGAAACCACCGAATTTTGAGACAGCCCTTTTTCTAGTTTTATAAATTGAAGGTATAGATCAAGTTCTTGTTTAAAACGCACGATTTACTCTTCGTTTTCGGCATTTTTTTTAGGGATGGCTTCGGCATCTCCGTTGGTTGCATTAGCTTCTTTTGCTAAAGCTTTCTGTTCTTTTCTGTTTTCTTCTTCGATCTGAGTTGTGGTCTTGCCTTCTTCAGGATATTCGATTCGGCTGTGATAAACTCCAACCAAAATGGAAATAAACGACTCTTTAATCACTTGAAGATCCCGAAACGTTAACGGACAATGACTAAGCTGACCTTCGCTCACCCGATCGTCAACCATTCGGTTTACAAGGTTTTCGAGCTTACTGTAGGTTGGGTTTTTCATGGCTCGGGAAGCTGCCTCAATGCCATCCGCCAATAACAGAATACCGGTTTCTTTGGTATTCGGTAAAGGACCGTCATACCGGAAGGTTTCCTTCGCCGGCATATCTTTGTCTTTATCCTCTTCGTTGGCTTTTGCTTTCTCGTAAAAGTATCGGATGATAGAAGTGCCGTGGTGCGTTTCGATAAACGAGATTAAAATATTTGGCAACCCATACTCTTTGCCCATTTTAACGCCTTCGCTCACATGCGATTTTATCACCATAGCACTCATCTGAGGCTTGAGTTTATCATGCTCGTTGTTGCCTCCAGTCTGGTTTTCTACAAAATATTCGGGCTTCACCATTTTGCCGATATCGTGATATAAAGCACCTACGCGTACCAATAAAGGGTTTGCATTGATGGCTGATGCAGCTGCTTCAGAAAGATTAGCAACCTGCAAACTGTGATGAAAAGTACCCGGCGCTTTGTTCATCAGATCTTTTAACAGCGGTTGATTGGTGTCTCCCAGTTCGAGTAAAGTGAAGTCGGTTGTAACGCCAAAAATCTTCTCGAAAAGCAGAATAATTGGATAGGTAAACAAGATGAACAAGCAGTTTATCGCAATGAATAAGCCGTTGTTTAGCACTAATTCCCATTCTTCCATCACCGAAAGGCTGAATGCCCCCATCGAAACCAGATAAGTAATGAAAACGATGCCGGGAGTGGTAAAGAAAAACTGAGATCGATTACGAACATCACGTACCGAAAATACCCCCATCGAACAAGCAGCAAAGGTGGAGATAGTAAATTCAAAATCGAAGCCGTGTACCAATCCAATCAGAGAAGCCATGGTTACCGCTGCAATAATGCCAACCCGAGAGTCAAAAATGATGGTAAGTATAATCGGAGCGATTGCTACGGGTATGATGTAGGCGTTGGCCGTATCAAAATACATGAGTACCAGGTTTGCAATGCTGATAAGTCCCATCGTAAGAAAAACCAGTAAAAACAGACCATTGTGAGAGCTTATGCTGCGGCGGTACAAGTACAAATACATAAAAAATACCAGGGATATTATTATCACCAGAATCACACCGCCGGTAAATCTTAGCCAACGTTCGGCGTTGGTAGCATTTAAAGCACGTGCCGCATTTAAACTTTCGAGAATATTCACAGTATCTGAAGTTACCATATCACCGCGGCGGATAATTACCTGACCTTGTGCCATAGCGCCTTTGGTTGGGGAAATATTAGCTAGTGCTTCATTAATTCGCTGTTGTCGCCGTTCGGTGCTGTTGATATAATTCGGGCCAATAACCTTGTTATATAATTCGATGGCCAACTGAGCACGTTCTTCGTTAAACGATCTGTTGAGTTGAAATTGCGCGAATTCATTCGCTTCACGTAAATCACGAACTCGAGCTACATTCACCGATTGTTCGGTACTTTGTGATGGGTTAATTACAGTGATCACCTCAGAACTTATGTTCCGTTTATTCATATCGATAATGCCCTGATTCAAAAGTTGGTCGATTAAACTTTCGAGACGGGTTTTTACGATCACTCCATCAAAGCGATTGTAATTTAAATTTCGAGTTTGAACATCGTGATAGCTGTTTAGCAGAACGTTTAGCGAAGCTTCTGTGATACCGATGTTAGCGATCTGGAATTCGCGGGCAAAGCGTAAACTGTCATCAAAAAGGGTAGGGCGATTATTTTCTTTTGAAATCTGCCACTGATGAAAGGTTTCTAGCACCGGTTGGATATTGCGATACAGCGAATCGAGCCGGGTTTGAATTGCAATTTCTGAACTTGGTTTAACCTCAAAAATTAGTGGAATCTGATTTCTGATTTCCTCTTGCTCGTCTGCAATTTCCTGTGCCGTTTTGTTCAACGAAAATGTAAATGGCGCGGTTAAGTCATCAGCTCGCCAAGGCTGACCTTGGGTGTAAATATATCCTGTATTTACTGAATTTCGGGGAAGGGAAAATACCGAGATCAAAATAAAACAAAGGAAAATGAGTGCCCGGATATAAGGATTGCGCTTCAACGAATACGCTTCTTTCTCCTTCTTCATTTTGTCGCCCAGTAACGGAATTAACTCTTTCTTTTTCCGTCCCAGACCAATTTTTTCGAGAAAACCCATACGGGAGTGCCTTTTTTTAATTTAGAAGCTAAGATTACTTAGCATTCCGTAAAGATCAAAGTTACCGATAAAATAATATCGATGTAGTCTTTTCATGCGATCTTTAGTTAGCTTTGTTTGATTTAGTTTTCAACCCAACCAAAAATTCGAAAATATGAAACACATTTATATTCTCTTGACCGTTCTGATTGGTGTAGGACTAACTGCCTGCGATACCACCAATACATCAAAAGAAGATCCTGAAGTACAAGCCGCAAAAGCCAAATTAATTGAGGCAGATTCAGGGTTTAGCATCGATTTTTTTACTGCCGTTCATCAAGGAGATTCGCTAGCAGAAAACATCTTCATATCTCCACTTAGCGCTTCAATGGCATTGGGTATGACAATGAATGGCGCCGCCGGTAATACTTTTGTGGAGATGCAAAATACCTTGGGTTTTGGCGATCTGACTAAAGGAGAAATTAACAAAGGCTATCAGGCTTTACTGCAGGATTTGCAAAACGCCGACGACAAGGTTGAGTTGAAAATTGCAAACTCAGTTTGGTCGAAACAAGGCTTTGAGGTTAATCCCGAGTTTTTAACAACGGTGGAAGAATACTTCGATGCAGAAACGAGTAGTTTAGATTTTGCCGATCCTAAAACACTTGATGTAATAAACGGTTGGGTGGCTGACAAAACTAACGATCGAATCGAAAAAATCATCGAGAGGATAAGTGGAGACGATGTAATGTTTTTGATCAATGCGGTGTATTTCAATGGTCCGTGGAAATACGAGTTTGATCCAGAGTTTACCGAAGACTGGGAATTTTATGTGGATGAGAACACGACCGTGTCGGTTGAGATGATGAATCAAACCGCCGAAGTGGGGTATCTGATCAACGATGAAGTTGAGATGGTTGAGCTACCCTACGGGAATGACAAATTCAGTGCGCTGTTTATAAAACCGGGGGCTGAGTATTCTTCGGTTGATGAATTAATCGAATCAAGGCTTAATGCAGCTCAGCTTCAAACTTGGATATCTGATCTTAGAAAAGGGCAAGTCGGATACCTTATCCCAAAATTAAAGCTCGAATATCAACGTCAGTTAATTCCTGATTTACAATCCTTAGGGATGAACGATTTGTTTATTGAGGGAGGCGCAGATCTAACTAACTTATTTACCACGATCAATAATTTGTATGTATCGAGTGTGTTGCAGAAAACCTTCTTAAAAATGAATGAAGAGGGCACAGAAGCTGCAGCGGTAACTGCAGTAACAGTAACAACAGAAAGTACAGGACCAAGTTATCCAACTATTGTATACAACCAGCCTTATTTACTGCTGTTACGCGAGAAAAGTACCGGCGCTATTTTGTTTATCGGCAAGATTGGAAATCCTGCCGCGGAGTAATTGCTGCTAATAATTAAGGGCGTACATCTCTTCTAAGTTGATGCGCCCTTCGTAATACGCTTTGCCTACTACAACGGCATCAATCGAAGCTGCAGAAAGTCGCTTCAGATCGTCGATGTTAGAAACACCACCGGAAGCTATCAATCGGATAGTCGGGAATTTGGCTTTCAGTTCTTCATATAATTCCTGATTCGGACCAGAAAGCGTGCCATCTTTAGAAATATCGGTACACAAAATTTCCTGTAAGCCTTCATCCAGCATTCGGTTTACAAACGAATCAACACTTTCGGCAGCGGTTTCCAGCCAGCCGGCGTAGGCAATTTTGCCATCTTTTAAATCCATCCCTAGGATACTTTTTTTAGGATGATTATGAAGAAGTTTAACCCAATCTTCTTCATTTCGAACAGCCATGGAGCTGCAAATTACTTTCGAGATGCCCTCGCGCAGTAAATACTCGCAATCGTCGTACGCTCGAATACCACCGCCGGTTTGTACCGAAATTCCCAGTTCTTTGATGATCTGTTTTATGTGTGGCAGGTTTACAAATCGACCTTCTTTAGCGCCATTCAAGTCCACAATATGAATGTGATCGAAACCGGCATCTTGGAAAATCTGAGCTTGCTCAATAGGAGACTCATTGTAAACAGTTATGGCGTCGTAATCGCCTTTATGAAGCCGAACGCACTTTCCGTTGTAAAGGTCGATAGCGGGGATAACTTGCATTTTTTGGTTTGTTGATGGTGTGTTAATAAATATTAGAGAAGGTAGATTAAGCCAACCGGTCTTTTAATTTAATGGGATTCAATCTTGTATGAAAAACTGCAATAATTTTAATGCTTTCCTCTGTGATAATATAAAGTATCAAGTAAGGGGAATAGGGCATGACATAGGCTCGAACGAAGGATCTAAAACGAACTGCATAGGCAAATGGGTTAGAGGCAATGGTCTCAAAATTACGATCAATATGTGAAAGGAATTTCTCACCTAAGCCTTCAACTTTTGATTCGTACCAATTATAGGAATCTTGTAAATCTAATTCCGCTTCACTTGAAACGTGAATTTTATAGATCATCCGTTGATTTATTTTCTATCCTGGATTTTACACTTTTCCATTCGGAAAATTTCATGTCACCCGCCTCGTATTTCTCAATTCGTTCGTTTAGAATATTCTTTTGATCGTCAGATAGAAACGAATCGCCCTCTTTGAAATGAAGCAACTCTTGCAGCGTCTGTTCATCTTCAAGGGTGTTTATCCAATCAATGATATCAGATTTTATACTATCAATATTCATGAAGTTCGCTTAGTTAATTGAATAAAGTTAAATATTCTGAATTAATAAAAAGGTTTAAAAGAATCGATTAGCTTTGATAAACGTAATCCACAAAATTTTTAAGGATTTGAGCGCCCAATTTACCCGACTTCTCAGGATGAAACTGCACTCCAAAGTAGTTGTCTTTCGAAACTACCGCTGTAAATGGTGTGATGTAATCGCAGGTTGCCACTGAAAAATCACTTTCGGGCGCATAATAGCTATGCACGAAATACAAGAAATCTTCATCGTTGATGTCTTTCAAAAGAGGATGATACGCTTGTTTTTGAATGGAATTCCAGCCCATATGCGGCACTTTTTCTTTCGAGGCATCAAACTTTAGCAATTTTCCGGGGATAACTCCAAGCCCCTCGGTATCTCCTTCGGTTGAGGATTCGAACAGCAATTGCATTCCAACACAAATTCCAAGCACAGGTTTTTTGGTGGATTTGAGCCATTCAGCAATTCCCTGTTCCTTGAGTGACTCCATCGCCGAGTACGCATGCCCAACTCCGGGGAAAATCACCCCATCAGCTTTATCAAGTTCATTAGCTGTTTCAGCGAGGTAAAAATCCACTCCCAGACGTTCTAAGGCATTTGATACCGAAGCAATATTGCCGGCGCGATACTTAATTAAAGCAATCATTAAAGGCTTCCTTTCGAGCTTGGGATCATATTTTTGATGCGGGGATTCTTTTCCACGGCAGTTTTTAACACACGAGCAAAGCCTTTAAAAATAGCTTCAATTTTATGGTGATCGTTATCGCCTTTAAACTCGATATGCAGCGTTGCTTTGAGATGCATCGCTAAACTGTAAAAAAAGTGTTTAACCATTTCGGTTGGCATATCTCCCACGTACACGCGATTGAATTCGCCTTCAAAAACTAAGTAAGGTCGACCGGAAAGATCCATGGCTACGGTAGCTTGCGTTTCGTCCATGGGCAGAACAAAAGCGTAACGTTCAATGCCTTTTTTGTCGCCCAAAGCGCTGGTTATGCATTCTCCAAGAGCAATTGCTACATCTTCTATCGTGTGATGTTCATCCACTTGCAAATCGCCATCGCAACGGAGATTCAGATCCACAAAACCATGTCGAGCTATTTGCTCGAGCATGTGATCGAAGAAATTCAATCCCGTTGAAATTTCATTTTTACCCGTTCCATCCAGGTTCAGCTCAATCGAAATATCGGTCTCGTTAGTAGTTCTGGCAATGCTTGCGGTGCGCTCTTTTCCTGTTTGATAAGATGCCAACAAATCGGCAAAATCGTAGCCAGAAGCAACACAGGTTTCCCCAACCCAAAACAATAGTTTGCCTTCGCTTTTATCAAACTCGATTAAACCGTTTTTGTCTGCAGGTTGAAAGTCGCTGAATAGTTCTTCCAATTCAATTTGTGCATTTTGGCGTTTCCGCAGCGAATCGGTTTCCGAATTTAACCGAATAGATTCGCCATTTAAGGTTGCACAGAAATGGACAAAGCCCTTTGGTAAGTACTTATTATTCGAGTTGGTAAAAATTTCAGGATGGATCCAGATGTTCATGAGCTGGTGGATAGTTCTGTGTTCGATTTGTTACTCTTTTGTGACTATAAGAATCATAAGTCGAGTTACATTTTCGGAAAACAAACTCGGGAGTTTTATGAAATCAAAAGTACACATTTTCTATTGGATATTGCGCCTTGTTGCAGCTTTCATCATGCTACAGACATTATTCTTTAAATTTTCAGGTGCACCCGAAAGCATATACATTTTCGAAACCGTAGGACTAGAACCTTTTGGGAGATACGCATCCGGGTTAGCAGAACTTATTGCTTCCGTTTTATTACTGATTCCCCGCACAACCTGGCTGGGAGCAATGTTAGCTTTAGGCGTGATGGCAGGGGCCATCGTGAGCCATTTAACGGTGTTGGGAATTGAAGTGCAAAACGACGGTGGTACATTATTTGCGATGGCGCTAATTGTTACCATTTCATCCGCAATTCTATTGTGGGCTAATCGGGGCAATATTCCTGTCATTGGAGAAAAATTAGTGGCTCAATCGGATTGAAACACATTTCTCAAGGCTTCGAGAAATGTATTGTTTTCGATAGTTGTTCCTATAGTTAATCTCAAGCAATTTTCACAATGCGGTTCATTTCCACGAAAGCGGACGATTACACCGGCTTCCGCTAGTTTTTTGTACACTGATAAAGCCTCCTTTACTCGAAATATCAAAAAGTTAGCATCGGTAGGATAGATGTGCTCAATTTCATTGATCGCAGAAAGCTCTTCGATAACTCGATCCCGCTCAGTTAATAATTCAGCAACATTTTGTTTCATTGCTTGGATATTTGAATATCCTCGAATCGCAGCCTGTGAAGTGAGCTTATTCACGTTATATGGGGCTTTCACTTTCATCATAAACTCGATAATAGCAGGATTCGCGATGGCAATTCCCAAGCGGATTCCGGCCAGTCCAAATGCCTTCGACATAGTTTGAAGCACCACCAAATTTGGATACTCGTTCACCAATGTTGCGAAACTCTCTGCTACACTAAAGTCGATGTACGCTTCATCCACTACCACAATTCCATTGAATTGCTCAACAACCGCTATCATATCTTCACGATTCAGGCTATTCCCGGTGGGATTGTTAGGCGAGCACAGAAAAATGATTTTAGTACGATCGGAAACTGCTTGCAAAGTCTCATCGACGTGAAGCTGAAAATCTGGTGTCAAAAGCACCTGATTAACTGCCACATTATTTATAGCCGCCGAAACTTTGTACATCCCGTAGGTTGGTGGAGTGATGAGAACTTCGTCGGAGCCCGGTTCGCAGAAAATCCGAAACAATAAATCGATAGCCTCATCGCTACCCACACCAGTAAAAATGTTAGCGGCATCAACACCTCTGAAATCCGCAATCAAATCACGCAGTTTTTCTTGATAAGGCATCGGATAGCGATGTAGCTCTAAATCATTTTCAAAAGGCGCACCGTATGCATTTTCGTTGGCATCGAGTAAAATTCCCGAATCGAAATCATCCCGAGCACTACGGTAGGGCATCAAATCTAGAATATTCGGTCGGACTAGCTTTTTAATATCGAAGTTTGAATTCATTTCGACCTCCCCTGATTTCTGCCAAATGAGTCAATCTGTACGAAGATCGTCCCCTCCTTAAGGAGGGGAAAGAGAGGTGTAATTTTGAAAGTTATAGAGTTATTCATTTTCCAAATCCCTCAATCTCAGGGTTACTGCGTTTTTATGGGCGTCTAAACCTTCAGCTGCAGCTAGTTTTTCAACAGTCGGACCAAGTGCTTTCAATCCCTCGGCAGTAAGTGTTTGCATGGTGATGGATTTCTGAAACGAGCTGAGATTCACACCGCTGTACATTCGCGCGTAGCCATAAGTCGGGAGCGTGTGATTAGTACCAGATGCGTAATCTCCTATACTTTCCGGAGTAAACTCACCGAAGAAAACCGATCCCGCATTGGTAATATCATCCAACACCGATTCAGCATCTTTAATGTTGATAATCAAGTGTTCCGGCGCGTATTCATTAGAATACTGAATGGCTTCATCAATAGAATCAACTTCAATGATGAAGCTGTTTTCGAGTGCTTTTGCGGCCAATTCTTTCCGAGGAAGCTGGCTGAGTTGAGACGCCAATTCCTGATTCAGCGCCACCAAATCAAACCCTGAAATCGAGACTAACACCACTTGGCTATCGGCGCCGTGTTCTGCCTGCGAAAGTAAATCAGCGGCCACATAAGCAGGATTGGCATCTTCATCAGCGATTACCAAAACTTCAGATGGACCGGCAGGCATATCGATAGCGATTTGAGCTTCACTGTTTTGCAATATCATTTTGGCTGCCGTCACATACTGGTTACCGGGACCAAAAATTTTGTCGACTTTTGGCACAGTTTCCGTCCCAAACGCCATGGCAGCAATTGCCTGTGCACCGCCCGCTAAAAGGATGTCGGTCACACCTGCTTTTTGGGCGATATAAACGACTTCATCCGGCACCTTGCCTTCCGCATTTGGTGGTGTAGCCAAAACCACCGTTTTGCAACCGGCAATCATCGCGGGGATACTCAACATCATAGCGGTGGATGGCAAAATGGCTGTTCCGCCCGGCACATACAATCCAACTCGCTCGATGGGTTTCATCACTTTGCGGCATCGAACTCCCGGCATTGTTTCAAGTTCAAGAATCGGCTGAGTTTGCGCCTCGTGAAATTTTTGAATGTTCTCAAAAGCTACATCAATGGCTGATTTCAACTCATCCGACAAACTCACTTCGAGGTCAGACGGACGTACAGTGATCGAATCCAACTCAACGTTGTCGAATCGTTTTGTAAATGCTTTCACAGCGGCATCGCCTTGGCTTTCAACGTCATCAATAATGGGTTGCACCGTGTTGAAAATGGAAACGAAATCCATCTTTGGGCGCTGAAGCAGGCTTGTTTTCTGCTGATCGGTTAATGCGTTTAGCGAATAGGTTTTCATTATAAAATCATGCTTTCAATCGGGAGCATAACAATATCGCTGGCTCCGGCGCTTTTTAATTCTTCCATCACCTGCCAAAATTTATCATAAGGAATTACAGTGTGGATGGCTACCATTTGAGTTTTTGCCAACGGAACGATGGTTGGGCTTTTCATGGATGGGATAATGTCTTTGATGAGCTCAATTTTATCTTCAGGAGCGTTCATCATTATGTAGCGACTCTTTTTCGCTTGTTGATAACCGTCGATGCGAACCAGAAATTTTTCCACCAGTTTTTGCTTACCCGGCGAAAGTTCTTTGTTGGTTTGGATGAGTTTCGTCTCCGACTCTAAAATCGTGAATAACTCTTGCAAGCCGTTAGCTATTAAAGTTCCACCAGTTGAAACCAAATCGGAAATTGCATCGGCAACTTCCAACTGAGGGGTTATTTCAACAGCTCCCGAAATCTCAACCAAATCAACGTTAACACCTTGATCTTCAAAGAATTTGTTTGTTAAAAAAGGATAGCTGGTTGCAATGGTTTTGCCTTCGAAATCTTCGGCAACTTGTAGGTCTCCGTTTTTTGGGGCTGCAATTGAAAGCCGGCACCGGCCATAATTTAACCCACGCAAAACAGAAACGTCTGCATCTTTTTCGAACACTTCGTTCGCGCCAACAAAGCCTAAATCACAAATTCCATCCTGTACATATTCAGGAATATCGTCATCGCGAAGTAGGAGTAATTCAACATCGAAATTGCGAGTTTTTACCATCAAATTACGTTTATAGTTATCGAATTCGATGCCAATACCATGCAGTAAATTGATGGTTTTATCTGTTAATCGGCCACTTTTTTGAATAGCAATGCGTAATGAAGTCGAAGAATCTTTCGTGCGGTTCATAAAATTAAGTAAGTAAAAAGGAGTTGTAGAAAAAGGTTATAAGTGAATTCGCTTGGCGACAGTGCGTAGAATTAGTGCACGTGATGATGGCCGTGATGGCGATCATGATGAATAGATGGGATATGATGTAATGTTGAATTCACGGTGAGAAGATAAGAATTGATTTAACTTTCGGGAAACCAATTTTCGATTTTTTGAATAATTTCACTTCGAGTAACCGGCTTGCTCAAATAATCATTCATTCCTGCAAATAAACACACTTGTCGATCTTCTTCCGAGGCGTTAGCCGTCATAGCAATAATTATTGGCTGATGTGGAGCAATAACCTTCATTCTAACTTTCTGAGTAGCTTGTAAACCATCAAGTACCGGCATTTGAACATCCATCAACACAAGATCGTAAAACTTTCGATCTAAATATTCCAGCACTTGTTGGCCGTTACTAACCACATCAATTTCGTAACCAATATTACGCATCAATCCTTTTGCTACCATTTGGTTAGTTGGATTGTCTTCTGCCAACAGAATATTAATGGATCGTACTTTATGCGTGGTTTCATCTGCTAAAGGTTCCGGCACAGATTGATCAACAGAAAATGCCCGATTTATTTTTTTGATAAGAACATCTCGTCGAATAGGTTTTGTGATACTCAAGCTTTCTTTATCATCCAAATGATTGGCACTGCTCGAAAATGGGATAATACTAATCAAAGGTAAGTTTTTTGCCTCCAATTGCATTTTAAAACTGTTTTTTAAGGATTGATCAATCGACTTATATAAATATTCTTCAGCAATTACTAAATGGCTGGCAGGCGTTTCCTGAATGCCTAAAATTAGTTCGGGTAAGGTTGAAAATGTGACCGTTTTAAAACCAAATGCTTTTAGTTTTTTGGCTAGCATTTCGCGCTGTGTATTATTTTGCCCTGCCACAAGTGCAGTTTTGCCCACAAACATTTGATTATCAACCGAAGTTCTAGTTTTTGTAACATCAACATCAACGGCCATCGTAAACGTGAAATTTGTGCCTTCGCCAACAACACTGTTAACCCAAATTTCACCATTCATCATCGAAACCAGACTTTTAGTTATGGTAAGTCCTAAACCCGTTCCGCCATAATTACGAGTGGTACTGGCATCCACCTGCGAGAATGAATCGAATATATGATCAATCTTATTTTGAGGAATTCCAATACCGGTATCTCTAACTAAAAACTCGAGTTTTACACTGTTAGGCGAGATATTTTCAGCATGAATTTCCAGAACCACTTCACCAACTTCAGTGAATTTGATGGCGTTACCCAGCAGGTTGGTAAGAATTTGTTTTAAACGAACTGCATCACCAATGATGTAATCAGGCACTTTTTCATCAACATAAAAAACAAGTTCAATGTTTTTCTCCTCCGCTTTTAGGATCAACAGATTTCCTAAATCGGCCGTTAGGTTATGAAGGTTTACAGGCTGTTGTTCTAATTGAAGGCTTCCGGATTCTATTTTCGAATAATCGAGAATGTCGTTGATGATATGAATGAGGTCGTAGCCACTTTTGTAGATAGTATCGATATATAGCAACTGCTCTTTACTTGGACTCGTTTCGCGTAAAATTTCCGTCATTCCGATAACTGCATTCATCGGCGTTCGAATTTCGTGGCTCATATTCGCAAGAAACATTGCCTTAGCTCGAGTAGCGTCTTCGGCTTTATTTTTGGCCTCAATCAACAAACGCTGAGTGCGTTCTAGCTCTTTATTTTTTTCTTGTAAGTCTTTGGTGAGTTGCTCAAAATGATCGGCCTTTTTTAGCAGTAATTTTTCAATCTGATGTTTTGTGAGTGCTCCCACTCGATCTTCGTCCATCAGATTTTCGGGAAGTACCGAAATGATTATCTGAAAGGTATCGAGGTTGATGAATTTTTTGGCAACCTGTTTATATCCATTATCAAATCGGCGTAATGCAGCTTCTTCGCCAAGTTTTTCTGTGAGGATATTAAAGCTATGAAAGCTTAAACGTCGTAAAAACTGAACCCAGTCGTTATAGTTTGATGGGTTGAAAGTGTGATCGTTTAACGGGTTTTGGCTCGGGAATCCATTAGGAATATCGTCAAGGTATTTTCCAATATTTTGAATTTCTTCGCCACCCTTTTGTCCAAGTAAATCCTGCAACCCATTAATTACCAGCTTCAAAAAGAGCTTGCAAAGCTCAAACTCTTGTTTTGATTCTTCTTCGAATATAATTTCGAAGCCGGGTACCGACAGTAAATTTGCATACTGTACTTTGATTTGGGCTCGTAAATTTTCTTTACTCTGATTGAAATCCGGATCGATATCGGTAAGATATTTCTCAACAAAAAGATAGCTTTCTGGAAGGCGCTCAAGGCGCTCATTGCTTTTCAACTTTAAGTAATTGTTGATATAAACAATGGTAGCATAAGCCTGATTTGAACTCGTAATCTTAGAGGTTAAAAAGGCGAACATTGCCTCTATAGTATCACCAAAAAAATCTCTACCTGATGATCCAGGAGAGATTTTATTAGAAAATGAATTATATAAATCTTTGAGAAATCCCATTACGAGAATAAAACCGGACTTCTAAATCCGGCATGGATATCAATTTTTACTTGCTTGATAAATCTTGTAGAAACCTACAGCTGAAAGTCCCCATTTTGTCATTAACGCAATAAACCAAGCTACTTTTCCAAGAGGTTGATTTAATAACATATCGAAGATATCAACCCCAAAGAAGTTTGTAATTTGCAGGCTTAAATGACCAACGGCCATAACCAAATCCCCAAGCGAGGTAAACCATTCCTTGGCCAAATACGCCACCTTTTAAAGTACGAGCTGTTTTAAAGCTATAGACGATGCAAACGAGAAGAAATGGTAATTCTAAAATGCCGAACCATTGCTCAAATCCTAATTGTTCCATTTTATAATAGTTAAGTATGATTGTTGAATACGTATAATTGCGAATTTACATTGTTAAGTCAATGCCTTAAGTTTATACACTGTAAGAAAATAATTATCAGAAAAAACCTGTTTCACTTAAGAGTATTAGCACAAAAGGGCACATGAAAACTATTGCACAATTAACTTTTATACCATTAGCAATCCATAATCCAACCGAAAAAGTGCGAGAATTGTTGGAACATATTGCTCAATATGATTTAAAAATAGAAGTTGGCTATTTATCAACCACAGTGATTGGTGATACTGACACTGTATTCAATGCTATTCGTGACATTTACAATAGCATGGCTCTTGAGCAAGAGCGATTCAGGCTTCATGTTGAGCTGTTAAGCCCTGAAAAATAATTTAAATTTTTTGTAAGGACTTCCTCTGCGAGTGTTCTTACCGGTACTATGATAACCGAATACTTTGTATACATATTAAGTAATGCTTCAGGGATGCTTTATGTTGGTTTAACAACCGACTTGCCAAGTATGCTACAGAAGCACCGCACGCAAAACGTTCAGAGTTTTAAGGCTAACTTTGCCTTTTACAAAGTTGAATACGTTAAGCACTTTACCGACCCTAAAGAGGCGGTATGCCAATTCCATGCTCTCAAGGGGATGAATATGCGTGAAAAAAGAGAACTTATAGCCGCTTCAGAAAATCCGGAAGTAATAGAAAGAGATTTGGGAATTAAGCAGATAGCTTGAGCCTAAACCTTTGATTGTAGTTCTAACCTTTTTTTCTGTCCAAGCCTCCTTCTTCGTATCTTAAACTTTTTAGAAAGAGACGCACCGATCACACTATATGAGTAACATTCGCAATTTTTGCATTATTGCACACATCGACCATGGAAAATCCACATTGGCCGACCGACTATTACAAATGACCGGTACCATCAGCGAAAGAGAGATGCAGGAGCAAGTGCTCGATGATATGGATCTTGAGCGTGAACGTGGTATCACCATTAAAAGTCATGCTATTAAGCTGGATTATAAACATCCTAATGGCGATGAATATGTGTTTAACCTGATTGATACCCCTGGCCACGTTGATTTTGCCTACGAAGTTTCGAGAGCGCTAAAAGCATGCGAAGGAGCAATTTTGGTGGTAGATGCAACCCAAGGAATTGAGGCACAAACCATCTCGAATTTGTATCAAGCCATTGAGCAGGATTTAGAAATTATTCCTGTGTTGAACAAAATCGATTTGCCGAGTTCTGATCCTGAAAATGTAGGGCAGCAAATTATTGATTTAATCGGGTGCGAACGCGAAGATATACTCATTGTATCTGGTAAAACGGGCGAAGGTGTGCCTGAACTTCTCGAAGCAATTGTTGAGCGGGTTCCATCGCCAAAACAAATCACCGATGCTCCTTTAAAAGCGTTGATTTTCGATTCTGTATTCAACACATACCGAGGTTCGGTTGCATATGTGCGTGTGATGGAAGGCGTGCTTAAAAAGGGCGATTTGTTCAAGTTTATGGCCAACAAAGAGCAATACAATGCAGAAGAGATTGGCTATTTGCGAATGGATTATCAACCCACCAAAGAGCTTAAAGCCGGAGATGTTGGCTATGTAATTGGTAGTGTGAAATCACTTTCTCATGTTCGTGTAGGTGATACTATCACTACCGTGAAAAATGCTGCAGATAAAGCTATTCCGGGTTATCAGGAAGCAAAACCAATGGTTTTCAGTGGGATATTCCCCACCAATGCAGAGGAATTTGAAGATCTTAGAACCGCACTGGAAAAATTACAATTAAATGATGCCTCGCTCAGTTACGAGCCGGAAACATCAAAAGCTCTTGGGTTTGGATTCCGTGCCGGTTTCCTTGGTCTCTTGCATATGGAGATTGTTCAGGAGCGACTAGATCGTGAGTTCAATATCGATATTATCACTACTGTACCAAACGTGCAGTACGAGGTTAAACTGGAAAGTGGCGAAACGATTGAAGTTGATAACCCTAGCCAGATGCCCGAAGTTGGTGATATTGATGCAATTTATGAGCCGTATATAAAAGCCAGCATGATTACACCTGCTGAGTTTATCGGTCCGATAATGAAGTTGTGCCAAGAAAGACGGGGCGTTTATGTGAATCAGCATTTTATGCAAAATAATCGGGTAGAAATAACGTATGAACTACCGATGGCTGAGGTAGTTTTCGATTTCTATGACAAACTGAAATCCGGTACACGTGGATATGCATCACTCGATTACGAATTTATAGAGTTTAGAAAAGGTGATCTTGTTCGCTTAGATATTCTGTTAAACGCTGAACCGGTTGATGCACTTAGTAGTATCACACATCGTGATAAAGCGTATTATCAGGGCAGAAAAGTTTGTGCAAAACTGAAGGAACTTATTCCTCGTCAACAATTTGAAGTAGCTGTTCAGGCTGCAATCGGTAGCCGAATTATCGCCCGCGATTCAGTTCGTGCGTTGCGTAAAGATGTGACGGCAAAATGTTACGGTGGTGATATTTCGAGAAAACGAAAGTTACTTGAAAAGCAAAAGGAAGGTAAAAAACGAATGAAGCAGGTTGGTTCCGTAGAGATTCCTCAGGAAGCGTTTCTGGCTGTGCTATCAATGGATGACGAAGATCGAAAATGAGAAAAATCAAGAAACAACTAGTATTCTTTTTTGTGTTGATGGTGTTATTATCAGGTACAGCCATGGCACAATTTGACGAACCACAGATTTTAAAAATAGAAGCGCAAAATGCCGATCAATTCCAGGAGCGGTTCGCTGATATCAAATGGACCGGCCAGGGATTTAACTACAATAGCTTAGATCGGATGCCCGCCATCGAAATACGCGCTCGCTTAGAAAGTGCTTATGGCGAGCCTACAAAAACCATCGAAAATGTGATGGGTGACGGTAAATTCAGAGCCGGAAAAGCCATTCAGTTCGAATATTGGTTTATCGTTAATGGCTCCATCCCCATGATGGTGCTCGACCTCGACGGGCCGTTTGCCGATGGTCTAGTTTATGTTGGTGCAAGCCGTTACATTGATTTAATGCCCGAAGTGAAACGAACACTAACTCGTACCGTAACCGAGGTCGAACCCAAAGAATACGTCGATTACTTTTTCTCGCCCGAGCGTGAGCAGTGGTACAAAGTAAGTTACAAAGACGGAAAATATGCGAAGGAAGAAATCGACACTCCCACGCATTTCAAAATAAATTAATCGATTTACTACGTTGGAAGACAACAACAAAAATTCTACAGAACATTCAGGCACAGATAAAAGCAATGGTGCCGATCGGGACGAACAAAAAGCAAAATCATGGCTACGCGAATGGCTCGATGCGTTGGTTTTTGCATTCATCGCAGCGGCTATTTTGCGATCACTCATCTTCGGGTCTTATAAAATTCCTACCGGCTCGATGGAGCAGGATTTACTCATCGGCGATTTTCTGATCGTATCGAATCTTACTTACGGAGCCCGAACTCCGATGGCAATTTGCGTGCCTTTTACTCAGATTTGTCTGCCGGGAGTGAAAATTCCAAACACGCGTTTACCGGGTTTTAGAGATGTAGAGCGCAATGATATTATCGTATTTAATGTGCCTTGGGAAGTGAAACCCATCAGCCAAAAAACCAATTACATCAAACGGGCAGTTGCCGTTGCAGGCGATACGCTGGAAATTCAAGACAAGGTCGTTTATGTGAATGGCGAACGTGAACCAAATCATGATGGTGTTCAGCGTTTTCATATTATCAAAATGAACGATCGTGTTCGGTTAAGTGATGCCAAGATGAAATCGGCCGGTGCAGGAACCATCGGTGGAAGTGAGCGATATATCGGGCAACAACAAGAGCCGAATACTTATTTGGTAAACCTGACCGAAGAAGTTGCTGAAACGGTACGCTCATGGCCGGAAGTTGACACTTTGTACTATTTTATGTTTGATGAAGATCAACGATTGAGCCAATATGTGAACAGCGATGGCAATTTCTCCCGATCACAAAACAACCACGACCACCTCTCTGAAATCGTGATTCCATTCGAGGGACAAGAGATTGAACTAACTCCTCAAAACTGGTTTGTGTACAAAGATTTGATCGAACGCTATGAGCGAAATGAAGTCACACAAGATGGCAATCAATTTATCATCAATGGCGAGCGAACCAATCGATACACCGTTAAGCAAGATTATTATTTTGCGATGGGTGACAATCGCGATAGCTCGGAAGATTCCCGTTTCTGGGGCTTCGTTCCGAAAGATCATATCATCGGAAAGGCGTTTATCGTTTGGATGTCGCTGGATGGCATGGTTCCGCGTTTCAGTAGAATCTTCCACATCATCGACTAAAAAATTGACAACAGGATTTTTGTAAAAAGGGCCGGAGGTATGTTCGGTTCTGCCTGACTATTCAACGAATTACAAAAAGGTAGTTATGATTAAAAAAATGCTATTCCTCACTCTGGTTTTTCTAGGATTTAACGCATCAGTTTTTGCACAGAATACACCATCCGATGAAATTCGCATCGTAACTTGGAACATCGAACACCTTGCCGAAAATGATGGCGAAGGATGTGTAGCTCGCACCGAAGCAGATTACGCTAAACTCCGCACCTTTGCAGCTACCATGAGCGCCGACGTAGTTGCCCTTCAAGAAGTTGAATCGGCCAAAGCGGTTGCCCGGGTATTTCCTTTAAGTGATTGGAACATTGTGATGTCGGAACGGCCAGACACTGAAGCTTACGAGTGCCGTGGAAGTGGTCGACCATCCACACAGCAAAAAGTAGCGTATGCGATCCGAAAAGGGGTGAATTTCGAAAATCTGGGCAGTTTTGAAGAATTGGCATTGAATCGACGCGGATTACGCCATGGCTTGGTAATCAAACTTCTTGATGGTCCATCGCCAATTGAAGTGATGAACGTGCATATGAAATCAGGTTGTTTTGTGAACGATTACTCGACTTCAGATCGTGATGCTTGCGAAACTTACGAGCAACAAGCTCCGATTTTGGATGAATGGATCGAAGAGCGCATCGAAAGTAATACCGGGTTTGTAGTTTTGGGGGATTTCAATCACAGAATTGTGGAGCCGGAAAACCGATTATGGAGCGATTTAACAACCATGGACGGCGCGCCTGTGCAACTACGCAACAGCATGGCAAATCTTCGTGGATGTCACCCAAGATATCCGGCGCCGATCGATCATGTTGTGGTTGGATCAGCTGCATTGAATTTTTATGAAGAAGGAAGTGAGCAAGTATTTTTCTTTACGGATGAGAACATGACGGAAGAAGATATGTTGAGTGATCACTGTCCGGTTGGGCTGGATTTGAATTTCAATCTTTCGGAAAGTCATCCGCCAAGTACGGCAGTGCGTTGGACACAAAACAGCGCTGAATACAGGCTTATCACAGCATCGCTTTATAAAATGGCGATGGGAAATCTGGAAGCAAATATCCCCGAAAACGAGCCATGGGTGGTTTTTATGGATGTTGACGAAACGATTCTGGATAACAGCGCATACAATTATAGTCGGGATGTGGCCGGATTGTCGTTCACTCCCGAAAGCTGGAACGAGTGGGTGATGCGTGAAGAAGCCGGTATCGTACCGGGCTCGAAAGAATTTGTGGAGTTTGTACTTTCGAATGGCGGTCAAATCGCACTCATCACCAATCGCGACCGCGAAATGGATGCACACACTTGGTCAAATCTCGAAAAACTAGGCTACCCGATTACCCGAGCTAATACCTGCATCATGGGCAGAGCGGCAGAAGACAAAGAAGCAGTTGGACGTCCCGGAATTGTAAACGATAAGGACCTGCGTAGAAATCAGATTATGACAGGCGAAGCAAGCTACTGCTGGGAAAGTCACCCCGAAGCGAAAGCTGCATGGAACCAGCCATTGGCAGTGATTATGCAAGTAGGGGATAACATCAAGGATTTCATTTTCACGACGCAAGAAAACGTAAATCTCGAAGAGTTTCTACAGCTGCAAGGCATAGACATTCTAATTCTACCCAACGCGATGTACGGTTCTTGGGACTGATACTATTGCTACGGAAGCACTAAAGCACGAAAGGTGTTAATGCCACGAAAGCACAAAAACACGAAAGTTTTTTAATTGAACTCACTCTTGTTTGATTCTCGTTCCGATGGTCCGCCTTCGGAATGCATTGCCAGAAGCTCCAGCTTCTAATTTAAAAATCGAAACGGATTATTATTTGACCTCTCCCTTGTTCCCTCTCCTACAATAGGAGAGGGAGACTTTGTTTATGCGTTTCAATCTGGATCGTTTGATTGGTGGTCATCATGAGTGAAAGCGAAGGATCAGCGGTATTTTGGCTAATATCGTATTCACTTTTCTCGCCCCCAAAAGATATTTTAAGTCTGTGACTTAAAACTTTTAGTACCGCAATTTATAACTTGCATTAAGCCATAAAACCAATATTTTTGGTAATGTAATTCAAGTTTTATAATACCAACATGCAAATCATTTTTATTTGCTTGATGGATACTAGTATTAATGTAAATCTGAAATCTTTTGTGCTTTGTGACTTGCGCTAGGTGTATTATGAGTTTTAAAACCTTATATCCATTACTAATTTTATCTCTAGCTATAGGTTTTACTAGTGGGAGTTGCACACGAGATGGTCTATGCGAGGGTACACTAGTCGTAGAAAATCCTATTGAAGACATTACAATGACGGTTGGGGATATATTGTTTTTGGATTTAACCAATCCTCCAGTATTCGTTTGTTCTGAAGGTGGTATAGTCTACGACAAAAGCAATCTATCAGGAATAGGAATAATTGATGTAGTTGAGGTACAAAACCCAAATGAAAATGAACGACTATCCATGTTAAAAATAACTGCATTGAAAGAAGGTGAAGCAATTATAGTTCTTTCAGCATACTGTGATTGTTTAGAGAATCAAATTAATTTTAATGTTACATCGATAGTATGAGGAAAGCACAAGCGTAGCTTGCGCTAGGTGGTGAAACGGGTTTTTCTAGCCACGGAAGCACAAAAACACGAATGGTTTTTATTCTCATTCCGAAAGCCCGTTTTATTTGACCTCACCCTTGTCCCATGCACATGAATTTCGTTGGATCGAATGACTTTAAAAATGTCAATTACTGAGCCAATATCCATCGGTCGGACGGGCTTTAGCCGTCAGACCGAGAAGCTAGGATGGGTTTATGTCATTTGTTCGAATTACCTCTCTTTGATTTTGATCGAATTTGTTACTACCCAGATAACTGAGAATCCAAATCCTAAATCCTCGCCCAACAAATACATTTCCCTCCTTGAGGAGGGATTGTCTACTCAAAATTCTTAAACACCTCGTGTCAGGGAGGTGCCAACCTAGGGCTCTTTTGTATAGCCAAGAAATCACAAAACCTAGATAAAACTACGCTATTATTCTAGCGACGGCAGGGATCTAAAGCGTGATAAAACTAAGGTTAGATTTTCGTCTTTACCGCTCATTCCGAAAATCCATTTTATTTGACCTCACCCTTATTCACTCTCTTACAATAGGAGAGGGAGACTTTTTTAATTTGATTCCGGGTTGAATTAAGGCAATACTTTATCCTAACAAAAATTGGAATATAGCACTGAAAAAATCCACCAAGCGAAGCTGCCAAAAAAAATTTCAAGAATAGAATTACGAACCAAGAAAGAACAAAGAATCTTATTCGTAATTTTTAATCAACGAAGCTAATCTGTGCTAAAGCTTCGATTAGTAAACTTTAGCACAGTTGATCCCGTTCTTATTTCGCTATCGTTTTGCCTTTTGGTGCGCCTTCGCGAATAGCCAATTGACCGCATCCGGCGTCGATATCATCGCCGCGGGAACGACGAACCGTAGCGCGGACTCCGTTTTTGAGGAGTGCTTTCATGAACGCATTTAAGCGATCTTCGCGAGCGCGTTGCAGCTCAACTCCTGCCACATTGTTGTACATGATAATATTCACTTTCGAGGGCGCCCAATTCACAATCTTAGCCAGATTCTTTGCGTCTTCGTGGGTGTCGTTAAAGCCATCAAACAACAAATATTCGTAGGTAAGCGGCTTTTCGGTTTTGCGGTGATAATAACGCACGGCTTCTTCCAGCGAATCCAGATTCATGGATGCATTAATCGGCATGATTTTATCGCGCTTTTCATCGGAAGGAGCGTGAAGGGAAATGGCTAGGTTGAAGGGCTCGGAATCGTCGGCCAGTTGCTTGATTTGCTTCGTTAACCCAACGGTTGAAACAGTGATGCGTTTCGGAGAAAGATCGATGCCCAATGGGTCGGAGATGATATCGGCGGAATTGATCACCGTTTTGTAATTATGCAACGGTTCGCCCATCCCCATGTACACAATATTGGTGATTTTCTTGCCGTATTCGGCTTCTGCCACTTCGTTGATGTATTGCACCTGATCCACTACTTCGCCATGACTCAAATTCCGGAAAAATCCCATTTTACCGGTCGCGCAGAACGAGCATCCAAATACACAACCTACTTGAGAGGAAACACAAACCGTGAGGCGTTTAGCCACGCCATCGTTGTAAAAATCGGGGATGAGAACGGCCTCCACTTTGTAGTCTTTTTCCTCATCATTCAGCTTGAACAAAAACTTAATGGTTCCATCCTGCGATTTCTGCTGAGCCGCGGGTTCAATTCGGTTGATGGTGGCCACTTCTTTGAGCTTCTCACGTAAATCTTTCGACAGATTAGTCATTTCATCGAAAGAAGAAGCGCCTTTCTGATAAAGCCATTGAAAAATCTGATCGGCTCGAAAGCGTGGAAGTCCTAACTGCTTACAAAAAGCAAGAAGCTGTTCTTTGTTGAGCGTTTTAAGGTCGGTAATTTTCTGTGGTTGTTGAATGAGGTCTGACATAGCCTAAAGATACGCAGATTGCCATAGAACGACCAATTAGTCTGCCTTAGAATCCATAAAGGTTTTTGCAGCAGCCCGAAGGATTTCACCGGAGATTCGTTCCTTGTAATTGGGATTCACGTATTGGAAATCCACATTCCCGTTCTGATCCACAAAGTACACCGCTGGTACCGGTAGGATGTGATGATTGTAACCGGCATTCGCTTCCAGATCGATGCCCACGCCTTTGTAGCGATCAACAGTGGCTTGATCGACTGTGTATGCAATACCGAATGCTTTGAGTGCTGTTGCCGGGCTGTCGGATAAGAGCATATAATCGAGTTCCACTTCATCCATGGTTTTGCGAAGCACTTCGGGGCGATCTACACTTACGCCCACAATTTGAAATCCCATTTCCAGAATTTCATCTTCGATTTGCGCGAGTTCGGCCATGTGCCGGCTGCAATAGGGGCACCATCCACCGCGATAAAACACAAACACGGTTGGCTTTTCTTTTACTACTTCAAGGAGCGAGATGTCAGATCCATCAATGGTTTTTACTGTGACATCCGGAATAGTTGAATTGATAAGCAACGGCGACACTTTGTATGGATCGTCCGGCACGTTTTGTGCAAAAGCAGAAGTTGTAAATAAAAGGAATGAACAAAGGAATAATAGAAATCTCATAAGACGGTTGTTAATGATTTCGATTAAGATACAGCAGATACATCGGAATAAAAGGGATGCCCGCCCGATGTTATTAAATCGTTAGATTTAGCCACATCGAGCAGCAAAGTGATAAACTCGGAGTTTAAATGAATGCAGTTACAGTCGTGGATTTACAATGTTGTTGTAAATGGAGCCAAACTGCACCGATACCCCGAACGAGCCTCTGAAACTGTACGAAGTTGCTTGTTGACGAACACCGGCTAGTACTTCTTCGGTCGATAATTCGCCGGCAGGAAGTGAAATTTGATCTGCGATTATGGAGTACTGTCCGTTCAAGAAAACGGATAAATATTTTGAGATTCGTAAATCGAAACGTGTGTCGAATTCGAAGCGGTTCAAGCTTAAATCGTGGAGAAATGCTCCGGCTTCGATACCGGCTCTGAAACTTCCCCATGGTTGGGTGAAATCAGCACGAAGATCTAACTCCGGGCGGAATAATAGCTCTTCATCTTCCTGCAATACGGTAGTTTCGGTGTAGCTGTAGTAGCTGGTAACCACACCAACGCGAGCGGTAACTTCACGACGCGTAAACTCGCGATATGGAAAAAGACTGAATTCGATGGCAGGTGTGATGCCAATCTGAGTGTCGATATTTTGGAAGGTGTCGCTTCGATATCGAGAGTAAAAACCTACCGACCAATGGTCGTTAATTGATTTGGCTACCAAGCCGAATAAATTTCTGTTTGAGCGGTCGAAATAGCGAGTAGTTTCTACGAATGTGGTATCTGTTCCATTAACAACTTCTTCGTCTTCGGTTAAGGCCCGTCGGTTATAATTTCCCCAAAAGTTTAGTCGAATTTTCCAATCATCGGTAATGCGTTGGATCTCGCCATCGCCACCAACATTATATCGGAGCTCATTTTCCTGCCCATTGATGTTCCCATCAACCCCGAATTCAAAAACCCAATTATTCCATGGGTCATCACCTTCCAGGCTGTTATTATCGGTGGTTACTTGTGGATCGAAGGCAACACTAAGTTGCGATAAAATCTTTGAATCGGTGAGATAGCTGATGAGCCCCAACTTTATAACCGTAGCCAACTCATTTCTGATTTCCTCGTCGGTTTGGAAATTGTAAGTATCGAGGATGATCTCTTTTTTTGGCTTATCCGCTCGTCGTTGGTCTATATAATCGATTAAATATTGCGATCCGTTTGAGGTGTTTTGTCGGATAACCAAAAGGTGAAGATCCGCCAAACCCTGATCTCTAACAAAATTTACGAATCGTGTTTCTGTTCGTATGAAATTGTCGTCGCAACCCCGGCAATCAAGAAAAACCGTGATGGTTTCAGAATCGTTATTATTTACAAGTGATGCGGTGTCTTGTGCTTGCCCTAAAGTTGCTGCTGAGAAAAGAATGAATGAAGCTAAGTAGATAAATTTTTTGAACAATGGAATGTCTGCTAGGATTAATTTTGATCACTTAACAAAAAAGTTATCACTAACATCGACCAGCGATTGCAAAACTTTATAAACCGAGGGTTTAAATGGCGTTTACATAAATGTTTTTACAAATCGCCCATTAATATCTGGAACGCAGCCATGGCAATTACCGACAGGGTGATCCATAACCCGATAGCATGGGGTTTACATTTTTGAAGGGCTTCCGGAATCAATTCAGAAAATACCATCCAAATCATTGCTCCGGCGGCCAGTCCAAGTCCAAAAGGGAGATATTCCCGAAAAGTCTCTACAAACAGAAATGCAGGAATGGCCATGAGAGGTTGAGGCAGGCTAGAAAAGATACCCCACCAAACAGCTTTAATCGGGCTTGTTCCCTTGGGAACCATTACCAAACTGATAGCCAAACCTTCAGGGATGTTATGAACGGCAATGGCCATGGCTATAAAAATGCCAAATTCGAGCGTGTTTGCAAAAGAAACTCCAACACTTACCCCTTCGGCAAAGGAGTGTATCGTCATAATGCCAAGAAAGAGCAGCATTTTTTTGGTTCCGGCTCCCACTAAATCACCAACATCTACTTTGTAACTCTGTTCCATCCATCGATTGGCCACTATCACCAGCACCACGCCTGCGATCATCCCGAAAAGAGTCATCCATTCACCTTCCTGATAGCCTTCGAAAATGAGGCTGAAACTAGCCGAAAGCATCAGTCCGGCAGCCACAGCATTCGATTTACCCAAAAAGGAATCGGAAATATTATTGATGAAGAAAAACGGAAGTGCACCAAGGCCTGTGGCCACAGCGGTTAGCAACGAATACCAAAAAACGAGTGCAATGGGTTCCGAGAAAAAGTCCATGCAATAAGGTAGTAATTCCTGCTAATTCGACCGCATATTTACAAAATTTAGAAGAAGACTAAATAGCCCAAATCAGCCCAAAAAAAGAGTAAAAGTTTGGCTATTATTGCAGGGTAAAACACTCATCTAAAACACAGGTACATTGCTCGAAAATCGCCGATTTGTGCGCCCGCGTCAAAAACTGGTTGATCAACTGCGGGAGAAGGGAATACAGGACGAACGAGTGCTGATGGCGATTGGAAAGATTCCACGGCATACGCTTATCGATTCCGGTTTGCATAACAAAGCCTATCAGGATACAGCGCTTCCCATTGGTATGGGGCAAACCATTTCGCAGCCCTATACGGTAGCCCGACAAACAGAACTGCTGGAGATCAAAAAAGGGGATAAGATTTTAGAAATTGGAACCGGTTCGAGCTATCAATGTATGGTGTTGTGCGAGATGGGCGCCAATGTGTACAGCGTGGAGCGCCATAATGAGTTGTACCACCGTGCAAAAAAGCATTTGCAAACACATGGTTACCGAGCCATGCTTAAAGCCGGTGATGGCACTTTGGGCTGGAGCACATATGCGCCTTACGATGGAATTGTAGTAACGGCGGGTGCACCGGTTGTGCCACAGGATTTAATCGCCCAGCTTAATATTGGCGGAAAATTAGTGATTCCCGTTGGCGATGAGAAAAAACAAGTGATGTTGCGGATTTTCCGCGTTTCGGAGACGGAATATCAACAAGAAGAACTGGATAATTTTAAATTTGTGCCGTTAATCGGCGAAAAGGGATGGAAGTAGAAAACCAGCAAGAAGCGAAGCAAAACGCCGATAAAACTACACTAAAAGAAGCACCCATTTTAACTATCAAAGGATTTTTGATGGGCTCTGCGGATATCGTGCCGGGTGTGAGCGGTGGAACGATGGCGTTGATTTTAGACATCTACGAGCGATTACTGAACGCCATCAAAAGTGTAGATATTCAGTTTGTTAAAAATCTATTCAGCTTTAAACTCAAAGAAGCTTTTAGCGGTTTACACTGGTTATTTTTGGTGACATTATTCACCGGGATTTTTAGTGCCGCGGTGTTCTTCACCAAAGTTGTGCCACTACAAATTTATATGTTTACCCATCCCGAAATTGTGTATGGTTTGTTTTTTGGGTTGATTGTAGGTTCCATTTACATCCTCATCAAAGAACAAAGCCAATTCAGATCGCAAGAAGGGGTGTTTCTGTTGGCAGGACTTGGTTTTGGATTATGGATCGTAAGTTTGGTTCCAACTGATACGCCCGATCATCCTGCTTTTGTGTTTTTAACCGGAATGATTTCGATTAGCGCCATGATATTACCCGGTATTTCGGGTTCTTATTTGCTGCTCATCATGCGAAAGTACGAGTACATTTTGTCGAATATCAGCCTGATTTGGGGAAGCGATCCGGTAACGGGCATCATTAACATCGCTCCTTTTACTTTGGGAACGTTAGTTGGGATTGCCGCTTTTTCACGATTTCTATCTTGGTTACTCGGGAAATTTCATTCCCAAACCATTGCTGTTCTAATCGGATTTATGATCGGTTCTTTGTTTGTAATTTGGCCGTATCAACACAGAGATTTTATTGAACAAGTTAGAGAGACAGAAGTGGTGGCATTGGATGCACCCATCGTGGAGGAGCTTCGAACGAATCCGAATGAAAATCTGCCCGAATTTAACCGACTAGGTGAACAAACTGCCGATGGTATTGAAGTACTTACTATCAAAAAGAAACTGATTAAAACCGAACCGTACATTCCGGGAAGCATTGGATCCAGAGAAGGCGATTCACCCAATGTTTGGGGCGGGATTTTCGGGATGATTATTGGCGTTGTGCTGGTAGGTGGATTAGATCGACTTCGGGAAGTAAAAACCACCTAACTTTCTACAGATCAAGTTTTTAATTAAGAAATTCATGAATCCTTCATGATTTTTAAACACATTTAGAGTGAGAGAAATTCAACTTTAAGTGGAGGTTTATCATGAAAGTTCAACATATACTAGTTCCAACTGATTTTTCAGAACGATCGATAAAGGCAATTCAAGCCGCCGGAAATATGGTTGATTTTTATGGATGTACGGTCGATCTCATACACACCGTTCCATTGATGAAATACTTCCATGAAAGTATGGATCCACTCGGTGTCCCATTTTCAATTGAAAAACATCTTTATCCTCATTGTATAGAACGTGCACACGAGAAATTGGAAGAACTCGCTGAGCAATACATCAAAAAAGAGTATCGCGGTAAGATTATTACCAATGTAGAGCGTAAAGCTTCTGAAGCAATTGTGAACCAATCGAAAGAAGAAAATTACGATTTGATTTTGATGTCGGCCAAAGGCGAGCACGATACCCTGCATTTGATGGGTGGAACCACCGAAAAAGTAATCCGGCATAGCCATGTTCCTGTTCTATCAGTAAACGAAGCAATTTCAGAGAAGAATATTCACACCATAATGGTACCTATTGATTTCTCGGAAGGTTCATTCTTTTCAATTATTCCTGCTTTTGAATTAGCGAAAGAATACGAAGCCAAAATCGTGCTGTTTAATGTAATCGAATTGTACACAACCGGTAGCGATATGGTGCCATATGTGCCAACTTCTATCGAAGAGGATGCAATTTACGAAGGCTTAATTACTCGCTTAATCGAGTACTTAGAAGAGCATGATTCCTATGGTTTGAGTATTCACCGAACCGGTGTAACCTATAAAGATGTATTGGTTTCTACTGAGGGTGATCATGTGGTTTCGGTTGAATTGGAATCCAATATTGTTAAAGGCATTTCTGCCCATCGCGAAATTACTGACTTCGCTAATGATGAAGCAGACTTGGTGGTGATGAGCACGCATGGACGAACCGGATTAGCTCGAGTATTGATTGGCTCAACCGCAGAACAAGTTTCGAGACATCTACAGGTTCCTTTGCTTACCGTACGACCTCAGTTTTTGGAAGAACCGGTGGAGTGATTTCAATTATCAATTAAGAATTATTCAATTAAGAATGATCTATCTGGATTAATCACTTTTTATCATTTCGAAAGAGCGGATGTGATTGAGAAATCTAGAGGGAGTGTTGGTGGATGACTCTTTAGATTTCTCACTCCGTTCGAAATGGCAAACATTTTCTCTTTTCGTAATATCGTTGCTTTATCGCGAAGCACTTGTCAGGGGCATCCCTATGGGAGAAGTACTTCGCTTGGTAAATCTCTTTTCGTGGTTTCGTGCTTCCGTGGCGGATAATAGGAGAAAGGGGTCAGGAGAAAGGTGCTGTAATCTGTCTGACGGCTAAAGTCCGTCCGACAGATTTTGCTAGACGTCCTTACAGTAAAAGTACTTCGCTTGGGAAATCATCACTAATTCACTTTTTGTCATCTCGATCCCGATTCATCGGGAGAGAGATCTAAGGAGCTGGCCATTGCTTCGATTTGTAGATTTCTTACTTCGTTCGAAATGACAAACCAAAATAAAGTTCAGTGGTTTAGTGCTTATGTGTCAAATCCTTTCTTGAACAAATAACGATTAACGAATATCGAAATCCTTATCTTTGTTCAAAAAAAGAACACTTTGTCGTTTAGAACTAAGAAAAGCCTCGGGCAACATTTCCTTACCGATAATAACATCATCACCAAAATTCTAAATTCGGTGGAAGCGGGAACCAATGCCCGAATCATCGAAATCGGCCCGGGTACGGGTGCTCTAACAAAATGGCTGGTGCAGCAGTTTGATGATGTGCACGCCATCGAGGTAGATCAGCGAGCAATCAAAGTTCTCGAAGAAACACTGCCGGATTTAACCATCCACGCGATGGATGTGTTGAAAGCGAATTGGGTGGAGTTGATTGACCCTGATAAGCAAAATATCATCATCGGAAATCTACCTTATTATATAACATCGCCCATTCTGTTTAGTGTGCTCGAGTTTCGGCATCTTTTTAGGGAAGCCATTTTTATGATGCAGAAAGAAGTTGCTCAACGGCTGGTGGCCGATCCCCATAGTAAAGAGTATGGCATATTGAGCGTGCAAACTCAATTAATGAGCTCGCCCGAGATGCTGTTCGATGTGTCGCCAAATTCATTTAGCCCACCTCCAAAAGTGATGAGCTCGGTCATCCGCTTACGTTTTGACAAACCTGCACTCCCTTGCACTGACAAGATGTTAAAATCGGTAGTTCGAACGGCTTTTAATCAGCGCCGAAAAAAATTGTCGAATGCGCTAAAACCCGTGTTGGGCGACTACAAACCTGACGGATTTGATTTCGACAAACGAGCGGAAGACTGGGAGCCTGTCATTTATGCAGACTTGGCAGAATGGTTGCAACGCTCTAGCAGTACAGATTGAGTTGGTACGGACTTTGCATTTGAAGGTGCAGAAAATAAAAGGGCAATTGCCCGAAAGTTCTTAACCAATAACAATCAATCTAAAAAAATAGGAGTCATTCATATGGCTAGCATTAAACCTTTAGGCGACCGTGTACTAGTAAAAGCGGACGTAGCTGAAGAAAAAACCAGCTCTGGTCTGTACATCCCTGATACAGCTAAAGAAAAACCGCAACAAGGTACAGTTGTAGCGGTAGGTCCCGGCAAAGTTGAAAACGGAAACAAAATCGATATGTCCGTAAAAGAAGGGGACAAAGTACTTTATGGGAAGTACGCCGGAACAGAAGTAACTCTCGATGGTGAGGAATTCATGATCATGAGAGAATCTGACATCGTAGGTATTCTTGCCTAATTCTATCTCACACACATTTTATAATTAAAAACTAAACTAATTAACGGATATAAAACTATGTCTAAACTAGTTCACTACGATATTGAAGCACGCGACGCCCTAAAACGCGGTGTTGATAAGCTTGCTGACGCGGTAAAAGTAACGCTCGGCCCTCGTGGACGCAATGTAGTAATCGAGAAATCATTCGGCGGCCCAACTGTAACCAAAGATGGTGTTACTGTAGCCAAAGAAATCGAACTCGATGATAAAGTAGAAAATATGGGTGCTCAGATGGTGAAGGAAGTTGCTTCCAAAACCTCTGACAATGCAGGTGACGGTACTACAACCGCAACTGTACTTGCTCAGGCAATTGTTTCTGCAGGCTTGAAAAACGTAACTGCAGGTGCAAACCCAATGGATCTTAAGCGCGGTATCGACAAAGCTGTTGATGCTATTGTTGCTGCTCTTGCTGAGCTAAGCCAGGAAATCGACGACAAAAATGAAATCGCTCAGGTTGGTACTATTTCTGCCAACAACGACGAGTTCATCGGTAACCTGATTGCAGATGCGATGGAAAAAGTGGGCAAAGACGGTGTTATCACTGTTGAAGAAGCCAAAGGAACTGATACGCATCTTGAAACTGTAGAAGGTATGCAGTTCGATCGTGGTTATCTTTCTCCTTACTTCGTAACCGATTCTGAGAAAATGGTTGCTGAGTTAGAGAATCCATACATCTTAATCTTCGACAAGAAGATTTCGAACATGAAGGATCTCCTTCCTGTTCTTGAAAAAGTAGTTCAAAGCGGTAACCCATTGCTAATCATTGCTGAAGATGTTGAAGGCGAAGCACTTGCTACTTTGGTTGTTAACAAACTACGTGGTTCGCTTAAAATCGCAGCTGTAAAAGCTCCAGGTTTTGGTGATCGTCGTAAAGCAATGCTCGAAGATATCGCTATCCTAACCGGTGGTACTGTAATTTCTGAAGAGCGTGGCTACAAGCTTGAAAACGCAACTCTTGACTTCTTAGGTCAGGCTGCGAGCGTAACTATCGACAAAGACAATACTACTATTGTTGACGGTGCCGGAAAAGGTGACGATATCGTTGCTCGTGTAAACCAAATCAAATCTCAAATCGAATCAACCACTTCTGATTACGACCGTGAGAAGCTTCAAGAGCGTCTTGCTAAGTTGAGTGGCGGTGTTGCTGTGCTTTACATCGGTGCTGCTTCTGAAGTTGAGATGAAAGAGAAGAAAGCTCGTGTTGAAGATGCATTACACGCAACCCGCGCTGCTGTTGAAGAAGGTATCGTACCTGGTGGTGGAGTAGCATTACTTCGCACGGTGTCTGCTGTTGACAGCCTTGAAGCTGAAAACGCTGACGAAAAAGTAGGTTTCGATATTGTTCGTCGCGCAGTTCAGGCTCCGCTAAGAACCATCAGCAACAATGCCGGAATTGAAGGCGCGATTGTAGTACAACGTGTACTTGAAGGCGAAGGTGCTTTCGGTTACAACGCACGTACCGAAGTGTACGAAGACTTGATCAAAGCTGGTGTTATCGACCCAACTAAAGTTACCCGTACTGCATTACAAAATGCAGCTTCTGTTGCCGGATTATTGCTTACAACTGAAGCAGTAATTTCAGAAAAACCAGAAGAAAAAGGTTCAGGTCCGGCTATGCCAGACATGGGCGGAATGGGCGGCGGAATGCCAGGCATGATGTAATTTAGATCATCCACCAAGCCCTGTTGCGAATTCATGTTCGCAACAAGTATTTAAAAAACCCCGGTTCACCATGTGGATCGGGGTTTTTTGTTGCTCTTTAATAAAAAGTAATGTTCTTTAGGATTATTACTCACTAAAGTTAACGTTGTGCAAAAATTCTCGGGGTTTAGATTAATTCTCGTTATTTGGGGATCGCTTTGGTTTGCGCAATCACTTTTTGGGCAAACATCATTGACAGATGGAATACCCTATTTCCATACGTACTTTACGCGCGATTATCCGGGTGAACAACAAATGTTCGACGCCACCCAATGGCACGATGGTTCCATATTATTTGCCAATGCGGGAGGCTTAGTTCAACATGCCGATGATGAATGGCGCATTTTTGCCCGTTTTGATGCCACCTTTATATCACATCTAAAAGCCAGTGAATACGAGCAAAATCTGGTGTGGTCAGGCAACTACTCGAATATGGGATATTTCGTTCAGGACGAACTTGGGGCGTTCGATTACGTTTCATTGTCACACTTAATACCTGAAGGCTATTCTGATTTTAGTGATGTATACTCGATACAAGAGTCGGAAGATGAAGTACTCTTTTTTAGCGATTTGTACTTGTTCAGTTTCGACAAACTTGACTCAACTCTAGCAGTAATAGAACACATTGAGTACAACGGCAAAAAATCGAGACCACTACATTTCACTGTTTGGCAAGGCAAAGAGTATTTTTTTCAGGCGAATGGTGATGTCGTTACCAAAACAGGGAGTAATTGGCAGCAGATTCAAATCGAGGGAGAACATCGCCCAAAAGAATTTCTTACTGTTCTAGGAACAGAAAACAAGCTTTATATTATTGATAATCAAGAAGGTTTATTCACTTTTGATGGTACATCCTTTCGCCCTATTGCAGAGCAACTGAATGGACATTTTGAATCAAGCACTCCTACAGATTTCAAGATTTTTGAAAATGGAGATATTGCGATATCTAGTGACGATGGTGTTGTAATTCTTGATGAGTATGGTGAGCTAAAATATGTCTTTAACGAAAAAATAGGCTTTCCGGAAAATGATGTAAGTGGGCTCCTGATCGATGAAGAGGGCGATCTATGGATTCTTGGTCCTTCGACAGTTACAAAAGTATACATGAGTAATCCCGTCAGACATTTACCCGGCGAAGCGCTTGGGTTTGGGGATGCACTTCATATTCGGCAATACAATGATCGCTTGTATATCCCGGCCATGGAAGGGATGTACCAATTAGATGAGCCAATTACGAACTTAGTATATAAGCAACCGGATGATATATTTTATGAATACCCGGTTAAAGATATTTTCTGGAATACACTAGATGTAGAAGGGGAACTTTGGGTAGCCTCACAAGCGGGTGTTTTTAAAATTATTGACGATAATTTAAATCTTATAGTCCCTGAAATTGAAGGCCGGCAACTACGGCAGCTTACCGAACATGTTATTCTAATTGTTACTTATAACGGCCTGGATTGGTTGCTAAAAGAGAACAATTCCTGGAATTACAAGGGAACTTTGGAAACCGTGCCCGAGCACATTCTAGAATTAGCTGTTGTGCCGGGCAAAGAATTCTGGGCAGGTGGTGTATCCGGTTATATATTCCGAGGGAGATTTGATGAAAAAAGTCAGGATTTTGTAATCAAAAGATTCGGTGTTGAAGATGGATTACCCGAAACTGATATGCTTGAACCGACCGTAAACGGTGATAAGATCATTGTAAACACGAAATATGGCTTCTATTTGTATGATGATGATTCAGAGACTTTTTCACCAATGGAAAGTATTAACGATCAATTAGGGAACTGGGGCGAATATCTGCGACAGGATAAATATGGTGCTTTATGGACTCAATACGCTAACATCGAAGGCTACAATGGCGTTATTCATATTACACCTGATGACGAAATTGAATGGAATGCTAATTTTACACCGTTCGAGATTTCACCCGATCACTTTGGCGATTTTGTAGAAATTGAAGATTCAATTCTTTGGGTGGGTTCCACCGAATCGGTATTGCAGTTGAAAATTGATGAAGAATATATTCATGCAAAGCCTGAGGTAAGAATTTGGAGCATCCAATCTACCTTTGATCAGGAAATGCTTGCTTACAGTAGTTCTGAGCTTCCGGAAATAGCCTACGACCAAAAAAGTATTCAAATCAATGTAGTATCGAGTTCTTTTCATCAAACTGAAAAAAATGAATTCCATTTTAAATATGAGGATGCTGAGTGGTCGGAATGGAGACAAAAATCTGAAATAACCATCAATCCGTTTTTGCCGGGAAAGAAACACCTGAGCATACAAACTCGGGATTTAATGATGGTGGAATCGGAACCAAAACTTCTATCAATTACCATACTGGCTCCCTGGTATTTATCAAATGTGGCCTATCTGGTGTATATACTGATTTTTGGAGTGTTGATAGGTTTAGTGGTTCGTAGTATTTCAAACTACCGCATTCGTCAACAAATGAACGCCATCAAAATCCGGGAAATTGAACGTATTCTGGAATTGGATGAACTAAAAACCAAACTGCTCATCAATATATCACACGAACTTAGAACTCCGCTAACTTTAGTAACCGGTCCTGTAAAGCAGTTGCTGGATTCCGGAAAAGTGGAGGATGGTTTTCTGTTGAGAAAACTTCAAATTGCGCACAGAAATGGTAGGCGCTTGCACGATTTGGTGGAACAAGTGCTCGATTTGAGCCGGTTGGATTCAAACATCATGCAGTTTACTCCGGTTGAAATCCCACTCAATGCTTTTGTACAACAAGTGGTTCAATCGTTCGAAACAGCAATCGAAATGAAAGCATTGAAGGTTGAGGTTGAAGTGCCGGACTCAGAAATTCTATTTCAAGCCGATGCCGACAAACTCGAAAAGATTCTGGTTAACCTTATATCGAACGCCATCAAATTTACATCCGAAAAGGGCGAAGTTAAGGTCGAGGTGATCAATCGAGGCGATCAAGTTGAAATCAAAGTTCAGGATAGTGGACGTGGAATTTCCCAAGAAGATTTAGAGGTCATTTTTGATCGTTTTCATTCTACCAGCGATCAGTTAGAAGGCGGCGGACAAGGAATCGGTGTGGGACTATCCATCACAAAAGAGTTTGTGGAAATTCACGAAGGAAGCATTGAAGTAACCAGCGAATTGGGCAACGGATCTACATTTGTGGTTCACTTACCTTTTAAACACTATGAGAATCTGAGTGAGTTCTCTCCCGGTGTGGAAGATTCGGATCATGATACAGCATCAATTCATCATCATCTATCAGTAAATGGGAAAGAATATTCCGCATTAGTGGTTGAGGATATTCCCGATATGCGGGAGTATGTTGCAGAATTGTTGGAGCAACTAAACATCCGAGTTGAGAAAGCGCAAAATGGAGTTGAAGGCAAGAAATCGATGTCGCTACAGAAGCCCGATATTGTAATTTCAGACATTATGATGCCTGAAATGAATGGCTTTGAATTTGCAGAGTGGATGCGATCAGTGCCCGAGTACAAACAAGTGCCTATCATCTTACTTTCAGCCCGATCTGAAGTGGAAGACAAAGTGCATGGCTTTCAGATTGGGATAAGCGATTATCTTACCAAACCATTTAACGCACAGGAATTACAGGCACGGGTAGATAATTTGCTAGTCCTCAAAAAAGAACGTGAAGAAGCCGTTTCCCAATCGAATGAAGCAGAAGAACCATCGAGTGCTGATTCAGAATTGGTTCAACAACTTCAGGAATACGTGGAAGGGCATCTGCATCAGTCCAAAATTTCTGTTGACGAACTTGCCAATCATGTAGCAATGAGTGTGCGTAACCTTCAACGTTTGTTGAAAGAGATTACCGGTTTTACGCCCAATGAATTTATTCGAGAAATCCGACTATTTGCCGCCCGGGATTTATTCGAAACCAAGCAAAAACGATCCATTTCAGAAGTTGCCTATGCGGTAGGATTTTCTACTCCGGCTTATTTCACCAAGCAATACAAAAAACGTTTTGGAGCTTCTCCTTCCAGCTATTTTTAAGCAGCCCGACAAACCGGACTTAATCCGCGATCTCCTGATCTTCGCCCAAGGCATCTTCAAGGAGACCTCGGGTCTCCGCCCGAGGTGACTGCCCTTGTTTGGGTAAGGTGGGAGTGTTGTTTAAGCTGTTTCGTCGGATTTGTTCATGTTTTTGTCGCATGTGTTCGAACTTTGTATGCTAATTTTCTTTCAATCATCAATTAAAAAATTGGCTAGAGGAATGCAGATCACAACTTTATGTACACAAAAATTACGACAGGTTTTCTCGGGGGGGCTTTTCGGGGTACTATTAATTTTTCTTATGCCGGGATCGATATTGGCATTTCAGGTAGATTCGCTAGTCATCGACACTACGTTAACAGGGGTTAATCTTGGCGCCACGGCATGGGGCGATTACGATAATGACGGCGATCTTGATTTAGTAATTACCGGAACTACGAATGGAGGTAATTCCGGCGCTATTGCTGAGCTATTCGACAACGATGGGTCAGGGACTTTTACCAAAAATACATCTGTCTCTACAACTTTGATTGGAGCCTACAGAAGCGGAGCAGATTTTGGAGATTTTGATAATGATGGAGATATTGATTTACTAATAGTTGGCTATAATACTTCCAATACTCCAACATCAACATTGTACGAAAACAATGGGAATGGAAGCTTCTCTGTAATCTCCGGAACCGGATTTACCAATGTGGCATGGGCTGACGTTTCTTTTGGTGATTATGACGCAGATGGAGATTTAGATGTCTTTCTTGGCGGATTACCATCAAATGGAGTTCGAGTAAACAATATCTATAGTAATGATGGTGATGGGACCTTTACTAATATTAATGCGGGCCTAACCGGAACGGCGGGTCAAATCTTCGAGGCATTTGATTATGACAAGGATGGTGATTTAGATGTTGCTTATAATGGTTATAGTAATTCGAGTGGTTTTATTTCCAAATTTCATAGAAATGATGATGGAGTATTCATAGAAGTAACGGCTATTAGCAACTTACTTGTTACCTCTGAAGGATCGGCCATTGAATGGGCAGATTTTGATAATGATGGAGATCTTGATTTATTTAATTCGGGAAATGGTACCGCAAATATATATATCAACGATGGGAATGGAGGGCTATCAAGTAGTGGATTAACCTTCCAGGGAGTTTATGGAAGCTCGGCAGATTGGGGGGATTATGATTTAGATGGTGATTTAGATTTAATGTATGTGGGGAATTTGTCAGGTTCAAAAGCATATCTATATCAAAATGATGGAGATGGCACGTTCACCCTAAATACCGATTTTACCTTTACCGGTGCGGAAGCAAGTACAACAGATTGGGTTGATATTGATAATGACGGTGATCTCGATTTATTTATTACCGGTTATAATAGCGGAGGGTTTCGAAACAGTAGTTTATATAGAAATAATGAATTAACTACTAATACGTCACCCAATCTGGTAACAAATACGAGAGTTACAGGGGCTGGTTCTGATGTAAACTTTAAATGGGATACTACAAGTGATGCCGAAGGCGGCCCTATTCAATACAACTTGTTTATTCAGAATTTGGATAATAACTCTACAAGAGTGTCTTCTCAAAGTGACACTACATCCGGATTCAGAAAAATTATTGGAGTTGGAAATGCAACCAGCGATACGATATACACAGCCAATTTAACAACCGGGAATTATCGCTGGGGAGTACAAGCCATAGATGCAGCCGGGAAACCAAGTGCTTTTGTTAAACAAACACTCAGCTATTCACCGCCTACAGCGCCTGCAAATCTGATGGTTTCAGGTGTTATTGCTGATGTTACACTTGTTTGGAATGCTAGCACAGACCCTGATTTTCAATCATACAAGGTGTATCAATACACTGATTTGAATGGCAGTCCAATTTCAACTCAATCTGTAACCGATACCACACTTAGCTTTCTAAGCCTAGAACGCGGGGTTACGTACTATTTTAAGGTCTCTCAAATAAATTCATCCAATTTCGAGGGCTTGCAAACAAGCGCGGTTTCTTACACCACACCCGAAATACTACAAAATGACGCATCATTTTCGGTTACAGGAATACATTTAAGCGATTCAGATTGGGGTGATTATGATAACGACGGTGATCTTGATCTGGTGCTTATAGGAACCACGAATGGGGGCCAAAGTGGGGCCATCGCAGAAATATATGACAACGATGGCTCGGGAATATTTACTAAAAATAGTACGATTTCAAATATGCTTACAGGTGTCTATAGAGGCGGAGTAGCATTCGGAGATTATACCAATGATGGATATTTGGATTTGATAATCGCTGGGTATAATTCCTCAAACAGCCCCTCCACTAAACTCTATAAAAATGATGGGAGTGGATCCTTTACAGAAGTAAATAATACCGGTTTCGAAAATGTGGGTTACGCAGTAACAAACTGGATGGATTACGACAATGATGGAGACCTGGATCTTCTTTTGGCAGGTTTGCCGAATTCGGGCAATAGAATAAATGCGATCTATAAAAATAATGGCGATGGCACTTTTACCGATTCAAATACCGGGCTTACGGGTACCGCTGATGGAGATTTTATGTTTGCAGATTATGATAACGATGGGGATATGGACGTTGCATTTTCCGGTTTTTCCGACAACTCCGGCCAGATTGCAAAATTTTATATAAACAATGGGGGAGTATATTCCGAGAATACTTCCATAAGCAATCTTTTAATTGAAAGTGCAGGAACTGTAATGGTATGGGGTGATTACGATGATGATGGAGACCTGGATTTATTGAATGCCGGCGGGGGAAGCTCAAAAATTATCCGAAATAATGGAAATGGTTCCATGACTGACTCAGGTATCTCGTTTGGGGCACTATCACAATCATCGGGTAGTTGGGGCGATTACGATAATGATGGCGATTTGGATATTGCCCTTTCGGGATATACAGGAAGTACAAAAATCACCAAAATTTTTAAAAACAATGGGAATAGCACGTTTAGTGAAGACACTTCTCTAAATCTTACCGGACAAAACCAAGGAAAAGTACAATGGGTAGATGTGGATAACGATGGTGATCTGGACTTATTCACACATGGAAGCGACCCATCTTCTAGTTTGAATTCATTTTTATATAAAAACGAGTCGAACTTAGGAGGGGCATCACCAACTACACCAACAAATTTGTCTGTAGCATATAACCTCGGTACTACAACTTTTACTTGGGATGTCTCGACTGATTCTGATGGAGGCCCGATAAGTTATAACACCTATGTGTATGAAGTTGGAGGGCAAGGAAGCACGTTGGCTGCTCAAGCCGATACAGCTTCTGGCTTTGTAAGAACCATAGGATTAGGGAATGCCGAATTAACGAACAAGAAAAGAGTAAATCTAGAAAATGGCACGTATAAATTTGGCGTACAAGCCATTGATGCGGCCGGAAAGCCCAGTGTGTTTGCAAAAACAACCGTCCAAGTAGTGCTGCCTGATCCGGTTGACAGTCTGCGTGGTGAACGAGTGAATGATACTTATACCTTAACTTGGGATCCTGTACCTGTGGCAACTAGTTACAAAGTGTACTTCACTACCGATACCACCGCACAAAGTACATTTATTGCAACCACTACCGATACCACCTATTCCGGTAATATCTTCCCGGGCTTAACTATTTACTATTCGGTAAAAGTGATAGACAGTAATTCTATTGAAAGTGTGGCAAGTAACTATGTAGAAATTGAGAACCCGTTTAATTTCCAATTGCATACAACCCATTCAAATCAAATTGTTGAGATTGCATCAGGGGGGAGTACAAATCGACATAAAAGTGACATCGATTGGGTGGATTACGATAATGACGGTGATCTTGATCTGAGTATAATTGGTGAAAGCTTTCTCAATTTTTTCGGCTTAATGGTGCTCTATAAATACGATTCTTCTACCGGATTTACACGCGATGAAAATTTCGTAGCCGAAGATATCATATTGGATTATGGGGAGGCTGATTGGGGAGATTATGATAATGATGGCGACTTAGATTTTGTAGTAGCCGGATACAATCAGCTTACTTCAGAAAATATTTCCACTGTTTACAAAAACAATGGAAGCGGAGTTTTCACAGAAGTAATTGCTATTAAAATAGTATTGCGAAAAGACAGAAGAGATCTATTTGTAAAATGGGTAGACATCGACAACGATGGTGACTTAGATATTTTTTACAATGGCTTTAATTCAGCTGCCTATTCTTATGTGTATTTAAATAATGGGGATGATTCATTTGCTGACGCTAGTTTATCCTTCAATACATTATACAATTCATCCAATCTAAATCTTGCAATAGATGAAGGTGAAATTGATCTAATCGACATTAATGGTGATGGATATGTAGATGTTTCAGGGACAGGTGGCATTGTTATTGGCTTTCCATTCTCCGGTATTTCATTCAATTCGAAAGACAATCAGTTTACCGATTCTGGTAATTCTCTCACTTATATGTTGGGTTCATCATTAGAATGGGGCGATTTGGATGCCGATGGTGATCCGGATTTAGTGTTAATGGGCTTTGATTCCGGTAACAGTGTTTTAAAAACTGAAATCTATCTAAATGATGGAACAGGGACTCTAAGTCTGCACAGCACGCTGGATGGGTATCGCAGAGGGGATATTGCTTTAGGTGACATCGATAATGATGGAGATCTTGATTTAGTAATTTCAGGCTTAACCAATACCAGTAACACCGATTATAGCACGGCAGGGAATAAAGTTTTTTCGAATGATCTTTCCGGATCAAATACCTTTATAGAGCTTACAGGATCAACCTTAACAGGACTAGGCAGAGGTAACTTAGTATTTGGGGATTATGATGGCGATGGGGATCTGGATTTGGCAATGAATGGTAGATATTCAGGTGGTATTAAATTTAGTATTTACGAAAATACAGCCTCTACTGCCGGAACTGCACCGGGTAAGCCATCAAACTTTAGTCTTGTTGTAAAACAGGAAGAAGTAAGTATAACCTGGGATGCTGCCACCGATGCGAATGGTGGTCCGCTGCATTACGAAGCCTTTGTATTAAAGCCGGATAAAACACCTGTATTTTATGCCAAAAGTGACACAAGTACAGACTTTCGCCAAGTTGCCGCATTGGGTAATGCCGGTTACAACAACTTTATAACCTTAGATGTAGCAAGTCTGGAACGCGGTTTTTACACCATTGGTGTGCAGGCAATCGATGCCACCGGTTTGGCTGGCGAATTTGCCATCGAACAAATACCAATTCGTACTTATTTCAACCCTTTGGGGATATCAGCGCTGAAAGATACCGTTACTACCATTCCTCTAAGTACCTTTCAAAAGCATTCATTTCTAAACGATTCAACGCTTACGCTTTCGCTGCGATCAGCGCCTAATGCACAGTTGTTTATTGATGCAAATAACGATTACATCATGGATGCAGGCGAAGTTAAGCTCGACAGCACCGGATTCAATCTTTCGTTGCTAGCAAGCGATTCGCTTAGAATTTACTCTGATGCCACCGGGTTTGAAGACATCATTCTTAAGATAGAAACTCCAAGTGGAATGGTAGTGGATAGTGCAACTATACAACTCGCTATGTTTGAGTCTGCACCATCAATCAGTGGTACCGCAGATCAAAGTGGATGGTATTTGATGGCCAATCCCTTGCAAACAACATTAGGTAAGTTGTTCGAAAACATTTGGACGCAAGGTGCCATAAACGCAGATACCGAATCGGGTACACCTAATTTATATACATTCAGCCAAGACAGTGCTAAGTATATTCCTTTAACAACCGACTTGGATACCACCAAATTAGCAGCCGGAACAGGCTTACTAGCATACCTTTTCCCAGATGACAACTATGACGATGCTGAAGGTCCGGTTGACGGAGGCTGGCCGAAAGAGCTTGCCAACTATGGAAATCCCTTTGGTGAAACAGTGCAGATTCCCGTTCGCAATGTAGATGTAGACAATTCGAATTCTACTACTGGTTCAGAAGGCTTTTCTCTGATTGGAAACCCATATAGCTTCCCGGTTTCAGTTGATTCGCTCATCGCCGAACTGAAGGAAGTGGACGAATACGCGAATAACTACGTGTATCTGTGGGATCCGATCAACAAACGCTACGAACTCCAAATTGGTGGATCCATAGAATCGTACACTTCATTCTTTGTACGTACCATTCAAACGGGCAAATCTGGGGATATAGATCTTAAATATTCAGATTATTTTGCTCCCGTAGCTCCTAAAAAAGTTCCGGAAATTGAATTCGAATTTACTTTAGCTCATAATGCAACGGAACAGGAAAGCAGTTGGAAACTGAAAACTTCTGAAGATGCACTTGCAGGAATTGATCCTTACGATGGATTCTATTTAGGCTCCTATTCAAGCACCTATGCAAATCTGTATTCCTGGGTAGATGATCAACCTTTGGTCATCAATAACTTACCTAATCAATCCGAAGAACTATTTTCGATTCCAATTTATATAGATGCCTCTTTAACTGGGGAATTCAACCTAAGCTGGGACAGTGAAAGTTTGCCGGAAGGCTGGACAGTAGAACTGGAAGATGTTGAAAGTGGAAATGTAATCGATGTTCGTGACCAAAATTTCTTTGAGTTTAACTATTCAAACAAAGTTAAAGTGAAGCCGAATTTACCTACTGATTTTTATACGTTTGGACTAGCCAAAGCAAAACGCTCGACATCCCCCGTATTTATTTTAAAAGTAAATACCGGTAACGCAGTAAGCTCCGAAAACGACCTCGGCATCCCTCGCGAAGTAGAGCTGTATCAAAACTACCCGAATCCGTTCAATCCATCTTCGATTATTCGATTTGGGGTACCCGAACAAGCGCCGGTTCGTCTGGAAGTATTCGACATTCTGGGTAGAAAAGTGATGACGCTGTTGAATGGCGAAGTGAAGCAAGCAGGCAGGTACAACATCACCTTCGATGGTCGAGCACTGGCCTCGGGCATGTACATCTATCGTCTTGTAATCGGCGATAAGGTGCTAACCAAAAAAATGACGCTTATAAAATAATGGAAACAAAGCACTGTCACCTCGGGCTAATACAAAACAGTCACCTCGGGCGTAGACCCGAGGTCTCCTTGTACATGCCTCGGGCTTTGATTAGGAGATCGCGGATCAAGTCCGCGAAGACGATGGGCGGAAGTAAGGAGATCGCGGATCAAGTCCGCGAAGACAATTAAAAAAACATAGAACTATGAAAACACCAACATGCTGCAGTTTTTGCAAATCGGAAGAAGGCAAGCCACGACCAGTGGGAAACTACATTGTGGAGCTAAAAGTGATATCGGTAATGGGTAGCGAAAAGCATGCCTGCCAAAGTTGTTATCGCAAAACCAAACGACTCTTAGAACTTGAACAACAAAAAGAACAAGCTATTATGAAACCATCATTATTTCAAAAAATGCATCAATTTGCACTTCGAATTGCAGGCTTATTTATGATGCTACTTTTCACCTCAGCCATGTTGTATGCCCAAGGTGCACCGGGTTTACCCATGTTTCCCGATGACCCGGCAGCCGCCCCAATTGATGGTGGACTGAGCTTGCTTGCCGCTGCGGGTGGAGCCTATGCCATAAAGAAGTTGCGGGATAAGAAAGCTGAATAAATTCTTCCGATAAAGGACCATTTTTAAAGGTAAATCATATATTAATTAGTATGTTTGTTGATAAGAATTTTATTAGATAACTAAACATGCTAACAAAGCTTTTTCGATGGTTGATCTTTGCCACACTTTGGTTCTTGCCATTGGGACATGGCGCTTTTGCTCAATCCGATTCAGCATTGTATTTGTCTTTAGCAGATACCAATAGTGCAGGTAACATTCTGCTTTATCAATTGGACGCATGGCAGTTTTCTTTTTCTAAGCCGGACACCATTGCAGATCGAAAGAATTTAGAAAATACCATCCCCGGTTCGGTAAACGACATGCGCGAACTTAAAGCTCTTCCTGAGTGGAATGATTATGGCTGGTTCGAACTAGAGTTTCATGTAGATGCATCACTTGCCGGACGACAATGGGAGCTCATGTATTCAAATCCGGAGCCTGCTAGAATCTGGCTAAATGGGCATCTTATTTTAACCGCCGGAAATCCCTCTCCAACTCCAGATGATGAAACGCTTTCCCTGTTTGTAAATGGATTTAGTGAAGGGATTATTCTACGCGAGGGTATTAATTATTTGCTCATAGAATATTCTGAGCACACCTATCCAGAGCTTTTTAAGCCCTACCGACTCTCCGAACATGGAGTCTGGGTTTATCTAAACAGTAATGAAATTTTAGATTTACGACGATACAGAGCCTTCATTTTTGGCGGTGCTTGTATGTTGTTGCTTCTTCTTTTGGTAATGCAAAGTTATTTAGCATATCAATTTCGGGAGCAATACCACAAATACATTAGCCTTACCACCTTTTTTATGCTGTTCCATGCGCTTACTTCGATGAGCGATACCATCATCAATTGGTCGTATTCCTATGTGTACTTTTATCAATATTCCTACGCGATCTCCTTTCTGTTTGTAGTGTATTTCTTTTTGATTGCAATCCGCAAAATTTTCGAGATACCGATCCCTTGGAAGTCACTTACTTCTGCTTTAATTATTTCTGTAATCCTTGGGTTATATGCAGCCACATTTTCCCCAACTTTTTTAAATATTCTTCATCCGGTGATGGCCATTCTCACCCTCATTTATGGCATCTATTCGCTTTTCGAAGCAAAGAAAAATAATCCGGCAGCAAAAATTGGTACTATAGTTACCGGCTTGGTACTAACCATAGGCGGCGCTGTACTGTATGTTACATTTTATGTAGCACTTGGGTATCTAAATATTTGGTTTTTCTTGGTGATTGTATTGATGGCCTATACCGGCATTCCTATCTCGCTAACCTTTAACATTGCTGCGAGTTATGCGAATTTGATAACCACGTTGGAGAAAAAAGTACGTGATCGAACTGCAGATTTAGAAACTGCAAACGAGTTCCAAAATCGATTTTTCGCCAATATTTCGCACGAATTCAGAACCCCACTTACCATAAGCAAAGGTCTGTTAAATAAAGTGATTAATAACAACGGATATGTAAGCGAGGAGGCAAAAAAAGACCTAAGGGTGATGAATCGAAACATGAATCGACTTCATGATATGGTGAATCAAATTATTGATCTCACTAAGGCAGATAAAAATCACCTCAGCTTGAATCAAAAATATTACGATGCGGATAATTTGGTCAAGATATCCGTGGAATCGTTTCGATCGCTTGCAGAAAACCACGGTCACGAACTTTACCTGCATCCCGAGGCACAAAATGCAGTGCTTTATGCTGATCGGACAAAAGTGGAAGTGATGATCAACAATCTGATTTCCAACGCCATTAAATTCACTCACGATGGTGGTAAAATCACGGTAAGTACCGGAGTAAAAGATCAAATGTTTTATGTAAGTGTTCAGGATACCGGACCGGGAATCCCCGAAAGCGAGAAAGAACAAATTTTCGAGCGATTCCATCGAATCAAAAAACAAGATGAAGAATATGTGGAGGGGATGGGAGTTGGATTAGAGCTCAGCCGCTCTTTAGCTCGCTTACATGGTGGTGATTTGATGCTAGAGCCAAATACTGGATTAGGGGCGTGTTTTAAGCTCGAATTACCAATTTCTGATGTGCCAAGTACTGATGTGATTGTGCTAGAAAATGACACAATAGATGAAGAGGAACCGGTTATTAAAGAAATCAACCGTGCAGAGGCTCCCAAATCATTCAACATTCTGTTGGTAGAAGATAACGCCGATATGATGGATTATGTGAGCGGGATTTTATCGGATGTGGGCACCATCAAACAAGCAAAAAACGGGAAGCATGCGCTGGAGGTTCTCGATGCATTCACACCCGATATTATTGTAACCGATTTAATGATGCCGGTAATGGGCGGGCTTGAATTAGTTGAAGAACTGAAAAAGAATCCGAAATGGAAGGATGTCCCGATATTGGTTCTTACGGCAAAAGCTTTGGAAGATGATAAGCTGCATTTATTACGAATTGGAGTTGTGGATTATATTACAAAACCCTTCGTGCCCGACCATTTAGTGCTCAAGATTAAAAACCTGCTTAACTACTATAATCGGCGTAAAACCATTCGACTTTCGATGGAAGCAGAAAGCGTAGAAGCAGACAGTAATTTTGCAGAAAAAGTAGCTCAATTTGTCTCAGATAATTTGCAAAATAGCAATCTTACGGTCGATTTTATTGCCAACGAATTTGCGCAAAGCAGGCGTTCGTTTTACAGAAACATTCAATCTGAAACGGGCATGACTCCAGCCGAATTCATCCGTGAAGTACGCCTTACTACAGCACGAACGATGGTTGCCGGGAATGACAGCCTTCGCCTGGAAGAACTAGCTGCAGCCGTTGGTTATAAAAGTGCCACCAGCTTCCGTAAAGCCTACGAACAACGCTTCGGTGAGCATCCGCTGAATTAATTAACTCGTCATCTCCCGTTATCTACCTCGTCACTGCGGGCATACTTGACCCGCGATCTCTATTTACAATCTCGTCATCGTGGGCGAAGACCCGCGATCTCCCAATCACCGCCTGGGCATGTATTGGAGATGCCGTGTCAAGCACGGCATGACGTTCTAAATTGTCATCGCGGACATACCTGATCCGCGATCTCCTGATTGAGGCCCGGGGCAACTTTATGGAGACCCCGTGTCGAGCACGGGGTGACTTCTTTGAAAGAGTCCGGGGTGACGGGCTTTCTTATTTTGTGTTTTAATCGTCACTGCGGGCATACTTGACCCGCAGTCTCCTTATCAACGCCCGGGGTGACTGCAAAAAAAAACTGTAAGGACTTCCCTTCCAAAGAGTCTTACATAGTATGAAACCCGGATACATGTACATACTCGCAAACAAACACCGAACTGTATTTTACACAGGTGTAACATCGGCTTTAATCAATCGAATTTATCAACATAAATTCGAGAAAGGATCAAAGTTCACCAGCAAATATAATGTTCATGATTTGATGTACTACACAGAGTTCCCATCAATGTACGAAGCCATTGCCGCAGAAAAGAGAGTGAAGAAGTGGAAGCGAGCATGGAAAATTGAACTGATCAAGACTATAAACCCGGAGATGAAAGACCTCTGGGAAGATATTTATATCTAATTGTCATCACGGGCAAAGACCCGCGATCTCCTTTTACCACCCCGTCATCGCGGACAAACCTGATCCGCGATCTCCTGATTAAAGCCCGGTGCATGTTCAAGGAGACCCCGGATCAAGTCCGGGGTGACCGGCTTTGGTGACCCGTGATCTCCCGAACACCGCCTGGGTATGTATTGGAGATGCCGTGTCAAGCACGGCATGACGGTCTAAATTGTCACTGCGGGCATACTTGACCCGCAGTCTCCAAATATCTATTTCGTCATCGCGGACATACCTGATCCGCGATCTCCTGATTGAGGCCTCGAGCAGGTTCAAGGAGACCCCGGATCAAGTCCGGGGTGACGGGCTTTAAAAGGGCACGGGGTGACTGTTTTAATCAAGTCTGGGGTGACGGCTAAAACGGTGTCCAGAGTGAATTTGGCACATCTGCACAGATAATTGGCACATCTACAAAACCTGAAGTTTTATATATTTTTTGAGTACAGAGTAATCATATATCATTCAAAGTTATGAAATCATTTCAGGCAAGCTTATTCGGGATAATTCTAATCTCATTAACAATAACTGGTGCATATGCGCAAGATATAGAGCCCCAAATTGCAGTGGGTAGGTCCCAAAGTGTAATTTTAACTGATCAGGGTAAAGTCTATACCTTTGGGTCAGGTAGCTATGGTAGCCTGGGGCAATCATCACTGACGCATAACGAAATTGCTACGGCACTTACCCATTCAAATTTGAATGGCTATACCATTATTGATGTGGCAGTTAGTAATGAGACTACAAGAACATTTGCATTATTACTAGCTGACGATGGTACCGTTTTTGGATTTGGCGACAATACCTATGGTCAGCTGGGATTAGGCGATATGGTTGAACGGTTTGAACCGACTCCAATTACCCATGATAGTTTAGCCGGGGTGAAAATTATCGATATTCAAGCTGGTGAAGACTTCAGTGTTCTACTTTCAGATTCGGGAGAAGTATTTGTGATGGGTAATAATCACAATGGGTATCTTGGAATTGGTTCGACAACGCCATCACAAATATTGGTACCCACTAAGCTCACCCATAGTAATCTAAATGGCTATTCTATTGCTCAAATTGCAACAGGGGCTAATCACACTTTTCTTTTAGCTAATAACGATTCTTTGTTCGCGTTTGGCGGGAATGGAAGTGGACAACTAGGAGATGGATCTACAAGCACAAAGATCGAACCTACATTAATTTCTAGCTCCCAATTTGGAGGTAAACAAATTTTGAAAATGATTGGAGGTTATGATTCTAGTTTATTTTTAATGGCAGATAGTACGGTGTTTAGCTGGGGAAATCACCTAGCCGGTTTAGGTCAAGGAACTTTAAGTGCCGCCATTGTAAACCCAACACAGCTCACCCATGCTAATATTTCAGGTAGAAAATTTGTTGATATTTCAAAAAGTGAGGAAAATGGTTTTTTAATAGATAAAGATGGGGTGGTATTTGCTTTTGGAGAAACATTTTATGCCTTGGGTTTAGAAGCAACATCCACTGTTTTAAATCCAACAGAAATTGATACCTCATACTTCGGGGGCAAACCTATCGCTAAACTATATGCTGCGCCATTACACACACTGTTTTTATCTGAAGATGGTACAGTATTCAGTGTAGGAGATGGTGGAGATGGTGAATTGGGTTCTAAATATAACGCAATCTCTAAAAAGGTTATGAAGGTTGATTCTACCAACTATGCAGGAGACAGAATAAACAATGTGTTTGCAGGTGATGAAGTTAGCTTCTTATTAAGTAATAGCGGAAAGGTATATAGTTTCGGCGGTTCATATTCCGACTCAACGATTAGCTATTTAGGCCGTACTGCTAAGCGAACCATTTCTCGACCAACCTTACTTGAGCATTCTAACATTAGTGGCAAAACTTTTACGAAGGTGGCTGCAGCAGGAGAGCGTACGTTTCTACTTTCTGATGAGGGTAAAGTATATGCTTTTGGGTTAGGGATTAATGGATATTTAGGAACCGGCGACAGCTTAAATGTTCATGTTCCAACCTTAATCGATCACACCAATATTGGAAGCAAAAAAATTGTAGAGATCAGTACTACTTCGAATAATCAAAGTGGTACTGGTGCTATCTCGCATACATTATTACTTGCCGAAGACGGCACTCTTTTTGGGTTTGGAGATAATAGTACCGGACAACTCGGGCTCGGTGATTTCAACAACAGAATGATCGCAACCGAAATATCTCATCCAAATTTATCCGGTAAAACCATCTCCAAGATTGCCGCCGGAGCTCAGAATAGCATGCTTATAACCACCGATGGCACTGTATATATTTGGGGCAATGGTGGGAATGGTGAAATGGGCTATGGCAACACAAACAATGTGAATGTTCCAACCGAAGCTTCTCATGTTACAGCGCTGGGAAAACAATTTATTGCGGGTGATATTGGCCAAGTTTCGAGTGTAGGTGCACATTTTATACTTATCGCTTCCGATTCCTCGGCGTATGCATTTGGGGAAAATAACGAAGGTCAGTTAGGTCTTGGCAACAAAACAGACAATTACACCCCTACAAAAATCACGAGTGCTAATATTTCCGGTAAAAAACCCATCGCCGTAAGTGCAGGAATTAAATCAACTATGTTGTTAATGGAAGATGGCACTGTATACAGTTTTGGTAATACATATAGAGTTGGCATTGAAGGCTCAAGATTTACCGACAAAACCGAACCAACCCTGTTAGATAACAGCGAGATTTTAGGAAAAAAGGCCATTGCAGTAAGTTCACACGAGGAACATGGATTAGCTATTTTGGATGAGGGTACGTTATTAAGCTTTGGATCAGATGAGCTTACTTTAAAAAGGTTAGGAGCACTAGGCAATGGCTTGCCTGAATCGGGCGATGAAACCCCTCAACCCATTGCAAATTTCAACTGGCTAACTTCACCACTTCCATCAAATAATTTAGCTCTCCACCTCGATGCCGGTCGTGGCTTTACCACCAGCAACGATTCCATTTCGGTATGGGCAGATCTTAGCGGTAACGATCACGATGCCACGCAGGATAATCTGTTGCGCCGCCCTGTAGTACAGGATAGTGCCATCAACGGCCAGACAGGGCTGCGTATCCGAAGTGGGTTGAATTACATCACACTACCGACTGCAGCAGATTTAGGAATCCAAAACAACGATTATGAGGCGTTTATTGTAGCCAAAACCAGAACCATTAACTCCAGTACTGCCTTTTTGATGGCCGGTAGCATCGAAAACTTTGAGCTTCACATAAACGGATCTGCCGGAGCGAGATTCATCCCAAACTCCGGTAACTACATCGATGCAGGAAGTATTGGGGATTATTCCGATGCCGAAGCTCATCTTTACAATGTAGAAGCCACAAGTACATTCGGAAAGGTAAAAGTGAATCGCTCGATCTCAACCATCGACAGTTCCAATGCACATAGCTCATATTCCGGAAATCTGTATCTGGGCATTCGATTTGATAACTCGTATCAGTTTGATGGAGACATAGCTGAAGTGATAATCTACAATTCTATCCTCAGCGAAAACGACCGAAATGAAGTTGAAAGCTATTTGATGAAAAAATACGCCATCCAGAATTATGGGGAAGTGGACCAGAGTCTAACCGGAAGCCAAGGCTGGAGATTTATGTCGAGCCCGGTGGCGGATTCTTCGTACTCCACACTGTTTAAAGGGCGATGGACGCAAGGGATGGCCGGCGCTTCGGTCTCAAATGGAACACCGAATGTGTACACGTGGAGCACGGCTACGGCAACGTCTGAAGCCTCGAACTGGAATGCTCTTAGTGATTTGAACACGGCGTACACACCCGGATCCGGCGTGCTGGCTTACGTATTCAGCGATGACAACGGCCCTGATGTGGCGGGTGATGCGGGCTTCCCGAAAACCATGAATGTGGAAGGCATCGAACCACAAAGCGATCAGACGCTAACCAGTCTGCTCAACACCAACGTAAATGGCTGGACGCTGCTCGGAAATCCATTTAAGCAAGATGTGGATTGGGACAGTTTCACAAAAACAAATCTTTCGAACTCGGTGTATGTGTGGGATAATAACTCCAGCGATTGGAAGACGTGGAACGGCTCACTCGGCGATTTAAGCGATGGTGAAATCGGGGCTTTCAACGGTTTCTTTGTGCAAACCACGGGCGCTGATCCGACGCTGCAAGTGCCCCAGGCAGCCAAAACCGGGAATAAAACCCGATTTTTAGGAAAGCAAGTTCAACAAACTCAAACGCCGTGGCTATCACTAAAGCTGAACAATTCAGAATTAGCCAACGAACTCTGGGTCATGTTTTCTGACGAAGCTGAAACCGGAATCGATAATCTAGATGCGCTGAAATTACAACCACTCAGTGCCGAATATGTGCTGCTTGCCACCAAAACAGACAGCGTACTGCTTGATATTAACGCGTTGCCGTTTACCGAAAACGAAATCCGCCTACCACTGCATATTGAAAGCACAAACTCGGGTGAACATACCATACAATTATCAGGTCTTGATATGCCCGAAGGATGGGAAATATCTTTGCATGATACCCAGCTCGACATCACCACGGATTTATCGGAATCCTACAGCTTCGAAATCGGATCGAAGCAAAAACGTGCAACGCAGGAAGTGAGTCTGCTGCATACGCCTCGACTCAAGCAAGTGCAAAACGATGCCTCGGGCGATGAACGTTTTGTACTCGTCATCACGCCAAGCTCCGCTGTTGCAAACGAAGCGATCATCGATCTGCCAACCGTGTTGGAGCTTAGCCAGAATTATCCGAATCCATTCAACCCAAGTTCGGTGATAGAATTTGGCCTGCCACAAAATGCGTTAGTCAGCCTGCAAGTGTTCGATGTGCTGGGACGTAAAGTCGCGGAGCTGATCAATCAACAAACCATGGAGGCCGGCTATCATGCCATTCGATTTGATGGATCGAGCTTGGCATCGGGGATGTACATTTATCGTCTACAAGTAGCGGATAAGGTACTCACTAAGAAAATGACGCTGATAAAATAGCTGTGAGCTTTGAGCTGTGAGAAGTGAGTCAAAGAACTCCTCTCATAGCTCACAACTCACGGCTCAAATCTATGTTGCTTTGAATACAGAATCACGAATATGCCACTTTTGTCAAAGAATTATCTAACTTCTACAGGCATGACGGTCTAATTTGTCATCGCGGGCATACTTGACCCGCGATCTCCTAAACAACGCCCGGAGCAACTTTATGGAGACCTCGGGTCTTTGCCCGAGGTGACTGCTTTGCTCGCGATCTCCAGATTAAAGCCTGGAGCATGTCCAAGGAGACCCCGGATCAAGTCCGGGGTGACGGCTTTGAAAGAGTTTGGGGTTACCTAACTACCAAATCAACTTTCCGGTTGGATCTTGTTTATAGGAATTCAATATTTTCATATAGTTAGATCTCTCAAAGGCAGCAGGATCTACAACATGTTGTTGACTCATAGAACCTTGTAGTTGCTTTACTGAATCATATTCGTTGGCTTCCATCCATTCTATCATTTCGGTTCTCATCTGCCCGATGCGACCCGTACCATGAAGCAACAGTTCAGCGGTTGTCATACAAACACTAGCCCCTGCAAGTAATCCTTTAAGTACATCTCTTCCATTATGCACACCGGAAGTAATAGCAAAATCAGTATCGATTTTACCACTAAGTATTGCGACCCAACGTAAAGGAAGTCGTAAATCGTCGGAAGTACTGAGTGTGAGATTCGGAGCTACTTCCAGCTTATCGATATCGATATCCGGCTGATAGAAGCGGTTGAACATCACTATGCCTTTAACACCAATATCAACCAATTTGGTACACATATTTGGAAGTGATGAGAAGAAAGGTCCGATTTTTACGGCAACCGGAATATCAACGGCATCAACTACCTGTTTAACCGTATCGAGATATCTTTTTTCGATAGCAGCTCCATTTATATCCAGATCAGTTGGGATATGATAGATGTTCAATTCCAGTGCATCGGCACCTGCTCCGGCAATCCATTTTGCAAAGCGAATCCAGCCACCTGTTGATGAACCGTTTAAGCTACCTATAATTGGTACATCGGTGTATTGTTTTGCCTTCATAATATGTTCGAGATATAAATCCGGACCTACATCAAACGAGTCGATTTCAGGAAAATAGGTGAGTGCTTCACCAAAGCTCTCGGTGCCATAACTCATATAATGATCTAGTTCACTGCTGGTTTCATTTAACTGTTCCTCAAACAAAGAATGCATTACTATTGCACCCGGTTGGGCATCGGCTAGGTGTTTGATGCCCTCCAGTGTTTTTGTGAGTGGCGATGCAGAAGCCACTATTGGGTGTTCTAAGGTAAGGCCGAGGTATGATGTAGTTAGTTTCATGATGGCTCCTGTACTTAATTAGTTTCGGGCGAATCCGTGGCAGTTTCCTTCTCAGGTTCTCTGGCCTGTATTTCCAGATTTTGCCAGCGATTGTTTACCCAATCCTGAGCAGCTTGCTCGTAATCTCGAGCTTTGCGTGGATTCAATTGCGTGAGTAAGCGATAACGTTGCTCATTGTAAATGTAATCGCGAAGTGGCTTTTTGGGAGCTTTTGAATCCAGTTGCAATGGAGTTAACCCTTGCTCTTTTCTACGTGGATCAAAGCGATATACCGGCCAATGCCCGGTTTCGGTTGCAAGTTTTTGTTGATGCATCCCTTTCGACATATCGATGCCGTGTGCAATACAATGGCTGTAAGCTATTATTAGAGATGGACCATCGTAGGCCTCAGCTTCCTGAAATGCTTTGATCAACTGATTCTCGTTAGCACCCATAGCAACCTGGGCAACGTACACGTAGCCATAATCCATGGCGATTTTGCCCAGATCTTTTTTAGGTGTTGCCTTTCCACCTGAGGCGAACTTAGCAATAGCACCCAAACTGGTAGCTTTCGATGCTTGTCCACCGGTATTAGAATAAACTTCGGTGTCCATCACCAAAATATTTACATTTTTTCCGGTGGCAATTACGTGATCAAGCCCGCCGAAACCGATGTCGTAAGCCCAGCCATCACCGCCAATTATCCAAAGTGATTTTCGAATCAGATCCTGTGTATACTGTTGCAATCTTCTCGATGCTTTGTCTGCTTTAGTTGCTAATCGTTTTTCCAGCTCTTCTACGCGATGGCGCTGTTTTTCAATACCATCAGGAGTGCTTTGATCAGCGTTTTTCAAGTCATCAACCAATAATTCAGGGAGAGATTTTCCACGGCATTGCCAGAGTAAATCCTGAGCAATTTCTACGCGTTTATCCATTGCTAATCGCATACCAAGTCCAAACTCGGCATTGTCTTCGAATAGTGAGTTATTCCAGGCCGGCCCGCACCCATTGGCGTCAGTTGTCCATGGGGTAGTTGGTAAGTTGCCCCCATAAATGGATGAACAACCGGTTGCATTTGCAACAACCATTCGATCCCCAAATAAACGGGTAAGTAAACTCAGATATGGAGTTTCGCCACAGCCAGCACATGCTCCCGAAAACTCGAAATATGGATCGAGCAACTGAGTTTCCTTGGCTTTATTAAAGGCTATTTCCGGTTGATTGGAAACCGAGGTAGTTGGCAAGTCGAGGAAGAAATTCCAATCGCGATTCGCTTTTTCTTTAACCTCTTCTTTTGGGGTCATATTAATGGCCTTGAGGCTCACATTGCTTTTGTTCTTCACAGGGCAAACTTCCACACACAAGGTGCATCCGGTACAGTCATCAGCAGAAACCTGAAGGGTATAATCGTAGCCTTTTAATTCTCTGAATTTTGCTTTGGTATGTTGAAATCCCTCCGGAGCGTTGTCGAATGCCTCGGGTTCGGCTACTTTCGCACGAATCACAGAATGCGGACAAACCATCACACATTTACCACACTGTATGCAGATATCCGGATCCCAAACAGGGATTTCCATGGCGATGTCGCGTTTTTCCCATTTAGTAGTACCACTTGGATAAGTGCCATCACAAGGGAGGGCACTCACAGGCAGTTCATCGCCATTTCCATTTATGATTTCGTTAATCACATTTTGGACGAACTCCGGAGCCTCGCTTAGTCTAGTTCTATCTTTGGGGATTACAGCCGATTTAGTTGAAGGGATAGCTACCTCTTCGAGGTGATCTAGTGAGATATCTACGGCATTGTAGTTCATCTGAACCACGGCTTTACCGCGTTTTCCGTACGTTTTTTCGATGTATTCTTTGATCTTAAGAATCGCCTGATCTTTAGGCAATACCCCCGAAAGGGCAAAGAAACAGGTTTGCATAACGGTGTTGATGCGAATCCCCAAATGGGCTTCTTTGGCCACTTTGTAGGCATCAACTACAAATAGTTTGAGTTTCTTTTCCTGTATCTGTTTGCGTACCTGAGTTGGAATATTTTCCCAAACTGTATCTGCTCCAAACGGACTGTTTATAAGCACTGTGGCGTTTTTATCGGCTAAGGCGAGTGTGTCGAATCGTTCAAGGAATCCAAATTGATGAACTCCAACGAAATTGGCTTTTGAAATAAGATAGGGTCGCTTGAGATCATCAGGTCCAAACCGCAAATGCGAGATCGTTCGGGCACCCGATTTCTTTGAATCGTACACAAAATACCCTTGTGCATTAAGCTCCGTTTCTTCACCAATTATTTTGATGGAGTTCTTATTCGCACCAACCGTTCCATCTGATCCTAAACCCCAGAAAACGGCACGAGTAGTGCTTTTCTCTTCGATATCGAATGTAGAATCGTAGCCGAGCGAAGTGTGGGTAACATCGTCGTTTATTCCGATGGTAAAGTGATTTTTTGGATGAGTTTTACTTAGCTCATCGTAAATGGCTTTAACCATTGCCGGCGTAAATTCTTTGGATGACAAGCCATACCGACCACCGATCAGATTCAACAATGGCGAGAACTTTGGATTATCACTAAATCGATCTTCGTTAACGGCAGTAATCACATCCTGATAAAGTGGCTCGCCTAAGCTTCCGGGTTCTTTAGTACGATCAAGAATTGCAACCGATTTAACAGTTTCGGGCAATGCATCGATAAAATGTTGAAGTGAAAATGGTCGGAATAGTCGCACTTTAAGTACACCGGTTTTCTCACCTTTATTATTCAAAAATTGAGCGGTTTGTTCAGCTGTATCGGCGCCCGAGCCCATTACAATGATTACTTTTTCTGCCTCAGGATGTCCGACATATTCGAACAAATGGTAAGAGCGACCGGTTAAGCTTTCAAATTTGCGCATCACCGAATCCACAATTTCCGGAGTGGCTAAGTAAAAGGGATTCGAAGATTCTCGTCCTTGAAAAAAGACATCCGGATTTTGAGCCGTTCCCCGAATAAATGGATTGTTTGGATCCATGCCTCGATCGCGGTGAGCTTTAACAAGCTTATCATCAATCAACTCACTAATTACAGTATCGGGTATGACTTCAATTTTTGAAATCTCATGCGAAGTTCTAAATCCGTCAAAAATATGCAGAAATGGGATTCGTGAATCGAGAGTAACTGCCTGCGAAATAAGTGCCATATCCATGGCTTCCTGCACATTATTCGAGAATAGAAATCCCCAGCCGGTTTGGCGTGCGCTCATCACATCCGAGTGATCACCAAAAATGGAAAGTGCCTGAGTAGCAACCGAACGGGCTGCAATATGAAAAACAGCAGGTGTAAGCTCACCGGCTATTTTGTACATGTTGGGGAGCATCAAAAGTAAACCTTGGCTGGCTGTAAAGGTGGTAGTTAAGGCTCCGGCCTGCAACGAACCATGTACGGCACCGGCAGCACCACCTTCACTCTGCATTTCAATTATTTTCGGAATATCACCCCAGATATTTTTTTGTTTTTGAACGCTCCAGGCATCAGCCCATTCGCCCATTGGGGAGGCCGGCGTGATAGGATAGATGGCGATTACTTCGTTGGTTTTAAAGGCAATATGAGCAGCAGCCTCGTTGCCATCCATGGTTTTATACACTTTTGCACACATGATATTCCCCAAGTTAGTGAGTATTACCTAGTCAGTGTAACATCGAAATGTGAATAATTAATGAATAGTTGATTTTGTATTAGTTAAGGTCAAATAAATCAATAACTAAAAGAAGCGATGTATAACGAAAAGTCTAAATAAATGTCTTAAAAAAATATTTGTTATTGTGAATGCGTAGATATTTGAAAAAGGGAAATACTCTACTATTTTTAGGTTCGCTGTTATTTCTTATTGAATGTTAAAAGGACACATAATACTTCTCTTACTTGGTTGCATAATTCTGGGAACTGATCAAGCCAATGCACAAACCTTTAACCCTGATAATTTTGTAATTAAACGTTGGGGAATGGAAGAGGGTTTGCCCCAAAGTTCTGTGAATAACATCCAGCAAACAGAAGATGGATACCTTTGGCTGGCTACGTTTGGGGGATTAGTTCGATTTGATGGACATACTTTTAAAACCTTTGATCGATCAAATACGCCGGGGTTACGATCTGATCGCATCATAAGCCTGTACGAAGATAAAAATGCTAAACTTTGGGTAAGTACAGAAGATGGTTTTTATAGATTCGAAGGCGATAAAGTGTTGGATTTCAGCATCATTCGAAATGGCCAAGTATATCCCCCCTTATTTATAAAAAACGATGAATTTAACGACCTGTGGGTAATGGTTGATTCTGATCCTTATCGATTGGTAGAAGATGAATTTGTAAAGATGCAACCCATCACCTCGAGTGAGAACTTGGAAACTATTATAGCCGATGATCGTGGTATTTGGATGGTACTGGGCAAAAAAGTGGCAAAAACCTTTGAGGGCGAAGTATATTTGATTAAGGATTTTCAGCAGCAGATTGGCTCGAAACTATATGATGTAGTTGAATACCCAAAAGGTTCAGGAGTGCTTTTTATGGCAACCTGGAATGATGGAATTGTTCGTTTGAAAGGAGATGACTTTCAGTTCTATAACGAAAATCACGGTTTACCATCCGGGTTTATTTGGCAACTATATGTTGATTCGAATAATATGCTTTGGGTTACGGCTAGTAACGGGCAAAGTATTTGGGTCGGTGACCATTTTGAGATTGCTAACATCGATGGAATCCATGATAAGTATGAACCCAAAATTATTAAGGAAGACAATAATGGAAATTTTTGGTTCGGTACCGTTGGTAATGGGCTAATTAGAGCACGCCGATCGTTATTTCAAAATATAGACGCTGATAATGGCCTTAACTTTACCAAAATGCTATCGCTGCATAAAACACAAGACGATCAATTTCTTTTTGGCACCAATTGCGATGGCGTCTATGAATGGGAAAACAACAAAGCCTCTCCATCTAACATCAATAAATATCTAGAGAACAATTGTATATGGTCGGTTTTTAAGGATTCAAAAGGCAACTATTGGTTTGGGTCATTTGAACTATATAAAACTAACTCGTTGGATGAACCTGGCCGTATAATTGGGGAAGGTGACGGTTTTTATGGATTCGATGTGTATGCCATCACAGAAGATTCGTTTGGTAGAATTTGGATTGGTAGTTTTAATGGTGTTCATGTGTATGAAAACGGCACTTTTACTAGATATAACACCGATAACGGACTTGCCTATAACGATACAAGGTATTTTTATGAAGATGAAAATCAAACAATGTGGCTTGGATCATCTTCTGGGTTAAGCACGATTGACAAATCCGGAACAGTTAGGCAGTTCAATCTAATATCAAATAAAGCTGATTCAAACTCAGACAAAGTTGAACCCTATGTGAGAGCGATTCACAAAGATGCTGATGGCATTATGTGGATAGGAACTTATGGTAATGGAATTTATCGAATTGAGAATAATTCAATTTTAAATATTACCGAAGAAGATGGATTGTTCGATAATATCGTGTCACATATCATAGAGGATGAAAAAGGTAATTTTTGGATAGGATCGAATAGAGGTGTTTTTAGTGTTCAAAAACATGATTTAAATGCGCTTGCTAGAAATGAAATTGAAACGGTACCAACATACTCATTTGGAATAGCTGATGGAATGAACTCTGCCGAAACAAATGGAGGCTTTCAGCCCAATGTGATTTACGATGAGGAGGGGAAAATCTATTTTCCCACAGTAGAAGGTGTTGCTGTACTAGATACAGATAAAGTAAATAAAAGCAATGATGCCCCAAAAGTAATCATTGAACAGATTCAAACAAGTAGTGAAGTGTTAACAAACGCTAAAAATATAGAACTACCTTATAACGAATCATTTTTACAAATCGACTACACGGCAATTAATCTAACCAACCCGGAGAAAGTTGTTTTTCGTTACAAAATTGATGGTTTTCATAACGATTGGATTGAAGTTGGCAATAATCGTCAAGCTATTTTTAGTAAAATCACACCAGGTAACTATTCATTTACAGTAAGCGCAAGCTTAGGAAATGGAATATGGAATGAAATTGGAGACTCTATTGCGATTTCAATTTCGCCCCCATTTTGGCAAACGATTTGGTTTTATTCATTTCTTGTAATCCTTTTTATAGCGGTTGTACCGGTATCGTTTTATTTACGTACTAAACAGTTGAGGGAGGAAAATGAACGCCAAAAACGTTTTTCAGAAGAATTAATAAACAGTCAAGAAGCCGAACGTAGACGTATTGCTTCTGAATTGCATGATAGTTTAGGTCAACAGATTTTAGTAATTAAAAACAGAGCAGAACTCGCAAAAATTAGTTATAAAAATACCGAAGGACTGGTTGATCAATTAGATGAAATTGTAATGTCTGCAAAGTCATCGATTGATAGTGTACGTGCGATTTCGCACAATTTACGCCCTGTGCATCTCGAAAAATTTGGGCTTACTGAAGCTATTGAATCTCTTTGTATGGAGATGCAAAGATCTACGAATATTGATTGGGCATTTCAGCTTGAAAATATTGATTCAATAATCCCAAAAGACAAAGAAATTACATTTTACAGGGTGATACAAGAGGCTTTTAATAATATACTGAAACACTCGGAAGCGACTGAAGCATCTATAAAAATTTCCATACTCCCAGAAAAAGCCATAGTTAGTATCGCCGATAATGGAAAAGGTTTTAATGCCGATAAAATAGGTGAAATTAGTAATTTGGGTTTTCTTGGAATGAAAGAACGACTTGAAAGTTTAGGTGGTTCATTGTCGGTTATTAGCCATCCAGGAAAAGGCACAATTTTAACTTTAAGGATTGCTAGCAGAGCATAATAATGGTTGACCGTATAAGTGTTTTAATTGCAGATGATCATGCATTAATTAGAAAGGGACTGCGCCAGGTTTTAGAGATTGAGCAACAATTTGATGTGCAAGAAGCAGTTGATGGGAAAGAAGCTCTAGAGTCTGTTCGGCATTCTCCTGCTGAAATCACTATTCTTGATATTCAAATGCCACATTATACCGGTTTTGAAGTTGCAGAAAGAATTCATAGAGAAGGGATAAATACGTCGGTTATTTTTTTAACCATGCATCGCGATGAACAGTTGTTTAATAAAGCAATGAATATCGGAGTAATGGGATTTGTGCTTAAAGAAAATACTGTAACAGAAATTACGCGTTGTATAGAAACGGTACTGGCCGGTAAGCACTACTTAAGTCCTGAAATTTCAGAGTTTTTAATTCGTCGTAATTCTATGTTGATGGCAAATGCCAGCGACCAAAAAGGGATTTCCCAATTAACAGCTACAGAGAAAAAAGTGTTAATTGAACTCGCAACTATGAAAACAAGTCAAGAGATAGCCGATCATTTTGGAGTAAGCATAAAAACTGTTCAAAATCACCGTTCAAATATTTGCTCTAAACTTGGAATAAGCGGACATCATGCCCTCCTTAAGTTCGCTATTGAACACGCTAATTATATCTAAACTGTGCCTTTGTAGGTAGAAGTACCTATACGATTAAGGAGCACTGCCTATTGAGCTCCGGTATGTATTTCATGATGTTGTAACTAATTGAGGTATCAATTAATCTGGTTACAATCGGGAAATAGAATACATGAAAATTATGATTGTAGAAGATCATATCGACATTCGTAGGCTTTTAAAAACCATTCTAAGCGTTGGTCATAAAAACTCATTAGAATTTATCGATTGTGAAAGTGGTGAAGAGGCTATAGAGCAATACGCCACCCAAAGGCCAGATTTAGTGCTCATGGACATTGAACTTGGGAAAATGAATGGGTTCGAAGCTGCTACATTTATTCTTAATACAGATAAAGAAGCGAATGTGCTTTTTGTATCCAGTCATGATTCTCCCTCCATTCGAAAAAAGGCCTCAGAACTTCCGGTAAGAGGGTTTATCTCGAAAGACGATCTGAGCCAGGTACACCAATACATTATTACTTAATCAACCAACCATCATTATCATGAAACAGCTGTTACAAATCGTTTCAATCATATTAATATTAGGCGGGGTGGCTACTGCGCAAACAGTTACCTCAATTTCGCCCTTTTTAAATAGTGACGATGTGTCCAATACTTCAAATGTTACTATTAATTTTAGTGAGGCCATGGATAATGCCACTATAACATCATTGAATGTAATAGTGAGCGGCTCACAAAGGGGAGTTTATAGTGGTTCTTTTTCATTTGGAGCTACATCTGCTACTTTCGATCCGGATTCAGCTTTTTTTGCTGGAGAAATTATTAATGTTGTAGTTACTACCGGAGTTCAGGATTCAGGTGGTGATCCACTAACAGCACCTTACAGAACAACGTTTACAGTTGCTGCATCGGGTGATGGTGAGTTTTCAGTAGGAGAATCCTACACTGCGGATGGCTCAAATTTTACAGACTGGACTATCACAGCAGATATCAATGAAGATGGCTATGTAGATATCATTACACTTGTTCCAAGTCAAAATAAATTGTCTGTATTTACAAATGATGGAGATGGTACTTTTTCTGGCCCAACAAATTACACCACAGCGAATTCATTTCAAGTAGAAGCAAAAGATGTGAATAACGATGGTGCTATAGATTTGGTGACATCAAATAATAATGCCAATATGATGTCAGTATTCATCAATAATGGTAGTGGTTCCGGAACGTTTGCTTCCAAAGCTGATTACGCAAATGGTTCTAGCTGGAATGGCAAGGCATTAACAACCGGAGATATCAATAACGATGGTTATGAAGATGTATTAGTTGATATTATAGTTGGAGGTACTGTTGATAGTGTACAAGTTTTTTTAAATGATGGTGATGGTACATTTACAGTAAACGACGGTATTTCTACGACAGATCAATTTGAGCAAATTAAACTTTGGGACATAGACGGGGATGAAGACTTAGACTTAGTTGGTATAAGCTCAGGTTTAGGTCAATTAGTAACCTACTTAAATGATGGTAGTGGGTCTTTTACATTAGATGGTACTCATACAGCAACGTCATCATCTTACCAGTTTACGTTAAATAATTTTGTTTCGTCGTCTTCATTGATCGAAGCACTTACTGTGGATCAGAGTGATGATCAGATTAGACATCTTACTGATGGTTTTAAAGCATTTGTAGGATCTCAATCCACTATCATGGTTGGAGATACTCCCGTTGCAATTGCCTCAGGCGATTTGGACGGAGATGGACATATAGATGTGGTTGTTTCTAATGCACTAGACACAAACCTTTCGATTTTAACTAACAATGGTTCCGCTTCTTTTACAGAAAGTAATTATTCAACTGGTTCTACCTATGCAAATTATATCTCTTTAGCGGATGTCGACAATGATGGCGATTTAGATATCGTGATGGGTAATCAGGATGGTACGGTATCAATTTCAAAGAACTTTTCGGGCCCAGCTGTAACTTCAATTACACCTGCGAATGGTTCTACTGACATTGCTACAAACAGCAACATTGTTGTTGCATTTAACGAGGCTATGAAGTCATCAACTTTAAATTCAACAAATGTAACAGTTGTTGGGAGTACTGCGGGTACAATTAGTGGAACCTATACCTATAATTCTGGAGATAGTACGTTAACAATTGATCCCACTTCCGACTTCATTTTGGGTGATCAGATCACAGTTACAGTTTCTACCAACGTAACTAGCGATGCGGATGTAGCAATTACATCAAGTTCAGTATCTATTTTTGATATAGAAGGTGTTAATGTACAGAGTATCAGTCCTACTGCAAATGCCTATGGTGTTTCTGCTAATAGTGATATCGATATCACATTCAATGATTCTATGGACAACACCACTCTAACTACAAGTAATATTTTAGTATTTGGTTCACTGAGTGGGAAAATTGCAGGTTCAATTTCTATTTCCGGAAACACTGCAACATTTAATCCAACAAATGATTTTTTAGCAGGTGAATTAATAACAGTAATTGCGACAACTGCAATTGAAAATAGCAGTAATGTGGCAATGGATAACCCAAACGTATTTCAATTTACTGTAGACGGGGCAAGTGAATTTATAACTCAATCTGATGTTGAGTTAACAGCTGGAACAACTCCATACGATGTTGATATAGCAGATTTAAACGTAGATGGGAACCTAGATCTTATTACGGTTAATGGAAATGTTGATAGCGTAAGTATAATACTAAGCGACGGTAGCGGTGGATTTTCAACATTAAGCCAATTAGCAACAGGTGATTTACCAACAAGTGTTGCAACCGGCGATTTTGACAATCAAAATGGAGTAGATTTTGTTGTCACGAACTTCACAGATGGTGATATCAGAGTTTATCTAAATAATGGAAGCGGAACTTTTACAACTACTGATTACACTGCAGGTTCAGGAGCTGTTGACGCTGTTGTGGCTGATGTAAATGGCGATGGGTACTTAGATATTATTGTACATAACAGAAATGCTGGAAATGAACAGATCTTTTTAAATGACGGCGACGGTACGTTCACCTCTTCAGGTACAGTATCAACCTCAACAAATATGGATCGTATTTTTGCTGCCGATCTGGATAATGACGACGATATTGATATTATCTCTGGGGGTGCTGATATGTTCTTATACATCGCATTAAATAATGGCGACGGTACCTTTGCAACGGCAACAAATACCTCCATCAATTCCAGAGATGCAGAATTTGTTGACTTAAACGGTGATGGTTACTTAGATCTGGTGGTATCATACGATGCAGGTAATGAAGTTAGTGTACATTTGAATAATGGTAACGGTAGTTTCGGTGCTGCTACAGATTATACAGTAAGTAATGCCCAGGATGTTGCCATCTTCGACTACAACAATGACGGCGATATGGATATATTAGCTGTTAATTTTGATGGTACAGGAGCACAAGTATTAATAAACGGTGGCAGTGGCACATTTAGCCTTGGGCAAACTATCGATGTAGGAACCTGGCCAGAAAACGTAATGATTGCTGATTTAAATGAAGATGGGCAACTAGACTTTGTAACAGCTAACCGAGGTAGTAATAATCTATCTGTTAATTATGGGGTAGAATTTGTAGAAGTAACCGAAGTTTCTCCTACAGTAAACTCTGTTGGAGTAGCAATTACTGATAATATCACTGCTACATTTAATGACGATATAAATTCTTCAACTTTAACTAGCTCTACAGTATTAGTTCATGGTTCACAGAGAGGTAAATTAACCGGTACTATATCTTATGATTCCCCTTCAAAAACTATGACATTTGACCCGGATAGTTCGTTCAGAGCAGGAGAGATCATCACTGTAACTATTACTACCGGAGTTGAAAATAGCACAGGAAGCTCTTTAACCTATCCGAAAACATACAGTTTTTCTGCTAAGGCAGAGGGTGCCGGATATTTTAGCTATTCAGGTGAGTTTAGTGTTTTTCCAAACTATGTAAGCCAACTTGAAGGAATGGATCTGGATGGTGATGGCGATTTAGATCAAGTTGGGACTTATAATGACAAAATTTCGATAAGATTTAATGATGGCTCAGGAACTTTCGGGTTCGGTTCTACTACTGAATACAATATGCCTGGAGGTGGGGCATCATTTCAACATGCTGATTTAGACAATGATGGTGATGTTGATATATTGGTGATGCGCGGTAATTCAAAATACTTAGTGTTCTTAGAGAACAACGGAAGTGGAGTATTTACAAGAGCAGATAGTATAGTTACTAATGCTGTAATCCCAAGTGGCAAATGGGGTATAGCAGATTACGATAATGACGGCAATGTCGATGTAATTCTTGTAGATGCAAATGGAGCAAATCGTGCAATCTATGTGTACACCAATGATGGTGCGATGAATTTTACTCAATTTTATCAGAGTAATGATTTAACAGAAAATGCCAATATTGATATTGCTGATCTTAACAATGATGGCTATTTAGATTTTGTATTATCAGATAGATATGAGTCATTCGATATCATGTTGAACAATGGCGATGGTACTTTAGGGTCAGAAACCAGTTTTTCTGCACCATCAGGCTCCACTACAAGGGCAATTGCCAGCGATCTTGACGGCGATGGTTATAAAGATTTGATTGTTTCTAACCCTTATGCCACCGGGGGAAGTAGCTTCACTGTATATTTGAATAATGGTGATGGATCTTTTGGAAGCGGTACAAGCACTGCAATAGCTTTTGATGGATTTTGGGTTGAAACCGCGGATATGGATGGGGATAGTGACCTTGATGTTATAGTAGGTCGTTCTAACCGTGTAACCATTGCGTATAACGATGGTTCCGGAGGTATCGGTGACCCTGTTGTTTATACAACAAATGGTTCTAATATTGGTGCTGCTATATTCGATTATGATGGTGATAATGATTTAGACATCCTGAATCCGAATTTCCCGAATGTTTATTATCTAACAAATGAAACACCAGCTACACCATCAACAGCTGTTACAAATTTAACTCTTAGCAATGTATTTAGTTCTTCATTAAGTGCTTCTTGGACTAATGGTAATGGAACCGGTAGGTTAATAGTTGCAAAGCAAGGAAGTGCTGTTGATGTTACACCAACCGATGATATATTCTACACCGCCGGAGACTTTGGATCAGGTTCTGATTTAGGTTCAGGCAACTTTGTTGTGTATAGTGGTTCTTCAAATACAGCTTCAATTTCAGGTCTAACTCCAGATAGTACCTATCATTTTGCAGTATTTGAGTATAATGCTGGAAATTCAGAAATAAAGTATCGAACTACTTCACCTGCAACCGCTTCAACTACAACTAAACTTTATCCTACTACTGCTTCAACAGTTTCTGTAGATCAGGATCAAGGTACTATTTTGAATTTATCCTGGAGTGGTGGCGACGGTGCTAATCAATTAGTTGCTATACGCGAAGGGGCAGCAATAACATGGACACCTGAGGATAGTACTACCTATACAGCGGATTCAGTTTTTAGCAGTGCTACTGATTTAGGTGATGGTACTAAAGTTGTAAGTAACGATAATTCCGGTTCTGTAATAGTTTCTGGATTAAGTTTATCAACTACCTATTATATCTCTGTGTTTGAGTATAATGGGAATTCAGGATCTGAGAGATATTTAACAAGTTCTATTGGAACTATTACAGAAACTACTCAGAGTTTTGAAGGGGTTGAGTTCGACACAACAGCAGGGTATGCTTACCGTTTTGATGGTGGTAACAGTCTGGATTCCTTTGCTGAATTATATACTGAAGGCACAGTAATAATTGACGATGCCTTCACTACCGAATTATGGATAAAACCTGATCTTCAGAATCAACAACAGTATATCCTATCCTGGTATGAAGAGCAGCTTGTACTTGGTATAAACAGCTCAAACCAATTATTTGGTTTCCATACCCAACAAGGTACCGGTGGCAGTACTGTAACAGTAACGGGTACAACAACCGTGTCAACAGATGAGTGGTATCACGTTGCATTAACTGGTGAGTCCGGTGGCAATCTCACACTTTACGTAAACGGTGTTGCAGAAGCTACTGCAGCAATTACTGATGTATCGGGTGATGATGATTCCGATGATTACTGGTATTTAGGTTCTGAATATGCCGAAAACAACTACTTCTATGGAACGGTTGATGAACTTCGAATTTGGTCGGATGTTCGGTCTGAATCTGAAATCAGAACGTTCATGCATCAGCCATATAGAGGTCTAACTACAAATCTTGGTGGTTACTGGCAATTCAATGAAGGAACCGGCGATTCCAATGATGAATTGAATGATTACTCTGCTGATTTTTATGATGAAAATGGTTGGGTTCAATCAACAGCACCTTTAGGAAATGGAACACTTAATGTAGCAACTGCTGTACAAACTGGCACATTGTCTTTAGGGAATGTTTCATTAAATATGACCAATGGATTTGATAATGCAGTAGATGTTTACGCATTCGAAATCGAATCTTCATCCAGTATTTTTGAAAATGAAGAATTCTATCCTTCTTCGTACAATTCACTATTTGGTGACTCAAGATTTATAATCAATGTATTTGGTACACCGGGTACTTTCTCTGCTGATATGACCTTAGATTTTGGGTCAAGTACTATTCCTTCCGGTTATGACTCAACTCCGGATAGTTTGAAACTATTCACTAGAAACTCAGGGTCAGAAAGTACTTGGACTTCCCTAGGCGGAGCTGATGCAGTAAACTCTTCTGCCGGTACCGCAATCTGGAATGGAATTACTTCGTTTAGCCAATTTGCTGCAGTTGATACAAGTAATAATGCACCTGCAAGTGTTACTTTCACTAAAGCGAACTATGCAGATGCAACACAAGAAGCTAATCAGGATAGAATTGCATACAATATTTGGTTAACTCGCGGCGATGATCAGGGGATATTTAATGCCAATCGAGAATCTAGCTTTAATAGAGGTAGTAATTCTCCTATTGGAACATTATGGTCGTTTGGAAATACCAGCGATGTTGAATCTCTGACGTTCGAACCATGGAGAGATGCTGTTAGTAGTAACCCTCCAGGATCAGTGGGTAAAGAGATGGTTCTCTGGCTATATGAACATGATACTTATTTAGATATTACCTTCACTTCATGGACCTCAAACGGTAATGGTGGTGGTTTCTCATACGTCAGATCTGAGGCAAATATATCTGACCCTTCACCTATAAACTTCGAATCAACAGCGGGTTATGCTTTAGAATTCGATGGAGTAGATGATTATGCTCTATTTGATAACTATTTCGAGCCACTTGATGATAGAATGGAAGATATGCCGGACCCTGTTACATTCGAAATGTGGGTGAACCCAGATACATTGACAGATGGAAAAATGGTGTTGGCAGCTTCTTATGGGACCCAGTTTCAAATAGGTATTGATAGTACTGATAACTTCTATGCAACATTTCGCGAAGGAACGGTTGGGGCATGGCGTCGTGCAACAAGTACAACTTCTGCTGTCAAAGATCAATGGTTCCATTTAGCAGCAAGTCTTTCGAGCAACGATTATGTACGATTATATATTAATGGTGTATTGGAAGATTCAGTAGCAATTGCTGCACTTACAACTGGTTTTGATTCCTACTACTTGGGTAAATCTAGATATTTGGAATCTGGAGGTTATCATTTCTTCGACGGAATGATGGATGAATTCAGAATTTGGCAAGAAGTCCGTTCCGATTCAGCGATCAGAGCAGGTATGTTTACAAGTAATTTGGATGCAGATAGAACTGAAATTTATGCCTACTGGCAGATGAATGAAGGTTCTGGAACCACAGTCGATGATCTGGCAAACTTTAAAGATCTTACATTGGAAGGACCAACCTGGGTTACCTCTGGCGTGCCTATGGGTGGAGGAGCTCCTAGTTCAACAACTAACTTCCAGAGTGGGTCAGTAACGGTTGGAAATGCTTCTTTAAGTATGGCGGATGATTTCGACAATCCTGTGGATATCCAAGTAACTGAAGTTACAGGCAGCCCAAATGTATACCCGGCTGGATTTACAAGTGGTCTGGGTGGTAAATATTTTGTGATTAACTTGTTCGGTAGTCCAGGAACATTTAATACAAGTCTTACACTTACCTATGGTCCTGGAGTGCTAACGTCTTCAAACTTATCTGAGTACAAACTGTACAAGCGTGGCTCAAACTCTACCGGTGCATGGACTGAAGTAGCAAGCGCAGCAACTTCGGTAAATACAAGTACAGGAGCAGTAACATGGAGTGGAATAACTGCATTCAGCCAGTTCATGGGTGTATTGGATGAAATTGAGTTCGATATCCAACTTTCCAATGGATCAGATGTTGTTGCCTACAAAGATAGCACCTATATCTTCGGTTCAAGTTTCTTCGATCTGTCGGGTGATTTTGCAGATTCAACTTTAACTATTTCAGTGTCTCAAAATTTATCTGGAAACTTGTTTATCGACCAGAATAGCAACGAAACCTACGATAGCGGAACAGATTTACTAGTTACTGCATCGCAATCTCAAACATACATTCCATCAGGAAGTAACAAACTTGGTTACGAACCTGCCGGATATGCTTGGGATACCACAACGGTAAAACTTGAACTAGGTGAAGTTGCCGATTCCGTTTCTCTTGAGTTCTTTACCGTTGAAGGAAATCCAACGATAGCCGGTAACTCAGGCGAAAATGGGTGGTACTTGCTTGCGAATCCATTTACAAGCACCATCGGTGATCTGTTAGATCAAGTGTGGACCCAAGGTGCAGTGAATTCAAGTGCACCAAGCGCAGACGTATCCATTTATACTTTCGTTCAGGATAGCGCTCAGTATCTGGCTGTAACTACCGACTTAGATACTACAAAACTAGACGCCGGTGAAGGATTACTGGTTTACCTTTGGGAAGACGACGACTTACTTGATGGGCAAAGTGATGTGGATGGCGGCTGGCCAAAAACACTACAGAACTATGGCAATCCATTTGGTGTGGATATCAGCGTTCCGGTTAAAAACGTGGATTATGATGGTGTTTCCGGTACATCGGGGAGCGAAGGTTTTGTACTTTTTGGAAACCCATACGGCTGGCCATTAGCTGCTGATTCAGTAATTGCTACTTTGAAAAGAGCCGATGAATTAGCCAATAGTTATGTGTACAGATGGAATCCTACCGCAAAGACGTATGAGATCAAAAGCACTGGTGCAATCCAACCTTATGAGTCGGTATTCATACGAGTTATTGGATCAGGAACTTCTTCTTCGCTAAGCTTTGATTTTGCAGATGCGGATGGATCTATCAACATCAAAAAAGTTGCTGAAGAACCATTCAAGCTATTGTTAACCCAAAAAGAGGGCGATATAGAATCAGAAATGGCACTTCGTTTCGACGAAAATGGTAGCACTGAAATCGATCCATACGATGGATACTATTTAGGTAGCTATGCTTCACAGTTTGCCAATCTGTACACAATGGTGGGCGATCAGGGTCTTTCGATCAACAACCTGCCAATGAATTTTGCAGGCGAGATGGAATACCCAATCTACCTGCATTCAACCGAATCAGGTGCGTTCACATTGAATTGGGATCGTGAGGCCTTGCCGGAACAGATGAACTTCACGTTGGTGAATCAACAAACCGGTGAAGAAATCGACCTCAAAAAAGAGAATTCTGCGGCATTTACACTAGGTACGAAAACAAAGAATTCGTTTAAGCTGCCTTTTAATACCGTGCTGGCACAGTCTAAAGCAAAGCAAACCATTGAGCCGGTATTTGTACTACGGGTTAGTGGAACAGCAGTAAGCAACGAAGATGATTTAGGTATTCCACGTGAGGTTGAGTTGTATCAAAACTATCCGAATCCGTTTAACCCATCTTCGGTAATTCGATTTGGTGTCCCTGAACAAGCCAGAGTACAACTCGAAGTATTCGATGTGTTGGGTAGAAAAGTAATGACGCTGGTTGATGGCGATATGAAGCAACCGGGACGCTATAACATCTCGTTTAATGCTCGTGATTTGGCATCTGGTATGTACGTATATCGCCTAGTGATTGGCCAGAAAGTACTTACCAAGAAAATGATGCTCATTAAATAGTGAATTTCGGGGGAATGAGTGGGAGCCCTTAGCTGGGCTTTCACTTCCCCTAATTATCTCATTCAAAATCATGAAAAAAAATCATTGCGACATCTGTAACTCCGAAGAAGGCAAAGTACGACCAGTTGGAAATTATGTGGTCAAACTGACTAAGAAAGAACTAAATGGATTCATTTTTACAGTATGCCAAGGCTGCTACAGAAAGGCGATTAAAGATTCTAACACTCAAACACCAATTATCATGAAACCATCTATGAAAAAAAGATTCAAACTGTTATTACGCAGTATTTTTGGAATGCTATTAATGGTTTTGATCTGCACAATTGTTGTAGAAGCCCAAGGCATACCGGGACCTCCCGGTTTTCCAAGCGATCCAGCAGATGCCCCCATCGACGGGGGACTTAGCTTGCTAGCCGCTGCAGGTGGCGCTTATGCCATTAAGAAGTTACGAGATAAGAGAGGCGGAGAAGACAGTTTAGAGTAAACATCGTCATCGCTTGTCACCACTTCCTCACTGCGGGCATACTTGTCCCGCAGTCTCCCTTTATCACCCGTCATCGCGGGCAAACCTGATCCGCGATCTCCCGACCAACGCTTGGGGCATATTCAAGGAGACCTCGGGTCTCCGCCCGAGGAGACGGGCATTGATGATGTTATATTTTCTTCGTCATCGCTTGTTACCATTTTGTCACTGCGGGCATACTTGACCCGCAGTCTCCTATTACCACCACGTCATCGCGGACATACCTGATCCGCGATCTCCCAAACAACGCCCGGGGCTTATTCAAGGAGACCTCGGGTCTTCGCCCGAGGAGACGGGCATTGATGATGTTATATTTTCTTCGTCATCGCTTGTTACCACTTGGTCACTGCGGGCATACTTGACCCGTAGTCTCCCGAACAACGCCTGGGGCTTAATCAAGGAGACCTCGGGTCTTCGCCCGAGGAGACGGGCTTAACAATAAAAAACGAAGAAACTATGGCCACAATCTTTTTCTGTTGACGATCGGTTCCGTACCTTAACGGGCTCACTTAATCAGCAGAAATGACGATCGTTTTATTTGTACTTGGACTTATAGCCCTTATAGCCGGCGCCGAACTTTTTTTAAAAGCGGTAGATCATTTTGGCCTTAAATGGGGAGTATCTCCACTCATTATGGGACTTACCGTGGTTGCCTTTGCAACCGGTGCACCTGAGCTTGCCATAAGTATTAAAGCGGCCATGTCGGGTAGTGCGGATCTGGTATTGGGCAATATTATCGGGAGTAACATTGCCAATATCCTTCTAATCTTAGGGATTACCGCACTTATTGCTCCACTAAATATTACTCGCCGAGTTGTTAAAGTAGATGTGCCCATAGTTATTGTTGCAAGTGCAACGGTCTATTTTTTAGCTTATGATGGGGAATTAACCACAACAGATGGGCTAATTTTGTTGTTGGGTTTAATTGGGTACTCGTTCTATATGTTCGTCCAGATTAAGAAAGACGCAAATGAAGAAGTAGAGGAGGTGTTCGAATATGAAACCACTCCAGATCAGCTAGCAAAAGGTGCGTACTTCTACATCAAAAATATCGGGTTATTACTTATTGGTTTAGTGATGATTGTAGTTGGCTCAAATTGGATGGTTGATAGCGCTGTTACTATTGCAACCATTTTAGGGATGTCGGAGTTAGTTATAGGCTTAACCATCGTTTCTATTGGCACCTCACTTCCCGAAGTCGCAACTTCGTTATCAGCAGCCAGAAAAGGAAAAGCAGATATTGCGGTGGCAAACGTAATGGGGTCAAATCTTTACAATATATTGCTCACTCTGGGCTTAACACTTATAATCGCTCCCAATGTGTTGGCCGTTTCTGCAGATGCCATTAGGCTCGATTTACCATTTATGGTTGCCGTTAGTATAGCCTGTATCCCAATTTTCATCGCTGGATTTAACCTTACCCGTCGCGATGGTGCACTATTCTTAATCTACTATTCAACATATCTTTCTTATCTGGTGCTCGACGCTATGAATTCAAGCTTTGTACCCATTCTACAAAACTCAATGTTTTATGTAATCATCCCCGGTACAATTATTTACATGATTTGGCGAATTATCGAGTATCGAAAATCGATTCTAGAAGCACTGTAATTTAAATTCCGGTAATCGATGCCGATACGTATCAGAATCAGTTATTAATCTTATATCTTATACTTGTGTTTAATCAAGTACCTCAACATATAAATCTCACAAAATACCTCGAGCAGTCGGTTTGTCGCTCGATTTTGTTCATCCCATCATTGGGATGTTATCACCATCATTTTGGTGAACGGTAGAATTTTCAATAAGATTAAATATTTACGCATTTCTACACTTCAAACCGTCTTTTTAAAAAATTACTACGATGAATTCTAATGGTACAACTTCTCCTATGTCTCCAATTAAGGAGTTTATAAAAACCGAGTCGTTTTCGGGTTTACTACTAATGTTTGCGGCCGTATTGGCTTTGATTGTTGCTAATTCACCTTTGGCCGACTTTTACATGCAATCGTTGCAAACAAAGTTCACCGTGGGCTTGCCGGATGCAAATATTTCGAAGCCCATCATCCTTTGGATTAACGATGGACTCATGGCTATTTTCTTTCTCTTAATCGGACTTGAGATTAAACGTGAGCTCAAATACGGAGAACTATCGACCTTTCAATCTGCACTATTACCCGTAATTGCCGCATTTGGAGGTGCAATTATACCCGGACTAATTTTCTTCGGATTTAATATGGGCACCGAATATGTTGATGGTTGGGCAATTGCCATTGCAACTGATATCGCCTTTGCGATTGGTGTACTTGCACTGTTGGGCAGCCGAATCCCTATTTGGGCAAAAGTATTTTTAACTGCGGTAGCTGTGGTCGATGATTTAATTGCCGTATTGGTAATTGCTTTGTTTTATACGAGTAAAATTTCGATGGCAGCTCTTGGTGTTGCCGGAGTAACATTGGTGATTTTAATTGCGATGAATATTACTAATGTGCGTTCAATTGCACTCTATCTTTTTGTGGGATTAATACTTTGGATTGCCGTTTTAAAATCTGGAATACATGCTACAATTGCGGGGGTAGTACTAGGGTTTCTGGTTCCAGCTAGCCCACATAAAAACAAAGATCAGTATCTGTTAAAAATGCAATATGGCGTAGATTTACTACGAAATGCAATCAATTTCACGGATAAAGAAGACAAGGAAACAGCCATGCACATGATCGAAGATAGTGTAGAAAAAATGGAGTCACCCTTGCACAAGTTAGAGCACAAGCTCCATCCTTTAGTAGCTTATTTTATTATGCCTGTTTTTGCTTTCGCCAATGCCGGTGTAGCCCTTTCAGCAGAGCAATTTAGTGCAGCGTTTTCAAGCACATTAACGCTTGGAATACTATTTGGTCTATTTATCGGTAAACAAGTAGGCATCATGCTGTCGGTATTCATTTCCAGTAAATTGGGAATTATCAAATTGCCCGATTCAGAAAAAGTGTGGACCATCTTTTACGGCATTGCGTGCCTAACTGGAATAGGTTTTACGATGTCGCTTTTTATAAGTGGACTAGCATTCTCAGATGCACAGGCGATTGAATATTCGAAAGTTGGAATTTTCGTAGGCTCTCTCTTTAGTGGCTTGCTTGGCTTCTTTTTCCTTCGAAGCCGATTATCACCCGATCCGGCAAATACTTAATCAGATTCAAAGCTCTTCAACCCGAAGAGCTTTTTTTATTTCTTCTTTTTCTTTGCTCGTTCTTCTTTTTCGCGCAAAATGTAATTCACATACAAAAACTCCAGGGCAGACGATTCATAGCCTTGCCAGTTTTTTGTGATCGCAGCAAAATCTGAATCGGTGCTGTTATCAGGATCTAACCCATAGCTCCATAAAATCCATCGCCGTAATCCTTTTTCTTGTCCTTTTTGTTTGTTGGATGGAAACACCGCATCATTTCGTCCTCGCATCATAATTAGATCTTGGGCAGCGGTTGGTCCGATGCCTTTGATCTTTACCATGGTGTTGTAGCACGTTTCAGGGTCGGTGGTCGTCAAAAAGTTCATGTCGATTTCACCACCAACTATACGTTGGGATAATTCCACCAAATATTGCCCTTTTCGCAGGGTTGGGCCAAGTTTTCTGATGTTAGCCGGATCTGCTTTCATCAACTGATGAGGTTTAGGCCAGCCGGCAAGTGTTCCGCCTTTATATTCAATAGCATTGCCGTACGTTTCCCTGATGGCGTACATCATCTTTTTTGCCGTGGGTTTATGATTCATCTGCATCTCAACAATCCGGTTTTGGATGTCTTCGAACAGATTGGCTCGGGTCATTCGCTTCAATCCATATAGCGCAGAAAGTTTATCTCCTAAAACAGGATCGTTTGCTGCCTGATCGTACAGCGGACGATTATCCATCTCGGTACCCAGAATCTTAACCAAGCTTTTGTTAGCAATCTCGATTTCCTCTTTTGATAAAGACTCCTTGCACTCAATATTAAACTCAGGTGCATCCACATCCCCATTAAAAAATGCGGTGACAATCACATCTCGATCACCCACAGAAACAGGACGTGTAAATCCGTCTTCAAACATTGTTTCAGGTTCATGTTCGTGATCGAAATACGATTCAACATCGAGGCATAAATACCAGTCGTGGGGTGGGGTAGAGGAGAGCGTCCAGTTACTCATATCAAAAAGTTAGATTTGGAATGTTTCTAGCTTCGGTTCGCTTTATTATACGCACACTTAAAAACAACTACAGATGAATCGTTCACTATATGAGTAAAAGATCTTTGTGTTTCGGGATTATTGCCTGTGCGCTTTTTTGGAGTAACCCGCTTTCTGCACAGGAAAGCGATGGCTTAGAAAATCGTTTATCGGCGAAAGTGTTCTATACCGCAGATATATTCGCCAACACTACCGGAGGCTTTGATACCGGTGTTCGTTTTATGGATAATTTGGATGTTTTGGTAAAGGGCGAATGGGATTTTGTATCGCTCTTTCTGTACGGATTGGCGAATCAAGGAGGGAATTTATCGGAATTGACGGGCGATCTTCAAACGGTATCGAACATTGAAGCACCCAATTCATTTCGTTTGTACGAAGCGTGGGCCAATTTCCCCATCAAACCGCTAAAAAGCTCATTATTGATTGGTTTATACGACCTCAATACTGAATTCGATATCACAAATACCGGTAGTTTGTTCATCAATAGTTCGCATGGCATTGGAGCAGAATTTGCAAGTTCGGGTCGCTTTGGTCCTTCAATATTTCCGTACACATCGCTGGCTGCTCGCTTAAAAGTGAATCTCATTCCCGGCGTTTCGTTGAAAGGCGCGGTGTTTGATGGAATCCCTTCCGATCCGGCTGATCCGTCAGGCACAAAAGTTCGACTTCGTTCTTCCGACGGTAGTTTGATGGTGGGTGAAATCGAATTATTCAGCCCCAGAAGTATTGCTTCAACGGGAAGGAATGTAGTAACCAACTCTCCGTTTAGGATCATTCTTGGTATCTGGAAATATTCGGAAGAACGAATCGGTTGGGAAGTGGAATCACAGCTGGATGCCGGGGTGTACGCGATGGTGGAAGCTAAGCCGTTCAAAGAAAATGGGGAGGATAATCAGGGATTGTCGGTGTTTGCGAGATATGGACTCACCAACAAGCAGATCAGTCGTTATGAGGGCTATCTTGGTGCAGGTATTGTGTACGAAGGCATTTTCCCGGATCGCGATGCCGATAAGATGGGCATCGCGTTTAGTTTACCGATGAACAGCGAAGCCTATCTGGAGTCAACGAACCAAGACTTAGCCGACGAATTAATCACCGAATTCACTTATCAAATCGTTGTTTCAAGTGCATTCAAATTACAGATGGACGCCCAATACATCAAAAACCCAAATAAAGCACCGGGTTTAGATGATGCTTTAGTAGTAGGATTGCGAACGATTATTGGTTTTTGAATGGCTAATCGTTCATGATAAAACTTGGGTTTTTCGTCTGCGAAGTTCGCTCTTTATCGATTTTCTGCTGATACATTCGTTCCACATCTTTTAGAGTGTCGGCATCGTTCGGGGATAAATCCCATCGTATAGCTTTGAAGCGTGGAAATCGTAGCGTGTATTTGGCTTTGGTTCGTTTGTTAATCTGGATGTCTTCGAATTCTAATTCCACCATTAATTCAGGTTTAAGCAACACAGTTGGACCAAATCGCTCAAGCGTCAACTGTTTGATGCGTTTGTTTAACTCTACCAGTTCTTCGTTCGAATAGCCTCCATAAGCTTTGCCAATGGGGATGAATTCTTCCTCGTAGCGATCGTCGTCTTTTACCGAAATACCCAGGGTGAAATCTGAATAGGTTCCACCGCGTTTGCCGCTTCCGGCATGAGCATATAAAATTACCACATCCAGGGAACCACTCGGTTTTTTCACCTTCAACCATGATTTCTTTCGCTGACCGTATTCGTAGCTCGAATCTTTGCGTTTTAGCATCAGCCCCTCGTTACCGTGATTCAAAGCTTGCTTGAATAATGCTTCTACATCACTCAAACTTGAAACTTCCATCTGCGAAGTTATAGGTAGGTGATATGCTTGCGAGATTTTCTCAAGTTGATGTCGCCGTTGCGATAGTGCTTCATCAAAAAGAGGCTGCCCATTATTGTAAATCAAATCGTAGGCTACAAACAGCACCGGATATTCTTTCAACAAAGCTTGCGATGGTTTCTTAACGCCCATTCGTTTTTGAAGATGCTGAAATGGCATGATGGTATCGTTTTTGAATACACAAATCTCACCATCCAGTACTATTTCGGACAGATTTTTAGTCGCAAAAAAATCGATAATCTCAGGAAAGCTACCCGTTATTTCATTCAGATCGCGGGAGAAGAGTTTTACTTTCTTTCCGGATATATGAGCCTGGCAGCGCATTCCATCAAACTTTTCTTCGGCGATGTACTCCGAAAAGTTTTCTATAGATCGACTTTCGATGGGGCTTGCCAGCATAAACGAAAGTGGATGAAAAAGTTCGAATGTGGCGTCTTCTAAACGATTCGTTTTTGCCAGCACCGCCGTTTCACCTAAACTACCGGTGATCATGTGAGCGTAGCGCACTTTCTCGGCATCTTTCCCAAACGCTTTGGCAATTGCTGAAACCACACTCCGCGTCTCAAATCCGATGCGTAGCGATCCTTGCCCCATAATCCGTATGAAGTATTTCACTTCGAGTGGGGACATTTTTGTCCAGCTTTCTTTGATGATCTGTTGCTTTAAATCCCTTTTCGAAGTGATATAAAGCTGTTCGTAAATATCAGATGTTTCTTGTAATGTGAGTTTTCCATTGCTCCATTTTGCTCGGGCCTCAGGTAAATTATTGAACAGTTTTTGGATGGTTTCGGATGAGGAGCCGGTAACCGTTCGGCATGGTTTAAAGACCAAATCATAATCAATTTCGCAAAACTCGGATGCTAACACGGCTATGGTTCGGTGCCCAACCGAAGCTCGTTTCCCAGAAACATCAGAAAAAGCACCTTCGCCCAAAAACTGAGCGGCGATCAGTAGATCGTTGTCGTCATCAAGGCTTTGAAAGTAATCGGCAGCTAGCTTGATTTTAGCGTTGTTTCCTCGTGTTTCGAAAATGGTTTGTGCAATATTCGATAGTCGTTTGAAGCTATTGGTTGGATCAGGCTTAGTCATTTCCAAGCGCCTCCACATCAAGAAACCCGGATGAGATTCCCTTTTTCTGCAGGAAATGTTCTACCACTTTTGGATTTGGAGTGTGCGTAATCCACACTTTTTTAGGCTTCAACTTCTCACATAAATTAATCAACTCAAAGAAATCGAGATGGTCGGAGAGAGGGATAAGTTCATCGGCAGTTAATTGGGTTCGCCGAGCTTCGTTGCTTGCCCAACCACTGCAGTAGGCGGTTCGCACTTTTTTCAAGTTGCTGGCAAAACCTGTGTCAGGTGCTGAGCTGGGAGCTATCAAAATCTTTCCCTCACAGGTTTCTCGATTATAGGTTTCGAAATCACCTAAATCAAAACCCTCATCCACATAGACTCCACAAAGTTTGAATCCTGCGCCGTGAATTTGCATAGGGTGATTGAGTCCCTTCAGCATATACATTAATTCTTGTGCCTTGCCGAGGTTATAGGCTAGAAATATAGGAGTATAGCCATCACTTAAAGAGGTTTTCGCAAAATTGCATACCTGTTTCGCTAGTTCTTCATGCGATTTCCACTTATAAATCGGAAGGCTGAAGGTGGCTTCGGTGATGAATTGATCAACGGGTGCATCCGGAAGTTTGAACCCTTCTGAAGCAGGTGATGGTGGGGTTCGATAATCGCCGGTATACAAAACAGAACCGTCATCCGATTCGATGAAAGTTATGGCGGAGCCGAGTATATGTCCGGCCGGATATAGGGTGATTCGAGCAAAATCAGTTTCCAATGGTTGTTCAAACTCCATTTCAATCATCTTCCCCGAAAAGCCGCGCAATTTCATAAAACGAGCCGTAGGGCGTGTGCAATACACCGTTAACTTTCGATTTCGTGGCATGTGATCGGCATGAGCGTGTGATATAAAAATGTGATCAGCTTTAGTGCCGCTGTAATCTAATCCGATGTTTAAATCGGGTAATAAGATGCCGTGATGTCCTGCTTTTTGGATTCTGATCATAAAAGGAGAATAGCTTTTGAGCGCAAAAAATTCATTGCTGATTTAAACTATATCAAAAATACTGGAAAGGGGTGACAGATTAGGTCATCGATGATGGAATAAATCACCATAGATTAGATTTTGGGCTAATTATTAAGATTTATGTGGGGTTTGGTCGAGAATAAGAAGTAGAAGAAAAAATCAGATGCTTTCACACAAGTTAGAAACATACAAAGGTACAGAAGAAAATCAGGAGCGATCTCTTCGTAAAGATTTCGATATCGAAGTTCATAAAGACTTTGTGACTGTATCCAGGAAGCTTCAAAACCACTCGAATATGCTTCAGTCACGCACATTTCGGGTTGAAAAAGATGTGTTGGTTGAAGTATCGAAAACGAATAACGATTTATACACTTTAGAATGTGCATGGTTGTGGCGGGAACCCACCATATTTAACAATTTATCCTTCAATCAAGCCGACGAATTAAAGCAAGTTGTTGATCAAATAGCTCAAACAAAAAGGAGTTTAGATATGCATCAGACCAATCTAAAGGGGATTAAAGTTGGAAACCAAATATGGTGCGATCAGAATATAAATATCGATATTGGAGCTGAATGTGCATATCCATTATTGAAAGGAAATAAAGTTACTTCTTTTGGAAGACTTTATACTTACGAAGGCGTTGAACAAGTAAATGCGTTGTATAAAAAATGGCGGGTTCCAACCGAACAAGATTATTTAGAGTTGTTTTCGTTTTTAGCTCCAAGAGCATGGAAGGAATTAACCCAAAACATGCAATTTTTAATGAGTGGATTTAGAAGTAAACGGCTTAAAGACGATTTGCTAGATAAATTTTTAGAGCAGAATAAAGCTCTAAGAGTATTTAATGGCGGGTTTTATTGGACTTCAGAAATAACAAAATACTCTGATGAAACTGATAGACCGCTTAGCAGAAAGTATCTTCAATTGAATAAGTTGAATAATAAAATCTCGTTCGAAGAATCGCAGTGTGCGAATAGAAATATGCTAAGTCTTCGTCTTATCAGAGATTATTGATACCCGATTTCATCAAAACTTCACAAGTTATCATTTAATTAGTGTTACAACATTAATTGGTGAGGTTAATCATGAAAGTATTAGTTGTTGGTGGAAATTTTGCTGGATCTACAGCAGCCATGGAAATAAAAAGAAAACTCGGGAAAGCAGTTGAAGTTATGTTAATCGATAGAAACCCCGACTTCATTTACATTCCTTCTTTAATTTGGGTGCCCATCGGAAGAAGAGAAATTGATGATATTGTAGTACCCCGCGATAAAGTACTCGCAAAAAAAAGGCGTACATTTTGTACTTGATACGGCTACAAATGTAGATACCGATGCTCAGGTAGTTTATACCGAAAAAGGGAAATACAATTACGACCATCTAATTATTGCTACCGGTCCCAAAGTTCGCTTCGACGCAGTTCCCGGTTTGAAAGAACACACTATGTACATTGGAACACCAACTGGTGCAATGAGTACTCGTGCAAAATTGGAAGAATTCAAGAAAAAACCCGGCCCGATAGTAATTGGCGCAACTCAAGGGGCAGGATGTATGGGGGCCGCTTACGAGTTTCTTTTCAACCTCGAAAAATGGTTAAGAGATCAGAAAATTCGCAAAAAAGTTGAATTACATTGGGTTACACCTGAGCCATATTTAGGTCATTTCGGTATTGATGGTATGCCACTTGGCGAAGCCATGCTTACAAAATTCATGGATATGTTTAATATAACCTATCATACGGGAGTTGGGGTTAATGAAGTGACTGCAACTTCAGTAATTTTAAGTGATGGAACTGTTATTGATTCCGAATTTAAGATGCTAATGCCACCTTTTACTGGCGTTGATTTTATAGAAAATTCGCCCGGTTTGAATTGCCCAGCAAATCAATTTATACCAACGTTGCCAACCTATCGGCATGAAACATTAACTAACGTTTGGGCAGCCGGTTTGGCAGTAAATGTTGCACCACCCTTAGAACAAGGTGAAGTACCGTTTAGCGTACCAAAAACCGGTTATCCAAGTGATGTAACAGGCAAAATTGTAGCAAATAATGTGATAAAAACGATTAAAGGCACAGGAAAACTAGAAGAAAAAGCTTGGGGTGAAATTCCAGGATTATGTGTTATGGATGCCGGCGAAAAAGAAGTAATTATTGTAAGCAACTCCTTGTTTAAACCAAGAGTTTTCGCACTAATGATTCCGAATGTAATTTTCGATTTCTTTAAAGTATTCCTCGAAAAGTACTTTATGTGGAAAATACGCAGAGGTCTTTCTTATCTGCCTTAGTTATTAAAACTGAGCCTATTCTTGGCTAGTTAAAGCTGAACGAATTTCATCTTCGCTGAGGGTAGGAAAGTATTGTAATAACAATGGTAAGTAATCATCAATTTGACGCGAATTCGAGATAGAAAATTGTTTAGCAATTAACTCTAATTCGATAGATTTGAGTTCATCCGGATCAAAACGATCGTTAATTACCGGCATGATTTTATCTGAGATTTCTGCTATACGTCTTAGTATTCGATGCCGATCAACGCTGCGGTCGATGAACAGCCTAAATTTTTGGAGATTGTGAGCATTAATTAATGCTCGTTGTTCTTGGCTGATGGTACCTTTAGGAAGGCTTTGATAACTCATGGCAATTTCTGTGATCAGTTGTTCCGCATGCCGCAATTTTAACAACTCTTGGTAAACTTCGGCCACACTCGAATTCAATTCATAATCAACAATGTTGGCATCAACATTTAAGGCATATTCGATGGCTGTATAATTGTATTGAGGTTGAATAAATCGCCAATTCGAAAAATTTTCGTGGCCATCATTAGAATAGACTTCGTTCCAGTTTTGAACTAAACGTTCGGCATTAGTTGAAAAGCCTGGGAAGAATAATCGGAAATATTCTAAGTCTGCTTTTAGTCCTATCAACACTTTATTTTGTTCCGATTCAATGTGTTGTTTTGCGGTATAATTTTGAAACAAAAAAGCCAGATATACACCTAAAAACACAATAATTAGTTCCAGCAACAGAAACTTAATACCCTGTCTCGAAAAAATATCAAACGACTTTTTTATTCGGCTCATTTCAATCTAATAATAACTCAGAGTTTTGATCTTTTAGCGAGCTTGGAATGGTGTTCATAATGGTAGAAGCTAAAGCGCCAATCAAGTTATTTTTCAGATATTCGCGACTGTACACCATGCGGATTTTTCGAGTAGGAATAGGATCTGTAAACTTCTTTATCACTCCGGTTGCACATCGGGTGTCGTGATCTTCCATTGCTAAAAACGGCATCAAAGTAACACCGAAGTCTTGTTCAACGAGGCGCTTTAACGTCTCAAGATTTCCACTTTCAAAAACCACATTACCTTGATTAAGTTTTTGATTTTCTTTGCGGCATAATTTCATAACCTGATCTCTAAAACAATGCCCTTCGTTTAGCAACCAGAGATTTTCTTCGTAAAGATCTTCAAGTCTAAGCAACTCTTTGCCGGCAAATTTATGCCCTGCAGAAACGTAACCTAAAAATGGTTCCTGAAATAATTCGGTTTCAAACAAATTGTTGTTGGTTGAGGTAGCAATAATCCCAACATCCAGCTCATCGTCGTGTAAGCCCTCTAACACATCGGCCGTTAGAGCTTCTTCAAAAGTAAGCTCAATTTGTGGGTAAGCATCCACAAAAGCTTTTAAAAATAAAGGGACTAGATAAGGCGCAATCGTCGGAATTATTCCAACTTTAAAAGATCCTTTTAAGTCGCCATCTTCAACAGCGGCAATATCTTCAATGTGTTTGGCTCCACTTAAAATTACTTTTGCCTGATCAATGATTTTTGTACCAACATCGGTAGGGATAACCGGCGATTTTGATCGGTCGAAGATAAGTACACCTAGTTCGTCTTCGAGTTTTTGGATCTGCATACTTAAAGTTGGCTGTGTGATGTAAATCTTTTGAGCCGCGGTTGCAAAATGGCGGTATTTATCAACGGCAACGATGTAAGAGAGCTGTGTTAAAGTCATTGTAAGAGAAATCTGAAGTTACGTTAGAGAGTATTGAATCCGAGCTTGATACTCAAGAGCGAAATATTATGCTTTGCCATCCCATTCGGCATTGAAGCGATCAATATACGCTTTCATATATTCATGACGCTCTTGTGCAATGCTTTTTCCTGTTTCGGTATTCATTCGATCTTTTAAGAGGAATAGTTTTTCATAAAAGTGATTCACAGTCGGACCGGCATCATTTTTATAAGCATCGAAACTAGTGTGCTGAGTGGGTGATTTTTCTGGATTATACAGTTCGCGGTTTTTGTGTCCACCATAAGCAAAAGCTCGAGCGATCCCAATAGCACCGATGGCATCTAATCGGTCGGCATCTTGTACAACTTTTCCTTCAATTGTACGCATGGGAGTTGCTACTTTGGCTCCTTTGAAAGATAAATCACGAATTATTTCCTGTACGTGTTTGATGATTTCTGCTTCAACAGATAAACCTTCAAGCCACTCTCCTGCTACTTTTGGTCCTACAGTATCATCGCCATTATGGAATTTATGGTCGGCGATATCGTGAAGTAAGGCCGCTAATTCAACCACAAATAAATCGGCAGCTTCTTTTTCTGCAAGCATAAGAGCCGTGTTTCTAACACGGTGAATGTGCCACCAATCATGTCCACTTCCTTCGCCTTCAAGTTCATTTCGGACGAAATTTTCGGTTTTAGTGATAATAGAGGCTAGAATGTCAGGCAAGTGCATAAATCCTCAATCACATTCTTTTTTAGGCGGCCAACACGTGCAAGTGCACTATCTACCCTGGTTTCGTTTATACGACCTTCAGCAATCCCTTTTTGCATGATTGTGATAGCACGTTCGGCGATATCTTCATCAAACTCAGCGTTATTTCTAAACACTAAAATATCTACTCCGGCATTTAACGCCTGCTCGATGGCAGTGTCTAATCCGAATTGTTCGATGATGGCTTCATCCTGCATATCGTTTGCAAAAACAACACCTCCGAAACCAAGTGAATCTCGTAGCAGTCCTTGAATGGTTTGTTCGGATAAGGTTGCCGGCCAAACCGAATCGATGTTGGCATTATACAAATGTGCGGCCATTATCGCGTGGATGGTTCGATTCTCGGTTAATTTTTTGAAGGGCTCGAGCTCTTCGGGCGACCATGTTTCGGTGATATCTTCAAAACCATTATGCATTGTGTTTGATGAGCTCCCGTGTCCCGGAAAGTGCTTGATTACTGATAAAATCCCTTCTTTGTCGAATTCGTCAAGCACATACCCAACATGTTCAATAACTTTGTCAGGCTTTGATGAGAAGCTTCGTTCTTTCGATCCAATTTCAGGACTTTCCGCGTTTTTATTTACATCAACAACAGGTGCAAAGTTGGTATTTACACCTACCACCATAAATTCTTGTGCAATACTTCGTGCATAATGCCGGGTAGTGTCTTCTTTATCAACAGAACCCAAATATTCGGCACTTTTGGTAGGTGGGAAGCCATACTCTTGTTTCAAACGTGATACCATTCCGCCTTCCTGATCGATAGCGATGATTGGTGGATTTTGGCTGTATGCTACCAAGGCTGAAGAAAGTTTGAGTAGCTGATTCGCATCAACAATATTTCGGCCGAATTCTCCGGTTTCAGCGTCAAAATCGTGAAGGATTACTCCCCCTAAGTTATATTCCTTTATGTCTTTTACTATCGCACTTTCAGTGTTTATTTCAGCTCCTCGAAATCCCACCACTAATAGTTGACCAAGTTCTTGATTGGTATATTTTGTTTCGTAATTCTTTTGTGTTGATGGAGCTGAGCAGGCAAAGTTGCAGATGATCAGAACAAATACTGCAATTCGTATCATTCGGTGACTAATTTGGGGGTTGATGATGAATGAGTAAACTATCCAAAACCTCAGTGAAGTTAAAGGACGGTCGCATATCATTATATCGTACAATATTACCGGATGGATCAATTAAAATATAGAAAGGAATACCGCCTCCTTTATACCCTTTAAACGTTTCTTGATCGAAACCCTTGCCGCCATAGAGTTGAGGCCATGGATTATCAAAACGCTCGATGTCGTAAATCCATACTAAGCTATCCACTTCAGTAGAAATCCCTACAATTTCTAGCTGATCTCTTGAATAAGTATCGTAGATCTCATTCATATGAGAAAACTCTTCAAGACAAGGTTGGCACCATCCTGCCCAAAAATCCAATAGCACATATTTTCCGGCAAAGTTATTCATAGTATAGAACGTGCCATTTCTATCAGGTAGAGAAAATGGAACTGCGGGTTGCCCGGGTGACACACTTTTTATCTCCTCGTAAAACCAAGTTATAAAGGAGGTGTACTCGGTATAATCAGCGTAATCATTGAGATATTTTTGATAAGATGGTGTGGCATTGTCTAGTGGAATTTCCCCAATGCGTTCTGCAACCAGAAAAAGCTCTGCGTATGCACGGGCATCTTCATTCTCAATATGCTCAATTACTTGCATTCGCTTCGCATTGAGTTCTTTGTATGCAACTTGTTTGATGTCGTATTCGGCTAATGTTGTGCCATAAGCTTGATTTACAGAATCATATATCCCGAAAGTTCGTGAGAAATAATGAGTGAAATCACGGATACCGGCGCGTTGAGCTTCAAGCACGGGAAGCGTAAAAAACTGAATTGATTTCGCATATTCGAAAAGCTCAGCTCGTGCCCCATCTTCATCAAAGTCGGGAAAATGGCGGCCTGAATATTCAATGGCTCGTAACCTGATGACCAGATCTTCGCCTAAAGTTTTCAGATATAGATCGTTAAAATCGGTGTCCTTTAAATGGGTCTCTGCCAGTTCAACTTTCTTTGAACTAAGTTCGAGAGCGGTATTCTGTTCGCCAACTTTAAATTTGTCCATTTCTGCTTTGATCTCAGATTCGAGCCCATTTGTTGCAGCAAGAAATTGTTGGTAAGCCTGATTAGCTTCTTTCCCTGTGCCTTCAACAACTACATTTTCCGGAAAATCGGCTCTAAGAATTTCTAATGTAAGTTCCTCACCGGGTGTAATAAATATGGGGTATTTCTCATCTTGAATACCCAGATATACAATTTGAGGCTCATCTAATTCAAGAATAGTTCTAAAAGTTGTGCCTTCAATTTCTATAGGAATCTGATTTTTTTCAGAATATTTATAGTGCAACGGTTTAAATTCTAGGTAGAAGTCAGCATCACCTAAGTAATCAATAGTACCATGGATTGTTGTTGGTGTAGAATTACTGCACGCACACAAAAGTAAAATGGTGCAGATAATTAGGGCTGAATTACTGATTTTATTATTAGTCATTTCTAATGAAATTAATTGAGAGTTGATCACTCTTATATGTGTAACAAGCAGTTACAGACGTACATTTGAATGTGCGAAATATTTGAATTTTTTTTTGAACAGGTTGTAACAAAAGCATAAAAGAATGCTCTTATTATACGGTAACAACAAAAGTAGCTGAGAGTTTCCTGTTACAGTTGTTGGAATTGCAGAATAAGGGTATAGAGTAGAGCCGTGCAGAGTAGTTCAAGGTATAAAGCTCACCGTTACAATTCCTTTCAAATAAAATAAATTGTAGTAATCATCACTTGAACGATAAATATCATGATCGAAAGTAATTTTGATAAAGATCTAGAGAGGAAAATTGATCTTTACATAAATGGAAAACTAAACGAAGAGCAAATTGATGCTCTTTGGGCAGAGCTTATCCAAAACGAATACTATTTAGATTACGCCAAAAGCGTTGCTAATCTAAAAGAAGTAATCAAAGAGGGGCGCAAATCTCAAAACCTTACACCCACTTATCAGTTACGCAAAGTTGCCTCTTATGGAGTTGCAGCAGCTATAGCTATAATAATTGGTGTAATTGGAGTGCTTAATTATACAGCTTCGAATAACCCGGCAGAATTAGATACTATTGCCTGGATCGAATACGATACCTACCGAAGTTCAAATGATTCGCCAGCCATTACCAATAACGAAGTGATTAAAACAGCAATTCGTTTAGCCAATGATGGTAACACCGAAGAAGCTATCGAGTTACTCGAAAATGAGATTACTATAGTAACTGATACCGAAGAGTTAGCGTTACTCTCGTTGAGCTTAGGCTCGATTCATTATAATTACGGAAATTATTCTGATGCACTCGTTAGTTTTCAAAATGTGGTAGATAAAAATGAAATCAACACTCTGATATTGGAAAAAGGGTATTGGTATCTAGCTAACACATATGTTCAGTTAGACCGTTTAGCTGAAGCCGAAGATGCATTGCAGAAAACTTTGGATTTAGATGGACAGTATAGCCGCGTTGCAGAAAGCTACTTAAGTGCTATAAATAAAGTTAGATAGTATAACTACGACGCAAATAATAGGATATATATCCAATAATCAGAATCAAGATTGGATACAAAAGACCGGCATTAGTCGGTTTTTTTGTGATTGGACTTTGGTTGCCTGAAAGCATAAAAGCACCCCAATAATGTGGGTTAGCATTCCCAGATTCAAGTAAGTACATTTTTGCCTGCTTCATCGCTTGCGCTTTTGATTTGCCGTCGTTAATTGCCTGATAAAACTCTCCGGCAAATTCATAAGCAACTTTATCGTTTACAGCCCACAAATTTAAAGCTAGACTTTTAGCACCTGCATATCGTAAAGCTCTGTTTATGCCCATTATTCCGCTGCCTTGCAAATACTCGCCAGATCCGGAGCTACATGAATTAAGCATAATTAACTCGCTATTTAATTTCTTATCAAATAGCTCGTAGGCGTATAATGCATTTGTGGAGGTAGCATCATCATTATCACTAATCAGGTAGATAGTAGAAAAGAGAGGGTCCTGTTCAGATACTTCGCTATGAGTTGCAATATGAACAATCTTACTTTCGCTTACTTTATCAATGAAATTCTCTTTGGTAGCCTCATTTTCAAGAAAGATAGATTTATCCTTAAAGGAATAGAGGGCATCACTTATCTTACGTGCTTCCTGAGTTGCAAATGGCAGCGAAGGTAATGATGAATTTAAAAAGTCACTGAAATCGGAAATTGCAAAAACTGAAAGATCAACTTCGAAAGCAATAGAATTATATCTGGAGTTCTCAGTGTATTCATGTAAGGATCCGAAATATTCTATGTCAAAATTTTCAATAAGGTATTCTGCAGAACCATAACTAGTACTGTTTGCAGGTTGCTTTGTTGGGAGAATATCTAATGGTATACGATACAGGTAGTTGTCGGGTATAACAACTAAAGTGCTTTTACTGTTATCAACAATATCTTCAATTTCCAGCATTTGATAAATCTGATATAAATCAAACAAATCTGTTTCAGACATAGCAATTTTATTGGCCACATTATCAAATAAGGCTTTTTCTGCACTTCTGAATTCTATGGTTCGGATATCAAATTTTTGATCTTTCACTGAGGTGATATATAATAAATCACCTACTTCAGTAAAGTGTATTAATTGCTGATCATTATTAACTGATTGAATAACCTTCCAAATCGGATAACTTTGAATTTGATCGGTACTTCGAATTTTATTTAGTATTTCTTCCCTCTGCGCAGATAGTTGATCTATTTGGGTTTTTAAATTCAATTGATCACCCGAAGTAGTTGCATTCAGAAACTTGCTTCTTATATCTTGAATCTGCTCATTTAGTAAACGATCTTTAGCTAAATCTTCTTCGCTCAAATTATTCGCTCGTAAGATTGGGCTGTTATAAAGTGCAACATCGTTAATGGTTTTTATTTCATCCAGTAACTGAAGTGCTTCAAAATAATTACCCGAATTGATATAAATATCTAAAGCTACATTGAAAGCTGAGATATATTCTCTCTCTTGTCTCCAAAACCCGGTTTGTGTGTCAATAGTGGTTCTGGCTCTTTCAAGGACTTGATTCACTACTGGATTTATTTTATGGTATGCGAGTCTTTGCTCTCCTTTTATAAATAAATAATCAGCAGTTAGTGTATTGAGTTTAACTATCGATTTGAATTCAAGTTCGGTTAGTGAGTAAAGTTCAATTTCATCAAATAGCTCTTCTGCTTTTTTTAAATCTCTTCTTATTAGGGCGATTTCTAAAAGTCCAATCAAAGATTCTATATATGCATTCGTATTCGAATTTAGTGAAGAGGCATCTTTTAACTCTATTAATGATTCTCTAGCCATGTTTAAAGAATCTAATTCAATATATATCTGAGCGATACTTTTTTTCGTTCTGGAATAATCAAAGAAATCTTGAACGGGATTAAACACTTGTGAAGCAATTTCTAATTCTTTAAGAGCTCTGCTCGCATCATTTTCAGTTTGCCAATAAAATATTCCCGTAAAAGCTTGAATTCTGGCAATTTGGTATTGATCATTATTCTCTATTGCTAGCTGTTCGGCAAGATCTAAATACTCTAAAGCGGTGTTCTTGTCTCCAATACTAGTATAGTAGAAGAATAAGTTGCTTAAGATTGTAAGTTTGACACTATAGTCTTCTTTTGCTTCGGCCTCATCATAAGCCTCAAGCAAGTAATTTATATATTTATTCTTTTCACCTAATCTAAAATAACAGATGCTTAAATTATTAAATAATTGCGCACTACTTACTTGTGCATCCCCTTGATTTTTAAGCTCTTCAAAAATTATTTTTGCATCATTAAATTTACCCAGAGAAAGTAGATTAACTGCTTCGGTAAATTTGGATTCATCTAATTCGGTTTCGATTTCATAAAATTCTGAAATTGGCTGAATTATATTTCGCTGAATTTTTAACGACCGATCATATCTACCAATTGCATAACTTGCGTAAGCTGTGGCTTTTGAGAATCGAATTCGATCTTGAGTAAAGGGGAAAAAATTATCTTCAACTGAAGCAGACGACAATAAGCTTAACGACTGGTATTTGTATTCATTAAATAAAGTGAAAGCAAATAGGGCATCATAGATTGATCTCTCAAGCGACAACATTTGAGCTTCTTTAGTGAATTGTGCAAATAACTCCGAATTTAAAGTTGATTCTTCTTGTATGTATTTTTCTTCCTGATAGTTAAATACAATCTCAAAAAGAAAAATAGATCTATAGGAGTGTGGTATATCTGTAACTTCAATTTTCGAACCAGTCGAAAGTTTAGTCAGCAGTAATTCACTTTGGCTATTTATTGATTTCGAGTTAGAACCTAATTGTTCTAAAAAAGAAGATATTATTGTTGAATCACCTGCGAAAATCGAATGAGTAGCAACTAATCCAGGTAGATCTTCTTTTAATGAAATTTCCAAGACTAATTCTTTTAATTCAATCTCGAAAAGATCGTTTTTGCACGTTCCTTTACTAAAGTATCGTTTTAAATTAATTGACTGAGATGTGGAAACGTGACGTTTAACTAGTGAACTAGTTTTACAGGAAGAATAGTGAAGCTTTAATAATGCCCAGTAATTTAAAGCTTCATTTTCATTATTAGTAATTGCACTAGTATAGAGTTCAATTTGCTCTGATACTTTATTCGTTAAATCAATTGGTGGATTAAATTGAAACAGTATAAATATGAAAAGAATCATACAAGAATATATCCACCATAGCTACAATTACCACGACAAATTAGATTAGATTTTAGGTCGAGTAAGAATTGGCTTGCCTTCGCAGCAATTGTTGGCATCGTCGATCCAAGGGAAGGCGGCATCGTCGGTGCTCACTTCAACAGCAGGAGTTGGGGCTTCGGTAATCGGAGATTCTGCAACCGGAGCGCAAGCAAAAGAAACAGCAACAAGAGTAAGTAGGGCGAATAGAGACTTAACGTTTTTCATGGTTTGGTATAAATTTTGGTATTGGTTATTAGTTGTTAAAAAGGGAGGTCTTAGATTTTAGGTCGAGTAAGAATTGGCTTGCCTTCGCAGCAATTGTTGGCATCATCGATCCAAGGGAAGGCGGCATCGTCGGTGCTCACTTCAACAGCAGGAGTTGGGGCTTCGGTAATCGGAGATTCTGCAACCGGAGCGCAAGCAAAAGAAACAGCAACAAGAGTAAGTAGGGCGAATAGAGACTTAACGTTTTTCATGGT
>JAEPNO010000002.1:0-95748 GCA_017643365.1 Balneolaceae bacterium | reverse complement strand
GGTCGAGTAAGAATTGGCTTGCCTTCGCAGCAATTGTTGGCATCGTCGATCCAAGGGAAGGCGGCATCGTCGGTGCTTATTTCAACAGCAGGAGTTGGGGCTTCGGTAATTGGAGATTCTGCAACCGGAGCGCAGGCAAAAGAAACAGCAACAAGAGTAAGTAGGGCGAATAGAGACTTAACGTTTTTCATTGTATTGTATGTATTTATTTAAAGTATATATTTAAAGTCCAGATATAGAGTTCTATATTCTTCGTTTGTTACAAAATTAAATCACATTTAGTAATAATTTTATAACACAGTTTTAGTCAAGAATAAGAGTTCATTATCTAATTTTTGTTACACGAATAACCTAAACTATTTTTCTGTTTTGCTCAAAACAAATATTAAAATTTACTAATTTAATACTCGAAAGTGCCGATAATAGTTCAGAATAAGCTATTCTAAGCGCTTGTTGTAAACAGTAAAATGAAGAAATGTCTATCTGATTTATTGTTAGATTCGGGCAGTACTAAACATAAATTATTGATTAATTCTTTTGACGAAATCCAAAGTTGATTACTCAGATCTAGTAGAAGCTCTTCAACAAGGTGACGAAAACAAAGCTCGGGATTTGATTAACGAAATTATTCCCAGGCTTGAAGATTATCTTTGTGTAGTGATGAATGCTAAAAGAACTGCCGCAAGAGAATGTGTGCAGCAGGCATTTCTTGATGTCTTTGAACAAATTAGAAAAGACAAAATCAAAGAGAATAAATACATCTTCAGTTACTTTATTAAATCATGTCGCCATGAATATTTGAGGTATTCTAAGCGCGAACATAAATTTAAGTACGAAGAAGAAGCTCTAAATAATTTATACGAGCCGGAAGAGCAGATTAAGAACCTTCTCGACAAAGAAAGGCAGCGAATCTTAAAAGAGTGTCTCGAAGAGCTACAAGAGAAGTCCAAAACGTTTATCGAGTATTTTATCGACAAACCAGACGCAACCACGGAAGAAGCAAAAGAAGAGTTCGGTTTAACCGGTGCCAATGTTCGCACCAGAAAATCCCGCATATTAAGTAGGCTTCATCATTGCTATAAGCGAAAATCGAACGAGTAGCTAAAAAGCCAATGAAAATCCGGTAGCTGTTATCGTAATGTTCTCAGTTATTTGATACAAACCTTTAGTATTAGGGGAATGTATCAGATATAATGCCAGATCGAATAACAATAGAAACCCTCCCTGTAAAATCACTGATCTCCCATATCCTATGAACCGATGATTATTCTTTTTTAATCCACGGTTAAGTAAATATGATCCCGTCCCGATGTAAAGGAGATCAAGCCCTGCGTTGATCAGCAATATCTTATCGAAATTTTGCATCTCACCTAGCATTTCTTGATTGCTTAATTGCGACGATAGTTCAGGTATACCGGAAAAGCCAATGGCTGCAATTCCAAGATTAACAACATTCCATGCCGCGTTCATTTGAAAGAAGTATTTACTCTCATTGTTGAAATAAAAATTCCCACCAAGTCCTGATAATAAATTCAATCCTGCCCAACTTCCGAGCACGATCATACCCGATTTTTGAATCGAAATCGAATTTTTAAAGTAAAAATCAGGGTCAAAATCGCTTATTTGTGCGTGTAACATTTTTGAGGTACAAAGTAGAATTACCAAAAATGAAGCCGAAAAAAATATTTTTTTATACATGTAACAGAATTGATCGTGTTTTACTGAATTCGAAGTAAATGATTGTCGATTGTTGCAATGATAAGGTCACCTTTGCGAGGGTTAACCGTGTGTGTACCGGTGAGATTACCAAAAGCAGGCATAAACATAGATGTGTTTTGCTTATAAAAACATGGAAATCGCAAACTCTGTCTTCCTTTTCCTTTTAAACGAATGGCAGGGTGTATATGCCCCGAAATGCAAAACACTTCCGAAGTAGATTCAATATCATTTTCATCATGAACAAACAATATATCTGATTTTTGATAGTGCGAATAACACTCAATCCCAAGTAATTCATAATCTGTTGTAGGATAAATCTCGTGGTTTCCCATCACCAACTTAAATGAGATGTTTTTGTGTTGCTGCCGCCATTCTTTAAATGAATTCCATTCTGCATTTTTCTCGCTGTGAAATAAATCCCCCAAAAATAGTAGGGTTTTTGGGTTCCTTTGTTGAATCAATTCATCAATTCGATGCAGATTATTCTCGTTTGACGAACTTGGAAGTGCGATGCCATGCTTTCTGAAATGTCCTGCTTTTCCTAAATGGACATCAGATATAATTAGCATTTGCTCTTCTTTCCAAAACATGGCTTTTTCTGCCAGAAGCACAAATGTTTGACCGGAAATTGAAATGCTAAAATCTTTCATTGTATCCATCAAACGTGTTTTTCAAGTTGTGCCTGCATCTTTCGAACGCGGTCGATTAATTTTTCGGAACTCATTTTTCCCCTCAGGCGATCCACCATTATCGGAAATGCATAGGGGGTAAAGCGTTTTGTGTGATTTAACACAATTTCTTGAGATTGAATTTTGAGTAGCACTTTACGAAGTCTCAATTCATCCAGCTGGAAAAACATGACTTCATCAAAAGCTTGTTGAATTAATAAGTGACCGGGTTCGTATTCAGTAAACACATCAAACATAAGACCGGAAGACATACGCAGGTGCTTCGTTTTGCGTTGTTCGCCAGGGAATCCGTGAAAAACCAAGCCGGCGACCTGAGCAACCTCCCAAAATTTACGCTTTGCCATTTCGCTATTGTTTAAACTGGCAGATATATCCTCAATTAAATTATCCGGAGAAAAGATATTGTTTTCGAGAGCTTCCTCGATGGGAATTTCCTGATCTGAAAGTAGCACGAAGCCATAATCGTTCATGGCGATGGAGAAAGTGATTGGCACCATTTTCGAGATTCTATGCGCTACCAAGGTCGACATCCCTTCATGCACATATCTACCTTCAAACGGATAAAAGAAAACATGACATCCCTCACGTGAATAGCTCTTCTCGATCAAGAATTGATGTTCGCCCGGAAGTATGGACCAAGATTTCTGCACATCCAAAATCGGCTTGATCGCCTCAATCTCAACCATGTCAGTATTGCCGTTTATAGCTTTTTGCATGGTTTTGCGAAGCAGTTTCGTCATGTTCGAGGATAGCGACATTCGTCCGCCTTGCCAGCTTGGAACTTTTGATTTAGTACCCTTAGCTCTTCGCGCATAAGCCGTCATTTCTTTAAGCTGAATCAGCTCTAGATTACGTCCGGCAAACCAGAATTTATCCCCAATATTTAAACTAGCAATAAAAGTTTCTTCGATAGAACCAAGACTGCCACCAGACAGATATTTCACGCGTAGCATAGTATCGGAAGTTATGGTACCAATACTCATTCTGTGGCGACGGGCAATTTTCCGATCCACAACTTTGAACAATCCATCTTCATCCACAATCACTTTCGAATACTCGGGATATTTGCCCAGCGATTTCCCTCCAGTAGTTATAAAAGTTAACACCCAATCCCACTCGATTTCAGTGAGCGCCTGATAAGCAAAGGTTTTTCGAACTTCAGCCAAAATATCCTCGGGTAAAAAGCCATCAGAAACTGCAAGTGTTACCAAATACTGAACCAAGACATCAATGGGTTTGAGGATTGGGTCACGGCTTTCCATTTCTGATTCATCGACGGCACTTTTGAGTGCGGCAGCTTCAACCAGCTCAAGAGCATGCGTTGGTACAAAATAAATCGAGCTAACGGCTCCGGGGCGATGACCACTTCGTCCTGCCCGTTGCAAGAATCGAGCTACGCCTTTCGGGCTTCCGATTTGAATGACGGTATCAACCGGGCGGAAATCGACGCCCAAATCTAAACTGGAAGTACAAACTACCGCTTTTAAAATACCCTCATGAAGTGCTTGCTCCACCCAATTTCGAACATCGCGATCTAATGATCCATGATGCAGTGCAATTTGACCGGCGTAATCAGGCCGCGCTACCAAAATATTCTGAAACCAGGCTTCTGCTTGTCCACGGGTATTCGTAAAAACTAGTGTTGATGTATGCGCATCGATAATGGGTGTGATTTTATGGAGTAAATTCAGTCCTAAGTGACCCGACCACGGAAAAGTCTCCACTTCATCGGGCAAAACCGTTGTAATTTTCATCTCCTTTTTGATCTTCGCCCGAATAATAGTCGATCTGTCATTCGAGTGATCATCACCAAGCAGGACTTCGAGTGCTTCGTCTAAATTGCCGATTGTTGCTGAAATTCCCCAGGTTTGAAGATCGGGGCGTAAAGCTTTTAATCGGGAAAGAGCCAATTCCGTTTGGATGCCTCGCTTTGAGCCAAGCAGCTCATGCCACTCATCAACAACCACACATTGCAGGTTCTTGAAATGCCGCGCATAGTTTTTTTGAGCAAGTAACACATGAATACTTTCGGGAGTGGTAATCAGCACTTCCGGCATTTTCCGGTTCTGCTTTTGTTTGATGGAAGTTGAAACATCGCCGGTTCGCCTGCCAATTTCCCAAGGGATTCCGAGTTCATCTACCGAGGATTGAAGCGCATTCTGTATGTCTTTTGCCAACGCTCGAAGTGGAGTGACCCAAAGAACCTGCAACCCATTATTTTCTAAAGTTTGATAATTTTCGGGATGATTATCGATCCATCGGATGAGATTGGGCATCCACAATGCAAAGGTTTTACCAGAGCCGGTGGGAGCATTCAATAACCCGTTTTTGCCATCTAAAAATGCTTTCCAAACATCTTTTTGAAAAGGAAATACTTCCCAGTTTTTTTTGGAAAACCACTTCTCTATATGCAGTCGGCCTAGGTTTGTGTTCATGTTAGATTGAGAATGTAAAAAATCGCTTTTCTGCCTGTTATGCACATTATTGTGCTTGCAAGTTGGTATAAAAAAGGTCAATATCGAACCAAATTTATAATCCTTAAAGCAAGTAGAACAATGTGGCTGAATATTAAATCGTTCAATGAATATCATGAAACTTTTGAAGAAAGCGAGAAAGAACGACTAGAATTCTGGGATCATGAAGCCGGCACCTTCTACTGGCGAAAACGATGGGATAAAGTTCAAACCGGGAGTTTCGAAACTGCCGATGTTAAATGGTTTGAAGGTGGGAAGTTAAACATCACCGAAAATGCTCTGGATCGCCATTTAAACACCATCGGAAATAAAACCGCATTCATTTTTGAACCGAACCACCCCGATTCATTCCGTCGGACCATCACCTACAAACAATTGCACGAAGATGTTTGTCGCTTTGCAAATGTATTGGAAGAGAAAGGCATCAAAAAAGGAGATCGCGTTTGTATTTATATGGCGATGACGCCCGAATTGGTGATCTCAGCCTTGGCTTGTGCTCGCATTGGTGCCGTACATTCTATTGTATTTGCAGGATTTTCAGCCCAATCACTTTCTGAGCGTATCAACGATTGTGAGGCCAAAATGCTGATCACTAATGATGGACTTCGACGCGGGGATAAGCATGTTCCACTAAAAGATATTTCGGATGAAGCTCTTGAAACATGCCCTACTGTTGAGCACGTGATCGTTTGTCAGCGTACCAACCGCGACATTAATTGGGTGGAAGGACGTGATCGGTGGTGGCATAATTTAATTCGAAATGCATCCAAAGAACACGAAGCGGTGGAAATGGATGCCGAAGATCCATTATTTATTCTGTATACGTCCGGATCAACCGGTAAGCCCAAAGGCGTAGTTCATACCTGCGGCGGCTATATGGTGTATACAAGCTACTCGTTTCGTAATGTGTTTCAGGTTGGCGCCGACGATGTGTATTGGTGTACGGCGGATGCGGGCTGGATTACCGGACACAGCTACATTATTTACGGTCCGCTTTTCACCGGAACTACGGGTATAATTTTTGAAGGAACGCCAACTTATCCCGATGCAGGTCGTTTCTGGGAAGTGGTAGAGAAATACAAAGTCACGCATTTTTATACGGCACCTACGGCCATTCGTGCATTGATGAGTTTCGATATGGATTTCGTGAAGAAATACGATTTAAGTTCGTTGAAAGTGTTGGGAACGGTTGGTGAACCGATTAACGAAGAAGCCTGGCATTGGTATCATACGCACATTGGTGGTGGTCGCTGTTCTATTGTTGATACTTGGTGGCAAACCGAAACCGGCGGAATTATGATTTCACCGCTGGCAGGAATTACTCCGACCAAACCGGGATTTGCAACCCTTCCCCTTCCCGGAATTTTCCCTGTGTTGATGGACGAAAATGGCAACGAGATTGAAGGCAATGCCGTGGAAGGTAATTTGTGCATCAAACATCCTTGGCCTTCGATTGCCCGAACCGTTTATGGCGATCATGAGCGATACAAACAAACATATCTTTCAACCTACAAAGGGTATTATTTTACAGGTGATGGTTGCCGTCGTGACGAGGATGGCTACTACCGAATTACCGGTCGTGTGGATGACGTATTGAATGTTTCCGGTCACCGTTTAGGAACAGCCGAGATTGAAAATGCGCTGGATGAACACCCAAAAGTGGTTGAAACTGCTGTGGTTGGTTATCCGCATGATATTAAAGGTCAGGGCGTGTATGCGTTTATGATTTGCGATGGAGATGTTGAAGACACCAATGCCTTTAAAAAAGAGCTCCTTGATTTGGTAGTGAAAATCATCGGCCCAATCGCTAAACCGGACAAAATTCAAATCGTGCCCGGACTTCCAAAAACTCGCTCCGGAAAAATCATGCGACGAATTTTACGCAAAGTAGCTGCCAACGATCTCGAAAATGTAGGGGACACTTCAACGTTACTGGATCCTAGCGTAGTAGAAGCAATCAAAAGCGGACATTCGATATAAATTGAGCAAAACGCAATAAAGAAGGGGCTGGACTAAAGTCCCTTCTTGATAATGATCTTGCTTTGAAGTGTTTTGAAATCGAATTGCTGATTTGGCTTGGTCATAATCAAGCAAGGGTTTTAACCCTTGGGAAATAGTTATAGGTTGTCGAATTAGGCAAGAGTAAAGTCCTTGCTTATTTATGATCTTGCTTGGATAGGGTTTTGATATCGAATTGTAGAGTTGGCTCGGTCATAATCAAGAAAGGGTTTCAACCATTGGGAATGTGTGTTGGTAGGCTAGATTGATGTCATTTATCTAAATTTTAAGTAAATAGGGGTTTTTCAATTTAGAATTTGGGGGAACGTAATGGCAGGAAAACTATCAATCATTTGGTTACATGCAATCTGGAGTACGAAGGATAGAAAAAGAGTATTGACTAAAGATTTTCGATTTAAACTATTTAGTCATGTTAAGACATACGCATCCTTAAATAATATAAATGTAGACATTATAAATGGTGTTGAAGATCATGTTCACTGTCTTTTACGTTTAAAAAGTACTCAAAACTCGGCGGAAGTTATTAAACTATTAAAGGGTGAATCTTCGCATTGGATTAATAAAAAATATCATCTTAGATGATCCATTTGAATGGCAAAAAGGCTACGGAATTTTTTCTTTGAGCTATAATGAAGTGTTGAAAGTCAGACAATACATTTACAATCAAGAGGAACATCATAAAAACAACACATACCTAGATGAACTGGATAAATTAATCCCAAAGAACTTGCGGGGCTAAAATCCCTTCTTGTTGAAGATCTTGGTTTGGATAGGATTTTGAAATCGAATTGCTGATTTGCTTCGGTCATAATCAAGCAAGGGTTTCAACCCTTGGGAGTGTAATTTGGGTAGTCGTGTTAGGCGGGACTAAAGTCCCTTCTTGTTAATGATTTTGCTTTGACGTGGTTTTGAAATCGAATTGTTGATTTAGCTCGGTTCTAATCAAGTGAAGGTTCTAACCCTTGTGAGTTTGTAATAGGGTCTAGAAAAGCGGGACTAAAGTCCCTTCTTGTTTATGATCTAGCTTTGACGTGGTTTTGATATCGAATTGTAGAGTTGGCTCGGTCATAATAAAGAAAGGGTTTCAACCCTTGGGAATGTATTTTGAGGTAGATTGATGCAAAACTAGAGTCTCTTCTTGTTTTAATCTCGATTAGAAATCTCGAAATCCAGCAACCATTTTTTTCGTTCTAAGCCACCACCATAACCGGTGAGCGATCCATCTTTGCCAATAACCCGATGGCATGGAATTACTATCGAGATACGGTTACAGCCATTTGCGTTAGCGACAGCACGTATTGCTTTGGGTTTCCCTAATAACTGAGCTTGTTCTTGATAAGATCGGGTTCCTGCGTATGGTATCGATTGCAACACCTCCCAAACAGTCTTTTGAAAATCGGTGCCAGGGGAGTCTATCGGAATTGTAAAGACTTTCCTTTGACCTTCAAAATATTCACTTAATTCTCGCTTTGTCTGTTTTGTGATTTCATTTTCTCCGTGTAAAATTACAGCATTGAGACGAAGTTGAAGGTCACGAAATTCGGTTTCGAGCATTCGTCGATCTGAAAATTCGAGCATGCATACACCGTTTTCCGTTGCAGCTATAAACATAGGACCGAGCGGGGTATCGGTTTTGGTAAGCTGAATAATTTGCTTATTTAGCGTCTCTTTTGGTGATTTTCCGGTCAATACTTTAAACGTATATCCGAATCCGCTAAGTGAATCGTAGCCGGAATCGAAGGCAGCTTGAGCAACTTTAGAACCGGATTTCAAATCCTGAAAAGCAGTATTGATTCGAAGCATGCGTTGGTACGCCTGAAAGGTAATTCCATGATTTGCCTTGAACCAACGTCGAATTTTCTCCGGACTCAATCCGGCTTGCTTAAGCTCATAATCCGAAACTTTAGTGATGTCGCTCTCAAATAACATATTCAATGCTTGTTGAATATCTACCGGAGGCTCGAAGGTCGAATTGGTTGGCTTGCACACTTTACACGGTCGATATCTATGTTGAAGAGCAGATTTTGCATCCTTAAAAAATTCGACGTTTTTGAATTTAGGTTTTCGAGCTCGACAGGTTGAAATACAGAATATTCCCGTGGTTCTGATGGCTGCGAAAAAAAGACCAACATATTCCGGATCACGACTTAAAAGCGCTTCATAATGGGTTTCTTTTTGTTGTTGAACGGAAGTAGAAATCATAAATGCTTTTTTAAATACGAATCTAGCTGAATAGAGAAGAGCGCTCAACCGTAAAATAGACAAGTATTTTTATAACGAAATTAAATATCCCACCGGCAAAAAAATTAAGCTCACAATCAACAAAATAAGCCGGAATCGGGTACTAATGAGAAGGTCGGAATAGAATAACCCAAAACTGAAAGGATGTTCGGTTAACCATCGGTAGTAAGAAAGTCTGTGATAGTTGCCTAGAGCCATGGTAACATGACCATGGATGATTGTTAGTGTAAACGGAAGTGAAAAAATGAAGGCACCAAAATATCTTAATGCTTCGCCCATTCCGATCAACTTGGCTACGTAATAATATGGCCATGCAAAAAGCACGATCAATGGAATGCTAAGAAGCCAATTGATCAAACTGATGCGCTTATAATTTGAGGGAGAAAGTTCAGACATTTACGTTATATCTGTGAGGCGATAAGCATCTCAATTTCTCGATAAGGCATGTTAAACATCTTACTTAATGATTTTTTTGTAAGATGATTTTTATACACATAGGTGCCATTCCTAAGGGCAACGTTTTCCCATAAACACTCTTTAATTCCGCCAGCTTCACCGACAGCTAACACATAAGGCACAAGTACATTATTTAAGGCATTCGTTGCAGTACGGGCTACATTAGACGGAATATTTGGTACGCAATAATGGGTAACATCATGTACTTGAAATACCGGATTTGAATGGGTTGTAGCTCGGCTCGTTGCTATACATCCACCTTGATCAATTACCGTGTCAACAATTACGCTACCCGGTTTCATACTGGCAACCATTTCGTCGGTAACCAGGCACGGCGATCGGTCTCCTTCGGCCATAACTGCGCCGATTATAACATCAGTAAATTTAAGTGCATGGCTGAGATATTGCGTGTTTGCTACCGCTGTAATTATTCTTCGATCTAGATCGTTTTCGAGGCGACGAAGAGCTGCAAGATCGTTATCCATTACAAAAACCTGTGCGCCATAACCTAGTGCGGTTCGGGCTGCATATTCTGCGGTGATGCCGGCACCTAAAATGACTACCGTCGCTGGGGGAACTCCTGAAATTCCACCCAACATAACACCTTGCCCACCGCTCAGGTTTTCCATGTAGTGTGCTGCAATTTGCACCGACATCGAGCCGGTGATTTCGTGCATCATCCGAACTATAGGAAACTCGCCATCAGAACCCCGAATGAACTCATATCCAATTCCGGTGATCGATTTTTTAGTTAACGCTTCGAAATATTCCGGCTTTTGGTTCCCCAAATGCAGAGCTGAAATTATGGACTGATTCGGTTGTACATATTCAATTTCTTCGTCGCTAAGTGGAGCAACTTTTAGGATTAACTCCGATTTCTTGAATACATCTTCTGAACTAAACGCAATTTCAGCACCGGAATCGGCGTAGTCGCGATCAGAAAACTTAGCTTCATCACCGGCACCTTTTTCGATATAAATATCGTGACCGTTAGCTTTAAGAATAGCAACACCACCCGGAGTTAGACAAACTCGCCGTTCATCGTTAGAATGCTCGCGGGGGATTCCAATCTTTAACGAAACCTCACTTCTAGATCGAATCAAGTGTTTTTCGAGCGTTTTTAACCCAATCTGTTCTGTATCAAGGGGATTGATGTCCATGGTCCGCTAATTTTGATGATTTTCGGAAGATAGGTAATTCATTCAGGAATTAGGAATATGAAAAGAGGGCATAAGATCAGAGGGGCAAAGGGACTGAGGATCAGAGGGGCAGAGTGGCAAAGGATCAAAGGGATAAAGGCACATAGCAGATTATTAGATATGTTAAACTGAAATATGGATTTGATACTTCGAATTAGGTGATGCCACCCCTAATCGTTAGGCGGGTTCTTCGCCTAGAAAATTTAAGAATTCTGCTTCATCCCAAATGGTGATTCCCAAATCCTGAGCTTTAGCTAGTTTCGATCCGGCGGATTCCCCGGCAAGTACAAAATCAGTTTTTTTGGAAACCGATGAGGAAGTCTTTCCACCATGCTTTTCAATAATTTCAGAGGCCTGTTTGCGCGAAAGCGATGGGAGAGATCCTGTTAATACAACCGTTTTCCCTTCCAACTTTGATGAGGCCATTTCCTGCTCTTCCATCTCGAATTGTAAACCGGCTGCTTGCAAACGAGCTACAATGTTTGTGTTGATTTCGTTGGTAAAAAACTGGATCACCGATTCTGCAATTCTAGGACCAATCGCATCAACAGCCAAAAGTTCCTCTTCGGTCGCTGCTTGTAATCGCTCGATTGAACTAAATGCTTTTGCTAGATCTTTGGCAACCGTTTTGCCTACAAATCGTATTCCTAATGCGTAAAGTACCCGATCGAAGGGTTGCATCTTGGCTTTTTCTATGGCGGAAATTAGATTCTGAGCTGATTTTTCGGCCATTCGCTCCAGAGGTATGATCTGTTCCAGTTTCAAATCAAACAAATCGGCGTAATTGGCAATCAATCCTTCCGACACCAACTGATCCACAACCGACTCCCCCAATCCTTCAACATCAAGAGCATCACGGGAAGCAAAATGCTCAATTTTAATTCGAACTTGTGGCGGACATTCCGGATTGATGCATCGCCAAGCCACTTCGTCTTCGTATTTGATAAGCTCGGCTTCGCAAGCGGGACAATGTGCCGGAAAATCGAATGGTTCAGAGCGACTTTCCCGATTTGGATCCACTACGCTTATCACTTGTGGGATAATTTCACCGGCTTTTTCCACCAAAACAGTATCCCCAATACGAATGTCTTTTCGGTGGATTTCTTCTTCGTTGTGGAGAGAGGCTCGTTTAACCGTCGTTCCGGCTAAAAGTACCGGTTCGAGTTCAGCAACAGGAGTGATGGTTCCTAATCGACCAACTTGAAGCGAGATGTCGTTGAGCTTTGTTTGCGCTTGCTCTGCTTCGAATTTATAAGCAATTGCCCAGCGTGGAAACTTTGAGGTGCTCCCAAGTTGATCACGTAAATTTGCCTGATTGATTTTGATGACCACTCCGTCGGTTTCGTAAGGGAGTTCATGACGTAATGCATCAAACCGATGTATGACTTCCAGCACTTCTTCGATGGTATTGCACACCGTAGGGTGATCGTTAACAGGCAATCCAAACTCTTTAATGAGCTCGTTTTTCTTCCATTGGGTGATGTTAGGATCTTCATCATCGAAGATGAGATCGAAAGCAAAAAACCGAATTGGACGTTGTGCCACGGCTTTTGGATCCTGCATTTTCAGCGAACCGGCCGTTGAATTTCTGGGATTAGCGAACACGCTCAGGCCTTCTTCTTCACGACGATCATTCATCCGTGCAAACGCTTCCCGTTCCATATATGCCTCGCCGCGAACTTCCACAACTGAAGGATAATCGCCGGAAAGTGTAAGAGGAATATCTTGTACCGTTTTGAGGTTTCGGGTGATGTCGTCGCCTTTTTCGCCGTTACCTCGGGTAGCGCCAAGAACAAAATTTCCATCTTCGTAGCGTAAACGGATGGAGGCGCCATCAAACTTCAATTCTACCAGATAGTTATAGTCGGTATGTCCCAAAATCTTTTGTACGCGCCCATCAAAATCTTTGAGTTCTTGCTCATTATACGTGTTATCTAGGCTGAGCATGGGTACAGGATGTTGTACCGAATCAAACTGTGAGGAAACTTCGCCACCAACTCTTTGTGTGGGAGAATCAACGGATGCTAAATCAAATTGCTGCTCTAACGCTTCTAACTCTTTTAATGACTCATCAAAATCTTTGTCGCTCATAAAAGGCTGAGCATCCTGATAGTAAGCTTCGTTAGCTTTATTCAGCAGAGAACGTAGCTCATCAACCCGTTTAATGGCTTCTTGCTTGTTCATGGAGTAAAAGTGTTAGTTCGAAAGTGGGAAGACTAAGCTATCCGGCGGGCCAACTTCGTATGGGAACACAGCTGAAGGTTGAACGAAATATTTTTCATCAGATAAAATGGTTCTTGTGAGCATAATCGAATCAAAAGAATCATCGTAATAGTTTTCGAATGGTTCTTCGATTACATGGCCGTTAAACATGAGAAGCATTCGCGTATATTGGCCACGCACAAGCAGTGTGTCGGTAAAGTTGAAATTGTAAGCCTGGCCTTGTTCCATCCAAAATGGATTGGTTCGCCAGTTAAAATCGGATGTTACTCTTACCGGTTCGAGTTTATCAAAAGCTGCATATACACTTACGGTGAGCGTTTCGGTAAGCGAATCATTGAATGGCAGATTTACCGCTCTTGGGCTTGCGGGTTCATCACTGTCCTCGGTTTCTTCATCGAGTAATTCCTGCGGTGTATCCTGGACTTCAGGGATGAGGTCTTCGGTTGAAGTTGCATCCAAAGCAGTGCTATCAATCAATGCATCGTTAACTAGTGGAGTTGCTTCTTCATCACCCAAAACTTCTGCATTTTCAATGGGGTCGTCGGAGCTGAAAAAGCCCATTATGGGTTCGCGGTAGATGAAAATGAGAATCGCCAACACGATGATTACAAAAGCTATGGCTACCGGAAGAATTATTTTTGTACTCGCAGCCGGTGCGTTAAAACGTTTACCTAAATCTGCCCAATTTACATTCTCAACAGTAGGGGTTGGTTTGGGATCTTTTTCTTCGATGTCGGGTTTTTGCAGAACAATTTTCGACTCATCGGAAGTGACCAAACTTTCATCCGAATCAGCTTCTTCCTCAGCAGAAAGTGCAATATCATCATCCAAAACCGATCCGGGATTATACAGTCCGGCTTCGATCGAATCTAAGGCATCAACAATTGCTTGATCGTGAATTCCAAGAGCTTTAGCGTACGAGCGTACAAAGCTGCGGGTGTACGTTTTGTTGGTCTCGATCTGTTCAAAAATCGAATCATCTTCGATAGAAGAAATGATATGCGTTGGGATTTTAATCTGGCCTTGAATCTCCTCTAAAGTGAGACCTAAACGTTTTCTTTTGGCAGCTAAATCTTTCCCAAGCGACATAGGGTACGGCGTAAATTTCGGCGTTGTTATTTTGAAAGCAAACTAAGTAATTAAAGCATTCAGCAAAAGCAAAGAGAAAATAAAAATTGGGGTTATTCTAAACATCAAATACATAGCGGGTGGTATAAAGGAAGCACTGTTTCCTCATGTTTGCGAATTATGCGGTTTGCAATTGCCCGATACTACCGAGTTTTTGTGTTCAACTTGCCTTAAATCGCGTTTCGAACGCACCGAATTGCGAGAGGGAAATTCAACTTCGGGTATTTTTTTACCTGAAGCCGTTTCCTTTCAATATGCACTCTGGAATTTTGATAAAGGCGGGTTCCTTCAAGATCTGTTGCACGATTTAAAGTACAATCAGTTAAGTGGAGTAGGAGTAGATTTGGGAAAAACCTTAGGCGCGGCTCTTTGTGATCACAATATTCTAAAAGATGAAGAGTGGGTGATTGTACCGGTACCTTTGCATCGAAAAAAGAAGAAAAAAAGAGGGTACAATCAGGCCAGAAAAATTGCAAAAGGAGTGAGCATAAGCACGGGAAGTTCATTGATTAGCGAAGAAATTGTAACCCGGGTAAAACATACTGCAACGCAAACAGGCTTTACTCTTGAAAAGCGAAATAAGAACATCGCAAATGCTTTTGAGGTTACAAACATAAATGTGTTAAGAAACGCAGCGTGTTTAATAATAGATGATGTATTTACCACCGGAGCAACCACCTTTGAGTTAGCAGGCACCCTAGCAAATGCGGGAGTGCGAAAAATCGGGATTGCAACGGTAGCTCAGGCATGAACCTTAACGTTGAGTATCCTATATTTGAACTATGAATGCACGCAAAGTTGGCCAGTCGAAATGGCAAATGTTAGAAATGCCCGACGGTATATCCACCTCTAATGGAATTTGGTATCACATAACCAGAGAGCGAATTGAAAACTATGTGCCCGGGCTACTAAAAAAAGTTCGACTCGAACGCATAATTCAACAGGCGGATGCTTGGGTGGTGAGCGTTGATGGCTTGGCGTTGTTACTGTATTTCGTGCTTCTGTTTTTATGGATGCCTCCCCTAACGGCGTTTATTATATCCATACTTTTCTATCTGTTTGTGTACCTGAACACTGCTGCTTTAACCAGTGTATGGGCTTCCCGATTGATGCAAGTATTTGCAAATGATGGATTTTTATATGGAATCTCTGCTCTTCTTCTGATCGGAATATCTTTTAATTCAACGGGAATGATTCCGTTCGTGCCTTCACAAATGACCGGGGTTTGGTACGGGGTCGGATTAGTGTTTCTATTTAAAGTGGGTTTGCTGCGCCTTTTGATGAAATTTATCGAGAGTAGAAAGCAAAAAGGAGTAGAACGCCATGATCGAATTTTGAACATGTTACTCATCCGATATGGAATGAGTGAAGGGATCTTGACGAAGTCGGTAGATGAAATGCAGGATGAGCTGATCCGCTTGCAGAATTATCATAAAACGAGAAAGAAGAAATGAAAAACCTGATTTGGGTTCTCATGTTTTTTGTGATTGCTTCGTGTGCACCAACCAGCATTTTGGTTGATAATTTTAATGTGGTGAGTGTAGCTTCGGTTCCCAATTTGGAAGTAGAAAGCCGAATTTTAAACTCACAGTCTCGAAATCAGATCAATGATCAAAAAATAATAGAGCAGAAAGGAACTTATTATTTAGATAAAGTGGTGTTGGGATATTCGAATCAACTAGATGGCATTTATTTTGATAATGCCGATCAGTCTGGCTTGCACTTCGAAGTGGAGTCGATGCAGGTGAAGAAAGGATTTACTTTCAATTTGATTGATCCCGGGCCTGTGTACAAAATGACCATGAAGGTGAACATTTATCAAAACGGGCACAGGTTAAACAACGAGACCTACATCACCAAAGTTAATATGGCCCAAATTGTAAACGAAGATAAATTCTGGAATTGGCTGTCATCCGAGGAGATTAGCGATACAGATAATCAAATTCTCACTTTCGAACGTGGGCTTCGAAATCTATACAGAGACGTTTACTTCAAACACCTAAACATTTCACTCACTTTATGAGCGCAAAACATTTTTACCTGATCAGGCATGGTGAAACGGATTACAATAAATCGCTAAAATTACAAGGTAGAGGCATAGATGCTTCATTAAATGAACAAGGTAGAATGCAAGCCGATTGTGTGGCTGAAGCGTTGCAAGAGGTAGCAATATCTCAAATTATTACAAGTAGCCTTAAACGCGCTCAAGAATCTGCAGAACCCCTTAGCAGGCAAAGAGGAATTGAATATCAAAGCTTTTCTGAGTTGGATGAAATGGATTTTGGCGATTGGGAAGGGCAGCTTTTCGATGATGTTGTCGACGAGATTCGAGAAACTCAATCGCAATGGAAAGCCGGAAATACAGCCACTAAGGTTCCGGGAGGAGAATCGCCCGAAGAAGTATTTCAGCGTTCTGGATCCAAACTAAAAGAAATTGCGGCGCAAACCGGTCATGAACATACAGCGGTGATCATTCATGGCAGATTAATCAGGATTCTGCTGGCCGGCATGTTGGATTATGGTTTAGAAAATATGCATCAAATTAAACATCAAAATGGATCCATCAATCATATAGTGTGGAAAGATGGTGCATTTGAAGCCGTTCAACTAAATAGGGTTGATCACTTGCCCAAAAGTGAACTGGTTTGGAATAAATAAATCTCCCTCTCGATACAAATAACCGTATCTTTGAAAACTTTAGAACCATTTGGCAAATAGAATGGTTAGCATAGCAAAAAGTATGAAGTTTTATGAGTGAAAAAGTACGTTCGATGTTTGCAGACATCGCCAGCGATTATGATAGAATTAATACGGTACTTTCGTTTGGCGTTCATCACGCATGGCGAGCTAAGGCAATTCAAGAGAGCAAAGCCAAAAATGGTGATCATGTATTAGATTGTGCAACCGGCACCGGTGATCTTGCCATCGAATTCAAAAAAGCGGTTGGTAAAGAAGGCTATGTTTTGGGCACCGATTTTTGTGCGCCTATGATTGAACCCGCCCCGGCTAAAGCAAAAAAGAACGGCCTCGAAATTGATTTTGAAGTGGCCGATGCCATGGACCTTCCTTACGAAGACAATCGCTTCGATATAGCCAGTATTTCTTTTGGTATTCGAAATGTTGACGAACCTGTAACCGCACTTAAAGAAATGTCGCGCGTGGTTAAACCGGGTGGACGAGTTGTTGTATTGGAATTTGGCCAGCCAAAGGGTTTAATGAAATTGCCTTATAATTTATATAGCCAGCACATTATGCCAACGGTTGGTGGTTGGTTAAGCGGTAATCGCGAAGCCTATACTTATTTGCCAAGAACCAGTGCTACTTTCCCGGCCGGGAAGAACTTTCTAAAACTTATGGAAGAAGCAAATACCTTTATCGATTACCGGGCTGTTCGCTTAACGGGTGGCATCGCGTACATTTATGTAGGATTGGTTCAATAATCGTATATTCGGCCACACATTCAAATTACAAGAAAATCATGCTAATAGAAGAAATTAAGAAAGTGATACCGCACAGGTATCCGTTTTTACTTGTTGATCGGGTACTGGAGTTAGAAGAAGAAAAAATTACAGCTATCAAAAATGTAACCGTTAACGAAGAGTTTTTTAACGGACATTTCCCCGGTGCGCCAATAATGCCGGGAGTGCTTCAGGTTGAAGCCTTAGCTCAAGCCGGTGCTATTTTGTTAATGCAACAAAAAGTGGAAGATCCTGAGAAGAATCTGATGGTATTCACAGGCATTAAAAACTGCAAATTCCGCCGACAAGTTGTTCCGGGCGATCAATTGAAGCTAGAAGTAGAGTTGGGCTCAATGCGCCGTAATTTTGTTACTATGATCGGTAAAGCTACCGTTGACGGCGAGATCGCTTGTGAACTGGAAGCATCGGCAGCCATTGTGCCAAAGGAAGGGTAATGAGCACGCAAACGGGATCATCCAAACCAGCGAAAATCACAACACAAACTGTGGTTGAAATGAAGCATCGGGGCGAGAAAATCTCGATGCTGACCGCCTACGATTTCACCATGGCGCAAATTGTGGATCAGGCAGGAATCGAAATCATTTTAGTGGGCGATTCTGCAAGTAATGTGATGGCCGGCCATGAAACAACTGTGCCAATGACGCTCGATCACATGATTTATCATACCTCGTGTGTGGTACGCGGAGTGGATCGAGCGCTGGTTATTGCCGATTTACCGTTTATGAGTTATCAGGTAACGCCCAAGGAAGCGTTGATTTCTGCCGGACGAATGATGAAAGAAGCCGGCGCACATGCGGTAAAACTTGAGGGCGGAAAGCCAATCATCAATACCGTTAAAAAAATTGTGGATGCAGGTATTCCGGTGATGGGTCACCTCGGGTTAACACCTCAAAGCATTTATAAATTTGGAACTTATAAAGTTCGAGCTCAGGAAGAAGAAGAGGCTGATTCGTTGATCGCTGATGCAAAACTACTGGAAGAAGCCGGTTGTTTTGCCATCGTGTTAGAAAAAATTCCTGCAAAGTTGGCGGCAATAGTTACTGCCGAAATTAGCATTCCTACCATTGGTATTGGGGCAGGCGTAGATTGCGACGGACAAGTACTCGTAATTCACGATATGCTGGGGATGAACAAAGGATTTAATCCAAGATTTCTACGCCGATATGCCGACATCCATTCGGTTATGACCGGCGCTATTGAACAATACATCAAAGACGTAAAAGACAAAGATTTTCCAAATCAAGACGAGCAATACGGAGCGTAAATGAGCGATAAAAAACCACTGATTCTGGTTAGTAACGACGATGGGATTTTTAGTAACGGAATTAAAGCGCTGGCAGAAGTAGCCGCAGAATTTGGAGATGTGATTATTGTTGCACCCGATCGCCAGCAAAGTGCGGTTGGGCATGCCATCACCATCGAAGAACCCTTGCGATCTCAAAAACTTAAGGTTACCGATCGTTTTGATGGAATTTCGGTAAATGGAACCCCTGCTGATTGCGTAAAGTTAGCTCACGGTCAGCTCTTGGATCGCAAACCGGATTTAGTACTCAGTGGAATCAATCATGGAAGTAATGCGGGGATTAATATCCTTTATTCCGGAACGGTAAGTGCTGCTACCGAAGGTACCATACTTGGTTACCCGAGCATTGCGGTTAGTTGTACAGAATTTGGACTCGATGCCGATTTGAGTGGTTGTAAAGAAGCTGCACGTCGGGTTGTCAAGTTGGTGTTGGAAAATGGGTTGCCTAAAGGGATTACATTGAACGTGAACGCCCCGGCTGGACCGTTTAAAGATATGAGCTGGGCACGCATGGCCGACAGCCGCTACGTGGAAGAATACGAAGCACGTAAAGACCCATTTGGCCGACCGTACTACTGGTTAACCGGCAAGTTTGAATTATTGGATGACGGAACTGATGCTGATATCCGTTTACTGAACGAAGGCTATGCTACCGTAACTCCAATCCAATACGATCTCACCGATTACGACCTGCTTCGCAAAATGGCTGATGTAGATTTCGAGTAGTCTTACAAATCTTCTGCCAGGATATACACCATCGTTTTAATAGCATTTCGATAATTCCCCAAGCGCAGATTTTCGTTAGGAGAATGCTGATTATTATCCCGATTCACGGTTGGTACCGTAACCGCAGGCACATTAAGTGTAGTTACAAATGGCGAGATAGGAATAGAACCACCACTCATTCTTATCATCACGGGTTCTTGCCCATAAGCATTTTGAATGGCACTTCGAAGCCATAATCCAACCTCCGAATCGAAAGGAGTTCTGAACGATTGATATGAAATATTACTGGTAAAGGTGGCGATTTTTGGATACTCCAGTCGTTCTTCTTTAGTAGGAACTCGATCTAGCACCAAATAACCTTGATCTTCGATATGTGATTTAATGAGACCAATAAGTCGATCTGGATCAGATTCCAAAACAAGACGAACATCAATTTCTGCACGAGCCCAACCCGGTATAATGGTTCGAACTTCATCATTAATCCAACCCGATTGCATCCCGCGAACATTTAACGATGGATATTGAATGGCTTCCTGATAAAAACGTCCCACTTTATCGGTTTCTGCGATTTGGAGTCGTTCTTTAATTCCCTGCTGATTATCGGGTACGGCGCGAAGAATTTCTTCGACTTCGGGCGAAATTTCGATGCCATCATAAAACCCCGGAATGGTTACCAAGCCGTCATCATCTTTCATTGAGGTGAGTAAACGAGCTAGCCTGAAGGCCGGGTTCGGTGCATAATTCCCGAAATGACCTGAATGCTGAGCTACAACAGGTCCATAAGTTGTAAGCTGAACGGTGGCAATGCCTCGTGCACCAAAAGTGAGGGTAGGATTTCCGGAGATGTGGCTCGGTCCGTCAAAAATGATGAGCATATCGGCGGCGAGTAATTCAGAGTTTTCGAGAACCGCTTTTGGAAGTTCCGGCGAACCGAGTTCTTCCTCATAATCCATGATGACCTTAATGTTATAATTTGGCTCAATACCTTCATCTTCGGCTAAATCAAGCGCGGCGAGAAAAGCGGCAACGGGACCTTTGGCATCACTTGCCGATCGGGCAAAGATTCGCCAATCGGGATTGAATTCGTCGATACGATCCCAATCGATGATTTCCCATACACCCGATTCATTTTCTGCTTTCAGCACCGGTTTATACGGATTTTCTTGCATCCATCGGCTGGAATCCACGGGTTGACCGTCAAGCTGTAAGTAAATCAAAACCGTTTTTTCTGCACCGGAAGCCCGTTTTTCAGCAAGTAGCAGAGGAACGGTGGGAGTTTCAATTCGTGTAAGTGAGAAGCCTCTTTTCGAAAATTGTTCTTCGCTCCAGATGATATTTTTTTCGATATCATCGTGATTAATTGCATCGTTTGGAATGCTTAATAACTCACGGAATAAATCAATCGAGTTTAGCGCATATCGATCAATTTTATCTTCAGAAATTTGATGCTGTTGGGCGTTTACTGTTATAGAAATTTGAAAGATGAGAGCAAGAGAAAGTAGTATCCGCATAACAAAAGCCTGATGTTGTTGAATTTGATCTAATTTACATTTTTGAAAAGAAATGAAATAGAATCAAGATTACCCGATCAAAAGACGTAAAATATTAAGGATAATCTATGATTATCGATCCAGTTTCGGCGCCAAGTATGCTTTTCAGGAAAGCATTAACCACTCTTTTATTAGGAACCGTGTTGTGCCCCGGAAAGTAGTAGTGGTATTTTTCGTAGGCATCTTCTACCATTCCCAACGAAACCGCATTAATTCGGGCATGTTTAATTTCAAGTGCTGAAGCTTTCACAAAACTATGAATGGCTCCATTAACCATTGCGGCACTGCTGGTTTTTAACACAGGATGATCAGCAAGAATACCCGTAGTTAAGGTGATGGAGCCTCCATCGGAAAGATAATCGAGCCCCATTCGAGCCAAGTTAACTTGCCCCATAAGCTTGCTTCGGATACCGATGTAATAGTCTTCCTCGCTTAGTTCCGAAAAAGACGCCCATTTAGCTTCGCCGGCAACCGAAACGATAGCATCAACTGTATAGATACTTTGAAACATCGTTTTGATAGATGCAGAATCGGTAATATCAACTTGAACATCGCCGGAATTTCTTGAAGCAATGATCACTTCATGTTCTTCCTTTAGAGCTTCACAAATTCGCTTACCGATGGTTCCATTTCCACCAACTACAAGTATTCTCATTTTGAATAACTTTAGATGTTAGAATCCATAAGTACTTTCCATTCCCCTTGCTCATCTTTAAACCACATCAGCATGTATTTACCATTATAGGATCCTTCGCATTGTCCGATTTCGAAGGCTACTTGTTCATTGATCACTTCCAGATGCAAGGGTATCAGTTTTAACGAATATTGCTGATTTCCCATATATCCATATTCTTGAATCAAAGCAGATTGATCGTTAATAGGCGTGCGATGGTTATAGTAAACAGCATTCGGGTAATATAGATTCATCACCAGCGAATCAACTTGATGAGTATTGCAGTAATGCATCCAACGATCACGTTGATCAGAGATTTCTGCTTTAACTTCTTCAATATTGGTGGCGCTGTAAAGGGATAATGCTTCTAATTCACGCTTCGGGATTCCCTCACCTTGATTTTTAATCAACAGGTGAGCAAAGTTTCTACCGCTATCGTCATTAAATGAGCCAATTTCATAGATGTAGGTGGAGTCGTTATTAGCGATAACCGAGAAAGTAGTTTCGATTTCTTTGATACTCATCTTTTGGTTCGACCAATATTCGGCAATTTCTGATGCGCCCAAATACAACTCACCATGCCCATAGATTTTCAATGCATTAGGAAAATAGAGCGAATCTATTCCTTGAGCTTTATTACCTACTGTTTTTGCCCAAAGCATGTTTTCGTTGTTAGCTTCTGTAGAATTTTCAGGATCGGTAGAACTGCATTGTGTTAAGGTCATCAAAACAAAAATGATTGCAAAAGTTAATTTTACAGAATTCATAGGGTTTGATTGAGTTAGAGCGTTAATCAAAAACCGTTTTTATGAAGATCTTTCAAAACGCCGGTCCAGAAGTTAAAATAAATTGGTTTCGCCTCTTTCCAAACCTGCACGTTTATTTGGTTGAGATGAGATAGGTTTACGCATCCCAGATAAGTTCCCCACTTCGCACTTTCAACCGAAACAAAGGAATCGTTTTCGCCTTCATGTTCGAAAATCTGTGAATTCTGGAATTTGAAAATTGGGTTAAGCGGGTAGTTTGTTCCCTTGCCAACACTGGCAGAATAGGAGAAAATTGGGACGTTTTCGTTATCCGGAGTTTCCTTGTTGAAGCAGTCGTTGATATAGCCTTGAGTGAGCTGCTCAACCGAGCCAATGGCGTTACTTTTTTCTTTCGGATACACATTATTACCAAACCAATCTACTACTTCACTTAAACGTTCTGTGAGAATTTCAGGAGTTTTGAGTACCAAATCCGCTAAATAAGTTCCATGATGTGGAGTTGCAACCGTGGTTAACGATGCCACTCGATCAGAAATACCTAAATGACAAAGAGCATGTCGCATATCGAGCCCGCCCATGCTATGTGCAACCACATTTATCTTTTCAAATCCATGTTCGTCGCACACCTGCCGAATTAATCGAACCCAGTTTTTTGCTCTTGTTTCGATAGAGGCATACGGCACAACATTTGGTGCAAAAGCAACGATGCCATGTTCACGCATCAACATACAGGGATCGTGAAGAGGAGAGGGTTTTACCATCGCACCGATGGCTCCAAAACCGTGGCAAAGAAAAATTGGATACTTTGTTTTTAAGATCGGAGGCTGTGGGAATTCAATCAGCTGAAATCGTTTTAAAAGTGCACTCTCTGCCATTTTCTCTCAATCGTTTTTAGTTTGAAGGCGAAGTGTTCGCCAAATTGTATCGTTGTATAAAATATGGATATTCATATCCTTATCCGGGAAAAAAACTTTAGCCGGAACTTCCAAACCAAAGGGCGAAACCGCTTTTTGGAGCCTTAGATGAAAGGATGTTTTGGAGAATTGAGGTGGTACATCAATTCGATAGACTTTTCGAGAAAATGCAGTATCGATTTCTAGAGTTTGCACCCGGTACTGCGAACGTTTGACTCCATAATCAGAAAAAGTGAGTTCAATTAATGAATCTACTTCAGCTTCGGTAGTTATCGTATTAACGTGGATTGGCGGTGCAGTGGCCAGCAAAATGGTAGATAATACACACGCTGCAAATAATAGAATAGTTAAGACCAGCCGGCTTTTTCTCATACGAGGTTATACTGCACGTACAATTACGTTCAATGCTTGTTCAGCTACTTCGGATTTTGTACCACTAAATGTATGGTCGCCCGAAGTATTCAACAAATGTACAGTATTTGTATCACTCTCAAAACCGGAAGCTTTTTCGGAAAGATAATTGGCAATAATCCAATCGGCGTTTTTCTTTTTCAACTTTTGATGAGCATTCTCGAGCAGATTTTCGGTCTCCATCGCAAAGCCAACCAGCGTTTGATGATCGGGTTTTCGTTCGCCCAACCACGAAAGAATATCCACTGTGTTTGTCAATTCTATCTTAGATTCTCCATTTCCTTTTTTCACCTTATGATCGTGAACTTCAACCGGGGTGAAATCGGAAACTGCTGCAGCCATCACAATCATGTCTGCCTCTGCAAAGCGTTGAATCGCCTTAAATAAATCGTCGGCACTAGTAATCGCGATTTTGTGCATATCCTCGGGAAGAGGAATAGAAACAGGACCATGAATTAGGGTTACATCAGCACCTAAACGTTGTGCCGCTTGTGCCATTGCCAAGCCCATTTTTCCCGAACTTGGATTGGAGATAAATCGAACAGGATCGATATGTTCGCGAGTCGGTCCGGCAGTAACTACCACTTTTTTGCCCGTAAGCGGAGCTTCAATAGAGCCGATTATTTCGCTCGACGTTTCCAGAATAGAATCAAACTCCGGAAGTCGGCCTTTTCCTTCGATACCGCTCGCTAAAAATCCTGATTCAGGCTCGAGCACGTGATAACCAAAATCCTGCACTTGTTTCAAGTTTCGTTCTACCGATGGCGAATCGTACATCTCGCCGTCCATGGTTGGGCAGATGAGGATTGGGCATCGAGCGGCTAACACAGTAGCTGTGAGCATATTGTCGGAGATGCCATTCGCGATTTTAGCCAGTGTATTTCCGGTGCATGGTGCGATAACAAACAGATCAGCCCATTCGCCCCAATAGATGTGTCGCGTCCATTCATCGGCACCGGCTTCTTCGGGAAATATTTCAACGGCAACATCATGGCCGGAGAGGGAGGCGAAGGTTTCTAAACCAACAAAGCGGGTAGCCGATGGGGTCATTGTAACCCGCACTTCAGCTCCCGCTTTTTGATATTCTCTAAGTAAAAAGACAGCCTTGTAAGCTGCGATTCCTCCGGTAACACCAAGAACTATGCGTTTCCCGGAGAGCATGATTTACTCAACTTCAGGCTTTCGGTAGTAAATTTCGTCGTTTTCCATTTCACGAATGGCGCGACGAGTAGCATGAGGAAGTTTTTCGAATGCTTTTGAGATTTGCTCTTGTTCTTCATTGAACGAAAATTCGTCATCATCTTCGAAACCTTCGAAGTATTGAAGTTTTTCGTCAAGCTCAAGCTTTTCTTGAGCTGCAATCTGGCGAGCTCTCTTAGACATGATAACCAATAACTCGTACTTGTTACCGGTTACTTCTTTTAGTTTTTCAATGTCGAGTGTTTGAATAGACATAGATGTAGTTATGAATTCATAAAATCTGTTACAGCTTGCTTCACTTGTGCGTAGGCTGTGTCCAGATCGTCATTAATAATTATCCGATCAAACCGATCGGCATACTCAAGTTCTTCTTTTGCGCGATCAAGCCGGAGTTGCAAAGTTTCCTCAGATTCTGTGCCACGGGCCATCAGGCGCTGCTTTAACACTTCGAAAGAGGGTGGTTTGATGAATAATCCCAAACTTTCATTCCCATAAATACGCTTCACGTTTAGCGCACCTTTTATTTCGATGTCAAGTAGAATAAAATAGCCCGAATTCAGCTTTTTATCAACCTCAGAACGCAATGTTCCGTAGCGGCTTCCACCATAGAATTCTTCCCACTCTAAAAACTCTTCAGCAGCGATGAGTTCATCAAATTTAGTACGTGGAATAAAGTGATAATGCTTGCCGTCAACCTCACCATCGCGAGGGGCGCGCGTGGTTGCAGATACCGAAAATTTCAGGTCTTCAAAGTCTGTGAATAACCGCTTTGCAATGGTGCTCTTACCGCCTCCACTGGGCGAAACAAGTATAATAATCTTACCTCTGCTCAAAGCTTAATCCTCACATCTCAAAGCTATTATTCAACATTTTGTACTTGCTCGCGGATCTGCTCCAGCATCTCTTTTGCCTTTACAACATGATGCGCAATTTCCGAATCATTCGCTTTAGAACCGATCGTGTTTAACTCGCGGTTGATCTCCTGGGTGAGGAAATTGAGTCGGCGACCGGCAGGTTCAGGCTGCTCAATAGCTTCCACAAAAAACTTTAAGTGAGCGCGTAAACGCACGGTTTCTTCGGTGATGTCCATCTTATCTGCAAGAATGGCCACTTCCATTTCGAGGCGTTCCTCATCAATATTTTCATCCTCTACCAATTGCTTGATGCGTTCGTGTAGCTTATCCCGAACGTCTTTAGCGCGTCCATCGGTAATGGTTAAAATTTCACTTACAGTTTCATCAATACTCGCGATTCTTGAGAGTAAATCGCTGCGAAGTTGCCCACCTTCCTGATTTCTCATTTGCATCAGATTGCCGATTGCATTGTGTGCGGCTTCGATCACCAGTTTCCATTTTTGGTTGATGGATTCCTCATCATCCTGCTGTGATACAAACACATCCCCAAAATTTAGAATACTTTTTATACTGATAGGCTCGTCAATTCCGGCCGCAGTTCGTACTTCATTCAGAACTCGTGCGTACGTTCGCACTTTGTCTTCATCAACTTTGATGTTCGGCTCAGTATTATCCTGCTGAGTTAGGTTTACCGACACATTTAATTTTCCACGATTCACGCTTTTCTGAAATAATTCCTTTAGCGCCAGCTCTTTGTGTTGTAAAACTTGCGGCAATCGAATGCTCACGTCTAAATATCGGCTGTTCAGAGTTTTTATTTCGACAGTAGCGTTGAGGCCGTTTCCGGCAGCCTCACCTCGCCCAAAGCCGGTCATTGAGATAATCATGTAGCTAGATTGATAGTGATGAAAAGTGTGGGCTTAAGGTAAGGAACTAACTAAGCAATAAAAACAAAGTGGTTGGCAGAAGTTCGGGTTTTGCTATCTTTGAGCAACTTCATCTACACCATGAACATTTTAGGAATTTCGGCATTTTATCACGACTCGGCAGCTTGTTTAGTGCAAAATGGACGCATTATTGCCGTAGCTCAAGAAGAGCGATTTACTCGCAAAAAACACGACCCCGATTTTCCGGTTGAAGCAACTAAATACTGTCTGGATTTAGCCGGATTATCCATCGACGAGCTAGATGCCATAGTATTCTACGATAAGCCTTTTCTCAAATTTGAGCGTCTGCTGGAAACCTATTTGTCGTTTGCTCCCAAAGGAGTTCGTTCGTTTATCACAGCCATGCCGGTGTGGTTAAAAGAGAAAATGTTTTTGAAAAAACTCATTTACGATGAGTTGAAAAATGTGGGTGAGTACACCAAATCTGAGGTGAATTTACTTTTCCCGGAGCATCATTTGAGTCACGCTGCAAGCGCGTTTTATCCTTCTCCGTTTGAGGATGCCGCGATCTTAACCATCGATGGAGTAGGGGAATGGGCAACGGCTACGATCTGTCATGGGAAAGGCAAAGAAATCAAGTTGTTGAGAGAATTGAAGTTCCCGCATTCGTTGGGATTACTTTATTCCGCGTTCACCTATTTTCTTGGCTTCAAAGTTAATTCGGGAGAGTATAAACTCATGGGCTTGGCGCCGTACGGAAATCCCGAATCAGAACTGGTGGCAGAATACATCGAAAAGATTAAATCCACCTTAGTTGATATTCGGGAGGACGGCTCGATTTGGCTCAATCAGGAGTATTTTAGCTATGCAACCGGACTTCGAATGACCAATGAGCGCAAATGGGAAGCGTTGTTTGGTTTTGCTCGCCGCGAAGGGGAAGGAGAGTTGCTCCAACACGAAGCTGATTTGGCGCTTGCCATCCAAAAAGTGACCGAAGAAGTTGTGCTTAAAATGGCGGCTCATGCTCGTGAAATAACGGGATCAGAAAACATCTGCTTAGCGGGTGGAGTTGCCTTGAATTGTGTGGCTAACGGCAAGTTGCAAAACGAGAAGATATTTAAGAATCTGTACATCCAACCTGCGGCCGGGGATGCCGGCGGAGCAGTTGGAGCCGCTCTCGCTGCGCATCATTTATATTTTGATGCAGATAGAACGCCCGCATCGCCCGACTCAATGCAGGGTTCTTATCTCGGACCGGAATTTCTTCCCATCGATATTGAGCGTGCATTGAGGAAATATCGCCCCGTTTATCAGCAGTTTGATGACGCTGATTTGATCAATAAAACGGCCGAGTTGCTTGATAATGGTAACGTGATTGGTTGGTTTCAAGGCAGGATGGAATTCGGTCCGCGTGCGTTGGGTGGTCGAAGTATTATCGCCGATCCACGTCGGGTTGATATGCAGAAAAAACTCAATCTGAAGATCAAATACCGTGAATCATTTCGTCCGTTTGCCCCTTCAGTGTTGGCAGAAGATGCAGATCAGTATTTTGAGATGAAATCCGATTCTCCATACATGCTGTTGGTGCAGCCGGTGGCAGAGGAGCGGAGAAATGAATTGCCTAAAGGATATCATGAAATGCCACTTCGTGAGAAATTAGCCGTTGAGAGATCGGACTTGCCGGCGATCACTCATATCGATTTTTCGGCACGGGTTCAAACGGTGCACAAAGAAACGAATCCGAGATATTGGAACATGATTAATGCTTTTAAACAGCGCACCGGTTACGGATTGGTAGTGAATACGAGTTTTAACGTGCGTGGAGAGCCGATTGTTTGTACACCCGAAGATGCCTATCGTTGTTTTATGAACACCGAGATGGATTATCTGGTGCTGGGCAATTATGTTTACGCGAAAGCAGATCAACCCGAATGGGAAAAGAAACTAGAATTTGAAGCAGATTAATCGAGTGGCTGAGTTACAGAGTGACAAAGTTATCGAGTTACAGAGTCATCCTGATCAGCAGACTGGTGGTGAAGGATCAACAATATTATTAAACATTCAATGGAACACTAAATAATGTGTTTTTTGAATTAGTGACAAAACGAGAACTATGGATTTACTGAAAGACTTATGGGGCTTTATGAAAGAGCGGAAAAAATTCTGGCTGGCCCCGGTAATTGTAGTGTTATTGCTACTTGGCTTTTTAATCGTAATAGGTGGCGGATCGTCCATCGCACCGTTTATTTACACTTTATTTTAAGCGTTTATGCTCCCCAATCGTGATATAGAATTCGTTCGTAACGATCCCGAAACGGCCAAAACACAACTCGTAATTGTGGTGGGGATTTTACTGCTTGCTGCCATTTTTGATGATGAACATGTAGCTTACTTCTCGCTGTTTTTGGGCTTATTGATGTTGATCATTCCTCCGGCCGGAAATTGGATTGTGTGGGGATGGTATAAATTGGCTGTAATCTTATCCCAAATTGTAAATCCTATTGTTCTTGGGTTGCTCTATTTCCTATTCATCACGCCCATCGCTTTGATGTTTCGACTCTTCGGGAATGATCCGCTAGACCTCAAAAAACCGAGAGGCAGCGTGTTCGATTATCACGAGAAAACGTATTCTAAAAAAGATCTCGAAAAACCGTGGTGAGCCATTCGCCCTTGGCGAATGGAATTAGAAATGTTGAATTCTAAATTTTAAATGAAGGTCGTTACTTCTTTAAAGTGATGCTTTCGTTGGGTTGGGTGAAGAGAGTTGCATCAGGAAAAAAAGTGAGGATATCTTTTTCGTAGGCTTCAAAATCCTTGTAAAAAAGATGGGTAGCGATGATCTTATCAGCGGAAATGCATTTCGAAAAATTTGCCTTAGATTCTTCTCTCATTAGCATCCAAAAAGGCATAATCGCAAGGTCGAGCTCCAAGGCTGTCAGCTCTGCTGCGGTGAAAGCTTCCTCAAACCAATTGGTATCACCGATGTGCAGAATTTTGAAGCCGTTTATTTCGACTAAAAACCCGACATTCTGAATGGAATCAAATCGTCCGGGGTTCACATGATTCAAGTAAAATGAAGTGATTTTCACTCCATTTAGATTCACCGATTGTTTTTGATAGGTAGCTGTAGAAATCGGAATCAGCTGATCTTTTCCTGCATCTATTTCAGAAACCGCTTGCTCACTTCCTATGAACACAGAGTACTCGTTTGCATCTAAAAAACGATTGATCAATGCTTCATCAAAATGATCTTGATGGAAATGAGTAGCCATTACCGCAGTTATTGGTGGAAATTCACTGCCGTCTTTTGTGATAAGTGTTTGGACGACTTCATCGCTTGGGAAAGTGTAGCTTTCTGCTCGATATTCGTCATGTAGTCCTTCAATCAATACGGAATTGTTCGCATCAGAAATCAATACTCCCATGTTTCCGATGTATCGAATGGTAATTTCGGATTGTGCCGAAAGTGATACACTCACCATCAACAAAGCCAAAAAAATGAACAAACTTTTCATTTGGCTAGCAATCGTCGATGATAATTAATTTGGCCAAGATGATAGGTGAGATGACCGTACAAGTGCAGGATAAACCACTCGGTGGTGACTTCTCCAAAGGCTTTCATCGGAAAAATCTCGTTCAACTGATCTTCGGTGATAGTAGCTAAAGTATCGGTAACAGCTTTTTCTGCGGCTTCCAGATCGTCGAGTAGTTCTTGACGGCTTACTTTGCCGCTAAACTCAAAATCGCGATCCCGTTTGTAAACGGTTCCTCCTAAAATTGCGCCGAAAAAGTGCTGGAGATTTCCCGAAATGTGCAAACTCAAATTGCCGGCGCTGTTATTAATCCTTTCGGCGGTAATCCAAAGTTGCTCTTCATCGGCATAGGCCGTGATTTCTTCTTTAACGTTAGTGAGTTCGCGTTGATAAAGGTGGGAGAGGTTTTTTGAAATCATTGGGAGGTATTTTAATGAAGGGCCATTTCATGAAATGGCCTTACGATTATTTGCCAAGACAGATATTAGTCAGACGATTCCACTTCCTCAACTTTCTTTAAGCTCACCGCATTGGTGCAATAGCGGAGACCGGAAGGCTCAGGTCCATCCGGGAAAATATGTCCGAGATGCGCATCGCAGGTATTGCACAGAATTTCGACGCGAGTCATTCCATGTGAGTGATCGGCCGAATAAGAAACCGCGTTTTCTTTCACGGGTTGACCGAATGACGGCCATCCGGTGCCACTTTCAAACTTAGAAGCCGAATCGAAAAGAAGTGTACCACAGCAAATGCATTCGTATTTCCCCGGCTCGAATCGACTACACATTTCGTTCGAAAACGGACGTTCGGTTCCTTTAAGTCGGGTTACTGTGTATTCTTCTTCAGTGAGCTGAGCTTTCCATTCGTTCGGAGTTTTTTCAACTCGGCGATCGGGTTCAGGATTACCATTTCGGGCGAATTTCAGTACATCGATCCACTTTAGCATAATAGGTTCCTCGCTTACTCAAATATGAGCACTTAGTTAAATTTCTACCGGACGGGCAATCATGATGCCGGTATTCTTAGAATTTGGTTTCAGAAATGAAGAAATAGGTTCATCCGAGATTTCCACTTTCAGGTTTGATTGGGAAGCGTGCAAAAGGTGAAGCTTTCCGTTTTGCTCAACTAACACACCAACATGCGCCACATCAAGTCCGCCAATGCTTGTTGTTAAGCCGATGATGTCGCCTTCTTTTAGTAGATGCTCGTACTCGGCGATCTTCTCTTTCGGGAGATAAAAGTAACTTTTCGAATTGATTTCTGCTTCCTGCTGCTCGATCACAGAAACATAATCGGGATTTTGCTTCAGATGTTTGTAGCTATCCGGATTAGAGCTCATGAAGCTCACCTTATTTGGAAATGGAGCCCCAAAACTATCAGCAGGAGTGCTTACCAAGTTGTTTGCCTGATTGTTGTAAATCCAATCACTGAAATAGTGTAGGCGTGATGGATATTCATTCAATTCCCCATCGCGATATCGAATCTTTTTAATCTCTTCAGCAAACTGCTCGAAGGTTTGATTTTCCGATTTCAACGTTCGTGCCAGCGCTAATAAATTCTCGGCGTATGTGGTGCAATCCAGCTCCCTCAAGTTTACAATCAGCTTTTCTTCTTCGTTTACTTCAAGTGTGTGAGCCACATATTCATTGCCAATGAAATACTTCCCGATTTCAGGAATTAACGTGGCAATGGGTTGATCTGCTTCATCTTTGTACTTCTCCAAAATATCAGCGAAAATGGCTGCATCCTGTTCGGTATAAGTGATTTCAGATAGTTCAGGCGAAGCGTCGTTACTCTCTTTTTGAGTCTGAGCACAAGCGCTGAAAGAAATCAACATCAAAACAAAGAAATAGAGACTGAATCTTTTCATAGCATCATATTATAGAAGTTACTTTGGCTGCAAAAGCATTTGCCGCTTCTGCCGATTTCCCTTCCGAGTAAACCCGGATAATCGGCTCGGTATTGGATTTTCTAAGATGAACCCAACCTTCCTCAAAATCAACTTTTACGCCGTCGATTGTGATCGGGTTTAAGCTCGAAAAATGCTCTTTAACTGTTTCCAGAACATCATCGGCGTCTTTACCGAGTTCGTCGAGCTGAATCTTATTCTTGCTCATAAAATAGTTGGTGTAACCGGCGCGAAGCTCTGAAGCTTTAACTTTTTGCTCGGCCAAATGTTGCAGCACACAGGCGATTCCAACCAAGGCATCACGACCGTAATGTAAATCCGGAACGATTATTCCACCGCTGCCTTCGCCGCCCACAACAGCGTCCACTTCCTGCATTTTCTTCACCACATTGATTTCTCCAACTTTCGAACGATGGCAAGTCTGCCCGTATTTTTTGGAGATATCATCAGCCACTCGAGAAGACGACAAATTCGTTGTGGTTGCACCTGCTTTTTTGGATAGGATAAAATCAAAAACGGTGGCTTGAGTGTATTCTTCACCAAATAAGTTGCCTTGTTCGTCAACCAAGGCAAGTCGATCTGCATCGGGATCGGTAACCACGCCAATGTCGGCACCGGTTTGCTTCACAAGATCGCAGATTTCGGTGAGATGTTCAGGAAGCGGCTCCGGATTATGCGGAAACAACCCGTTGGGCGTACAATGAATTTTGTGTACAGTTTCTACACCGAGAGCTTCAAGAAGCATTGGAACCGAAATTGAACCAGCGCCATTAACGGCATCAACTGCCACTGAAAGCTTCGCATTGCGAATGGTATCAGCATTGATAAATGGTAGTTTGAGAATTTCCTCGATGTGATAATCGATCAGGGTTTCATCTTCGCATTCAACGCCAATCATATCGAATTGTTGATAATTGAATTTGCCCGAATCGTTGATGCTGATCATCTCCGATCCTTGTTCGGCATCCATAAATTCACTAGTTCCGTTCAATAGTTTAAGAGCATTCCATTCAGCGGGATTATGGCTTGCTGAAATAATGATTCCCCCGGCTGCTTTATATTTCAAAACTCCCATCGCAACGGTTGGAGTTGGTACAATGCCAACGCGTACAATATCGCAGCCCACACTTTTTAATGTAGCAGCAACAATATCTTCGCAAAGTTTACCGGTTACTCGGCTATCGCGACCTAAAACTACGGTACCTCCGCCAGTCCATGTGCCGTAAGCGGCGGTGAATCGTGCTAAATTTTCGGGTGTTAAATCTGTGCCGAAAATCCCTCTGATTCCCGAAACTGATACCATTAAAGCCATAATTACTGATTTGTAAGTGTTTGTAATTGTTGAATCCAGGCTGAATTACCCGGAAAGCGTGGATTAATTTGTTGCACTTGTAATGCAATTTCCAGCGCTTTATTAAACTGTTTATCGATGCCATACGCCCCTGATAGATTGTACAACATTTGAGGATCATTCGGATTTAAACGACGTGATTCCTCCAGAAATCGGATTCCATCAGTAGCATTGCCTTTTTGCACTTCTAAAGCGCCCAGCATTTTGGTGATAAAGGCATCCCTTGGATTAATTTCATATGCTTTTCTGAGCAAGGGTTCCGCCGAATTGAAATCATTCATATCCAGATAAATTCGCGATGCAAAAATGTAGGGAGATTCATTCCAAGGCTGATTTCGAATCAAACCCAAATACTCCTGAACTGCTTTTTCTTTTTGCCCTGTTTGCTCATAAATATCTGCCAGATGAACCTTTGCTTTATCCCAACTCAAATTAAAGTGAACGGTTCTGAAAGCAAGACTATCAACAAGAGAAATCGGATCATAATCAATTTGATACGGCGTTGGTTTTTCACCCATCACAAAGGGAAATCCTTGCTTTAAAGTCTCTACTCGGTGATGAGCCACCCGATGATCAAAATCAGAGAATTGCATGTCATCGAAGTAATCGTTCAAGCGCTGGGGGAGATCACTTTGCGAAATTTCAAGATAATCGAGCAAGGTTGCAGCGAAGGTCTTTCCGATGATAAAATATCCACGCTGATTTGGGTGAAGATGCTCGAGCATTAAGTCGAAACCAATGATTCCATCATAAGTGAAGCGAGTTAGCTCTTCTTCACTTGGAACGTAATAAACTAGGTCGTTGGCTTCTGTTGTTTTTTGAATAATTTCATTGATTTGCGATGGAGCTCTGAACTTCAATCCATCCAAGTCTTTTGCTGAGGTAAAAAGCTCGAGGGCAGTTTCATATTCGCGATCATCATACGCTTGATTGGCTGCATCGAAGGTTTCTTGAGCCGATGGCTGCTCGCCATCCTGAATATCCACAAAGGGTGGATGATCTTTCAAATTACTTGCAACACTGCCTATAAAAACCGGAATTCCCGCTTGCTGATATTTTGAAACGATGGCATCCAGATTGCTTTGAAATTGAATCATTGCAAGTTCATATTTTGGGCTGCCTAACTCAATTGATCTTGAATCGACAATGCGTTCCATTAGGGTTGCTGATGCATCATATTCCGAATCCCCAAAAGTTTCAGCGAACCACTTTCCGGTGTCCACGATCATGGTTCGAAGCAGCATGAACGTTTTTAATCGCTGCATTTTTAAGTAAAAACGTACAAAACCGGGAAAGCCTCCCAGGTTTTCGTTCGAGCCAACTCCGAGTGCTCCATAAAACTCGTTATGTCCGGCGTAAATAAGCACTGCATCCGGTTCTTGCTCGATAATTTCATCCACTTGATCGAATAAGGTATACGTGCTGATGGCGGATACTCCCACGTTAACAACTTCTACAGTTCGATCGGGAAGGGCATCCTGCAAAACGTCGTTTACAACTCGCGAATAGGTGCCGTTAAATCCATAGGGATATCCCGCTGCGGAAGATCCTCCCATCGCAAAAACCCGAAAACCATCGTCCGGTTTATCGGCCAGAAACATGTCGGTAGAAGGACTGGGCGTAGTGTTTGTGTAAAAAAAATAACGGGAAGCAAAGTTCGGGTTAGGATACAAAAATTCGACATTCGGGACTTCAGGATCGATAAAAAGATCGTTATTTCCTTTGTAGTCAGCGATGCGTAGTGAGACCTCTAGAATCAAAAAGAAAAGAACAGGGATGGAAAAAGTTATCAGGTAAAAAAGGGTCTTTTTCCGAGTGGATAAATTGGAAGTTGAACTGGAATTGGTTGTCTTTTTTGATGCCATAAATTATTCAGCTATCCAAGGGATGTCTTCTTTACCGGATTTGAAGTTTTCGAATCGGCCCAACATAAACAGGAAATCCGATAATCGGTTCAAATATTTGATGGTCCATTCACTGATGATATCGTGTTCGGCACAAGCAACGGTAATGCGCTCAGCTCGTCGGCAAACGGTACGTGCCAGGTGAAGGAAAGAAGCCCCTTTCGTGCCACCGGGTAGAATGAAATTCTTTAAAGCCGGGAGTTGCTCGTCCATTTCATCAATGCGCTCTTCCAAAAAGGTGATTTCCTTTTCAGAAATGCGGTCGATGCGAACTTCGCGACTTTGAGGAGTGGCTAAATCTGATCCCAATACAAACAACTGATGCTGAACTGTTTGCAGCCATCCATCAATTTGAGCATCTATTTTATGTGATCGAACCACCCCAATAACAGAATTGAGTTCGTCAACGGTGCCGTAAGCATCAATTCGATGCTCGTGTTTTGCTACTTTTTGTCCACCAAATAACGAGGTTTGACCTTGATCGCCTTTTTTTGTGTATATCTTCATGAGTTGTTTTGCTTCAGATTGCCGTTGGTTAGGCAGGGGTAAAGATAATTAATGTTGAAGCGTTCCAAAGAAGAAAATACGATCAACCCGAACAACTTGCCCCGCCGAGCACGCAAAATTGAGCGCAATACGGATGATTCAAATACACTCGTTCGAACGATTCTTTCAATGTTGTGCCCATTTCGAAGGCTTCGTCGTAGGCAATTAAAGTACAGGGCAGCACAACCGGATGGTCGGTTCCTTTGCGTTTAACCACCATGCGTTCGGTGGCGCACATTTGTTGGTGGGGATGAACACCCAAAATATCCCAACAAGCTGTCGTGATTTCCGGTACATCTTTGGAAGTCGACATTTCGGGGAAAATCACAATGTTGTTGCCATCAACCACCCGAAGGTTGATTTCATATTGACTGAGAATGCAATGGTATCCAAGCAGCGCATCTGATCGTGATTCGTTGGCTAGCGACCTTCCCGCGATGCTCACATCAAAACCCCAATCGCTTAGTTTTTTGATGGTGTTCAAAGTTCGATCAAATGTTTTTGGGCCGCGTTCTTTTTCGTGAATATCAGCGGAGTAATGATCCAGTGAAACCCGAAGGTGCAGTTTGTTGGGATGAGCGCTATTTAAACGTTTCAACGCATCAAAATGCTTGTCGATGGCGCGGTAGGCATTGGTTAGTACTAACACCTCGAAGCCGCGGGTTAAGCATTCTTCCAAAATATGAAGCATGTCCTTATTTAAAAAAGGCTCGCCACCGGTAAATGAGATTGTGGATGTTCCAAGTTCTAAATCTGCAATTTCATCGAGATATAAATCTACTTCCTGCTTGGTGATGAAGAGTAGTTCATCGTTGGTTGGGGATGATTCGATGTAACAATTACGGCATTGTAAATTGCATCGTGTGCCGGTGTTAATCCACAAAGTTTCGAGTTTTACCAAATCTACGAAGGCACGGTCCTCACCTTTTCCGGTGATTTTATCATCAACGAACTTGCCTCTTGAAGCAAAGTTTTCAGCAATTTCTTTTTCTTTTAGCAGCATGATGCAACTCCCTCAGCTTTTGAGTCTTCGGTCGAGAAAGGGGCAGCTCCGCCGCATCCTTCAAAGATTCCGTAATGGGTTGAGAAATCGCCCCAAAAATCGAAATGCTCTTTAAAACGAGTATCGTGCAGCATCATATAAGTGTTACCGCACACTGTGTAAATTCGGCCACTTTCAAAAATGTGATGGTCGTCGAGTACAAATTTCTCTTTTTCATGTTCGATGGTGCCTTTATAGCGAACTGCTTGACCATAATCTTCGCAATCACTTTCGAGCTTGGGCAGTTTCATTAAGCGATAGGTCACCGAATAAAAATTGATGTTCCCAACTACTTTAGCGATTCGCTCATCCTCAATAACAATTTTATCGGTACTAACCGCGCGGGGATCGGTAAAACCTACATCTTTGGCAATGTTCAGGAAGTCGTTCCAGTACAATGCTCCGCCAAGACATTCACCATAAACTTCAGGGTCAGCTGCTACCTTTTTTGGAACTCGACGATCAGCGTACACATCGCTAAAATACATTTCGCCACCTTCTTTCAATAAATCAAAAGCGCCTTGCAGCACCGCTTTTTTGTCGGATGCGAGGTTCACGACACAATTCGAGACAATTAAATCTAAGGAAGACTTCGAGAGACCTAATTCGTCGAGTTGTTCGATGTGACCTTTTAAAAACTCAACATTTGAGAACCCAAACTTTTCAGCATGATAGGCTTTTTGGGCATTGGCAACGTCAAGTTGTTCATTGGTCATATCCACACCAATAACAGAGCCAATTTCGCCAATTAGTTTGCTAAGCACAAAACAATCTCGCCCGGAACCGGATCCTAAATCGAGTACATCTAAGCCATCAAGTTGTGATGGAATGGTTAGCCCACAACCATAATATTTTGCCATGGTTTCGTCGTGCAGATCAGAAAGTATTTGTTTGATATATGCCGGATACTCAACGTTTGTACAGCAGGCAGAAGTTTTCAGGTCGTCGGAGGTGGTAATAGTTTGTCCGTAATATGCGGCAACCTGATCGTGTAGATTGTTTTTCATAGATAATAGTTAAGCGCCCTATTAATTTTTTGCTGAGGATAATGAATACGAGGGTTCAATTCATCACAAAAGTGTGACCTAACAGCTCGATTGTTATTCCTTGGTACTCCATCGCCTCAAACGATTGTACGCATCCGTTTTCTTTTTGGATGGGGCCTTGTACGATTTTCATAACCTGTTCTGTGAATTGTTGATCAATTTCTTTTAAATCAAAATTGTGGATGATTTGCTGAATTTGGGATTCCTGTGGGTATTCATAAATCACTTTCAAGCGAAACACTTTTTCGAGCGTTCCGATATCGGCTATATCGATGCATTCTTTTGTGGATGAGCTGTAAGCTTCGATCAAACCCGCTTTTCCTAATTTTGATCCGCCGTAATAACGAACTACAACTGAGCCAATATTTACTAATTCGAACGATTTTAAGGTATTCAAAATGGGTAAGCCGGCAGATCCTGAAGGCTCACCGTCATCGGATGAAAACTCAGAAAGCTGCTCATTCAAAATCCGATATGCACAACAGTGGTGGGTTGCATCCGGGTAACGATTTTTAAGTTTATCGAGGGTAGAATCGAACTCATCAACAGAGTTACAGGGAAACAAAAAGCCATAAAATTTTGAGCCCCTTTCTCTAATCGAAGATTCAGTACTTTTTTTAATCGAATTCATAAAAAACAGTGGGCGAAAAAGGAGTGAAGATATTCCCAAAAGTTGTGATAAAACCGCACTTATTTAGTCTCATTCTATCTTGTAATTAGAGCATAAAAGAACGATTTTCAATCAAAATTTAATCGGAACGCTTTTGTTTCAATTATTATTGAAACATAGTGAAAATAACCGATACGCACCTTAATAAAACATTTTAAACATCTATGCCATCTTTTAAAAAAGCGATTAATTCGCAAGTTGGACGCAAATTTATGACCGGGATTACCGGCATTGGTTTGATGTTGTTTCTCATCGGGCATTTGGGCGGAAACCTTTCCATTTTTGGTAGTGCTGAAGCCTTCAACATTTATACGGATAAATTAATGAGCCTCGGGCCGTTGCTTTATGTAATTGAAGCCGGTCTCGCATTCTTTTTCTTATATCACACCATTTTGGGCGTTTCCATTTGGATGAATAAAAGAAAAGCTCGTCCAGAAGGATATACAGAATACAAAAGCCGAGGTGGGGCAAGTCATCAAAGTCTTGCATCCCGAAGCATGATTTATACCGGATCTATTATTTTGATATTCCTGGTGCTTCACATTATTCACTTCAAATTTGGTGCAGATTATTCAACCGTGTTAGAAGCCAGTGGTAAAGAAGTTCGTGACTTACGTCGCTTAGTGATCGAAGAATTCCAAAAAACATGGATTGTGATCGGTTATGTTGCAGTACTTGGATTAGCTATCCTGCATCTGTCTCACGGCTTTTGGAGTGCTTTTACTTCGCTTGGAATGAAGCACGGCGATACCTCAAAAAAGATTCAAACAATAGCCTATGCATTTGCCATCATCATTATGGCAGGCTTCATATTCATCCCATTATATATCTACTTCACAGGCGGCCAAGGTTCATTAATAGCAAATTAAAATGCAGCCACTAATGCACGAAAGCACTAAAAGTTATGAAGCAATTCCTGCTGATTTAAATCAAATCGGTAAAGTTATTGTAGACAGTGCTTTTAAAGTTCACAAAGCATTAGGGCCCGGGTTATTGGAAAAAGTGTACGAAGTTTGCCTTGCCCATGAGATTACAAAGCAAGGAATGAATGTTGAAAGGCAAGTTAGTTTGCCAATTAATTACGATGGAATAGTATTTGAAGAAGGTTTACGCCTGGATTTACTAGTCGAAAACAAGGTTATTTGCGAGTTAAAAGCAGTTGACGTCGTTAACCCTGTTTGGAAAGCCCAAGTTTTGAGTCATTTAAAATTGACCAATAGAAGACTTGGGTATTTGATTAACTTTAACGTTAAAAACATAGGACGCGGAACCTCACGAATTGTAAACTAATTCGTGTTTTAGTGTTTTTGTGTCGACAAAGCTTATGAAATTAGATTCGAAAGTACCTGAAGGCCCACTGGAACAAAAGTGGTCGCAACATAAAAAAACGATGAAACTTGTGGCTCCAAACAATCGCCGTAAGTACGAAGTGATTTTTGTTGGAACAGGATTAGCCGGTGGAGCCGGTGCAGCAAGTTTAGCCGAAATGGGCTATAAAGTGAAAGCATTTTGTATTCAGGATTCAGCCCGACGTGCACACTCTATTGCTGCTCAGGGTGGAATTAATGCTGCGAAAAACTATCCGAACGATGGCGACAGCATTTACCGATTATTTTACGATACCATTAAAGGTGGCGATTATAGATCACGCGAAGCCAATGTGTATCGCCTTGCTGAAGTAGCAAATAATATCATTGATCAAGCAGTTGCGCAGGGTGTTCCTTTTGCTCGCGAGTATTCCGGACTATTAGCTAACCGATCATTTGGTGGAGCTCAGGTTTCCCGAACTTTTTATGCTCGTGGACAAACCGGACAGCAGTTATTGATTGGTGCTTACCAAAGTATGATGCGTCAAGTACAGGAGGGTAATATCGATTATTACACTCGCCATGAGATGCTTGATGTTGTTATTATTGATGGTGTAGCTCGTGGTATTATCACTCGTGACTTAGTTACCGGTGAAATCACCCGTCATGAAGCCGATGCTGTAGTTCTTGCAACAGGCGGATATGGTAACGTGTTTTACCTGTCTACCAACGCAAAAAACAGTAACGTTACAGCCGCTTGGAGAGCCCACAAAAAAGGTGCGCTTTTTGCGAATCCTTGTTTTGTGCAAGTTCACCCAACATGTATTCCGGTATCCGGCGATTATCAATCTAAACTCACATTGATGAGTGAGAGTTTACGAAATGATGGTCGAGTTTGGGTTCCAAGAAAGAAAGGCGACGATCGTCATCCAAACGATATACCGGATGCAGAACGCTACTACTATCTGGAAGAACGCTATCCAAGTTTCGGGAACCTCGTTCCTCGCGATGTTGCTTCTAGAAATGCAAAAATTGTATGCGACGACGGTTTAGGCGTGGGAGAAACCGGCTTAGCTGTATATCTAGATTTCCGTGATGCCATTAAACGTGACGGCGAAGATACGGTTCGTGCTAAGTATGGAAACTTGTTCGATATGTATGAAAATATCGCAGGTGAAAATCCTTACAAACAACCAATGCGCATTTTCCCGGCTGTTCATTACACGATGGGTGGCCTTTGGGTTGATTACAACTTAATGACCAACATCCCTGGCTTATTTGCCGCTGGTGAAGCAAACTTCTCTGATCACGGTGCAAACCGACTTGGTGCAAGTGCACTTATGCAAGGACTATCTGATGGCTATTTCGTATTGCCGGCAACCATAGGTAATTACCTAGCCGATGTGAAACCGGGTACTCGATATGGTACCGATCACGAAGCTTTTGATGAAGCTGCCAAAAAAGCGCAGGATGACATCGACAAACTGCTAAGCATTAAAGGGAAACGTACAATTATCGATTTCCATCGCTCGCTTGGTAAGATTGTTTGGGATAAAATCGGCATTCAGCGTTCGAAAGAAGGCTTGGAGTCGGCTATTAAAGAAATTCAGGCACTGCGCGAAGAGTTTTGGAAAGACGTGTATGTGCCGGGTGATAAAAACAATTACAACAAATACCTTGAATTTGCTTTCCGGGTTGCTGATTTCTTTGAACTTGCAGAGTTAATGGCTAAAGATGCCCTCGATCGTGAGGAATCTTGTGGATGCCATCTGCGCGAAGAATTCCAGACCGAAGATGGTGAAGCACTCCGTAACGACGAAGACTTCTCGTATGTGTCGGCGTGGGAGTATAAAGGTGTGAACGGAAAGCTCGATACCGAGTTGCACAAAGAACCACTAGAGTTCGAGTTTGTTGAATTAAAACAAAGATCGTATAAATAAAAGCCATAAAATCGCAAAAGCACGAGAAGATCTCTCACTATGTGTTTCCGTGTTTTTGTGGCAAATGAAAAAGTTATGAGTAAAAATTTTACCGTACATCTGAAATACTGGAGACAAGACGGCCCAACGGCTAAAGGGTATTTCGAAGAACGAACACTAGATACTGTTAACGAACACATGTCTTTTCTGGAAATGTTGGACGTTCTGAACGAAGAGCTTCAGCTTGAAGGGAAAGACCCGGTTGAATTTGATTATGATTGCCGTGAAGGAATTTGCGGTTCCTGTAATCTTGTGATCAACGGGCAGGCACATGGTCCTAAAAAAGGAACGGCATGTTGCCAGTTACACATGCGTAACTATAAACATGGCGATAAAATCACTATTGAACCGCCACGTGCAGCAGCATTTCCTGTTATCAAAGATTTGGTAGTAGACCGTTCTGCTTTCGATCGAATTATCGAGGCCGGTGGCTATGTATCTGTTAAAACGGGTTCCGCTCAAGAGGCGAATGCTCGTCCGATTGAGAAAGAAACTTCCGATATCGCATTTGATTACGCAACTTGTATCGGTTGTGGAGCTTGTGTTGCGGCGTGCCCGAATGCATCTGCTTCGTTATTTACAGGTGCGAAAATTGCTCATCTCGGCTTGCTACCACAAGGTCAGGTTGAGCAAAGTAATCGTGTGGTTGCTATGGTTGATCAGATGAGTGCCGAAGGTTTTGGCGATTGCTCAAACTACGGCGAATGCGAAGCTGTTTGTCCAAAAGAGATTTCAATATCAGCAATTGCTGAAATGAGAAAAGATTACGTAAAGGCTATGTTTAGCTAACATCCAAGTGAGCAATCACTTAAAAAGCCGCTCTGATTAAATTCGGAGTGGCTTTTTTATTTTATAGTGGTAACTAAGTGAGAAAACCATTATTTACAGTTAAACTATTCGGGACACATGATAGAATATCTATTCGCTGATTATAACACCCCTTTCCTCATAGCCTTTAGCTTTGTAGCCGTAATGATGGTGCTTGAGATAGGCTCGTTGTTGATTGGTGCCGGTCTCTCGCAGATTATCGACAATTTATTTGATGCTACCGATGTGGGCATTGGTTTGGATGCAGATGCCGACGCTGATATTGAAATGAATGATAATTTTATTTCGAAATACATAGCATGGATTAAAGTTGAAAACGTGCCGCTTTTAATTTTGGCCGTAGTTTACGCCGCTTCATTTTCGATAATTGGATATGTAGGGCAAAGCATGTTAGTACGAATTACTGAAAATCCGGCGCCCACTTGGATTGCCGGGATAGTAGCCGCTTTAGGGGCGATTCCGATTTATAAAGTGATTTCAGAATTTCTTGGAAGCAAAGTGTTTAAAGAAGAAACTACGGCTTTATCAGAAAAAACTTTTGTAGGCCAAATTGTAGAAATAAACACGGGTACTGCCAAAAAAGGACTTCCGGCCGAGGGGAAATACAAAGATCAATTCGGTCAATTACATTACTTCATGGTTGAGCCGGAAAACGAAGAAGAACAGCTTGAACAGGGTACGAAAGTACAATTAACCGGGTACGAGCAATCCATATTTAAAGCAATAAAAGTAGATTAAACTATATCCTATGGAATTTATAACATCAAACGACATCATATTTATTTCAGTAACTGTGTTTATCAGCCTCGTCGTAATCGGGCTGGTATTTGCTCGATTGTTTAAGAGAGCTTCGAAAGAACTTTCTTTTGTACGAACGGGATTTGGAGGCCAGAAAGTAGTGATGAACGGGGGAGCTTTGGTCTTTCCTGTACTCCATGAAGTAATTACGGTTAACATGAACACCCTACGATTAGTGGTGTCTAGAAAGAATGAACAAGCATTAATTACCAAAGATCGAATGCGTGTGGACGCCACTGCTGAATTTTACCTTAGAGTAAAGCCGGAAGTGGATGCCATTGCTTATGCGGCCCAAACCTTGGGTCAACGCACAATTTCTCCCGATCAGCTAAAAGAGTTGATGGAAGGTAAGTTTGTGGATGCGCTTCGAGCCGTAGCTGCCGAAATGGGAATGGAAGAACTTCACGAAAAACGAACCGATTTTGTGCAGAAAGTGCAGAATGCGGTAAAAGCTGATCTCGAAAAAAACGGATTGGAACTTGAAACGGTATCGTTAACCGGTCTAGATCAAACCGATAAGCAATACTTTAATGCTAACAATGCATTTGATGCTACCGGTTTAACCAAATTAACCGAGACGATTGAAGAAAAGAAAAAGGTTCGAAACGACATTGAGCAAAATACCTCGGTTGCTATCAAGAAAAAGAATCTTGAAGCGGAAAAAGAACGGTTAGAACTCGAACGGGAAGAAGAATTTGCTAGAGCTGCTCAACAACGTGCCATTGCAAACCAGGCTGCCATTGAAGCGAGTTCCATCGCCAAAGAAAAAGCCGAGAACGATAGGTTAGCTGAGGAAGCTACTATCATTGCTGAGCAAGAAGTTGAGACTGCCCGAATAAAGGCAAACAGAGCCGTTGAAGAAGAACGCATCTTAAATGAGCAAGCCATTAAAGAGAAAGATATCGAACGAGAAAAGACGGTAGAAATCACCGATCAGTCTCGAGATATCGCAGTGGCCAACAAATCAAAAGAACGCTCGAAAGCGGAGAAAGAAGCACGTTTAGCAGAAGCTGAAGCAGTTGCTGCCAACGAGAAAGTTGCGACCGCCAAAGAAAAAGAAATCGCTAACAGGAACAAAGAGATTGCAGTTATCAAAGCGACTGAAAAAGCAGAACAAGAAGCTGTTACGGTTAAAGTAGCTGCACAGGCTGAAAAATCTGCTGCAATTGATAAAGCCGAAGCCATCAAAACTACGGCTATGGCTGAGTCGGAAGCGATTAAGATAAAAGCAAAAGCCGACGAAGAACGATATGCAGTTGAAGCCGAAGGTAACGAGAAGTTGAATGCCGCCGAAAATGTGCTATCTGAAGACATTATCAGAATGAGAATTCAGCTTGAAACCATTAAACAAGCTGCATCAATTATCGAAGCTTCTGTTAAACCAATCGAAGCAATCTCTGACATGAAAGTGATTAATGTTGGTGGATTGAATGATTTTGTTGGTGGAAACGGAGGTGGTGGATCAGTGCCTTCGAACGGTGGCGGAAATGGAAATATGGCCGATCAGCTAGTTAACAGCTTACTGAAATATCGCGGACTTGCTCCGGTGGTGGATAACATCCTGACTGAGGTTGGTTTAGAGCCGGGTTCCATTCAGGGTCTTACCAAAGTGCTTGATAAAAAGTCAAAAGCACCTGCTGAGCCAAATGTAAAGGTTGAAACAGAAGTTGAGGAAAGCGAGACATCGAAAGTTAACGGAGATGGTGCAAATGCAGAAGTTCAAGCTAAAGTTGAGGATCCTGCAAAAGTGAAGAAATCAAGCGAACAAAAATAGTTTTTTCGATAAATCGCTTATAAAATATTTAAAACCACATTGATTAATTTCGATGTGGTTTTTTATTTAACGTTTGCAAGCGATACATTTAGAGCAATTATCATCATCTACATACGAAAATCATGATTACGATCAATCCTAAGAAAGTGGGTTTAATATTTCTTTGTGCGGTGGTTCTGCCGGCTATTTTCGGTTTTATCTTTTTCACTCGTTACAACTATATCCCGGTACAACTTACCATTGGGGAATGTCGCATGGATTATACTGCCATGCCTACATATGATGACAGACTGAGTCCATTGGAAAGTCATAGTTTTAAAATCAGAGGCTGGGAAATGTTAGTATGCTATGGGCAACCGGCGCTAAGAGGACGTAAAATTATTGGTGATAAAGTGCCATATAATCAACTATGGCGCATGGGTGCCAATGAGCCTACTCGTTTTTACACAACTGCCGATATTGAAATGGGTGGATTGGTTTTACCTAAAGGCAGATACAGTATGTATGCCATTCCCGGGCGATTTGACTGGGAAATATTTGTTTCTAGATCGATTACACATTGGGGAAATGATATTAATGCAGAAGTTCGCAGTAAGGAAGTGGGTAGTTTTAAAATAAAACCAAATTTTCTGCAACAACCCGTCGAGTTATTAACCATACGTACTGAGGTGCCAAAATTAGGTGAAAATACCCTAGATTTATTTTTTGAATGGGAACAAACTCAACTTGTGATCCCCATTACTAACCTAGAGGTTGAAGATAAAACCGATACGAGTTTAAAAGGGTTAATCAACGAATACACTAAAGAAGCTGAAGAATCTAAAGACAAATCGGAGTTTGAGAAGCCGGAGCTCTATAAGGATAATGAGGACGATAATTAAAAGAGCTAGGCTATTTCTGTCAGAGCGTTAGCTAGTTCGAGTAAATCCGACGTTTGGTTGTACACGTTTGGCGAAACGCGGATGCAATCACCACGATAAGACACGAAAATACCGGCAGTGTCTAATTTACGTTTGACTGCTTCCATGGTGATATGATCGGGTAAGCGAATCCCAAAAAGATTTGAAGCTCGATGTAACTCGTCCTCTACCCAATAACCATGTTCGATTAATTCTTGAACTGCATCAGTTGTGATTGATTGGCAATATTCCTGGACATTTCGAGGCTGCCATTCATTCAGTGTTTTTATCGCTTCAAGCAACATCGGAACTAGAATAAAATTACTACGCTCGCCCACCTCATATCGCAAAGCACCGGGCTGGTACCGATCGTTGTAGTTCACCAAATTCGCAAAATCCTTGCTTTCAAAGCGATTGATCCAATTCTCTTCGATGGGAATGCCATTATCAAATGCCTCTCCATAATACGCCATTCCAATACTATATGGTCCCATCATCGATTTATAACCGGCAGCGATTAACGCATCGGGCTGGATTTCAGCTACGTCAAAAGGTAGAGCACCTATGCTCTGCGTGCCGTCTATCACCAGCAATGCACCAACTTCGTTTGTTCTTTTGCGGATGGATACCAAATCGAATAAAGTGCCATCAGCCCAGTGGATGTGCCCGCATGCCACAAGTCGGGTTTTGGGATTAATAGCTTCAAGAACTCGTTGATTCCAAGTAAGTCCACGTTGATTTAAACTTTCCGGAGCTGAAACAGTTTTTATTTGTGCTCCTGAAGCCTCTGCAATTCTCATCCACGGATATACATTACTCGGAAACTGCTCGTCTATGATGAGTATTTCGTCCCCTTTCGACAGTGATAAGTTATTTGCCACATTCGCCATCCCATAGGATACACTTGGAACTACAACCAATCGATTAACATCACTGCAATTGATTAGTCTTCCATACTCTTGTCGAAGCTTCTCATTATTACGAAAAAAATCTTCGCCTGAAACATGATTGGGCTGTAGCTTGCTTCTTATGCCTTGGATGCCTGCTTCTTCCACAGACTTCATCAAAGGCGACATATACGCACAGTTTAAATACGTTACATCCGGATCTAGGGAAAAGAGGTGTTTTTGGGAATTCATCACGTTAAAAACCTAAATAAACGTGGCTGATCGTTTACATATTCGAAACTGAATTTTTTGGCTTTCATTCGATCGATAAGCGGTTCTAGATCATGCTTATTCTGCAACTCAAGTCCGATTAAAGCAGGACCGAGTTCTCGGTTCGTTTTCTTTGAGTATTCGAAATAGGTAATATCGTCATCGGGGCCAAGTACTTCACTTAAAAACTCCATTAATGCTCCAGCACGTTGAGGAAAATCTACAATAAAGAAGTGCTTCAGGCCCTGATACATCAACCAACGCTCTTTAATTTCTGCAGTTCGGGTAATATCGTTATTACTGCCCGAAACAACGCTTACAACAGTTTTTCCTTTCAGTTCATCTTTCAGGAGTTCAAGAGCACTTAACGCCAATGCACCGGCGGGCTCAACAACAATTGCTTGCTCGTTGTACATTTTAAGTATGGTACCACAAATCATGCCCTCGGGAACAGTAATTACCCGATCTAATACTTCCCTGCAAATCTCGAAAGTGATATCACCCACTCGTTGTACCGCTGCACCATCCACAAATTTATCAATATTTGGCAACGTGATTACCTCGCCCAACTCCATCGACTGTTTCATTGCAGGTGCACCTGCAGGTTCAATTCCAATGATGACGGTTTCCGGCGAATGTACTTTGAAATAGGAGCCAACTCCGGCCGAAAGCCCGCCACCGCCAACCGGAACAAGCAGGTAGTCGATGTTGGTGTCGATATCCTGTAGAATCTCTTTACCAACGGTTCCTTGTCCTGCAATAATTTTAGGATCGTTAAACGGAGGGATAAACGCGGCACCTTTATCTTCACAAAAAGCAGATGCTTTCGCAAATGAATCGTCGAAAGTATCGCCTTCTAACACAACTTCCACAAACTCCTTACCAAACATTTTAACCTGCTTCACTTTTTGGGCAGGCGTGGTAATAGGCATAAAAATAGTGCCATGGATTTTCTTTTTATAACAAGCGAAAGCTACACCTTGTGCATGATTTCCCGCACTTGCACATACTACACCATTGGCTAATTCCTTTTCAGAAAGACTTTGAATTTTATTATAAGCGCCACGGATTTTATAACTGCGAACAACCTGTAAGTCTTCGCGTTTAAGCCAAATATCCGCTCCTATTTCCTCCGAAAGCAATGGGTTTTCTTGCAATGGGGTATGGGTTGCAATACCTCGAAGCGTTTCTGCTGCTTCGTCAATTTCGCGGATAGAAATGAGTTTTGATTCGATAGAATCTGACATATTTATAGTAAAATGAGTGAGAGGCTGAATATAGCAGATTCGGATTACATTGGATAACTATAAGTGTGTACAATTAACAAGCCCGACCAATTTTACTAAATGTTACCGATTTCTGTTTGTTGATTTGATTTCTCACCCTACATTTAGTTAGAAACATCCCAATAAGAAAAGGTTTAGCGAACATGTTAATTCGCCCTGTTCAGCACAACGATTTATCAACCATCCGCCAACTAAATGAGCAAGCAGTTCCACATGTGAATAGTATTCCTATTAGTGATTTTGAGGAATTTATGGAGATGAGCTCATTCTTTTTGGTGGTTGAGATTGAACAAAAAGTGGTGGCTTATTTAATTGTTCTAGGACCGGGACAGAGCTATGATTCAGAAAACTACCGTTATTTTTCTGAGCATTACCCAAGCTTTGATTATGTTGATCGGATTGTTGTTTCACCTGAATATCATGGGAAAAAGATCGGTAGTAAATTGTATGCTTACTTAGTGGAGCACTCAAAGGAACAACGAATTACTTGCGAAGTAAACATTGATCCACCAAATCCGGGCTCTACAATATTTCACACAAAGCTGGGCTTTAAAGAAGTAGGGCAACAACTTTCCGAAGGCGGGAAAAAGACGGTAAGCCTAATGGTTAAGGAATTAAGTACAAAATAATGATCAAGCACACACCAACAACATTTTTTATAGCTACCATACTGCTATTAACGGTATTCTCAGCCTGTAAGAAAGATACAACCGGACCAGAACCGGAAATTGATCCCGAATTTGGGGTTCTCATTCCATTCATTACTGTTGAAACCAACGGTAACGAAATTGTTGATGAGCCAAAGGTAATGGCTGATATGAAGGTGAGAGCCAATAGCGAAACCGTGTTTAATGGTAAGATTGGCATAGAGTTGAGAGGTTCGACTTCGCGTCGTTTGTTTGATAAGAAATCCTTTGCTTTTGAAACTTGGAATGCTGACGGAAACGATATTGATGTCCCCATTCATACCCTCCCGGAAGAAGAAGATTGGGTGCTTTACGGGCCTTACAGCGATAAAACCCTGATGCGAAATATGTTGATGTACGACTTGGCAAGAGATATTGGTGGCTATGCCAGCCGTGGATTTTTTACTGAATTGGAAGTAAACGGATCGTATGAAGGAGTGTATTTATTACTGGAAAAGATCAAACGTGATGATAACCGATTAGCGCTTTCGAATCTGCGCCCGTCTGAAAATTCGGGCGAGGATCTTACCGGTGGTTACATCTTAAAAATCGACAAAACTGCCGGTGATTCGGATGACGAGGATTGGTCGGGCGATTCGGATTATACCGAAGAAATCAGTTTTCGATCAGATTATGGATCATTTTGGAATGAATTATCCTATGCACCCTATGGACCAAAACAAGGCGAAGAAACTTATTACTTGTATGAAGATCCCGAAGCAGAGGACATCACAACAGAGCAAAAAGCCTACATTCAAGCGTATATAGATGAGTTCGAAACCGCTATTTTTAACGATCAGTTTCAACTTGCCTACGATAATTACATCAACATAAACAGTTTTGTAGATCACTTTATTTTGAGTGAGTTGAGTGCCAATCCTGATGCCTATCGGCTAAGTACGTATTTGCATAAAGATAAAAACGAGAAGTTGAACATGGGGCCGTTGTGGGATTACAACATTGCATTTGGGAACGACGGCAGAAGTTCAACAAGTGGTTGGATTATGAACTACAACGTGAATTATCCCGATGATTTATGGCTGGTACCCTTTTATTGGGAGAAACTCTATCAAGATCCTACATTTAAGAACGCATTGAAAACCCGGTGGAATGAACTGAAAAATTCAACCTTGAGCATGGCCTCCATCCACGCAAAAATAGATGCTTACGCCAACGAACTTGAGCAAGCCAATGCCATCGATAGAAATTTTGAACGCTGGGATATTATGGGGGAAGAAGTGATTTTCAACTCTTATGTAGGCGAAACCTATGAAGACGAAATCAACTATATGAAGGATTGGATTAAAGATAGAATTGAATGGATGGATGCCGAGATTAATAATTAATAGCTTAGAAATAGAAACGTTTGTCAATCGAAGAATTTAATTGTCTATAGAATATTTTAGCTGAACAATTCCGCTCTTATATCTAACAGGCTCTGCAGCAGTTAACTGTTTAAGATCTAAATCTGCACCCGGAAAAAGTCGCTTACCATCGCCAAGTAAAATGGGTAGCACTGAAATAATCAGTTCATCAATCAGGTTTTTTTCAAGCAGTAATCGAACAATCTCGCCACCACCATCGCAGTAAATATGCTTGCCGGGTTTCGACTTAATGCTTTCTACAAGTTCCTCAATATCTCCGGAATAATAGGTGATTCCGTTTTCTTCTCCACTACGGGTTTTTGAAAGTACGTAGCACTTAAATTGATTGGCAGGAGGGAAGGAGCCGCCGGTTAATCCACAAACTACATCGTAGGTCTTGCGACCAACAATATAAGTATCTACTTGGGAAGTGAATTCTGTGTAACCGTAGTCTTCTCCGGTGTCAGAAAATGCATCAAGAAAATCGAGTCGGTCGTTGTTTGTGGCAATAAAGCCATCAACACTCATTGAAATGTACACAATGAGTTTTCGTGAAGATGAGTTAGACAATGGGTTTTTGGGTGAAGTTAAGCTTCGGGCAAATTATTAAAGAGAGATTGTTTCTCTTCCATCCACTCTTCGAAAGCACCGGGTTTTTCAGCCATTTGCTTCATTTTAGCCATCATTCGAAGGTGAGCAACATCTTTCTGTTCAAACATTTCGATGCCATGCCGTTTACTTAATTCTGCAATTTCTTCGAAGGTTTCGGCACTGAATTCCAGATCGCATGCACCGCCAAGTTGTTTACAGGTCATTGTTTTCATAAGCTTCTCAATTTTTTGTACCCGATTAATTAATTCCTGAAAGGATAATAAATTTATCGACCAAACTATGTTTTTAAATAAATTTTAAACAAAAACTTGGTATCAAAACAGCTTTCCGTTTCGAACAGTTAAGCACCTAAGTCGGGTAAGTTTCTTACTTTTTTATAGCGTAAGGCCATTTTTAGGCAATTATTTAAAGGCTCAGATTCGAGTGATTTATCAGGATCGAAAATAAGACCACGATTTCCATCGAATAAGAATAAATCAGGGTACACTCGGTGAAAAGTTTCTACTAGATTGGTTGAACAGATAAAATGTATCCTAAATTGATCGGAGCGTTTTTCACTCCATCCAAAACGAACCGGACTACCAATATTCGACATATAACTTGGTTCACCCCATTTTATATCCTCATCAATTTTAGTTACATCTTCCAATGCAGACGCAGTGTTGAGTAGCAGCTCTTTAAACTCAATAAATCTGGTTTTAACATTATCAGGATATCGTTCAATAATAGGCTTGATATCTGATTTTTCTACAATCTTCATTTGATGTTTAAATTGTTCTAGACAATGTGATTTCCGGTGATGGATGTGTTCGAACAATCATAAGAGCCACTGCAATATTCGGAACCCAACACAACCATGCAACAATGCGGTATGCTATAACAAAATCGTCAAAAAACATAATTAACGGTCCCAGATAAATTCTCAAAGTGACTGCCGCAAAACAAACAGCATAGCTGATTATCATGGCCTTTTGGTGATTAATTACATCACCGGCTTTAATAAAACGCACGGCATCAACGGTAAAACTAAACCACACAACGCCAAGTAACACAAAACCGGTTGCTGAAATCACTCCACCTGTTGCAAAAAAACCAATCCCTATCCCTGCTATGGAGCTTATTATTACCGATATAACATAAATCTTACCAATGATTCGGTGTATTTTCGGATACTTTTGCCTCACTCTACTAATAAACTGCGACCATCCTACAAACAGAGCAATGCCACCAAAAGAAATATGCAGATAAAACCCTATCCACCAAAGGGTACTTGAAAGTAGCTCACCTGATTTGCCACTCAAAAAACCGGTATTCGAATCAATAAAGAGGTAACTAATGGGGTAGAAGCTGATAAAGACCGCGAGTAACGCAAAAACACCGAAAAAGACTTTTTTCATAAAAGCAGATTAATTTCTGCAGATAGACGTACAAAACAACTTTTTGTTCCCGCAGTACTATTTTTAGTGACACTAACCGGCAGCTTCATAAGCCTGCTGAACCCAAGCCATGAGTTCAACATCAACTTCTTCTTCACTTGAAATACGAACGCGATGAGTGCACATGGTTCCAAAAGGTCCGGAGTTTTCAAGGCGATCTGTGATTTCATGGTCTTTAAGTTTCAAACCTAAATCCCCCCGCGATTTGGTGGCCGGCTTGAATAAGGCGAATTGTTTTTTGCGAACAAAACTGACCGTCGTCTTTTTAGGAACTACTTGAATATCATCGCCAAGCTTTAGCACTTCAGCCTTAAATCGCTCATAAATAGGTCGCAGAGATTCTTTCCCTATAAACTGAGCATCAACCAAATCCACTTCTCCTGTTTGATCTTCCTTTGATAAGTGAACTATGGTATTGGCGAAACCATTAGAAACCCCATGATCTTTTTTCAGGAAATTGACGGCTTCAGAATGCTTCGCAAAGTTTTTTACTTTTAAAATCGATTTCCATTCATCCAGAGATTTACCCGTTTTCTCCGGCATGTTATTAATCATTGTTTGTAATTGTTGATCCATAGAAGCGTATTTGATTTTAGCTGAATTACGAAAGATGGACTCATCTTATCAATAATTACTTTAAATCTCAGAAACTTTTTAAGCTAATCAACCGTAGGGCACCACATACTTAAATATGATTCAAAGGAGAACAACATGGAAAAAGGAACCGGCATAGCTATTGGAATTGGAATGGGTGTATTGATGGGGATTACTTTCGGTGGGCTGGCAATTTGGATCGCTTTGGGAGTAGTGTTAGGTGTATTAATCGAGAATGGAGAGTTAGACCATTTAGATTTTGATTCCTGGGGATGTGGATCAAAAGATTGAAAATCGTCATTTCACAAAAAAATAAAAGCCTCAATGTTGAGGCTTTTTTCATGTCGATAAATTGAGAAGACCTTAGGCCATCGGAACCGTAAAATGAACAGTAGTTCCATGTCCGATTTCACTGTCAATCCACATTTTGCCATTATGTTTTTCTACAAATTCCTTGCAAATAATTAGGCCTAATCCTGTACCAAGTTCTTTATCGGTACCTTTCGTTGATGTGTTTTCAGAAATTTTAAAAACTCGTTCTAGTTGAAATTCAGTCATTCCAACTCCGGTATCGCTAACAGAAACCTGAACAAATTTTGAACCATCTTCGCCCAAAACCTGATCAGTTTTGATAGAAATGCTACCTAATCGGGGAGTAAATTTTATGGCGTTATAGATAATATTGCGAAATAGCGTATACACCATGTTTTTATCAGCCATAGCTGTGGTGTGTACCGAAACATCGTTCACAATTTGGAGACTTTTCTCTTGCAATGTCTGATCATAAATCTCGATAGTGTTCTTTATAAGCACATAAAGATTAGTGATTTCAGGATTATATTTTATCGTTCCATTCTGAGATCTCGACCATGTTAGTAGATTCTCGAAAAGCTCGTACGATTTTTTAGCGCTTTGATAAATATATCCGAGCATTCGTTGCTTTTTCGAGTGCTCGAGATCTGAATCTTCATCGCTTAATAATTTACTAAACCCTAAAATAGCATTCATTGGGCCTTTCAAATCATGGGCGATAATATTGAAAAATTTATCTTTGGCAGAGTTACTCTTTTTAAGATTTAATTCACTCTCTTTTAAAGCCTTCTCAATTTCAGTGCGCTTTGTGATATCGATGAACGACACTAACACCTTTTTCCAAGTATCCTCGTAACCCGGAAGTATTTTTGCCTTAATGTCGAGGATCATGGGCAATCCTTCTAACGATCGAATTGGAATTGAACTCTCATAAACAGTTTTACCTTCAACGAAAGCAAGAACTTCTTCTCTAAAAGTAGGCAACGATTCGGCAGTAAAATAACGTGGTAAGTTCTTAGGGATTTCTTCTTTCGTTTTAACCCCGAACATTTTCAGTGTTTCCTGATTAATATTTAGCACCTTAATTAATCCTGAAACTATAAAAAGATCATTTTCATGCTTTTCGAAATGTGCTCTGAAATCAGTGACTCCTTGATCCTTTAAGTCATCCAGAAACTCTTTTACTTCCGAAAAATCTTCTTCCCATATTGAAATAGGAGCATGTTCGAATAACAATTCGAAATTATCACCGGGATCGGTATTATTAGCGAAGAGGTCTTTTCTATTGCTAATCAATTGTTTTGTTCTAGTCTTCAATTCTGTTACCACCTTAATCTGCCTTATATAATCTATAAAATACTAATTAACTACCAAACGCATTGTATAGTTAAGAAACTCCAACCTACTTACATAAACCTATGCCGTTTAGTTCGTTAGATATGATTAATTATTTTCGCACTTTCTCAAATCTCCAAATGAGTGGTCATCATTTAAATTAAAATGAACAAAAAGAGCTTAATTTTAATACTAGTCTTTATTCTAGGGATAGGCATATTTTCGGAAAATTCTGAGTTCCCACTGGTTGATATCAATGAGGTTTCACCTAGTGTTATTAAAGAAATTCGATACGAAGCCAATCACAATTTCGTAGGGCAACAAGTTGATGGTTATAATGCACCAAAATGTTACTTAACAGAATCTGCAGCAAATGCTTTGGCCCGGGTACAAGCTTCGTTACTTAAACAATCCTTATCACTTAAAGTGTTTGATTGCTACCGGCCTCAACAAGCAGTAGATCATTTTGTTCGATGGGCTTCGGGCAACGAACCGGATCAAACCAAGGCCATATATTTCCCAAATATTCCGGCAGATAGTTTGTTTGAACTTGGTTACATCGCTAAACGCTCTGGCCATAGCCGTGGCTCAACGGTCGACTTAGCCATTGTTCAATTACCTTATCAACCGCCATCAGAATTTGAATACAATTGTTTGGATGAAGATGGGTACAAGTATCGTGGAAGCGAACTCAATATGGGCACAGCATACGATTGTTTTGATGTTCGATCCCATACTAGATCGAACTTGTTACCAGATAGCATCCTTTCAAATCGAATGATATTACTTGAAGCGATGGAGGCCGAGGGCTTTGTAAACTATTCGCAAGAATGGTGGCATTTTACCTTTAAGCCCGAAGAATTCCTGAATACTTATTTTGATGTGCCCATTGAATAAAGGTTGTGAGTAACAGTTTTTGAAAGCTTGCGTAGTGTTGCATGTTGAATAAATCCTAGATAAAAAAGGGCTTAAAATGTTAGACAAAAAAGGAAGTGGCGTAGCTTACGGAATCATCATCGGAACGTTAATCGGGGCGATTACCGGCAACATGGGACTTTGGCTCGCCTTAGGTGTTGCACTGGGAGCAGGTATTGAAGCGAATGCTGCAAAATCAAGAGTCGCTCCAGATAACGATCAACCCGAGTAATTTTGTAAAGTCATTCTCTTCTAAACTAGTTCAAGTAATTAAGTGAAGTCATTCCTAATCTTGTTCAAGTAATTAAGTAAAGTCATTCCCGCGTAGCATGTGAACAGAAGCTATTTAGCGTAGGTTTAGCGGGAATCTAGGGTTATTAAAAATCTCAAGCCTTTATCAATATTCAGATCCCGGATCAAGTCTAGATGACTGATATATAGGATCGGCCATTACCTCATCTTGTTCAAGTAATTAAGTAAAGTCATTCCTAATCTTGTTCAAGCGTTCGCTTGGACAAAAAAGAAGACGCCAGCTGATGCCTATGCTTTGTAAGTAAATCAGCCAATCGATCTGAAGCCTGAATTAGAGTTAGATATATTGACGAAAAAATGACTCAGAAATCTTACCTTTAAATAAATCACAATCTAGACTTGCGCCTAAAAGAAAAAATGAGTATTTAATCTTTTAATAATTAAATGGGTTAAATAAATGATCAGGGTTCTACTATACTGCTTAGCGTTATTTGTAATAATTGGGTTCGTTAACTGCAGAATTTTAGGGGGAGATGACAAAGAAAAACCCATTGTGTGGGAAGAGGAGAGTTTGGAGGGGCTGGTTGTTTATGGGTTTACCGCAAGTGATACGATAGCACACATTGTAAACTTAGGAAATAGTAGTGTTACTAATATTCGTGGATTAGATCGAATTCAATCTATTGCAGCATCAACTGATGGTAAATATCTATATATATCAACTGGAAATGGAAAATATGGGGGAGATCCTGGGTATATAACAAAGATTGATACGGAAAACTGGAGTAGTGAAAAAATATATGATCGATCGGTAGAATTAGAAACTTCAGATGAACAAATCTATTTTATCACCAAACACAACCATTTAGGGTATGATGATTCCGGTAATAATAATGAAGTATCTCATACCAGAACATTCGGGCGAATAGAACCATCAACTGGTGATGTAAAGATTATCGATGATATTGATATTTTTGTATTTGGAATGAGTGACGATTCGGCCTTTGAGGTAAATGATTTGAAACAAGAATTATTTGGGTATGATGCAGATTTTAGATTGTTTAGATATAGAATTAATACTGAGCAGTCAGAATTAATTTTTCAGCAGTTTAATTACTGGGATCATGGTGGATTCGAATTATCAAAAGATGGAAATACGTTATTTTTTGCCAAAGGACCTGTTTTAGACTTAACTAGCAGCAAACAAATTGGTTCTATAACCTCTGAACGACCTAGTCACTTGATTGCAAGAAAAGATAAAAGAGAAATATACATTTCGGATCCACCCACATATACAGGGGCTGCTGATATTCAACCTAAAATGACGGTATTCAATCTAAAAGAAAATTCAATAATAGACTCGATTGACGTTGGGTCAGTGAATTTTAGAATGTATTTAACGCCAAAGGAGAGATATCTAATAACTCATAATCGTAGAAATATCTTTATAGTAGATTTGAAAACCAGAGAGTTAGTGAAGACGATTGAGCTAAGTAAGGAGGTATCAAATTTTGAAAAATTCTATCTGTTTAAACAACCAATCACAAAAGGGGATGATAATGAAGACATTTATTTAGAGTCATCTCAATAATTAAACTAGGATCGCGAATGCAAGGGCAAAGATTAGGTAAATCAAACTCAACACAAACGCCAAACGAAGGCGAGGATTTAACTTTCTTCGTGCAAGGATAATTGCTTTTCTCTTTAGGTTAACTCCATCTAGTTTTGAAGCAATTCGTTTTGCACGTGGATTTGAAATTTCACGGAAGAAGGTATTTCCACGAAGTAAGCTTAAATTTGCACGATTGGTTCTTTCCTGCGACGATACGAAACTCATACTACCTCCTGTTAATAATACTTTAAAGTATAGATACTGTATTAACAGAAATTTGTTACAAAAAAGCCTCCAAAATTGGAGGCTTTTTTTGTTCATATAACTAAGTAAAGTCATTCTCATCTACTCTTGTTCAAGCGTTCGCTTGGACAAAAAGAAGATGGCACAAGCGGACGCTTGCGCTAGGGTTTTATGATTATTGAAGTTCCGGATCAGGTCCGGGATGACTGATATATAGGATCGGCCATTACCTCATCTTGTTCAAGTAATTAAGTAAAGTCATTCCTAATCTTGTTCAAGCGTTCGCTTGGACAAAAAAGAAGACGCCAGCTGATGCTTATGCTTTGTAAGTGAAACGTCCAATCGATTAGAAGCCTGTTTTAGAGTAAGATTTATTGACGAAAAAATGACTCAGTATCTTACCTTTAAATAACTCACAATCTAGACTTGCGCCTAAAAAAAAAAATGAGTATTTAATCTTTTAATAATTAATTGGGTTAAATAAATGATCAGGGTTCTACTTTACTGCTTACCAGTATTTGTAATAATTGGATTGGGAAACTGCGGAATTTTGGGGGGCGATGACAAAGAAAAACCCATTGTGTGGGAAGAGGAGGACATTAATGATTATGTAATCTATGCACACAGCTATGTATCTGATTACTTATACATTATAGATCCTTCGCATGGCGAATATGAAATTAAAAATGATTTTGAATCAATTTATTCAATAACATCAAATGCCAATGGATCGATATTGTATGTCTCAACAGGTGACGAAAATCTTACTGTTGAGAATGGTAATATTTATGAAGTAAATACGAATAATTGGGAAAGTACTGTTATATACGATCGTCCGGTTGAGTTTATTCACTCAAGTAGAAAGGATATTTATTTTGTAACTAAAGCAAAATTAGATACCGGAAGATTTGCTGATTTTTTACCGGAAAGAATTTTAGGGAAAATCAATGTTGAAGATGGTAAGGTTTCAGAACTTGGATCTATAAAAATGGCAGCCGCAAATTTTCATGACTATAAAGCAATTCAAATTCATCCAAATCTGCCAATAGCATATCTCATTAGTAATGAAATTCAATTAATTGAGTATAATTTTGAATCACAACAAAGTAGGGCCTTAATAGGTGGAAAGAGTGTATCTAATCATCCAAATTTTACTCTATCACCTAATGGTAGGTATATGTTTTTTGTTGGAGGGCCTGTTTATGATACAGTGAGAGAAGAAATTGTTGGTGATACCAAAGTCTTTAAATGGGGACATGCAGCTGTAAGAAGTGATAATAAAGAGGTTTATATCACAGATAATGGTGATTTAGGAATCTATAATCGCCCTGAAATTCAAAACGTAAATATATACTCTTTACAAAGCGATAGTATTATAGATACAATAAATGTGGGGGGTATTACTGGAAGTATTTTTCTGACACCTAAAGAAAGATATGCTGTTCTGAATAAAAGAGACATTGAGTTAGTAATAATTGATCTAAAGGAGAGAAAAATTGAAGCTCAATACGACTTTACAAATGAATTTACACTAACAAACATTGATAGAATTTATATATCAACTAAACAAGGGGAAAAATGAATAAAAAAACAATAGTCGCAGGATTAATTTTTAGCCTCGCTTCAACAATAAGTACTGGTATAAGCGCTCAAGTTGTTCAAGATCCATATTTTACAAACCAATATTATCTTGAGATGATTAATGTAATCGATGCGTGGGAAATAACAAAAGGAGATCCTAGTGTAATAGTTACAATAACTGATGAACCAATTGAAACTAATCACGAAGATATAAGTAGTTCCAAAATTGTTCAAACTTATGGAGGCTCAGCTTTTGATAATAGAGCTCATGGTATGGCAGTGGGCGGAATAATGTTTGCTGATCATAATAATAAAGGAATTGCTGGTATAGCACCTAACGTAAGTATAGTAGGAATTGCGACTTGGAGTATATTTGGACCAACAAATGATGCGACATTAAAAAATTTATCAATTGATGCTGCAGAAGATGGAAGTATACTATTTAATCATAGTTGGACAAATGATGGAAGTCTTACGCAATATCAGAATAGTTTTCTCAACCAAGTTGAATATTCAGATATTATACATATTGCTGCAGCAGGGAATAAGAATAAAGAAGTAACGCAACCGGCAAGTTTTCCAGCTATGTACGCTGTGGGTGCAGTTGATCAATCTTTAAATCGATGGCATTATAGCAATTTTGGTTCTAAACTAAGAATTGTAGGTCCAAATGGTGAAATTGGAGAAAATATTCTTGAAGATCATCCTTGTTATGATGGGGTAAATAGCGTTAACGCGGGTTTACAAGGATTGAAAATGCGAGGAGACATTTGGACACTGGATCTTTCTGGTCAAAGTGGTTATAACCCTGGTAATCTAAATGTTAATACCACTGACTGTTGGGGTAAATTTGAACACTTAAATCCACCAGTTGGCAATACAAATTATAGCAATGATTTTTCAGGTACATCAGCAAATGCTCTACTCTTGTTCAAGCGTCCGCTTGGACAAAAAAAGGTGGCACAAGCGGACGCTTGCGCTAAGTTTTGGGGGTTCTTATAAAACTGAAGCCTATATCAAAATCCAGATCCCTGCCTTCGCAGGGATGACCTAAGATGTATTGATCGGCCATTGCCTAATCTTGTTTAAGTAACTAAGCATAGTCATTCCCGCGTAGGCGGGAATCTAGATCTTTCAAAAATATCAAGCCTTTATCAATATCGAGATCCCTGCCTTCGCAGGGATGACGAAGTTAAATATTATTATCGATATTCTGGATCACGTCCGGGATGACTGAATTAGTTAATCAACCGTTCTCCGGTCGCAGCGTGCGTACTGTTTGTCCGGCTTGCCACATCTCAGATTCGCGTAATTCCTCGAGTTCTTTCTCTAGCTTTTCGCGGTAATCGTCTTGAGAATTGGAATCGATAGAACGCTGGGCTTCGTTTCCGGCAGCTACTTCGCTGTATAATTCTTCGAATACCGGCTTGCTGGCATCGCGAAATTTCTTCCACCAATCCAAGGCACCACGTTGTGCAGTAGTTGAGCAATTGGCGTACATCCAATCCATACCGTTTTCGGCAACAAGTGGCATCAACGATTGTGTGAGTTCTTCCACGGTTTCGTTAAAGGCTTCGGATGGAGTATGTCCGTTAGCACGAAGCACTTCGTATTGTGCTGCAAAAATACCTTGGATGGCACCCATCAACGTGCCTCGCTCGCCGGTTAAATCGGAGTACACTTCACGTCTGAAATCAGTTTCAAACAAGTATCCTGAACCAACTCCAATCCCTAAAGCAACCACACGATCTAGTGCGTTTCCGGTGGCATCCTGGAAAATAGCAAAGCTTGAATTCAAACCGCGACCTTCCAAAAACATACGCCGGAGGGAAGTTCCTGAGCCTTTTGGAGCTACTAGAATTACATCTACATCATCGGGAGGGATAATCCCTGTTCGGTCTTTGTAAGTGATGCCGAATCCGTGCGAAAAGTAGAGTGCTTTGCCTGCGGTTAGGTGTTTTTTAACCGTTGGCCAAAGGGTGATTTGACCCGCATCGGAAAGCAAATACTGAATAATGGTTCCACGCTCGCACGCTTCTTCGATTTCGAACAACGTTTCGCCGGGCACCCAGCCATCGGCCACAGCTTTATCCCAGGTTTTTGATTCTTTGCGCTGTCCCACAATTACGTTAAAGCCGTTATCGCGAAGGTTTAATGCCTGTCCGGGTCCTTGAACTCCGTAACCAATCACTGCGATGGTTTCCTCCGCCAGGGTTTTTTGTGCTCGTTTTAGTGGGAATTCCTCACGGGTTACGACTACTTCTTCGACCCCGCCAAAGTTTAAAATTGCCATGTTAGATAGTTGTTTTGGTTTGTTTTAAAATTAATATCGAATTATTCTTTTAAACACTGATCCTAAATCGATGAAAAAATTAACTTTTCATCAAGAATAAGTCCCCTCTTGAGAGGGGATTAAGGGGTGTGTTCCATAGTTTCGGATTGTAGTAATTCACGGACTTCAGCGCCGATTCCACGTTCTGCACGGGATACGGCTACACGTCCGGATAACACAAATTCTTTGATTCCAAAAGGCTTCAGTTCTTCAAAAAGAGCGAAGGCTTCCCGGCGATATCCGGCTTTTTCGATCACCACAAAATTCTTTTCGATGGTTAAAAACCGAGCTGAATGTTCTCTGACGATCCGCTCTACTTTCAGCCCATTAGTGAGCGATTCGGTAGCTAGTTTGTACAGTGCCAATTCTTGCTGTACCACTTCATCTTTTTTGAAGTAAGCCGCTTTGTGCACCTCCACTAATTTCTCGATCTGCTTCACCACTTTGCCCACCAATTCTTCGGTTTCGGTAACCGCAATGGTGAAACGGTAAATGTTTTCCATTTCACTTTCGGATGCTGTGATGCTTTCGATATTGATTTTCCGCTTGGTGAAAATAATCGTAATTCGATGCAGTAAGCCAACCGTGTTTTCGGTGTAAGCGGTGATGGTAAATTCTCGTTTTTCCATGATGTTTTAATTATTCACTTTTTTTGACCTCACCCCCCGGCCCCTCTCCTAAATAGGAGAGGGGAGCTTGTTGGGTTGAATTTGATCTATTTCGAAGTGGAATCTCTTTTTCAAAGGAGGAGATCGAAACTGTACTATTATTATTGGTCATTTTCACTCCAGTCTGATTTCTGCAACTCCGCAACCGCTGGGCACCATCGGAAATACGTTGTTTTCTTTGCCTACCATCACTTCCAAAAAGTAAGCGCCATCATGGTTGATGAACTCTGTAATGGCATCGTCTAATTTTTCGCGTTCGGTTACTTTATTGGTGGGGATGTAATAGCCTTTTGCGATGGTCTGGAAATCGGGATTGATCATCTCGGTTGCGCTGTATCGTTTGTCGAAAAACAGCTGTTGCCACTGGCGCACCATCCCCAAAAACTCATTATTAAGAAGTAGCACTTTTACGTTTGCTCGGGTTTGATAAATGGTGGCAAATTCCTGAATCGTCATCTGAAGTCCGCCATCACCAATTACCGCAACTACTGTTCGGTCTGGTGCACCAAGTGCGGCACCTAAACCGGCCGGTAATCCAAAGCCCATGGTTCCTAATCCTCCACTGGTGATATTGCTTTTCGATTGGTTGAATTTGGTGTATCGGCAAGCCACCATCTGGTGTTGACCCACATCGGTAACCAAAATTGCATCGCCGTTGGTTTTCTCGTTGATGATACGAATCACTTCGCCCATCGATAGTTTCTCATCGGTTGGATGCAGCTCACCCTGAATGACTTTCTCGTGTTCCATGGCGTCGCAATCTCTAAATCGCTGCAGCCACTCTTTGTGCGAGTTTGGTTTCACTTTTTCGATTAACGCCGTTAGCGATTCTTTGCAATCGCCCAAAACAGCAACGTCGGTTTTCACGTTTTTGTCGATTTCAGCCGGGTCGATTTCAAGATGAATTACTTTGGCCTGCTTTGCATATTTCGAAAGATTTCCAGTCACCCGATCATCGAAGCGCATCCCGATGGCAATCAAGACATCGCATTCGTTGGTTAACAAATTCGGACCGTAATTGCCATGCATCCCCAGCATACCCACATTCAATGGATGATCTGTTTCCAAGGCTGAAAGTCCCATAATAGTCCAGGCAGAAGGAATTCCTGTTTTTTCGATGAAGGTTTTAAACTCAGCCTCGGCATTTCCTAAAATCACGCCTTGCCCAAAGAGAATAAAGGGTCGTTCCGCATTATTGATCAACTCAGCGGCTTGTTCCACCTTTGTCGGATCTAACTTTGGCACAGGCACATAGCTCCGAAGCCCGGTGCATTTTGTGTAGCTAAAATCAAATTCCTGAAACTGTGCATCTTTGGTGATATCGACTAAAACAGGACCGGGGCGACCTGATTTCGCGATATAAAATGCTTTAGCAAGTGCTTCGGGGATTTCTTCGGCACGAGTTACTTGCGTATTCCATTTGGTAACCGGCATCGAAATACCAATCACGTCCGTTTCTTGGAAAGCATCTGAACCGAGTAAACCGGAAGGAACTTGTCCGGTGATGCAAACCATAGGAGTCGAGTCGATTTGGGCATCGGCCAAACCTGTTATTAAATTCGTGGCTCCCGGACCGGAAGTCGCCAGACAAACACCCACTTTTCCGGAAGCTCGGGCATATCCCTGGGCGGCATGGGTAGCACCTTGTTCGTGGCGAGCAAGCACGTGATGAATTTGCTGCTGATAATCATACAAAGAATCATACACCGGCATAATCGCCCCGCCCGGATACCCAAAAACGAGATCCACACCTTCTTCCAGCAAAATTCGCACGACGGCATTTGCACCGGTAACTCGTTCGGTAACAGTTGTAGAATTCATTTCAGTTTTTGTTGGGGCTTCGATAGTACTCATAATAATTAGCCGTTTATTTAAAACTCATCGGTTACGCAGCCTTCTGAGGCAGAACTCACGGTTTTGGCGTATTTGTACAACGTTCCACTTTTTGCTTTAAGCGGCGGGGCTGTCCAGTTTGCTTTCCTTTTTGCGAGTTCTGTTTCACTAATTTCAATTTCAATTTCGTTCGATTCGGCATCAATTCGGATAGGATCACCATCTTGCACCAGCGCAATGTTTCCACCAACCTGAGCTTCGGGCGTTACATGACCAACTACAAAGCCATGCGATCCGCCCGAGAACCGACCGTCGGTTATCAATGCAACTTCCTTGCCAAGTCCGGCACCCATGATTGCGGAGGTTGGTTTCAGCATTTCGGGCATTCCCGGACCACCTTTTGGCCCTACATAGCGGATAATTATTACCTCGCCTTTACGAACTTTTCCGTTTTGGATGCCTTCGTTGGCTTCTTCTTCGCTGTTAAAAACTCGAGCCGGACCACTAAATCGAACGCCTTCTTTTCCTGTGATTTTTGCCACTGCGCCTTCGCTTGCTAGATTTCCGTACAGAATCTGAATATGCCCGTTTTCTTTGATTGGATTCTCGGTTGGCCGAATTACATCTTGTCCCACCTGTAAGGCGTCAACATTTTCCAGGTTTTCGGCAATAGCCATTCCGGTAACCGACATGCAATCACCGTGTAGCATATCATTATCGAGCATAAATTTCATTACCGCAGGGATGCCACCTACTTTATGTAAATCTTCCATTACGTAGCGTCCACTCGGTTTTAAATCACCTAAAAAGGGAGTTTCGTCGCTGATTTTTTGGAAGTCCTTCAGCGTAAATTCGATGCCCGCGGTTTTTGCGATCGCCAGCAGATGAAGCACCGCATTGGTTGATCCACCAAGTACCGTAATTAATCGAAAAGCATTCTCCAGCGATTTTTTGGTGAGGATGTCTTTGGGTTTGAGATCTTTTTCCAGCAAAGTTAGCATGTGTGCTCCAACCGCTTCACATTCGATTACTTTTTCTGATGCATTTGCAGGATTGGAAGCATTGTACGGGAGCGTCATTCCCATCGCTTCGATAGCAGAAGCCATCGTGTTGGCGGTGTACATTCCACCACATGCGCCCGGACCCGGACACGCATTCATCACGATATCCTTGAACTCTTGATCATTAATGGAGCCGGAAACTTTTTGTCCCCAAGCCTCAAAGGCCGAAACAACATCCAGTTTTTCTCCATTGTGATAACCCGGAGCAATGGTTCCGCCGTACACTAAAATAGCTGGACGGTTTACGCGAAGCATCGCCATCAACGCACCCGGCATATTTTTATCGCAACCCACAATGGCAACCATTGCATCGTAGCTCATTCCTTCTACCACCGATTCCATCGAATCGGCTATAATATCACGCGATGGAAGGGAGTAACGCATCCCCGGTGTTCCCATCGAAATACCATCACTAATGCCAATGGTGTTAAAGATCAGCCCGGTTTGATCAGCGGCGTTAACTCCACGTTTTACATGCACGGCTAAATCATTCAGGTGCATGTTACATGGGTTGCCTTCGTAGCCTGTACTGGCAATGCCAACCAACGGTTTATTCAGGTCTTCATCACTTAAACCCAATGCATGAAGCATTGCCTGTGCGGCCGGTTGAGAGCCGTCTTGAGTAATTTGTTTGCTGTACTTATTTAATTCCGCCATAGATGATGCATGTTCAAAAAAAAAGCCTTCCGTTCAGGGAAGGCTCATTTTGTAGTAATCGTAACATTAACAAATAGCATTCCCGGATCGGTGTTTGTAACCAATAACGTTAATAATGACCACAGGAATGACAGAGTTTTTCATGATTCGATGATTAATGTGATGCCAAAGAAATAGCTATTCGCGCGAAATCGCAACGTAAAAGACGTGTAAATCTGCCAAAAAATGGGATGCCCAAACGATAAAGAGACTCGCTAACGGCGATGAAATCGTTGTTTTATGATGTCTTGAATAGGTTTTTCATCGATTTTAGATTCCAGCCATCCTATGATGTCCAAGTATAAAAATGCTCTGCGCTGATAGGGCTGATCCTGAATTTGTTGGAGGCGATCCCGTAGTTTTATGAATTCTTTTTTGAGATAATTGGGCTGAACGGAACTCAGATTACGTAAGAACTTAAGAATTTCTTCCTGCACCGAATTTAAGTCGTTCATTTTTCGGATAAAGCGATAGGTGCTTCGAACCTGATACTCTACCAAGATTTGATTACCAAGCTCAAAGTGGGCAATCAGGCTTAAGATTCGGGCAAAGCAGTGTATGTCTTCGCGAAGCCTCGGGTCAGGATAATTGATGATTTTATTTAGGTAAGTGATGCAGGTTTTAAATTTACCGGCACCAAAAAACAAGCAGGCAATTTTATAGTAGAAAACGAGAATGCGGTGCGAATCAATTTTATGCTGAAATTTCTCGATCTTCTTTTCAAGTTGTGCAACTATTGAAAGGCCATCGGTGAATCGCCCATTCATGAAGTAGCTGTTAATTTTACTGGTATAGTAATATTGAAATCCCAGTGTTTCTAGGTTTTCGTTGGTTCGAACAGGTGGGTTTTCTACAAATTTCTCAAGCTGATGCATTACTTCATCATGCTTTTGTGGATGACCAAGAATAAACAACGCTTCAAGGAGTACGTGCATGCCTTTCAAATACCAGATGGGCTCCAATTCCAGCATTCCGCGGTTATTATGAAACAATTCTACCCATTTCTGGGCATATCGATATTGCATCAAAAAGTCCTGAACAATCAGGCTGTACCAGGCATGAGATACATTGTAGTACAACTCATCAAAAAAATCGGTGTCGTTTAGGTCGATTTGCTTCAGCGCATTATCGAAGAACTTTTTGGTGATGTCGTAGTCTCGCTCGTTCCGCACGTGTCCCGCTTTAATGTAGATGCCATACAAACGCAGCGAAAGATTCGAAAGAGCATGATAGCGCTCCACCGATTTCACTGATTCTTCGGTTTGTTCGATAAGTTCGTCAGCTCGATTTCGCAAACTACGCGTGATGTACTGCGACTCGATGAGTTTTTCAAAACCCAGAATTTCGGTAGTTAGGGTTATTCGATGGTTTTGAGCCGAAAGCAATTTGGCTTTATCCAGAATTTTGAGGCTCTGTTTGTAGAGCCCTTTATCGTATAAAATTCGGGCATAATCGATCTGCTCGCGAAGCTGAATATCGATGTTGTGATTAGCATAGTTCAATCGAAGACTGGTGAGAATCTGTTTATAAAGATGAGCTTTCAGATTCGAAAACTGTGCTTTTTTCAGATCGCTGATTTTGGAGCAGATTATATCTTCGTCATATTCTTTGGCCTTATCAACTGCATCGAAAAGTTGAATGAACTTTGCATCCGAAGAACTTGTGCGCGTGGCATAAATCTTAAACGACCGTTTTTCTGCCTTCGTAAGTGATTTTATTAATTGATAAAGATGATCGTTTGGTTGGTTGGCCATTGTAAGAAATCGGATGTGATATTATCTGCATCCAAAATAAAATGAGTGAGTTAACAAAAAAAGCGCAAGCCGTACTTATGTTTGGGTGTTGTAATATAAGTGGATTGCGGTTTCAGAAAACTTAAGAGTGACTATAATTTCTGCGACAATCACTTACACCTCAAACGGTAAGTAGATGTTTTAAAATCAGCAATCAACAGACAAATGCCAAACAATCACATTCAAATATTCGACACCACACTACGCGACGGAGAACAAGTCCCGGGCTGTCAGCTCAATACGGACGAAAAGATCGAAGTAGCGCTGGCATTGGAAGCTCTGGGTGTGGATGTGATGGAAGTTGGTTTCCCGATTTCGAGCCCGGGAGATTTTCACTCGGTGAATAAAATCGCTCAGATTATTAAAAACACAACCGTTTGTGCTCTTTCGCGTGCTGTACCGAAAGACATCGAAGTAGCAGCTCAAGCATTAAAAGGGGCGGCTCGACCCCGCATTCATACAGGTATTGGAACCTCCGATAGCCACATTTACGACAAACTAAAAAGCACCCGCGAAAAGGTTATAGAGCGAGGCGTGGCTGCGGTTAAGTATGCCAAAAGCTTTGTAGAAGATGTGGAGTTTTATGCCGAGGATGCCGGACGTACCGATAATGAATTTTTAGCAAAAGTTATCGAGGCAGCAATTGCCGCCGGAGCTACCGTGGTAAATATTCCGGATACCACAGGTTATTGTTTACCTTGGCAATACGGCGAGAAAATTAAGTTTCTAAAGGAAAATGTAAAAGGAATCGAGAATGCTACGATTTCGACACATTGCCATAACGATTTAGGCTTGGCTACGGCCAATTCTATTGCCGGAGTAGTGAATGGGGCTGGTCAAATAGAGTGTACCATAAATGGTATTGGCGAACGCGCAGGAAATGCCTCGCTAGAAGAAGTAGTGATGATTATGCGTCAGCACAAAGAGATGATGCACGATACCCGAATTAACACGCGTTGCCTCAAAGCAACCAGTGAATTGGTGTCAAGCAAAATGCGGATGCCGGTTCAACCCAATAAAGCAATTGTCGGTTCAAATGCGTTTGCTCATTCCTCGGGTATTCATCAGGATGGAGTTATTAAAAAACGAGAAACGTACGAGATCATCGATCCGAATGAAGTTGGAGTAAATGAATCTTCAATAGTACTTACCGCTCGTAGTGGGCGTGCAGCATTGAATTACAGAGCAAAAAAACTTGGGTTTAATGTCACCCGCGAAGACATGGAAGGCTATTATCAGGAATTTCTACACATCGCCGACGAGAAAAAGGTAGTGCAAGACGAAGATCTGATCTCACTATTTTCACAAACAGAGGTAAAGTCGGCTTAAACTATGGCAAAAACACTTTTCGAGAAAGTCTGGGACCGCCACGTTGTTTCCAAAGTTGATGGCGGCCAGGAAATTATCTACATCGATCGACATTTTATACACGAAGTAACCAGCCCTCAAGCTTTTGATGGTATTCGCAATCGCGGCATTGGTTTATTTCGCAAAGATCGCATTGTTGCCACGGCAGATCACAACGTTCCTACCAAAGATCAGCATCTACCAATCAGAGATTTTCTAAGCAAACATCAGGTTGATACGCTTACTAAAAATTGCGAAGATTTTGGGATCGATTTATACGGTCTGGGACATCCTTATCAAGGAATTGTGCATGTGATTGGCCCGGAGTTGGGCATCACTAAACCGGGCATGACTATCGTTTGTGGCGATAGTCACACTTCAACGCATGGAGCATTTGGGACGATCGCTTTCGGAATCGGGACTTCGCAGGTTGAACAAGTAATGGCCACCCAATGTTTATTGCTTCAACGCCCGAAAACGATGCGCATCACGATTGATGGAAAATTGCAGGACGGAGTATTTTCGAAGGATTTGATTCTCTATATCATTTCGAAATTAGGCACGGCCGGTGGAACCGGATATTTTGTTGAATACGCGGGTTCAGCAATTCGTTCACTTTCGATGGAAGCCCGAATGACGATCTGCAATATGAGTATAGAAATGGGCGCACGCGGAGGAATGATCGCTCCTGACGAAACCACTTTCGAATACATCAAAGATAGAAAGTATGCGCCGAAAGGAGAGGAATGGACCAAAGCCGTAGAGTATTGGAGCAGTTTGTATTCGGATGAAAACGCCACTTTCGATGCCGAGTTTGAGTTTGATGCTGCTGACATCGAACCGATGATTACCTATGGAACCAACCCGGGCATGGGAATTGGAGTTACTCAACGCGTTCCAACTTCGGCTGAAGTAGATAGCCCTGATTCTTTAAAAAAATCGCTGGATTATATGGGATTGGATGAAGGTGAATCGCTCATCGGGAAACCGATCGATCATGTGTTTATCGGAAGTTGTACCAATAGTCGCATCGAAGATTTACGGATCGTTGCAGAGTTTGTAAAAGGAAAAAAGAAAGCTGAAAATGTCACGGCGATGATCGTGCCCGGCTCGAAACAAGTGGAAGAACAAGCACGGAAAGAAGGTCTCCACGACGTGCTAAGTGAAGCGGGTTTTGAGCTACGAGAACCCGGATGTTCAGCCTGTTTGGGGATGAACGACGATAAAATTCCAAAAGGCGAGTATTGTGTTTCCACATCCAATCGAAATTTTGAAGGCCGGCAAGGTCCTGGTGCCCGAACCATGTTGGTGAGCCCGTTAACAGCTGCAGTAATTGCTGTAGAAGGTAAAATTGTAGATGCCAGAAATTACATTGGTGAGGAGGTACCTGCGTAATGGAAAAATTCGGAATTTTGGAATCAAGAGTAGTTCCACTTAAAGTAAAAGACATTGACACCGATCAGATTATTCCTGCCCGGTTTTTAAAAGCCACGTCTCGCGAAGGTTTTGGTGAAAACTTATTTCGTGACTGGCGATATGATGAAGAAGGAAATCCTAAACCCGATTTTATACTAAATTCTGATCGTTACAGCGGTTCCATTTTGGTTGCGGATGAAAATTTCGGTTGCGGATCAAGTCGCGAACATGCAGCTTGGGCTTTGGTTGATTATGGCTTTAAAGCCGTTGTCTCCAGTTATTTTGCCGATATTTTTAAAGGGAATGCACTTAATAACGGATTGCTTCCTGTTCAGGTTAGTCAAGAATTTTTAGAAATTATCTTCAATCAGATCAAAGAAAATCCAAATCAATATCTCTTAATCGATTTGCAAAATCAGGTGATCAGCATTTCAGGAAAAGAAATTTCTGAAGAGTTTGATATCAATCCCTATAAAAAGATGTGCATGTTGAATGGATACGACGATATTGATTTTTTATTGAGTAAAAAGGCCGATATTGAGGCATTCGAGAAAGAGCATATAGAATTTTAGGAGCATGGATAAACGGATTGCAGTATTAGCCGGCGATGGAATTGGTCCCGAAGTAGTTAAACAAGCCATTAAAGTACTCGATGCTATTGGGCATCGTTTTTCGCATAACTTTACCTACGATGTTGCACTTGTTGGTGCAGCTGCCATCGATGAGACCGGGAATCCCCTTCCCGATGAAACCATCGAAGCGTGTAAATTATCGGATGGAGTGCTCTTCGGGGCAATTGGCGATCCAAAATATGATAACGATCCATCGGCTAAAGTTCGTCCTGAACAGGGATTGTTGAAGCTCCGAAAGAGCCTCGGATTGTTTGCAAACATTCGTCCTGTTCATTTGTATTACTCGTTAATTGAGCGATCTCCTCTTAAAGAAGATCGAATTATTGGTACCGATTTAGTGGTATATCGTGAGCTTACCGGAGGAATCTACTTTGGGGAAAAAGGGCGCATGAACAATGGAAATACAGCTTATGACCACTGTGAATATAGTACCGAAGAAATTACCCGAGTTGCCCATCTGGCTTTTGAAGCGGCTTTACTTCGCCGTAAAAAACTCACGCTTGTTGATAAAGCGAATGTGTTAGAGACTTCTCGGCTATGGCGCGAAACCGTGCAGAAATTAGCCCAAAATTACCCACTGGTTGAAGTGGAGTATTTGTTTGTTGATAACGCAGCAATGCAGCTTATCCAACGCCCAAATGAGTTTGACGTTATTCTTACCGAAAATATGTTTGGGGATATCATCAGCGACGAAACCAGCGTGATCACCGGTTCGATTGGTTTACTGCCTTCGGCATCGGTTGGAGCCAACACTGCCTTGTTCGAGCCCATCCATGGCAGTTATCCCGAAGGAGCCGGAAAAGACATCGCTAATCCGGTTGCCACAATCCTATCTGCTGCAATGATGCTCGATCACTTCGAAATGCACGAAGAAGCCAAGCTCATTCGAACTACCGTAAAAAAAGTAATCGACAAAGGGCTTGTAACCCCAGATTTGAATCCCGAAAGTTTTATTGCTTGTTCGAAAGTTGGGGATGTAATTAGTTTACTTATCGAATCAGATCTTGAAGATGAAAATGCCTTCGATAATCTTTTTGAAGGAAATCTGCCTTTGATTTAGCAAAGTATTTGCAAATCTCGTCTCCTTCGTTATTATTAGCTAAAGAACTTCAACAAATCAGGGAATTACTATGGTTATCAGTTATAAAGCCGCACAACGAAAAGAGCCAAAGTTTAAAGAGCAGGCTATTCAGGTTAAAGATTTTATGACCACCAAGCTCATTACCTTTCAGCCAGATGAGTCGATGCATACTGTAATCGAAACGCTGGTGAAAAAAGGAATTTCCGGTGCTCCTGTAGTAGATGACGAAGGTAAACTGATTGGTGTAGTTTCTGAAGGGGATTGCCTGAAGCAAGTTGTGAGAGGAAAGTATTTGAATACCCCTGAGTTAATTGGCTCGGTGGTAAATTACATGACACCAGAGCCCACTTGTGTTGGACCTGAAGAAAACATTATGGAAGTGGCTAAGAAATTTCTCGAATTAAGAATCCGTCGTTTTCCGGTATTAGATAACGGAAAGTTAGTTGGTCAGATTAGCCAGCGCGATGTGATGGCTGCCATTCAAAATCTGGAACAAGAACGCTGGAAATAAACTAGCGGTCGAATACCATCTCACTTTTGATAAAATCTGACTACATTCAGCCGAAATCGAATTCTAATTCACCATCCGGCTATGAAGTTACTGTGTTCAAAGGTTCTACTATTATTATTAATCGTTGGGATTTCGGGATGTTCTCAAAGCGAGGAACGCACTGAAACCGACTATTACAAACCCTGGGAAGCACTAGGCGAGCTATTCCATGATGTACAAATGGAAGGCATTTTTCCAGATTCTAAAACTTTTGTGGATTACACTCCAAAACGAGCACCGGGCGATATTTTAGCCGAATATCAATCAGCAAAAGATGAAGAAGGGTTTTCCTTAGCCGCATTTGTAGATGAAAACTTCAACCCGCCTTTCCAGCCACAAGCCATAGAGATCGACGCATCGAAACCCATGATCGAACACTTGGATACGTTTTGGTCGAGCTTAACCCGAAGCAGTGAAGATGCCGGCGATTTCAGTACATTGATTCCACTCCCAAGCGAATATGTGGTTCCGGGTGGGCGATTTCGCGAGATTTATTATTGGGATTCTTACTTCACCATGATAGGATTAGGCGTTTCCGGACGGGTAGATTTAATCGAATCGATGCTGGAGAATTTCAAATATCAGATCGAGACGATCGGCTACATCCCAAATGGAAATCGCACTTACTTTTTGGGGAGAAGTCAGCCTCCATTTTTTGGTGCGATGGTTAATTTGTATGCGCAGTATACTTCACCTGAAGAAGCCGCAAAATATTTACCGGCATTGCAAGCAGAATACGACTTTTGGATGGATGGCAAAAACCAACTCAGCGATGCAAATCCGGTATATCGACGTGTAGTTAAAATGGGCGATTATGTGATCAATCGATATCACGATGATTTATTGGAACCACGACCGGAGTCGTACCGCGAAGATGTTGAACTCGCACATGGTATGAGCGAGGAACGCGCCAACAAACTGTTTTTAGATTTAAGAGCTGCTTGCGAATCGGGTTGGGATTTTAGTGCGCGTTGGTTTGAAGATGGCAACGACTTTACCACGATCCGAACCAGTGAAATTGCCCCCATTGATCTGAATTCGATTCTTTACCACACCGAAAATGTGTTATCAAGTTTGTACGAAGCTACCGGAAATGAAGCCCGAGCAGCTGAATTTAGTCTTTTAGCTGAGCAAAGAGCGAATGCGATAAACTCTCTTTTCTGGAACGAAGATTCATCGATATTTATGGATGTACTTTGGGCGGATGGCAGTTTTACAGGCAGAATCACTGCGGCTAGTTTCTACCCCCTGTATTTTAGAGCTGCCGATGAGGATCATGGCAAAGCGCAAGTTCCCGGACTTATGAACGAACTTCGTAAAGATGGTGGGATGCTTACTTCAATCTATAAATCCGGACAGCAGTGGGATCAGCCGAATGGGTGGGCGCCGTTACAATGGATTGCATACAAAGGGTTAGAACATTATGGTTTTGAAAATGAAGCCGATGAAATTGCTAAAGACTGGCTTTCGGTAAATAGAAAAGTGTATGGCGCTACCGGCAAAATGATGGAAAAGTACAATGTTGCTGATACCACATTGTTGGCAGGCGGGGGAGAATACCCAACCCAAGACGGCTTTGGCTGGACCAATGGTATTGCTCTGGCCTTAGATGCAGACATCGCAAAATACTAAGGAATCGGGTGAGCGAACCTTCTACTTCTTCTTTTGATCAGGCAGTATCCAATTTATCACAATACTGGGGATACCCGGGGTTTCGTGATGGTCAGGCCGATGTAGTTCGTTCTGTTTTTGCCAATAAAGATACGCTGGTACTCTTTCCAACCGGTGGTGGGAAATCGCTATGCTATCAAGTACCGGCAACTGTTTTTGAAGGAATTACAATTGTGATTTCACCGTTGGTAGCTTTGATGCAAGATCAGGTTCAACAGTTGAAAGATCGGGGTATTGCTGCAACTTTCATCAACAGTACATTGCCTTTTTACGAAGTTGAGCAACGCCTGGTAAACGCACGAAATGGCATGTATAAATTGTTGTATTGCGCTCCTGAAAGGCTTCATAGTCCGTTGTTTCTTGCTGAAATTCAAAAGATGAATGTAGAATTAGTGGCTGTGGATGAATCGCATTGTATTTCGGAATGGGGACATGATTTCCGACCATCTTATCGTACGATTCGTGAAGCCTTGAGCGTGCTACCCGATTCTACGCGATGGCTGGCTCTTACCGCTACCGCAACGCCTGAGGTTCGAAAAGATATTCTGGAAAATCTGAAGTTTTCTGAGCCTAATATTATTTCGCAAGGCTTTGCCCGCCCGAATTTGATCTGGTGGGTGATGCAATCAGAAAACAAAAAGCCTGCAATCGAACGATCTGTGTTAAAAGCATCGGAAAAGGGCGATGGATTGATGTACGGCGGCACCCGGAAAAATTGCGAATATTGGGCCGATCGCTTTACTCGAGTGGGGATCCCAACCGAAGCTTATCATGCCGGTTTTGAATCCGAAAAAAGAAAGCAAATTCAACAGCGCTGGATTGGAGGCGAAACACCTTTGGTGGTAGCGACCAATGCTTTTGGGATGGGCATCGATAAACCGGATTGCCGATATGTAATTCACGAAGAAATGCCGTACTCCATCGAAGCGTATTATCAGGAGGCGGGGCGAGCCGGACGTGATGGGGCAGAGAGCTATCCCATTTTGTATTTCAGAGAATCAGATTTTGTTAAAGCCCGAAAACGAATTCAAGATAATTACCCGACCTGGGACGAGCTTTCAAAGATTTACAACGCCTTGTGCGATGATCTGGGGCTGGCAATCGGTTCTGAGTTGCTGGAACTTACCTCCCTCAATTTGGAACGCATCAAAACTCGTTCAGGAATCCCGGTTTCGATTATTCGATCAGGATTAAAGCTGCTTGCACAATTTGATGTTTTGGTAATGCAGCAAGAAGTAAAGCCTCGGGTTCAGCTCCAATTTGTGTTAAGTATGGAGATGATCGGCAAGTTTAAAGAGCGATGCGAAAACCCGGAAAAAGCAGAGTTTTTGGATAAACTGGTTCGATTATTCGGGCATTTTGCCTTTTCGAACATGGTAGAGCTGGAAACCGAGTTCTTGCTAGAGCGCTTAAAAATCAACAGAAATAGCTTGATTAAAGCTCTAAATGTGTTGATGCAACACGATCGTGTACTCATGTTTTCGATGCTGGACGACAACAGCCTGATTCGATTAATTGGTCCACGCATGCAACAGCTTCCCATCCCCAAACCACAAGTCGAAAACTACAGGAATAACTTGCTTGCCAAGTTAGAATACATGCATGGGTATGCAGTAACAAAGGTTTGTCGAGAAGTGTACTTGCTTAATTATTTTGGAGATGTGACAGCCACCCCATGTAGAAAGTGTGATAATTGTAAGCGAAGTGATCAATTAATGCCCGATCCGGAAAGGGAAGATTTGAGAGCCCTTTTTGATCTTCTTACAAAATCTGAACGCACTCTTTCGGAAGCTCGAAGCCAATTGGATTGGAAATTTGAGCACATTCATATGGTATTAGCTTATTTAATCCGAGAAGATATAATAGAGCCAATTATTGAAATACCCGGGCGCTACCGCCAGAAGAATTAGTTGCCGAGTGAGCTTCGTTCAAAGCTTCCAACGATCGTTTGAGTCTACTTGAAACAGAATCCAAGCGCACTTTTTGAAGCATTACCTGACTTTGATAATACGTATGACTTTCCAAAAACTGATCTTCACTAACCTGATAATGATCGTACAATGCTAATCGCAGACTGTCCTGATTGGCTACACTATCAGCCGATTGAACTAAGGCGTTATACAAATGCACCTCCGTAAGAACCTCTAGGTACACGTTTTCTGCCAACAAATTTGTAGGAGGAAGCAGTATAGGTTCCTCTTCGCAACCTACACTTAGAATAATTGATACACTTAAAATAAACCAACGCATGAATTACTTTTCAGGTGGTTTTGGGTTCAAAGGACGCATCGTGATTTCGTTGATCAAGAAATTGTCCGGTGTTTCCAGAACGTATTTCAACGTTTTAGCAATATCGATAGAGTGCATCATATTGTCGTGCAATTCGATGGCCTCAACTTTATCGAAAAATGCGGTAGAGATTGAACCGGGGAAAAAACAGGATACCTTAATTCCATCATAACGGAGTTCTTTAAACAGCGCCTCACTAAATCCCCGTAATCCAAATTTAGTAGCATTGTACGCTGATATTTTGGGGTTGCCCATTAATCCTGCCACCGAGGCAATATTTACAATGTGGCATACATTGGGATTCTGCTTCATCTTAGGCACTACTAGATGTGTTAGATAAAATACGCCCGACAGATTCACATCCATCATGGTGTTCCAATCTTTAACACTTAATTCATCCACATCGCCAAAAATACCGAGACCGGCATTATTAACCAGTATGTCCGGTTGTTGGTCATCGAAAGTGGAAAGCACCCATTCTTCCACATCGTCGTAGTTGGTAACATCCATAGTTACAGGGATAAATGAATCGCCAAGTTGCTCCTGTATTTTTGTAAGTTTGTCGGTGCTGCGAGCTAAGCCATAAACGGTACTACCGGCTGCAACTAAAATCTTAGCAAATTCGGTACCGATTCCGCTACTTGCTCCGGTTACAATGGCAATTTTCGACTGTAAATTCATAATTATGGATGATTATATGTTAACTTTCGATTCTAAAGGTAATACAAATTCATGAGCAATTTCGATTCCATACAAATTGATAAAATCGCATTTCTTGACGCCGGAAACAGTTCGTTTAAACTAGGAATCCGACTTGAAGAGCGATGGGAAATCGTCGGTTTTAAAGAAACAGAAAAGCTGATCGAGTTTATTAAAGCAAAAGACATCAATTATGTGATTGCAATTAGTGTAAAGCCGGATAATTCCTGGCTCGAACAATTGGTTGAATGTACGCATGTGGCCTTGCTCGAAGTTGACGACATTCCAAACGAATTATTAGATTATTCAACCCCGGAAACATTAGGGCTTGATCGGTTTTTTGCCTGTTTAGGAGCATATCAACTTGCAAAAAAAACCGTTGTGGTTATTGATGCAGGCAGTGCGTGCACCATCGATTTTATGGATGAAAACGGTGTTTTTAAAGGAGGAGTGATTATGCCCGGAGTTCAGAGCCTACTCAAGGTTTTTCATCAATCGGCGCCGAATTTACCCGATTTCCCATTTCAGATTCCGAATTCATTTCCCGGGAAAAGTAGTAATGAGTCGCTACAGTGGGGATTGTCACAATTGTTTGTGGATGGACTAAAAGCCAACATCGAACGCTATCGAAAAGAATTTTCCGATTTTGAGATTTATGTGACCGGTGGAGATGCCGAATTAGTTTCAACTTTTATTGATGAAGCCCATATAGTTCGACCCGATCTTATCTTTTCGGGGATGGAAGCTTTGATGGAAGAATAACTATTACGCTAGTTTTCGTTCTATCAATGAAATCACCATTTCGCGGGCTACCTGATTCTTCCCTCCACGCGGGATTATAATGTCAGCGTAACGTTTGCTTGGTTCCACAAACTTGAGGTGCATCGGGCGTACGAATTGCTCATACTGTTCAAACACGCTCTCTACCGTTCTTCCTCTTTTGTTGATATCGCGCTTTAGCCGGCGCAGAAGTCTAATGTCATCATCGGTATCCACAAAAATCTTGATGTCCATTAAATTGATAAGCTGTGGCTCGCTGAAGATCAAAATACCATCGATGAGAATAACTTTAGTAGGCGTAGCGGTAATGGTTTCATCCTTTCGAGTATGTGCAGCGAAATCATACACAGGAACTTCTACCGGATATCCTTCGGATAACGCCTCAATGTGTCGAATTAGCAATTCTGTTTCCAGTGATGCAGGATGATCAAAATTCTGCTTAACTCGTTCTTCGAGGGGCATGTGCTTCAAATCACGATAGTAGGAATCGTGTTCGAGCCGAAGGATGTTTTGTTTGCTAAAGTGCTCACAAATGTAATCTACAACCGTGGTTTTACCTGATCCTGAGCCACCTGCTACACCAATAATTAGTGGTTTCTTTTCCGACATTGTTAATTCGACGATGTGATTTCTTGGCTTCGCTCGTATTCTTCTTTGTAATCTCTTATCGACCTGAAAATTGCGGATGCCATAATTGATTGCCCATATTCGCTGGCTAAAAAGCGTTGTTCGCTAGGGTTGGTTAGAAAGCCAACTTCTACAAGCAAAGCCGGCATCGAAGCCTCATAAAGTACCACAAATCCTGCTTGTTTAACCCCGCGAGATTTGCGATTTGCCCGCTTCGAAAACTGATGATCCATCATCGAAGCAATGCGTTCGCTATTTGCAATGTAACCACTGTGGGCAAGTTCGTAAATTAATAGCTCTTCTTCGGTAAGCTCACGAACCTCGCGTTCACCATCATTAAAAATCATATTCTCTTTTTTCATGATTTCGAGGGAGCTCTCACTGCGATGAAGTCCTAGAAAAAATACCTCGGTACCACGAACCGAAGGATTATGCCACGCATTTGCATGAATCGAGACAAATAAATCGCCCTGGTGCTTGTTAGCTATGCTTCCACGATCGTAGAGATCTATAAAAGTGTCGTCTTCACGGGTGTAAATCACCTTCACATCCGGAAGATATTCCTCGATATATTCGCCCAGTTTTTTAGAGATGGCCAAGACAATGTCTTTTTCACGAGTGTTTTTATAGCCCACATTCCCCGGATCTTTCCCACCATGCCCGGCATCAATAACAATGGTATCAAACTTCAGTTTGTCGGCCAAATCGTTAAACTTATCATCAGGTTCGGCAGCCGGAACCATGGTGATTTCAAGTGCATCTTCAGGATTAACATTCAAATACCAGTTTTTAGCTAAAAACTGTTGTGTAAATACTTCAACTTCGTAGGCGGTGGCTTTGGTAAGCGCTAGCAATAAATCATCGCTGTATTTATCGGGATAGGCACTCGCCATTACATACACATTTTGATCGAGATAAATATCTACCCCGTAACTGTCTTCCATTTTATAAAGACGAACTTCCTGAATTTTACCACCTATTTCGGGCAGGTCAATACCTGTTGTGTCGATATCTTTGCCAAACAGCTGCATTTGAATAAGATCGGTAGCCGGCTGTATTACTTGGAAAGAGTCGATGGGCTGATCGAAATGAAAACGAACTACGTAGCCTTTTCCGTCGCTACGTTCGGCTTTAGAAACCCGATTAAGATGGATTTGGGCTATCGAAGTTTGTGGAATTGAGAAAACAATAACCAGAACCGCACAAATACGGAGGAATGCATACCCATTCATTATGGAAATGGATTTAAAATTAAAGGCCATTTTTTCTGTAGATGATTAGTCGAAGATAATGCAATATTTAACCTTATGAAAGCTTCGAATGTTGCCAATTTTTTTAGTTTTGGGGCAAATCTCCTAGATTATATCAAATTTATTGCTACCATTTGTTTGATTGAATATTACTTATCATCTAAAACGTGCACACACTAGAACGTACAGAAAAAGAATACCGGGGATCAGTTCAGCCAGAGGTTGAACAATGGTTTGTTGAATGGGATACTGAACAGTATAACAATGTAAAACAAGTACTAAGTGAATGTAAGTCGGACCTTCAAAATGGGCAAGTAAACGACGCACTTACACGGTTGAAAAGTTTTGGGCGAACGTTAAATAAAGCCGAAGCTCCATTGTGGATTGATAAGCTCGAGGCTTTGGCCGCACAAATCCCTGAAAATGTTGTGCTACCACAGGATGAAAATCATTTTAATTCATCCAATGATGATGCCGGGATGGTTCGTTTTGTGAAGACGTTTAAAAGAATCCATCGCAGTATTCGCAATACCAATACAGCTGTTGGAAATGCGTTTTTAAAAGTAGCGAAGAAAGAGCCAATTCAACCCAAAGAGTTTAGCCGAAATGTGGCGTTCAAGAATTTGGTGATGTTGCAGTGCATCGAATCGGCCTATTTAATTAAAAAGTGGCAAAAATCGCAAGCCGCACTCGTTTCGTATATGCTCATCGATTGTAAGAATGAGTTGCTTTCAAATTTATCCGGATCGAAAGTAGAGCGAATTCAAGGTGTACTTGTGCAGGGCGAAACTGTATTGGATGCGCTCTATAAGTCGTTGATGGATGCATCAGAAAAAGAGATCCAACATCTGAATGAGCAGATAATCAATAAATTAGGCATTGCCGGAACGGTTGAGCAATCTGAAAATAAACTGAGTGATGAGGTAGTTCATCGAAAAAAACAGAGTTTTATTCTTGATTGGAAAGAGACAGAAAGCACTTGGGCTAAGTTAATTGAAGCTAATGCTAAGCAGTTATCCGCGGCACAATCGTTGGTGTTGGTAGAAGAGGAATTAGTTAAGCGAGAAGGCTGGTTGAAAAATGATTTTTCAAAAATTATAACCGAAGCCATTTTGCCACACCAAGCCGAGTTGGTTGAATTTTTGGAATCTGAGTTCGAATCGGTTAAGAAGCCTAAAAAAGGGAATGAGTCGCTGAGTAAAGCATGTGAAGCTATACAAACGAAAACGGCTTCCATTATCGAAAAGAAAATTGTGCCGGTTCTGGATAAAGCCACAGACGAACGCACTTTGAGCACCTTCTTAGAAACCTATGCGGCTGATATATCTACTTTAGCTACGCGGGTTGAACAGCGCCTCCCGTTAATCGAAGATATTGGCTTTAGAGAACATCATCCCGAATATTCGATCAAGGAAATTGAGTGGCAATCGCTGTTTAGACGATTGTTAGGGGATGAATATTTACTCGAATTATTACCCGAGCAATTAAACCCCGAGCAGGATGTTGCCGAGCTGGCTGAAGAGTTTTCGGAAGTGGTTCAGATCATTAAAACGAACCTATCTATTGCTCCGGAAGCCGATAATGACGAAGAAGAAGGTCCGCTTGAGATTGTAACTAAAGGACTTGAATTGGCTTTGGTGAAACTAGAAGATTTGAAGCAAGATGCGATTGGAATTGAGCAAGCCTTAGGTGCTGAATTGAATAAGCATCACGCCGAATTGATGGAGCGTGTTAAGAAATTGCTGCTAAATCAGGATGCGAGCGAAATTAAGTGGACCGATGCCCAAATGCGGGTAAAGGAGTCGGCATCGGATTACACCGAAAAAATCAGCATTTACTGGGCTAAGTTTACCGATCGTCTGGAAATTATTCGACGCTTTAGTGTGAGTAAATTCAACGAATTGTCGAATACAGTTCGATCTTATTTTGGATTGGTTGAAGTGGCGCACATCAACGTGCAGAAAACGAATATTGCCACTTTACTGTACGAAACCGATCAGAAATATCGACAACTCCCATACATTTATCGAAGGCTGTTTGATTATAAACGATGTCCGGAAGAAGCGTTTTTTATCCGAAAGAGTGAGCATTTCGAACATACAGCCCGAGCTTATGAATTGTGGAAAACAGGCTTTCCTTCGTCGGTAGCAGTTATAGGTGAAAAAGGAAGTGGCAGAAGTTCGTTAATTACTTACTTGGAAAAAGAAATCCTTTCTGATGAACGTTGCGAGTTACTTACGATAAACTATAGTATTTCAACCGAAAAAGAATTGCTCGAGGTTCTCTGTAAGCAGCTGAAAATTCAGCCCAAAGAAAGCATCAACGATATAATAAATCTGCTAAATCGTCGACGTAAGAAAACGGTGATTTTGCTGGAAAATATGCAGAACAGTTTCCTTAGAACGGTTCAAGGTTATCAGGCAATTGGTTCGTTGTTATATTTAGTTGCCGAAACCAAAGAGCAAGTGCTTTGGGTGTGTAGTTGCTCGCGATATGCCTGGAATTTTTTGAATGTAGCGGTGAAAATAAGCGATTACTTTTCACACACTATTGCAGTTGATTCGTACGATCAGCAGGAGATCAAAGACCTTATTCTAAAACGGCAAAAAGCGAGTGGGTATCAGCTGGAATTTCTGCCGGATGCAAACACTGCCAAAAGCCGATCCTACAAAAAACTACTCGATGATCCTGAGGTAGCTCAAGAATATTTAAGCAATGAGTTTTTCAACGAAATGTTTAAAATGGCTGAAGGTAATGCTACCGTGGCTATGATTTACTGGATTCGATCTATCCAGAAAATAGAAGGGTCATTCATTTATATGCAGCCGAAAGAGTTTGAAGGCATTCAATATTTATCTGAGCTGGACTCGAACACCTTATTTGTGATTAATGCATTTGTAAAACACGATGTACTTACCGCCAGCGAATTAAAAGAGGTGATGAACATTACAACCGTAGAGGCCGAGACTATAATTTCTAGGCTGTACTCTCGTGGATTGTTGGTTCGAAATGAGAAAAAATACAGTCTCAATGATCTGATTTACCGACAGGTAGTACGTTTGTTGAAATCCCGAAACTTTATTAATGCCTGATATGAAGCGTCTACTCTCTTTTATTTTTACGATGATAGTTGGTGCCGGATGGGCGTTCGCACAAAGTACGGCTGCAGCCGACAGTTCGGCGATTCCACCGCCCGAAACCCAAATCGGGCAGATTAAAGACATCATTTCGGTGGGGAAAATAATTTACTCGGTATTAGTGCTGGGTGGAACCTATCTGTTTAACAGAATTGTGGTATTCTTGCTTGGTGCACTAGCCGAGCGGCAGTCTTCTTACCGATTGTTGATCAAACGCTTAGTACCGTTCTTGAATGTGTTTGTGTGGTCGTTTGCCATTTTTATTGTGATTGCCGGCATTATTTCACCACCGATGGAAACCGTTGTAGCGGTAGGAGCATCAATTGGTATTGCGGTTGGTTTTGCTTCGCAGGATATCTTGAAAAACATTTTTGGTGGATTCATCATCATCATGGATCGTCCGTTTCAGGTAGGAGATAAAATCGAAGTAAACAGCTACTATGGCGAAGTGATGGAGATTGGTTTACGATCTACTCGCATCGTAACTCCCGACGACTCTGTAGTTTCGATACCCAACGCAGATATTGTGAGTAATTCAGTTTCGAACACCAACTCAGGCGCTTTGGATTGCCAGGTTGTGATCGAAGTTTTCCTGCCTGCGAAAACAGATATCGATCAGGTGAAAGACATAGCCTTTAAGGCAGCTATTTCCTCCAGATACGTGTACTTAAAAAAGCCCATAGTGGTGATGACCGCCAACCAAGTGCACGAGCAAAACTATGTAATGGTCTGCAAGGTAAAGGCTTACGTGTTAGACATCAGGTACGAGTTTTTATTGAAAAGCGACATTACCGAATTGATAATGAACGAATTAAATGCTCGTAATTTAATACCAGCATACCACGCCCAAGCTACCGGTTAAGCTTCATTTAAAACTACTAGCCTAACTTCATCATTTATTCATGTTAGGCGCTCATATTTTACTTGACATTTCGCTCTGAGGCAATTACAATGCACGGGCAAATCTTGTTCATTTATGTAATTAAATAAATAAACTGTAGGAGGAATATTATGAATGAAGAAATATTTCTTGACGCCGCTGAAAATGGCGACCTCGAGACAGTAGCAAAATTCCTAGCCGAAGGAATTGATGTTAACACGAAAGACGAACACGACCGAACCGCTTTATTAAAAGCAGCCAAGCACGGTCACAAAAAAATAGTAGAGACGTTGATAAATGCTGGGGCGGAAATCGATCATAGGGATAATCGCGGAACAACCGCATTATATTGGGCATCCACTAATGGCTTTAAAGAAATCGTTGAATTATTGATAAATAATAAAAGCGACGTCGACGTACACGACGATCGCGGCTGGTCGGCACTCGATCAAGCGGTTGCACAAAATCACAAAAGTGTAGCCAGTATGCTCCAGGAAGCCGGAGCACATTAATTATTTAAGCTAATAACTAGTTTTACCAACCCTCATCATCTTAATGTTGAGGGTTTTTTATTTTCCGTAGATAATAAAAATAGCAGGGCGTTTATTTAGATCGGGGAGTTTTCCTGCTTTCCATTCACCAATTTCTTTAGACTGGATGAATTCAGTTTCCAAAGTGATATCACACGCGATACACAGTCGGGTTTCGGGGCGGCAAGTTTCTAGAATGCTTTTCAACATTTCAGTATTGCGATAGGGCGCTTCCATAAAAATCTGCGTGCGATCATGTCGGCGCGATTCACCTTCCAACTGTACCAACATCTGCTTACGCCCTTTTTGGTCGATGGGGAGGTAGCCATTGAAAGAAAACGATTGACCGTTAAAACCCGATGCCATCATCGCCAAAAGAATGCTGGATGGACCAATTAACGGAACTACGCGCATCCCGTTTTGATGTGCCATTTTCACCAGTTTTGCGCCCGGATCGGCAATACCCGGAGCACCCGCTTCTGAAAGGATTCCCATATCACGACCGGCCTTTAGTGGCTTTAAGAATGAAAAAATCTCGTGATCGGGTGTTTTCTTGTTAAGCTGATAAAAATCGATTTTGTATTCAGGGATGGTGTCTCCAACCCATTGCAAAAACTTCACCGCAGATTGAATATTCTCGACGGCCAACGCATCCAGTTTTCGAACAATCTCTAATGTGTATTCGGGTAAAGCGTTATTTGATGGCGTCTTGCCAAGTGTGGTTGGAATTAAATAAAGTGTGCCCTTATTGCTCATACATCTACCCGTTCAATTGAAATTTCATCAGTAATCCCCGATGCGCGTCTATTCGCGAATTTAGTTGCAAACACCATCACCACACAAAGAATAGTTAGCCCGATTAAAGCAATGATCATGTTCATAAATGAGGTGCTGCGTTGAAGTTCATACGTCGGAATCATCACAATTTCCTGATAAGCTCCTTCTTTGTATCGGATTGGGATCACAGCGGTGTCCATAATTTTATGTGCCATTTGAACTGACAGAGAAAGTCGACGCTCGATGGTTTCGCCCTCCGGATCAATGAATTTCAAGTCCACGTAGCCGTTACTTTGGGCTGCAATTTGTTTGATGTCGAAATCGGTGACATCAGCGGCAATGCTTTGTCCATTGGTATAGGTGTAAATGGTTCCTCGATACACATTGAGCTGCTGAATGGAGATAAAAGCCAGATAGCAGGGGAAGAGCCAAAAGAGATAGAGTAAGCGGTATTTCATAATTTTTTAAAGTCCAGATTCCAATTCACAAAGTCCAAACAATCGTTAAGAACCAATCTTCAATGTATATGTTTTTAATCAACGAAGCTCTTTGAGCGCAGTTGATCAAAGTTCAAAGTTCAAAGTTCAAAGTTCACCTGTTCACTTGTTCTTTTCGATTTGTTGGATGGTGGTTTCATAAAGTGCAGGATCCCAAATCAAGCGTTGTTGATAATCTTCTTGCATGTGGTTTGCCGACAAATGAATGAAAAAGGCCACAGGCAGATCATCGAAAAACACAGCCTGCACCGAAGTGTGTCCATCGTAAATGGAAGTCCCAAAATCGATGCCGCTCAACATGCCCATACGGCTGTCGTAAATAGCGCCGTAATCAGAAAATGATCGTTTAATCGGCTCTGAGTCCATCGGCCAGCGTAATTTATTCGTTACTGCAATACTCACTTCTTCGCTGATTACTTCATTATTCAATAATCCGGCTAATAAACCGGTGATCTCACGAGCAGTTGTATGAGGGAGCAATTCGAGTGCATCCCGTTCTTCAATAAATGACATTGCCAAGCGCTCATCCTCAATAAATTGCTTACGCATCGCATTTTGCTGTTCATCACCAATGAATTCAGCAGCAGTTTCTATCATCTCGGCGAACATGCTATCGCGACTCATATCAGAAAAGTAATCCAGATTTTCGCGTGCAACGGCACTAACGGTGGGTGAAATGTGTGGTGCAATCACTGAATAATATCCAGAAAAGGGAACCGGCATTTCAGTGTTTTCGAGATTTAAAGTATCCATTAATGCACGGAGATTATCTTCGCCAAATTTAAACCAGAAATAATCGGAAAGTGGCAGCGAATTATATTCAAGCAACGCCCGCATCGCATTATCGTTGGTAACGGGAACGTCCTCAGCAGTGAGAAACTCCATTGCGCCTTCATGTGCATTCTGGTTGATTTGAGGAAGCAGATACTTTTCGATTTCTTCTAAATCAACTAATGCTTTGGGATCAAGTAAACCTTCTGCAACCTGACGTTCATACTCGATAAGCAAAAACAAATTGCCCATGGCCCCCAAAGTGCTGAGTTCGTCCGGGTTGTAGTAAATACCCGAATCGGGGTCGTTAACATTGTAAGATACGATTGAGAAAAATTCCGGCTTTTCGCCAATAAATTCGGTGAGGGTTTTTAGCGAATAGGTGCTTTCAATGTATTCGTAGCCATCGCGCATTCCATCGTTATTGGCATACAGCGTTTTAAATGCAGAATAATTTGGGATGATGACCAAGGCATAAGTGGCCACTGCAACAGCCACAAAGACAGCCAAAAATATGAGTGCTCTCTTCAAAAAAAGTGGTTTTAATATTTGTCGGTTCAGCGTTCAAAGATACGACATTAAAACCACCATTATGAGTAAATGGTTCAGTTAATTTATGACACAATGCGCATGATTTGAGCACATAGCAATGCGCCAAATGTTCCAACACCATAACCTAAAACAGCTAATAGCACTCCTACAGGAGCAAGTGCCGGGGAGAAAGCTGAAGCTACAATTGGAGCTGATGCAGCACCACCTACATTTGCTTGTGAACCTACTGCCGTGAAGAAAAACGGGGCTTTGATTAAATATCCAACGCCGAGCAATACAATCACGTGAATGATGATCCATATTAAGCCTATAACAAAGAAACCTGGTACTTCGGTAAAAGCCCCAAGATCCATTTTCATCCCGATGGTCATCACCAAAATGTAGAGGAACAAAGTTCCCATTTTCGAGGCTCCGGCGCCTTCAAGTTTGCGTTGTTTGGTGAAACTCATCGCGAAACCACCGAGCGTGGCAACAACTACAATCCAGAAAAACGATGAGTTAAAACTCAATCGGCTCAAGGTTTCCGAGTTAGCATCTACCCATGGTGCGATGAAATCGCCGATTACGTGTCCCAACGCAGTAATCCCAAAAGCTATGGCACCCATTTTAACGAAATCTACCAGCGTTGGTACTTTAGCAATGCTTGCCTGATAATCGGCTACGCTTTTCTTAAGAGTTTCGATAGCAGATGAATCGGCTTTGAACCATTTGTCGATGGTATCGCTCATACCTGCACCGTAGAGAATAAAGGCCATCCAGAGATTAGCAACGATGATATCAACCGTAATCATCGCACTGAAAAGGGTATCGCTGGGCTCAAAAATCTCGTACATAGCCGTTTGATTGGCTCCACCGCCAATCCAGCTTCCTGCTACTGTCGACAATCCTCTCCACACCTCATCCGGACCTGCACCGGCCGTAATTTCAGGGTTGATAGCACTCACGATCATCAACGCAATCGGACCACCAATTATAATACCTGTCGTTCCTGCAAAGAACATCGCTACGGCTTTCCAACCCAGGTTCATCACGGCTTTTAAATCGATACTCAAAGTGAGTAACACCAAACTAGCCGGCAGTAAGTACCGCGATGCCATGTAGTACAAACTCGATTCATTGGGATCAATCACTCCCAAAGATGTAAACACAGATGGCACGAAATAGCACAATAACAACGAAGGGACAAAGCGGTAGAATTTTTTCCATCCGGGATTTGAACTATGGGAGGTAACAAAAATGGTAGCCAGAATGGCCATCAGTAGTCCAAATACAACAGCGTCGTTTGTGATTAGTGGCATGATGTTCGGTTAGATTATGAATTGCCGTTGAGGATAAGATGAAAGTTACAAAGTTACAAAGAGGCAAAGGGGATTCAATATGCAATATTCAACAAGCAATTTTCAAGTGTTCAAATGTTCAAGTGTTCGAGTGTTCGAGTGTTCAAATGTTCAAATGTTCAAATGTTCAAATGTTCAAATGTTCGAGTGTTCAAATGTTCGAGTGTTCGGTTGACTCACCCAAAGGATTGAATTCAAGCAATGAATATCTTAGTCCCTTAGTCCCTTAGTCCCTTAGTCCCTTAGTCCCTTTGTAACTCTGTCACTGAGTAACTTTGGAACTCTCTTAATCCCCAAAAAACTGGAGTAGAATATCATCGAGTTGGGTTCGCCAGGCGCCCCAGGAGTGGCCTTCGTTAACTTCTAAATAAGTGAAATCGAGTCCTTTTTCCTCGAAGATCGTTTTCATGGTTCGGGCATCGATGGTGTTATCGCCAATGGTGCCTACACTAATGTAGATATTCAACTCATCCACTTCGATTTCTTTAACCAGATCGTAAATCTCTTCTCTATACCAGAACGCAGGCGCTTGAATGGCAGCATTACCAAAAAGGTCAGGGCGTGAAAAAGCAAAATAAGTGGCATTTAATCCGCCAAGAGAAGTCCCTAAAATTGCGCGATCACTTTTAACTGGCGAGGCTTTGTATTCATTTTCGATTGTTGGGATAAGTTCATCAACAAAGAAGTTTAAGTAGTCTTCGTTGTTACCCATTTCATCCATTCGGCGGTTGAGATCGGGATCGGAAGGATCAAGTGGGTTCACAAATACAGTAATTACAGGTTCAATTTTCTTTTGATGGATTAAATTATCCAGCACAACAACCATCGCACCCAAATTGTCATCGCTGTATTCTTGTCCATCAGTGACGTAAATCACCGGCAGCTGTTCCGTAGTTTCATATCCATCCGGAAGATACACTTGATAACTCACTTCATACCCTAAATTCGAACTCTCAATAATCGTCGATTCCCGAAGTAGTCCATTATCAGTATCCGGTGATCGATAGGTTAACGGCTCCGGTTTCCATTCGGGCATCCGAAGCTCAGAATTTGGACCAAATCCGCTCCATTGCTGATTAGGATTCGCCGGATCAAGCATCCAATCGGTTTCATTCACCGTAATTTTATAATCCAAACGGGCATCGGTCGGGAAGGTGGTAGATGCTGTCCACAGATCGGATTCGCCCACACGTTCCCCGATTATTTGAATCGATTTATTGCCGCCCCAACTATTGAAATCTCCATTCCATCGCACCGATTCGGCATCTCCTTTATATAAAAAAATGACGGTCGAATCGCTGGTGAATGGTATCTGATCAGCCACAGCTAGTTCTTGCCAGAGTTCGTCGGCCAGCTGTTGAGCATTTTCAGCATTTTCGGCTTGTTCAATCTGATCAAGGCGTTTATTTACCTCATCCACATTGTTGATGGATGCACCGCTACAGTGCAAAAGAAAAGCTGAAAGAAACAATAAGTTGATGAAGCGCATGCTGTTGAATAGTTGAGTTTTGATTTTTTTATATCTCAAAAATACATAATGGATTCATCTAAACTCTCATTATTTTGGGGATTCATCACAATTTCACTCATTCATTATGATCGTCTCAAAATTTGGTGGTACCAGCGTTGGAACTTTCGATGCTATGGTGCACAGTGCGAGTATTGTTGCAGATAATCCCGATCGTAAGCTGATTGTAATCAGTGCCACGTCGGGCACTACCAACGATTTGGTAGCACTGGAAAGTCCAAGTCTTACTTCAACCGAGCGTGAACAGTTGATTCATGATATCGAGAATCGACACCTGACCATCATCTCGAATCTTGAAAACCGAAAAGTGCTGATATCCACACTTCAGCGGCAGCTATCCGAGTTAAGAGCACATCTAGAGCAATTTGGACGAGATAAACGCTGGAAAGATAAATTGTATGCATTCGGCGAATTGATGAGCACACGTATTTTTACCGAAGTACTAAGGCAGCATGGCGTAAATGCGGAATGGTTGGATGCAAGGAAGATTATCAAAACGGATTCAACCTTCGGGAATGCCACTCCCGATTTGGCGATGATTAAGAAAAAGGCAGATCAATTAATTACCGGCGATGCCGTGTTCCTAACACAAGGATTTATCGGCTCAGATATTTTTGGCAGCACCACAACACTGGGGAGAGGCGGGAGCGACTTCTCTGCCGCACTATTTGCTGAAGCAGTTGGTGCCGATCAACTGGAAATTTGGACTGATGTTGCCGGCGTATACACCACCGATCCACGTTTGGTTAGCAAGGCAAAACCAATTCCGGAAATCACTTTCGATGAAGCCGCAGAGCTTTCGGTGTTTGGGGGGAAAGTTCTTCATCCGGCAACACTAAAACCGGCGATGCGATCTGGAATTAAAGTTCGGGTGGCCGACAGTAAACGTCCTGAAATTCCGGGTACTTTTGTGGTGACTAAAACAGAGAAAGAACCGGTAGTTCGGGCAATATCACTTCGGAAAGATCAAACGCTGCTTACCGTAAAAAGCCTTGATATGCTTCATCAGCACGGGTTTTTAGCAAAATTATTTAGTGTGTTGGCGGAAAATAAAATATCTGTGGATTTGGTGACTACCTCGGAAGTGAGTGTGTCGCTCACCTTAGATACCGCGGTGAAAGCATCCAACAAAGTAGAGCTTACTGAGAAAGTGTATCGTCAACTCAATGAATTTTGCGATGTGGAAGTGGAGAAAAACTTATCGTTAATTGCACTAATTGGAAATCGATTAAATGTAACTTCCGGTATAAGCGGGCAGCTTTTCAACCTTTTGAAGGAGTATAACATCCGCTTAGTTTGCCATGGGGCTTCCGCCTATAATTTGTGTTTTTTGGTGGATGAAGATAAAGGAGATGAAATTGTTCAATTAATCCATAAAAAGTTTATTGAATGATATATATTTGAGGAAAATTAATCATCTAACCTTATGTATGAGTTTGAATATGAAATCAATTTTAAGTTTGTTCCTAGTACTTGGAATTACATTATCAGCTTCAGCCCAAGAAAATGATATAAAGGCAAAACTTGGTGAAAAAGCGATAGAAATAAATACAGCTCCTTTTTCATCTAGCCCAATAAGAGTAGATCGGATAAAGATTCGCTCGTTTATTGAAAGTAATAGAGTTAACAGATATGGATTTACTTTAAATACAAGGATTCTAAGTCTAGCTGAAGACGTAACTCAGAATGTAGTAGAAATACAGTTTGCGCCGGGCACAGAAAAGCATAGAGATATTACTGATAGATTAAGTGCTTATACCGGATTTGAAGGGCTTTTTGGAGCTAAGTTTTCATGGTATAAAGACAAATCAGATTCTCAAGATTTACAAATTTCAGGAGCAATCGATAATGTTGGATCAGAACGAGCCTACCTCCAAATTGGCGGTAACTTTCTAATTGGTGCGGACTATTACATAGTAAAGAATTTATACCTGGGCGTAGAACTTGGGTATGGTCTTATTTACACTCATTTCTCAGATATAAAGGTTAAAGTTGATGGGGACGAAGTAGGTGAACCAGAAAAAGGAGGTTCCAGTTTTCAACTGGGTACTACATATAATAATATGTTTCGACTTGGTTTTACGTTTTGAAAAATCTTTTACTAATAAGTCTTTTTTTCGTGATTAGCTGTAGTGGTGGTGATATTGGGGTCACTACTTCTCCAATAAATCAATTCAGCGAAGGCGCTACGTTTACCAATTTCTCAAATATTCGGGAAATCTTATTTTCTGACACTAATGAATTTTCAGTTAGAGAAGTTACTCAATTCACTGAAGTTTCAAATACTGATAAAGCTAATATATCTATCAATAATAGATATATAGAATTTCAGAGTATTCAAGTATTTTTAATAGCTGAAAATTCTGAACAGTACTTTACCATTTTAATTCTTGCACATAACTCAGAAAATGTAACAATTGGTAATAGTAACACACTACCTGAAGAGTTCATGTATATAAATCACTTTTATGATTCTGTTGTGCAAAGATCAGAATTTATTGGAATTAATTATCAAATGGGTGATTTATGGTATTCGGGCATTTTGGATTCAAATGAATTCATATTGACTTCAAATAAAATTGAATACTCATTTAAAGGAATATCAATGGATTTATATAACTTTGAGACTTCTGAATTTTATGAAAATAAAGCTATAGCTTCTGGAATTTTGCGTACTACGAGTTACCGAATTGAACAAGTTTCTTTTGATTAGAATCAAAAACCTAGGCACATTGAGTGAGACTTTTCTTTAATGATTGCACGAAAATAGGCTAATTTTTTTTATTCAATAATAGTAGCATCAAATCGCGCAATCTGTTTGTCGGAATTAAATAGTGTTACCTCTTATCCTCAAACCTCATTCCTCAAAACTAATTTAACCCATGAAAATCTCAGTAATCGGAACAGGAAAAACGGGCAGTAGAGTAGTAGAAATGCTGGGCGATCGTTTGCTAGATGCCTTCGATGAATCAAATCCACCATCGGTTGAGAAACTCAAAAAAGCAGATGCAGTAATCATTTTTGTGCCGGGCGATGCAGTACCTAAACTGTTGGAAATGGTGTTGGCTTCCGGAACTCCCGCTGCATGGGGAAGCACAGGTTTCGATTGGCCGGCTGATCTAAACCGAAAAGTTCAGACCATGCGAACACGTTGGGTGTTGGCAACCAATTTTAGTCTGGGAATGAATCTGATCCGTAAAGCCATTGAAAGCATGAGTGCCGGGGCGGATGTATTAAAACAACCGGAATTTTCGATTCATGAAGTTCATCACATCCACAAACAAGATGCCCCAAGTGGAACGGCAATTTCATGGAAAGAATGGCTGAACAAACCGGCGGAGATTACTTCGGAACGCGTTGGAGATGTAAATGGAATCCACGAACTCATCATTAAAACGGCAACCGAAGAAATCACGCTAAAGCACGATGCGCTCGACCGATCAATTTTTGCGGAGGGAGCCATTTGGGCGGCGGAACAATTGGTGTCTAATCAGCATTTGAGTGAAGGAGTGCATACCTTTGGCGAACTCTTTGATTCTGTAACTAAACCCACATCATGACCACAGATTTCCCACTTTGGACTGCCGTCGTAACCCCAATGAACGACTATGCTGAAATCGATTTCGAGAGCTTGGAATCGGTGCTGAAAGAGCAGGAAGTGGCCGGAAATGGTGTGCTTATTTTGGGGAGCACCGGCGAAGGGTTAAACCTAACATCGGAAGAAAAAAGGGAAATCGTAAAGTTTGCGAAATCTCTTGATTTGGTTGTGCCTATCATGGCCGGAATCGGGGGATTTAACCTCGAAGCTCAAATCGAATTCATTAAGTTTTGCGACGATCAAAAAGTGGATGCGTTGCTTCTTGTAAACCCGATTTACGCAAAACCCGGTAAAGAGGGGCAATACACTTGGTTTAAATCATTAATGGTAGAAACTGATACGCCGTGTATGATTTACAACGTGCCCTCACGTGCAGGTGTGAAGATGCATCCTGAAGTACCTTCAAGATTATTCAACGACTTCGGCAATTATATGGGGCTAAAAGAAGCGAGTGGTAGTATTGAAGAGTTTAAAGCTTTTCGCGATGCAGCCCCCGATGCGCCATTGTATTGCGGCGATGACAATCTGATTAAAGAATTTGTTGATTTGGGCGCTGTAGGACATGTTTCTGTGGCATCGAATGCGTGGCCTTCTCAAACCAAAAAATATCTCAATTTGGCTTTAGAGAATAAATCGGAAGAGCTTTTCGAAGACTGGGTTGCTTGTGTAGATTTACTTTTCGATGCCCCGAGTCCAACTCCGGTAAAAGCCTTACTATTTCACAAAGGATGGATTAATTCTGATCAAGTTCGTCTGCCTTTGGTTAAGCAAGATTTATCCACCGAAACCGAAGAAGCGCTCATTGAGGCCGATCGGAAATTGAATGCTTGGTTTAAAAGCTTAAGCTAAGTCAGGCTTCTCGCATCCGATAGTTTATCAGCTCAATACCGTTTATTGATTTTCTATTTTCCTTTGCGACTTCAAATCCTTTTGACTCGAAAAAAGGGCGAGCCGTAATACTTACATCCGATTGCAGTTTATAAAATCCTTGACGTAGAGATTCCAGCTTTAATTCATCAATAAGTTGGCTAGCGATTCCATTTCTAAGATAGTCTTTGTGGACGTACATAAAGTCTAAATAGTCACCATCATCAAGAGCTGCAAATCCTAAAATGGCATCCTCGTTGGTAGCAACGATCGAAAATTGTTTCAAAATTAATCGAAACCATCGGTCTTTATTATCGGCCGAAGAAACCCATGCTTCAATTTGAGTAGAGGTGTAATCACCTGAACATGTGCTTTTTATGGTATCTACAAAAAGGGATTGTAGTGCTTCTAAATCTGCTAATTCTGCTCTGCGTATGGATATATTCATTCCAGATAATACGCTTCCGCTTTGGTAGATAAAAGCAAAAATAGCGTTGAATTGAGATAAGACATCTAAACCAAATATGATGTAGACACAACACTTTTAATAGCTAACTACTGGACATCAAAAAATTTATAGGTTCTTGACCAATAGTGTCCTAAACGTTTTGAGTTTCTTTTAAATATAGCATTTCTAAGTCCGCAGGGTATATTATTTTCTATTTC
>JAEPNO010000029.1 GCA_017643365.1 Balneolaceae bacterium | reverse complement strand
TGATCCTTTGATCCTTTGATCCTTTGATCCTTTGATCCTTTGATCCTTTGATCCTTTGATCCTTTGATCCTTTGATCCTTTGATCTTTTGTCCCAATATTCAACAACATTTAATCAAATATTAAGGCAAATCTTACGTATATTTGGAGGATTTTATATTCAGCATGACTGCAGGATCAAGAAGCTTCGAATTATGGTTGCAACCTTTCAGCTTAACTCTATTCACTGCACCTGAATATCGCGTATACGCAAATATTCATTAAAACAGTTTTAATTGTGGCAAAAAGTTCAGGAATTTCGACTCGTGAATCGGAATCATTAGATCGTTATCTACACGAGATCGGTAAAGAAAAACTCATTACGCCCGACGATGAAGTACGTCTGGCCAAAGAGATTCAAAAAGGAAGTCAGAGAGCCTTAGAAGATTTAACTAAAGCCAATCTTCGATTCGTAGTTTCCGTAGCGAAACAATACCAAAACCAAGGATTATCGCTTGGTGATTTAATTAACGAAGGTAACCTAGGTTTGATCAAAGCAGCTAAGCGTTTTGATGAAACTCGTGGATTCAAATTTATTTCATACGCTGTTTGGTGGATTCGTCAGTCGATTCTACAGGCGTTAGCAGAGCAAAGCCGTATCGTTCGTTTACCGTTGAACCGTGTTGGTGCGTTAAACAAAATCGGTAAAGAGCTTTCGAAATTAGAGCAGGAGTATGAACGACTACCATCCGCACATGAGCTTGCAGAAAGCCTTGAAATGACGGTTGGCGAAGTTGCTGATACTCTAAAAATTTCAGGTCGTCACTTGTCGATGGATGCTCCATTCGCACAGGGTGAAGATAACCGACTCCTCGATGTTCTTGAGAACGAAGAAATCCCAAATCCGGATTTCGAATTGATGGGCGAGTCGTTGAAAGTTGAAATCGAGCGTGCATTATCGAAATTAACGAAGCGTGAAGCAGAAGTGATCCGCTTGTACTTCGGAATTGGTCGCGAGCATTCGCTTACATTAGAAGAAATCGGAGAACGTTTCGATCTAACCCGTGAGCGTGTACGTCAGATCAAAGAAAAAGCATTAAGAAAACTACGTCACCATAACCGTAGTGCCGCTTTAAGAGTGTATTTAGGATAATCTTAGGATTATCCACCCGGAACCAAAACCCCGTTCAAGCAATTGATCGGGGTTTTTTTATATAAAGTCAATAACGTTTAGGACGCTATTGGTTCAGTAATAACAACGCCTATAGCAACAATACATTCATCAACAATGGAGCCGGTGTAGCGGTAATGTTCTCGAAACATATCCAAATGAACGAGAATCAGTTCCTGAATAACTGGGGAACCGCTTCTTTTGGTCTGCTTTTGAAAGAGATCTACGACGCCGAAATTACCGACAACACCTTTGATGAAAACACGGTAGCCATAGCTGTTGAGGGCTCATCAAGAATCAATTATCTCAACAACACACTTTCAAGAAATGGTTGGGGCGTTAAGATGTCGGGTGGTTGCTACTCAAACAAGTTTTCGAACAATGCATTTTCGAACAACTCTTTCGACGTTTCTTTTAACAGTCGCCTAAACGACAACGAGTTTTCGGGTAATTTTTGGAGTACATATTCCGGCTACGATTTAAATAAGGACGGAGTAGGAGATGTTCCTCATCGTCCTGTAAAGCTGTTCTCTTACGTGGTTAATAAAACACCCGAAAGTATCGTGCTGCTCCGCAGTTTCTTTGTAGATCTCATCAATTTTACCGAAAACGTTGCTCCGGTTTTTACTCCCATAGATTTAATCGATAACTCCCCTTTAATGCGAATGCCATCATGATTGAATTCAAAAATATAAAAAAGAGGTTCGGGGAACTTGAAGTGCTCAAAGGCATCGATTTTGATGTAACCCAGGGAAAAGTAACCGCAGTATTAGGCCCAAATGGATCCGGAAAAACAACTTTAATCAAATCTCTGTTGGGGATGGTATTCCCAGATTCCGGAAACATTCATCTCGATGGATATCGCCTTAATGGTAAAGCCGATTATCGAAATAAGATTGGCTATCTCCCACAAATTGCACGCTTTCCAGAAAACCTTACCGCAAGAGAGTTACTCAAAATGGTGAGTTCTGTAAGATCGACCGGAAGTAACGAAGTTGAGCTTCTTGATCGCTTTGGATTGGAGTCCTATCTCGATAAAAAACTGCTTCACCTATCAGGGGGTACCCGGCAGAAAATAAATATCGTTATGGCGTTGATGTTCGATTCCGACTACCTGATTCTTGACGAACCAACCACAGGATTAGATCCCATCGCTTTAAAAATGCTGAAGCAGGTGATCGAGGAGCAAAAAGCTGCGGGCAAAACCATTCTGATAACTTCTCACATTCTCAATTTTGTAGAAGAAGTGGCCGACGAAGTTGTGTTTTTGTTGGAAGGCCACATTCATTATCAGGGCAGCATTGGTAAGTTAAAAACTGCTACCAACACCGAGGATTTAGAAAGTGCGATTGCACATATAATGGAGGATAAAGATGCTTAATATTATTCGATATACCTTTTATGATTTACTTCGCAGTAGATGGAGTATTTTTATATGCTGTTCTTTATGATAACCAGTTCGGCGTTGTTGTTTTTAAGCAACGACCTGGGTAGCGCTATCATCTCGCTGATGAATATTCTGTTGATTTTAGCTCCGCTTGTTGGAACTATCTTTGGTGTGATTTTTTACTACAATTCGGCTGATTTTACCGAGTTGTTACTCGCACATCCCTTAAAACGTAGTACTATTTTTCTGGGCCAACTTTACGGCTTGTGCATCTCACTCAGCCTGAGTTTGGTAATCGGCCTGGGACTTCCATTTCTGTTTTACGGTTTGCTCTACTCCGACGCCATTTTCGACTTTCTGATTTTATTGGTAGATGGCGTAGTGCTCACTTTCATTTTTGTGGGATTGGCGTACATCATCGCACTTAAAAACGACAATAAAGTTAAAGGCTTTGGTTACGCTTTGCTGATGTGGCTTGCATTCGCCATTCTGTATGATGGCATGCTACTGGTAATTATGATGAAGTTTCAGGATTACCCGCTCGACACCTTTTCGTTGGTAAGTACCGTGCTAAATCCTATCGACTTATCCCGCATTCTTATCCTTTTAAAACTAGATATATCGGCGCTATTGGGATATACCGGTGCATTATATCAACAATTTTTCGGTACCATTTTCGGTCTGATAATCTCCTTTGGTTTGCTGTTGATTTGGTCGCTGCTCCCCAGTGGTTTAGTGCTGAAAATAGCCACCGCAAAAGACTTTTAAACTCATACACATTTAATAAACATCACAATGAATACTATTGAACAAAAACCTATTGGCGAAATTGTAGCCGAAGATTATAGAACAGCTTTTATATTTAAAAACTTTGGCATCGAATACTGCTGTGGCGGAAAAAAGAGTTTAGCGCAAGCATGTGCTTCAAGAAGCGTAGATCTTGAGGAGGTACTAAAACAAATAGAATCGGCAACGCAGCATCGCCCGGAAGAGAATCGATTTAATGAGTGGTCGGCAAGTTTCTTAATCGATTATATCATTAACAATCACCATGTATATGTAAAAGAAAAACTGCCCTTTTTAATGTTTTTGGCCGGCAAGGTTGCACGTGTACATGGCTATGAACATCCCGAATTGATAAAAATGAATCGATTGGTTCAAGAATTGAATTCTGAAATGATGAATCATATGTCGAAAGAAGAAGGGAGTTCTTTTCCATTAATAAAAAAGCTGGAAACAAATGGAAAGATCGAAGAAAAGAATGATTTACTGATAGCCGAACTCGAAGACGAACACGAAGCAGCCGGCGCCATAATGGAAGAATTACGATCTTTGAGTAATCAGTTTCAATTTCCTGAAGGCGCTTGTTCTTCCTATCAAATTTATTTCAAAACACTGAATGAGTTTGAAGAAGATCTGCACAAACATGTGCATTTAGAGAATAACGTTCTGTTTACGAAGGTAGAGCAACTCTTGCAAGCTGAGTAGAATCATACGAAAAAAGGTGAGATGGCAATGCACATTAAACGAAATCGGTTACTCTGCCAAGTTGCAATTGCGTTTTTTATACTTGCAGGAATTACCGGGGTTTTGTTTAGAATGGGTATGCTTGGTGCTGATATTTTTGGACTGAGTTTGCAGAATATCCGTCATGCTCATTCTCACCTTATGTTTTTCGGTTGGGCCGGATTTCTGCCATTAATTATTGCTTCAAATGCTCAATCACATGCAGCATCAAAAAAATGGACGGTACTTCAACAACGGGCAATTTGGGCAATAGTAGTGCTGTCGCCCATCACCTTTTTCTTTTTCTTGTTGTGGGGATATCACCCCGTAGCAATAGGCGAAGCCCAACTTCCTCTAGCGGCTATTTTATCGTCATTTGTGATGATTGCCTGGTACGCCTTTGCCTTTGGATATTGGCGATCTAAACCCGAAAAATCGAAGCCTTTTCAATCGTGGTTTTCAGTGGCATTACTCATGCTGATAGTGAGTTCCTTGGGAGCCTGGGGTGTAGGTGCATTGCAATTTTTTGATATTGAAAATATCCTCATCCCAAAAGCAATGACCCACTTTTTCTTGGGGACTTTTACCGAAGGCTGGGTCGTATTAATTGTGATGGGATTAATCGTTCGGGCGTTGAAGCTTCAATCTTCCGATTTCTTTCTTTCCCAAAGCACTCTTCAAACTATGATCGCGTTTGGCGCTCCTATTACTTTCGCCTTTGGAATGCCCAATTCGATGTTAACTAACGAGTTACTTTGGTCGGCCAGGATAGGAGGGATGATTTCCTCAGCAGCTATTTTAATATTTTGCTTTGGCGCTCTTAAATCAGTGTGGAGAACCAATTCAATCTGGTTATGGCCTGTAGTTCTCCTAGGTACAAAGGCTTTGATTGTGTTAATAACATCGCTATTTCCGAATGAGCTTTGGTTGTCGGATCACAACCTCAGAATTCTCTACTTACACATTTTACTTTTAGGCGCTTTCACAATAGCAGGTTTTGGGTGGATGCATTCCCACTTCAACACGACCCGACAATCATTCAACTTGATAGTTTATTCATGCCTTGCAGTGTTGATTTCGCTTGTTTTGCCCACAAATGTAGTTCCAACCCCAATGAAAGGTTTATGGGTTTTTTATGTGATCACTCTTGTGGCAATATTCCCTGTTATTTCCGCAATGTATCAGTTTGTAATGGTCAAGCTAAGCAGTTAGTTAAAGCAGGAATTCAAGTCATATCCAGCGCACTTACATACACCGGTCGATTCAATACTTTTTTCCAGCGCTCTAGCTCTTCATTTGTAGGAGGCGTTATTTCTTCCTCCGATTCTTCTGAATCCTCATCTTTTCTTAAAGTCTCTTGATCTTCGCTCTCATTTAGATCAGATTCTTCACCCGAATCACCCGAATCACCCGAATCACCCGAATCACCCGAATCACCCGAATCACCCGAATCACCCGAATCACCCGAATCCAACACTTCAGTTTCCACCAAAGTAGGATCACTTAGATCAAAATTAATTGGTCGAACCATCAAATCCGCATACACCGATCCAATTACAGAATTCAAGAATCCAAGCTGAGCACCGGCTTTCAAATTGTTGATCAAACCCGATCGAGCATCGCCCCAAATCATCCCCACATTGATCTCAAATAACGAACAACAATGCGACATTAACTCCGGAATAACGTGCTCTTTGCCGGGTTTGTGCCAAGCATTATCAAAGGCCAAAAACTTGAACGCATTGGGCTCGAATAAGCGATTGGTAAAAGGGAGAAAGGGTAAAAAGTCGCGCATCAGCCAACCTTCAAATCCGGGATAAGCCACCAGCTGCCAGTGTACAGGAACGGCACGAATTCCGCCGATAATTTCTCCTTTATCGTGATAAATCAAATAAAACCCGGTGTTAAAAATCCGATCTTCAAAATAGAATGAGTAGTCTTTATAAAACTCTTTGAGCTGTTTTTTGATTTCATCTTGTGCTTGCAACCCCGCATTCTGAATCTTTTTATTCTGCTTAGGATTGAAACGGCTAAAGAGCAAAGTCTCGACTTTTCGCACAGGCTTAAAGCCCATCGAAAGGCACAAATTTCGAGAGTTAGAGTTCGCAGATTCTACGTATGCATAGAATGCTCCTTTCAAATCCCTATCGTGAAAGGGTGCCTCGAAATGATGCGTAATTTCATTGCCAATTAACTCCCGTAGTTGCCCTTTTTTATCGGATGTTCTCGCTCGTTTTGGATTAGATGCCCCGCCTTTCCTTTTAAACTGTCGGGCAATGGATAGATATCGCACATACAAGGTGTTCATGTAATCGTCGCCATGCCACACCGGTCGGCGTGCCATCCCAACAGTGCCAAGTACGCGTTGCGCCTTCAAAATCTCGATAAATTGAAGATTCGCCTGAGAACGCATTCTATCTACAATATCTCGCTGCCGATATTGTAATTTACCTTCAGTACCAAATACTGTATTCTGCAAAAGCTTTGCAATTCGGGGCGAACCGTGCTTGCTTACTTTAACTTGTAAACCTGATGGAACCGATTGCGATTGGTATGCTTTCATAACTCAAAAATAGAGTAAACTTTTTTGCAATTAAACATTATCTACTAAACATTTCGTTTTTGCGTTACCTTGCCGATATGAAATTTATTTCAATACTTTTTATTACTGTTTTTATTGGTTTAAACTCCGTGTATGCTCAAACATATCCCTTTAGAACTTATTCTATCGAAGAAGGATTAAGCGAATCGGTGGTGTATGATATCATCCAAGATTCTGACGGCTTTATTTGGTTGGCCACCGGCTTTGGGCTCAATAAATTCGATGGCTACAGCTTTGAGACATTTTTCGAAGATCATGGGTTACTTTCCAGCCAAACCAACACAATTTTCGAAGCTTCGGATGGCGGAATTTGGGTAGGTACCGATAATGGCGCTCAAGTTATTTATGGCGATAGTGTGCATACCTATCCGGATTTGAGAGGGCTTGAAAGTCACTCAGTTATTAGTATTTATCAAGATTCTAACGGCGAATTTTGGTTTGGAACGGAAGGGAGTGGCGTTTGGCATTATTTCGGCGATGGAAGCCTAGAGGTGTATACAACAAATAATGGACTGGCAGGCAATCAGGTTCGAGCGATTACCGAAACCATTGATGGGTCGCTATGGTTTGCTACTCGGAGTGGCGTTTCTCGATTATCAAATGGAAATTTTCGTTCATACACTCAAGCCAACGGATTACCTGAAAACAGAATTCGTGATATTAAAGTTGACCCCATCGACCCGAACAAACTCTGGGTTGCCACCCGAAATGGTTTGGCGCATTTCGACGGAGAATCATTTAGTGCAATAAATGGTACTTCGGAGCTGGTTGATCAGAAAGTTCGTGCAATCACTTTTGGCGAGAATAACGATATCTGGCTGGCTACTGAAGGTGGAATCAGTTTATATCGAAATAACAGTTTTACTAACTTTGGAACAGAGGAGGGGTTGTCGGCAAATATTGTGTATTCGGCCATGAGCGATCGTGAAGGTAACATTTGGTTTGGAACCCTTGGGGGCGGTGCCAGCTTACTTTTAGGGCAATATTTCGAGAATTTTGATACCGAATCGGGTTTACCGAATAACTTAGTTACTTCCTTTACTGAAGATGCAAACGGAACCATGTGGATTGGTAGCTACGGCGGCGGATTAGTTTCTTTTGACGGAAGTGAATTCGAGTACTTTTATACCCAACATGGCTTGCCAGATAATCGGGTATATCACCTTAGTACCGACTCAAAAGGACGAACTTGGGTTGGTATGCGAGATGGTTTGGCATTCATCCAAAATGGAGAGATGTATGAGTTTTCTGAACAAGAATTTCCATTCAGAAAAGTACGTCATGTTAACGAAACTACAGCAGGCACCTATTGGATCAGCACGTACGACGAAGGCCTTATCCACCTAAAAGATGATGGTTTTGAACAATTTACTTCCGAAGATGGGCTACCGAATAATACAGTTCTTGTAACAGCAGAAGATGAAGAAGGCAATTTGTGGATAGCCACTTATGGAGGCGTTGCAAAAAAAACGAGTGATGGTTTTGAGCTTTACAGCTTGCAAGATGGATTACCAAATAATGGTATCATGGATCTTATTGTTGATGAAAGTGGAACCGTATGGATTGCATCTTTTGGAGGAATTGCATGGTTCGATGGCGTGCAATTTATTGAGATAACAGATGCAGATGGACTCCCCGGCCGCGTTTGCTATTTCATAGAACAAGATTCGAATGGGATCTATTGGGTGGGCACAAACGCCGGCTTAGCTCGCCTCGACATAGACAAATATTACAGCAATGATGAAGTTGAGCAAAATCAAGCCATTCAGATTCTCCAAAGCGACCAAGGCTTAATTGCTAACGAAGCTAACTTAGGCGCGGTTTACGAAGACGCCGATAAGAATTTATGGATTGGAACTGTTGATGGGGTTTCAAAATTTTATCCCGAAGAATATCGTGGTAATCAGGTTCCCCCGCGTGTTAAAATTACCGATTTCAGAGCATCGGGCAGATCATTTCAAAGCAATGATATTACTCTTGATTACGATAGAGACTTTATTCAGATAGATTTTTCGGCAATAAATTTTACGGCTCCAAATTTGGTGACCTATCGTTATCGGATGTCGAATATCGATCCCGAATGGCAGTACACTACCGAAAGAACTGCGCGCTATCCATCGTTGCCATCGGGCAAGTATACCTTTGAAGTTCAGGCTCAAAACTCTTCAGGGGTTTGGAGTTTTAATACAGCAACTATAGATTTTTCATTAAATCCACCGTTTTGGTTTACTTGGTGGTTTGTTTCGATCATAGTAATAGTAATAGCCGGAATTTTATATCTCTTTTATCGCAACTACCAATACATGCAAATGGTAGATATCGAGCGGATGCGAGTTCGTATTGCAAGTGATTTACACGATGATGTGGGTGCTAGCTTAACCGAAGTTGCGCTGCAATCCGACTTTTTGCAAGCGAGCAGCATGGATTCTGAATTCAAGAATTCGCTTACCCAAATTGGGCAACAATGCCGCAAAATTGTAACCAGTTTAGACGATATTGTTTGGTCGATTGATGCCCGGAACGACACCCTCGGCGATTTAACCGACCGCATGCAAGATTACATACTAAATGTATTAGAGCCCCTAAATTTTGAAGTGCATTATAATTTTGATGACCTCAAGATGGAGGAGAAAATTCCGGTACCGGTTAAAGAAAATTTATATCTGATTTTTAAAGAAGCCATTAATAACATTGCAAAATATTCGAATGGTGATAAAGTCGATATTGGGATGAAATCGAATGGTTCATCCTTTACTTTTGTAATTCATGACAACGGTACTACCGGAAAAGGTGCAAAGAAAACCGGTCAGGGATTACGTAACATGCAAATGCGAGCGCAACGTATGAATGGATCTGTTGATATTACTCAGAACGACGGATTTAGGATTGAACTAAAGGGAAAATTAACGCTAAACTAGTGGAGCCGACATGGCAATTGTAGGAATAGTTGAAGACAACAAAAAAATACGAGATTTAATACAACGCTACCTCGATATGCAAGAAGGAATGCAATGCCCGGTAGCCACCGATACGGTAGAAGAAATGCTAGAATTTTTGGAGGAACATCAGCACCCAAATGTGTTGCTAATGGATATTCAGCTTCCTGGAATGTCGGGCATTAAAGGGATGGAGATAATCAAATCGAAATACCCTGATATCGATATTATAATGCTAACGGTGTATCACGATTCACACAAAATATTCGATTCGCTGAAAGCCGGAGCCTCAGGATATTTATTAAAGCACACTTCGCTGCCCGAAATTAAAGAATCGATTGAAAACCTATTGAAAGGAGGAGCGCCAATGTCTCCTCAAATTGCTCGAAAAGTAATTACGCATTTCAATGATCAAGCTCCTAAGAAAAACGAAGATAGCATGCTAACTTCGCGCGAACAGGATATTGTTAATGGTCTTGTTGATGGATTGAGCTATAAAATGATTGCCGATCGTTTAGATATCTCAATTGATACCGTTCGTGCCCACATCAGAAACATATATAAAAAACTGCATGTTAACTCGAAAGCAGAAGTAATTGCAAAGTCGTTACGTGGCGAAATCTAGATAGCTAACATTATCATGTGATAACAATGTTAGTTGGTAATAATCATATTCATATCAGAATTGTAACAACTATCGGAGTCAGTGATGAGTAATCGGAAATTTTTATCAGGTATAAGTCTAGTACTTAGTTCATTTCTTTTAACCGGATGCTACACTCAGCTCCAAACCATGGAATACTCCGAAAGAGTGAGCAAGAGAGGCATCCATAGCGATTATTACTCTTGGAGTGGCGATACTAAAGCCAAAGATCGTTCTTCAGATATAACAGCTGAGCCCGCTGTCGCAACTTCAGCTGCACTCGAAGATGATCCCGTTGCTAATATTGAAACTGAGGATATTTACTATAAAGATTACGAAACAGCGCAATGGTACGAAGATAATTTTGCTGATCGCCTTTATTGGGATGGTTACGATGATGGATTTGCAGATGGCTACGATGAAGGATATGAAGATGCGACTTACGAATATTGGGATGCACATTTTTATAGCTTAAAATCGCTCCGACGAAAAGGCTTTTTTCATTCATCATTCCATTATTCATGGAGAGGACATCTAGCGTTTAGTTACTACCCATATTACTACTACGATTATTATTGGGCAGGCTACCGCTACCCATTTAACGGCTGGGGATACTACGATCCATTTTATGATCCTTATTTTTATGGTGGATGGGGTTATCACCACTCACCGTATCGCAATTACATAGTTGTGTACAACGATTATCACCAAGATGTAAGTCGATCAAGAAGCGGTAGACACTTGGATGGACCTAGAAGTACAGGATTGGTTAGTAGAGGAAATGGTAATAATGCATCGGTTTCTAGATCAAGAACATCAAGTGGAAATACGATTCGTTCAAAAAATACAGGCAGAACCCGTTCATCAGGTATAATTAATTCCGGAAGAATAAGAACTACAGGAACAACCGGTACACGATATACCGGCAGAACAAATACTTCAACATCAAGAGGGAACAGATCAACCATTGGAAATAACCGTTCAAAAGAATCAAGTTCAACGGTAAAAACCGGTAGATCACGTACACAAAATGTTGGCAATACTTCGGGCACTAGAACCAGAAGTTCGGGAGTAACTAATAGATCTCGAACATCAGGTAATTCAACCGGTGTAAGAAGTTCATCAACCGGCCGAACTAGAAGCTCAGGCGTTCGATCAACAGGAAATTCCGGTGGAAATACCCGATCGGTTAGAAGCTCAGGAAACAGTGGACGAAGTTCTTCAGGCGTTAGAAGTAACTCAGAGTCAAGCCGAAGCCGATCTACAGGTAACAGCTCTTCAACAAAAAGAAAAACTCGCAGAAGCGGCGGTAATTAATCTAATCATTTAATCATCAGAGAAATGAAAACACGGTTTTTAAGCCTTGTATTAGGTGGACTGTTTATCACTCAAACTGCGCTTGCGCAAGATGGAGCAAACCAAATTAATTACTCCACATTGGCACAACAGTTTGTGCAGTCCAATCAAAATGGAGATGCGAATTCAACGATTTTGCCGTCTGTGGCAATAGATAACGGCTTTGGCTCATTTATAGATAATCCGGCGAGTGTAGCCTTAATAAACGATTCGTATTTCACTTTAGGATACCTATCAAACCACGCCGAAAACACAAATACATTCAAGAATGTGTCATCCACCATTGATGGGCAGCTGGGTAGATTCAGTAATATTGGCTTAATCTATTCGGCGCCCACCAATCGGGGAAGTTTAGTATTTGGGGGAGGCTATACCATCAATAATTCGGTGAACCGTAGAAATTTATTAGCTGCACAAAATTCGAATAGCACAATAACCGATGTGTTTAAACAATCGAGTAGCTCGTATAACGATATTGCCTTCGAGACCTATGCTATCGACTATGCCGATGTGGAACAAACCCAACTTGAGTCGATTTTTAGAATCGGCTTTGAGGAAGGAAATTTCCCGGGCATTTATCAAGACGTGGAGGTTATTCAGAAAAGCAATGTTGGTGAACTCTCGCTTTTTGCGGCTACTGAATTTCAACAAAATTTATTCTTGGGAGCCTCAATAGCGGTTGTTAGTGGCTCTCACAACTATTCGCGTAATTTCTTTGAGCGGGATTCCGAAAACGCATACGACGGTGACTTCCTGTTTGCTGATGAAAATGGACAAAACGGTACCGATATCCACTCTATTTTACTCACCGATGAAATTAATTCTGATATTTTGGGCACCAGCATTCGAGTAGGTGGGTTGTACAAAGTATTTTCTTTTTTAAATGTAGGTGCCAGTTACGCATTTGCAAATAAATATTACATCACCGAAGATTATTACTCGCGAATAAGAACAACCTTTGATGACAACACTTTTAGCGAGGACGATTTTGACGGTGATTTCACTTACGAAATTCGTCGCCCTTCTCAGTTTAACTTGGGCTTAGCAATCGATAATCTGTCAGGGTTTACATTTTCAAGTTCGATGGAATTCATCGATTATGGTAGTACAGAACTAACGCTGACTACTGATCCGGATTTGACCTTTGATGAGATTAGCGTACTTCGTGAAGATGAAAAGATCATTAACAATTCAATATCTGATTCCTACAACAGAGTTATCAACTGGAAGGTTGGAGCAAAATATGCTACTAAAAATGGATACGAATTACGATCAGGCATTGCGTATTTCCCAGGTAAAAGTATGGTATTCGATGCAGATCGATCTGTGATTTCAGGTGGGGTAGGAGTGCCTTTATCTCGGGATATTTATTTAGATGTTACTACGCAATATTCGAAATGGAGCGACCGTTCAATTGTGTATGAGTATTACGATAACGCGGCTGGTCAAGTGAGAAATGAGTCAATTACTGAAGATATTTCGCAACTAAATGTTCTAATTGGTCTAAAGTTTCGTTTTTAACAATTAAATGAAACTATGACTCAACTATCCTCCGTAGTTAGTTTTAAGAGGAGACTTTTTGAAAGAAGTCTCCTCTTTTAATGTCGATTATTCGGCATCAATAGCGCCGTCTTCGGCAGCTTCTTTAAGCTCGTCGTTTGCCCAAATAGCTATTTCAACGCGGCGATTTTTTTCTCTACCCAGCTGAGTTTCGTTACTAGCAATAGGGTCTTCCTCGCCGTAACCGGTAATGGTCATGCGTTCGGCATCAACGCCAACAAATGCAGCGTATTCTGCAACCGATTTAGCTCGTTCTTCCGATAATTCCTGATTATAATCTTCTGGTCCGGAAGCATCTGTATGGCCTGCAAACATGATGTTTGTGTCTTCATATTTTTTGAGGACAGTAGCCAATTCTGCAATTTCTTCTTTTGATTCTGCACTTAATTCGGCTGAGTTAATTTCGAAAAGAATGCCCGAATCGAAAGTTACTTTAATACCTTCGCCCACACGTTCTACGGTAGCGTTTTCAAGATCTTCTTCAAGCTCTCTGGATTGATCATCCATATATTTACCGATGGCTGCGCCAGAAGCTCCACCAACTGCTGCACCAACAATGGCACCTGTTGTTGTGTTTCCTGCGGCTTTACCGATAATTGCACCGGCTAAAGCTCCGGCGCCCGAACCAATTACGGTTCCTTTTGCGGTTTTACTGATGCTGTCGCAACCAGCACTGATAAATGCGATGATTAGTATAAATGTTGATATTAGTCGTGTCATTTGATGATTAATTTAAAATTAATGAGTTATGACAAAGGCTGATAATGCACCAGCCTGCCAGATCCCGAGCGATTCGGGATCGAACATTCACGAGGCGACTATGCTTCCTGGCGAAGAATTTCTAGAGGTGGTTTTGAGTGAATGCCTCGGGTGTTCATCAAACCGATAAAAAGTACCAGCGCAATCAGTATCACTACTTCCATACCTAAGATTGTAAAGTTTGGTACAAGCTCGATATCAAAGTAGAAATATCCGATTAAAGCGGTACTTCCAAGTGATAACAGCAAACCAATAAAGGCTGCAATTATGCCAAGGAACGCATATTCAATAATTTGAATGCGCACCACCTGTTTTTGCATGGCACCAAGGGTTCGTAATAGAACCGATTCCCGTATTCTCTGGAACCGGCTGGTAGCGGCAGAACCGGCAAGAACAATCAAACCGGTAATGATGCTAAATAAACCAATAAACTGGATTACAAAAGTAACCCGGTCCAGAAACTCGCGGAGAGTCCCAACGATCTGTCCAACATCAATGGCTGATACATTGGGATACGCCAACACGATATCACGCTGTAATTTCGAGGTGACATCTTTACTGGTGGTGTTAACAGTTGTAGCAAAAAACTGGGGTGCTTGTTCCAAAATTCCTGCAGGAAATACCACAAAGAAGTTTGGTTGGGGCGTTTGCCAGTTTACAACACGCACGCTGGTTATGTAACTTTCGATGGGAATTCCTTGCACATCCCAAACCAATGTATCACCAATTTCGAGTGATAAATCTCCCATTAATTCCTTCTCCATCGAGATTGGAACAGGTTCGCCAAAGTTGTTGAACTCACTAATAAATTCGCCCTGATCTAAGGCTTCCGTTTCAACCAAACTATCGCGATAAGTAGATCGGTATTCACGATTCAAAGCCCAACGCCGCGCAACTCGATTGGTGTCGTTTAGGATTTCCTGTACATCACGACCTTTCAGCGATTGTAGACGCATGGTTACGATGGGAACGTTCTGAATAAGTTCAACGCCATTTTCAGCGATGATCTCATTTACTCCATCGTTTTGATCGTATTGAATATCGAAAAAAGCAAGATTTGGAAGATCTTCTTCGCCTTCGAAATCGATGGTGCCAATCAAAAGATCCTGCGTTAGATACAGCGAGCTAATCAATGTAACTCCCAATCCAAAAGTAAGCAGTAGAGTTGTGGTTTGATTGTTTGGTCGATACAAATTTGCCAGCCCTTGTCTCCACTCATAATTCAATCCTGATGGGATAAATTTTCGAGCTGCTTTCATAATCAAGACTGCAAAGCCGGCCAACATCAACAAACAAATGGTTAAACCGAGCGTGAAAAATACAGCCGCTACAAGGTCGAGGAGCATAATCCAGGCATAGCCGGTTACACCCAAAACCACTACAATTGTGAGTAAAGTTTTGGTGCTCAAATTTAATAACCCGAGCAAATTTACTTGTACCGAACGAAGAGTGAAGAGTGGGGAGATTTTACGCACGGCGAGTAAAGGAATCAGAGCAAAAAGCACAGAAATAGCCACGCCGGTAATTAATCCAATACCCACCGATGACCACGAAATAAACAGTTCTATATCAACAGGGATGAAATCCTGAACGAGCACCGGCAGATAGAGCTGAATAACTGTTCCGGCAATTGCACCAATCAACGAGCCCACAAAACCCATTGCGGTGGCCTGAATCAAATAAATCATCAGCGCTTGATTTGCAGACGCACCCATGCATCTCAAAACAGCCACGGTGGATATTTTTTGACGAACGTACACAAATATGGAACTGGCAACGCCGATTCCACCCAACAACAGAGCTATGAATCCAATCAGATTGAGGAAATTAGAAAGATAAATAATCGCTTCGCCCACTTCGTCTTGGCGCTCGGCAACATCATCAAAACCAAATGATATAGAATCGCGCATGGCATCCAGTTCTTCTACCACAAGTTCGGCATCGGTTCCAGGCTGATATTTAACAAAAGTGGTGTACTCAAGTCGACTTCCGCGCTCCAATAATCCGGTTTCCTCTATATTTTGGTAGGGGATAATCACCCGCGGCCCAAGAAAAGTATTGGCCATGCTTTGTCCCGGAATATCGATGATGCCACCAATAATTTCGTAGGTGATCAAGCCCACTTTAACCGAATCGCCTACTGTTAGATCGAATTGCTGCATGATACTTTGATCAACCAACGCACCATTCACACTAACGTATTGATCTGCGGCATCGGCAGGCTCGGTTTCGATGATTCCGTAATAAGGGAAAGCATCTTCCAAGGCCATAATTTGCGACAATCGTGCGATCTCGGTTTTTGGGAAATAGGCCATCGAACTAAAGGAAAGCATACGAGCCTGATCATCGCTCAACGAATCGAGATATGCTTGCAGTTCCGGCTGAAACGGAGCCGATCGGTCAACTTCCAAGTCGGCGCCGAGCAATTCCTTAGCTTGATTGCCGATACTTTCGTTCAAATTCACCCTAAACGAAGTAATTGCAACTTGTGCCGCCACGCCCACAATAATAGCCGCCATGTATAGAAACAGTTTTCTTCTGTTCGAACGCGAATCTCTCCACGCCATTTTAAAAATCCAATTCCAGCTCATTATCCGGCTACCTCAGTGTCGTTCATTGATACGAGTTCGTCGCTTTCTACTTTTCCATTTTTAAGGCGGATAATTCGATCGCATTTATTCGCGAGTTCGATATCGTGCGTAACAAGTACAAGCGTAGTTTGTTCGCTCTTATTTAAATTGAAGATTAATTCCTCGATATGCTCGCCGGTTTCGGTGTCTAAGTTTCCGGTAGGCTCATCGGCGAACAAAATTTTAGGCTGATTGATGAACGCCCGCGCAATGGCCACGCGTTGTTGTTCTCCGCCGGAGAGTTGCGTAGGGTAGTGATGCACCCGATCACCTAAGCCAACTTCGGTAAGTAGTTCTATGGCTCGTTTACGCACATCTGAGGTAGCTTCGCCGCGTAGTTCGAGAGGAACCATCACATTTTCGAGAGCGGTTAGCGTTGGCACGAGTTGAAAAGTTTGGAACACAAAGCCTACGTGTTTGTTACGAACGGAAGCTCTTTCATCCTCGCTTAGCGAATTGATGGTAGTTCCGGTTAGGTTTACGATGCCTGAGGATGGCCGATCTAATCCGGCGCACAAACCGAGTAAAGTGGTTTTTCCACTCCCCGAAGGACCAACAATAGCGCAAGTTGTTCCTTCTTCAATTCCAAAACTGATGTTATTTACAACGGTGAGCTCACGGGTTCCACTTTTAAAAACCCTGCTTAATTCTTTTACTTCTAATATTTTTGACACGATAGCCTTTTGCGTTTATTTAGGATGTTTAACCTAAAGAGATGTTATTTTCATTCCGAACAAATTGGGGCACAATTACGTTAAAGCTTTTCAAAAGTTTAAAATTATTTACGATTACAGCTAATGACTCTCAGATTTTTATCATTTTTAATACTTACTACTTTTTATTCGATGACAGCCTTTGCTCAGGAAAAGAAAACCATTCTCGTTTTTGGAGATAGTATTACCGCCGGTTACGGGCTGGAAAAACATCAAGCCTTTCCGGCAATTCTTCAGGAAAAAATCGACTCAGTGGGATTGAATTACGAGGTAATTAACGGTGGATTGAGCGGTGAAACCTCAGCCGGTGGAGCACGACGAATAAACTGGGTGCTGCAGCGCCAAGTCGATATCATGATTTTGGAGCTTGGAGGCAACGATGGACTTCGCGGCATTGACTTATCATCCACAAAACAAAATCTGCAAACGATTATTGATAATGCACTCGAAAAATATCCGAGCATGGAAATCATCATCGCAGGAATGCAGGTGCCGCCAAATTTAGGAATCGAATACACACAGGAATTCATGAATTTGTATCCCGAACTAGCTGAAGAGAATGATTTGATTCTCATCCCAACCATTTTGGATAAAGTTGGTGGCTACGACGAATACATGCTGGCTGATCAAATTCATCCCAACGAAAAAGGCCATGAAATTGTAGCCCAAACTATTTGGGAAACCCTCTATCCGATTATAAAATAAGTGAAACCATCTATGAAAAATCGATCACTTCGTCCAATCATTACTTTAATAATACTCATCTTCATTAAATCGGTTTCGGCGAATGTATACGCTCAGAGCGAACTCGATTATCAACCGAAAGTGTTGTTGGTAACCGCACATCCCGATGATGATGCTTTATTTTCTGCTACTATTTTCAAAACCACGAAATTACTAGGCGGGACCGTCGATTTAGCATTGATGACCAACGGAGAAGGTGGCTATCGGTATTCGACCTTGGGAAATTATGTGTACAGTCTAGAGCTGGATAAAGAGGAAGTTGGGCGCGCCTATTTGCCGGGAATCCGAAAAAAAGAACTCATGGCCGGTGGCGATGTGGTTGGAATTCGGAATTACTTCTTTTTTGATGAACCCGATTTTTATTACACACTTGATGTAGAAGAAACGTTGGAAAATTGGAATACCGAGCCGGTGGTTAATCGTCTAGAAGAAATCATGCGCGAAGAAGACTATGATTTCTTATTCTTGATGTTGCCATTTGAAGGTTTTCATGGTCACCACAAAGCTTCGGCCGTGTTAGCTCTCCAGGCCATGGAGCGTTTACCTGAGGCTGATCGTCCGATTGCATTGCAAGCTTTTGTTCGAAGAGGTGCTGATGATCCTGGCGTGGAATTTTCAGTGCTTGAGGGACATCCAAATACAAAAGTGATGGAAGGAGTTACCTTCGAGTTCGACCGAAACCAGACCTTTGGCTACAATGATCGCTTGAATTACAACATCATTGCAAATTGGGTGATTGCCGAGCATAAATCGCAGGGAACCATGCAGTTGTTGATGCAAAACTCTACCGGAATCATCGAACAGTATTGGTACCTGGAAATTAACGGCAAAGGTGGAATCGAAAAGACATCCACCTATTTTGAAGCCGTTAATGCTGTTCAGCCGGATTAATCAGCAATTTTGAACTGGATAGAAATATTAGAGGTAACACTCACAACCTGATCGAAATCCATAAGAGAAGGGGCTGAGTCTGCCATCATGCGCATTTCCATTTGTGCGCCTTGCATGGGTTGAACGGTGTGTTCGGAATAATTGATGGTATAAACACTTCCGATTTCAACTCCCGAAGCCTCAGCAATCATCATTGCACGTTCGCGTGCCGCTTGTATAGCCGTAAGCAAGGCCTTTTCTTTGCCTTCTTCTAGCATTGAACTCGAAAATGATCCATTAAATGAATCGAAATTATTTTCGATCAACGTGAGCTGAATTTCTTCATAGATTTCAAAATCATCGAACGTAACACCAACCTGTTGATTGGTGCGAGAGTACATATCGTTTCGATTGTTTCGATACATTTTATCAACTCGTATAGGCTGAAATTTGATGTCCTTTTCTTCGATATCAAATTCTTTCAATAATCGGGCGAGCAACTCTTCTTGTTGTTTATGCTTTTGATACGCCTGACGAGGAGTTTTGTCCTCAGCGTTTAAGTTGATATTAAATATGATACGATCAGCCGGTAGGTATTCGGTAGCGCTCATCGTAATATTTATAGTTCCGTTTTCCTCGGTGGTGGTTTGTGCCGTTGCAGAGCAGCCAAGCCCTATCACCATTAAAGCAGCGAGTAAAATCCCTTTTTTCATGTTAATGCAGATTCATTTAAAGTTCGTTGTGTAAACAAGGCAAAACTATAATCTATTGCCTTTCAATTATGTTAATTACTTCGGGCAGCATTAATTCCACCCATTCTCGGTACATTTTTCCTGATGGATGCAGTTGATCGGACGCGATATAAGATGCATCAGTTTTTGCTTTCTCAGAAATCGGAGTAATGTTGAAAAAAGGAATGCCATGTTGCTCTGCGAGTGCTGCAGCAAATTGATCATACTCCAGCAATTCTGCTCTGATTTTATCCTCACCACGTGATTGCCCAAACGGAGTTACTCCATAATTTGGAATTGAGACCATAAAAACACGCGAAGTATCATCACCGGCAAAGGCAATGGCTTGAGATAACAACTCGGGCAGTTCTTTGCGGTAGATTTCAAAGTCGTAGCCCCGATATTGGTTATTTACACCAATGAGTATCGAAACGAGGTCAAAATCGTGCGTTGGGTTTACCTCGGCAATACCTTCCTGAAGCTCTGCTGTTGTCCAGCCCGTTGTTGCAATGATACTTGGATCTGCGAAATTGTAGCCATTTTCATTTAATTGATTTACTAATTGAACCGGCCATCGTTCATTTTCGGGCACAGATTCTCCAATAGTATAGGAGTCGCCAAGCGCTAAAAATGTAGATTTTGGAGCATTATTTTTTTCAGGATTGGTGCTGGCACATCCAATAAAAACAAAGATTAGAAGTAATAGGGCGTTTTGAATTATATACTTAGGCACGCTTAAGAGATTGATTTTAAATGGTTGAAGAAAGGCAATTTATTATAGAAAAATAAACATGAGTTAAGCCTCATTTTTATTAATTTTGCCCGATTTATACATTGGAAGCGCTTGCATAACAAGTTATACAGGCTTTTCTTTATGAGGTAATAAAACAGTGTTAAAATATCGTCATCTATAACGCTATGCTAACAATTATTTTTAATTAAATAGAAACAAATCAGGATCAGATTATGAGTAAACAGATACGGAGCTTGATCATACTGTGTCTCAGTTTTATTCTCGGAGTCGGACAGTACGCAAATGCTACCACCGGTAATGATGAATTAAATACTGAAGTAACCGGTATTGTAACCGATGTAAGTGGTGAACCTCTGGTAGGGGTAAATATTCGAGTAAAAGATAAAATTATTGGAACGTCGACCAATGTTTATGGCGGATTTAATTTGCAGGTAAACATGGATCCACCGGTAACACTAATTTTCTCAATTATTGGATTTCAGCCACAGGAAGTAGTGGTTTCTTCAAATAACGAAGTACTAGAAATCGTAATGGAAGAACAAACCATTTTCGGTAGCGATGTGGTAATTTCTGCCTCAAGGGTAGAAGAAAGTATTCTCCAATCTCCGGTATCTATCGAGAAAATTGATGTACTAGACATTCAGGCAACAGCATCTACCAACTTTTACGATGCCATTGGTAATCTAAAAGGGGTTGATTTTAGTACACAATCCATCACTTTTAAATCCATCAACACCCGAGGTTTCGCAGCAAACGGTAATACCCGTTTTGTTCAGTTGATTGATGGTATCGACAACCAGGCACCGGGGCTAAACTTCGCCGTTGGTAACGTGGTTGGTATATCTGAACTTGATTTAGAAAGTGTAGAATTGATTCCGGGTGCGGCTTCTGCACTCTATGGGCCAAATGCCATCAACGGTATCTTGTTGATGAATTCTAAAAGTGCTTTTGATTATCAAGGATTATCGGTAGCTATCAAAACTGGTGTTAACCATATTGATAGTGAAGTTGAAGATCCATCATTGTATCAAAGCTACAGCGCCAGATATGCTAAGTCTTTCAACAACAAATTCGCATTTAAAGTAAATGCATCTTACTTGCGTGCTAATGATTTCATTGGAACTGATTACCGCGATCAATCCGGGTTGATTGAGCGTGGAGCAACATCTAGAGAAAACGCAGCTATTCCTCGTCTTTATGATGGTACGAATGTGTATGGTGATTTCACCATAACTGTTGGTGCAGTTGCTGACATTGTTATTGCAGGTGGTGGAGCCGCTGGGGCACAAACAGCTGCAACCAGAACGTTATACCCTGATGGAATTGAAGGTGCATTTACACCAACAGGTTATACCGAAAACTCTTTTGTAGATAACACTACCGAAAGTTTAAAATTGGGTGGAGCGTTACACTACAGAATTAATGACAGTTACGAATTGGTTGGGCAGTACAACATTGGTTATGGTAGCACTGTGTATACCGCAAACGATCGTTTTGTTTTGGACGATTTCTCAATTTGGACCGGAAAAGTAGAACTTCGTCACCCTGATTTCTACTTGCGAGCTTATACAACGCAAGAAAACTCTGGCGATTCGTATGCTGCTAATACTCTAGCTTCTTTAATTAACCAGCAAACGTACCTGCCTCAATATTTTGCAACTTTTGCTGGCGCAAGAACACAAGGTGCTACGGTAGATCAAGCGCATGCACAAGCTCGTGCTCAAGCAGATGCTGCTCAATTGTCTCCTGATTCTCAGCAATTCAAAGATCTTGCAGCAACACTTAGAGAAACACCGATTTCTGAAGGTGGTGCGAAATTCTTAGATAAATCAAACCTATACCACGCAGAAGGTTTCTACAACTTTGCGAATATGATCGACCCTGAGCAAGTACAAATTGTAGCAGGGATGAATGTTCGTCGCTACGCTTTAGAATCTCAAGGAACGTTGTTTGCATTACAAGACAATGGTGATGAGTTCGATATCGATGAATGGGGTGCATTTGCCCAATTCGGTAAGCAAGTGATGGATGGTGATCTTGATTTAAGTGCCTCTTTCCGTTACGATAAAAACGAATACTTCGATGGTCAGCTCTCGCCACGTGCATCAGCAATTCTAACCGTTGCTGATAACCACAATATTCGTGCTTCGTTTCAACGTGGTTTCCGTATCCCAACTACTCAAGATCAGTTCATTGATCTAGATGTAGTATCTCGTCGCTTAATCGGTTCTAACCCTGCATTGGTTGATCGTTATAACTTCGAAACCAATACTGTTTATACGGGCGTACCTGAAGCCAGAGCGGCAATTGCAGGTGGTGCATCTGTTGCACAAGCAATGGCATTAGTTCAAGAATTTGATTTCGAAGATTTCCAACCGGAAAAAATTCAAACTTGGGAAGTAGGGTACAAGTCATTAATCAATAACCGTTTGTTTATCGATGCTTACTACTACTTTAGCGAATACACTGATTTCATTGCAGAAGTAACTTTCACTCAAGGTATTCCGGCTGGCCTTACTAACGAACCGGGTTCTGAGTACACCGTTGGTTCTGATGCCTGGAAACAGTCTGTTGTAACTCGTCAGGATCCAAATAATCCAAACCAATCATTTGCAACACAAAGCTACGGTTTTGACATCAACGCTGATGGTAAAGTTCGATCTCATGGATTTGCTGTTACAGCCGATTATTCTTTATCTGGTGGATATACTCTGGGAGGTAACATTTCTTACAACAAACTTCTCGATGAAGATGACTTGATTAACCAAGGATTCCGCGCCAGCTACAATACTCCGGAATGGAGATACAATGTAAAATTCGCAAATCGTAAAGTAACCGATAACCTAGGTTTCAATATTACTTACCGTTGGCAGGATGCTTATGTGTGGCAGTCTTCGATTGGTGATGGCGTAATTGATGCTTTTGGCACCGTTGATGCTCAAATCAGCTATAAACTGAAAGCACAAAATACCATTCTAAAACTTGGCGGAAGTAATATCCTAAACGAGCGTTATACTACCTCGTTAGCGAATCCAAGCCTAGGCGCGATTTACTACTTCTCGATTACTTTCGATCAATTCCTGAACTAATAAAGGCTTTACAGACATGAAAAAATCATATAAATCAATATTTCTTTTACTTTCTCTGGCTGTTCTGTTCAATGCCTGTGAGGGACAAGGAGATTCTCTGATCAACGAACGATTAGAAGACAATCCGTTACCTGTTACTCCCGAGTACACATCCGGGGATGCTGATTTCAGTACGTTCATTGCAATTGGTAATTCACTTTCTGCAGGATATGCAGATGGAGCCTTGTATAATGCCGGCCAACAAATGTCGTATCCGGCAATGATGGCAGCACAATTGGGCGTAACTGTAGATGGTGGCATCACATTCAATCAACCCGATATAAACTCTGAAAAGGGATTTAATACAGTGGTTCCTAATCCAGTTGGTAATACCATTTTGGGTAGATTTAAATTGGATGTAGCCGCTCGTATTCCAACACCTACTCTTGGCGGTGACCTTCCAACAGCTTATAGCGGCCCACAAGTCCACAACTTTGGTGTACCGGGTATTCAGGTTGGTCAGCTTTTAACTCCTGCAACCGGTGGACCGGATATTGCGCAGAATCCTGCGTTTAATCCATTCTATCAGCGATTTGCCAGTAGTCCAAGTCAGGACGGAGCAACAGGCTCAACAATTTTAGGTGATGCAGTTGCAACACAGCCAACATTCTTCACTTTATGGATTGGTAATAATGATGTTCTTGGATATGCTGCATCAGGTGGAGCCAATGAAGCTATTTTTACTTCTGCTGCAGATTTTGATGCTCGATATAACGGAGTAATTGCTACTTTAATGGGTAATACTCAGGCAAAAGGCGTTGTATCAAATATCCCATTCATATTAGGATTGCCATTATTTCAAGCGGTAGTTTGGAATAGCATTGCCTTAGACGCAGCTACAGCAAGTGCAATTAACGATGGTGTTGCCTCAGTTAATGGAGCAATTCAAGCATGTGCGAATGCACCGTTAAACGCGATCTCTGCTGAAGATGCAGCAAGAAGGCTGATCTCATATTCAGAAGGTAGTAATCCTATTCTTGCCATCGATGAAGAGTTAGATGATCTGGAAGATTGTTTTAATGCGCTTCAAACATTTGGGCAGATTAATGCCGAACAACGTGCTGCCTTAGTTCCTTATGAGCAGTCCCGACCATTGGTTCAAGGCGAACTTGTTTTACTAAGTGCAGGATCAGTACTTGGAACTGCATTTGCAGGTGACGCAACCAAATCTATTGGGGTAGTTATCCCTTTAGGCTTTAATACAGATGGTTCACTCAGTGGCGATCAGTATTACTTAACACTTGCTGAGCAACAAGCAATCGAAGTTCGCAGAGCTCAGTTTAATGGTACAATAAGCGCTGCTGTAGCTGCAAATTCTTCGCGACTTGCATTACATGATACAAATAGCCCAACAGGTGTTTTCTATGATATCTTTGGACGGAGTGATGGTGTTCCTGGTATTACTTATGAAGGTATTAATCTTGAGCCGGACTTCTCACCAAATGGTATTCTTTCAACCGATGGTGTGCATCCTAACCCTCGGGGTTATGCAATTATAGCTAACGAAATGTTAGGCGTTATCGAAGCTAAATTCGGTGCGAACTTACCATCAATAAACGTTACAAACTTACCGTCAGTGGTAGTTTGTGGAATAGGCGATTGCTTGACTGAGCAGTAAGCACTATTCATAACTAATTCTAAACCTCATCGGTCGAAAGGCTGGTGAGGTTTTTTTGTGTCAAAGATTTAAGGAGAAAGGAGAAAGGAATCAGGAGAAAGGGGAAGATCAATTAAGAATTAAGAATTATTCAATTAAGATCAACTACACCAAGGTTTCGTTGATTAAAAATTAATCAAACAATGAATGTCATCCCGCGGCGAAGGCCGGGATCTTAAGCTGTATGGAGGGCATAGACTGTGTTAGATGAGTGAAGCTCGTGTGGCAGATAGTGAATATATTGACCTCTATTATCGCGAAGCACTGAAGTACTTCGCTTGGTAAATCGTCTTTTCATGGTTTGGAGCTTTTGTGGCTGAAATTAGGGGAAAGGTTGAAAAAGATTCAGGAGAAAGGTATCAAGTCATCCCGCGGCGAAGGCCGGGATCTGAAGCTGTTTGGAGGGCATAGACAGTGTGAGATTACTGAAGCTCGTGTGGCAGATAGTGAATATATTGACCTCTATTATCGCGAAGCACTGAAGTACTTCGCTTGGTAAATCGTCTTTTCATGGTTTAGAACTTTTGTGGCTGAAATAAGGAGAATGGCTTCAATGATTGGATAAATCATGCGCATTAGTTATAATTAAAGTGCGCATAAAATATAGCATGAGTAAAGAAACACTAAATCTTACGATAGAAAGTAATATTAAACAAAAGGCTAAACGGTTAGCTTCGCAAAGGGGAATTAGTGTTTCAAAATTATTTGAACAAGCCATCGAAAGTGAGTCAATCGAAACTGAATTTATACCCAATCCCGGATCTGCAGTTGAGCGACTAATGAATGTGGTAAATGAATCAGATAAGCAGGCGAATGTTGAATATAAAGCTTTAAAAGCCAAAGCATTAAATGAGAGATATGAGCAATAAAAAAGTGCTCATTGATACAAATGTCTGCCTTGACGCCATTCTTAAAAGAACTCCGTTCGCAATGGATGCACTTAGAGTTTTTGAGTTATCTGAAGTAAATAAAATAAATGGGTTTGTATCATCTCATTGTATCGATACATTATTCTACATCCTAAATCAAACAACATCAAAAGAGTCTTCGTACCTAGCTATTGAAGCACTTCGAGAACTTGTAGAAATCGCACCGGTAAATCAGTCAATAATCGATGCGTCAATCTCAGCAAAATGGACCGATTTCGAAGATGCGATTACCTATTACACTGCGCTTGGTTCAGGATGTGATACAGTGATCACTAGAAATGCCAAAGATTTTAAACAAGCCAAGATAGATATTTGTACACCTGAAGAGTTTTTAGAAAAATATAACTGAGATTGGCTGAGAGGAATCAAGTCATCCTGCGGCGAAGGTCGGGATATTAAGCTGAATAAAGTGCGTAGCCACCATTTGACAGTAGAAGTCCGCATGTTGATTTTTGATAAAGAATCACTGTCTGTTCTCTAGATTTCTCACTCCGTTCGAAATGGCAAAAAATAACTCTCTTTGTGGTTTAATGCTTTTGTGGCTTAACTAAGGAGAATGGCTGAAAGGAATCAGGTGAAAGGGTCTGTATCAATTAAGAAGGGTCTAGGGAAGCTAAGGAACTAAATTGGATCATTTCTTAGTCGCTTAAGCATGACTTTATATAAGTTATCATT
>JAEPNO010000028.1 GCA_017643365.1 Balneolaceae bacterium | reverse complement strand
TTCCGAAGCTTTATTAACATTCACACAAGGCTCGCCGCCTGTCTACCGAAGCCTTTGGCGTAGGTTGGCTTAAACGCCGGGTCGTTATACCCACTACAATAATGGTTCTCACTTCCAGTTCTCTTAAGTAATAATTACATTCAGGTAAACTAACTCATTTATTATGATTACCGATTTCAAAGAGATAGAAAATTCTGCGTTAAATCTTGACCGTAAGAATAAAGCCCGCCTGGCTGATAAATTATTACAAAGTATTCATGGTAAAATTGATCCTGAAATAGAACAGGCTTGGATTGATGAAGTTCAAAAGAGAAAGGAATCGCTTAAATCAGGAGACGCCTCTCTTCACTCAGCTACTGAAGTTTTAAAAGAAGCGAGAAAACGTATTCAAAAGTGACTATTAAATTTCATTCAGAAGCCAGAAAAGAATTCTTTGAAACTTCGGAATACTACGAGGAACAGGTTGTTGGCCTTGGGGATGATTTTATTGATGAAGTAGAAAAAGTTTTAGATGTCATTGAACAACAACCTTCATCAGGAACTAAAATCACTAAAACAGAACGAAGATTTTTAGTTTCACGCTTTCCGTATGGAATCATCTACTCTGTGGAAGATGAGCTTATTACCATATTTGCCGTCATGAATTTAAGGCGAAAGCCAGAGTACTGGGAATCTCGAACCTAAAACCGTGGGTATAACAAAGCGTTTTAAATCGGACGGGGTTCGATGGAAACTTGATTGCCAGCTCCAAAGGAATCCCTTCGGGAGAATTAATTTCGCTATTTCAAATAAATTATAATCCCCGCGCCCATTAAACGCGGGGTCGTTATGTGTTTTTTCAAGTATGAAGACAAAGAAAAAAAATATTACCGATACTCTTGGTTTCATCAATTCTTGGTTAGCCCGTGGTTTAGGAGTATTTTCAGTTACTTCTTTGGGCTTTGAATTCTTCAGCATCTATAACTGATCCAGAACTGATTTTTATAGGTATTCTTCTTGCTTTCATTGTCTTTTACGCGGCTAAAATTTTTGCTGATTATTCTGGAATCACCGAGCCTTATATTTCAGATTATGGGATTCACTCAAAGAAAGACAATGTAGCTTGGGAAAGTATTTCTAAGGTTTATTTAGAAAGAAAATTAGGTATCCCAATTCTGATTATTGAGTTTATAAGTAATGACGAAGAATATGTTTTAAAAACAGCCTTGGCTCATTTGGAGGGCAAAGCCAAAAAAACACTTAACCAAGTTCAAAGCCAATGGCAATTTCACCAAAACACATAAAAACTTTTCCCAATAGAGATTTACGACAAGCGGACTATGACGGAGTCCGAACTTTAATTATTAACCCTAGACTCGCCGCCTGTCTACCGAAGCCTTTGGCGTAGGTTGGCTTAAACGCCGGGTCGTTATACCACCTATTCATGAAATCAATGCCTATCAAATTTTTACTTTTTGGGTGCTTTGGTTTACTACTTTGTTCTGATGTCAATTCACAAACATTTGCTCCAATAGAATATTCCTTACCATTGGAAGTGACTCAAAGAATAGATGAGTTTGTTAATTCTATTGATACCCTTGAGAGAGGAACCCCATTCTTAAAATTAAGAGCGGGTTGGAATTATGGTGAGAATAGTGAAATTGCTGTTAAAATTGGAGCACAACATGGCATCGACTCTTTGCTTCTTTCTCAGCAAGGGAGAAATGTTAGTGGAACTAATTATCGAATCGCTTTTGCTGGGGAAGCACTTTATGGAACTAGTCATGTTGAAGGGTCACACGCCATGTTTGCTAAATGTTTAATGGAGGAAGAGTCAATGTTTGTAATTACATTTCGTGAGACCCCAAAAACTAAAATTGTAAGAACGCGATTTAAACCAGTTTGGTGGTGTGTATCAAAGTAAAACGGTGCCTAACATCTTTAAAAAGGACAATGTCAAGGGCACATAGTTTCCCCGCCGTAGATGTTACGTTCTTATTAAATCCTTTCCGCATTCTGCCTGTATTCACCTGCTAATGGCGTGCTCGGTCGGGTGATCTTGATTGACGCTACCGGCGTCCAAACATCTTTACGGGTATATTCACGAAGAATAAAAATCCAACATCGCTTAGTTTATCAAGTCTACGAGAAAAAGAAGGTTGTTAAAGTGATCAGAATGTGGACTCATTCCGATTATTAAAACTATTATTGGCGAGCTATCCCTATTCTTCTTTCGGAAGTTGCCACAGGCACTATTTCCGCTACTCTTAATTTTCAATCATCGAAGTTTTAACTCAGATGATCATAATTCCTAATTCCCATATTCTCCCGTCGGGATGCCTATGGCACTAATTCCCATATTCGTAATTCCTATATTCGTAATTCCCATATTCCTAATTCCTACCCCTCTCTCTCCTTCAAATACTTTTCCACAATCTGATCGCCGGCTTTTATCGTTTGTTTGATCCACTCGTAACGAATCCGATCTTTGTAGGCCTCATCCAATCCCCACTGAGTATCTGAAGCTCGTAATCGTGTGGTGAGTTCGTACAAACACACCGCTGCACTTACCGAGATGTTAAAGCTCTCGCTGAAGCCATACATAGGGATTTTTACAAATCCATCGGCCTGTTCTTTCACCTGATCGCTCACCCCCACCAGCTCAGTACCAAAAACCAACGCCACTTTTTCGTCGATGGGTAATTCACTGATGTTTGAGTCTTTTTCGTGGGGCGTTGTTGCGATTATTTTATAGCCATTGTTTCTGAGATGAGCAAAACAATCGCTTAAATTGTCGTGTTCGGGTTTGTTGTAGCGATGCAAACTCAACCACTGATGCGCGCCAATCGAAACCGGACCGGCTTCATCAAATTCGTTTTTATTTTCGATGATATGCACATCCTGCACCCCAAAACCTTCGCAACTGCGCAGCACCGCATTGGCATTATGAGCTTTGTGTAAATCTTCGAGCACAACGCTAACGTGATTTGTTCGCTTAGCTAAAATTTCTTCGATGCGTTGCAGGCGTTGTTCCGAAATAAAATCGGTTAGGTACACAGTGAGTTCTTTTATCAGGTCGGGGTTCATCATACAAAAATAAAAAAAGGCTGCATCGTAGAACGACACAGCCTGAATTCAATTAAAAAACGGAATTATTCGCAACGGAATGTGAAACCTTTTTTACGAATGGTTTCGATGTAATCGGTTTCGGTATGCTCGCGAATCTTTTTGCGTAAATAGCTGATGTAAACGTTGATGTAGTTTGTTTGCGTATCGAAATGGATATCCCAAACTTTTTCAGCTAATTCTTCTTGAGTGATAACTTTGTTTTTATTCTTAATAAAGTACACTAATAAGTTAAACTCGTTATTCGTCAATTGTACTTTATCTGAGTTGATCATGAACTCACGTTTCAGTAAATCAACTTTCAATTCGCCACAAACTAATACTTGATCGCCGGAGGCTTCTGTTCTGCGCTGAATTGCTTCCAGTCGAGCAATAAGTTCTTCGGTGTTGAACGGCTTTGTGAGATAATCGTCGGCCCCAACGCGCAGGCATTTCACTTTAACATCGGCTTCTTGTTCTCCTGATAAGATGAGCACCGGCGTAATCACATTCTTATCGCGAATGTTTTTACAGAGTTCGTAACCATCGCCATCGGGCAATCCTAAATCGAGAATAATCATATCAAAATTACCCTCAACAGCAGCTTTTTCGCCAGATGCTACGGTGTCCTCGGTAGAAACGGTGTTTCCGTTATGTTCAAGAACCGCCTTTACAAGCGTTCTTACCGACGGATCATCTTCAACAACTAAAATATTCATACAAGCAAAATAATAGTGAATGTGAGTGGTGCTTGAATCGTAAGGATTTATCTGATCTCAAGCAATACAACGATTAGAAGAAATTAACAAACATTAGAAAACGATCAAAACATACAATCTTATATATTTAATCAAATTCCTGTATGATTAATAGTTCAATTTTTTAAGGTATTCGTATCCTTTTTTCACGTTTTCGATGGGTGTATCTGTGCGTTCATCTTCAACAAAAACATATTGAACACCTGTGGTGCTATTTTCTTTGAGCACCGATTCGAAATCTATAATTCCTTCACCAACCGTTGTTTGGTTTAGTTCCATGTCTGCGTCTTTAACATGATACGAACAAAACCTACCTGGATATTTCTGGACGAATCCGAGTGGATCAACTCCGGCTTTTTTTACCCAATATAAATCTGCTTGAAAGCTTACTAAATCAGGGTCCGTATTTTCGATTAAAATCTCTAGGGGAATCTCGCCTTCTTCGGTTTCGAAAAACTCGAACTCGTGATTGTGATATCCGAAGCCTATTCCCGCTTCTTTAAATTGCTCACCAATTCGATTCAAATTTTCGGCATGTTCGTAATACCCTGATCGCTGATCCTCGGCTAACCAGGCAATTATTACCCAATCGGTTTCCAGCCGTTTGGCTGATTCAATTATCGTTGGAGCATCTTCGGCAGTAAAATAACTGCTGTGACAAGAAGCAATCCTCATTCCGGCCGACTTAACCACGTGTTCGTATTGATTTGGAGTGATCAGACCCGGAAAAATTCCGGAATTACTTAACCCAAAAGCTTCCACATGATCAAAACCTATAGCAGCTATTTCACCAATTGTTTTTTCAAAATCGACTTCCAGTTGATTGCGTACCGACCAAAGCTGAACGCCAATTTCTTTTTCCATGGTTTTTTCTGTAGATGCACAAGCTGCGCCTACCAAAGGTAGTGTTACAGCACCTACCGTTATATATGCAGCCTTCTTTAAAAAATCCCTACGTGTTTCGATGATTTTACCCATTGATTAAAGTTGAAGTCGGATATTATAGAAAGCAACTAACGGAATCAACAGAATCGTATTGGCATTTGCTTGTAATCACCTTACTTTCACAAAAATTTAAGTATCAACCACAGATTGTATGTCAGCAGAAATTCGTCATAATTGGACAAAAGAAGAGATTAGCGAAATTTACCACACTCCCCTCATGGAGTTGATTTACCGTGCGGCAACCGTTCATCGCGAATATCACGAAACAGGCGAAGTACAAGTTTGTACGCTATTGTCGATTAAAACCGGAGGTTGCTCGGAGGATTGCTCCTACTGTCCGCAATCGGCACGCTACAACACTGGTGTCGACAGCCAGAAGCTGATGCCTAAAGAAATGATTTTAGCTTCGGCCGAGCGAGCTAAAGCTGCCGGCTCAACCCGTTTTTGTATGGGAGCAGCCTGGAGAAGTGCTCGACAAAACAAAGATTTCGATCAGGTTTTAGATGTAGTAAGCGAAGTTGCGGATCTTGGACTAGAAGTTTGTGCTACTTTAGGAATGCTTACCGACGAGCAAGCTGCTAAACTGAAAGAAGCAGGATTGTATGCGTACAATCACAATCTGGATTCGAGCGAGGATTTTTATAAGAAAATCATCACTACCCGCACTTACGAAGATCGTTTAGATACCATCAAGAAAGTGCAGGATAACAATATTTCGGTGTGTTCGGGTGGAATCATCGGGATGGGCGAAACCCACGAAGATCGAATCGGATTACTGTACACCCTTTCGAATTTAGAAACTCATCCTGAATCGGTTCCGGTTAATGCGCTGATTGCCGTTGAGGGAACTCCGATGGAAAATCAGCCTAAAGTTCCAAGCTGGGATATGGCGCGAATGATTGCTACTGCTCGTATTTTAATGCCTGAATCGATGGTTCGATTGTCTGCCGGACGCGTTCGCATGACTTTCGAAGAACAAGCTCTTTGCTTTATGGCCGGAGCGAATTCCATTTTCACCGGCGAGAAGCTCCTTACCACCGACAACAATGAGCTGGACGAAGACATGCACATGTTTGAGCTGTTCGGGCTAAAACCACGTCCTGCTTACAAAGACGCCAAGCCGGAGCATATACCTGAAGTGGTGTAGAGTAAATGTTGAGTTTTAAGTTTTAAGTTTTAAATGTTAAATGTTAAGTGTTGAGTGTTGAATATTTTAATTCAATGCTCATTTACTTCACCGTCTGCGATTCTTTTCCTCTTAACTATACATCCTAATCCATCAAGCTTGAGCATGTTCCAGAAGTTGTTTAGTTTATGACATTATGGAATCTGATTTAAATACTCTCAAAAATTCTGCTCTTCAACTCAATGAAGATGAACGCGCTGAGTTAGCAAAATCACTCCTCGAAAGCTTAGACGATTCAAGTATTTTATATCAGGATGAATGGCTGAATTTAGTTAGAGAACGAAAGCAGAAATATTTAGCTGGGGAATCTTCTTCAAAATCCTGGGATGTTATAAAAAAAGAGGCTGAAAATCGTTTGAAAAGCTAATATGGATTGGCTTTTTGAATTTGAGACTGAAGCTGAGATCAATTTTTTAGAAATCTATTCCTAATTCCTAATTCTCTATTTCACTGTCCAAGTTTCTTTACCACTTAATAGTGCATCCAAATCCGCTTTGCCATGATGAACTTTTGCATGTTGAACTTGGGCATTTACGCCATCATCGTAGGTAGGACGATCATCTGCATATAGCACACCAAACGGACGAGGGAATCTTAACTCCCCTTCCCCATCTCCTGTATTTTGCTCATCGAAGAACCTCGATAAAATGTAAGCTTTCACTTTGTCGGATTCATCGTGTACCCAAAGATCGTCTTTCGTGAAGTTGTCTCCGAGTTCTACGATCTCCGGTGTAAATCCATCCAAACGAACACCTTTATTTTTGTCTTTACCGAACACCAATGGCTCACCTTGTTCCAGGTAAATGGCCTCTTGAGGACGAGATTTCTTATCGGTAAACAGCTCAAAAGCGGCATCATTAAACACAATGCAATTCTGATAGATTTCCAGCATCGAGGTGCCTCGGTGTTGATGCGATCGAAGAATCATTTCTTTCAGATGCTTTGGATCACGATCCATAGCGCGGGCAACGAAAGTTCCATCCGCTCCCATACTTAACGAAAGCGGATTAAACGGATGATCAATAGAACCAAACGGCGTAGATTTTGTAACCGACCCGGTTGGCGAAGCCGGCGAGTATTGCCCTTTGGTCAACCCGTAAATCTGATTGTTAAATAACAACAGGTTCACATTCACATTTCGGCGAAGTAGCTGCACAAAATGATTGGCCCCGATCGACAATGAATCTCCATCTCCGGTGATAATCCACACAGAAAGATCCGGTCGGGATACTTTTAAGCCCGTTGCGATTGCCGGAGCACGTCCATGGATGGAATGCATCCCGAAAGTATCCATGTAATATGGGAAACGAGAAGAACACCCAATCCCCGAAATAAACACGATGTCTTTTTTTGCATAACCGAGTTCAGGCATGGCGTTCTGCACTTGTTTCAGGATGGTGTAATCACCACAACCCGGGCACCAGCGCACATCCTGATCGGAAGCAAAATCTTTGCCTTTATAGTCGGGAAGCGTGGTTAAATCCGCTTCGTGCTCTTTCACAAAATTGTCGATCAATGTTTCTACCATAATAAACCTCTATGCTGTTGCCTGTGCTGAAAGTTGTTCTTCGATTGCGGATTTAAGCTCACTAACCCCAAATGGCCGCCCTTTTACTTTGTTGATGGGAATGGCTGGAATCATAAACTCAGAGCGGATCAACCGAACGAGTTGACCATCGTTAATTTCGGGCACTATTATTTTGTTGAAACTCTTTAGCAGTGCTTCGAAATTTTTTGGGAATGGATTGATGTATCGCAGATGAGCATGCGAAACGTCGTGACCTTCTTTTCGAAGTTGATGAACTACGGTTCTGATCGAGCCATACGTTCCACCCCATCCAACTACAAGTACATCCCCCGAAGTGGATCCCTGATCGATATCCTGCTCGGGTATATTTAACGCCACGTTATCGCGCTTTTGCCGACGAATATTCGTCATTTTCTGATGATTATCCGGATCGTAAGAAACATTGCCGGTTCCATCTTCTTTTTCAAGTCCGCCCACACGATGCTCGATGCCTTCGGTTCCCGGAATCGCCCATTTTCGTACGAGGCGATCATCCCGCAAATACGGCATAAATGGAGTGGCTTCCCCATTCGTTCGCGGACCTTCAAACGAAACGTTGATGTCTTTTAAATCTGAGGATTGGGGGAATTTCCACGGTTCAGAACCATTAGCGATGTATCCATCCGACAAAAACATAACCGGAATCATGTGTTCTAAACTGATTCGAACCGCTTCAAAAGCCATATCGAAACAATCGGCCGGAGATTTCGGTGCCAGCACCACTAACGGACTTTCCCCATTTCGCCCATACACGGCTTGCATTAAATCGGCTTGCTCGGTTTTGGTCGGCATTCCTGTTGAAGGTCCAGCGCGTTGGATATTCAAAACTACTAACGGAAGCTCAAGCATCACGGCTAAACCAATGGCTTCTCCTTTTAAAGCAATTCCCGGTCCGGATGAACTCGTTACCCCGATGCTGCCACCAAAAGAAGCTCCAATCGCCGAAGAAACCGCTGCGATCTCATCCTCAGCCTGAAAAGTGGTGACTCCAAATTTCTTGTGAGCAGCCAAACCGTGGAGTACATCTGAAGCGGGTGTGATCGGATAACTACCAAAGAAAAGTGGCATGTTTGATTTTCTGGCCGCTGCCACTAATCCCAAAACTAGTGCTTCGTTACCGGTTATATTTCGATAAACCCCGGGCTCTAACTCGGCTTGTTTAACCGTGACTCTGGAATTGAAAAGCTCAACCGTTTCGCCGTAGAAAAACCCGGCTTTAAGAACGTTTATATTCGCTTGGGCGATTTCAGGTTTTTTCTCCCCAAATTTCTGCATCAAAAAATCGATGGTCGAATCTAGAGGCCGGTTATACATCCAATACAAAATGCCGAGTACGAACATGTTTTTGGTTCGTTCGATGTCTTTGTACCCAAGATCAGAATCACTAAGTGCTTCTTTCACCATTTTGGTGACATCAATCTGAATGAGCTCGTAATCATCCAACGAGCCATCTTCCAGTGGATTCACGCCTTCCGGGTATTTAGCCAAACTCAGATTCTTCTTATCAAAACCGGCTGTATTTGCGATGATAGTACCACCCTTTTTTAACAAAGAGAGATTAGCCTTTAAAGCGGCGGAATTCATTACCACCAAAGCATCGCATTCATCGCCGGGCGTTAATATTTCACGACTCCCAAATTGTAACTGAAACGATGAAACCCCGGGAACGGTGCCTTGCGGCGCACGTATTTCGGCAGGGAATTCAGGGAGGGTTCGCAGATCATTGCCCAGAAGAGCGGTGGTGTTGGTGAAGAGTGATCCTGTTAGCTGCATGCCATCGCCGGAGTCACCTGCAAAACGTATGGTGACATCCTCACGAATCTGATCGTTAGTACTCATATCTGTAGATGAGGTGAGAATTGTAAGCTTCTGCGCAAATTTGTTTGTTTTTAAGATCAAATGAAAGGTTAAACTTTCCTTTTTTAAGATTGTCGATTTCGAAGCTATACGATCACTTTTCTTTTAAATAATATCGAAAACAGGCACATTTTGGCTATAAAGAACTTTATATTCCGAGTCTAATTTCTTGATCGTTTAATATGATTTTTGCCGTTTCACTTCCTTTTTTAAATGAATTGGTCGCACTGTTTTTGGTGAGTGTGATCATTGCCTATCTGAGTTACCGCATTAAATTAGTGCCCATTGCCGGCTTTCTTATTGCCGGAGTGATCATCGGTCCAAACGCCTTAGGACTGGTTCAAGATCAGGAATTGGTAGATATGCTCGCCGAAATTGGGATTATCCTCCTCCTTTTCTCGATTGGAATTGAATTCAGTCTCGAAAAATTATCCCGCATAAAAAATGCCATCATTATTGGCGGTGGATTGCAGGTGCTGCTGAGCGTATTTGCCGTAACGGGCATTCTCGTCTACCTAGATGTTGATGTTAAAGTAGCAGCTTACACAGGCTGTTTGGTCGCATTGAGTTCAACAGCCATCATTCTTGGGTTGATGAGCGAACAGCGCAAAACCGATACCCCAATCGGCAGACTCTCACTAGCCGTGCTTATCTTTCAGGATTTAGCAATTATCGCAATGGTGCTGTTAATCCCTGTGTTCTCAGGCGAGGGCGATTCATTGATGGATGTTCTCTTAGTGATCGGGAAAGCCATTGTTCTCATCATCATCGTGCTGATATTAGCTCGAAAAGTAGTGCCATGGATTCTCGAAAAAGTAGCGCATACACGTCGGCAAGAATTGTTTCTTCTAACCGTTGTAGCCATCTGTTTTGGAATTGCTGCCCTCACTAACCTTGCCAACGTAAGTCTTGCTCTCGGTGCTTTTCTGGCGGGATTAGTAGTAAGTGAAAGCCATTACAGCGATCACGCGTTAAGCGAAATCCTCCCACTTAAAACAATCTTCAACGCGGTATTCTTTGTGTCTGTGGGTATGTTGCTGGACGTCCAATTTATCTTGCAATATCCATTACTTTTACTCGGTGTTGCAGTAGCTGTTTTGGTCTTAAAATTCGTACTTGCCACTTCAAGTTTATTGGTTTTGGGTTACCCGATTCGAATTTCTGCGGCAACGGGATTGGTTTTAGCGCAAATCGGGGAATTCTCTTTCGTTTTGGAACGTGCAGGTCGAACTGCCGGACTCACACCCGGTGGCTTTGGCGAAATCGGTTCCCAGATCTTTATCGCCGTTTCTGTATTGCTGATGTTGCTCACTCCGGGCTTCTTGAAAATGAGCACATCGATGGGAGAACTATTAGCAAAAACGCCACTCAAACACATAGGGAAAAAGCCCAAAGACGACCCCAATTCAACCAAAGCTGAACTCGAAGACCATGTGATTTTAATTGGGTACGGTCCCGCAGGTAGAAATTTGGCTCGAGTATTTAAAGAAACGGGTATCCCTTTCATCGTGATTGAGATGAATCCAAAATCGGTGGAAGAAATGAGAAATGACGGCATCAACGCCGTTTATGGCGATGCCACTCGCACTCCGATTCTTGAGCATGCCAATGTGTATAGCGCAAAATTGTGTGTGATTGCTATCAATGAACCGGCTGCTTCCCCTACCATCATCAAGCTGGCAAAGTATCTAAATCCGACTATCCAAGTTATTGTGCGCACCCGATATTTAGCCGAAGCTAGTTCGCTTGAAGATGTAGGAGCCGACAAAGTAGTACCGGAAGAAATGGAAACTACTGTTCGGTTATTCTCGAGTGTCCTAAGTGCCTATCTAATCCCCGATGAGGAAATTCAGCAGCACATCGAAGAACTTCGTAAAGAAGATTATCAAATTATGCGGGGCAGCATTCGCGAAGCTCATTTAATGGTTCTTCAAGGTCTTGATGAAGAAGGATTACACACTCGAGCTGTTGCCGTTCGTCCGCATTCCTTTGCGGATGGAAAAAGCTTACAAGAGCTTAAACTTCGTAATCAGTTCGAGATCACAATTCTCACTGTAAACCGACATGGAAAAAACATTGGCAATCCGGCCGGTGATTTCGTTTTGCAACCCGGCGATCGACTCATAATGGTGGGCTTAGCCTCCAAATTCGCTGAAGTAGCACAGATTTTTAGAGATGAACGACCTCCGGAAGAATTGGATATGGCTTAGTTAAGAATTTAGAATGTAAAATATAGAATGAAGAATTTAGAACGTAGAATTATGTACTTCATTCTAGTTCTCTATCCCTAAATCCCATTTGAAAAATTCTTAATCGAATCATTCTTAATTGATAATTGAATTCTCCTTATCTTCGGGGCTATGAAAAGAGTCGCCTTCGAAACCCTGGGCTGTAAACTCAATTTTTCTGAAACCTCATCGATGAGGCGCGATTTCGAAAACGATGGATACGAACTCGCCGAGTTTACCGACCCTGCCGATATTTACGTAATTAACACCTGTTCCGTAACGATGGATGCCAACAGTGCGTGCCGCAAAACGGTACGTCAGGCACTTCGCCGAAACCCGGAAGCATTTGTGGCTGTAGTGGGATGTTACGCCCAGCTTGAACCCCAAGAAATCGCTGAAATCGATGGCGTTGATGTTGTGTTAGGGGCAAAAGATAAATTCCATTTACTGGACTTATTCGACGACTTTGTTAAACAAGAAAAGACCATCATCCATAATTCTGATGTAAACGAAGCCGTAGATTTCCACAATGCGTTTTCATCGGATGATCGAACTCGTGCCTTCCTAAAAGTGCAGGACGGATGCAACTATAAATGCTCGTTCTGTACCATCCCGCTTGCCCGAGGCAAAAGTAGAAGTCCGAAAATTGCTACTGTTGTACGCAATGCCCAAACTTTGGTGGATGAAGGCTTCAATGAAATTATAATCACCGGCGTTAATTCAGGGGATTTCGGATACGGGACTGATGAGAACTTTTATCAGTTACTGAAAGCATTGGATGAAGTGGAAGGAATCGAGCGACTTCGGGTTTCTTCCATCGAGCCTAATTTACTCACCGACGATATTATTCGACTAGCTGCACAATCTGATAAACTTCAGCCTCACTTCCATATCCCGTTACAAAGTGGATCGGACGAGATGCTGAAAACGATGCGTCGCCGTTATCGCACCGATTTATATCGAGCAAGAGTGGAACTTATCCGTGAGCTGATGCCGGATGCTTGTATTGGCGTGGATGTTATTACCGGTCACCCGGGCGAAACCGAAGAACTATTTCAAGAATCTTTCGATTTTATTGATTCGCTGGACGTTTCGTATCTGCACGTTTTCACGTATTCAGAACGCCCCAATACACATGCGTTAACGCTGGAGCCTGTAATTCCAAAGCAAGAGCGTAAATCGCGTACGCATCGCTTAAGAAGATTATCCGCCAAAAAACGTTTCGATTTTGATACTCGGTTCGAAGGAGAAATTCGTCCGGTGCTTTTCGAAGAGGAAAACAAAAATGGGTTCATGTTCGGCTGGACCAACAACTATGTTCGTGTGGCTGTGCCCTTCTCTCCCCGACTTGCAAATACCATTCAACCCGTTGAAATCGGAAGTTATTCGAAAGAAGGTTTTCATTTCGGCAAACTCGACGATAACCTGATTGAAGAAGAACATACCATTCAGGAGATACTCGGTTAATGTCGGACGATAACGGACAATTTATATTCGAAAAAGTAGCTCGACTGCTCAAACAACAGCAAGAAATGTATGGTGATTTTGAGGTTTTGAAGAAGGGGCAAGGTGACAAAGGCACAGGGCAACAAAAGAGCTTAAATATCGATGCACAAAGTGAAGTTGCTGAGCCCAATCAGGAGTATCAGGCCAAGAAAGAATTAACCATTGAAGAGCAACTCGAGGCATGTTCAAATCTCGTTGAACTAAAAAGCCTCTGTGAGCGGCTTGATGTGTTGAAAACTGATCTTGATAACACTAATTTGGTATTTGGGGTTGGAAATCCCAATGCCGATTTAATGATCATCGGGGAAGCGCCCGGCGAAAATGAAGACAAACAAGGAGAGCCATTTGTTGGGGCTGCGGGTCAACTTCTTGATAAAATTATGCTGGCAATTAACTTCAAGCGAGAGGATATATATATAGCCAACATCCTTAAACATCGTCCACCAAATAATCGTGATCCTAAGCCCGAAGAAAGAGAACGAAGCCTCCCTTTCTTATTGAAACAGATAGAGTTAGTGAATCCAAAGCTAATTCTATGTGTTGGTAAAGTATCAGGCACCACACTGCTAGGTAAAGATGCGACTTTGAAAGAGATGCGTCAAAAATTCCATAAATTCGGTGAACGAGAATTGATGGTCACCTATCATCCGGCTGCATTGCTCAGAAATCAACAATGGAAGCGACCAACCTGGGAAGATGTTCAACTCCTGCGATCTCGCTATGATGAGCTCGGTGGCACTCCATAATGTGGATAACTTGTGCAAAGCTTGTTGAAAAGAACTCCAAAAGGGCTTCGATTAATTAAGTAATTTCCCCTGTTAAAACGATAAGACGTACTCAAATTGGCGAAAAAAAACGGTTCAGGTTACAAAAACGATTCCTACATAAAGAACAATGCTGTTCTGGAGCAAGAAGGCAGGGTTCCACCTCAGGCAGTTGAAGTTGAGGAAGCAGTTTTAGGGGCAATGCTTATCGAACATGGTGCAGCAACCATCGCCCTGCAAATGTTAAGTCCGGACGATTTTTACAAGCCCGCAAATCGCCACATCTACGAAACACTTTCGAATTTATACGAGCGCGATAATCCTCTTGATTTGCTCACCGTTGAAAACGAGCTTCGAGATAACGGTTTACTCGATGCTAGTGGTGGCCCCTCCTATCTATCGGATTTAACCCGTTCGGTTAGTTCTGCTGCGAACATCGATTATCATGCGCAAATTATCATCGAAAAAGCGCTTAAACGTAGGTTGATCTTAAACTGTACGGAAGTAATTAAAGAATCGTACGATTCAACTTCTGATGCCTTTGATGTACTGGATGAAGCCGAGCAGAAGATTTTCGATCTGGCAAATCAAAAGAGCCGATCAAGCGCTCAACCCGTTGCCGATATTTTAAAAGACACTCTTGCCTATCTCGAAGATATGCGTGGCAAGAAATACGGGATTACGGGTGTACCAACCGGGCTGGCTGTTGATCAGATGACGGCTGGCTGGCAAAAAGGCGATTTGATCATCATTGCAGCTCGACCTTCGATGGGTAAAACGGCTTTTGTACTTACCGCTGCTCGAAATGCAGCAATGCATCCAGATGACACCCTGCGCACTTCTGTTGCTATTTTTTCATTGGAGATGTCGAATCAATCGCTGGTTCAACGTTTGTTGACCATGGAAGCACGAGTACGTGCCGATGAAGCCAGAAAAGGAACGCTCAACGACGAAAGCTTCAAGGATTTGATTGAGGCTGCCGGACGACTCTTTTCAACTAATATTTTTATCGATGATACTCCGGCTATCACTTTGATGGAATTGAGAACCAAATGCCGTCGCTTAAAAAGCGAGCACGACATCGGGCTGATCGTAGTTGATTACTTACAGCTAATGCAAGGTTCTTCAAAAGATTCAGGATCACGTGAACAGGAAATTGCCTCTATTTCTCGAGGTTTGAAGCAGCTGGCTAAAGAATTGGACGTTCCGGTAATTGCGCTTTCGCAGTTGAGCCGAGCCGTAGAACAACGTGGTGGTGACAAACGTCCACAATTGAGTGATTTACGTGAATCGGGTTCTATTGAGCAGGATGCGGATATCGTTTGTTTCTTGTATCGCCCTGAATACTACGGGATTACAACCACTGCTGAAGGGCAATCAACTGCAGGTCTTGCCGAGTTGATCATCGGAAAACAGCGTAACGGTCCTGTTGGGAGTAAAATGCTCTATTTTGTGAAAGATTACGCTCGTTTCGAAAATTTAACCTCAGCCGAGGGCGCGGGTGGCATGGGCCTACCTCCTGCCTCAAACGATTTACTCGAAGCAAACGCGGGCTCAGGAAACGAGGGTCCGGTAATGCCGCACAATCCTGCTCCAGATGAAGACGCTCCTTTCTAAATGACAGTTCGGATTTCATTATTACTGCTTTTGGGAACCTTACTTTGGATTCCCAGTGAAGCACAAGTCATCGATTACGCGCGATATGTTGTAAATACACTCGCTTCCGATTCGCTTTTTGGTCGTGGATATGTAGAAGACGGTGACAAAAAAGCTGCTGAATTTATAGAACAAGAATTTCGTCGTTTTGAGGTGCAACCGTTAAACCAATCTTACACCCAATCTTTCGAAATACCGGTTAACACTTTTCCGGACTCTATAACTGTTAAAATCGACCATCAAGCATTGACAGCTGGAAAAGATTTTCACGTGTTACCCGGCTCTCCATCTATTTCGGGTACCTACGAAATACTCTTCATTCCAAGGGATAAGATTTTTGATTTAAATCTTTTGCGGTCAAAAATTGATCAATCTGATGGGAAAGTGATTGTACTTGATGATTACCCGGATAGCTTAATGGATAATACTCAACGTAATTTATGGGTTCAAATTCAGCAACTATTGACAAAACACCCAAGTATCAAAGCTGCGGCAACGATCCTGTTAACTAATGAAAAATTAACATGGTATGGCTCCCAAATTGAGGATGCGAATCCTTCTTTACGCATGTTGAAAGATGTATTCAATCCTTCTGCGAAGACTATAGAATTGAATATTAAGAATGAGTTTATCAATGCGTACCCAACTCAAAATGTGTATGGTTTTATCGAAGGTGATATAGATTCAACGATCCTATTTATGGCACATTATGATCATTTTGGTATGATGGGTCAAGCAATTTTCCCCGGAGCAAACGATAATGCAAGTGGCGTGGCAATGTTACTTTCTCTCGCACAGTATTATTCTGAAAATAAACCTCCCTACAACATGGTGTTTGTGGCTTTCGGTGCAGAAGAATTGGGATTGATCGGTGCCAAACACTTTGCGGATAATCCTCCCTTTGAGTTATCAAAAACTAAGTTTATGCTCAATTTTGATATCTCAGGAACCGGTGACGAAGGCATTCGTGTCGTAAACGGTTCGGTGTATCGAAATCAATTTGATCAGATGGTGGCCTTAAATGAAGAACATGATCTACTTCCTCAAGTTCGAATCCGAGGTTCAGCCTGTAACTCCGATCATTGTATCTTCGACCGTATGGGCATTCCCGGATTTTATATTTACACCCTCGGTGGCATCCCTGCTTACCACGACGTCTACGATCGCCCCGAAACCCTCCCGCTCACCGAATTCGAAGACTACTTTAAGCTGCTTAGGCTGTTTGTTGATGAGCTTTGAAAATTGTTATTGGTTATTCGACTATTTTCACCACGAAAGCACTTTAGAAATGTTAAATGCTAAGGGTTAAATTTTAAATGAATGTTGTGGCTAGATTATTTCTGCTACAAAAGCACAAAACCACAAAAGAATTTTTGAAGCCGTTTGCGAGGATCCCGACCTGTCGGGAGACGAAGCAATCTCAGTATCTAGTTTCAACTATCTCACTTATTACAGAATACCGGCCACGAAAACACTTTAGAAATGATAAATGCTAAGGGTTAAGTTTTAAATGTATGCTGTAGCTAGATTATTTCAGCCACTAAAACTCTAAACCACGAAAAATCTGAACCGGTGGGTGAGCTTGTCGAACCCTACCGATATTTGATCATTTAATTATACCCCTAAAAAGCACAAAACCACGAATTAATTATTGATCGTTGAAAATTGTTTGGAATTTGTTCGATTGAACATTGGAATTTAATCCCGTTGGATTTTGATCGATTGAACATTGGAATTTAACTGCGTTGGAATTTAACCTTTAGGTTTAAACCACATTCAATCTCCCACTACCCTTTCAAAAAGTCGATCAAATTTCTTGATCATCCGATTCCAATCAAGATGCTTGTTTATGTTTTGCAGCGTGGCTTTGGGGAGAGGCTTTGTTTTCTTTTGGAGCAAATTCCGAAGATGTAAAAACAGCTGATCTTCATCTTCATAAATTACCGGTGCGTGCAAAAGCGGATTGTGTAAACTGTCCGGAATCAATTCGGGATAATGCAAAGTGTTGGGCACCAATGGGTGACAACCACAATAAATGGCTTCCATGATAGCAACACAGAAGAATTCATAGGTAGCTGTGGATATTACAATATCGCCGGAATGCAACAGTTTGCTGTACGCTTCTTTGTCGTCTACGTACCCAAAATGGGTAATTTGTGAGCCGAACCGTTTCCAGGCTTTCCCAAATTCTTCGGGTTTTTCATGTTTGGTATCACCGGCTAAAATCAAATCGAAGGACAAATCTATATCGTTCAAACGGTTCAACACACGGAAGAACATGGCGGGATTACGATCAAACTGCCAGCGCTGATTCCAAACGATTACCGGTCGCTCATTTTTGTCTCTTGTATCAGGATGTTGATCGAAATAGTTCAATTCTAAACCGGGATGAAGTACCACGCTCTTTTCCCGAATCTGGTCAACCGTTGAAAAATGCTTGTCGCCGGGATAGTTATCCAGAAAATCAGGCAAAGCATCGAGTAAATCATCTAAATGAAACTGCGACGAAAAGATCAATTGATCGGCCACCAACATGCTCAAATAATTGATGTAGCAATAAGTCATATCACGAGTTTCATCTTCTGGGATGGGCCGAGTAAACTGATTATCATGCATGTACATGATCTTTGGTGTATGCGCAAAACGCGGATTGGTGAGCGCCAGAAAAGCAGGCAAATTCGTCATGCTACTCACCATCAACACATCAATGGGCTCTTCCACTTGTTTGGTCAACTCAGCCAACGTGACTGAATCGCCATGCATGCGCCATTTCCATCCCTTATAATTCAATTTTATCGGAATGATATTATGGCTTGAATGCTCTTCTAATCCCTTAAGAAAAGCTTTATGCGAGCCACTGTAATAAGGTTCTATAGCGAGTATGTTCATTTTTCTATTGGTTACTGGTAAATGGTTATTGGTTATTGGGAAAACCATTTACCAATAACTATTAACGAATAACTATTCACCTAAACCTAGACTGTAATTCGTCGAGCGAAAGATACACGATTGTTGGTTTTTTTAAAGGATCCAGATAGGGTTGCTCGCAAGCAAAAAGCTGATCAACCAACGCTTCCATCTCCTCGTGAGAGAGCGATCTTCCCCGCGGAACCGCCGCTTTCGATGCAAAGGCTATAGCCAAACGTTCGCGTGCTTCTAAATTGATTTTCTGCCCCAAATCCTGAAACTGATGCAACATCGAAACCAATACTTCCTGCTCGTTTCCTATGTCGATATCGGCAGGTACCCCGTTTATCATGGCCGTATTTCCACTTAATAACTGCACCGAAAATCCCATCCGTTGTATGATTGGATGCAACTCCTTCAGCAAAGTAAAATCCGAGGCTGAAAGCTCTAAGGTTTGAGCAAATAACAACTGCTGAGTGCTCGGCAAGGCTTCTTCGGTAGCGTTAATCGCTTTTTCAAAAATGATGCGTTTATGTGCCAAATGCTGATCTATCATGCAAAGACCGGTTCTGGTTTGCGTAATTACGTAAGTGTTGTGCAACTGCCAGAACGAGTTAGAAAGCGGCTCTTTTTCCGTTTTATCAGCAAAACCTGAATCAGTTTGAGGAATATACGAGGCTGTTCCACTATCGGTTTGGCGATACAATTTATCTGCATACTCATCGCCCCTGCGGTTTATATTCGGCGTGTTGATGCGTGATGGATAAGAATAACCACTCGAACTACGTCCGGCATCTTTAGCAGGTTGATGGAAACTGAAACCGGCATCAAAACCTTTGGCCGATTCATCGCTCATAAATGGATCCGAATCCGACGGAATCCCGGGCACATTAAAGTGATTATTCAGCGCTTTATTTACCACCGATTTAGCCAACTGAATCACACTACGCTCGTCTTCGAATTTCACTTCCATTTTAGCGGGGTGCACATTCACATCCACTTTATTGGGATCGATTTCGAAGAACAGCGTGTAAAACGGATACTCGTTATTTCGGGTCCACGCATCGTACAAACTCAAAATCACGTGGGTTAAATAGCGATGCTGAAACGGTCGACCGTTTACAAACAGGAACTGCTCTCCCCTGCTCTTTTTTGCCAATTTCGGATCAGAAGCATAACCGTAAATTTTCAGGTAACTAGTTTCCTCAGAAAACTCAATCAAACTGGCATTGTAGGCCGACCCAAACAGTTTTACGATTCGATTTTTAAGCGAATCGGCCGGCAAATTATAAATCTCATCTCCATCCGCAATCACATGAAAGCCGATCTTCGGAAATGCTAACGCTGCATATTGGATCGTGCGAAGTATGTGCCGCAATTCGGTTACATCCGTCTTTAAAAACTGTCGGCGTGCAGGCACATTAAAGAACAAATTCCGAATCGAAATACTCGTTCCATCCTGAGTGGCTGCGGGAATGATCTCTCCTGCTTGTCCGCCATGAATTTCGTACTCCCAGCCATTGGCATCCTCTGCGCGTTTGGTTCGAATCTGAACCTGCGACACCGATGCAATCGAAGCCATTGCTTCGCCACGGAAGCCCATCGTACGTATCGAAAACAAATCCTCAATACTAGAAATCTTAGAAGTAGCGTGGCGCTCGAAACACAAAGGAAGATCTTCATCACTCATCCCACAACCGTTATCAATCACCTGAAGAAGGGTTCTTCCTGCATTTTCAATAATGATTTTGATGGAATCTGCGCCCGAATCGATGGAGTTATCGAGTAGCTCTTTTATAACAGAAGCCGGACGTTGAATCACCTCTCCGGCGGCAATCTTATTACTGATTTCGGGAGGTAGCGGATGAATAATACTGTCGGTAGTGCGAGTTTCGCTCAAAAAAATGGATGTCTTAAAGGATGCCTATTAAATACACCACCAAAGATAAGAATAGAGCAAGAAATAACACCCTGATATTTTGTTTTGGTTTCACCCGATTGTGGGTTTGAAACTTAATTCTGCGCCGAGCTCTATTTTTCTCGCGTTCTTCTTTCTCCGGATCATAATATCGGAGGGGCAAATCAAATTTTTTAGGCTTCGGGCGGAAGCCGAACATTGGGCGAAGCATGATAGTACGGCTTGGTTAATAGTTCACAAATAACTTAACGATTTTCTTACAGTAATTGTATGGGAAGCTTATTTTCTCTTTCAAATGGGTAAACCATTTCAAAAGAACTCTTATTCGCTTTTTTAGCTTTGTTCTTATGAAATGTAAATCCGGTGGAATCTGTTACTCTTACTTTGTGTTTTTTCGTAAACTTGACACCCTCGAACAATCAATAAAGAATATATTTCTAATGGCCTCAGATAAAGCTAAAATCATTTATACCTACACGGATGAAGCACCTGCTTTAGCCACCCACTCCTTTCTTCCTATCATCGAAGCGTTCACTAAAGCCGCCGGTGTTACCGTTGAAACTCGCGACATCTCCCTTGCAGGACGTGTAATTGCTAACTTTTCGGATTATTTAACAGAAGAGCAGAAAATGAGCGACGCTCTTGCAGAGTTGGGCGATTTAGCAAAAACTCCTGAGGCTAATATCATCAAATTGCCGAATATTAGTGCTTCCATCCCACAGCTGACAGCCACCATTAAAGAGCTGCAGGAAAAAGGCTACAACCTGCCTGATTACCCCGAAGAGCCAACTACTGATGAAGAGCGTGATATCAAAGCTCGCTACGATAAAGTGAAAGGTAGTGCGGTAAACCCGGTACTTCGCGAAGGTAACTCCGATCGACGTGCACCGAAAGCGGTTAAGGAATACGCTCGCAAAAATCCGCATAGTATGGGCGAATGGAGCTCGGATTCTAAATCGCACGTTTCTACAATGGGAGCGAACGACTTCCGTGCAAACGAGAAGTCGGTTACTTTGGATGAAGCCACTACCGTAAACATCGAATTTATCGACAATAACGGTGGCGGAAAAACTGTACTAAAAGAAGGTATTGCGCTGCAAAAAGGTGAAATCATGGATTCTACATTCATGTGCAAAAATGCGCTGGTGGGCTTTTTGAAAGAACAAGTAGAAGACGCTAAAGCAAAGGATGTACTTTTCTCACTGCACATGAAAGCCACAATGATGAAGGTCTCCGATCCGATTATTTTTGGTCATGGCGTTAAGGTTTATTTCGAGGAAGTATTCAAAAAATATCAGCAGGAGATTGATGAACTCGGCGTTGATGTAAACAATGGTTTAGGCGATCTGATTGCGAAAATCGAGGAACTTCCATCCGACAAAAAAGAAGAAATTTTAGCAGATATCGACGCCTGCTACGAAAACGGTCCTGATATCGCGATGGTAAATTCCGATAAAGGAATCACCAATTTACACGTGCCTTCGGATGTGATTATTGATGCTTCGATGCCGGCAATGATTAGAACTTCGGGCTGCATGTGGAACAAAGACGGCGACACTCAAGACACCAAAGCGGTTATCCCGGATAGCTCGTATGCCGGAGTGTATCAGGCCACTATTGATTTTTGTAAAGAGCATGGAGCTTTCGATCCAACGACCATGGGTTCAGTACCAAATGTTGGTTTGATGGCGCAAAAAGCCGAAGAATATGGCTCGCACGACAAAACTTTCGAAATAGAATCGGATGGAAAAGTTCGAGTAGTAACTGAAACCGGTAAGATTTTGATGGAACACGATGTTGAAGCCGGCGACATCTGGCGTGCTTGTCAGGTTAAAGACGCTGCGGTTCAGGATTGGGTGAAACTGGCCGTTTCCCGAGCACGTGATACCGGTTCTCCTGCGGTTTTCTGGTTGGATGAAAGTCGTGCCCACGATGCCGAGTTGATCAAAAAAGTAAATACATACTTAAAAGATCACGATACCGATGGATTAGAACTTCACATCATGAATCCGGTAGATGCAACGAAGTTCTCGCTGGAGCGCATCAAAGAAGGAAAAGACACCATTTCAGTAACCGGAAATGTGTTGCGCGATTACCTCACCGATCTTTTCCCTATCCTCGAATTAGGGACTTCCGCAAAAATGCTCTCGATTGTACCGTTGATGAACGGCGGTGGATTGTTCGAAACCGGTGCCGGTGGATCAGCTCCAAAGCACGTTCAGCAGTTTGTGAAAGAGAACTATTTACGGTGGGATTCACTGGGCGAGTTTTTAGCCCTGGCTGTTTCTCTCGAACATCTTTCAAAAACCTTCGACAATGACATCGCTGCCATTTTAGGTGAAACGCTTGATGATGCCACTTCGAAGTTCTTGCAAAATGACAAATCACCTGCTCGTCGACTTGGCAAGATCGATAACCGAGGTTCGCATTTCTATTTGGCGATGTACTGGGCAGAAGCTTTAGCAAATCAAAGCAAAAATGCAGAGCTCGCTGAGCGATTCAAGCCTGTTTTTGATGCGCTGAGCAAAAACGAACATACCATCAACGAAGAGTTGATCGGCGTTCAAGGTAATCCGGTTGAGATCAACGGCTACTTCAAACCGGACAGAGCGCTGGTTGATGAAGCTATGCGACCAAGCGAAACTTTGAATAAGATCTTAGCTGAGGTATAACCGTTTTACGGAAATTCCAGGTTTAAAATCACAAATTCCAAAAGCCTGATCCATTCGATCGGGCTTTTTGGTTTTTAGAATGAGCTACTCATCATTGGTGACTCAGTCCATCCATCTGTTGGGCGAATGCCCGGCTTATGGAATCTAATCTAAAGTGTTGAACCTATCGATAACAATCCATCACCCCGCTTTCAGCGAAATGATGGGCGTCATGAAAGAATCAATTCTTGAATTACCGAAAGGCTGAAGTCTTTGTCGATTTATTTAAGTGATTCTAGCAAGAACATAATCAAGAAGGGACTTCAGTTCCGTACATACTAACTCTTTAGAACCCCTTTCAGCGAAATGATGGAGATAAACATTCCAAACTCACTCCTCCATCAACTCTTCGTACTCCACCTCAAAATGGAACCAATCGCTCATCAGTTTTTTGAGCTCGGTATAAAGTTCATGCACTTGTTCGATGTCTTCAGCGTCCAGCTTTACCATGCGGATGTGATGTTTATCCTTGAGAATAATCTCTAAGGTAAACCACTCTTTGTCCACAAACCCACGTTCTACCAGTGCCTTGCCCGAATCAAAATTGGAAAACAAAAACCGGTCGATGTCATCGAATGGAATTTCGCGTCTACGAATTCGTAAGTAACTGAAAATTCGCAAATATTGGTTGAGCATATAGGTGTCGGAATTGAACACATACTCATGTCGAGTAAAGAGTTTAACCAGCAAAGCCGCAGCGAAAATCCATAAAAACACCGCGAAAAACACGCCCAGTAACAAACAGGCAAACAACGCCATAAAATCGAGCAATGTGAAGCTGTCCTCTACACTGACGATCACTTTCGGTTTCTTAAAACTTATTTTATAGCGCATCTGATTTCCCCTGCTTTAAACATAATTCAAATCCAGAACTTTTATCGTTAGAAGTGAAATCGGCTACGCTTTTAAAATCGAATAGTTTTGGGCGGTTGATGAGTTTAGCCTTCTTCAACTAACCATCACACATCCTCCGTCACATTTCGCTCCGCTCAATGTGCCACATCCTTCCAAGGAGGTCTTTTACCTGGCTAGCTTGCAGGTTCAAAAAAATATATCGATGACCCACAAAGTACAGGGTTGAAACCCTTGCTTGATTATTATCGTGATGCTAGCAAGAACATAATCATGAAGGGACTTTAGTCCCGCACTTAATAACTCTAGAGAGACTTTAATCTGGTTCGTGCTTTAAATCAAGTGTCATTCCTTGTAAATGGAAATCTAAGTCGTTAGGCTCCGGTTCGCAGGCTCTGCAGGGATGACGACAAATAAATTAAAATGGAATCAGGTCAAAAAGTCTCCCTCTCCTATTGTAGGAGAGGGAACAAGGGTGAGGTTAAAAACAATAAATTCTAACCATTTCAACCAAACATCCATCACCCCGCTTTCAGCGAAATGATGGATTCCGCTGGTTTAATCGTCCGCTTAGACCGTTTTAGCTCTACACAACTTTTCGTTTTCATCTTCATAAATGTTGCTTACGCTAGTCAGGTCAAGAAAATTTCAAATTATAAACAACTGATTAATCTATTTACCAATTCTCAAAACCAAAAAAGGCATGGTTGTTAACTCATGCCTTTTAATAGTAAGAATATATTTTTCAACTAGTTTGGATCGAAACAATCAACTTCATGCTCAAAAAATCCCCACCAAGATCCACCTTTCATATGTCCAAACCCGTCTCCACCGGCATAGGCAGTTTCGCCGGCATTTGAACCGGGACCTACTAGTGCAGCATGTGTAGATATATAGAAGGTTTCTCCACAATTGATATTGTCATAAGAAACTTCCAAAGTATATGAATCAGTATTTAGATTTTCAGCTTTGTAGGGAGCTTTACCTGGTGCAGGTCGACGATTTGGCGTATCACCTTCGTTTTCCCAAACGTAGACATGAACTTCGCCTAGCTGCGCAGAACTATTTGTTTGATAGGTTACTAAGAAACCATCATTTGAATAAGAAACTAACACAGTTCCTGCCTCAGAATCTTTTCCTGCCCATAAAACATATTCATAGTTGTATGCGATCTTTCCGTTAACAATTACAAAATCACCAGTTTTAGCACCTGATCCCATGTTATAAAATGAGGTATTTGATGAGCTGGATTTCGGATTTTTTTTACTTTTTAAAGTAAGTTCTGTATCAACATCCTGAGTATCATTCTGTGTTGATACCATATCAGAACATCCTGTAAAGATTAAAATTGATAGAATAAATATTCCTGTAGCGCGTAACGTATTCATTTTGTGCCCCTTAATTACTGATTGGAGTTAGCTTGTTATAATATAGCTAAAACATTCATTCAATAAGAAATTCCGATATTAACATTTTCTAAGAAATCAATTCATACTGAAAGCTTACCTCTTAACTGGTTCGAGCTTCCGCTTTGACCTTTATATCATACTTCAATTAAAAGTCATTCCCACGTAGGTGGGAATCTAAATCGTTTAACAGGGTAGATGTTTTATCTCACTTTAGATCCCTGCCAATCCTACGGCAATAGCCTTCGGTTCGCAGGCTCCACAGGGATGACATATTAGCTAATCCATCTGTTGGGCAGATGCCCGGCTGATGGAGTCTTTTCTAAAGAGTTGAAACAATCGAACAACAATCCATCACCCCACTTTCAGCGAAATGATGGGGTCCACTAGTTCAAACAGACGCTTCTTCTAGGTAGTGGGTAAAGACTTTCTCTCATGAATATGATTATTTAGCTCATTTAAACAATAACTAATAATTATTGCGATCGGGTAAAAAATAACTATGTGGGTATCTCCACTTCTAATGTTAACAATAATTCTAATCAGAAGAGACTCACTTGTTAATATCCAGAACATTAACTCAGTATTTAATAGAATTACGATGATTCCCAGAAAAAAACTTAACTCTTTTCTTAGAAATGAAAGGGCTAGAATTATCAAATAATAACTAGCGGCAGACAACCCAAAAATTATGATTGCACCAAATAGATTAAGATAAAACATTTCATTGTTGGTGATGTCAGGTATATACATAAAAATAACAAAATCAATAAATATGAAGATTAAAGTGGCAAACAAATGAATCTTTGCAACCTCGTAAAATTTTCTTTTCATATTATTCATTAATAATATCTCCTATTGATCTGCTTTGTATATAATCTTTTCACTTTACTGGTTCAAGCGTTCAATTGGACCTAATTAGCTTAAACAAACTTTGGTTTTTCATTTGCAAAGGCAGACGCTGGCACTAGGTGGGGAAATTAAAAATTCTCATTCATTTATAGTGTCATGCGGTACGTCCTGTTGTAAATCATGGACATAAAACATCTTGGAAAGTGCCATAATTCTACTGATCGAGTTGAATTATTTGCAAAATTATAATAATAAATCCACTAATAAATATTGCATAACCAAATAATAATAGTTTATATAATATTCGATGATTTATTCTAGTGTAAGTAAAGAATCCAAATTTTCGATTTTTTAAGCTAGTTCGATCTTGTTCACTTATTCCAGAGTAAATGATAAGATTAACTATTACCAACCAAATTATTCCTACTTGAAAAAAAATAAAAGCTAATGTCATAATTTCAGTTCAATCTAGTTCTGAAGCTTTGTTACGAAATATCTACTATAGATTATCAATATTTTCCTACTAATAAATAATATCATAACTCCAAATAGTAATGATATTATATCAATAGTGTCCTAAACGTTTTGAGTTTCTTTTAAATATAGCATTTCTAAGTCCGCAGGGTATATTATTTTCTAT
>JAEPNO010000027.1 GCA_017643365.1 Balneolaceae bacterium | reverse complement strand
TGTTGTGCAACTCAAATATACATTTGAGATACACAAAGTTCTTTCTCTCTTTTTTTATAACGTTTAGGACGCTATTGGTTACTTATTTTTAATTGGTGTCGATAATTGGCGGAATTACTACCTTTGGCGACAAATCTTAAATAGCAGAATGAAACTTCCCTTTGTATTAGCAAAACGCTTTGTGGCCGGCGAGACTTTCGAAGAGTCTATCCCCAAAGCAAAGTATCTAAATCACAAAAACTTAAAGCTCACCTTAGATCTTTTAGGCGAAAATGTAAGCGATCGCGCTACTGCTGATGCTACCGTTGATGCCTATATCGATTTACTCAATGGGATTCGCGAGCATGGGTTAATCAGCAGTATTTCGATTAAGCTTACCATGATGGGACTCGATATCGACAGAGAATATTGCGTTGAAAACCTGTACAAGTTGTTAGATGTTGCCCAAAAGCACAATCAGTTTGTAAATATCGATATGGAAGGCAGTGACTACACCCAGGTTACTATCGATATTTTTAAAGATGCCTTTGCCAAATACGGCCAAACGGTTGGGACGGTAATTCAGGCGATGTTGCATCGCACAAAAGATGACATTGACGAACTTGCTGAACTGGGCGCCAATATCCGTTTAGTAAAAGGTGCATATGGCGAACCGGCTGACATTGCCCTTCAAAATATGGCTGATATCCGTAAAGCTTTTAAGGAATATGCGAAAGTGCTATTGGCTAAAACCGAGCGTCCACGTTTTGGCACCCACGACGATGAACTCGTGAATTGGCTGCGCGAATACACGGCAGCAGAAAACATTGCTAAAGATCGTTTCGAATTTCAAATGTTGTATGGTCTTCGAGAAGAAACCATGGTTGACCTCACAAAGCTGGGCTATCTAACCCGTGTGTATGTTCCTTTTGGCACCGATTGGTTTCCATATTTCAGTCGCCGCCTGATGGAGCGAAAAGAAAACGTGTTTTTTGTACTAAGCACCATGTTTAAAAAGTAAATGGAGTTCTTCGCCGAGATCTCGAACCATGTTTATATCATAGGTCCGCTTTTTATACTCGCCGGAGTGCTACATTTCATCTATCCCAATCAGTACGTTAAAATCATGCCCGATTATATACCAAACCATCGGGCAATGGTTTTCTGGAGCGGTGTTGCAGAAATTGCACTTGGCCTTGGGGTGATGATCTCTTTCTTAAAATTAATTTCCGGCTGGGGGCTAATCTTGTTACTTGTGGCTGTATTCCCAGCGAACATCCAAATGTTTGTAAAATCTTACACTCGCAGGAAACACTCGTTGCGAACTATCCTCTTGTTTCTACGTCTACCACTTCAATTCTGGCTGATGTATTGGGTATTTATGGCCACAGGATTAAGTTTCTAAATAGCATAAATAATCATATATACTGGTCTTCTCGCTAATGTTGTTTCCGTGCGTAAGAAAAAATGGGTTCTCTCTTATTTACCACCTCTAGCTTTAGGATTACTCTTATTGCTCGTGCCGCTATTGCGCGATGTTCATCTTGAGTCAGCACTTCTTACTTCTGTTTTAATTTGTTTTTGGGGCGGCTGGAAAAGTGTTCGAGTGAAACGGCAAAACTATTCACCGCTCATTCGAAAAGGTGTTTTATCTGTTTTTTTGATATTCGCCACTCTCTTTCTTCATGGGTTAATCAACGATTGTATAACTTTTGATGGCTTACTGATCTGGGCCTTACTACCAATGCCATCTTTGTTATTTGGAATAGCGATTGGACGCTTTTTTAGTTCGATTAAAATCCCATACCCTACCTTTTTTACCGTTTTAACACTATTGATTATCGCACTTGGTGTTTGGCTATTTGAATTCTTTCGATTACCACAAGTGTACTATTTCAACCATGTTTGGGGATATTGGCCCGGCCCGATTTATGATGATGAAATCCGTGTTAGTGCTTCATTAATTTGGTTTCGAGCTTCAACGTTGCTCTGGGTTCTCCTGCTGTGGACGCTGCCTGCCTTTTCCAAATCCATGTACCATAAAGTTGTTATTCTAGGCACCTCAATAGCGGTATTAGTCATTTTATTTCTACAACCTAATTTGGGCATTTCCACTCCTCGGAGTGAACTGCAACGCCAACTATCCGAACAAAAAGTTACCGATCATTTTGTTTTATTTTATGATGCGGACTTTTACTCACCCGATGAAATCGACTATTGGGCACAGCGCCACGAATTCCATTTCGAGCAAATTGTACTGCAACTAGAAATTGACTGGCCGGAGAATCGAAAAATCGAATCGTACTTGTACAATCATGCCTGGCATAAAAAGGAATTGGTGGGCGCGAAGTTTACCAGTTATGTTCCGGTTTGGTTAGAGCAAGATCAGTTGCACATCGCCAAAGAACATCTCGAAGGCGTGCTCAAGCACGAATTGGTGCATGTGATAGCTAAACAATTTGGAAATAGCTTAATGAACGCCAGTTGGAGCATTGGATTAGTTGAAGGTGTAGCCGAAGCCATTGCCGCCGACGCCTCTGATGTATCTACACTTGATCAGATTATTGCGGCCGAACAACCCTTGCCAACAACCGATCAAATGAAATCTGCCCTTTCCGTATTAGGGTTTTACGGCAGTGCCTCGGCAATCAGTTACACCACTGCCGGTTCTTTTGTCGATTACTTACTTCAAAACTATCCGGCAGATCAATTTAAAGACGCTTATCCGAATTCTGATTTTGAATCAGCCTACGAACTTCCTTTCGATACACTTGTTTCCCGATGGAAAGCTCAACTACCCATTGAAGCGGTAGATTCGCTGGATCAGGAAGTTTCGCAATATATCTTCTCCCAACAATCGCTATTTCAAGTTTCCTGCCCACGAAAAACTCACCCAATCATACAAGGACTTGATGAGTTCCAGTTCCATGAAGCTAATCTCGACCCGGAAGAGGCGCTGGCCGTCACTCAAGAATTGTATCAGGCCTATCCTGATATGAATGCCATCAAACAACTTTGGGCAAAAAACACGCTCCGAAATGGGAATCCAATTGAAGTGATTGAAGAAGTAACAACTTCTGATAGCATCCCATCTTTACATTTATATAAAGCCGACGCATTATTTATTACCGAAGGATATACATCAGCAGCAAGTTATTTAAGTGAAATTAGAACCGAGTTTTTAAAAGAAAATGATGTCATGCTTTCCCAGTCTTTTGATGTCCGGTCTGATTCAACCAACTGGCAGATCTTTTTAAATGCCAGATACAAACAACAAACGGCAGAACTTGCGGATTTTGTGAGTTTACCGGAGCCACTTCAATGGCTGTTGGTAGATCGAGCCCTCCTAAATATGGATGAACAAACGATAACGATTTATGCTCGCATTCTTATCGAACAAAACACCAACCCAACCTGGTTTGATACTCAAGAAAGATTGATCGATTTGCTTGTATATTATCAAGAAGCAGAGCTTGCCCAACTCTGGATCGATCGTTTAAAAAGCTTGTCTCTTCGTGAGCGTTATCAAGAGCGGATCTTTGAACTTGAGCAATGGTCTGATTTCAACATCAGAGATTAACAGAATTTTTTTATGAAAACAGCTGAGTTTATCCCTTTAGAATTTACTGAACGATCTCAATCAGAGATGAAAGAACGAGCGGAGGCATTTTATCAATTGATAAAACAGCGCCGAACCGTTCGTGAGTTCTCAGATCGTCCCATTCCCGAGGGTGTGCTCGAAAATTGCCTTCTAGCCGCCGGAACGGCTCCTAATGGGGCCAATAAACAGCCTTGGCACTTTGTAGTGGTTACCGACCCAGACATCAAAAAGAAGATCCGTGAAGCTGCCGAAGAAGAAGAGCATGAGTTTTATAACCGTCGCGCCCCCGAAGACTGGCTGGAAGATTTAGTGCCGTTTGGAACCAACGAGCATAAACCATTTTTAGAAACAGCTCCGGCATTGATCGGGATTTTCGCTCAAAGTTATCACCTCAGCGAATCCGGCGAAAAGGAAAAACATTATTATGTGAAAGAATCGGTGGGCATTGCAACCGGGATGTTGATCACTGCTTTACACAATGCCGGACTTGCTACCCTAACCCATACGCCCAGCCCAATGGGGTTTTTGAATCAGATCATGCAACGCCCTTCTCATGAAAAAGCATTTTTACTACTTGTAGTGGGCTTTCCTGCCGAAAATGTAGAAGTTCCTAATATTCAAAAAAAGGCGTTGTCCGAAATTTCAACGTTTCTCTAATGTAGATTAAGCGCCCCTTAATCTTTTTCGCTTCCTTTCTATTCCGAATTAGTACAACATAACGGAACCCCAATAGTTTGATTCCGATTTTTTGCCCGCTTTAGGTGCAGAAACAAAAAATCACGAATCTAACTATGAGACTAAAATCCTTAACCCTGCTATTGGCAGGACTATTCATCATCAATACCAATGTATTTGCTCAAACCGAGCAAGACAAAACATGGCTTTCATTCAACATCGGAACACAAGAATATAAAGGTGATTTCGAAAACGAATTTTTTAGCTTCAAATTTGCCAAAGACTTTACTTTTGGCCTCGGAGTACACCACTATTTATCAGAATCATTCGATTTAAGCTATAACATAAATCTTGCCACTCTTGATAATGACGACCCAACCATATTTTGGGCAACCGCTTTAAATAATAATTTAACTGCGAAGTATAAATTAGCCAATGGAACAATCCTTGCTGAAGACAGCAAGATTAGACCCTTCGTTGCTGCCGGCTTAGGTTTTTCAGCATTTATCGATTCTTCGCCAAACGTGGATAATAATGCTTCATTTCATATTCCACTCGGTTTAGGCTTCGAAGTACCTATTACCGACGATATCAACTTCATCTACCAATCTTCTTTTAACCGCACGTTCGATGATGAAATTGACGGGCTTACAGGTGGAGATAAAGATCATGACGACATGTTCTTTCATACGATTGGTTTAAAAATGAATCTATTTAAAAAGAAAGACATGGACGGTGATGGCGTTACCGACAATCGTGACAATTGCCCAACAGAAATGGGCCCTGCTGAAACGATGGGTTGCCCCGATGCCGATATGGATTTGATTGCAGATAACGTTGATATGTGCCCAAACACCGCGGGTCTTGCTGAATTTAACGGTTGTGCAGATTCCGATTCTGATGGCATCTCTGATATTGAAGATGAGTGCCCGAATACTGCCGGACTTTCACAATTTGATGGCTGTGCAGACTCCGACGCAGATGGAATCGCTGATCCGGCTGATGACTGCCCAAACACGGCTGGACTTGCTCGATTTAATGGTTGTCCGGACTCGGATGGAGACCAAATCATCGACTCTATGGACGATTGTCCAACAGTTACCGGTCTTGAAGCATTTAAAGGCTGTCCCGACACAGATGGTGATGGCATTGAAGACAAGGAAGATGCCTGTCCAACCGAAATTGGTGAAGCAGGAAACAAGGGCTGCCCGGGTGTAAGCGAAGCTGTAAAAGAAGAGTTAGCAGAGATTTTTGAAAATCTGCAATTCGGAAATAACAGTGCCGTAATCGCTGAGTCTTCAATGGATGATCTTGAGACACTTTACAACATTATGATGCGTGACGAGAATTTGATGTTAAGCATCGAAGGCCATACTGACAGCCGTGGCGCAGCAGATTATAATCTGGCTCTTTCTCAAAACCGTGCAGACGCCGTTAAAGCTTTCTTAGTAGATAAAGGCATAAATACAGACCGAATTACTGCAACCGGTTTTGGCGAAACGCAGCCAATCGATACAAACGAAACAGCCGAAGGCAGAAACAACAATAGAAGGGTAGAATTAAACCTAGATTATTAGTAACTGTTTTATAAAGAAACCCCTAAAATCATTAAAAAGCTCAACTTTGGTCGGTTGGGCTTTTTTTATTGCCCATCAGTCACTTACGCGGTTTTTTTTAGCTTCTTTCTAGAAATTAATTCATTAAAGTTGGAACATTATTGTTTGTAGGTAATAAGAATAATTAACACTTAGATCAAATAGTTAATCAAAACCTAAAACAAACAATTATGAAAACGAAGTTACTTAGCCTTTTAATAATGCTTTGTTGTATTGGTCTCTATAACCCTACAGCAGAAGCCCAATCAATCGACGACAAAACCTGGTTTAGCGTTTATCTCGGACACAACGAGCTAAACGGTGAAAATGTTAACGAGCTGGGAAAATTTAATATCCCACGCGACATGGGTGGTGGATTTGCAATTAATCGTTACCTAAGTCCATCTTTTGATGTAAATGTAAATACATTTATGACCCGAGTTGACAGCGATTACTCAAACAGTTTCAGCAGACGCATGTTTAACGTGTCTACTAACCTAAATTATAAACTCGCTAACGACTACATTTTTGACGCTAATTCAGCAGTACAACCATTTATTCATGCTGGTGTTGGATTTAGCTATTTCCAAGACGGAAGAGCTGATCGTCAGTTAGACAAAATGAATACCTTTCAGATTCCATTTGGTGCAGGTTTTGATGTGCCACTTTCTAAAAATGTGGAACTAACTTTCAAATCTACCTTTACCAAAAATTTCTCCGATGAAATTGATGGTCTTACATCAAACAGCGCAACAGATAATCAATTTATCCATACCGCTGGTGTAAAATTCCGATTAGGTAGAGTTCAGGATACCGATAATGATGGAATCCGTGACTCGAAAGATGAATGTCCGGAAGTTGCTGGTGATTACAGAACCGAAGGATGTGCCGACAGAGATTTTGATGCTGTATTAGACAGCGAAGACAGATGTCCAAACCAAGCTGGTTTAGCAGAATTTGCAGGATGTCCTGATACGGATGCCGATGGTGTTCCAAATTATGAAGACAAATGTCCAACAGTACCTGGTTCTGCAACAATGAACGGATGTGCTGATACCGACAATGATGGAATCGACAACCGTTTTGATGAATGTCCAACCGTAGCAGGAACCGCTGCAACTAACGGATGTGCTGACAACGACGGTGACGCCGTAAAAAACACAATGGACGATTGTCCAAACACTGCGGGTGTTGTTTCTAATAATGGATGTCCGGTAATTACCGCTGAGATCGAGAAAGAAGTAAATCTGATTTTCAATAACATTTACTTTGCAACCGACTCTGACACACTGCACACTTCATCAGTTGATGCATTAGACAAACTTGCTACCATCTTGAATGATGACGAAGGTTTAAACTTAATGCTAGTTGGTCATGCCGATAGTAGAGATACCAAAGAGTATAACAAAGAACTATCGATAGACCGAGCTAATGCTGTAAAAGCATACTTAGTAGAAAACGGAATTGATGCAGACCGTATTTCGACCAAAGGACTTGGCGAAACGAAGCCAATTGCATCTAACACAACCGACGATGGTAAAAACAGAAACCGTCGCGTTGAAATTAAATTGAGTTATAACTAATTCGATTTAGTATATAAATTGAAAGCCTTCATTCTTGGAATGAGGGCTTTTTTTTTGCCTATCTTTTGTAGATGACCGATCAAAAAAAGAAGTCCTTTTTCAGTAAACGCGATCTTATCGAATTTGGAGTAATTGCCGGAGTTGCGGCATTTCTATACCTGATGGGATGGCACACCGAGGTTATTGGAACCTTGCAACGGGGGCTACTAGCAACAGGCATTATCCGGCCTGATATCACCGTAGATGAATCAGAGTATCTGCGAGCAAATTACAACATGCCGTTACTTTCGATGGATGGCGAACGAATGAGTCTGCAAGACTTCGAAGGCAAAACCATATTCCTCAATTTCTGGGCTACCTGGTGTCCACCGTGTATTGCTGAAATGCCAAACATCCAAAAACTCTATGAAGATTTCGAAAACCAGGACAACATAGTTTTTGTAATGCTTTCTTTGGATGAAGATCCTGATAAAGCCCGAGCATATATGGCTCGAAAAGAATTCACCATGCCCGTTTACTTTCTGGCAGGACGCAAACCTGGCACCTACGACAGCACCGTTGTCCCAACCACCTATGTCATTTCACCCGAAGGCAATATCGTAATGGAAAAGCGGGGAATGGCGAACTATAACACGGCTTCTTTCCGAGCTTTTTTAAACGAACTTTAACTTCTATACAATATTCAAGCTTTATAGCAGTTACGCTTAAAATGGGTTTAATTTAAATTATCGGGCATCTATCAAATGGGCATGTTTAAAAAGCTACTTCTATTCGTTTCAGTTTTTGGGTTTATACACTGCGATGCTTTATTAAAAAGCGACTTTCAGGATGGTGAAAATATCGAAGCCACTCAAGCTGATCCTTCTCAATTGTTAAATAACATTCAGTTAGAATCGAAATCTCTTTTCGGAGCAGCTTCTTTTTCCGGTGGCGAGTATACCAGGATGAACTACATGTATGGCGATACATACACTTATGCTGTTTCTCCACGAAATTATAACTACATGTACGAGCGTGCATATTCAGGTATTTTTGCAGATGCCAACACGCTTATCGAAATCGCAGAAGATCGTAACTTTTACGTTCACGCCGGCATTGCTAAAATCCTGAAAGCATACACTATGATTACAATCGTGGATTTCTTTGGCGATATGCCTTACAGCGATGAATTTGACGGAACCGAATTAAATCCGCCTTTAGTAGATGACGAGCTTATTTACACCAAAGCCATTGATCTGTTAAATGACGGCGTCTCCGATATGCAGAATCCACTCAACAGAGCTACCCCTAATTTTGATTTCTATTTTGATGTTGGAAGTTCTGAATATGTGAATTCATGGATCAGAACAGCGAATACAATTATGCTCAAAGCTTATTTGAACATGGGAAAAACCCTGGAAGTAAATGAGTTGATTTCCGGTGGGAAGTTAATAACTGATAGTTCTCATGATTTCCAGTTTAACTACAGCTCCAATGCGAGCGATCCGGATTCCAGACATCCGAATTATATTAACAATTATGCCTTTGGTGGTTATGTGGATTATTTATCGATTAGCTATCTCAATATGTTATTAACCGATAAAGAATTTATCGACCCCAGAATGAATTACTACTTCTATCGGCAGTACATAAATGATGGAAATGATTCTCACTGTAAACCATGGTACCCTCCCCATTTTGATGCAGACGATCCTAGAACGTGTTTACCTTTTGGATATACAGGGCAGAATCATTTAGATGAGGGTATCGGACTTAATTGCAACAGCAGCGGTACGACCTATGGCGTTTATCCAGCAGGTGGCAAGTTCGATGAATCCATTGTAGGTTTTGATTATGTTGAAGATGGCGATGGTCTCGGTGGAGCCGGAATTGAGCCGATACTCTTATCAGCATTTACCTATTTCATGATTGCAGAAGCTGAATTAACACTGAATAACGACCCGGTGAAAGCCCGGTTAGCTTTGGAGACCTCCCTGGAACACTCATTTACCAATGTGGCAGATTTTGGCGCTGACCTTGCTACCGGAACCGGTTTTGAAATCACTGATTCTACCATCACTGCGTATACAAATGTAGTTCTAGATCGATTTGATAACGCCCCCGATCACACTGAAAAACTTCGCGTAATTGCTCGTGAATACTACTTTGCCCTATGGGGAAATGGATACGAAGCCTACAATTTAATGCGACGAACCGGTTTTCCTGATCGCGACGACAACCTGCAACCGGCAAGATCACCCAACCCAGGCAACTGGCCACGTTCGGTGTACTATCCGGCTAATATGATTGAACGTAACGAGAACATCGAACAAAAGTCGAATGCTGATTTTCTAATTGGCCCGTTCTGGGATCCCGACAAAGGCAGCACCAAGTTTAATTTTTAGTATTCGGGCTGATCAGTACTTATTCCTAATTTCTAATTCTTTTCCATACCTTCAGCTCAAAAATTGACCTAGCAATATGGAAAAAGTAATCTCCGGCATTCAGCAAATTGGAATAGGTAACCCCAATGTACTCGAAGCCACCGAGTGGTATCGCAAGTACTTTGGTATGGACATCAAAGTGTTTGATGATGCCGCCGTTGCAGATTTAATGCTTCCCTACACCGGAGGAGAACCGCATGAGCGCCGGGCCATTCTTACACTAAGCATGCGGGGTGGTGGCGGATTTGAAATTTGGCAATACACCAGCCGAACTCCGGTTGCCGCAGATTTCGAGCTTCGATTAGGCGATTACGGCATCAATGTGGCCAAGATAAAATCCATCGATGTAAAAGAAACTTACGAGCAGTTCAATGGTGCCGGTTTAGATGTGATTACTTCCCTAAATCAAAATCCTGCCGGAGAATTACACTTTTTTGTGAAAGATTTGAATGGCAACATATTTGAAGTGGTGGAAGGACTTGGTTGGTTCAAAAAACGCGAAAGAAAAACCACCGGTGGTGTTTCCGGGACCATTATGGGTGTTTCTGATATCGAACAATCCCGAAAGCTGTACTCTGATATCCTTGGCTACGACGAAGTAGTGTACGACATCAGCGATAATTTCGAGGATTTTGCTGGATTACCGGCCGGCGAAATGAAATATCGCCGAGTATTGCTTCGGGAGAGCAAACCAAGGGAAGGTGCTTTCGTTAAAATGTTTGGTCCTACCGAAATTGAATTAGTTCAATGTTTAGATGGCCGACGTAAACCCAAAAAAATCTTCGAAAATCGGTATTGGGGAGATTTGGGCTTTATTCATCTTTGTTTTGATGTGCAGGGAATGGATGCGTTGAAAGAAGAATGCGAAGCGGTCGGTTTCCCGTTTACCGTAGATAGTGCCGACTCATTTGACATGGGCGAGGCAGCCGGACGTTTCACTTATATCGATGATCCCGATGGCACTTGGATCGAGTTTGTTGAAACTCACAAAGTTCCTATCGCAAAAAAATTGGGTCTCTTCATTAATATGACAAAAAGAGACCCAAAGAAATCGTTGCCGGGCTGGTTATTACGATTGTTTGCAGTGAATCGTATGAAGGGATAGAGAGTTTAAACTGGCCAAGTTTGGGCGTTTGAGCGTATGGGCGTATCGCAATACGCCCATACTATTTTACCAAAAGCATTTTTTTGGTTTGCACATTATTACCCGCCTGTAATCGATAAATGTACACGCCGCTTGATAAATTACTCGCATCGAAGGTAATTGAATGTGCTCCACTTCCCATTCTTTGATCAACCAAAGCTGCTACTTCCTGTCCAAGAACATTATACACTTTTAGGCTCACTATGCTAGCTTCGGGCAAAGTGAAGTTTATATTCGTACTTGGGTTAAACGGATTGGGGTAATTTTGACTCAAATCAAAATCATAGGGCGACGCAGATTCTTCCGCACCAACCGAGAAATTCTCGTTTATAAATTCCACTTCGGTTGAAACCGATAGTTCGCCACGTATTGCTTTGTAGGTCATCGGTGATGGATTTAAATCATCTACCACCCAATAAATATTTCTTGTTTCGGCATCGAAGGTTGCTGTTGATGGTAAATTTAGCACTTCCACCTCAGGAATCGACATATCCGGATTCCGAGCGCTTACGAACAAGCTAAGCGTATCGCCCATTTCTATATAAATCGGTCCATCGTTAAATACACCGGGATATTGGTTATAGCCATTCATACTGCGGTTAATAGCTTGTGTGCCATCCTGTGGGTTTATCGTTGCGTTCATATATTGATTGTATTTTGCGCCATCATCGCCTGTAATTTGGCGACCATTAATTCGGTAACTGCGCAGCACCACTTTTTTCAGTTGCCAATCCCAATCAAAACGCACATCAGCATAACTCCCATCTGGGAGTGGCTCGTATTGAGTAATGTATCCATAGGTAGTGTCGCCGGCAGCATTAAAGTTGAAATATGAGTTCCCGGCGTAGGCATTGCCATTGTACTTTGTCTCGGAAACACTATTTCGATAGAGCATTGAACTGGAATGGTCGAGCACGTACGATTCTTGTTTGATCATGGTAGGATACTCATTTATTAATGCAAAAGTCCGCATAGTCTTGTTTGTTAATTGAAGCGAATCGTTTACAAGAGTGTGATTCTCCACCACTACCTGATTGCCGTCTGCATCGTATTGCATTACGGTTTTTATACGTGGCCTACCGGCTTCGTACTGCATTGTTTCTTCGTTGAAGTCCACATCATAGATGATAATTGAGTCTACCCGAAAGTTATTTTCTGCAACCTCAGTCTGGAAGCTTTTATACAATTGATCGAAGATCCACACGCTGTCATCCCAAAAATAGTAACGGCTTTCTATCTCAGAGTTATCTTGGCTGTACACGTACTGCGTGCTGTCCTCGTTCATCAACATCATTTCTGTGGGATCATACACTTTGGCTACCTGATAATCCCAAGCGCCATTAGTCAGTTTTTTTAGATACTCCCACTGCCAGTAACTCAGATTCCCTTCCCAATCGTAGCTCTTATTTTGTGCTAGAGCATACTCAGGTGTGTCCTCGCTTCTATTTTGGCTAGATAATCCCCTTCGATTAAAGTAACTATACTCGTACATCAGATAATTCTCAGTTTGTTGAAATCGATATCGGTAGTTGAGGTAATAATCCAGCGAATCACGATCGTAAACATATTCTATAGAAAGGGTGTCCCAGTCATTTTCATCGCGATAAGACAAAGTTCTACTACTGGGTATCCAACCATTTGACGGTTCATACAATTGCCAAATCACTTCATAATCGGCATTTTCTGCAGGGTTTTTTGGATATAAACTCTTCGTGCCTGTATATGGTTGTTCTTCAAACGAACGATAATAATATGTATAGGCACTGTCGAAGTGATCTTCGGAAGCAAAACTGCGCTGAATCCGCGAAGGAACCCACCGATTACTATCGGGTTGCCAAATAAATTGATCGAAAGTGGTTATCTGATTACCGGTCGAATCGGTCTCATTGAAATAGTGCGAATAGCCACCGGGAATAAACATCGTGTCGGCAAAACTCTTGTTTTCGGAATACGACCAACTCGTATCGGTTGTAGTGCTGGCTAACACATCGGGCTGCTTCTTCAGTACCGCCTCAAAGGCCAAACGGTTTTCAATCAATCGTTCATCCAATGTTTTATTAATTGGAGAAACCGTGTAGATAAATTGTTTGTGTTTACTGTCTACATACTGTTTATCAACGTTTTTCTGTATTGGGCCGGATTGAGCTAGTGCTACTATCGAAAACGTGCAAAAAGCCACTATTAAGCTGATACTTCGTTTCATAATCTGCTTATTAAATTAACATTTGAGCCGGGAAACATGATGCCCGCTTGTTGTTAATAATGCGTTTTTCAGCTTTTTTAAAACATCACCCAAACGGAGTATTTATGGACTTTTTAAGTGTGTTTTCAAACAATATTGCGCTTTAGCGCCAGCCGAACCGCAGCGGCACGTGAATTCACGTGCATTTTTTTGTAGATGTTTTTGATGTGCGTTTTAACCGTCCACGGACTTAAAAACACATCTTCTGCGATCTCTTTGTTGGTTTTACCTTCGATTACCTGTTCAAGGATTTTAATTTCGGCCGGACTTAGATCGAAAGGCACCTCGCCGGTTTCGGCTTTTTCTTTATGATTGCGCATCATTTCAAAAACACGGCGTGCAATACTTGGCGAAATGGGTGAGCCGCCTTCTTTCATCTCTTTGATTGCGTTAACTACGTCGTCGATAGGGGTGTCTTTTAATAGATAGCCGGTAGCGCCAACTTGAATGGAATCAAAAATTCGTTCGTCATCTTCAAACACCGTAAACATGATGATGTCTATTTCAGGATGTGTGCGCTTTAACTCAAATGTAGCTTCAATGCCGTTTATCCCCGGCAACTCGATGTCCATTAACACAACATCAAGGGGTTCATCGTTTTGAGTTCGACTTAGTTTTTCGAAAAAATCCTCGGCCGAGTCGGCAACCAGACTCAGTTTCAAATCTTTGTAGAAATACAGCAGCTCACTCAATCGCTTTCTAAAGATATCGTGATCTTCGACAATGGCTACGTTTATTCTTGGCACTTCCAAATCCATAATTTTGATTTATTCCACGGAACTTGCACTAAAATTTTCACTATCCCAATCACCCGAAAGTGGTATTTTTCAATGTTTGTTAAATGGGATTTGAATCATTACTTCTGTGCCATTATCAGTATTGAACGTAATTGTTCCATCAATTTCGCGAGCCCGTTTTTGCATGTTATTCATCCCATAGCCACCGTTAAAGCTACTTTTCTTGCCTTTAAACTCGCCGTCATCTTTTACAATTATAGTAAGTGCATTACTACCATTTCGCATGGTAATCCAGAGATGTTCGGCATTTGCATATTTGAGGGTATTCTGAGACGCTTCCTGAATAATTCGAAACACATTCAATGCTTGTGTTGATGATAGTTGGGCTTTCGAATGTTCATCAACTTCAATATGAACATCCAGAGAAGTAGTTAAGGCACTTTGGTGCTTAAAATAAGTTTTAACATGATCCGCGAACGCCTTCAGGCTCAATGCGTTCTGGTTCAACGCCCAGATCGTTTCACGTAGCTGCTTGATCGTAACCTCGGCATCTCCTTTCAGCGATTTCATCAACTCTGTCGACTTCTCTTTTTCATCTACTTCGTTGTATTTATCCACCAAACTCAATCCCGACATAATATTTGCCAGCTGCGCCCCCACATGATCGTGTAAATCCCGGGATATTCGCTCACGCTCGCCTCTCAGTTTTTGCTCTACTTCCATTTTTCTGATCTGTTGCTTTAACTTTCGCTGGGAATAATGCCGTATAACCAAACCAAACGATATTACAATCGATAGGATCGCAAAAAATCTAAACCAAACGGTTTGCCACCAAGGCGGGAGAATCGTTACCGCGATCGAAGCACCTCTTTCATTCCAATAACCATCGCTATTGGCTGCTTTCACATGAAAAGTATACTCGCCCGGTTTCAAATTGGGATAATCAGCAAAATTTCGACCTCCACTTTGCACCCATTGTTCATCAACGCCTTGCATTTTGTAGGCATACCGAATGAATTGCGGTTGAGTATAGTCTAAGGCTGCAAAATCGAAGGACACAAAATTTTCGTCATGAGGCAACACAATCTGATCCGTATTCATTGCGGAAGTGGCGGTGTTATACGGTTCATTAAATACATTAACGTTCGTAATATAAACCGGTGGCGGTATTGTGTCGGTTGAAAGAGCTTCAGTATCGATGACATTAAAACCTGCCACACCACCAAATAATAGTCGGCCATCAGAAGTTGCCAAATATGCGCCGGTATTAAACTCATTATTTTGCAAACCATCTGCTACGGTAAAGGTCGTAAACTTCAGTGTTTCAGTGTCTAACCGGGACAAGCCGTTATTGGTACTCACCCAGATATATCGCCGGTTTTTGTCGGGAAGAATGCCATACGTGCTGTTATTTGCCAGACCATCATTAGTGCGTAAATTCATTAACGAATTCGAAGTAGATCGCCAGCGGGTAATTCCCCCGCCATATGAAGCAAACCAAAAAGTACTATCGTTTTGTTGATATATGCTTCGACCATCCCGATGTGAAAGCGACGATTCATCGCCCGGTTGGTATTCGATCGTTTGAATATCTGAAATCTCGTTTTCTACAAATTTCACATAATTATAGCCGTTGTCGGTGGTTGCGATCCATACATTGTTGTTATCATCTTCGTAAAATTTGCGGATACTCCGGCTGTTGATAGATAATTCTGAGGATTCGTTGTTCAACTCAACCAATTGTGCCGGAGCTCCTTGCACCCACGCCTCCGGGTTTTTTATGATTTGCACGCCCTCACCTTGATAACCCAGCCAAAGCCACCCGCGTGAATCGCGAATAACCTGATGTACACTTTCCCATGCTACCAAACTATTTGATGAGTTAAAGTTCCGGGCCTTTAATCTGCCTTCCCTTATTGAGCTCGCCGATATTAAATAAAGTCCGTCAAATCGGGTTGAAGCCCACAAGCCCAGATTATCCCGCCATAATGACCAGATGCTAGTCGCTCCCATGCCCTCAATATTTCCATCATACCGCGTTATTTCTCCGTTGTTATCCAGAAATGTCAGTCCAGAGTTTGTACCTATCCACACTCCGTTATCCTCTTCGGCAAATCCAAGAATGAACTCCGATTGCAGTCCTTGCTCAACTGTGAATAAATCAATCCCCTTTTTTTCTTCTAGCAGGTAAAAGCCTCCACCCCAAGTTGCAAACCACCGCTGATTTTTATTGTCGATGAATAATCGAGCTGAACCAACAACTTCTTTTTCGGTTACTAAAGTAGATTCATAGTCGCCCGTTTTTTTATCGATTCGATGGAGATATCCTCAACCTCCGCCTATCAATAAATATTCCTCTCTTTCTTCTATAATATTGGGTGCCGATGACTTAGCCACGCCAGATTCCAAGCTCATTTGCGCCTCTTTTGGAAAAGCAAATGATTCTGCTTTTTGGAAACCCATCCCAACTAACTCAGCCCAAAGCGCGCCATTTTCATCTACATAAAGAGTATTTATCTCTGGTCCCGGGTTATCTTTTCGGAAAAAAAGATTTGTTGCTTCGATAGTTAAATCAGATCGTGGATCACATCTAAAAGCTTCTACCTCTTTTGGTGGTAAATAATACAATCCATTTAGGCTCGAGAATAGAAAGGCACCATCGTTCAGCTCAAGCACGTGGTTTATTGAATTAACAGGCTCACCCGAGATCTTTTGTTTAATGTTTGCTGGGATAAATTTCCGGTGCTCATCGTCGAAGGTTCCCATAGATGAAGTGAAGAATCCCATCCAGAAAAACCCTTTTGAATCTTCGAATATCAAATTCGCCGGTTTATCGGGCACATTATAGCGGTTATCCAGGCGGTGATTGATTCGGGTTATAGATTCGGTAACCGGATCAAGAATATTAAACCCGCCATCACGGGTTCCAATCCACAAGTCGCCATTACTTCGTTCGAATATCCCATGGATAAAACTGTCCGATATTGTAGTGCTATCCGTCGGATTATGCCGGTATATTTTAAAATTAATACCGTCGAAACGGTTTAAACCATCCATTGTGCCGATCCAGATAAACCCTCGACTATCCTGAAACATATTCAACACTGTATTATGCGAAAGACCGGAGTTCTCGGTTGTGTAGCCAACTGAACTAAAGCTCGGATATTGGGCATGCGTTCTTTGAGAGACAACCGCACAAACTGCCAATGCACACAAGCAAGCTATTTTCGACCAAACCGACATAGACACGTATTTATTGAGGCAATATATACCAAAATTGGGGTTTTTAAGCTAGAATAGAAGCTTTTTCTTTTTTCACCTCACCCAACCCTCTCCTAAAGGAGAGGGCTTTCTTTTTACTCACGAATCTTTATGAAAGTCACACTGAGCGAACGCGAAGTGTCGGCGATATTCACTCCCAATTTCTTCGAACATGATTTGCCTGATTTAATGATTTTCATGATTTATTTGTCACCGAATTACCTAACATCTACAATCTCGAGCGGAGCGAGTGATCTCAAGGATTATTGTCAACATAGGAAACTCCCCTCCGGTGGAGGGGTGCTCCGACAATCGTCGGAGCGGGGTGGTCATGAATTTGAAATTTACGAGTTATGAATTCGGAATTCACGTAATACGATTTACCACACCCTCCGTCTCCGACTACCTTCGACATGCTCAGGTACCGTCGGAGCCACCTCCCTCAAGGGAGGACTTTTTCTATACCAGGATATTATTGATAACGTCACACTGAGCGAAAGCGAAGTGTCAGCGAAATACACTTTCAATTTCTTCGAACATGATTCGCCTGATTTAATGATTCCCATGATTTTACTCACTCAGTGCCATTGTGCCTATGATCCTCTGCTCCTTTTTCACTCCCTCAGTGCCTTTGTCCCTATGTTCCTTTGCTCCTCTCTGCCTTAATTGATTACCTTCCGAAACCACACCAAATCAACCCAGCCAAAATCCATGAAACAACTAGTGTACACCAAAACGGGCGGATATGACGTCCTTGCCGTTCAGGAAACGGCCGATCCCACCCCGGCTAACGATGAGTTATTGATCCGTGTTAAAGCATCCGGATTAAACTTCGCCGATATCCTCGCTCGAAAAGGGCAATATCCCGACGGACCTAAAACGCCATGCGTTATGGGTTACGAAGTGAGCGGCGTTGTTGAACAAGTAGGATCATTGATTTCAAAAGATTGGATCGGGAAAGAAGTGATTGGTCTGTGCCGCTTTAAAGGTCAGTCCAGCATGATCACCCTAAAAGAAATGCAGGTGTACAAAAAACCTAAGCGACTCACTTTCGAAGAAGCCGCCGCAATTCCGGTGAATTACCTCACGGCTTGGGTGTTGATGGTGACCATGGGCGGATTATCGGAAGATGAATCTATTTTGATTCACAATGCCGGTGGCGGGGTGGGGATTGCCGCGCTGGACATCGCCAAGCATATTGGCGCCAAAACCTACGGCACAGCCAGTGCCCGCAAGCACGAGTTTCTGGCTGATCGCGGACTCGATCACGCCATCGACTACCGCAACAACGATTGGTACGAAGTGCTCATGAACCTCACCAAAGGCAAAGGCGTGGATTTGATCATTGATCCCCTGGGTGGGAAAGAGTGGAAAAAAAGCTATAAAGCGCTGCGAGCTACCGGCAGATTGGGCATGTTCGGGATTTCCGTGGCCAGTACGAATACCACTGGTGGATTTGCCGCTAAACTCAGCCTGATTAAAACCGTTCTTTCGATGCCGAAATTCAGTCCGCTTTCTTTGTTGGATAAAAACCGCGGCGTATTTGGGGTAAACCTCGGACATTTATGGCACGAACCCGAAAAAGCGGCCCGCTGGATGAAAGCTATCCTCAAAGGCGTGGATGACGGCTGGGTGCAACCGTATGTAGATAAGACCTTCACCCTCGAAGAAGCCGAGCAAGCCCATCGTTACCTCGAAGAACGCAGGAATATCGGGAAAGTGGTCTTTCGCCTGTAGGCGAAAGAATTAAAGATGAAAAATTTAAAATTATAAATTAGCTATAGGTCATTGCGAGGAGGCTTTAAGATATTTTCGAATTTGAACTAAACTCGACGCGGCAATCACCTTGTTAAAATTTCGAGCTCACCATTTTAAATTTTTCATTTTGAATTTTAAATTCTCTAGCTTCACCTAACTCTGAATAAAAACAAGATCAAATCATGGATATCCGATTACAAGGGAAAGTGGTACAGATATTAAAAGAGCAAGGCGGACAAGGGAAAAACGGACCATGGCGAAAGCGAGATTTCATCCTCGAAATACCGGGTAAATATCCGAAAAAAGTGTGCATCACGCAGTGGGGCGAGGCCATCGATCAGCAGGCGGTGCAGGAAGGCATGGACGTTACCGCATCGGTAGATATTCAAAGTCGGGAATACAACGGCAACTGGTACACCGACGTGAAAGCCTGGAAAATTGAACAAGGCAGCGGACAGCAAAACGCCCCCGGTGCACCACAATCACCTCCACCCCCAAGCACCGAAGGTTTCGAAATCGACACCAAAGGCTTTGACGATATCGATGACGATTTGCCTTTTTGATAAATTAAAATTTTACTTTTCATAAAAATATAAACGACCAGAGTGTCTTAAACTGACACCCTGCGTTAGTAAATTCTTCTAAAAAATTAATGCCCAAATTTAAATTTATTGATCTTTTCTCAGGAATTGGCGGCTTTCACCTTGCAATGCATGAAAATGAAGGTGAATGTGTATTCGCTTCGGAAATAGACAAATTTGCTCGCAAAACTTATAAGAATAATTTCAAATCAATCTCTCCTGATCTTTTTAAGAGCAATTTTTTTAACAAAGATATTACTGATCCTAGTTTGGATTATTCTGAAATTCCAGACTTTAATGTACTTTGCGCTGGATTTCCTTGTCAGCCATTTAGTTACGCAGGAAAAAATGAGGGTTTTAAAGATAAAACTAGAGGCACTTTGTTCTTTTCCATCCTTTCGATACTTCAAGAAAAAAAGCCAGACGCTTTTTTCTTAGAAAATGTTAAGGGATTAAAGTCACATGATAAAGGAAGAACCCTAAAAACAATCATTGATGCATTAGAAAACCTTGGTTATAAAGTACATTGGGAAATTTTAGATAGTTTAAATTTTGGGGTTCCACAAAAAAGAGAAAGATGGTATTGTGTTGGGTTTCTTGATCATAATATTGATTTTAAATTTCCAAAGAGTTTAAACTGTGTCCCAAAACTGCGTGATATTGTAGATATTACTATCAATGATGATGGGCTGAAATTGCCAAAACAAGAACTCGAAAGGATTAATTTTCATTTTGAAAATTTTGATCCAAAAACTAATGTGCGTGTTCAACATGACAATTCCCAGTATAGGGCTGAAACGAAAAAAGGAAAACATGGAATATTTTCCTTCCAAAAGAATGATGGCTCATTAAGGTTTCATATAGGTGATACTGCAAAAACTCAAATACAGGAAATGTTTTATGCCTGTCTCGATACATATTCTCCTACAATTATATACAATCGTGTCCCAAAACTCTGGGATATCGAAAGGAAGTTATCTGTACAAGAATGTTTGCGTTTACAAGGATTTCCTGACGATTACGAGTTTCCCGTTTCTGATAACCAAGCCTACAAGCAATTAGGTAATAGTGTAGCATTACCTGTTGTTAAAGCAATATCCAAAAAGATAGTCGAACATTTATCATGAAAATAAATAAGAATGATATAGCAAAAGCTTTTTATAAGGTTTCAAGCCAAACTAAAAATCAATTTTGGGGAGTTTTATCCATAATAAGCACTATTGATTCAAAGATATTACCAGGCAACCTTTACGATATTGATATTGAGAAGTTTAAATCCACTTTAGATCAAATCTTTTATTTCGGTGACGTTAGCCAACTTACATACAGTGGAAACAATTTAAATGTTATTTTTTCAGAAAGATGGAAAGTAAAACTGTCTCAGTTTACTTATGATACTAAACCATCTATTTTGGATTGTGCAATAATGTATAATTGGCATAATAATTATCAAGAGGACTCTATAAAAGCAGAGGCCTTAATTAGTGCGTTTGATAAACAATTCAACATTTCTAAAAATGGATTATTAGATTTATTTGAAAAAGATGATAGATCAATAATTTATTTTGAAGATTATAATCAAGAGTCGCTTAGAGAATCATTTGAAAATCATTTTGAAACTGATTTTCCAAAAGATTATCACTTATCAATTGACAAGCCTTTTATTAAAAGTGCACCACATGAGTTAAATAGAGCTCCATTTTATCAAACCCTATATTCTGGTGAAAGCATTAAAGAGTTGCTTCTTGTTTTTACCGGTGATATTGCCAAATTATATTCATTATCAAACCATAGTACTGTTTCAATTGATAAAAGTGAACGTTTCGAAGACTTTATAAACGCGATTAAAAAAATTGGTTATCAATTTAATAGCAAACAGATTTATAGATTTATTGGAAGTTTAATTACTAAACCATTCCTAATTCTTACAGGCCTATCTGGATCAGGCAAAACAAAAATAGCTCAGGCTTTTGCGAAGTGGATATGTGAATCAGATACGCAATACAAACTCATCCCTGTCGGAGCTGATTGGACCAATCGGGAACCGTTGTTTGGTTACCCAAATGCACTTCAAGAAGGCAAGTATGTATTACCTGAAAGTGGTGCTTTGCAATTAATTCTAGAAGCGAAAGAGAACCCTGACTTACCCTTCTTTCTGATTTTAGATGAAATGAACCTGAGCCATGTGGAACGCTACTTTGCGGATTTCTTGAGTGCGATGGAATCGGACGAAGAAATATTGCTTCATTCTGGAGAAACAGATTGGAATGGTGTTCCTTCAAAGCTACAAATCCCTAAAAACCTGTTCATTATTGGTACCGTGAATATTGATGAAACCACTTATATGTTTAGTCCCAAGGTGCTGGATCGTGCTAATGTAATTGAGTTCAGGGTTTCAAAAATAGAAATGAAGACTTATCTGGATTCTTCTGGGTCTGTAATCCTTAAAGATTTGAAAGGCAAAGGCGCGGTTATGGCGAAAAGCTTTGTTGAAATTGCCACGAAGCCAACAGAGGAATATGCCGATAAGGAAAAGCTAAATCATGAGTTGATTCTTTTTTTTAATGAGCTAAAAACGGTAGGTGCTGAGTTTGGCTATCGCTCGGCTGCAGAAATCAGAAGATTTGCGGGTATTTCAGCACAATTAGCCCCTGACTGGAATTTTGAAAAAATTATGGATGCTGCAATTTCTCAGAAGTTGTTACCTAAACTTCATGGGTCACGAAGAAAACTAGAAAAGGTTTTATACCAGCTTGGTGATTTATGTTATCCCGATCTTGAAAAAGGATGCGCTGATTTATTTACAAATCACGAGAACATCACTCCTGAATTAATCACGGAAGCAAAATATCCCATTTCGTTCGAGAAAATTACGAGAATGCACAAAGGGTTAACCGATAACGGTTTTACTAGCTTTGCAGAGGCTTAGTTCTTGTGGCGAAGCAAGAACATATCGAATTGGTGCTATCAAATGGCGACCAAATTAAAGTCACTATTTTATCGAAAAATGACCACGCTTTAAACAGAATAACAGAATCGGAAGCGCAGGAACACTTCGAAGCAGAAGTTCAACTTATAGAAGGTTTTAGCTACGAATATAAAATCAGCTCCCTTAACTATATGCTTTCTGCGGATGGGAATATTATCCAACCAATAACTTCTCAACCTTCTGTTGGTTTAATCGTGCCTAATATCTACGTAGGCAAATTAAACATATCTGTCTGCGATATTCAGACTCATAAAAAAATTGGCTCCTTTGATCTTGAAATCAGATCAATAAAAACTGAATACCGCTCTGAATATCAATTTATGCTAGAGCAGATCACAGAAAAGTGTTCAGAATTATTACTTAAATACGATTCACCGGTACACCAGCACTTCAAAATTGATCCCCAAGCTGATGCACAAACTCTGTATCAACGCTTTGCTTTTTTAAAATCGGTATTAGAATCAGAAGATTTTGAAGTAGCTATACACAGAATTACTTCAAATCCTGTTACTAACTGGTTACAAACCGAAGATTTACGGGATATTCGCGCAGTGAAGAAGTTTTCCAGAAACGTAATTCGGCAATTAGCTTCCGCCACAAACCGAATAGCAGTACCCTCAAATCACACACTTCGTAATTATGGGCTGGCTTCTATCCCTGAAAAAGTTGTGGTTCAATCAAAAATAGAGACCCTTGATACTGCGGAAAACCGATTCATTAAACACGCACTGGAAGCCTTTAAAAACCTTTGCGAGGATTTTAGAACGGCAGCAAAGAATCATTCCCGATTGTTTATCGAGTCAGGGTTAATGATCGATCATCTCGATGAATATCTGAACCATAATTTTTTTAAATAAATAAAGCGACCGGATACTTTACCGCTTAATAGTCCGGTTTTACAGCGCAAAGAGGGCTATAGAGAAGTACTTCGGGTTTGGTTAATGATCAATTTAGCGGCAATGCTAACTTGGAAAGGTGGCGATGATGTTTATAAAGGAGGAAAGAAGGATGTAGCTACACTATATGAGTACTGGTTGTTTTTCAGGTTACTGGATTTAATAGAGGAAATATTTGAACTAGGCCCCCTTAATCCGGAAGATTTTATTGAAGAAACTAACGATAAGCTTGGCTTAAAGTTAAAGCAGGGAGAAGAGCTCTCAATTGAAGGCTCATATACAAGCGGTTCGAGGAAACTTAATGTTAAGTTTTCTTTCAATCGCACTTTTTCTGAAGCATCCAAGTATCCACATGGCGGAAGCTGGACCCGTAGAATGCGACCAGATTATACCCTAAGTATTTGGCCTGATGGATTGAGTGAGGTTGAAGCTGAGCAGGAAGAATTTATGGTCCACATTCACTTTGATGCTAAGTATAAAGTGGATGACTTGTCGAAGTTGTTCGGTCAAGACGAAGAGAATCTTGATCTTGAAAAAAAGGAACAATCAAAAGGAAGCTACAAAAGAGCTGATTTATTAAAAATGCATGCTTATCGAGATGCCATTCGCCGTACAGCAGGAGCTTATGTTTTATATCCAGGTGAAAAATCAACGAATTGGCAAGGCTTTCACGAATTATTACCCGGTTTAGGGGCTTTTGTGTTTCGACCAAATCGTGATAATGATGGTAGTTCGGAGCTAAAACAGTTTCTCAAAAATGTTATTGAACATCTTCAAAATAGAGTCAGCCAAAGAGAGAAAAAGAAAGATCAGATTTACAAAGTTCATTCCGATATAGTAAAATATGAACTTCCAATTGCTGTACCTGAAAAGATTAGAGATACAAGGATCATCCCCGATGAAGCCTATGTGCTGGTGGGTTATTCGCCAGATAAAGAAAGACTAAAATGGACCTTAGAAAACAATCTATACAATGTTCGGTACGAAACTGGAAATGGCGGAATTGAATTGAATCCTAAAACTGTTGGAGCAAGATTCTTACTTCTTTATGGTTCAGCTTTAAATCCCGGTAGCAGCCGGGTAAGTGGATCAATCTATGTACTTGATGAAAGTGGTCCTAAAATCTATACCTCGCCTGAATTAATTTCTCTAGGCTATCCTGGAGAAGAGAAAGACTACGGTTACGTAGTCTATAGTATTAAAGAAGATGTCTCTGAGCAATTTCTAAATAAAACGTGGGATGTATCTAAGCTTGAAGGGTATAATCCGGCAAGGGCCATCGCTGGCAAACCTATATTTGTAAAGCTATCTGATTTGATGAAAGCAGAGGATTTGAAATAACTGTAATATCAACTGAGATTACCGCGTCGAGTGCTTTATTGATACAATTATCTAACCTACTCATTACAAAGTCAGCCTTAATTCTATCCTTAGATCTCTCACTCCGTTCGAGATGACAAACAAGGAAAAAATATCTACAAAGATTCTAAAACCGGCCTTAGAGTTGCGAAGGATAGCGGGCGGAGGAATTACGAATTACGAGTAAAGATTTACGAAGTACAAAGTGTGAGCAGGGTCAAAAAAACAGCCTTAGAATTGTTGGCGGAAATAGTGAGTCGCTACCAGAAGCGTTCCGCTTGCGGAGAATAATTCCACACCGGGCGGGAATCTGTAAAATTCATCGATAGAACATGGACCATTGGAATTATTCAGCAATGAGAGCACGAACCCGCCAAGAATTCGTAGCTTGATCTTTTCGTACTTTTGGGTCAAGCCAAAAGTGCAGAGAAAAAACCTCGATGTTACATTTGCGGCTTCGATTCTGCCTTTAGATCTCTCACTCCGTTCGAGATGACAAAACAAGAAAACACACTCATAACCGAAACGTGTGCACATATTTGATCAGGATCGCACGATTTTCAGAGAGGGGTAAGTTGGGCTGAAAGGCATCCGGGTCGTTATTAAACACTTCGTTATATACCAGATAAAAGTCATTGCCATCTACCGGATTATAGCGAAGCCGAAAGTTCAATACACTGAGTTCATTTACGGTGTTCACTTGTGCAATGGTGGAAATACTCCACATTACATTGAATGAAAGCGTAGTTTTAATTCGTGCTAAATGAGATTCAAAAGTCTCTCCCATATCTTTGAAATCAATATTCGAATATTGATAAAAGCCCTCGAACTGCAGGTATTTGGAGGCCACCAGCTCCGGCGCGAAAGTGAAGTTGATTAAATCTCCTCCATAAAAGTCACCAAACTGTGCTGAAAAATTGGCCAATACTAAGCCTACCGGCGCTGTATCATAAGAAAGACTGATTTCTGTATTGTTGTATTCCCGGGCTAAAATTTCGACATCGTCCGACAAACTAAAGGCTTCAGGTACCCGGTCAATTTCCTGCTCTACTTCTAATCGCAAGGCATTACCGCGATCCCATCCCAACGAGCCTCCCAGTTCTAAAGATCGTGTTTCCAGCTTATTGGTTGTGTTACTTACTGAAGTTTCAGCTTCTAAACTTACATTGGCGGTTCGAAGCCTGGATTCTTCTTTCAGAAACCAAGTGTAACCGAGTTCTCCGTTGTACTGGCGGAAATTAAATCGCCGCTCGAAGCCCAGTCCCGGCTTGTATGCTTCGCCCACACTCGAGTAACTCACGCTATAGCCTAAGCCACGCGCCTGGCGGTTTTCCCATTGTACAAATACTCTGGAACGATCTTCTGCACTCAATGTAGAAGAGTCATCACTATCTACCGATTGAGCCAGATTTATTTTCAGAAAATCTTCTCCGGTCACATTTATGATCCCGTCTAATCCATAGGCATAATTTTCATCTCCATCGGCATTATATCTTGTTGTTAGCATTCCCCCCACATAGGATCGGTTATTAATTACATTGCGACGAAGCCGAAGTACTCCAAAATTCTCTGCCGCGATGTCATTTTTATTACGGGATTGGAGATTTATAAGTCCCACATCCCAATCACTAAACCGCCCTACCAAACGTACACCACCTAACATCGGCACCAACTCTCCTTCATTGATTCCGATGCGCCGGCTGTAAAACAGATTATTATTGCCATCCGCTTTAAAGTCGAAGGTGCTGGCTCGTTCCAGAAAAAAGCGACGTTTTTCGGGAAAGAATAAAGAAAACCTGGATAGGTTGACTGCTTGGTCATCGGCTTCAACCTGTGCAAAGTCGGTATTAATGGTAAAATCTGCATTCAGGTTATCACTAAAGGCATGCTGAACATCCAGACCGAGCTGAATGTCGTTATCGTACATCTTTTCGGGGTTGTCGTTTTCATCATATTCATGATGGTGACCAATACCGCCTAATAGATACGGGGAAGTATACCACGGGCGCTTATTGTTGATTTGTTCAAATTCCGTGGTTTGAATCATCGATGGTTTAGCAAAACTCCAAAAGCCCCAGTCGGGTGGGATGGACGGGTACACCTGCATTTCCCGTTTTCGGGCGATATAGCGATACGCTCCCACACCCATTTGTACTTTTCCATCCTGAACCTGAAATCGAAGACTGCTAAAGGGGATTCTCATTTCTGCCTCCCAACCATTATTGGTCTTAGTTACTTTAGCGTCCCAGTAACTGTTCCATGAAATATTCAAGGCGTCCCCCTGGGCATCATTTTTTAATGAAAAGTCTCCCCGGGCCCCTGTTGCTGTTACAGAAAACACCACTACATTTTCATTGTCATCATAAGGATCTAGAACTAAAGCAATGGCATCAGATTGTTCGGAAATGGCATCTCGCTGAAAAGAGATCTCCTGAATTTTGGAAGGATCAGAATCATAGCAAATCGCTCCTACATAAATGTACTCATCATCATAAAAGATTCGGATTTCAGTTTCTTCAGTGAGTACGCCCTCAAAGGTTGGCCAATGCATGGTTAGTGGCAGAACAGGAACTTTAGCCCAGCCTTCTTCGTCTACTTTGCCATCCAGGTTGATGTCGAGTTCTAATCGTGTGGCTGAAGTGAGTTCGTAAGCCTCTTGTGCAGCAAGTTCTGCGTGCATGACTATTCCTAGAAATAGGATGATAATTGCCAACCTCATAGAACCCCTTTTAAATTAATTATTGATGCAATGTATTTCTATTGTATCAATTCTCAAACTATGGAAGGATTATTTTAATTAAGGTTTAAATACAGCTAATTCGGCTTTTAATGAGCGTCTGAATCCGGCCTTAGAATTGCGAAGGAATAGCAGCAGGGTGAATTACGAAGTACGAATAAAGATTTACGAAGTACGAAGGGGTTTTGAAGTATAAATTAGTGGCTTGCAGGTTTAAGCCTAATTCTAAATCTCTCAACTGTCTTCCAGAGCGAAAGCGATGGATCTGAACGGGTGACGGGGTAGTAAATCCATTCACATTCAAGTAAAACATCAACGCTGATGTACATTTATTGGTAATGGATTATGCTTTTGCTCTTTTATCCGTTTAGATCATTCTCCGCCAGCTGGCGGATCAGGATGACACTTTAGTTTGTTTCGATTCATCCAAGTGAGTCCTTCCTCTTTTTAAAGAGAAGATAAAAGGAGTTTTGATTTACGAGTCACGAATAAAGACTTACGAAATACGAATTGTGAGCAGGATCAAAAAACAGCATTAGAATTGTTGGCGGAAATAGTGAGTCGCTACCAGAAGCGTTCCGCTTGCGGAGAATAATTCCACACCGGCCGGGAATCTGTAAAATTCATCGATAGAACATGGACCTTTGGAATTATTCAGCAAAGGGAGCACGAACCCGCCAAGAATTCGTAGCTTGATCTTTTGGGTACTTTTGGGTCAAGCCAAAAGTACAGAGGAAAAACCTCGATGTTACATTTACGGCTTCGATTTTGCCTTTAGATCTCTCACTACGTTCGAGATGACAAACCAAGAAAACACCTCATCTACACCTGCACTCAAATAATGAGTTTCGGTGCATAAATGTCTTCTCCTGAAGGAGAAGGAAGTTTTTACTATTCTAAATCCAAAACAACGAGCTCCTACTGTAGGAGAGGATCACCGACGCTTTCAGTTTTGATGATGGGCGCCGAGATGAGGTCCGTTTAAGCAATCACTTCTAAGATTCCCGCCTACGCGGGAATGACTTTAATTTCAGGACGTTGGGAACGATTTGAAAACACATTACGGAGATTGTGCCGAAGGCTTCTCTATGAGGCTTCGGGCCATCGACAAGCTCAGGCACCTCGCAAATGGAATAAGTAAATCGGCCTCAGAGTTGCGAAGGAATAGCAAGCATTTTGCACAGCGGCAGAGAAGCAAAACATCGGCCTTTTCATATGGTGATCGATGTTATGCCGGACGCGGTAAATGCACTGCCCGAGAGCAAATCGTAGCCGAGAGTTTTTTGCCGAAGGCATTCCTTTGGCGGTCCAAAAGTACAGAGGAAAAACCTCCATGTTACATTTACGGCTTCGATTTTGCCTTTAGATCTCTCACTCCGTTCGAGATGACAAACCATGGAATACGTAGTTCTATACTTTGATTAGATAAAACAGTGATGCAATTACTTCTAAGATTCCCGCCTGCGCGGGAATGACTTTAATTTCAGGGCGTTGGGAACGAGTAATAACACCTCTCAACGGGTCGTCCAGAGCGAAAGCGATGGATCTGAACGGGTAAAGGGCTAGTAAATCCATTCACATTCAAGTAAAACATCAGCGCTGATGTACATTGGTATGCATGGCATTATGCTTTGCTCTTTTATCCGTTTAGATCCTTCATAAGTATCTTCAGGAGGACACTTTAGCTCTAGATCTCTCACTGCGTTCGAGATTACAAACCAAGAAAATACCTCATCTACACCTGCACTTGAATAATGAGTTTCGGTGCATAAATGTATTCTCCTGAAGGAGAAGGACTTTTGAACTCTTCAAAAGCCAAATCAATGAGCTCCCTCTCCTAGTTCAAGAGAATGGCGAGGTGTGGTCAGTTCTACCAAATTGCTTTATTAGCACTCAAAAACTACATTCAGCTTATGAATAAAAAATTCGGGGTGGCAATGATTAAAGTAAAATGGATAATAGTATTAGTTTTTTTCACAACATCAGCATTCGCGCAATCTACCGCAGATAGCACTGCAAGCGAAGAGGAACTGAGTAAATGGGAAAAATCTTGGGTGTTTAGTTTAACCGGTAATCAGGCTGAATATAACAACTGGAGTCGTGGAGGAGTGAACTCTACTGCCTTTACAGCATCCACCCTTTTTCGTGCCAAATACTCCGGTGCTGAGTATTCAAATACCACTCGTGTTAACCTCCGGTATGGGCAGATCAACCAAGAAGAGAGAGGAATCGAGAAAACTGAAGACATCATCCGAATTAGTAACAAAACCGACTATTTCTTGACCACAACAACCTGGAGTGCGTTTGTTGAAATTGCGTTTCGAACCCAATTTACCGAGGGGTATGATGATGAAACCGGCGAGATTATCTCAGATTTTATGTCACCCGGTTATTTTACCGAATCTTTGGGTTTGTCGTATCAACCGGTGGATTATTTCTCTGCACAACTCGGGGTAGGTCTTAAACAAACCTTCGTAGAAACCGATGGCCTCGATCAGTTTTATGGCCTTGGCGAAGATGAGGATATCCGTTCTGAAGGTGGTATAACTTTTGCTTTTGATTATGAGAAAGAGGTTTTCAAAAACTTTACCTACCAAACCGAGCTATCTACTTTTACCAATTTGCTAATTCCCGTCACCAGTACCGATGTAATTATGACTAATATTTTCACGGGAAAGATCAACAATTTTATGACCTCCTCACTCGAAATGTCATTTATTTACGATGATGATTTCAGTAATAGCATTCAAACGATGCGTATTATTTCGCTGGGCATTCAGATTCAGATATTGTAATTGAGCTCTGGGGTGAGGTCGGCTCTATCAATTAGTTTATAGCATTAGAATAATGGATGGCTCATAGTGCTTAACACCTCATCTACACCTGCACTCGAATATTGAGTTTCGGTGCATAAATGTCTTCTACTGAAGGAGAAGGACTTTTAAACTATTCAAAAGCCAAATCAACGAGCTCCCTCTCCTATTGTAGGAGAGGGTCGGGTTGAGGTCGGTTTTAGCAATTACGTTTAAGGTTCCCACCAATCCTACGCCGAATGACTTCTGTTCGCATGCTAGTGCTGGAATGACGTTTGGAACGATTTGAAAACACAATACTGAGATTGTGCAGAAGGCATCTCTATGTGGCTTCAATATCGGGCATTAGAATGCAGATAGACCATAGTGCATAACACCTCATCTGTCTTCTCCTGAAGGAGAAGGACTTTTAAACTATTCAAAAGCCAAATCAACGAGCTCCCTCTCCTATTGTAGGAGAGGGTCGGGGTGAGGTCGGTTTTAGCAATTACGTTTAATATACCAGCGACAAATGCGTTACAGGTTTTTTATTACCAAGCCAGCATCCCCGTCATGACGGCTTCGATTCCACCTTTAGATCTCTCAATTCGTTCTAGATGACAAACTAGTAAAATCTGTTCGCCGAGAATCTAAAATCGGCCTTAGACTTACGAAGTACAAAGTGTGAGCATGAAGAAAACCATCGAATGTTTTTCAGACCTCCTCTGTCTCCTCCTACATTAGGAGGAGCACTCGTTGATATAGACTCGATTCATCCAAGTGAGTCCTTCCCCTTTTTTAAAGGGGAAGATAGAAG
>JAEPNO010000026.1 GCA_017643365.1 Balneolaceae bacterium | reverse complement strand
AGGATTTAATGAGAACGTAACGACTACGATGGGGAAACTATGTGCCCTTGACATTGTCCTTTTTAAAGATGTTATACCACTGTTTTTATTGTTTAAATTTTTTAAAAATATACTTCCCAAGTGAATCTAAGTCTCTGAAAATTGAATGTTCATTTATTCCACAACTTTCTAATGTTTCAAGAATTGATTCAGAACAATCTTTCTCAATGACAACCTTATTTAACCGCGTTCCATCTTGGTAATCAATATCAGCTCTTTGATAAAAACCTTTTCCGCGATATGGGTGGAGACTAAACCACCCTAACTGTGAAGTAACCCTAGATATAATAGTGGCAGGCTTGAATAGTTTGAGTTCACTTTGTTTACTGCAAAAAATAATGCTGCAAGAGCATTTTCTGTCCAATCAAGAAGTCGTGTTGGTAATCCGTGATGTTGTGCGATTGTAAGCTTTTCTAAATCATTATTCGGATAATAACTTAGATATTGAATGCTATGGATATTAAATTCATCAAGCATTCTTTTTTCGTCAATATTTCGACTTTTTGCGAAATAATGACGAGCTATTTTTGGAATAAGCGCTCGATCAGTGTTTTGACCTCTAAAAAGTGTGATTCTATTTTTCTCGCTGAGACGTGTTTCAAGCTGACAAATGAATTCAGAGACACTCGATATTTTAATACTTGGAATATCAGTCATGTTGAAAGTGCTATAACGACCCCGCGTTTAAGCAGCGCAGGTCTTGGTTTTTAGTTGAAGTAACGGATTAATTTTATTGCTCACAAGCTTAAAGTTTATGGCTACATTAGTTCGTTTACTTCAAATAAGCATTAGAATTATTGATGAGAAAAGGCGAGATGGAAATAGCGACCGCCGGATGGCGGGGGATAAATTCGCACCGGTCATAAACTTCTAAAATTTATCGGGAGTACATGGACCAGCGAATGCAATCGAGACGCATCAATAATTCGTAGCTTGACCTTTTTGCCATAGGCATCTTCTAAAGGAATCCCTATGGGACCTTCGGGGCGTAGTTTTGGGTCAAGCCAAAAGTACAAAGAGAACACATGAACCAGTGGTTCGTAACGAGGGGAATCCTGTATGCGTCTGCTTTAAAACGCCTTGTTATGCCTGAACAGCTTTAATTGGAGCAATTTCTTTGCTTGGTCGATGTGAGGATAAATCATGCATAGCCTGCAGATTTAACCAAAACTCAGGGGATGTATTTAACGCTTTCGACAACAGCCAAGCGGTATCCGAAGAAATGCCTCTTTTCCCCCGTACAATTTCATTAACCCGTTGAATGGGAATATCCAGATGGTCAGCTAATTCCTTCTGCGTTAATTCCATCGGTTCAAGGTATTCTTTCAGTAAAATCGTCCCGGGATGTGTAGTTATTCTGTTTTGTGGAATCATGGGTTTTACCTTTTTCTAATGATAATCAACTATAGCAACATCAAAAGCACTTGAATCTTGCCAACGAAAAATAATTCTCCATTGGGCATTAATTCTAATACTGTGATATCCTTTATAATCTCCACGCAGTGCTTCTAATCTATTGCCTGGAGGTGATCGTAAATCATCCAAAGAAGTGGCCGCATTCAGTATATCTAATTTGTAGATTGCTGAATCAAGTATTTGAGTTGGTATTTTTCGAACTTTAGTGCTCGATTTTCCATGAAACAGATCTGACGTTGCTTTGTCTCCGAATGAATTGATCATTCTTTAAATTAATGGATTATCGGTATCCATGCAACGATATTGTTATGTGAAGGCATAACGACCCGGCGTTTAACCTGCTTGCCGGTAGGGCGGCGCAGGGTTTCGTTTTTGTAGAAGTAACGGATTAATTTTATTGCTTACAAGCTTAAGAGCGAACCCTATCTGCATCCACTTGGAGCACATATCAACCAAATCATGACTTTCTCTTAAGAGTAACGCTGGTTATAGTTGCGAACTGCTCGCTTCAGGACTCGTTTACTTTGTCAAGTACTCGCTCAATTAACTCTTTTGAAATCCGAAAGTTCGTTTTCTGGATTTTATTTATGATCGGCTTAATAGCTTGAAGATGTCCGTTGTTTTTAGCTGTGATTAACACACCAAGTGAGCCAGTAACAGGAATACCCATTTCTTTCGCTGCTTTCCTCCCTTTTATTTCATCAATGATTAAAAGAGAATTTTCATGTTCTGCAGCCAATGAAATTGCGGTTGCCTCACCTTTATCCAAATAATTTGATAACCCCTGATGTAAATTAGTTGTTGGTTCGACAATTTCGATCCAATCCGGAATCTGTTGATTAAATTCTTTTTGAACCGTTTCTGTGATATGAAGTTTACCGAAAACCTTTTTCAGAAGATCAAACTCTTCGATTTTGTAGAAAAGAATGAGGCAACTTGTGTCAGATACTATAACGTTGGGCATTGTTTATATCTTCGTCAAGCTCATCCACAGGATAGTTTATCAATGATACATTGTAGTCAGCAAGCAATTCCATAAAAGTTTCTTTCGAGTAGCCGGCCAGTTCGGCAGCTTGCCCTAGAGTAAGCTTTCCTCTTTCGTACAATTTTGACGCTAATGACATTCTTGCCTCTTTGTCATCAATGTCGGCTGTACTCGGTATGTTTATCGTTAAAGACTTCATAAATGAAATGTAATTAATTTTTCTGTTTAACGATAATCTACTACTGATGGTCTTTAAATCAGGAAAGAGTTTCAATTTAAAGTGAGCACCATAACGACCCTGTGTTTAAGCCAACCTACACCAAAGGCTTTGGTTGACGGGTGGCGAGTCTGGGGTTTAAAATTAAGGCACCGAACCGCATCTAAATACTTTAGCATCATAGCAAAAGTACAAAGAGAACACAGTGGTTCGTAACGAGAGGAGGCTTTGCTTAAGAGGCCATTTGCGAGGATCCCGACCTGTCGGGAGTCGAAGCAATCTCAGTTACGTGTTGTGAATACTGAGATCACTTCTTCCGCTTCCTTCGGCATGCTCAAGAACCGGCGGGATCGTGAATGGAAGCTTTTAGCCGTATATTGAACCAAGAATCTAAAATTATTTCTCATCTTGAAATCGCAGGGTTAAAACCCTTGCTTGTTTATGTTCGAGATTAAAGTACGTTCATAAACAAGCCAACCTACGTTTAAAACTTCGGTAGGCAGGCTGTGACTTTAGTCCCGTATCACATATTTGTACTGCGCTGTTTCCGTTATAGAGAGAAATAGAAAGTGGTCAGTAAAACTGAGATCACGTCGCTCTGCTCGTGAATGGTAGCCGATAGCTAATAGTCTACACATATCAAAGTAGTGCTGATTTTTCTCTGCCAGTTGGCGGATCAGAATGACTTTTAAGTTTATTAGTACACAATTACTAAATAAGCTCCCTCTCCTTGAGGAGAGGGCCGGGGTGAGGTGGGAACGGAAAAAAGGATCAAATTCTATTTTAATCTTTGTTATAAAACAAAGCCACAAACAAACTAATATTCACTCATCCGTCTAGATCCTTCTCCGCCAATCGGCGGATCAGGATGACATTTGAGCTAAATCACTTGAACATTGAATGTTACTTGCTGAATATTGGATATTGAATTCCCGAGATCACGTCGCTCCGCTCACCGCTCACCGCTTTTAATCAACGAAGTTCTAACGAACGTAGTTGATCACTGCTCATTGAATTCAAATCGTAAGTTCTACTTTATTTCCTTCGGGATCTAAAATCACACTCTCGTAATAGCCATCGCCGGTTGTTCGGGGCTCGCGTACTACAGAATATCCTTCAGCCCGAAGTTGATCGGTTAGAGCATCTACTTTAAATGGCTCGCCTAAAGAAATGGCAAAATGAACCAACCCCGTAAACTCGATGTGTAACGCATCGTGATTATCCACGATACTTGGTTTATGCATTAGCTCTAATCGGCATCCGTTACCAAACGAGAGGAAGTAGGAGGTGAAGTCGGCCCGTTCGTTATGATACTTTTCGCCGGCAACAGCGCCGAAATAAGTCTCATAAAAGGATCGCATTGTTTCAAGGTCTTTCACCCACATGGCCACATGTTCAATTCGAATCATACAAGGAACTTTTGATTCACAGAAAAAAAGGTTTCCACACAAAAAATCCTACACTTTTTACACGAATCTTTAATGCCATCTAAAATCAAAAAATAGTACTTTCGATGAATACGCTACCAATCAGTGTAGAATCTATACCATGGCATCACGCAATAAATATTCCGACGGGATTCGAAATGATCTCAATAACAACGATCCCGATCAAAATGAAGAGGTAAACTGGGACGAAATTCAGGAATCATACGACGAAGAAGGTCGACCTAAATTCCACGACGAATCCTCAATTCCTTTCACCGAATCTAAACGCAACAGAAATATTATTGCAGTTGCCGTAGCACTTTTATTCATCTTTATGGTAGATCGAAGTGGTTTTTCCATCTTCTCGTTTAATTCTGATTCCGATGATCCCGTTGAGAATGTTATAAGCTCGGGGAGTAATGAGGCCGCTTTTTTCGACTCTGAAAGCAGTGAATCTTCCGGATTTCCATTCTTGGAATTCACCGATGAGATAAAAAAACTAGATGGTGGGGAAGATCTTTCAAATTCCGACATGCGAGCCATTTACCAAAATGGAGTATCGATCGAGTATCTGCAAATGTTGGAATCGGTCGATTTTTTGGAGGATCTAAATAGTGGGGAAATTATCGCGCTGTATGCCAACGGAGTAAGCCCTGACTATTTCCAAACCTTGGAAGACATCGACTACTTGGATGAAGTAAATTATTCGGCACTTATTGGGTTGTATGCAAATGGGGTTTCGGAAAACTATCTACGAACGCTCGAACAATTGGATTATCTGGATGAAGTGAACTACTCGGGCATCATTGGATTATATGCCAACGGAGTTACTGAGGATTATTTGATTGGTTTAAATCGACTCGATTATCTTGATGAGGTGAACTACTCGGGAATTATTGGTCTTTATGCGAACGGCGTTTCTTTAGATTATCTTGAAGCGCTGAATCGGGTAGATTATTTAGATGAAGTAAACTATTCCGGGATAATTGGGTTGTACGTGAACGGAGTGCCCGCTGAGTTTTTTAAAGAGCTGGATGCACGTGATTTGCTTGATGATTTGAATTACTCCGAGATTATAAGCTTGTATAACAACAGCAATTGAGCGCCTCAAAATCTCCACAATCAGTTTTTGTAATCGGCAAAGTTTGGCCGGAGCCAACCTCATCGGCAGCAGGGATCAGAATCCTTCAAATTTTAAAAGCTTTCCAAGAGCAAGGGTTCCAGATTACATTTGCCAGCAGTGCAGGGAAGAGTCCTTTTTCATTTGATTTGAACTCGATTGGCATCGAAGAAGCGGAGATTGAATTGAATAATTCCAGTTTCGATGCTTTTATAGCTGAGTTAAATCCGGAAATTGTCCTCTTCGATCGATTTTCGACCGAGGAGCAGTTTGGATGGCGAGTAGTGGAAAACTGTCCTGAAACGCTTCGAATCTTAGACACCGAAGATTTGCACTGCCTGCGCGAAGGTCGACGCATAGCATTTAAAGAGGGAAGAGCGTTTGTATCTTCTGATTTAAACAACGACATCGCCAAACGGGAAATCGCCAGTATTCTGCGCTGCGATTTAAGTCTGATTATCTCCGAAGTTGAAATGAATGTGTTGCAGAATCATTTCCGAATTCCTGCCGAATTGTTGGTCTATGTACCGTTTATTGTGGATGGTAACTTTAATAAACCTTGGAATACCTTCGAAAATCGGAAGCATTTCGTAAGCATCGGCAACTTCCTGCACGAACCGAATTGGGATGCTGTATTGTATTTAAAACAAAGCATTTGGCCCACTATTCGATCGAAAATCCCAACTGCTGAATTGCACATCTGCGGAGCATATCCAAGCCAAAAAGTTCATCAGTTGCACAATCCTAAAGAGGGATTTTTGATCAAAGGCAGGGCAGAGGATGCTTTGGAAGCGATCGAAAATTATCGAGTGCTTGTCGCGCCTTTACGATTCGGTGCAGGATTGAAAGGAAAGCTAATCGATGCAATGCAAACGGGCACTCCCAGTATCACAACTTCGATTGGAGCTGAAGGCATGAATGGTGATTTCGATTGGCCGGGAGTTATTGTCGATTCACCTCAACAATTTGCTGAAGAATGCATTCAATTACACGAGAAGAAAGAGCTTTGGGAAAATGCACAATCCGGCATAAAGCCACTTTTAAAAAATCGATTCAGCGCTGAAAACTTAGAGAAATTTATGGAGATTGTTAGTCAGCTAAGCTTAACATTAGATCAGCATCGATCGAAGAATTTCCTTGGTCAAATGCTGATGCATCATAGTTTGGCAAGTACAAAGTTCATGAGTAAATGGATCGAAGAAAAGAATAAAATCAAATAGTAAGAGCAATGAAGAAATTAGCGATTCTATCCATGCTGACAATCGTGTTGTTCATTCAAAACGTTGAAGCACAATCCGACTCATACACGTTACAAAAAGACGTGCTTTTTGCTTCGCCTGAAGGTTTCGGTCTCACGATGGATATTTACACACCAAATACCGGCAAGGATTCCTATCCCGTTGTAGTTATTTGGCATGGTGGAGGTTGGCTAATCAACACAAATGATATCATGGATGAGATGTCGCAATACCTGGCCGAACAAGGCGAATTTGTGGTTTGTAACGTTAATTATCGATTGTTGGGTGATCAAAACAATACCGTAACGCTCGACGAGATTGTGGAGGATGTTTTCGGAAGTCTGCTTTGGATAAAATCGAATATTTCGGCCTATAAAGGCGACCCGAATCAAATCGCGGTTACAGGAGATAGCGCAGGTGGACATCTTGCTGCGATGGTGGTTTCGCATGGCAAAGTGTTGGAAAGCGATGGCTTTGATGGAGCAACATTTGGATTTTCGCCAAGTTGGTTACCTGAAGGAAAAACAGCAGAGCAAGTCGCAGCAGAAGATGGATTAGAAGTGCAGGCTGCTATTCCCAGTTATGGCGTTTTCAATATGGTGATGCGGGCCGAAAATGGGTTTGAGACTTCACAGAATGGGTTTTGGGAATGGGGAGGAGCTACTCCTCGTGGTTTATTCGGCGAAGCTTTCAATGTTGAAAAGAATCCTGATATCTACGAAGCTACTTCACCCATTCATAACGTTTCCGACACCAGCGAGAAAAAATACCCACCCATGTTTTTTCATGTGGGATCGGAAGATACTACAACACCGCCAGAAGCTATCGAAGCTTATGTATCAAAGCTCAAACAGGCCGGACAACAGGTGGAATACAAAGTGTACGAGGGTAAAAAGCATGCCTATTTAGATAACGGTTGCAACGATTATTTCCAGCAGTGTTTTGCGGATGATGCAGTTCCGGTACTAAACGACATGATTACATTTTTGAATAACCATCTGAAGCGAAACTAATCCTTTTTAGTGCAACTGATTTTCCAGGTTGGGTAGCTGAAGCTCTCATCAACACTAACCCATGCCCCTAACCAATTGAAAGAATCATCGGTCATATCGGTAAAATCAATTTTAAAGAAGCCGTCTATGCCGTTTGGAGCCGTTTGTTCACGATAAAGCGTAATGGTTTGTTCATCCGTTTTCCCACCTTCCCAGGCAGGTAGAATGGGCACAGCCGAACTGCTAGAGTAATAATGCACATACCATGCAGCACTATCGGCATTAAACTGTCGAATACTGCCTGAATGAATTCCATCCGGCTTTAGTGTTTCATCCTGAACAGCCATTCCATTCATTATGTATTTCCAACGCCAGATCATTGGCATAGGTTCAGCCCAGGTGCCATCCTGGTTTCGGCTTTCACTTAAACAATCAGACTCGCCAATTAGTGGAGCAAAGTCGCCGACTTCAGAAGGTGCTTTTGGGTTTAATTGTCCGAAAGGGTGAGAAGTTGAAGGCTCATATTCATATTGAGCGTAGCTAAGAGTTGTGCAAAATAGAAGTGCAAAAAGAGAGAGAAGGTATTTCATTGTTTTCCCGATTAGTTCAAAGCAATAAACGAGAAACATGTCATCTTGTTACATCCGGAAATTACAAGACAAAAAAAAGGCTCCGAATGGAGCCTTAAAAAAATTAGTTAACTGCGATCTTTCCGGTTAATCGCTGTGCTTCAGTTACCTCTGCACTTCCGGCATATTCGGTGAGAATACGATCTGCAAGTTGACCGGCCATTTCAGTATTTCCGGCTTCAAAATAAGTATCTGCAGCGCGCTGCAAGTTGTATGGGGTAGTAGAGTCGTTTTCGTCCCACTCTGCAGCTTTAACATAAGTTTCAGCAGCTTTATCTAAACTACCGTTTGCCTTTAAAATACTTGCGTAGTAGCTCAAAGGACCAACACCTAAAATTCCTTTTGGAGGATTGTAGTTTTCGAAGTGCGCTAAAGCATCTTCGATGTTGCCTAGTTTAAAACTACTTACAGATGCATAATAGTTGGCTAAGTTGCCGGCATCTGTGCCTGAGAATTCATTAGCAATAGCTAGAAAGCCATAGGTAAGTTCAAAATCATCGCCATTTAAAGCGCGAGCGTAATCACCTTCAATATAGTAAGCTTCGGCGGTTGCAAGCAGTTCTTGTGCTTGTCCTTCTTGGCCACTTGAATAGAAATTGTAACCAACTAACGATCCAACAATAACAATAACACCAATTAATACTGCAAGTATTACGGTTCTGTTTTCGTTAAAGAAAGCGGTTACTTTCTGGACATTTTCGATCAACGGATCGGATTGTAATTCTTCCTTTGAAAGGTGTTTCGACATGATGTAATAGCGTTTTCGATGTTATTTTACAGACTCCAAAAATACGTTGGTTTTAGGGCGATCACAAACCCTAAAGTGCCTGAAGTTTACCCTTTTTCATCTCCAAAATGGTATCCGATCTTTTGGCGATATCTTCTTCGTGCGTGATTAGTAGAACCGATACCTGATATTCATCCCTAAGTTCGAACAAAAGGTCTAAAATTATCTCGGTATTTCGTTCATCCAGATTGCCCGTGGGTTCGTCGGCTAAGATCAGAGCAGGGTTGTTCATCACAGCACGAGCCATGGAAACCCGTTGCTGCTCGCCACCTGAAAGTTGAGTAGGGCGGTGCGATTTTCTGTTTTCAACCCCAAATCGTTGAAGCAATCGTACAGCGCGGTCATTGGCTTCTTCCATATCTGTTCCCGCGATAAGCGCAGGCATGCACACATTTTCTAATGCGGTAAATTCTGGTAATAAGTGATGAAATTGAAATACGAAGCCAATGTTCTTATTCCGAAATTCTGCTAATTGATCGGTGTGCATCTTGGCAAGATTCTTTTCACCCCAAAACACATTTCCCGAATCGGGAGAATCTAATCCGCCTAAAATATGAAGAAGCGTACTTTTTCCACTTCCGCTGCTACCAACAATACTTGTTATCTGCGAGTGCTGAATCTCCAGACTAACACCATCGAGCACTACAAGCGGATCAGCATTTTTTTCGGAGGCATAGCTCTTCGTGATATCCTGAGCACGTAAAATAATTGAGTTATCAGTCATTGTTTAATTTCGAAGACTCAAATTCAGGATAGATAACGGATTCGATGTGCACACATTTTCCCGTTTCTGCATCTACAACCGCTAGCACTCCGCAAATATGACTATCACCGTTAGCCACTTTATATTTTTGATGAACCCCAGTCGTAAATCGCTTAATGGCTACTTTTTTGTCCATTCCCAGCGAAGAATTGTACGACCCGGTCATTCCGGCATCGGTAAGATAACCAAGTCCTTCCGGAAAGATGCGAGCATCACCTGTTGGGATGTGTGTATGAGTACCAACCAGCACCGAAGCACGACCATCAATATGCCACGCCATCGAAATTTTTTCGGCGGTAGCTTCTGCGTGTATATCTACAAAAATGATATCGGTTTCTTCTTTCATCTTGGTGATGGCCCAATCTGCCGCAGAAAACGGATCGTCAATCGGCTTCATAAAAGTGCGACCTTGCAAATTCAGTACACCGATTTTAAAACCGGTTCCTGGAATTTCATATACTCCAAATCCCACTCCGGCATTACCTCTGGGGTAATTAAGTGGACGCAAAATGGTGTTGTTCTCGCGCATATATTGGAACACTTTCCACTTGTCGAAAGAATGATCGCCACCGGTTATTACGTGCACACCGCTGTCGTGCAATGCTTTTATTATTTGCTGATTGATGCCGTGCCCCTCGTGCGAATTCTCGCCATTGGCTATCACAAAGTCGGCTTTATGGTTTTTAATTAACCCGGGTAGAAATGTTTGGACGATTGTTAGACCGGGTTCGGCTACGATATCGCCAATAAATAAAATGCGTATTTGTTCTGCCACAGGTTGTTCTATAAGATGAGTAGGGGTTGGGTGGGAAGTATCAGCTTTTAATGTCTTCGATCAAGCGCTGTAAACTGTTGTTTACTCTCTCCATCATTAACTCTTCATTTTTTTGAGCATCCGAAGTATGCTGACGTGCTTCAAATAACTCTTCGGCAATGCTAAGCGCGGCCAAAACCATCACGGTTGATTCGGGCTGTTGTACCAACTGGTTTCGGTACGTTTGAAATCTTTCGTCAACAAAATTGCAGATTCGAACCATGTTTTCTTCTTCATGATCCTCCACTTTTAGCGGATACTGTTTTCCCAGAATGTTGACCTTAATCGACTTCATGCCTGATCATTTAGGTGATTATCTATTTTGGATATAAGCCCTTGCACTTGTTGGCGCATTGCTAGCCTTTCCGATTCGGTGATGGCCGAGAAAATGTCGGTTTGCTTGCCACGTAAATCTTCTAATTTACCGGACAACTTGGCATTTTCGCGCTTCAGATCTTTGATCTCTTGTTTAAGGGCTTTTACTTCCTCATCAATCTCTGCAAGCAGTCCTTTAAATTTTAAAGATTGTTGAGATAGTTGATTCATGATGTTAACCTCGTAGTTGGGCACCGAACTGTTTTTCGAGTGCTTTTACAATGCGATTAATAATAGGTTCTACTTCTTTGATATTCAAGGTCTTGTTAGGATCAATGAAATTTAGCCTAAAGGCCAAACTTTTCTTATCACTTCCTATCGATTCACCCTCGAAAACATCAAAAATATCAAGCTTTTGCAGATTGTTGCCTGCTTTGTTTTTGATGACATCCATCACCATTCCGGCCGAAATGGTCTTATCAACTATCACCGCAAAATCGAAATCGAATGGCGGGAATTTCGGAATGGAAGTGTATTTGAAATCCTTCTGTTTTTGCAATGCCGAATGTATGGCGTTGATCGAGAACTCGGCAACAAATACGTCTTGAGCAATATCGTAGGTTTTTCTCAACTCTTTCGATACCGACTCGATTGTACCCAATAAATTCTTCTTAAAGAACACATCCAATTTGCCTTCACTTTCTTTGTACGATAATGAATTCTTGAGTCCAAGCTTTACAAAGAATGCTGTGAAGTCTGTTTTAAGATCGAAGATCGAATAAGCAGTAGGTTTGCTGGTCCAGTGTTCTTTTTTGCGAAGTCCGGAGAGCCCAAACAACACATGAGTTTGCTCTTTTATTCCTTCGTGATATGAGTAATCCTGACTTTGACTAAACACGTTACCCGTTTCAAAAAATCGAATTCCACCGGCTTGTCGGTTAAAATTATAAGCAGCTGCTTTTAACACCCCGTGCAATAGCGAGGGGCGTAAGGTGGTCATATCTGCTGTGAGTGGATTCAAGGTGGTAACCATTTCATCCAGTTCACCAAAATGCGAAGCCTCTTTTTCTGAGATCAGCGAGTTGGTATAAATTTCTCGATAACCAAGCTCAACACCAATGGTTCTGATCTGTTCCATCAGCAGTTCCCACGGTGAAAACGTCTCCGTAGATACGAAAATACCATGGCTAGGCGCTTCGATTTTATTGTAATCGTACAATCGACCAACTTCCTCAATCAAATCAACTTCACGTTCTAAATCAGGGCGGAAGGTTGGGATCGAATAGGTAACCGATTCCTCGTTTTTTTCCACCACGTCAAGTTCAAGGCCTTCCATTATTTCAATGGCTTCATCAATAGAAAGATCGGTGCCAAGAAGTCGGTTTACGTAGCTTTTTCTTAGAGTGAGCGTACGTTTCTCTGTTTTTACTGGATGAATGTCGATGATTTCATCGGCCAATTCGCCACCGGCAACTTGTTGAATCAACTCGGCAGCACGCTCAACGGCAAATGCTTGTAAGTTTGGATCGATGCCGCGCTCAAATCGGTACGAAGCATCGGTTTGTAAAGTCTCAGCTTTGGCCGTTTTACGAACCGTTCCGGGATCGAAATACGCGCCTTCTAAAAAGATATTAGTGGTTTTATCACTTACCTCGCTGTACAATCCACCCATCACGCCGGCAATGCCAACAGGACCTTCGCCGTCACAAATAAATAGCGTACCAGGGGCACATTTTCTTTTTACGTGATCAAGCGTCTCGAATTCAACTACTGAATCGAAATCCTTAACGGTGATTTCTTTACCTCGAATTTCGTCATAATCGTAGGCGTGAAGTGGCTGTCCTAGTTCGAACATTACGTAATTGGTAACATCCACAACATTATTTACAGGACGAGAGCCAATGGCCATCAATTTATCCTGCAACCATTTTGGCGATTCTTTGATCTCCACACCTTTAATCATCTTACCTACAAAACGATGACATTTTTCACTGTTTTCGATAGTTACCTTAATGTCATCACTTTGGGTAACAGGGTTCGAGAGCGTTACGTCAGGTTTTTTCAGCTCAAGATTCAAAGCAGCAGACAGGTCGCGAGCAACGCCTAAATGGCAGGTTGCATCCGGGCGATTCGGAGTGATCGCGATATCGATGATATGATCGATATACATATCAAAAATCTCTGATACTGGAGTTCCGGGAGTTAGGTTTTCATCCAACACCATAATTCCGTCGTGGTCGGTTCCTAATCCTAGCTCATCTTCCGCGCAAATCATCCCTTGAGATGTTTCGCCACGTAGTTTTGCTTTTTTAAGCTTTAGGAAACTACCGTCGTCTAATTTAATAGGTAGGGTAGAGCCAACTTTGGCTACAGGTACTTTTTGGCCGGCAGCAACATTGGGTGCTCCACATACGATTTGTACCGTCTCATCACCAACATTTACTTGGCAAACCTTTAATCGGTCGGCATTAGGATGTTGTTTTGCTTCCAAAACTTCACCAACCACTACGCCCGGGAGCGAACTGCCGTATTCGAACGATTCTTCTTCTTCGAGTCCGATGATGGTGAGTTTGTCGGCGGTTTCAGCCGGAGAAAGCGTGAGATCTATAAATTCTTTGAGCCAGTTGTAAGATACTTTCATCTAAATATGTCGCCTTAATTGAATTGTTCGAGGAAGCGAATGTCGTTTTCGTAAAATGTGCGGATGTCGTCGATACCGTATTTCAAAATTGCAATACGTTCAACGCCCATACCCCAGGCAAAGCCGGTGTACTTTTCAGGATCAACACCTGCGGCTGTAAATACATTTGGGTCTACCATTCCAGAGCCGAGAATTTCGAGCCATTTTCCGTCTTTTTCCGATCCCCACCAGATATCCATTTCTAAACTGGGTTCAGTGAATGGGAAGAATCCGGGACGTAAACGGTATTTCACGTTACTGCCGTACATTAGTTTTACAAAGGTGATCAGCGTCTCTTTCAGGTCAGCAACGCTAACGTTTTCGTCTACATATAGTGCTTCAACTTGATGGAACAAAAAGTATGATTTAGGAGAAACGGCCTCATTTCGATACACACGCCCGGGCATGATCGATCGAATAGGAGGTTTGGTGTTTTCCATCAAACGGATTTGAACCGGTGAGGTGTGCGTACGTAGCACAAGATCCATCATGTTAGGATCATCACTTTTGCGCACGAAAAATGTATCCTGTTCATCACGTGCAGGGTGATTAGGAGGGAAGTTCAGCGCCGTAAAATTGTGAAAGTCATCTTCCACTTCCGGTCCGTCGGCGATGGTGAATCCCAATCGGTAGAAAATATTCTTCATCTCGGCCAGCGTTTGCGTAAGCGGATGCAACGAGCCGATGATGGGTTCGGGAGCAGGTAAAGTAATGTCGTCGATGGCTGCTTTAACCTGCTGATCAGTCGATTCCAGCTTGGTTTTTAAATTATCGAATCTGGATTGAGCAAGTTGCTTGGCTTCGTTCATCGCCTTGCCAACTGCCCCGCGCTCTTCTTTGGGTACGCTACCTAGATTCTTAAACATGGATTGAACACGCCCGTTTCTGGAAAGAAACTCTAATCGAAAAGCTTCTAATTCGTCTTTGGTAGATACGGCGTATGACTGAATTTCGTTTGTAAGATCTTTTATTTGATCAATCATAAATTTGATGTAATAGGGTAAACCGGGTTCCCGAAAATAAAAAAACCGGTAAACCTAATTTGAGTAAGATTTACCGGCTGTAATAAAAATATAAGCAAGTTTAGCTTAAGAGTGAGCTTCCTTTACAATGGCAGCAAACGTTTCCGGATCGTGAACTGCGATATCAGCCATAACCTTACGGTTAATTTCCATGTTCTTTTTCGACATGGCGCTGATCAAACGGGAATAGGTAGTTCCGTTTAATCGAGCGGCGGCGTTAATTCTAACAATCCATAATCTTCGGAATACACGCTTACGATTTTTTCTATCGCGGTATTGGTACTGTAGACCTTTTTCTACCGCATTTTTCGCAATCGTGTAAACATTCTTACGCTTGCCCCAGTAACCTTTCGCTTGATCTAGGATCTTTTTGCGACGGCGACGGGAAGCCACTAAGTTTAATGAACGTGGCATTTTGTCAAGATTTAATGGTTAAAGTTGATTAGATCATTTCTTTTACGCGTGCTTCGTCAGCTTTTGTGACGATCGCGGTTTGACCTAAATGTCTTTTAGTTTTACTGCTTTTCTTAGTAAGGATGTGACGCTTAAAAGCTTTTTTTCGCTTAATCTTACCGCTTCCGGTAAGTTTAAAGCGCTTTTTAGCACCACTATTTGATTTCATTTTTGGCATTGTGATTCCACTTGCTTTGTGAAAATTTTACAGACTCCCAAAATAGGGATAAGTTCAGCGTATATCAATCTGTAAAGTTACTTTAATGGTGTTAAAATCATGATCATTCGTCGGCCTTCCAAGTTGGGCTTCGATTCGACTTTAGATACATCTTCCAATGCCTTAGCTAACTTCAATAATACCAATTCTCCTTTTTCGGTATATAGCATGTCGCGGCCGCGGAATTGAACAGAAGCTTTTACCTTATCACCGCTTTCTAAAAATTCACGGGCATGGCGAGTTTTAAACTCCAAATCGTGATCGTCGGTGTTAGGGCGGAAGCGTAACTCTTTTACAGTAACAGTATGCTGCTTCTTCTTGGCTTCTTTTTCTTTTTTCTTTTTCTCGTATTGGTATTTACCAAAGTCGATGATCTTACAAACCGGAGGGCGGGCATCCGGTGCAATTTCTACTAAATCTAAGTTGTATTGCTCGGCGAGTTGCAGAGCACGGTCTGAGCTTGTGATTTCGTGAGAATTGTCGGGCTTTATAACCCGAACTTGCGCTTCGTTAATCTCGTCGTTTAACCGAGGTCGGTCTTCTTTTACCGGTCCTCGAAAGTTTCTTCTTGCGATAGTTTTCCTCGTAGTTTAATTAATCTTCAGGCAGTGCTTTATCACTGATCTCTGTTGTTATGCGTGAAAGAAAATCAGAAAAATTGAAAGTTCCAATATCTCCCTTACGATGTTTTCGTACAGAAACCGTGCCAGCTTCCATTTCTTTGGCTCCAATTATCACCATGTATGGTATTTTGGCAGTTTCTGCGTCTCTAATCTTTGCACCAATTTGTTCACTTCGGTCGTCAACAGTTAGGCGCACGCCTTTTGATCGGAGAATTTCGGCGTATTCGTTTGCTTGCTCGTTTTGTGTATCACTTATCGGCAAAATGCGAATTTGTTCCGGAGAGAGCCATAATGGGAATTTTCCGGCAAAATGTTCAATTAAAATACTGGTAAAGCGTTCCATACTTCCAAATGGCGCTCGGTGGATGATTACCGGTCGGTGCTTGTTGTTATCCGAACCGATGTAAGTTAGATCAAAGCGCTCGGGCATCACATAATCAACTTGTACAGTGCCAAGTTGCCATTTACGTCCGATTGCATCACGTATAATAAAGTCGATTTTTGGGCCATAGAAGCTTGCTTCGCCTGGAGCTATAAAGTAGTCGAGCTCCATTTCGTCGGCCACGTCTTTAATTTCTTGCTGCGCGCGATCCCAATACTCTGTGCTTCCACCGTACTTCTCATCATTTTCATCGCGGAAGGAGAGACGGATATCCACCGGCATCCCAAAAGTGCTAAATACCAGCTGAGTGAGTTCGATGGTATTTCGAATTTCTTGCTTTAACTGATCATGCGTACAGTAAATATGAGCGTCATCTTGAGTGAAGCCACGCACACGACTTAATCCGCTTAGCTCCCCAGATTGTTCGTAGCGATACACAGATCCGAATTCTGCCAATCGTAGCGGTAAATCGCGGTAACTGCGCATATCAGACGAATAAATTCGGTGGTGATGCGGGCAGTTCATGGGTTTAAGCATGTATTCCTCATCATCAACTTGAATCGGATCGTACTGCGAATCCTGATAGTAGGGGTAGTGCCCGGAAGTTTTGTACAATTCCAAACTTCCAATATGCGGAGTGATCACTTCTTTATAGCCGCGTTTTACTTGTTCATCGCGCAAAAAAGCTTCAAGCGTACGGCGAAGCACTGTTCCGTTGGGCAGCCACATAGGTAAGCCACTGCCTACCATCGTGTCGATCATATAAATACCGAGTTCTTTACCCAGCTTGCGATGATCTCGACGTTTGGCCTCTTCAACATTGTGGAGGTACTCTTCCAGCATTTTTTGTTTAGGAAATGTGATGCCATAAATACGCGTGAGTTGCTTTGAATTTACATCACCACGCCAATATGCACCAGCAAGATTTGTAAGCTTTACTGCTTTTACTACGCCTGAATTCGGGATGTGTGGTCCTCGGCATAAATCGGTAAAATTTCCTTGAGTGTAAAAAGTGATTTCGCCGTCTTCGAGTCCTTCGATCAAATCAACTTTATACTCATTGCCTTTTTCTTTGTAGAAAGTGAGTGCTTCTTCTTTTGATACTTCTTTGCGATCAAAGGTTGCTTTGCGGCGTGCTACTTCAATTACTTTTTTCTCGATGGCGGCTAAGTCATCCTGAGAGATTTGCTTATCCCCAAAATCGATGTCGTAATAAAACCCATTTTCGATGGGAGGTCCGATTCCAAATTTAGCATCCGGGTACATTTCCTGAATGGCTTCGGCTAACAAGTGAGCAGATGAATGCCAAAAGGTGTATTGGCCGTCTTCCGAGTCCCACGTATTGATAGCGATGGTGGCATTTTCGGTGATTGGGCGGTCTAAATCAATTATTTCGCCATTTACAGTAATACTTAAAGCTACTCTTGCCAAACCCGATGAAATCGACTCTGCAATTTCTTTTCCGGTAGTACCGGAGTCATAATTCCGAGTTGTGCCGTCTGGTAATGTAATTTCTATTTGGTGGGATGCCATTAATTCTGTTTCAGTATTAAAATTTCGCAGGGTTGGAAGATAGAAAAAAACAATTTCAGGAGCATTCTAAGGATGTGGGTTTATTTATTTCATTTTATAGTAGATAAAATTAAAAAAGCCTTGCATATTCGTGCCGCAAAATAAATAGATCTATTTAATGATTAAGGACAATAAAGGCTTTTTCGAATCGCAGAGTATGTTCATTTGCGATCAAATATCTCTAAAAATATTAGATGTAAACAATGCAGCGCTGGGGTTAATAAATAAATCGAAAGAAGAAATCGATGGACTTTCTTTGCATGATTTGGTTGAAGACGTAACGCCTGAATTGGCTGCTAGCATTCAACAAAATAATCAGGCTTCTACTTTTGATAAGGTGTGGAGTATTAAAAACGGAAATGGAAATCCAATAATCGTACAATTTTCATCGCATATTATAACGTACTATGGAAAGCCTGCTAAAATACTGATCGCACATGATTTATCTTCGTTGTTGGAAGAAGATGAACATACATTAGTGAGCACACCTGTTGGATTTCAGGGGTTTCCATTGGCAGAAGTTGAATGGAAGCCTAACGGCGAGATTTTACGTTGGTCGGATAAAGCCACCGAAATGTTTGGGTGGGAAGAATCTGAAGTGATCGCTGATAATAGCTTGCTTAAGAATTTTGTGCATCACGAGGATGTTGATTTGGTTTTTGGAACCATTCAAAATCTTATCAACCAAAAAGGGGAAGATATTTCTATTGTAAACAGAAATATCACCAAAGATGGGAAAATGGTGTACAGCGAATGGCACAATTCCATCCTTTATGGCAACAACGGGGAAGTAGTTTCAATATACTCGTTGGTTGCTAACGTAACAGAAAGAGCGTTGGCTTATAAAGAGTCGCAAAAGAGCATTCAGAGTTATCGAGATTTGTTTGATTCGATGACCGATGCCATATATATCCTAGACGATGAGAACAAAATTGTAATCGCGAATAAAGGATTAAAACTTACTTACGGCTACAATTTGAGAGATTTGGTTGGCAAGGATCAATCGATTCTTCGAGCACCGGGTAAATTTGATGCAAAAGCCATGATGGAAATTCGTAGGCGATCTAAAACTCAAAAAGCCCAAAAACTTGAGGTTTGGTCGAAAAAAGCGAATGGCGAAGTGTTCTTAACCGAAATGCTGGTAAACAGAGGAAGTTATTTCGGGAAAAATGTGCTCATTATAATTGAACGAGATATTTCTGACCGAAAGTTTGCCGAGGAAGAACTAATCCGACGCGAAACACTATTCAGTGAGCTATTTAATACCACTCCATTGGCTATCACTCTATTAAATTCGCATAACGAAGTGGAGCTAGTAAATAAAGGATTTGAGCATCTTTTTGGCTATGATTTTGAAGAAATAAAGGGCTTAGAGATTGACCGAATTATTGTGCCCGAAACGGGAGCCAATGAAGCTGTTCGTTTAACCAACTCGCCGATTGTTGAAGAGAAACAATTGGTTCGGGTTGCAAAAGACGGCACGCACCTTGATGTGATTGTGTATTCCGTACCAGTGATTATTGATGGTAAAGTGAAAGCAAAATTCGGTTTATATGTTGATATCACCGAGCGTAAAAAAGCTGAAGAAACCATCAAAAAATCTTTGAAGGAAAAGGAAGTGCTGCTCGCCGAAGTCCATCACCGGGTGAAGAACAATCTTGCTGTAATTACAGGACTTCTGGAACTTCAATCGTATGCAACGCAAAACGAAAATGCGCAAAAGGTTTTAAAAGATAGCCAGATGCGAGTTCGCTCTATCGCATTGGTTCACGAAAAGTTATATCAAAACGAAAATCTCACCGAAGTAGATGTTTCGAGCTACATCGAAGAACTAATAACGAGTGTTAAACGAGCAATTGGCACTAAAGATCTTTCGGTTGACATCAAACTTGATGTGGATGATTTGAAACTGCCGATTACCCAGGCGATACCATGCGGGCTATTAATTAATGAAATTGTTACTAATAGCTTTAAGCATGCTTTTAGAGGCAAAGAAGAAGGAACAATTGATGTAAGTATTAAAAACGGAGGCGAGAAAGTAACCATTAAGGTAGAGGATAATGGAATTGGCTTAGATCAGGAAAATTTCTCTAAACCTGGTATTTCGCTTGGAATGAAGCTCATCAGAACGTTAGCCAAGCAACTTCGCGCTTCTACCGAGGTTAGTTCGAATGATGGCACTAGTTATAGCTTTGTGTTTAATAAAGTGAGAAACTAAGATTCGCCAAATATCAATAATGCGAAGAATAACTATCGTCGGTTAGGTACGACTTTTTGAAATTAAGTTTGAAGTGTGTGCCCGGTTTTGCCTTTTCGAAATAAAAAGTGCCATCTAATTGTGTTGAAAGGGCATTTATTATAGAAATTCCGATGGTAGAATGCCCGGACTTAATAACTTCATCGGGTATACCTTTACCATAATCTCTAACTTCAAGAGACAACACATCGTTGCCTTTTTCAGAAAGCTGAATATCTATTTTTTTAGATTCGAGATCGGCAGAGTATGCGTGTTTTACAGTATTCGAAACAACTTCGGTTAATATTAAAGCAACAGGTATTGCTTGCTGAATAGATGATATATCCGCATCAATAATATAATTCACTTTAAAGTTATCACTAGAAGCAAAAGTATCTATTACTGAGTTTACGAGATCTTCTATGCCATCTTTAATCGAATAGTTGTTGAATTTCTCTTTGTTGTAAACGATATCATGAACTATTGCCATGCTTTTAATTCGATTTACCCCTTCGATCAACTTAACCTGGATTTCGGGCTTTTCTTCAGTAATTGCCTGAAGTTGAATCATACTCGATATTACAGCAAGATTGTTCTTCACCCGATGATGTAACTCAGAAATTAGCTCTTCTTTTTCATTAATAGTTCGGTCGAGGTGCTCTTTATTTTCACGGATTTCAGTGATATCAACCATAAGACCCTGAAGTCTATTTCCAACATTTGGATCCGATCTATAGGTTAATACATCTCGGAACCAATGCACCTTACCTTCTGAATCTATAAGGCGATATTCTATCTCCTTTAAATTGTTGTCTTTGGCATTGGTGTAATATTCAATAACCTTGTAATAGTCTTTTGGGTGAATATAATTACCCCACATATCAGCTTTGTTTATCACTTCATCTATCGAATACCCAAGAATAGACTCAAAAGTAGGGCTCAAGTAGGTGAGCTTTAAACTTTCTGCGCTCGATTCCCAAGCGAATCCTTCGATATTGCTTTCCATACTTGTAATAATAGCTTTGCTTTGCTGCAAGCTATTTTCGATGGTACGTCGCTGAACGTAATTGAGTAGCTCTCTTTTTGCTGCCGGAATAATACGCCGAAGATTATCTTTAATTAGGAAATCTGTAACGCCATTCATCATGGCTTCAACGCCTTCCGTCTCGTTCATGTAGCTAGACACTAAAATGAATGGAACATCTTCGTTAATTTCCCGGAACATTTTTAGTGCATCCAAGCCACTGAAATCGGTGAGCATGTAATCAGATATTATCAAATCGAATTTGTTCGATTCAATAGCTTTATGGAAAGCATTGCGCGTAGAGACAACAGACACACTTATATCAAGGTCGATTTTTTTTAAGTAATCGAGTAAAATTTTAACATGTAGCGAATTATCCTCGACCAATAAAACCTGAAAAAGCTTATCCATTGGACCTCTGTTATTGTTTTGACTCTTGATAAATGCTGATCAAAATATAATAGATTTATAACCATTGTTTAAATCTAAGTATCTATGAGAACATCGTATTAATAGTGAAGTAAAATCCCATTCAGAGTATTTAAAACTAGCGATTATGAATATAAATGCCAATTCATCCTAGTTATGACGGGCTCAAAAATTGTGTAGCTAGTAAGAGCAGAGAGGAAGAAGTGCGTCCGACTGGATTCGAACCAGTGACCCCCACAATGTCAATGTGATACTCTAACCAACTGAGCTACGGACGCAGAGCTGTGAATATACGACGATCAGTAAGGAGTAATCAATGTTCAATATGCGTTGATTAGTGATTAATGTTTATTGCGAATTGGTTATCTTTAGCGCTGAATTTTAAAGACCAGGCATGATTAATCGCAGAAAAGTACGCGAAACCGTTCTTCAATCTATTTACGCATATCTACAAAGTGGCGACACTGTACAACATATAGCCGATACAGTGCTTAAAGAACACTTAGGAACGGAAAAAGAGGTGAGAAGGTTTGGTGAGCGTCTGTTTTTCAGGACTCTTGAAAACCAGACCCAATTCGATGAAATCATTACTCAACACATTCAAAATTGGGAAATCAGCAGATTAGCTATGATCGACCGTATTGTGTTGAAGATTGCGCTCTGTGAGTTTTTATATTTCGAAGATATTCCCACAAAAGTGTCGATTAATGAGGCCATTGAGTTGGCAAAAAAATACTCGACTGCTAAATCCGGAAGATTCGTAAATGGAATTTTGGATGCATCCTTAGAAGATTTGAAGCAGGAGGGCTTAGTTAAGAAATCAGGTAGAGGATTAATCGACAGGTCAACCCATCAATGACAGAAAAAACGAACGGATACATTGCAATTGGCGATATACACGGCTGCGTTGAAACTTTAAAAACATTACTTACACGACTAAACGAAGAATACGGTAACTCAAAAACCTATGTGTTTTTGGGCGATTACGTTGATCGTGGTCCGGCTTCGAAGCAAGTAATTGATACGTTACTGGAATTTAAAAAAGATCATGAATGCATTTTTATTAGAGGGAATCATGATCAAATGCTGCTCACCTATTATTCTGATAATACTTATTACGAATATTTAAGTCATGGTGGCGCAAATACACTCGAATCGTATTATGCCACATGCCCCGATAAGAAGATTCCTTATGCTCATTTAAAGTTTTTAGTAAGCACTAAACTGTTTTACGAGGCAGAAGAATGGGTTTTTGTGCACGCAGGCTTACCATCAGACCGAAGTGTTTCAGAAGTATTAGAGGATAAGAGTGCATACAACAGCTTTTTATGGACAAGAGAACATTTAGAAAAAGCAGATAATGAATGGGAAAAAACCGTAATTTTTGGCCACACGCCTGTACGCCAACCCATTGAGGGTAAAAATATGATTGGCATAGATACCGGGTGCGTGTACGAACAGTTTGGCAAGCTAACGGCATTGATATTGCCCGAGCGAGAATTCGTTCAACAAAAGAGAATAGATTTTTAATTTTTTCAGATCCTAATTAATGAGTTTAAAATGTGGAATTGTTGGTTTACCCAACGTCGGTAAATCAACTTTGTTTAATGCGTTAAGTAACACAGGTGCAGAATCAGCTAACTTTCCTTTTTGTACCATCGATCCCAATGTTGGATTAGTGTCGGTACCCGACGAACGACTTTTAAATCTTGCAGAATTAGCAAGTTCAGCCAGTATAGTCCCAACCAGCATCGAGTTTGTTGATATTGCCGGGCTAGTAAAAGGTGCAGCCGAAGGCAAAGGAAAGGGGAACGCATTTTTATCTCACATTCGTGAAGTAGATTTAATTATTCATGTAGTTCGCTGTTTCGAAGACGATGACATCATTCATGTGGAAGGGGATGTTGATCCCGAAAGAGACATTGCAATCATTGAGTCGGAATTGATTCTAAAGGATCTTGAGAGTGTTGAAAAACGCGTTCAAACGCTGAAGAAGCAATCTAAGAGTGGTGATAAGACCATGAAAGCGCAGATGGAAATTGTTGACCGTTTACGCGTTCATCTCGAAGATGGCAATACCGCTCGTACCTTCGAAGTTTCCAACGACCAGAAAGAAGCGTACAAAGATTTGTTTTTACTTTCGGCAAAGCCTGTGTTGTACGCGTGTAATGTGGGCGAATCTGATTTAGAAACCGGCAATGCTTTGGTTGATCAAGTAAAAGAAATTGCCTCCGGTTTTGGCGACGAAGTAGTAATGTTTTGCGCTAAAATTGAAGCTGAAATAGCCGAACTGGATGAAGAAGAAAAGGAAATGTTTCTTGAAGAATTAGGCGTTTCGAGTGCCGGTCTTGATCGATTGATACATGCCGCGTATGCCGAGCTAGGACTTATCACTTATTTCACTGTTGGGCCAAAAGAAGCCCGTGCGTGGACCATCAAAAAAGGAACCAAAGCGCCACAAGCTGCAGGCGTAATTCACACCGATTTCGAGCGTGGATTTATCCGAGCAGAGACTATTGCTTACAACGATTATGCTGAATTAAAAAGCGAAAAAGCGGCTAAAGAAGCCGGTAAAATGCGTCAGGAAGGCAAAGAGTATGTAGTTGCCGACGGCGATGTATTGCTTTTCCGTTTTAATGTGTAACCGGTAAGTTCGAGTGAGCTCCTTTGTGCTTCACTTTGAATGAGAAATTAATACCAAAACCACCATCTTTTGTATACTCGAAGGTTGATTCGAGTTGTTGGAGTAACGTTTTTATTAACGTGAAGCCTAAGCTACCGGATTCCCCGATACTGATTACATCAAATCCTTTACCGTTATCTTTGTAATTGCAGTAAATTTGCTCGTCTCTTCGAGATATACGAAGAGTAATAGTTGGTTCGGTATCGTCGTCGAAGGCATGCTTCATTGAGTTAGTTAATAGCTCGTTAAGCAGTAAACCAATTGGTATTGCTTGATTGATATTGATCTCGAAGAACTTATCAATCACAATATTGATGTCGGGGGTGATTTGTATTTTAAATAACGATTTAATGTTTGTTACCAAGCTGGCAATGTATTCATGTAGGTTTATTTTGGTAAAAGAATCGTTATTGTATAATAGCTCGTGTACATCTGCGATAGTTTTAATGCGGGTAATCATGTCCGAATAAAAAGTCTCTACTTCTTCATTATCGGTGCTAAATGATTGCAGATGTAATAAACCGGTAATGATTGCCAGGTTATTTTTTACCCGATGATGAATTTCTTGCAACAGAATTGTTTTTTCAGTTAACGAAGAGCTCAATTCATTTTGTAATTTCGTTTCGTTTGTGATATCAAGATGAGTACCGATCAATCGTTGAATATTTTGCGTGGCATCGCGCTGAATTACACGTCCACGATCTCTAATTACCCGATAATCACCATCTTTATGCAAGCATCTTAAGGTGATATCGAAATTGTTTTCACCTTCAATAAGTTTTTTAAAAGTTTCATCAACAATATGAGCGTCATCGGGATGCACTAAGCACATAAAACTTTCCAAATTGGTTTCAATTTCGCCTTCTTCGTAACCAAACATGGCATACCACTTATCGTTGACAAAATTTTCACCGGTTTCCACATCTAAATCCCAAACACCTAAATCAGCACCATGAATAGCAGCATCCAAACGATCTTCGCTTTCTTTGATTTGATTCTGTACTAACTTACGTTTGGTAATATTCTCTTGAATGGCTACAAATCCGGTGTGAACTCCATCTTCTACAATAGGAGTGATGTCTAGCTTAATCCAAAATTCGCTTCCATCTTTCCGGTAATTTAGTATCTCTTCAGAAAAGTGAATCTTCTTTTTGAGATTATGCCGTATTCGTTTCATTGTTTGAATACAGGTTTTTGGTCCCTCCAGTATAGAAGTAGGTACTTTACCAATTGATTCTTCTTTTGAATACCCTGTAATGGTGGTAAATGCTTTATTTACCCATCCAATTTCGCCCTTGCAATTTGTAACTACAACGCCATTGTGAGTATGCTCTGCAACCAACGAAAGCATTTTTAAATCCTGCTTTTGCTGTTCTAAAATCTGAAAAGATTTTTTTGCTTGAAGCTCTTTAAGTATAGAAACCCGCAGTCGATTTAAGTCACTTTTAAGAATAATATCATTTACTCGAACATCTAAGATTAAACGAGCAATTTCTTTGTCTTCAAGTGAACCTGATAAGACAATTATAGGGATATCATTGGAATGGCTTCGAACACATTCAACAACTTCAAAACTGGTTGCATCATGTATTTGATGATCGGTTATTACAAGGTCTGTTTCATGGGGAATCCAATTTGCTGCAAACGATTTAAAACATGTGAAAGTTGATAGTTCCGTTTTATAATCACCTTTGAGTAATATTTTTTCGATCAAAACAGAATCCGTCGAATTATCCTCTATTAAAACAAGCCTTATTGTGTCCATATTCTAAATTCTACCTTAGCCAACGCTTTGATTCATCTCTCAGAAATGAATCAATATTCAACGATTATATCCCTTTTATCGGTACACTTATGGAATCATTAAGCCGAAGTGGCTCAGCTTTTTAGCTTATTTTTGTTGATATAAAGGAAGGCTATCCAAACAAGGCTAAGTACACCAAAAATTGCAATAAAAGTGAAAATTGCTGGTCCGGGATCACTTACTGTTGAAATAGAGCCGGAATAGGCGGCTATGGCAGCATAAGGCAATGTTCCGATAGAATAAAACAACAAGTATTTCCAGTAGGGCATTTTAGTTACTCCGGCAAGGCATGAAGTAACCTCAGGAAGCATAGGCGCTGCTCTGCAAAGCATCAAACTAAAGGGACCAAACATAGAGAAGAGGCGGGTCATTTCTTCGATTTGTGCTTCATCTTTACTTACAAAGCGAAGGAGTTTATCACCGTGAAATCTACTAATCACATAACCCATCGTACCGGCCCCTAACATGCCTAAGGATGAATAGAAAACTCCCAGTTCAACACCAAGAAAAAAACCGGAAAGGATCGTAAGAGATAAAGTTGGAATTGCAATAAACAAATCAACCAACATTAGTAAGACGATAATAGTACCAACTATCCACGGCGAAAGCTCCATGGCCGCTTCCAGCCATAATTTAATATCGTCGGTACTAAGTATGCCCAGAAGTTTAAATACCACTAAAGTAAAAGTAAAAAAAGCGCCCAATAGGAGCACAAATTTAATTAACGCCTTCATATAGTTGTTTTGTTCTCATCAAAAACTTGAACATTTTGAATGACGTTCCTAAGGTATAAAACAGGTGTCAAAATTTCTTAGCTCTGTGTTTATTACTAGTTGATGAAATCATAAAACATAACGGCGAAATACATTTCAAAGATTGTATCAAATTATCGAATGATATAGATCATGGTGGTATCGGCAGGTACGTTGTATGGATTGACGCGATCGTACACCACCCATGAATCTCTGAATCGACGTTTTATCAAATTTGAAAACTCAATAGCTTTTTCTCTTTCGTGGAAATCTCCAACATGAACACGGTAGTAGGGAGGCTTAAAAAAAGTATAGGTTTCAGGCACATATCCATCAATATTTGCGGCACTCCATACTCGAAAATGCTTAGCCGTAGTGTCGGCAAGGGCAACATCAGGACCGGAATAAATCTGAACTCTATAGCCTTCGAACAAGTCTTTTTCTTCTTCCTCAACTTCAACTTTGATACGCTCGTAACCTTTCGGAATGCTATTACTTCGATTCAAATAGGTATCAGACAAAGAGCTTAAGTAAGGATAAGAATCCACGTCCTCTTCGGTAGATTCTTCGCCGGTTCCTTCTTCAGCATTGTCAGTATTTTCTGATGTTGATTCTTCAGTAGTTTGAGGCTGTTCAGCAGGCTGAACGGTTGGTTCACTACTTGCACAGCCCAAGAGAATCAAAAAGGAAAATAGAAAGACGTATTTCATTCTAAAATCCAACTGGGTGCCACGTAGTTTTGGTCTCCTGAAATTGAGTAATATAATAAGGCGATTCAGCGTCTTCAGCATTCCAGTCATTAACAGGTTTTTTAAGAATTCGTTTAATGTTCTCGGCTGCTAATTCATCAATTTGTGTCACCATATCAGTAGGTAACTTATCGGTGTAGCAGAGTGCATTTACATCCATATGTCCGGCTAAATGTTCCACTAATTCTTGTCTTTTTCCGGTGATGATATTCACCACGCCGCCGGGTACATCAGAAGTATTCAACACCTCGGCAAAAACGATGGAAGGTAGCGGATATTTTTCGGAGGCAAGAACCACACAAGTATTGCCACCGGCAAGCACTGAAGCAATCATCGAAGTTAGCCCAAGTAACGGACTTTCCTCAGGAGCGATGAGTCCAACAACTCCTGTAGGCTCCAGTATGCTGAAATTGAAGTGTGCGCTTGCCACAGGGTTAACACTACCAAACACTTGCTGGTATTTATCCGTCCAGCCAGCGTAGTAAATCAATCGATCGATGGATGCATTAATGTCGGCTTCAGCTTCCTTATCTGAAAAACCGATTTGGGTGAGTTCTTTCATAAACTCTGCACGGCGACTTTCCATCATCTCGGCAATGCGGTACAGGATTTGGCCACGATTGTAAGCGTTGCGTTTGCTCCATCCGCCAAAAGCACCGCGTGCAGTTTGAACTGCGTTCCGAACATCTTTACGGCTGCCTAAACATGCATTGGCTAAGAGTTCGCCATTGCTGTTGTGCACTTTATAAAAACGACCGGACTCGGTGCGAGGGAATTGCCCCCCGATAAACATTTTGTAGGTTTTTAAAACTTCTAAATGACTCATGATTTAAATCAATTAACGATCAATAAATTCTTTGTTACTGATGGTGGTGTTAAAATTTCAGGTATGCGCCCAATCCATGTAAACCGCCTTCGCGACCTACGCCACTTTCTTTGTAGCCGCCGAATGGCGAGGTTGGATCGAATTTGTTGTAGGTATTTGCCCAAACAACACCGGAGCGTAATCCAGAGCCAACTTTAAAGATTTTTGAGCCTTTGTCGGTCCAAACACCGCCTGCTAAACCAAACGGAGTGTTGTTCGCTTTTTGAATGGCTTCATCCGCAGTTCTGAAAGTTTGAATGGTTAACACCGGTCCAAAAATTTCTTCCTGAACTACACGGTTTGATTGAGAAACATTACTCAATAAAGTAGGTCGTACGAAATAACCATTTTCAGGGATATTACAAGTACTCTGATACACATCAGCGCCTTCATCCAAAGCAATTTTTAAGTATTTGTTGATGGTTTCGAATTGACCTTGAGAGTTGATCGCACCAACATCGGTATTCTTATCTAGTGGATCGCCAACGATAAGTGATTCCATGCGATCTTTTAGTTTTTGCATCACTGTATCAGCAACTCCTTCTTGAACCAACAATCGAGAACCGGCACAGCAAACATGACCTTGATTAAAGAAAATCGCGTTGATGATGCCTTCCACCGCTTGATCGATGGGCGCATCTTCGAAAACAATCATTGCGCCTTTTCCGCCCAATTCGAGCGTGAATTTCTTATCTGTTCCAGCAAGTGAACGTTGAATCAATTTTCCAACACCCGTTGATCCGGTAAACGCAATTTTGTCAATGTCTTTATGATTGACAATCTCAGCACCGGTTTCACCTGCGCCTGTCACAATATTAACCACACCGTCCGGTAAGCCAGCCTCTTGGACGAGTTCAGCAAATTTAAGTGCAGTTAGAGAAGTTGTTTCTGCCGGTTTTAGTACAACAGTATTTCCACAAGCGAGGGCAGGAGCAATTTTCCAGGCTAACATCAACAAAGGGAAGTTCCAAGGGATGATCTGCCCACAAACTCCAACCGCTTCAGGTTTTTGGCCCGGAAATGCATATTCGAGTTTATCAGCCCAGCCAGCGTAATAAAAGAAATGGGCAGCAACCAATGGGATGTCCACATCGCGCGATTCACGGATTGGCTTTCCACCGTCCATACTTTCCAGAACGGCAAACTCACGTGCTCGTTCTTGAATCATGCGTGCGATTCGATAGAGATATTTACCGCGTTCTTTGGCAGAAATGGAGCTCCATTCGCCTTCGAATGCTTTTCGTGCAGCTTTTACGGCTTTATTTACATCTGATTTTGAAGCTTCAGCAAATTCAGTGATTACTTCGCCATTAGCAGGGTTTGTACTTTCAAAATAATTGCCACTTGAAGGCTTTACGAATTTCCCACCTATGAAAAGCTCGTATTTGTTTTTCACCTCTGCGTGAGATGCACTTTCCGGAGCGGGAGCGTATTCCCAAACCGATGCGAAATCGAGTTTAGAGTTTGGTGAAGTGGGTTTGTACGTTTCTTTTGTTACTTCATTCATATGCTTAGTAATATCTGTAAGTTTCTCCTTTAACTATGGAGTTCCCCTCCATGGGAGGGGTAAGGGGTGGGTGATTGTTAATCCAGTATTTTATTTCATTTAAACACTGTTCAGTATTATGCTTAGCGTCTTCTTCGTTAAATCGTAGAATGTTTATACCAAATTGGTGCAATTCCATTTCACGAATAGTATCGTAATCAATTTTATAATCATGGCTTATCCCATCAATTTCGATAGCCAGTTTTAATTTTTTGCAATAAAAATCGATGATAAAATTCTGAATCGGTTTTTGTCGGTCGAAGTCGAATCCTAACATCTGTTTGCCTTTTAGACCTTTCCAAAATTCTATTTCACCGGGTGTAGAGTTTTTTCTTAGAAACCGTGCTTTTTCTACAAGTTCATTATTATATGGTATGATGTCTAATGTACTACTCATTTCACCCACCCCTTAATCCCCTCCCAAGAGGGGAAGAATTCGAGGCTAAAATGACATTGAGAAGTCATTCTAAAAAGTAAATTGATCAAATTATTTGATCGCATATTTAATCAACTGAAAAATAATCCGGGCTCTGGTATTGTCCCGTAGTTTGTTTTACGATTTGCATCAACACATCGTTGGCAAGCGAGCTGGCTCCGAATCGGAAATAATCTTTATCTAACCACGCAGCGCCTAAGGTTTCTTTAACCAATACCAAATACTGGATCGCTTGCTTCGCGGTTCTGATGCCACCGGCCGGCTTCATCCCGATCATTTTACCGGTTTTGTAGTAGTAATCGCGGATAGCTTCCAACATTACCAACGTAACCGGTTGGGTAGCGGCAGGACTAATTTTTCCTGTAGATGTTTTGATGAAATCAGCTCCGGCATCCATGGCGATGTCGCTGGCTTTGCGCACGTTTTCGTAAGTGAGCAATTCGCCGGTTTCGAGAATTACTTTTAAGTGAGCGGGACCACAAGCTTCTTTAATGGCAGCAATTTCATCAAATACTTGCTGGAAATCGCCTGATAAAAATGCACCACGGCTGATCACCATATCCACTTCATCAGCGCCTTCGTCAACAGCATATTTTGTGTCGTCGATACGAACCGAAAGTGGTGCCATCCCACTTGGGAACGCGGTAGCTACAGAAGCTACATTTATTCCGGTGCCTTTTACGGCATTTTTTGCTGTGCGCACCATGGTTGGATAAACACATACAGCTGCAACAGTAGGTAGATCCGGCATGGGACCGTAAGGCATTTTAGCTTTCTGGCAAAGTTGAATCACTTTTCCTTCAGAGTCTTTGCCCTCTAAAGTGGTTAGATCCATCATGCTTAACGCCAATTTTAGCGCAAATATCTTCGATTCTTTTTTAATACTTCGTTTGTTCAAACGAGCTACTCGTTCCTCTACAGCAACGTGATCGATAGGAACCGTAACGGAAAAATCAGGATAATTCATTTTCTAATGTAAGGAGTATGACTTAATTGAGTCTTATGAAGAAACAAAGGTACGAAATTATGGGAAAAGCATTTTCAGTTGCGTCATGGAATGTTGAACATTTTGGGGACTCAAAAAACATTCACAAAATACAAGATTGTATTCAATTTATTGCGGACTTAGATCCCGATGTATTTGCAGTTTACGAAGTTAAAAGTAGTCGGGTTTTTCGGCCATTTATGGAAGCCATGCCGGATCATCAGTTCTTTATTACCGAAGGTGAGCAGACACAGGAAATTATGGTGGGCGTTCGGAAATCTATACAAGCGTATATCACTCAAAAAGTTCAATTTCGATCGGGGCAATCGGCGCTTCGACCCGGAGTGTTGGCAACCATTTTAGTGGATGGAGCTTATTATCCGCTCTTGTTTTTGCATCTAAAAAGCATGAACGACCCAAAAGGTTTTGGGCTGAGAAATGATATGATTACTCGGGCATTTGATTTCAGAGTAACATTAAACAAAGCCGCTCGCTATACAGCCGCAATTAATGGGGAAGAACCTAAACCTGTGAATTATATAGGGTCTAGGGAAGCTAAGGAACTAAATTAGATCATTTCTTAGTCGCTTAAGCATGACTTTATATAAGTTATCATTTCGGTGATTAAATCTAAATTCACTTTCTTTC
>JAEPNO010000025.1 GCA_017643365.1 Balneolaceae bacterium | reverse complement strand
AATGATAACTTATATAAAGTCATGCTTAAGCGACTAAGAAATGATCCAATTTAGTTCCTTAGCTTCCCTAGACCCTTAGTAATTACCTTATCAATTACTGAGCTTCGAATTTCCCAAGCATCTTCTAATTTATTTTCAAGACTAGTAAAGACTGCACTAACATCATCAGTAGTTACGTTTGCAGCACCTGTTCCTTGCATTGGGCTACCAATACTGATGACACCGACAACATTTACATTATTTGAGGGGTTTATTGGGTGATTTACAAGTGCTGGATATAAAACTCTTGCTACAAGCCCTCCCAAACTATGTCCTATTAATATAAATTGGTCAGTCTGTAAATTAGGTTCCTCGAAAGTACAGTCACCGTTACTACTTGGAGTACAAGTCTTATTCTTAATTTGATCAATAAACTTATTAAGTAGAGATAATCTATTATCTGATTCAAGTTCTCCTGTTTCGTAACTTAGTAAAACATATTGATCAAGAATATGATCTGAGAGAATTAATTTTTCTGGGGCTAAACTTTCCTGGGACCATTTCTCTATACCTCCTTGAAATCCGTGTATATATACTCCGATTTTCTTTTGTGCATGTAACGTTGTAGTTCCTAGTAATAAGAAAAAATAAATAAATAAGATTCGTAATTTCATGATACCCTCACTGTCTGATGATTTTATGATTGGTTCTGGTAGTGACCTTCCGTCCTATCACTTCCCAGTTATTATTTAGGTCACCGTATTCGTAAAACAGTTCTCGCTGTAGCAAATGTCTTCCTTCAATAGTTACATAATTTGAGACACGATAGTGCAATGGTCTATTTTGAAGATCATAAGCAACCTCTTCAATTTTTACTCCGGTTCTTAAGTCAACGCGATATGTATATTTTGATATCTTGCTACTTTCATTAATTGAACTAGGTTCTACTACATCTGCATAGAACTTACCTTTAATATTATATTGAAGACCCGATGCATCTAAAACTTCTATAGAACTTGAGACGGTTTCATCTTCCGATATAGATTTTTCAAGATAAGAAGTTAACGTCTCGAGGGTTTCTTCATCTAATCGATAATCTTCCGGATTAAATGTATGTTCGGATAATAACTTTCCTGACCTTCCAAATTGCTTTAATATGCCATTTGAAAATTCAATACGAACAATTGGATCTTTATTTATGTCTTCGGCTGGTTTTTGATGTTTAACTTCTTCATAAATTGATTCCGGCATGTTCATTTGGGAATCGCCCTCCAAATATTCGGTTGAGGTGAACAAATTCCCATCATCATCGAATGCTATTATTTTACTAATTCTTTCATAGTCGAGCATGATCTCTCCACTTTCATCAACATTTTTGGCTAAACCTTGTGATATGGATTGAGGCCAATGCCTAGAAAAAGTAATTCTAGTCTCGTCATAAGACTCTGCATATTTCACATTGATGTTTAAATCATCAATTGAAATACTCGATGATTCTGAATGTTCGCTACTAAATGGATTATTTGAACCGCTACAACCGGCTATAAAAATCAGATAGGTGAACATAACTGCAAAACTACATAAATGTACAGTAATCGCTGTTTTTTCGTGTGTTTTCATGGTATTATTATTTATCGATTATCCTTGGTCAGTTCTGTCCAAGGGTTTTAGTTACAGGTGGAGGGTAGGGTGCTTCCTATCCTTCACCACTTTTAGGATGACTCCTAATTTCTATTTTATCATAAGTATCTTAATGGGTTTGGTATAAGACGAATGGGATCTTTCACGACCAATGATTGCTCGTAAAAAATATAGACCACTTGAATTGGCTTGCATATCAAGTTGAAGTGTATGTTCGCCACTTTTAATGTTTTTAGGCTCAATAGTTAAAATGGTTCTTCCCAACACATCAAAAACCTCCCAACCAACTGAAGCTTCTTCAAGTATGGTAAAGGGAATAGTAGTGCTTGGGTTAAAAGGGTTGGGGTAATTCTGGCTAATTTTAATTCCATTCGGCAGTTCAATTAACCATTGTTCTTCATCTATAAAGGTGGTTGAGCCATCGTTTGAATGCACTACACTTTTGAACGTGTACGTGCCATCCACTTGAACAGGAATATTAAACGAATAACCTGACGAGTTGGAGTCAGTAGGAAGAAATTTTTGAAAACTTCCATCTGGAAGTTTCGTAATTAAATGAACTTCTGATGGTGAAGACTCGATTGGAATTTCTAAATCAACAGTCACATTCGAAAAATCATGTTGAATTGATTTGATCAGGGGGGGTTCCACTAATTGATGACCCGACTCAACTATATCTATTGATATATTAGGAGTGAATCCTTTTAAACTGCTTCCACCAATATTAATTTCCCCTAAAGGTTGCCAACTTGAATTATTAAAGATGATACCATGTTTTAACTCACTGAAATCCAGACCAATGGAAATAAAATTGTCATCATCTGGATCGTTTTCAATAATAACAGCTAGAGTATCATCAATACTCGAAAATCTGCTGTAATATTCGGTAAGTGAGAATTTTTCTAGAACTAGTTTTCCGCTTTCCCGATTTGAACTAATTTTATTATTTAAAAGTAAAGGCTCACCAATCTTTCCGTTGTTGATCTTGACAATAGATAGATTGAAGTCTCTTTCATTGGATGTAATATGATCATTACCGATAAGTTCGGAGTCAAAAACGGCACTAAGTGTAATACTTTTCAGCCAATAGCTTTCAGACTGTTTTGGAATAATGAGGCCAATTTTTTGATCTATACTAGATAGCGATAAAAATGAAGCATTCGAGTAAAAAGTGTTATTAATACCATCACCATATATTATTGTTTTATTCGAGGCCGATTTATTCCCTTCAATTAAAACATTAATAGGGCTCAATACAGTATCGGCTTGAATCGATTGATTTGAAAGTAGAACTGAAATACTACCGTATTCAAAGTCGTTTGATTGTATCTGTTCAGCTTGGTTTGTTACCAATTGAACTCTATTGAAACCAGTATTCGGATAATGAATCACCCCGCTCGATTTAATAAGTTTATCATGATTTTCTCCAAATTCGAGTTTTAGATTGTGTATGTATGGTACATGAATAACGGAATAACTTAAGGGGGGCAGTACACCGGAAATAACAGCTGGAACATGGTGTGCGGTAGTTGTTAAAGGTATATTTATACTACTTAATAGAGGGTGTTGGTAACCAAATTGTTCGGATATAATTCTGTCATTAACAATATTTGCAATTCCCCAGTTTTGAAAGACTTCCTCAAAACTAAAGCCACTTACCTTTTGGATACTTTCCTTGTAACCTTGAATACCGGTTTTTTCATTTTTAATAAGGTCTTTAAGAACTTTACTACCAAATTGTTCAATTAAATACTGTGTCCAAAGTGAAGCTCTAGAATAGTCTGAAATGGGATAAGAGAAGTCCCAACTAAGTAACGACTTTGATGTGTTTGATAAATATGGTATTGGATTTCTTGGATCAAAACCGCAAAGAATTTCAACTGCTTCTGAGAATCCTTCATTTACAAACACATCTTCTATCTCTGTTCCTTCATAACCGGCATGAATTAAATGTTGTAATTCATGAACTAAGGTTGATAAAGATCGTTTCGATTGTAATGAATCATTTTCGATCAAAGTTGGATATACATCCATATACACCATATCTCTTTGATTCGAATATTCGTGAGTACTCAAGTTAACAGGGTCAAAAAATCCAGCTACGTATTGTCCAGTTGATTCGAATTCATCTATGATGTCCAAGTATAATATATCGGTAATTCCATCCCCATCTGAATTAGGGAAATCTCCAACATAGTTTTCTAAAATCTCAATTATCCCTTTATTGGGATTTATTGAGTATGGATCAGTCTCATAAAGGAGATATGTTTGAAGAACTTGTTTGAATTGATCGATTTGGTTTGCGAGTTTTAGCTCACTTAGAATATCTGATTCAATCCAAATTGCATAATCATCGATAAGTTGTACTAAGGTTGCTTCACGATTAAGCCAACTACTTTGATCTAAAATATTACGTACAAAGAATGTGTCTCGAATTCCAATAGTATAATCTCGTTGGAAATTTCTTGTATTTTTTATCTTGATAAAATTATCTAAATAGGTTTTATACTCGTTAGAATTGATCAAATGGCTAGTTAACTCAATTTCATTTTCAAATTGAGTTTCAATTGTCTGTAATCTTTCATTCAAATCTACTACTTGAGCGGCTAGTGAAGCACGTAGTACCCACATAAAAAGCAGTATCAATATTCCTTTGGCACACATCTCTTTAATATTTAATTGGACCCCAGTGCTTTAAAATACCCTAATGTAAGACAGCGACTTATGGCTAATTATTACTATTGAGATTTTTGCGATAGAATTGTTACAAAAAAAATTTAGCTACAAAGAAACTTATTTAAATAGTAGACTAAGCCGCATCCCCAATATCATCCATCTTCACGCCAACTAACCTACTCACGCCCGTCTCCGGCATAGTAACGCCGTACATCATCTCGGCTTTACTCATCGTCTTTTTGTTATGCGTAATGATGATAAACTGGGTGTCGTTACTGAAATTTTTGATCATCTTGGCAAAGCGCTCAATGTTGGCATCATCAAGCGGAGCGTCCACCTCATCCAACACACAGAATGGTGAAGGTTTAACCAGATAAATGGCAAACAGAAGGGCGATGGCAGTCAATGTTTTCTCACCACCCGAAAGCTGGGAAATTCCGCTCGGACGCTTACCCCGGGGCTGTGCCTTAATTTCGATGCGAGCTTCGAGCGGATCATCCACATCTTCCTCGATCAGTAAATCGCAGTAATCATCCTCAAAAAAGAGGGTTTTAAACACTTTTTGGAAGTTCTCTCTTACTTTTTCAAAAGTTTCGTTAAATCGTTTAGTCGCCGTTGTGTTAATCTCGTCGATGGTTTGCAGCAACTGCTCTTCGGCTTTATTCAGATCCTCGATTTGCTCTTCATAAAAATCGAGGCGCTCTTTCTCTTCCTTGTATTGGTCAATCGCCAACGGGTTAACATCCCCGATTGAGTTCAATTTCTGGCGCAACCAACCAATGCGTTGTTTTACCTCATCCGGTGTTTTATCCTCGGGCATTTCCACGCCTTCGATCTGCTTCATCAAGATGCCGTAAGTCTCCCAAATGTGATCCGAAAGTCCCTGAATCTGCATCTCCATTTTCTCTTTTGCCATCGCCAGGTGATGCACCAACTCAATGTTCACTTCTTTTTGGCTGCGAATTTCTTTCAGATTCTTTTCCAGCTCATTGATAGCCCCACGCTGTTTTGCCGAATCTTCTTCGGCCTTTTTCAGCGCTTCATCGGCTTCAGCTTTCTTCTCTTTACTGGTTGCCAAATCTGCTTCCATCTCTTCAATGTAGATCGAGTATTCCTGGATATTCTTTTTCGACTGGCCGGTGAGTTTATTCCGATTTTCGATTCGGGCTTGTACACTGTCGATACCCGTTTCGGCGCGACGTACATCCCTTTCGTGGTTATCCACTTTATTGCGCAAATCCTGATGCGTCAGCTGTGCATCATTGTATCGGCTTTGTGCCAGCGACCGTTGTTCTTCAAGATCTTCGAGCAGCGTTTTTTTGGCCTTTTGTTCTTTATCGAGATCGGCTTTTTTCTTTTCTAGCTCTTTCTGCTTTGGCAGGATATCCTCAAGTTCTTCCTGGGCATTTCCTTCGTTGCTCTTAAGGTTATCCTTTCGATTCACCAGCTCGCTGATGTTCTTTTGATACACCTGCACTTTCGAGCTTAAACTGTGCTGTTGCTGTTCCAGTCGTCGTACTTCCTGCTCTTTCTGCTTCAGCTGATTGTTCATCGATGAAATATCGATGGCTTTATGCTTCTCGATAATCTGATTCAGATACTCGGTGAGCTTATCAATTTCTTTGAGAGTAGCGGCTTTTTCTTTTTCAAGTCGGGTGATTTTATCCTTCAAGCCAACCCGCATCCCAACATTCTTATTCTTGCTTCCGCTCTTGAAAAAACGCGTTTTGGTGATCACTTCGCCATCGTAAGTCACCCCCATGGCGTTGGTTTTGCGAAGCTCTTTGTACGCCTGCTCCACAGAATCAAACACCAACACATTGCCCAATAGCAATTGCTTTAACGCCGAATATTGAGGCTTTGATTTCACAAAATGAAAGAGCGAGCCATCCTTAACCTCATACTTGGCCGACAGCTTATCCAAAGGAATAAACGTGGCTTTTCCTTTACGATGTTTCTTCAAAATCTCAGCGGCACGTTTACCTTCTTCCAGCGTTGGCACAATGATGTTATTCAACGCTCCACCCAGCAACGATTCAAGGGCAACCGCGTGTTTCTCGTCGGTATCAAACACCTCCGAAACCGTGAACATCTCCTTAAACTCAAAACGGTGATTTTCGAGCAGGTACTTTACCGAGCTAGGGAATGCCTCGTTCGAATTCGCCAGATCATTCATCAAACGAATTTCATTTAGCAAGCTGGAATGTTCGCTGTGCAGCGTGCGAAGTTCGTCTTTAATCTCGTTCTGTTTAGTGGAAAAACCCTCTTTCTTTTCGCGAGCACCTTCTAATTCTTTTTCCAGATCATCCCGATCGCTAACCAACTTTTCGAGTGTTTTTTCTGTCGATTTTTGATCAGAGTTCAGCGTATCAATCTCGTCGTTCAGATCAACAATTTCGTTGTTGATGCGCTCTAAATCGCCTTCCGTATTTTCAAGGCGACTTTCAATCTTGATCTGCTTAGTCTGCAGCTGGGTTAGCTCATTGTTGGTGGCCGAAAACTGCACTTCAATTTCGTACAGCTCATTTCGTTCTTTGTTGTACTGCTGCTGAATCTGATTGTATTTCTTTTTCGATTCCTCCAGCGTTCGCTCCGACTTATCCAGCTCAGCATCAAAACCTTCCAGATTCTTACGGCTCGTGCTCAGCAAATCCATCAATTCTTTCAGGTCTTTTTCACCTTGTGTGATGTCCTTCGAATACTCACCAATCACCTTTTTCTCGTTCTCGATCTTCTCTTTGGTGATACGAATATTTGTTTCGGCTTCGCGGATGGCGTTATGCAGCTGGCTCACCAAACGTTGAGCATCCGATTGATTTCGCTCTTTCTGGATGAGCTGATTGCGAGCTCGTTCGTCTTCGGCTTCCAGCTTTTCAGCCGTTACTGTGATCTCTTTCTTTTCCTTCTCGGCATTTTTGATTCGCTCACTCAGCGGAATCAATTCCTCCTCAATTTTATTCAGATCGTGAAGTGTAAGTGCCTTGTCGAGTGTTTCGAGTTCGTCTTTGTATTTCTTGGCTTTCTCTGCTTTTTCGGCCTGAATTTCTAGGGATCGAGCTTTCTTCCGGAGTTCAATCAGCAAGTCATCAACCCGCTGCAAATCTTTGCGGGTTTCATCGAGCTTTCGCAGCGTTTTCTTGCGTTGATCTTTATACCGAGTTACTCCGGCAGCTTCCTCAAACAAACGGCGACGATCGTTATTCTTGTCGTTCAGAATCTCTTCCACCATTTTCAGCTCGATCACCGAATATGCATCCGAGCCCATCCCGGTATCCATAAACAGCTCCATGATGTCTTTAAGGCGACAAGAAGTGTTATTAATCAGGTATTCAGAATCCCCGGAGCGGAACAATCGTCGAGTGATGGTAACTTCGCTATATTCGATGGGGAGGATGTCTTTGTCGTTCACAAAAGTGAGGGAAACTTCAGCCATCCCCAACGCTTTTTTCTTAGCAGTACCGTTAAAAATCACGTTGCTCATGGCGGATGAGCGGAGCAAAGACGGACGTTGCTCGCCCAGAACCCAACGCAGTGCATCTACAATATTTGATTTACCACACCCATTCGGGCCAACGATGGATGTAATCCCGCTATCGAAAGAAACCTTCGTTTTGTGGGCAAAACTTTTAAACCCGTGGAGATTTAGTTCAGATATATACAATGATGCTTCGCATAAATTTCAAATTCCGGTAAACAATTTTAAAAACTTATGAGACCTCAATGATTCGATCATTAAGCATTATCAGTTTAACGATTGTTTGAATGTTGGAATTTGACGATTGGAATTTCCAATTTAAACCGTCATGATTTCGTCTTCCTTTTGTGCAAGAATATCATCAACAGTTTTGGTGTGCGTGTTGGTTATTTCCTGCACATTTTCTTCTGCTTCATACTTTGAATCTTCAGGAAGAGAATGTTCTTCTACGGATTTTTTGATTTGATCGTTGGCATCGCGGCGGGCATTTCGGATTCCGATTCGAGCTTGTTCGGCTTTATCGCGAGCAACTTTTACTAATTCCTTGCGGCGCTCTTCGGTTAGGATTGGTAGCGGGATGCGGATGAAGTCGCCATCGTTCATCGGGTTTAAGCCTAATCCGGCAGCCATTATAGCTTTCTCAATGTCCTGCAAGGTCGACTTATCATAAGGAGAAACCATTAACATGCGCGCTTCAGGCACCGAGATGTTGGCAAGCTGTTGCAGCGGAGTTTGAGAACCGTAATACTCAACTTTAACTCCATCGATTAAAGCCGGACTAGCTTTTCCGGTTCTGATGTGTGAAAATTCTTTTTTCAGAAATTGGATGGAGTCGTCCATCTTCATATCTGCTTCGTCGATAATTTCTTGTAATTCTTCGCCTATCATGTCTACACGGTTTGTTTAAAAGATCAGTATTCGCCTTTTTTGCAATGGCGTGAAGTTACTAAAAGTGCACATTAATTCTTAATGAAATAGGGAGATTGAAATCCAACTAAACAACCGAATTTGAGCAATATAGTTTCGCTTAAGCAGGTTTTCCCTTGAGTATTTCTACAGATGCTGATAGCTTGATCAAAATTTCTAACATCTACTCAATATGCCCGCCAACAATCTTCGATTTCTACCGATATTTATTTGTTCTATCCTCTTTATTGGTTGCCAATCTAACAACACAAATAACCTGGAGCCTGAAGGCTTAACCGATATTACCGATGCTATTTTTACTCGAACCACTTCCGATTGTACCGAATATGCCGAAAGGTATGCCTCGTTGGTAACAGACATCCAAAGAAACGAGCGGTTTCAAGGTTCGGTAACGGTGGTTACTTTTTTGGATGATTGTACCATATCGGTAAATGGGATTCCAAATCACGATTTTAACGATGAAAGTGCGAATTTTGCGAATCAGGTGGAGGATGTAAATCGAACGTTTACGATTCCCAGAAATCCGGAAAAGGCGGCAGAGCCAACAGCTCTGAGTCAGCAGTATTTTGATGCGGTGATGCTCAACGGGGTGGTTGTGGATATGCTTTCAGCAGGATGCTATCGCCCAAATGGAGCCCAAGCCGATAAAGACGGAAACGTGCCAGTAGGATGTACGCCAAACGATCCTTGGCTGGTAGATCCATTGGGTAGCGATTCGAAATTCGGTGCAGATGCCAACAATGCGCACACTCAGCCTGATGGAACCTATCATTACCACGGTAATCCTAATGCGATGTTCGATGATGAACCCGGTCCGAATGGATCACCGGTAATTGGTTTTGCTGCGGATGGTTTCCCGATTTATGGATCCTACTTTTTAGATCCCCAAACGAATTCGGTTCGCAAAGCAGTTTCCGGATATTCGCTGAAAGATGGGGGTCGTCCCGGCCCCGATGACAACAACCCCGGTGGAGCGTACAATGGTTTGTATGTGGATGATTACGAATTCACCAACGCCGGCGATCTGGACGAATGCAACGGAATGACGCTTAATGGACAGTACAGTTATTACGTTACGGATGCATATCCATGGATTATCGGCTGCCACTCAGGAACGCCGGATCCATCATTTCTAAAAGGGCAGGGGAAGTTTAAAGAAGTACAAGCTTGGCATCATGAACATTAGAACAGTCGAACAATTGAACTTTGAACATCCAACAATTGAACTTCGAACGTTGATCTTCCGTTGTCATTTCGAGTGGAACGAGAAATCTAGAGATATAGATCAAAGTTGGGGATTGGATATCTCATTCAGTTCGTAATGGCAAAGAAACAAGTCTCCCCTTGAGGGGAGTGCCTTCCGCCAACGGGCGGATGGTGAGGGGTGTTGTGTTTCGAATCCCAAAAAATTTGTAAGGAATAGTGTTTTAAGTGTTCTTACAGGTATGTCACGAAATGTAATATTTCCATACAACCCAAAACTAAGACAAAGAGCTCGGGAACTGAGAAAGAACTCGACCTTAGGGGAGATTTTGCTGTGGAATCAGATCAAATGCAGAAAATTAGGAGTACAATTCCATCGACAGGTTCCAATTCATGAATATATCGTAGATTTTTACTGCCACGAATTACAATTGGTTATTGAGGTTGATGGCTGCTCTCACTCAAATCCAGCACAATATTCTAAAGACTTGAAAAGAGATTATCAATTGAGTCAACTTGGCATTCATGTACTAAGAATTGATGATATCGATGTTAAAAAGTACATGAATTCGGTAATGCTACACGTTAGCCAAAAAGTGGACACCCTCCGTCATCCGCTGACTCGCGGATGCCACCTCCCTCAAGGGAGGACTAACACGAAGCACTTATGAATTTAATGAGTGCTCAGAATTTTGAAATAGCAATTTAGAGAGTCTCACTTATAGAGTGTCGAACATTGAACTTCCAACAATTGAACTTTGAAGGCAGAGAGTTAGGTTTCTCACTCCGTTCGTAATGACAAACTTGAATTATTCCTAATTCACCTATTCTCCCGAAGGGATGCCTATGGCACTAATTCCTAATTGAAACTATTCCCAAACAACCGTTGTGCCCAGATCTTCACCATCACACACGATCTTTTTCAATGCACCTTTTTCATTCATATTGAACACGATGATCGGCGTTTCGTTTTCGCGGCAAAGGGTAAATGCGGTTAAATCCATCACTGAAAGTCGGCGTTTGAGTACTTCATCGCCGGTGATTACATCAAATTTTACGGCTTCCGGGTTTTTCTCGGGATCAGAATCGTAGATGCCATCCACTCGGGTGCCTTTTAGAATTACATCGGTTTCCACTTCGATAGCGCGGAGAGCTCCGGCCGTATCGGTAGTGAAATAAGGGTTTCCGGTTCCGGCGCCGAAAATTACCACACGTCCTTTTTCTAAGTGACGAACGGCACGTCGACGAATATATGGCTCGGCAATGGCTTCCATCCGAATAGCAGAAAGTAAGCGCGTTTTAACATCCTGACGTTCCAGCGCATCTTGCAGCGCCATAGCGTTGATCATGGTAGCAAGCATACCCATGTAATCGCCTTGTACGCGATCCATGCCTTCGGTTGCTCCTTTAACGCCACGGAAGATATTCCCGCCTCCAATCACGATAGAAACCTCAATTCCCTCGCGTTGAACGGCTTTAATTTCGTTGGCATAGCTGGTTAAAATATCACCATCGATGCCATGCCCTTGTTCACCTAAAAGAGCTTCTCCACTTAACTTGAGTAGTATACGCTTGTACTTATTTGCCACGGTATATATTGATTCTGAAAATTATAGATCAAAAAAAAGGCTGTCCCGAAATTCGAGACAGCCTAAGGTAATCAAAAAAGATTTAAGCCTCTTCACCTAATTGAATACGGTGAAAAGCAGTTGCAAGAGGAGTGTTGTTTTGCTCTAAGTATTGCTTAACAGTTACTCCGTTGTCTTTTACAAACTTCTGGTTTAGAAGTACACGCTCTTCGTAGAATCTGCGAAGCTTACCTTTGGCCGCTTTTTCAGCGATCTCAGCAGGCTTGCCTTCGTTGATCAATTGCTCTTTAGCAATCTCCAATTCTTTTTCTACAAGAGAAGCGTCAACTTCGTCCTGAGTTACGGCTAGTGGCTTCATTGCAGCAATTTGCATTGCAACATCTTTAGCTACTTCGTGGTTTTCAACTTTTCCGTCGAACTCAACCAACACGCCTAACTGGTTACCCGGGTGGATGTAATCAACCAAAGAACCGTCAGTTTTAGCTAACACTACTTTGCTGATTTGAATCTTCTCACCGATGGTACCGGTCATATTTTGTAGATGCATACCGATGGTCTCACCGTCAACTTCAATATCCATCAACGCTTCAGCACTTTCGATATCGTTATCGTAAGCAGCGTTTAGGAATTTGTCGGCTTGAGCCTGGAAATCGTCGTTACGAGCAACGAAGTCGGTTTCGCAATTAATTTCGATAACAACCGCTTTCTTTGCATCATCGCTGATGCGGGTTAAAACTAACCCTTCTTTTGCTTCACGGTCGGCACGTTTGTCAGCTACTTTTTGACCTTTTTTACGAAGGATCTCAACAGCTTTATCGAAATCGCCTTCAGCTTCGGCAAGGGCTTTTTTACAGTCCATCATGCCTGCGCCGGTCATGTCTCTTAATTTCTTTACGTCAGCAGCAGAAATGCTCATGTCTTTCTGATTTTAGTCGTTTATAATTTATTCTTCTTCGTCGCCAGATTTCTTGTCTTCGGTAGCTTCATCAGCCGGTGCTAAATCAGGTTCTGACTGCTTCTTTCTGCGAGAACGTAATTTAGTTTTAGCTTCTGCTACTTCTTCGTCGGAAACATCTTTTGCTTCAATAGCCGCTGCTTCCATTACTTCTTCTTCTGCATGAGCTTCGCGCTCCGCAGATCCTTCGATAATCGCATCAGCAACTTGAGAAGCCACTAATTGGATCGTACGTGCAGAGTCATCATTACAAGGGATGATGAAATCAGGAACATCAGGATCACTGTTGGTATCAACCATAGCGATGATCGGGATGTGAAGCTTAATAGCTTCGCTTACTGCAAGGTGCTCTTTAATGATATCAACCACAAAGATAGCGCCCGGTAGACGAGTCATATTAGCGATACCGCCAAGAGTGTCTTCCAGTTTTTGCTGCTCGCGAGAAAGCATCAAACCTTCTTTTTTGGTAAGCTCGGCCATGGTGCCGTCGGTTTTCATGCGCTCGATCTCTTCCATACGAGAGATGCTCTTACGAACGGTAGAAAAGTTCGTTAACATACCACCTAACCAACGGTGCGTTACAAATGGCATTCCTGCGCGAACGGCTTCCGTTTTAATGATGTCGGTAGATTGTTTTTTTGTACCTACAAACAGAATGGTTTTACCGGCACGTGATAGTTCTTGAATTTGATCAAGAGCTTCCTGCAGGTATTTCTGCGTTTTCTTAAGGTCGATGATGTGGATTCCGTTGCGTTGCATGAAGATAAATTCCTTCATTTTCGGATTCCAACGGCGGGTTAGGTGGCCAAAATGCGCACCCGATTTTAATAGTTCTTCTATTGAAGCTGCTTTAGGCATATTTAGATATGTGTTAGGTTTGTCCTCTATGCGGGTCAACCTCATCATCCAATCCCGGTACACTTACCAGAACACCAGGCGATGAGTCGCCACATATGTGTGTTATTAAATTGTGTAGCGTAGGTATTAACGCTTGCTGAACTGGAACTTCTTACGAGCCTTAGGCTGTCCTGGCTTCTTACGCTCAACCATACGGTCATCACGAGTTAGAAGTCCGTGTTCTTTGAGAATACTGTGTGCGTCGGTCTCTTCGCCATCAATAGCGCGAGCAAGAGCGTGTTGTACCGCGCCTGCCTGACCTGATTTACCACCACCACGTACAGTAACTTTAATGTCGTACTTGCCTTCGGTTTCTGTTACCGAAAGAGGTAGTGAAGCGATGTTTTGAATCGCTTTGATTGGAAAGTATTCGTCAAACGGAGTGTTGTTGATAAGAATGTTACCTGAACCCGGCTTAATGTATAAGCGAGCAGTTGAGGTTTTTCTTCGTCCGATGTAATTAGCTTGTGCCATGTATAAAATCGATTAAAGCTCGATGATTTCAGGATTCTGAGCAGTTTGTTGATGTACCGGGCCTGCGTATACACGCAAGTTGGTTAGCAATTTGCGTCCAAGTCTGTTTTTTGGAAGCATACCTTTAACGGCTTTCATAACTAAAGAAGTTGGGTCTTTTGCCAACATGTCTTCAGCGCTAGTGAAGCGCTCACCACCAGGGTAAAAGGTGTGACGGAAGTACATTTTGTCCGTCATTTTTTTACCGGTCAATTTCACTTTTTCTGCATTGATAACAATTACGTTATCGCCGGTATCCATATGTGGAGTAAAAGTGGGCTTGGTTTTGCCTCTCAGGATAGATGCTACAACAGTACTCAAACGCCCTAAAGGAACGTCCTCGGCGTCAACTAGTACCCATTTCTTTTCGATATCGCTGGGCCTAGCTGAGTATGTTTTAAAACTTAAAGTATCCACGGTTTTGTGTGTTTTTGCTTTTTGGGAAAGACCTAAAAATTACGGCAAATAATCGTAGTTATCAACATTAGAAATTAAAAAAGAATTGAAGCCTCAATAATTCAAAATGAACGATGAAAAATTCCAGATTGATCAACCGCTATGTGCCAGCGCCAATCATTTTGAATCTTGAATTTTAAATTTTGAATTACTCAATCTGAATACATCATTTTTCATTTCTAGGATTAGCTTTTTGGATGCGCTTCAGTAAGTTAAAGGCGCTTGGTGTGTTACCGGGCATTAAGAACGAAGTAAATCCGCTATTCACTCATGCGCTACAACAATCTACAGTTAAATTTCTGTGTACTATTTTTTCTGTTTTTGATCTTTGCCTTTCCTGCAAACGCTCAAAATCTAATATTTTCTCCCGATCAAGGCTTTTATACTGATTCTGTTGCGGTATCTGTATCCGGAGCATCCATCTATGAGCAAGTATTTTTTTCTCTGGATGGAACGAACCCAACCGAATCCGGGAGCGAGTTAAGCGGTGAAATCCACATCAAAAAAACAACCGCGTTGAGAGTGAGCGTGATCAATTCCGTAAACGACACCACTCATTATTTCCGTCATTATTTAATCGACGAGCCTACAGAAATGCCGGTACTTTCGATTACCACAGAGCCAGCTGGGTTTTTCTCGGATACAGCGGGTATATATGTAGAAGGAACTAACGGAATTCCGGGCTATTGCCGAAGCACGCCTAAAAACTGGAATCAGGATTGGGAGCGCGAAGTTAATATAACGCTGTTCGAGAAAGACAGAAGTCTAGGCTTTGCTGAAAACGCAGGAGTTAAAATTGGAGGAGGCTGTACTCGTTTGTATGATCAGAAATCGCTGGATATTTACTTTCGGGGAGAATACGGCGCGAGTAAACTGAACTACCCGTTATTCCCTGATAAGCCATACGACAGTTTCGATCGGCTATCGTTGCGCAGTGGTGGGCAGGATTGGTATCGCGCTATGATTCGAAATGCGGCAGTGCAAAGTTTTGTGAAAGGACGAATGGATTTGGGGTATCAAGCCTTTAAACCGGTGGTGGTTTTCTTAAACGGCGAATATTGGGGCATCCATATTCTGCGCGAGAAACAACAAGAGGATTTTATAGAGTCGATGTATGGTTTTGATGAAGACTCGGTGGATATACTTTCGGGAAATGCATCGGTTGGAGAGGGTAGTTCAGACCATTATGAGGCTATGATTGATTTTATCAGCGAAAACGATATGAGTGATCCGGTGAATTATGAGTGGGTTACCCAGCAGATGGATGTTGAGCAGTACATGGATTATATGATGACCGAAATTTTTGTGGCAAATGGGGATTGGCCGGCAAATAACATCAAATACTGGCGACCGCAAACCGAAGCTGGAAAATGGCGTTGGATTCTCTACGATGCCGATATGACCATGGGGAGCCATTCGCGGGGAACCGTTTCCACAAACATGTTGCAAAAGCTGCATCAAACCACCAATACCGATTACGAGCATCCGGCTTGGTCTACCTTGTTGTTTCGGAAATTGCTCGAAAATGAGGAGTTCAAAAGCACCTTCATTCAGCGATATAGCGTACATTTACAGCATACTTTTGAACGCAGTCGATTACGGGGAATCATCGATAGCACAAAAGTATTGATTGAATCGGAAGTGCCGCGACATATGGAGCGTTGGCAGAAATCGTTTCGGCTTGGTGGAGGTATGGATTGGGAGAAACATGTTGAGGTAGTCGAAGATTTCGTCCAAAACCGTAATACCATAGCAAGGCAGAATTTGTACAGTTTTTTCGATTTGATCAGGCTTAATAGTTTGGAAACCGTCAGCGAGCCTGCAGATGCCGGAATTATCAAAGTGGAAGGCCTGCGTACCGATACTACGCATTATGCGCTGGTTTACAATTCACTGCCGGTTACGATTACCGCCGAAGCCCAACCCGGTTATTCATTTACAGGATGGAGTGGCGATGTGACAGGCAGCGAGTCGGAAAAAGAAATTGTGCTCACCGTAAACAGCGTAGTCACTGCCAATTTTAAACCCAACTCGTTAGATAATGGTAGCGATGTTGTCATCAACGAAATCAACTATAATTCCTCCGACGATTTTGATCCAAAAGATTGGGTGGAGTTGTATAATAACACTTCGTCGAGCATAGATTTAAGCGGGTGGTATTTTTCGGATTCTGACGATACCCATCAATTTTTCTTTGCGGATGGTTTCACACTTGATGCATCGGAATATGTGGTCATCAGTCGAGATAAAGCAGCATTTCAAGCGGTATTTCCAAATGTGTCGAATGTGGTTGGTGATATGGATTTTGGGCTTTCAGGTAGCGGTGAGTTGCTTCGGGTTTTTAATGCACAAGACGAACTAATCGATCAAGTTACCTATTCAGATAATGCTCCGTGGCCCATCGAAGCGGATGGAAATGGAGCAACACTTTCGCTCACGCACCCCGGACTTGATAATACACTTGCTGAGAATTGGGCAGCTTCCTCAGGAAATGGAACACCGGGTGCTGAAAACTCAGATGTGCTAGTTAACAACGAAGTTGAAGAGTCTGAAGATCAACCAAAGGATTTCACTTTAAGCCAAAACTACCCGAATCCCTTTAATCCGGAAACGAACATTCAATACACGCTAAATACTCCGGGTTCTGTGCGCCTTTCCATTTATGATGTAACCGGTCGGTTAGTATCCGAGTTGGTGAACGAGTTTAAAGTTCCAGGCACTTATTCTGTTCGATGGGATGCAGCAAGTAACGATCTCGCAAGCGGGATATATCTGTATCGATTAGAACTCGGTGATCAGATGCTAACAAGAAAAATGTTGTTGGTGAAATAGGGATAATGAATTTCATGGTAGGGTCAATTCATGAATTGACCCTACCAATGCGAATCTATTTTCATCCAACATTGTTAAAATCACATACGATCTTTCGATGAATTGACAATGCAAAATCAATTTTCCTTCCTAATTTGATTTCCATATTTGGATTCACTCCAAATTAAAAACCCTGCCGATCTGCAAGAAAATTCGTCTCAGATTTTGTATTTTCCCGCCCCTTAAAATCCTAAAATAAAAGAGTCCATGAGCGAAGCATTCAAAAAAACACGCACAGCCTTTGAAACAGGTTCCGGTTCAGCCTATTTATATAGTCTAGAGAAATTGAAAGAGATGGGATATGGAAACATTGATAAACTTCCGTTTTCTATCAAGATTTTACTGGAGGCCGTACTTCGGGAATTCGATGGTTATGCGATTACTGAAAGTGACATCGAAGCACTTGCCGGTTACGATGCTAAAAATCCACAAGGCGAAATTCCATTTAAGCCTTCGCGCGTGGTGCTTCAGGATTTTACAGGGGTGCCAGCGGTTGTTGATTTGGCCGCACTTCGCTCTGCGATGAAACGCATGGGTGGTAAGCCAACTGATATCAACCCGCAAGTTCCGGTTGATTTGGTAATTGATCACTCGGTTCAGGTTGATGCATTCGGGCAGGAATACGCCTTCATGTTCAACGTAGAAAAAGAAATGGAGCGTAACCGCGAGCGTTATGAGTTTTTGAAGTGGGGGAAAGAAGCCTTCGATAATTTCCGCGTAGTGCCTCCCGGACGTGGTATCGTTCACCAGGTAAATTTAGAGTATTTAGCTCGTGGTGTATTCAAGCGTACCGAGGAAGATGGTACCGAAACGGCATATCCGGATACTTTGGTTGGTACCGATTCGCACACCACGATGATTAACGGTCTTGGAATTTTAGGATGGGGCGTTGGCGGAATTGAGGCGGAAGCAGCTATGCTTGGCCAACCCATTTCGATGTTAGTGCCCGAAGTTGTGGGAATGAAACTTACCGGTGCACTTAAAGAAGGTGTTACGGCAACCGATTTAACTCTTACTGTAACGCAGATGCTTCGCCAGCACGGTGTGGTTGGTAAGTTCGTAGAATTTTATGGCGATGGAATCAGCAACATGAGCTTGCCTGATCGTGCAACCATCGCAAATATGGCACCTGAGTATGGCGCAACTATGGGATTTTTCCCGATCGATTCTGAGTCGCTACGATATATGAGCCGAACAGGACGAGAAGCCGACTTAGTGAGCTTGGTTGAAAATTACACCAAAGCTCAAGGGCTTTTCCGTACCGATGACACTCCAGATCCGGAATTTACCTCAACTTTGCATTTAGATTTAGGTACTGTTGAGACCTCACTTGCCGGACCAAAGCTTCCGCATGATCGCATCGTGTTGAGAAACATGAAAAAGACATTCCAGTCTTCCTTAACCAGCGACAATCCTACTATGGGATTCAATTTGGCTCAGGAAAAACTTGCGAACAAAGGCTTGTACAAAAACGGACAAGAAATTGAGATGAAGCATGGCGATGTGGTTATCGCTGCGATCACTTCTTGTACCAACACATCGAACCCAAGCGTGATGTTGGGTGCCGGAATTGTTGCCAAAAAAGCTGTTGAAAAAGGCTTAACAGTTCCTCCATATGTGAAAACTTCACTAGCTCCAGGCTCACGTGTGGTAACTGAGTATTTGAAAGAAGCCGGGCTCACCGAATACATGGATAAACTAGGCTTCAACTTAGTTGGATATGGTTGTACGACCTGTATCGGTAACTCAGGTCCACTTCCGGTGCCTGTAGAAACTGCTATCAAGGAAGGCGATTTGATTGCTGCCGGTGTTCTATCGGGAAACAGAAACTTTGAAGGTCGAATTCACCCTTGGGTAAAAGCGAACTTCCTTGCTTCACCACCATTAGTAGTTGCTTATGCACTCGCCGGAACTGTTGATATCGATTTATCAACCGAGCCTCTGGGTAAAGATAAAGACGGCAACGACGTTTTCTTGAAAGACATCTGGCCAACAACCGAAGAAATCGCGGTAGAGCTGGACAATGCAATCAGACCTGATTTATTCGAAGCGATGTACAGCGATATTTTTGATTCTCCAGCCTGGGAAGAAATCCCTGTTTCTGGTGGCGATTTATTCAGTTGGGATGAAAATTCAACCTATATCCAAGAGCCTCCATTCTTTGTGGGGATGGGTGAAGAGCCGGGAACTATCACTCCAATTAAAGGCGCAAGAACTTTGGTAAAAGTAGGCGATTCTATCACTACCGATCATATTTCTCCTGCTGGAAACATCAAAGAAGATGCACCGGCCGGTGAATTCCTGAAATCGAAAGGAGTTGCCAAAGAAGATTTCAACAGTTACGGATCTCGCCGTGGAAACGACCGAGTAATGACTCGAGGAACTTTCGCCAATGTTCGTTTCAAAAATCAGCTGGCACCGGGAACCGAAGGTGGATTTACTAAATATCATCCAACCGGTGAAATCACTACTATTTTTGATGCATCCCTTAAATACAAAGAAAGCGGTACTCCATTAGTTGCCCTTGCTGGAACTCAATATGGAACGGGATCTTCACGTGATTGGGCGGCTAAAGGAACCAATCTGCTGGGTGTGAAATGTGTGATTGCTGTTTCTTACGAGCGTATTCACCGTTCAAACCTTATCCAGATGGGAGTGTTGCCATTGCAATTTAAAGATGGTGACAGCGCAGATGCCCTTGGTTTAGATGGTTCAGAAACATTTGATATTCATGTAGATGACAGCGTAAAAGCCCGTCAGGAAATCAAAGTTACAGCCACTAAAGAAGATGGCACCGTGATTGAGTTCATGACCAAATGCCGAATTGATACACCGGTTGAGGTAGATTACTACCGCAATGGTGGAATCCTGCACACCGTACTTCGCGATTACCTCAAAAAGAGCAAATCCTAAAATTTTGCAAATCCCTACCGATTTCGGTGGGGATTTTTTGTTTTTTAGTTACAGTTCATCATCTTAGTTCACATCGCTTAACATCAAGCTAGCCTAAATCATGGCAGAAAATTTCAAACACATGCAGCTCCTATTACATGCTATCGAAGGTATTAACCGAACAATGGAGCTGAAAGCATTGCTCCTGAAATGCATGAATTCTGCCAGTTTGGTGATGGAAGCTGAAGCAAGTTCATTAATGTTATTAGATGCACTGTCTGGCGAATTACACGTAAGCATTCCAACAGGTCCTATAAAGGATAAGATTACCGGGATGAGCATTCCGAAAGACAAAGGTGTTGCCGGATGGGTGCTAAAGAATAAGAAACCATACTTATCCAATTCGCTCAAAGACGATAAGATATTCTGGGAAGAACTCAGTTCAGAATTTAAAACCAAAAACATTATTTGTGTACCGCTCATCAATTCGAAAGATGAAGCCATTGGCGTAATTCAGGTGTTGAATAAAAAAGACGGAAAAGACTTTAAGGAAAGTGAAATTCCTGTTTTTGAATCTCTTGCAGGCCATATCGCTCTTTCTATTGAGAAAGTGCGTGAAGTAGATGACCTGAAAAAAAGAGTGAAAGAAAAAGAAGATCGCCTGAAGGAAGTGCATTCTAGCATGAAAGGAAATCTTGCTGCAATTAATGCACTGATTCAGCTTGAAGTACCACACATCGACGATATAGCGGCACAGTTCATTTTGAAAGCTACCGGTAGCCGAATCGAAACCATCTCGAATGCACATCATATTTTGTACAATCAGGATGAATTCGAAAACATGGATTTGGGCATTTATTTAGGTCGCCTCACTTCCATCGTTTCAGAAATCTTTGAAGAAGAAGGCAAAGAAATCAGCTTGCTGGTTGATATGGACAAGATTTCTTTAAAAGCCAGCGTAGCCCTTACGGTTGGTTTGATCGTAAACGAGGTGCTTGTTCACATGTATCGTGATGCATTTCAATTTGCCGAATATGGTAAAATCAGCCTAGCGGTAAAAAAAGATGAGAGTAATTGTGTACTCATTAACATTTCAGACGATGGGCAAGGACTCGATGATTTGCTAGACGGCAGTGTGGAAGATTCGCTCGGTTCAGTTATCATCAAAACCCTTGCACAAAAATTGGGTGCTACACTCACACAACGTGAAAACGAGGGCGGGGGAACCACTTTTTCAATTCTGTTTTATACCTAAAGAATTTACTCGGATGTAAATACAACCGTTTTATGAGCGCCATCACAAAAGGGTTTATTTGCTGATGCACCGCATCTGCAGAAACTCATTTTCTTTTCAGTGGAGATGGTTTGATCAGAGCCCTGAAGTGTATACTTCCCCTCGATAAACAAGGCAGAGTTTGGTCTGATTTTTATCGACAACTCGCCACCTTTTTCTTCCGTTTCTTCGAGTTGTAATCGCTCTGGATTAAACTCAGTTCCGGCTTCAAAACCTGCTTTAATGTGCGAATTATCGCAATAGGGTTTATTTTGGGAAGCCCCACAACGGCACATCGCCATTCGAGTCTCCTCAGCAACAATTTCGCCATCGGCGTTTTTTAGTTTAATGTCGCCTTTGATATAAATGGGCCCATCCTCTACGATGGTAAGTGTGTTCACATCCGGCGCTGGTTCTTCCGCACCATCATCATTTCTGGTAAATTGAAGCGCACCGGTCGGGCATTTCATAACCACTTCGGCAACTTTATCAGCGTTTGATTTACCGGGTTGAATCCAGGGCTTTTCATTGATATTAAATACGCCGGGAAGCCCATGCACACATTCTTTAGCGTGGATGCATTTAAATTTATCCCAGGTTACCGTTATCTCGTCCGATTCGTAGGTGTAGATTTTTTCGGGCATGCTTTCCTTCTGTTGATGAATATTGGATACAATAAAGTGTTAAATCCACCAAGTCTCAAGTCCACGCATGGTAAAAAACTCGGCCATTTTATTTTGAAGCGGTGATTTAAGCATAGATGATACAAACTGATGCTTTAGCGTAGGAAAAGCTGTCGACCGACCAAGTTTCATATTCAACTCAGCGCGTTTCGCTACTTTTTTAGCCATCGGCTTTTGTTTGGTTTCATACACAAACATATCCGCAATAGGCAAGTCTTTCGAAATTCCTCTACAGAAGCTCATCACGTTAGCTAGATGCCAAGCATCGATCCAACCAAGGTTCATGCCTTGTCCGCCGATTGGGCTTACCACATGGGCAGCATCACCGGCGAGTAGCACGCGATCCACAATAAATCGATCGGCTATAAAGTGCTGCACTCCAAAACTGCTGTGCGTGGTGCAAGTTGAAGGATCAACAGAGGCTGCGATTCTTTTAGAAACCAAGTCTGCGATCAACTCCGGAGATGGCTCGTTTATATACGAATCCGTTTTAACCACCCAGCGGCGCATGTTATTCGGTAGAGGGAAACATTCGATGAGTCCTTCTTTTGGGAGATAAACAACGGCATCCTTTCCAAATTCGGTGGATTCCTCGAAATCGCCTATAATGTAAGTGTCGGGATAATTTTCACCTTTAAAACGAATCCCCAACGCTTCCCGAACAAAGCTGTTTTTACCATCACAACCGATTACATAACCGGTTTCAACCGAATGAGTTTTTCCATCTTTTTTGATGTCCAGCCGCACAAAATCATCTTGCTGATCGAGGGAGGAAACCTCTGCATTTTCGATGTACGAATCAGGTGCAACTTCCAGCAATCGCTCTTTGAGGAGGCGTTCGGTTTCGCTTTGTGCTAACAGTAAAATAAAATTGAAGGGCTTTGGGCAATCCTTAAAATCGATAGTGCCAAGAATTTTTTCTCCAGAGTGTGCATGACCACGTTCTACTTTCAAACCAGCATCGATAAACGTTTCCGCAATTCCCAGCTCCGCAAATAATTCAAGCGAAACCGGATGAATGCCTAGCGATCGAGAGCCGCTGATGATTTCGGTACGTTTTTCGATGATGGTAAATGGAATTCCTCGATGATGTAAGCACAATCCCATAAAAAGTCCAACCGGACCGCCACCGACTATAACAACGTCTTTAATATTCATGATTTGTCTAAGGTTAGCAAAATTCGAAAAAGCGGCATTTGATCAATCTTCCATTTTTTGGGGATGATACGCTCCAACTCCTCGCTTTTAAAACTCCGTTTGATCGAAATCAAGCCATCAACCGTTATGAAAGAATCTCGAAAAAGCAGCGGTGTAATCGAAGCAAATAAAGTGTAGCCCACGGCATTGCGCTCAATATCGTTAAAAATGACCGACTTTTTTGCCAGCTCATCGGACTCATTCAACAGAACAGGAATTTCTTCATCCGATAAATGATGCAATACGTGATTAGAGATCACAAAGTCGAATCGGCAATCTTCAGCGATTAGCTCTTTGGCATGTTTTTTTTCGAAGGTGATGGATTTGGGTGCATCAAGTTGTTGGGCAAATTCCAAAGCTCGATCATCCAACTCGATCGCCAGAATTTCAAGATCGAAACCGTCGCGGTTTGCCCATTTCGTGATCGCGATAGGAATATCACCTCCACCAAAGCCGATGTCCAGCATCGTGTTTATTTGTTCACGTTCGAGCTTCGGCCGGATTCTGCTTTTGTAAATTCGTTTCCACCCGGAAAGCAGTCGGTTAATGGTTTTAAATTGCTGATACGTTCGGTGCAGTTTTTCGGGATCACAATCTTCCTTTTCCATCCATTCTATAAGATCTTGTTGGCGATGTGCAAGAAATCCTTCCATTAAGAAGAAATGTAAGTGAAAATTCCGGTTTCGATGGTGAGCCCCGGACCAAAAGCGATTGGTAACACTTTAGCTTCGTTTTCTACAAAACCATTGCGTACTTCGTCCAGCACAAATAAAATAGTAGCGCTGCTCATGTTGCCGTAGTTAGCCAGAACATTCCTAGATGGAATCACCTTTTCCGGCGCAACGCCCATGCCTTGCTCTACCTTGTCGATGATTGCCCGACCACCGGGATGCACCGCCCACAAATCGATGTCTTCTTTGTTGATGTGCAGCGCATCGAACATGGGTTGCATAATTCCATCGATATTAGCTTCGATTATCGACGGTATGTAACTGGAAAGCACCATTTTGAATCCCGTATCACTAATAGTCCATGTCATGTCTTTCTCGCCTTCGTAAGCCAAAGCGGAAGAAAACTCATCTAGTCGGAATCCTGCTTTAGTTGGCTTTCTTGTAGAAACGAGAACGCCTGAAGCTCCATCAGCAAATACAGAAGCGGCAAGAATTTGGTCGATGTCGTCTTCGATTTGGAGATGCAACGAGCACAGTTCACAAGTAATGACTAATACCACGGCATCAGGATTGGCCGTACAAAAAGATTGTGCCATTTTGAGTGCAGGGAAAGCCGCGTAGCAGCCCATAAATCCAATATGAAAACGTTGAGTGGAAGGAGAGAGCCCGAGGTGACGAACCACTTCGAAATCAGGTCCGGGCGCATAAAAACCGGTACAGGAAACAGTGATTACATGGGTGATATCCGACTTTTCAAACTCGGGAGAATTTTCAAGTAATTGCTCGGCCACCGAACAAAAGAGCTTCTTCGATTCTTGCTGGTAGATTTGATTTCGCTCACCCGTCGAGGGTGGCTTTTCGTTCTTGAACACACGCTGAAAGAATCCGTCGTCTCCCGAATCTAAGTCGTAATTGGTTGCATGGCGCTTTTCTATGCCCGATTGGCTATAAATTCGATGGATGATGGATCGCGTTTTTCGGTCTCCGGGCACACTTTCTTTCATGATTTCGCGAACAGTTTGTTGTTCGCCAAATGAAGTTGGTACTGCGGTGGCTATGTCGTTAATGTATACGGGCATGGGAAAAGAATACTGCTTTATTATGTGCTAGGAAAACGGTTATTTATCCGTTAAAAGTTCACTTTTGTATCGGTTATTTTATTTATGAAACTTCATGATGATGTTCACGTGATGGAAGCGAATCAACCACCTATGTAATAGCCATGTACACCAATCAATATTTTAGAAACAGCTTTAATAATCTGAAAACGGATTTAGACTCGATGCTTGAGCGTGTTGATGACGATTTATTTGTGAGCTTGCCGGCCAATGGCGGATGGTGTGTGGGGGAGGTAATAAGTCACATCAACAAAACTACGGATTTGTATTTGGGGCAGATGGAACCTGCTTTTAAAGGTGATTTAAGCGCATTACCTAAAGGTACAGGTCCCTATTCGCTGCCATGGACAATGCGAATGTTTGTGAAAGTGGTAAGCCCGGATTTTAATCCTAAAGTGAAAACATTTCCCGTTTTCTTCCCTGATAAGAAAGTGGAATTAGATCGACAGGCATTGGTGGATCACTACAATCAAAATATGGATCGGTTTTTAAGGATCGTGGAATTGGCGGAATCGCATTCGTTAGATCTGGATAAAATTAAAGTGCGCAATCCGGTGGTGAAATTTTTGAAGATGAGTATTAGTGCGTGTTTGGCAATTCATGCGGCGCACACGAAGAGGCACTTGGGGCAGATTGGGAGGTTAGTGGGGTAAATTTCAAAATCCAAAATCCAATGTTCAAATAAGCTCCAAATTCCAGTTTTCAAAGCCCAATCACACATTTAGTGCTTTTGAGTTTTAGTGGCATAATCAAAACAACTGAAAAAAAGTCATCCAAAACGGAGCGAAGGATTAGCCAAGCTTTAATGAGGTAAGAACTATGTTATCTAACTTCGACGCTTTTGTCTCAATTAATAATTGGGAAAAGTCATGAAATTTCAACGTTCTAATAAGTAAATATCAAATAATACTAATCTATTACCATTTTGAATTTTTGCACTCTCTTCTGAAAACTTTAATCCACTATTAAAATAAAATTTATTGTTTTGTACAATTTGAAGCCTTTTGTCATCTACAGATAAACCGCCAATAATTTTTTGAGATGAACTAACATCCCAAAATTCCAAGCTTCTTTCAATTACTGAAGAGTCAAAAGTACCTCCTTCCCACGGATTGTTGTACTCAATTTGTTGAATCAATAATGAATCTGTACTAAATAAACCCATAGAACGAGATCTCGAATACATATAGCCGCGATAATATCTATGATCAAAGGGTTGTTTGAGTTCATTTAGCTCATCAATAAAGGATATATTAAAATTTTGTGGCTTATCATTAAGTGTATGTCCGGACTCGGTATCAATATTAAATTTCGTAATCTCATGGTATGAGACGTAGTTATAAAATATAGTATTATCGATAGTTGCTAATCCTCCAGTAAAAAAAGTAGTAGAACCTACATAACCCATTTCCGGTATTACGTTTATGGGTTGAGAGTGCATCTTACCATTTTGTTTAATCTTTAAATATGTAATTGCTGAGCTATATTGTGATTTTTCTGCATCGTGTTGAATAGCAAATGCTGAGTCAGATAGCGCTTCAACTCTTCGAGCTCTAATTGAACCAAGGTTGTATTCTTCTATAAATGTTAAATCATTTAATGAGTACAATATCAATTTAAATTCATTGTAGGGCAGAACAACTAAATGTGAGTTCGTAGTAATGCAATCAGCAAGCACTTGAAATTCTCCTGGACCGCGTCCCATTGGTGAAATCGATACAACGAAATTCCCCTTAGAATCGAATTTTAGTATTTGATTCAAATCACAGTAAAATAAATCACCATCTTTTGAAAAACTTGCTTTATGTAATTGTGGTAAAAGGTATTTACTATCGTCAATAATTATACTGTAAGTATCTGAGGCAGATAACTTGAGTTGTGCATTAATGCTAGAACTAAAAACAATATTTATTAGCAATAGATACTTTAAAATTCGCATAAAACTATAAAAAAACTGGTGCTTCGCAGGCACAAGATTGTTGACCATAATTTGAACAAATTGGAGTTTCAGATCCATTTTCATTTTGCCGACAAACTACTAGGCAGGTCGAGTTTAAGGCACAATCAGCACAGACTTCTTCTTCAGAGTCTTTTGAATCCATTTGAGTTGGACTCAGAGAAGCCAACGTAAATAAAAAACTGATTACAATGGGTGTGAGTAATAATTTTTTGGGCATAATATTTGGGTAAGTTAATTTTGAACAGGATTATAAAGCATATATATATATATATATATATATATATATATATCAACAAATGAGTTGTGAAAGTAGGACCTGAGTTTATACCTAGAGAATTAATTACCTACAAAGAATTATTGATTACTGAAACCCTCAATTTGATATCCATCTAATATATTCAAAAATGGTTTTCAGTTTTCAAGTTGAAGTTATTGTGTTTCTGTGCAGCATTGAGCGTGTGAGGGAAAATCAAACAGTGCGGTTATAGGATAAGCTAATATCAATGTAGCGAGAGAAGAGCTATTTACGTTTGGTGAATAGGTGAGGTAAGTTTTAAATTCCAAATTCCAAATTCCAAATTCCAAATAAGCTCCAAATTCCAGTTTTAAAATTCCAAAGGTTGGGAAAGTTCAAGAATTCAAAATTCAAACTAGTCAGTCCTTTAGTGTGTTTGTGATTTTGTGGCAATGCTTTTTCTCTTTGTAAGCAAATGAAATCGGGTGTTGTGCAGTACTGCTGCTACAGTTAAGCCGGAGATTAATCCCATCCATAAACCGCCGGGACCTACATCTTTTACGATGCCGAGATAATAGCCAACCGAAAAGCCAATCAACCAATAAGAAATAAAATTAAACACCATAGGCATTCGGGTGTCTTTTAGGCCGCGAAGGGAGCCGAAGCCACCCACTTGTAGTCCATCGGAGATTTGAAAAACCCCAGCATAGAAAATGAGAGAAACAGCCAGCGCCATCACCTCCGGATCGTTTGAATAAATACTTACGATCAATTCGGGGAAGGTGAAAATCAGAAATGCGGTGACGATCATAATCAACGTACAAACTCCGGTTCCCAGAAATCCTCGAAATCGAGCTTCATCCATCGAGCCTTGACCAACCGCACGACCTACCCGTTGCGAAATCGCCATCGATAACCCGAATGGGATCATAAATACCGTTGCTGCAATATTGAGCGCAACCTGATGAGCGGCCGATGCCGTTACCGATAACGTTCCCATCAACACACTAACCGCAGCAAATAACAACACTTCGAGTGTTGAACTGATGCCGTTTGGCACCCCAATTCGCACAATTTCTTTCACGTAAAACCAGTCGGGACCTTTGGTTCGAGCGAATACATGGAAGCGTTTAAAAGGTTTATAGGTTGCCGTAAAAATGATCATGGCTAAACCACCAGCAGTTTGTACAACTGTGGTTGCGTAGCCGGTACCGCGAGCACCCATTTCTTCGAAGCCGAATTTCCCGTACATCAAAATGTAATCGGCAGGAATGTTAATGATTAACATTAGCAGAGCGATGTACATGGCCGGTTTTGTTATGGCGAGCCCTTCGCTGAAGTATCGGAGTCCGGCAAAAGTGAGCAGACCGGGAATTCCCCAAGCAACGGCATTCATGTATCCTGAGGCTTTTGGGATGATCTCGGGATCTACGCCAATCCACTGCATCAACACATCCAGGTTTTGGATCACAACAATCGAAGGAATAGTTAAAAATGCAACCATCCACAAAGTTTGCCGCGCTGACTTACCAATTTCGTCGAATTTTCTTGCGCCTAAATAATGCGAAACGATTGGATTGATGGCCACTAAAATCGCCATGCCAAAAAGAGAAACCGGAAAATAAAGTGCGTTCCCAACGGCTACGCCAGCAAGATCAGCTGCCGATAAGTTCCCCGCCATGATGGTATCGGTAACGTTTAACCCCATGCCCAATAATTGAGTGCCCACAATCGGTAACCCAATAGTGAGCAGGGTAGAACTTTCCTTTTTTATTTCGTCGATGCCGTGTTTCATAGCTATTTTTTGAGAGGGCTAATGATACAACAGTTCGGCGTAAGAATACGGTTGGGGTCAGCTATTTTTTAGCGGGAAATCGAGGGTGAAGCAGGTTCCGGAACCCAGTGTGCTCTGGAAAGTGATTGCGCCTTTATGCTCTTCTACAATTTTTTTGGTGATGGCCAGCCCTAAGCCGGTTCCCGAGGTTTTAGTGGAAAAATTCGGCATAAAAATACTTTCAGCAGTTTCGCTGTCGATGCCTTTTCCGGTATCAGTGATGGTTATCAAAATGCGTTTACGATCAGCGGTTATGTGGCTTTCGATGGTTACCTGTCCATCATCGTCGATCGCTTCTTGAGCGTTTTTGATGAGGTTAACGAACACCCTACGCAGTTCGTCTTGAATGCCTGAAATGGTGATCTCGTCATTCGAAAGCAAAGTAATGAGCTTGATGTCGTCCTCGGCATATAAATCAGTTACCGATTTGATGAGCTGGTTAATTTTTATGTCGTGAAATTCCTGTTTTGATGGACGCGCGAATTTCGAAAAATCAGAAGCAATTTTGCTGAGGGCATCAATTTGTTCGATCATGCTTTTGGTGATCGCAACTACTCGCGGTTTGTTTTGTTGGAGGTCGTCGCCGGTTTGCTGCAGTTGCCGTTCAAGATGCTGCAGATTCAACTTCATTGGGGTGAGTGGGTTTTTAATTTCGTGTGCTACTTGTTGCGCCATTTGTTGCCACGCTGCTTGTCGCTCTCGATCGGCGAGTTCTTCTTGCAAGGTTTTTAGCTTGGCAACCATGGTATTGTAAGCTTTGGTTAGCAGCCCAATTTCATCCACAGTGCTTACCGGTAATCGGGTGTTCAGGTTACCTTGAGAAATCTTTTCGAGTCCGCGTTCAAGTTCTTCCAACGGCGAGGTGATTCGCGCGGAAATGATTCCAATTATCACAATCAGAATGCCAAATATCAATGTATAGATAGCCAAAAGGTAACTGGTTGTGGTTAGCAGTTGTTCGTAGAATCGCGGGGTTTTCAGGAAAGTTGGAATTGCTGCAATTCCCACCATTTGTTGGTTTTGATTTAGCCAAGGTTGGTACCCGATCATGAGCTCAAGATCGTCCAGCTGAATTACATTGATTTCTTGTTCAAATCCGCCATATACAATGCTTGAGTACACATTCCATGGGATGATTTCCGAAACTAAATGCTTCGAATAAATTTGCGGGGTAGTTGAGTTGATCAGGCTTCCATCAATAAAAAGAGTGGCGTCAACGCCAATGATGTCGGTAAGGTTTTCGAGATAAGATTCTGAGTAAATTTCTTGTTCGTTGGCAGTTTCAATGCTGGAAACAAGCGTTTTTAATTTGGTGCGTAGTTCTTCCTGCATTTGCAGCTTATTCTGTTGCTCTAATACCTCGTAGGTAACGGCCACCAAAATAATGAGACATAGTAAACTGGCCATGATCAGTCGATCTAGAAGTCGGTCACGAATTCGGCGTGTTTCTGACTGATGGGTGAAAAGCAGGTAGCCAAGCACGCATAACATCCAAAGAATAAACGGGATGGTAATAGTGAAATAGATACGTAGAAATGTATAGAGTATTTGCGTGTTTGAAATATTGCGGTACGCCGCTCTAACTATTCGATCTTTTTGCGTGCGCATAAACAACTCATTTACATTTACTTCTTGAATTGTATTGCGCTCTGAATAGCCGGAATCAGTCTTTAATTTGTTGATCACCGATTGAGGTAAAACACCGTAATCGGGAACGGAGTTTAGTGTACCAATTACCGAACTACGGATGGGTTTGCCTTCGTTAAATTCGGTGAGCGAAAAAGCAGTTTCGTCGAACGATTTAATGGTGGCATTTACAAAACTTCGAAACGGACGGTTAATTTCGGGGATTTCTCGATACACGGATGCGAGTATCCAACCGGTGATGTCTTCTGATCTCGAATTTCGATAAACGGGAACCCAGCCTCGGCTAAAAAATGAGTACTGTGCGTTTACCGTATTTATGGGTTTATCACGCAAAACGGGACGTAGATTCTCTCTACGGATGCGTTCGTCTTCGAAAGGAATGATGAGCTCCTGTACTCGAAAGTTGGTCGACCATTGTGGAGCAGAAAGGTTGGTATTGTATTCTGCTAGAGGGTTGCCATTTCTGTCGATCAATTGAATGGAAAACGAGTAGTTGAGCCAGTCATCTTCGATTATTTGAGATACGATCTGTTCAAAATTAGAAACGTTGAAAAGCGAAATGCTGGGCACTTGTCGATGTGCTTTCATCAATAGATTAGTAGTAACCGCTTCAATACGCTCTTCGTTATCAACCACAAAATTCTGCGCCTCGGTATAGAGCCTAAGTTGCAACTCTTGTTGATAGGTTAAATATAGATTCGCGGTGAAACCGAGTGCAGCAATCAGATTTATTAAAAGGTAAAGCCTTAGTAACGAAGACCTGTATTTTTTGACCTTAAATTTCCATTGAATAATGGTAATTGTGTGGATTCCCCCGCATAAAAGGGCAACTAATACAGGAGTCCAGGCATCTATGTAAAAGGTTGATTTAAAGAACCAGGTTATCAGCAAGACAAGTGATGAACCAAGTATTGAAAACCATAGCCAATTCCATGGCAAAGATTCTTGATTCTCCCATATCCTATAAAAAGTTCTATTGCCAATTGTTAACACTAAAGATGCCGCCCCTCCCATAAATAAAAGCCAAAAAGTGGTGCTGAGCGAGCTGGTAAGGGTTTGATTAAACAGGTTAAATTGTGTAGTAGAAAGGATATCACTTGAGAAGTTGAAAATGATGATTAACCATACCCCAATAGATGTACCATGTATGAAACTGAGGAGATTATATTCTCTTTGATCATTTAGTGTTAGATCGCTCAACCTGGTTTTTATAACAAGATGTAAGGCTACATACAAAAACATTAATGGCACGATGATAGTAAACCATTCGAAATTGTAGCCGGTAAAAAGTGCTGTTTCGGATAGTACCTGAACTATTAACTGAGTACTTAACAACCAATAAACGGCTCCGGCGCTAATTACCTGCACTAAAAAGCGTAAATAAGGATGGGAGTTTCTTGAAGTCCAAATCAATAGAAGAAGAAAAACGAATACAAATGAGCCAACAAAGAAACTTCGTAATCGGATTACTTTGTCCTGTAATGATTGCGAATATAGATCAATATCGTTACCGGTAGTATAAATGGTTGCCAGATTATCACCCGAAATCGAAGTAAAAGTTGAGGCTGCTAGCAACGAATCGTTGTTAACCGTCGAGAAGCTAAATCGAACCGGATATAGAGAAGGGCCTTTAAAAAACTCTGAGGCATCAAGCTGGCTTTCAGTGCCAATATCAGAAGTATTTGTTTGATGAACTTTTGCTCGTGTTAATACATGATAACGAGTGGTATCGGTTGTACTGGAAAGTTGGAATGGAATAATAGATTCAATGTATCTGACATTACCATCTCGCTGTAAATTCACCTGAATATCATCGATTTCTTCAAAGAAATAGTCTTCATTTTCAGTTGTAGAAAAGCCATCCCAGAAAAATGATTTCCCCCCTCTAAAAACTGTAAAGCCCCAAAATCCATAATCGCGATAATCAAACGATTCGGAATCAAGTTGTGCACCTGAAACCAATTGCGTTTTCAAGTCCTCTACGAATTCGGCTGATGCAGACGTGAAATTATATACATAGGTGCTGAAATTATTGTAAGCCTGAATGGTTGCTGTTTCAGCTTCAGATTGAACGACTTGTTCATCAATAGACCGATTTAATTGCATCCATTCGAATACAAAAAACGATATAGCCAATATGGCTAATACCCCAAATAAAAGTGCGGTAATCGATTTCAGCTGGTTTAGCATAAGGCCTCTGTTACGAGGGAGTTAAGTTACTATAAGGAAACAAGATTTGGGATATTCTGTTCCTTCTCACCTTGTAAAACTTGAACAATCGCTTTTGCCGCAAGCATACCTATGGCATTTCGTGTTTCGAAAGTGGCGCTGGCAATATGTGGAAGTATGGTGCAATTAGGTGCTTCCAGCAATTTAGGGTGTACTTTGGGCTCTTCCTCAAACACATCAAGCCCCGCTGCGTAAATGGTTCCGTTTTGAAGAGCTTCTGCCAATGCAGCTTCATCAACTACGGGCCCCCGCGAAATATTTATCAACACTGCATGATTTGGCATCATATTGAGCAAATTCGAATCAACTAAGTGATGCGTTTCGGGAGTGAGCGGGCAATTTAAACTCAATACATCTGCTTGTGCAGCCATGGTGTTTAAATCATCAAAATAGGTAGCCTGCAACGCTTCTTCGATGTCGGCACTTACCTGGCGACGATTGTGATAGAAAATATTCATCCCAAAAGCTCTAGCTCGATGCGCAAATGCCTGCCCGATGCGACCCATTCCTACAATGCCTAAACTTCGTCCACGTAGTTCCGGTCCAAGGAATCCCATGGGTTCCCAGCCTTTAAAATTTCCTTCCCGAAGGTATTTCTCCGCCTGATAAAAATGTCGGGTAGTAGCCATCAGCAAGCCCATGGCAAAATCTCCGCAAGCTTCGGTTAACACATCGGGTGTGTTTGCCACTTTGATAGATAATTCCTGAGCTGCGGCAACATCGATATTGTTATAGCCTACCGCAAAATTTGCTACTATTTGTAGCTTTTTTCCGGCTTGCAATACATTTTTTGAGATGGGGTTTGATAACATGCAGAGCAGTGCGTGGTAGCTCCCAATATCATCAATAAGTGCTTGTTCGTTTTGATAAGTACCAACTTCGCCAACCGTAACATTGCCAAATTCCCCAAGATATTGGATTACCTTCTCGGGGATGGGCTCGGTTACAAGGATGTTAAATTGGTGTTCACTCATTCTCTATGTTGGTGATGCGGGCATCGTTCCAAACCCGTTCTATGCTGTAGTATTCTCTTTTTTCTTTGCTCATCACATGTACTACGATATTAATGAAATCGAGAATAATCCAATTGCGTGCTTGAAGCCCTTCTTTTTTCCAAGGTTTTTCACCGGTTTGCTTCAGCAAGGCATCCTCCACTGAGTCGGCAATTGCTTTAATTTGCGTATCAGAAGTACCACTACAAATTACGAAGTAGTCGGTCAGTGTTGTTAAATCCGACACATCCATCACAGTAATGTCGGTTGCTTTTTTTTCTTTCATGCCTTCGATTACAACTTCAACCAAGCTCTTAGAGTCGGGTTTGGTTTGAAATTGATCGTTAGCAGGTTCTTTAATATTTACCATTATTCAGTATTAAGCTTTTCAAAATCGTGGCCAATTACCACGGTTACATCTAAATAAAAATCTTGAGATTCTTCTCTTAGAATATTCTTTTCGTTTATGCCAAGTGCCGCAGCAACATGTTTGGCGTTTTCCATAATTCCGCTACGTGAAATTACGATGGTTTCTTCTAGATTAAAATGATCAAAGTTCCCGGTTTCAACTACATCAAATCCATTTTTACGTAACACACCAGTAAATCTATTCGCAATTCCAGCAACGCCACTTCCATTTAAAACTTCAAGCTGAATTACACTACTAATTAACTGCGAGTTACTTTCGGTTCTGGAATTAAGAATGCGCGGATAAATAATTCGTGTTGTTAATGCGATTAATAAAGCGATAAGCAAAACACTTAAAAAGCCAATCGCTGCATTTAAGAATAAGGGATTAACCGACAGGTTTTTCGAGTCAGGCGAGTTTTCGGTCATTCAAATAAGTTTAGTACCAAAAGCGATTATTGCTGAATCGGTTATATCTGTTGTAGCCGTAAGGATTATATCCATACCCAAATCCCGAAGGTAACTGCTGATATTGAATGTGAATAAAAGCCTTATCGCTGATTTTATAATTCAGCTCTGCATTTCGGATAAGTACTTGATTCTGAAAGTTACTGGTGCCGGCAATATTTTGTGATCCGCCAAAAGGAGAATGTAAAAAAGAAACATCCACACGGGCATTCATTCTTGGGCTTATGTCGAACAGTAGGGTATTTGTGTAGGCATTTACATTTTGATAACTGCCACCAAATGAGTTAAAAGACATGCTATAAGAATGTTGCATTTTAACTCGGCTAAAAAATCGATTCAAACCGGTTTCAACAGTTGGAGCGCTTTCATTAATAAGTGGGCCGGTAAAATCGTAGTACCCGGGCAAATCAGATCTTAATTGCCCAAAAGCGGTTGAGCTAACCAGTGCTACTACAAATAAGAGGGAATAGATTTTTTTCATTGTGATAATAGTTTCCAATCGAACGATTGCTAAGAACACTTAGTATAATAATTTGAATATATGAAGTAAAATGCCATATATAGCTTTTAACATTGAATTACGCCCTCAAAAAGCATATATTTGCGCTCTTTTGAAAGATATTAAGATAAATCTCAATTTAACCAATTCCGAGAGATGAAACTCACCGATTTTAGATACGAAATTGAAGGTCTAAACATTCCCGATACTCCACTTAATAAACGAGATGATGCTCGCTTAATGGTGCTTAATCGTGCCGAACAAACTATAGAACACAAAAAGTTTTCTGATATACACGAGTATTTGAATGAAGGTGATGTTGTAATCTATAACAATACTAAAGTATTTCCTGCTCGTTTAAACGGTAAAAAGGAAAAGACCGAAGCGGATATCGAAGTGTTTTTACTTCGCGAGCTTCAGCCTGAAAATATGCTTTGGGATGTGTTGGTTGAGCCGGCGCGTAAAATTCGTATCGGTAACAAGCTGTATTTTGGCGAAGGCGAGAATGAGCTAATGGCCGAAGTGGTTGATAACACAACCTCGAGAGGTAGAACTATTCGATTTCTGCATGATGGCGCAAACGAAGATCTTTATAGCAAACTAGATATTCTAGGGAAAATGCCACTCCCTCCATACATCGAGCGGGAGCCACGCGACGAAGATAAGGAGCAATATCAAACTGTTTTTGCCACAGAACGAGGCGCGGTTGCTGCACCAACGGCGGGCTTGCACTTTACCGAAGAGCTTATCGAAAAAGTGAAGGCAAAAGGAATCGAATTCTTGCCTGTTACCCTGCATATCGGTTGGGGAACGTTCCGAAATGTTGAGGTTGAAGATTTGACCAAACACCGTATGGATTCTGAAAACTATTTCATTTCGAAAGACACCTCTGATAAAATCAACACTGCTCTTAACAAAAAGCAGAATAAAGTGGTTGCTATCGGTACTAGTGTTGTGCGAGCTATCGAGACTTCAGTGATGGCTAGCGGTATGTCGAAAATGGGAACAGGTTGGACTGATAAGTTTATCTACCCGCCTTACCAGTTTAAGATTACCGAAGCATTGGTAACTAACTTTCATCGCCCTGAGTCTACCTTGTTGATGTTAGGCGCGGCGTTTGCAGGCTACGATTTCTTGATGAAAGCGTACGAAGAAGCAAAAGAGCAAGATTATCGCCTGTTTTCCTTTGGCGATGCAATGCTGATTATTTAAAAAGTGGCGAAACTCGCGGTAATTATTCCGGCAGCAGGTTCTGGTTCAAGAATGCAATCAGACCTGCCTAAGCCATTTTTACCGCTGGGTGATGAGCCTATACTTTGGCACACCATTCAGGCTTTTCTAAAGGTGCCAAGTGTTGTTCAAGTCATAATTCCGACTTCAAAATATTGGATTTCTGAGGTTGAGAAGATTGTCTCTACTTTGCCAGAGGGTGCCGTTCAGTTTAATGTGATTGAAGGTGGAGCTGAACGACAATTTTCTATCGCAAATGGATTGAGTTTGGTGTTGGATGCTGTGGAAGTAGTTGCAGTGCACGATGCGGTAAGACCATTTATAAATCCTGCACTAATAATGGAATGTAGTTCAGTGGCCAAGCAATTTGGCGGGGCAATTATTGCGGTTCCTGCAAAAGACACCATTAAGAAAGTAGATGGTGACGGATCAATAAAAGAAACCCCTCATCGAAAGTATTTATGGCAGGCGCAAACCCCTCAGGTATTTGAAAAATCGATCTTAAGTCGGGCTTATTCTGAAGCGATAGCTGACGGTTTTGTTGGAACAGATGACGCCTCACTAGTTGAGCGTCTCGGCAAAACGGTGAAAGTTGTTGAAGGTGATCGGGAGAATTTGAAAATTACCTATCCTGTTGATCTGGAAATAGCGGAATTAATACTGAAGCAAAGAGCAAATCAATGAGAATCGGTTACGGTTTTGATACCCACAAATTAGTTGAAGGTCGAAAGTTGATTCTCGGAGGAGTAGAAATTCCTTTCGAAAAAGGATTGCTGGGTCATTCAGATGCAGACGTGTTGCTCCACGCAATTACCGATGCTTTACTCGGGGCAGTAGCTCTAGGTGATATAGGTCAGCATTTCCCGGATACCGACCCCGAATTCAAAGATGCAGATAGTAGAAAACTGCTAACACATTGTTATCAGTTAGTAAAAAAAGAAGGCTACATCTTGGGAAATATTGATGCAACCGTGGTAGCACAGCGCCCAAAATTGATGCCTTTCATGCCCGCCATAAGGCAAACCATTGCGGATGATTTGGAGGTGAACCTGAATCAAATATCTGTAAAGGCGACTACCTCCGAAAAAATGGGGTTTGTCGGTCGTGAAGAAGGAATAACTGTAAGCGCGGTCGCGCTACTTTTGCCGATTACATAAATGGTAGATGAATTCATACAACAAGTAGTTGATTGGATCTCTCTCGCAGGTCCGGTAAGTGTGTATTTGATCTTTACGCTAATTGCCTATTTAGAAAATGTTGTGCCACCTTTACCCGGCGATGTTTTAGTTGCGTTTAGTGGGTATTTGGCTGCTGAAGGAGTAATTGGATTATTCCCGATTTGGGGATTAACGGTTGTAGCGTCGGTTGCCGGATTTATGAATATGTATTGGATTGGTAATAAGCTGGAAAATCAAATTTCAGCAAATCGACATGATCATATTCTACTTCGTTTCATAAATTACGATTATATCCGAATCGGTCGTTTTTGGATGTCGAAATACGGACAATGGGTTGTAGTTTCAAATCGCTTTTTGGCCGGTACACGCTCAGTAATTTCATTAACTGCGGGTATGTCTCACCTTAGTATGTGGAAAACGGTAGTGAATTCGCTCATAAGTTCGATGTTATGGAATGGGCTCTTGATAGGTGCGGGCTGGTTGATTAAAGAGAACTGGCAAGTGATAGGAAGCTATCTATCGACCTATGGGAAGCTGATTTTGGTTGTTATTGCCTTGCTTTGTGCAGTGCTATTTTATAAGCATTGGAGGCGTAGAAATAAGCGATCGAAAAAAAAATAGCCAGAGTGAAATTTTTGTTGCAGAAAATGTTGACAATTTTTCGATCTATGGGTATTTTTGAAGTCTTTCGCAAAAAGCCAGTGTAGCTCAGTTGGTAGAGCAACGGTTTTGTAAACCGTCGGTCATCGGTTCGAATCCGGTCACTGGCTCGATTTTGTGGAATGGGGAGATACCAAAGTGGCCAACTGGGGCAGACTGTAAATCTGTTGTCTTTCGACTTCGTAGGTTCGAATCCTGCTCTCCCCACAAACTTACTGAACACCAGCGAGCGTAACTCAATTGGTAGAGTGTCAGCCTTCCAAGCTGAATGTTGCCGGTTCGATCCCGGTCGCTCGCTCAGCCAAGCCGATATAGCTCAGCGGTAGAGCACTTCCATGGTAAGGAAGGGGTCGTCGGTTCAAGTCCGACTATCGGCTCACTGGTATCGGAAGATTTTTTAACTATACACAACAATACATTTAAGCAATGGCAAAAGAGACCTTTCAACGCACCAAGCCCCACGTGAATGTGGGCACCATTGGTCACGTAGATCACGGTAAG
>JAEPNO010000024.1 GCA_017643365.1 Balneolaceae bacterium | reverse complement strand
TAAAGGGCATTGTTATCTACAAACCCAACATCCAATGCAATAGAAAACAGTATCTCATCGGTGGAACCTTCTAGCTTTTCAGTGATTATTTCCAGTTTTTTCTCAACAATGAGTTGGTATGGACTTTTGTTAAAACGTCCTCTGATCTTTCTATTAAAATAATTTTCGGACTCAAAACCCATTAAGTGCGCCCAATCACTAACTGAACATATTTCAGCAATATGCTCTTCTAATACCTTTACAGCATGTTCTATCTTACTCATTACTATTTAATTGAAGGTTCTTAATAACCTCCTTAAGCTGAACTCCCCTAAATTTCAACAAATAAAAAAAGGACGTTCAAGTAAATCCTGAACGTCCTTTTCTAGCTCTAAAAGTATTTGGAGTTTTACTCGTTTAAAAGCTGTCTCAGTCTACCAATTCAAAATCAACGGATTGAACGCTATCTGAGCTTCCTCCAATCATGATTGAAAACATTCCTGGTTCTGCTCTAAACGTTTGATCCTGACCGTAGAAACCAAGTGTTTTCCAGTTTACATCGAAGGTGATCGTTTTAGTTTCGCCGGCATCGAGCATGACTTTTTCAAATCCCCGAAGCTCTTTTACAGGACGCATCACGCTGGCAAAGTGATCCCGAATATACATTTGAACCACTTCCTCCCCTGCCATGTCTCCGGTATTGCTTACCTCTACACTAACTTGAATACTTCCGTCCATATTCATGGTTGAACTGCTTAATTCAGGAGCAGAATATTCGAAGGTGGTGTAGCTTAATCCATACCCGAACGGATACTGAGGTGTGTTTTCAATGTCGTTGTAGTGACTCCAGAAAACAGCACCATCATCGCCCGGACCTGTGCTTGGGCGGCCGGGATTCAGAAAATTGTAATACACCGGTATTTGTCCAACTGCACGTGGAACCGACATAGGCAGTTTACCTGATGGGTTGTAATCACCAAAAATCACATCCGCGATGGCGTTTCCTGCTTCAGAACCGAGATGCCAGGTATTTAATAAAGTATGTGCGTTTTCGTACAGTTCCGGCTCAATAATTGGGCGACCCGCCATTAATACAACCACAACGTTGTCGTTTGCTTCGCGAATCATGTTGAACAACTCGAGTTGTCGTCCCTGCAAGCTGATATCAACCAAACTACGGCCTTCGCCCGTTTGTAGGGCTTCTTCTCCAACTGCCATGATTACAACATCAGAGGTAGCGGCTATTTTAATCGCATTCGCAAAGCCGGAGCCATCGTCTTCAGGGAACCTAAGTGCTCGAGCGAAAGAGCCATTATTTGGGGCAAGTGTATAGCCTTCTACAAATTCGATTTCAACATCGTCGCTTACGGCGTTTCTAATCCCTTCTAATAATGAAACGGTCATAGTATTGTCGCCCTGTGCACGCCAATTACCAAGTGGAGCATCTTTTTCGGCGGCAAGATGCCCGATAACCGCAATCTTTTTAGTTTCTTTCGAAAGTGGTAGTAAATCTCGCTCGTTGTTCATTAACACGATCGACTTTCTAGCAACATCGCGAGCAATCGCTCGATGTTCTTCTGTAAACATTAACTCTGCTTCTCGTTCCGGATCAGAATATTGATATGGATCATCAAAAAGACCGAGATTAAATTTCATTCTAAGAACACGACGAACGGCCTGATCAACGATAGCTTCATCTACTTTTCCTGATTCAACTAAGTCAACCAAATGCCGCTGATAAGCTTCCGATTCCATATCCATATCGTTGCCACTGGTGATAGCGTGATAGGCAGATTGCTTCAAGTCTTTCGAGTATCCATGATTAATCATTTGTCGGATTGATCCCCAATCAGAAATTACAAATCCATCAAAACCCCAACGCTCTTTCAATACTGTTCGCTGCAAAAAGGTATCTCCGTTTGCAGGAATCCCATTCAAATCGTTGAACGAATTCATGATTGTTCCAACGCCTTCATCAACGGCAGCTTCGAAAGTTGGAAGCACAATATTAAATAGCGTATTAGTACCGAAATCAACTGTGTTATAATCACGTCCGCTTTCTGAAAATCCGTAACCCGCAAAGTGCTTAGCGGTAGCCATAATTGAATTATCTGTTGATAAATCATCGGTTTGGAAACCTCGAACGCGAGCTCGGGCAATCTCTGATCCTAAAAACGGATCTTCGCCCGATCCTTCCATCACACGTCCCCAGCGTGGATCGCGACCAACATCGACCATAGGAGCAAAGGTCCAGTTAATTCCGGCCGCGGATGCTTCGATCGCTGCAACCCGAGCGGATTGTTCAATAGCTTCCAAATCCCAACTGGCCGACTCGCCCAACGGAATCGGAAAAATCGTTTTAAATCCGTGGATAACATCGTAGCCAAAAATAAGAGGAATGCCCAGCCGGCTATTTTCAACGGCTAGTTTTTGGGCTGCTAAGGTTGCTTCGGCACCAACTACATTCAGCAACGAGCCTACGCCTCCATTTTTTAGTAATCGGGCACGTTCGGCTACATATTCATTATTCTCGGGGATTGGTCCGGTTACATCCCAACTGCCGTTATGCTGATTGAGCTGCCCGGCTTTTTCTTCGAGCGTCATTTGCGAAAGCAGCTCGTCTATTTTTTGTTCAATTTCAGGATCGATGAGTTGGTTCTGAGCAACCGTTACATTTGAAAAGGCAAAAATAAGGGTCAGACATAAGCAGCTTATCAATAAGAAATGCTTTTTATTAGTCATGGTACATTCGATTTGAGGTGGTGAGAAAATTTCTCATAAATCACTTAATTCATTTAAGTTTAAGAAATCTTTTTCTCATTCATAAGCTCGATATTCGACTTTTTGTATGAACTTAAAATGAAAGCTCTTGAAACAATGGGGCTCGACATTTCGTCTTATCAAAAAATAAAAATTGCTCTATGTCACAAAAGCATCGCTATTCGCAACATCTAGATAACAATCATTCGGAAGATGATTTCGATTTGGACAGCTACCTCGAAGAAAAAGGCGGCACGGCTTCAAAGAACGAGGAATATTCTTCTCAAGAAGAACCAAAAAACAATACACTTTTAAATGGCTTTTTGTTGGCCATAGCTCTCATCGCTTCTGTTTATTGGTCATACGACGTAACCACAAGTAACAATTGGTTTGGGATTTTCGGTTCCGACGAAGCAGCTTTAATTTCGGATGTTCCTAGGGTAGCTCCGACAGCTCCGCTCCCTCCACTACCACCAAGCGAAACTGCAACTTTCAATTTTGCATCGAATTCTGATCTAGGGTCAGTTACAGATTATTTGCAAAATCTTGACCAGCGGGGATTGTTGAACGATCGCCTATTAAATGCTTTTGAAGCGCGTCAGATTTATCAAGAGAGAGTGCCTATAGAATATCTGGAAGCATTGAATGAAGCCGGGTATCTATCAGAGTTTTCTTTTGTGGAAATAAATGAGTTCTACAAGAATCAAATACCGATGGAATATTTGGATGTTTTGAACACCGAAGGCTATTTAAATCATTTTTCGTTTGTTAGCGTGGTAGAATTATATAAAAACGATGTTTCTCTCGATTATTTAAAGCAGTTAGAAGAAGGTGGTTATTTGTTCGATTTGTCATTCGTGTATATAACAGAATATTATAAAAACGGTGTAACAACTGAGTTTCTGGATGATTTAAAATCGAAAGAACTGTATGATAATTTGAGTTTTATTGATGTTGTTGAACTTTATAAAGCACAGGAGAATTAATGTCGCGACAAAAACAAAAATCTGGGCATCAGGATTTTGATTTCGATCAATACCTCGAAGATAAAGCAGAGGAAACAGCTTCGGTAAACGACCCCATCGAAGAAACTAAATCGGAAGGTAATTTTGCCAAAAACTTCCTACTTATTCTTGTAATACTGGTTACTTCTGTGTTTTGGTATTATGATTGGAGTCCACGACAAATGGCCATTGCATGGATGGGTAACGATGCAGCGTATTTCGGTATCGAAACCGATGCAAATGTACAAGCTGATGTAGTTATGCCTGATTTTGATTTTAATTTTAATTTCAACGACAACGCGAGTATTCCCGAAACCCCTCTCCCACCTACAAATTTATCTTTCACTGATTATCTGGCTGAGCTAAATGATGCAGGATTGTTAGACAACTTTGGGAGTTCATCGCAAGAAGAACTTTATCGTGCGCAAGTTCCTGTTGAATATATTCAGAGCTTTGCGCAGTCTGGGGCCTTGAATAATTTTGGGGGATCATCCATTGCTTCAATGTATTCGAATAATGTACCGGTGCAATATGTAAATGATCTTCAAGCTGCCGGTTTGATGGATAATTTTGGGGGTTCTTCCATCGTGAGTTTATATACCAACAATGTTCCTTTCGAATATATTAAAGGTATTGCGGATGCAGGCATGATGGACAATTTTGGAGGCACATCTATTTCCCGATTGTATAATAATCAAGTGCCTTTAGAGTACATTGCGGCCTTTAAACCCAATGGATTGATCGATAATTTCGGAAGTACATCCATTTCAAGATTGTACGAAAATCAGGTACCGATTTCTTACATCTCCGAATTAAACGAAAAAGGTTTACTCGATAATTTCGGGAGCACCTCGATCTCGAACCTGTATTCAAATCAGGTGCCTATATCTTTTATCGAACAACTAAACGATCGTGGAATTCTGGATAACATGAGTTCCTCATCAGTAATAAACGCTTATAAAATCGACGGTAACTAAAAAATGTCAACGAGAAACAAACATCAGCACAATAACAATTTTGATCTAGATCAATTTCTGGAGGATAAAGCCAATGGAGAAGAATCAGCTTTTACTCCTGAAGAGGAGCCCGGAGAAAGCTCTAACTTTTTCCGAAATGCCTCGATTATTGTAGTTGCAATTTTAGGCATGGTGCTTTGGTTTTATGATTGGAACCCTCGGGCAGCCTATGCCGGAATTTTTGGTTCTGATTCCGGTGAACCGGTGGTTACTGAAGTGGTAAATCGTAACGTAAACGTTGTTACGCCTCCTACTCCGCCTGCACCTCCTGTAACCGATGCCGCACGTCTTGCACAGCTTGAACGAAGCGCTGTTGCAGTTGCAAATTCCGAAGAAATTGAACGCCTAACCGAACAATCGGTTGCCCTGGCGATGGAATCTGCTTTTAGAGCTTTAGAAAGCTTTGAAAAAATGGACTTCTCAAATCTTGAAGGTCTAGGTGATCTGGAAGGACTTGAAGGTCTTGAAAGGCTTGAAGGTTTAGAAGGGCTAGAAAATTTTGGTGTTTTAGCTGAACAAGCAGCGCTTGATGCATTGCAAAACATCGATTTTTCTCAAATTCAATTCGAAACCGGTGCAACAAATGTGGCAAGTTTCGAGCAGTTTTCAAATGAACTAAGTGAGCTATCCATTGATCAATTTTCAGATGAAGATCTTCGAAGTTTACATAACGCCGGTATCCCTACTAGTTTCTTATCAAAGTTGAATGATGTTGGCTTATTAGATCGACTGGACGCTGATGAAATCATCGACTTATTTGAAGAGGAGTAATATGCAACGCACTAAGTACAATCCCGGAAACGACGATTTTGATCTGGACGATTATCTGGAAGCAAAAGCTGCAGGTGAAGAAACCATCGATTACGGTTTACCAAACGAAGAGCAGCATAAACCAACTATGAAACGTAATCTGCTGGCAATTGGATTTTTCGTGCTTGCAGCTGCAATTTGGGGGTTTGTTGGTGGTCCATTTGGTTTTTTTGGATTTGGCAATAGTGAAACGGCTGAAATTTCAGAAGTAATTCCTCCACTCCCTCCGGCAGTTAATGTACCCGAAGCACCACCCGCTCCGGCTGTTAATTATCCCGATATTGAAGGCGGCTATCTCGATTATCTACAACAGTTTCAGGAACAGAACCTGACTATGTTCTCAAATAGTGCTATTCAAGCCTTTTATAATACCGGAGTGCCCATCCAGTATATCAAAGACTTAGAAGGTGCAGGTTTACTAAACGATTTCAGTTACTCAGCAATTATTGGCTTATACAACAGCAATGTACCTGTTAGCTATATGGTTGAAATGCAAAATGCCGGTTTTTTGGATGATTTCAGCTACTCCGCAATCATTGGGCTATATAATAGTAACGTGCCCACGAGCTACTTAAATGAAATGCAAGAAGCACGTTTTTTGGATGATTTCAGTTATTCAGCGATCATTGGCTTATATAATAGCAATGTTACCATCACTTATTTACAGCAGATGCGTGAAGCTGATTTTTTAGACGACTTCAGTTATTCGGCCATCATCGGTTTGTACAATAGTAACGTAACTGTTGGATATTTGAATGATATGAAGCAACGTGGTTTTTTGGATGATTTCAGCTATTCTGCCATCATTGGCTTGTATTCATCCAATGTTTCCATTAACTATTTAACCGATCTGCAGCAAAACGGTTATTTAGATACCTTTTCATATTCGGGCATCATTGGTTTGTACAGCAACAACGTGCCTGTCGAGTTTCTGGCAGAATTGGATCAGAGAAACTTACTCGATAACATGAATTATTCTGAAGTGATCGGCGCTTATCTAACCGATAACTAGTTTACGCTATTCTCTAAATCTCGGAATTGTAACTCATAAAGGTGGCTGTATAAGCCGCCTTTTTCTATTAATTTTGGATGGGTTCCCTCTTCGATAATCGCACCTTTATCCATTACCAAAATCCGATCAGCGTGTTGCACGGTTGATAATCGGTGAGCGATCACAAAAGTAGTTCGACCTTTCATTAACCGATATAAAGCTTCCTGTACCTGCGCTTCCGATTCAGAATCGAGCGAGGATGTAGCTTCATCAAGTAACAGGATTTCCGGGTTTTTTAAGATTGCCCGAGCGATCGCTAATCTTTGTCGTTGACCACCGGATAACTTCACCCCTTTTTCTCCGATCAGAGCATCGTAACCTTTCGGGGTATCCATGATAAATTCATGGGCGTTTGCATCTTTCGCTGCAGATATAATTTCTTCATCGGTGGCATCCAGCCTTCCGTATCGGATATTTTCTTTGATTGAGGTTCCAAACAAATGCACTTCTTGTGGCACAATGGAGATGTGATTCCGCAATGATTTATGCGTCACTTTTTTGATGTCAACACCATCCACAAGAATCCGCCCTTCTTGGGGATCGTAAAAACGCGGAATCAAATTCAGCAAAGTGGTTTTTCCGGCTCCACTTGGCCCTACTAAAGCCACCGTTTGCCCTGCCTCAACTTGCACGTTAATCGAGTCTAAAATCTTTCGATCTTGTTCGTAAGCAAAACTTAGATTTTCAATTTCGATGGTCCCTTGAATGCTGTCTAGATTGGTGGCTTCGGGTAAATCGGTGATTTCCGGTATTTCTTCCAGCAACTCAAAAATTCGTTCAGAGGCACCAGCTGCTGTATTCACTGCTGTATAAAGTCTCGAAGTTTGGCTGATTGATCGCGAAATATTTAAGGCGTAAATGATGAAGGCTACCAGATCACCGGCTGTAAGTCGATCTGCCAATACTTCTTTCCCACCGTACCAAAATATGATAACCAACGTGCTTAGAAATAAGATGCCTACACCGGCCCAGAATAATTGGGTGAGCACTACTTTCTTGCGTGCGGTTTTAAACAGTTTCTCAATGGCATCGGTATATCGACTTACTTCAAATTCTTCCCGAACAAAGGCTTTTACCAATCGGACAGCACCTAACGCATCTTCAGCAACTGCGGTTGAGTCGGCCAGCTCATCTTGAATATTCCGCGAAAGTTTGCGGATTTTCTGCCCAAAATAGCGTGTGGCTATGGTTACAAACGGAACCGTGACAAATATAACGGCACTCAATCGCCAGTTTAAAATCACCATCAAAGTCACCGATCCAATCAGTGAAAACGAGATAGTAAGTAATTGTGGAAGTGAATCGGTAAGGGCGGTGCGGATGGAGCCAACATCATTGGTTAGCCGCGAGGTGATTTCGCCCAATCTCCGTTCAGCAAAAAAACGAAAGCCTAAGCGATGCAGGTGCTCGTACACTTTTTTCCGAAGATCAGTGATTACCCGTTCACCCACCCATTCGAGATGATAATTTCCGGCAAATGAAAACCCGGCCTGCACCACAAACAATGCCATCAATCCGATAGCAAGAATATTTAATAGATCTCCATCCCCTTGTTCAAAAACAGCATCTAATAATTCGCGCAAACCAAGTGGCACCGATAGCCAAATTGCGGATGCAACGATCACAAAAAAAGTAGCAGAGTAAAACCGAACGCGGTAAGGCTTGCTTAGCGAGAAAATGTTAACCAGCGTTTCCCAAAGGGTTGCAAGGCCTCTATTTTTTTCTTCCGGGGATGATTTCATGGGCTCAATTTGGCAAATATAATGCCAAGTAATTTGGGTTTTTTAGTGCTCATTTTGGTATCTACTATTTCACAATAAAAACAGAATTCTAGCCTATGGACGGCGAAACACTTACCTGGATTTTTCTAATCGGTGGCATCATACTTATGGCTCTGGAAGCAGCTTTACCTAGTGGCATGGCATTAATTTTAGGGTTCAGCGGTTTACTGGTTGGTGTGTTACGGTTTTTAGGATTGCTAACTGACCCAACCACTGCAACTTTGGCATGGTTCCTTACGTCAGTGGTGTTAACGGTTGGAGCTTTACCCTTCATCAAGAAATATTTTGGCGGAGAAGCCACATATAAATTTGCTGATGAAGATTTTGAAGCGATGGATCAAATTGTGGATGTAGTTGAAGACATCAACGATCTGACTAACGAAGGAAGAATTCGATTTCAGGGTATTTCTTGGCAGGCACGCACTATTGACGGCGATGTTCCTGCAGGATCTAGAGTTCGCATAAAATACCGCGACAATACCACCTGGATTGTAGAACCGGTTGATAGTATTGAGCCACCAACCCAACAACAGAAATTAAAAGAATAACAAAGGGCATCGTCTATGTTTTGGACATTTACACTCTTATCCATTTTGTTGATGTATTTCATTTTCACCCGACTTTTCATCATTGTTGAGTTTCGTGAAGAAGTAATTCAGGAGCGATTAGGTAAGTTCAAAAAGAATTTATCACCGGGATTTCATTTTTTGGTACCATTCGTCGATCGTCCAGCTTATCGGCGTGAAATGCGCGAGCAAGTACTGGATGTTCCCAGCCAAACTTGTATCACCAAAGACAACATTGAAGTTGCCGTTGATGGCCTTGTGTACATTAAAGTGATGGATGCATACAAAGCTAGTTATGGGATATCAAATTATCAGGCGGCAGCGGTTAATCTTGCACAAACTACCATGCGTAGCGAAGTTGGTAAAATCACGCTTGACGATACCTTTAGCGAGCGCGAAAAAATGAATGAAAATATCGTTCGTGAAATCGACAAAGCAGCCGAACCATGGGGAATTAAAGTACTGCGCTACGAAATCAAGAATATCCGGCCATCCAACGAAATTGTAGATACCATGGAGAAACAGATGGAAGCCGAACGTGAAAAACGAGCTGAAATCACCCATTCCGAAGGATTCCGGCAGTCGCGCATTAACGAATCGGAAGGACAGCAAAGCAGTCAGGTTTTGATTTCTGAAGCCAATCGTCAAAAACGTATTAACGAAGCATTAGGTAAAGCTAAAGAGATCGAATTAGTGGCTGAGGCTACGGCTAACGGCATCAAACGTATTGCCCAGGCAATGCAACACCCCGGTGGCGAATTAGCTGTTAAAACCAAATTAGTGGAGCAATACATCGATGAGTTTGGACGGATTATTGAATCCTCGAATATTTCGGTACTGCCAACCGAAACTGCAAATTTAAAAACCTTTTTCGAAGGGGTTAGCAAAGTCAGCGATCACACAAAATCAAAAGGAGAGTAACCATGTCGATCTTTGAAATAATAGAAAACGTAAGTTTTGCTTTGGTGATGGCCTTTATGGTTTATCTATTGGTAAAAGTGATCATGTCATTCCGATTGGTGCCTAATCAGTTTGCCTATATCGTTGAGCGACTTGGAAATTACCAAAAAACCTTAGGGCCTGGATTTCATGCCTTAATCCCTTTTGTTGATAAAGTGGTTTACAAACAAGATTTGCGTGAGGAAACCATCGAAGTAGAACCTCAAGAATGCTTCACCAAAGACAATGTTAAGGTTGAGGTAGATGGTGTGATCTACATGAGTGTAATGGATCCTGTAAATGCCAGTTACGGCGTGACTGATTACAGAAATGCTGCCATTCAACTGTCTCAAACTACAACCCGTTCTGTAATTGGTTTGATGGATCTTGACGAGACCTTCGAAGAGCGTGCTTTTATGAGTAAAGAGGTTGTAAAGGTATTGGCAGAAATGGAAATGCCTTGGGGTATAAAAGTTCATCGCTACGAAATCAAAAATATTATCACGCCCAGAACGGTTCAAAAAGCGATGGAACGTCAGATGACTGCCGAACGTGATCGCCGTGCAGTAATCGCCCGATCTGAAGGTGTTAAGGGCTCGAAAATTAACGATGCGGAAGGGATTCGAGCTGAAATCATCAATATTTCTGAAGCTGAAATGCAAAGCCGCATAAACGAAGCTGAGGGTGTGGCGAAAGAAATCGAATCATTGGCTGAAGCCACCGCGATCTCTATAGAAAAAGTAGCCGAAGCTTTGAATTCACCAATGGGAACCGAAGCAATGCGACTTCGACTTGCTGAAAAATACTTAGGAAAGCTGAAAGGCTTGGCACGCGAGAGTAACGACATCATCTTGCCAAAAGATATCTCAAACTACGAAACGGTGATGGAAGGTTTATCGCTGAATGAGTTAAATCTTAAATCGAGTTCTAAAAAATAAACTCAATACGCTCGGTATCGCTTCCCTTCTTGAGGAACTACCGGGCCATTTGGCGTAGCAAATTTTATGGGAATGGTTTCGTACTTCCCTCCTTGCAATGTCTTTTTTACGCCAAAATGAAGATGAGGACCGGTTACAAATCCTGTTGAACCTGAATACCCTATAAACTGCCCTAGTTTTATCGATTGACCTACGCGAACGTGTGCCCCATTAAATTGCAGATGCGAATAATCGGCCATGGTTCCATCGCCATGTAGAATCGTGATCGTATTTGCTTCATCTACATACTTTTTGTCGTCGCCTCCACTTTGTGAATCTTCTTTTACTTCTATCACCATTCCGTCGCGAGCGGCATAGATTGGAGTACCCTCCGGCATCATAAAATCGATGGAATATTGAATATTTCCCTGATGCGAAAACTCACCTCCAAAACCCTGCGAAACACCAAACGTGCTGCCATTTCTAAATGGAAATCGATATTGAAATGAATCGTCATGGCGGGCATATACATCTCCTGTATACGTGATGTAATTGGTTTCAAAATTCCAGGCTTTTGCCGGATCAACCGGAACCAAGGTAAAAAGCTTTTCCTCGCGATCGTAAGTTAATACTTCGATATGCGGTAACGGTTTATCACTATTTAGATTAGTTAGCGTTGCTGATAATTCTACCGTTACAGGATAGATATTCGGGTTCATCGCCCAAATTTCGATTACACCGTTGATTTCACGCTTAAAAACCTCAACCTCTTTATGTTGGGTTGTATCAAAGCCTAGAGTAAGTAAGAGAATCAGAAAAATCATACGCCTGCAAAGTTGCTATAAAAGTACGCACAAGTTTTGAAATTGCCTGTATATTCGGGCATGAAATTTTTGATGTTCTATTTATTAATTCTTTTAGCGCTCCGCAAAGAGAATAACAAGGATAATCCTGAATTGTTGCTCGCCATTAAATCTGGCGATCATAAAGCGTTTAAACTCTTTTTTGATGTACATCACTCCTATCTCTACCACTTTTTGCTAAAAAAAGGACTCTCAGAACAGCAAGCAGAAGATCTGGTTCAGCAAGCATTTGTTATGATTTGGGAAAAGCGAGAAGAAATTGATGAGCAAAAGTCTCTAAGGGCCTATCTTTTCAGAATTGCCTATACGCGAATGCTGAACTTATTTCGAGATCATTCAAAGTTTGATGAAAATGCCGAAACAGAGGCTACAGAGTCTGACCAAAAAGCTGACGCTAATATCGAGAATCAGGAACTTGCCGAGGCATTGACTAATGCTATCAATCAAATGCCGGAAAAACGACAGGAAGTATTTCGATTATGCTTCATTCAGGAATTCACCTACAAAAGTGCTGCTGAAGTGCTCGGGGTTTCGGTAAAAACGATCGAGAACCATATGGGATTAGCGCTGAAAGATTTACGCAACAAGCTCGATGGCTTTAGGTAGCTGGTTTCAGATATTGGTTATTGGAATTTGGTTATTGGTTTCTGGTTTCTGGTTTCTGGTTTCTGGTTTCTGGTTTCTGGTTAAAATATCCGAAATTGACCAACAGCCCTCCTTTTCACTTTTCACTTTTCACTTTTCACTTAATAAAAAAAATTGAATTCGATTGGGGGTAGCATTAATCTCAGGTGTATTAAGGATGAGTCACAAAAAATAAATCCTTAATTAATTATCAGAGGTAACTCAAATGAAAAAACTAAGCAACTTAAACAACCTATCTCTTCTGGCACTTGCCTTATTGGTAACTTTTGGTGCTTGTTCATCAGTTAATAACGATGTTGAAGCAATTTCGGCTGAAGACGTTGACCTGGCTGCACACATTGTAACTACTTCCATCGCCGACGATGAATCCGGTATGATGAGCAGTTTATACGACGCTTTTTCTGATGTATCATCAGAAGGAATCAGCTACGGCAGTACAGATGCACGTTTCAAACCTGATCCTGATCGTGGGAATGATGGTCGCGGACGTGAGCGCAACTATACCTACAGCTACGACCCCGAAACAGGTATCCACAGCCTTGATTACTCTCGCAGTGTAGAAAACGGTGCCTTTAGTAAATCAATTGATGTGAACCAGGCAATTATATTTACAGATCTTGAAGGCGGATTTATCGAGTTCCCACGCCAAGACAAGGAGAATATCGAAGCAATTGCTTACTCTGGCACCAAAGCAGGGCAACATACCGGAAAATTCCGTAGCAGTAGCTTTTCAAAAGCCGATGACTTCCGCTTAGCAGGTATTCATTCAACCAGCTCTCTCTTAACACTTAGCGGAACACACACCGGAACTGGAAATGCAGCAGGCGTAACACGCGATTCAGTTGAAGCTTCACGTTCGTACAATGTGGATTTAGAATTCACAAACATCGAAGTAAACAAAGACACTGTTAAAGCTCACGGTTCGCTAGAATTTGCCGTAAGTGGTACCATCACATACAGCGTAACTATGAATAAAACCATCGATGGTGTTCCTGAAGAGACCGTAATGGAAGGAACTATCGACTTATCGGAAGATGGAACAGCTCTAATGCGATTCAACAAACTTCCTAATACTATTCGATTTGCTCTAGGTGATGGCGAGCGTCGAGACAGCAATACTGATCGCAGAGGCGGTAACTAAATAAACTCGAATGCAGGTCGTGATAATGCGACCTGCTTCTATTTTTTGATAACATCATGGCAACTGATCAACAACTTCCTCCAAACGATCCCGATTTAATGCTAGCCCAAGAAATTGAAGCTAGCTTAAACACAGGTTCGTCTTTTGCTGATTTAGGAAATCCGTTGATTGATCAGCTAATTGCCATCAAAAATAAAGAACTGGCAACGTATAGCATACCTGCAACAGTTTCTGATAACATTTGGAATCAAATCAGTAAACAAACAACACAGAGAAAAGCCAATGTTACTCCTCTCTTTAGTCGCACCTCTACTTTTGCTTGGGCTTCTGCTGCTGTGGTGCTAATCGCCGCATTTATTGGGTTCTTCTGGTTGCAAATGCAGCCACAACTTGAATTGATGGCCCAGAGTGAATCCACCATCGAGCAAGTAACCCTACAAGACGGCTCGGAAGTTACGCTTCGTCCATATTCTAAACTCTTTGTTGATCGATCATCTACCAACCGAAGCTACAGCATTGAAGGCGAGGCCTTCTTTGATGTAGTATCGAATCCTGATTCGCCGTTCACCGTTGATGCAACCTTTGGTACAGTAACTGTGCTGGGTACTCGCTTTAATTTGAGCAACTGGGGCGGCAAGGCGGTTGTTTACCTTGAAGAAGGCAGTGTGTCATTTTCATCAAACCAGACCGATGAAGCCGTTATTTTGCAGCCCGGACAGGCTTCTGAAATCACCAAAAGTGAGCTACAATTACTTTCTGAATCAAACGCCGAAGAATTTACCGATTGGCAATCAAACAGTTTAGTGTTCAATAGTTCTGATCCTGCCGAAGTAATAAACGAAATCAATCAACATTTTGGGGTTATCGTAAATATTGATCAACTTCAGGATCGTTCAGAAATTACAGGTACGCTCATACTAGATTCTGTTACTCAGACCCTCGACGATTTGGGCTTAGTTTTAGGCGGAACCTTCCGCTCTGTAAATGCCAACGAATACGAATTTATCTCAATGGAATAGCCAACATTTCAATGCTGCGATTTTATAGTTGTATCGGGTGGTTTTTAATGTTCACAGCTGCGGTTTCTGCGCAGGATTATTCCTATCAAAATAAAGCGCTGCTTGAGATCATCCGTGATATTGAATCGCACACGGAATACCGTTTTTTATATCGCGAAGCCTTAATTGCCGACATCCGCATAAGTTTTGATGCCGATCCATCTGATCTTTTTGAAATTCTAGAACAAACGATTCAAAGTTCCGGCTTGGGATTAAAAGTGAACGACAATCGAAATCAGGCTATCATTTATAAAACCGGAGAAGTTAGCTCAACTTCAGAGGTGAATATTCATGGTTTTGTTGTTGATGCCTATACAGGCGAGCGTCTTCCCTTTGCTACCATTTCTTGGCGTGAGCTTGGTCAAATTAAAGGCGTAAACAGCGATGCAACGGGAAGGTTTAGTATTTCTGCTATGCTTTCTGAACCATCAATTTCGCTTTTGGTTAGCTATGTCGGCTATGCGAGTCAACAAATAACGGTTTCATTGGAAGAAGCGACAAACTTAGCTGATGTAACCGTTCGCCTTATCCCCAAAAAATACGACGGCAAAGAAATAATTGTGCAGGGCGTAAATTTTTATAGTCCATCCGATACGCTGCTGTATGGATTGATGAAGGTTGGGAGTTTTAGTCCACTTGGCGAAAGTAACGCCGTACGATCTTTGCAAACTTTACCGGCTGTAAGTATGAATACGGCCATCAACGATGGAATAAACATCAGAGGCAGTTCATCGGATGGATTTCAGGTTCTGCTTGATGGGCAAACCATGTACAGCCAAAGTCATTTATTTGGATTACTCGATGCGATGAACCCAGATGTACTGCGTTCAAGCGGTTTTTATTACGATATCACGCCTGCACAATTTCATGCCCCTCTTGGTGGCACGCTATCGTTAATAACCCGAACAGGATCGTTAAATAAGTTTTCAACAACACTCGGATTAAGTAACACAGCTGTATCCTCTACCATCGAAGGTCCGCTTAAAAAAGGTGCCTCCAGTTTTATCCTATCAGGCAGATGGTCGTACATGGATGAATTGAATTGGTTCAATAATTCTAAAATGATCGAATACGGATTGGATGTTGACCGAGAGTTGGAAATACTAGTCCCTCCTCGCTTCGACAATCGGTTTATTCGATCCATTTCACTCGATGAAATTGATGTTCAAAGTACCAACGCTTCATTTTATGATTTACATGGAAAGGTGTATTCAGAATTCGAGAACGGAAATCAATTTATTATTAGTGGTTATTTTGGTAAAGATGAAGCCGCACAATCTTATTTTCGGGATGAACAGAATATCATAACTACAAATCAAACAACGAATAATTGGAATAACGCAACCATAAGTGCTCAGTTTAATGCAAATTTAAATACGAATTTATATTCTGAATCTAGTTTTGGGTACACCGATTTCAACAGCGATTATCTGAAAGAAGATTTTGCTTTTCCGGTAAGAACTAATGCCAATGGCGCTCAAACCGATTCTGTAAATATCCGTCCTTTAAGTTTAGAAAACCGTGTAAAACAAGTTGAACTCAAACAAGGCTTTAAAGCACAACTAGAATCCGGAACTATAAATTTTGGAGTAAACTACACCGATTTTGATGTTCAATACACCGAGTTAGGCGATGTGAGAGAATCGTTTATCAGCCGCAGAACCAGCCAACTTGTTGATGTATATTCACAATGGGATTATGCCGCAAACGAAACTGTTGGTTTAAATCTTGGGAGCCGTCTCCACTATTTTAGTAATGGTGGTTATTTAAAGTTCTCGCCCCGAATTAAATTATCGATTAGAGAAAATGAGAACTTACATATTGGTTTCGGTTTTAGCAGAAACTACCAATTTATCAATCGTCTAAGTTTTTATAACATAAACAGTAACGACTTCTGGATTCTTTCGAACGAGGATCAGCCTCCTTCTTCAGTTAATCATTTATCAGGTGGAGTATATTATCATGCAAGTAATTGGGCTTATGTGCAGGTGGAGGCTTTCAACAAGCAGTTTGCAAATTTACGGTTACATGAATTGAACACCGGTTTAATTTCACAATCGTTTAGAAATGAAGAAACTCCCTGGTTTTACGAAAATGATGGTCGATCAAAAGGATTAGAATTTTTAGTAAAAAACTGGCACAAAGAAGTCACACTATCCAATGCCTACACCTATTCAATTTCAGAAATAAAAAACGAGCTGTTAAACAATGGCGAGTATTTTAATCCAAGCTGGGATCGCCGACATCAATTAACCTCAACTGTGGATATTGAATTGAATCAAGGATTTAATCTACTAATGGCATGGACCTTCGGAACAGGAAGTCCAAGTAGAATCGGTAACTCGAATCGTTTACCCAATTATTCTCGTTTTGATGTATCGCTGACGTACAAAAACCAATTCAAGAGATCGAAAATTGATGCTTCGTTTTCGATATATAATACGTTTGATCGAGCAAATGCCTGGTACGATGAACAACGTATTGGTACAGTTACTTCGATCACGAATGTTTCTCGCTCGGCAATCTTCCAAACGCATGTATATGATCTAGGCATTCAACCTTCATTTAATGTCAAAATCAGCTATTAATCGGCTTTGTCAGCTCTTCTTCAACAAAATACATATCAACATCACCTTGCCCTTCTACATGCACTTTACCACGATATTCGCACTTGTAATAATCGTGAACAAAGTCGCAGGTAGTTGCCGAGATATTAATTTTTCCAATCTCTCCTACTTCCTCCATTCGGCTAGCTAAAATCACCGTAGAGCCCCAGATATCGTATGTGAATTTCTTTTTACCTACTACACCGGCTATCAAACTACCACTGTGGATACCGATTCTCATTTTCCATTTTACCGCCGCCGATTCGTTTCTTTTATCGATGAACTCTTGCATAGCTTTTGCAGCCTGCACACAAAGCAGTGCATGATCTTCTTTATCGTCGGGCAAGCCGGAAACTGCTAAATAGGCATCGCCGATAGTTTTGATTTTTTCGAGTCCAAACTGTTCGCAAATGGAATCGAAGCCTTCAAATATTTCATTCACTTCAGAAACCAATTTCTTTGCCGACATAGTTGCCGCAGTTGAAGTGAAGTTCTCGAAATCGGTAAACAAAACGCTCACTTCTTCATATCTTCGAGGTGATGCAAATCCCTTTTCTTTGATCTCATCGGCAATACCTTTTGGCAACATATTGTATAGCAGATTATCACTCTTTTCTTTTTCGTTTTCGAGCAATAGGGTGCGTTCTTTAACTAGGGCTTCAAGCTCTTCGTTGTATTTTTGAACCTGTTCTTTCTTTTTACGCTCTTTCCCTATCTGGTGATTGATAAAACCAACAATGATGGTGGAACCAAATAGAAAGTACAAGCTAAAAGCCCACCAAGTTTGCCATGGCGGAGGCAGCACTTTTATTCGAATTGATTTTCCGTCATTATTCCATAAGCCATCTTTATTGGAAGCGCGCACCATAAACGTGTACGTTTCGCCCGGTGGTAAATTGGTATAAGAGACATATCTTCGGCTGCCTACTTCTTGCCAATCAGCATCGAAGCCATCCATTTTATACATGTACTTATTTTGCTCAGGTGCTGCATAGTGCAATGCCGAAAACTCGAACGAAAACACTTTTTCGCGCCATGATAGCTCAATTTCGTCTGTTTCTGATATCGATTTTGTTAATGGCGAGCCAACCGATGATATCGGCACATTTTCGTTAAATATCTGGAAGTCGGTAATAACAACCGGCGGGATGTACGGATTATCACGAATGCTATCAGGTTTAAAAATCACGATCCCATTTATCCCACCAAAATACATAGTTCCGTCGATTCCTTTATGGAAGGCATTAAATCGATACTCATTGCTTGGTAATCCATCCCCACGGTCATAAACTCTGATGTTTTCCGTTTCGGGATCGAAATCTACAATTCCGTTATTGGTACTAAGCCAGAGATGTCCTCGATAATCAACAATTATCCCATAGATAAAATTATTTGGCAATCCATTTGCAGTGGTATATCGCGTAAAAGTCTCTGTTTCAGGGTCAAATTTATTCAAACCATTAATAGTACCAACCCACAAATTTCCGTCATTATCCTGTCGTATTACATTAATGAAATTATCACTGATGCTTGTCGGATCGTCCGGATCGTTCGTAAATCGAGTAAATTCTTCGCGAACTCGATCATACCGATTTAAGCCAAATCCATGCGTTCCAACCCAAAAAACACTTCGATCATCTTCATACATCGACCAAATTTTATTATGGCTGATGGTATTTTGATTTTCTTGTGAGTGCGAGAATCGTCGAAATTCTTTGGATTCACGGTCGTAGGCATTTAGGCCGTTATTCAGAGTACCGATCCATATTATATTTTTACTATCCTCAAATATCGTGGTAATGATATTTCCACTAATCGTATTTTCGTTCTCAGGATCGTGCTTGAAATGAATAAAGGCATCGTTTTCGGCATCGTAAAGATTTAATCCTTCGATGGTACCAACCCATACATCCCCAAAACTGTCTTGATAAATAGCGTTTATAAAGTCGCTGCTAATCGACGTTTCGTCGTTTGGATCGTGCACATAGTTTATGAATGAAAGTGTAGTCGCATCCTGCCGATTTAAACCTCCACCCTGTGTTCCAACCCAAAAATCGCCGGATTCATCTTCAAAAAGTGAAGTAATAGAGTTGTTACTCAAACTATTGGCGTTCGATGGATCATTTTGGTAAACGGTAAAACTTTCTGATGAGGATCGAATGAATTTATTTAATGCCCCGTTTTGTGTTCCAACCCAAAATACCCCCGAACGATCTTCAAAAAGTGACGTAATTGAATTATTACTAAGGTTGATTGGATAATTCAGCTCCATGAAATTGGTAAAATCATTCGTTTCTCTATCAAGAATATTCAGCCCATTTAAGGTACCCACCCAAAATGTTCCTCTGGAATCCTCAAACATCGATAGCACCCAATTATTCGAAATACTATTTCGATCATTCGGATCTGCTTTTAAGCTGCTAAATGATTGAGTAGTTGGATCGAACATGTTTAACCCACCAGATTGTGTACCTACCCAAAGCGTTCGTTTTCTATCCTCATAAATGGAGACAACCCAGTTATCACTTATCGAAGTAATATCGCCTGGAATATTGGTGTAGTGTTTAATTGCAAATGTTTTTCGATCGAAACTGTATAGCCCATCATCTGCAGTACCAACCCAGATAAAACTGTTCGAATCCAAAAACAGGGTTGTAATATTGGCCGTACTGAGGTTCATGTGTTCATCAACCTCGTTGTATACGCTGAAGGTGTTTGTACGAGGATTTAAAATATTAAGCCCACTTTGGGTGCCCACCAAAATCACCCCAATATCATCTTGAAATAAGGTTGTTATGTAATTGTGATTGATGGAGGTGTCATCTGAATTATCGTGCTGAAAGCGTAAAAACCGATCTTGATCTCGATCGAATTTATTTAAGCCACCTCCTTTGGTTCCCACCCAAATTGCTCCGTCTTTGTCTTCCAGAATACTCGATATCTGGTTGGATGAAATCGAAAATGGATCGTAAAGATCGTTGCGATATACTTTGAATTCATAACCGTCGTATCGGTTCAAGCCATCTTCGGTAGCAAACCACAAAAAACCGCGACTGTCTTGCAAAATATCGTTGATAGTGCTTTGCGATAGTCCATCCTGCGTTGTGATTTGTTCGAAGCGAATCGACATCTCTTGTGCCGAACTGTACCCGCTTAAAATCAAACAAAAAAATAGAGTAGCTATGTATGCTTTGTATGTGTTTGCCATCAGCTTAACCGTTTTATTGATCCCGCTGTATGGTAACAATCTACAGCTATAAGAAGAGTTAGATTCCTTTATACAATCATAAATTGCCTTAACATAGAATCGCATTTTGCAGGAGATCGAACTTCATATTTTATAGCTAGAATTCAAAAATAAATTGTGTTGCTCCCTGTTTTATTGCTCCAATAAATCCGAGTCCATTTTCAATGGTTTCTGAATCTATAAAAGTTAAATCTAGAAAGTCTGTGCCCCGGAAAATCTCCCATTCCGGCCCAAAATGAATATATCGGATAAATAATGTATACACATCCAGTTCTTGGCACCTTACGGTAGGTAACCAAAGCCGTGGCGGGATATTTATGGTAGCTTCGGGAGGTGGTGGGAAAATATCAACCAGAAGGTTAGTAACTGTTAACTTTACCTCCATTTCATCTCTGCCTTCTACATAATCGATTTGGTCAACCGTTTTTATTTCTGCCCAGCGTTCTTCGCCCTGATAAATAACCCCTACTTCCGCTCTTACATATTCCGGACGTTTTATATTCTTAAAAGATATTCGCATTAACTGAAAACAACCGGATGATTTATCAGGCGTTGTATCTGCGAAAGATAAGCCGGGTGTGGTAAAAGTAGCTTTTGATTCCTGATCTCCATCAAAACGGATGGTAATACCGTATTGAGATGCTGGTTGCAAATCCTCCCGAATCAAATAATTGTAGGTGTAATTACCGTTAAAATTGATGATCGTGTCTTGTAACTGAACTTCGGTATTGGTAGAAAAATCAGAGAAAAACACGGAAACGTCTTCATAGCCTACAATGCTATCAACCAAAAAAGGGTTACTTACATTACGGATGCGAATTGAATTAAGATCTTTATCTACATCTAATGCACCATAGGCTGAATAAGTGCCAATGTTGTCTTCAAATGGGTTAATAACCCGATCTCGTTCGCATGAAAGCAATAGCACACTAAATAGAAGGCAAACTAAAGCTAAGCGATTAAGATGCATGACAAATATCTAGTTATTATTTGGAACTCCGTTTGTTCTGAAAATAATTTGCTTAGAATTTTTAGCACCAAAAAATCCGATACCATTGTCCACATCCCCTGATTCCAACACATCAAAAGCTAGGGTTTTTTCTTCTATCACTTTAAACTCAGGGCCAAAGTGTGTGTACCTGATGCGCATTACACCGTTATCTAAGCGGTTGCAATTTACGGTTGGATTCCAGCGACGTGGTGGCACATTTACAGTTGCTTCAGCTACGGGTGGAAATACATCAACCAACATGTTTTTGATGTTTAGTATTACCGCAACTTTATCGGTACCCTCAACTTTTTGTAGCTGACGTACCGATTTCACCTCACCAAAGTAAAAACTTCCTTGATACTGAACGCCTAGTTCAAAACGGATGAATTCATCACCTTGAACATTATCAAACTCGATCAAAATGTCTTCCAGACAGTCTTGAGTAACCTCAGGAGTAAGTGAAAGGGTTGAAACACCCGGCGTAGTTGCGGTAGTTGTTGCCACCTCTCCTTCCGAGCCTTCAATAGTTAATTTGTAGGCAGTTCGCGGTTCAAGATCTTCTTCGATGATAAAATTCATCGTAGGATTATTATTGAAGTAGATTATAGAATCGGAAAGTTGTTTCGAGGCACCTGTTTCCATGTTTTCGAAGGTTACCGTGAAATTACGTAACTCTTCGAGGTTGGCTAACAGAGGCGATTGAATGTCTTTAACTCGAACATAATTTGTGGTAGAGTCGAGCTCTATGGCACCATAAACCGAGTAATCTGCGTCAGCAGCTTCAAATGGCTCTATGAAAACTTCATCACATGCCATAAATCCGGCAACTGCGATTAAAAGAACTCCAAAGTATTTAATAGACATAGTCTTCATTTTTTAAAAATCTCTTTTTTAATTTTTTTCTGGAGCGATTAATTGATGTTCAAACTAATGGATGCATACGGCAACATAGGTAACTCATTAACCTGGCGTAATGTATTTACATCAAAATAGAACACGTTGGTCATATCGTAACTGTTGATAGCCCCAATTTCGGTCTCCAGTTCTAAGGTTGGAGAAAGCTGAAACTTTCTATCGATTGACACATCAAGTCGCTGAAATGCAGGTAGTGTTCCATCGAAAGGCACCGAATACAAGGTAACGGCTTTACCCTGGTTTTGGATTGGATCTTGGTATGGAACACGTACAATCAAATCGATGGCGTAAAGTTTAGTGTAAGGCGCTCCACTACTGTATCTCCAAATTGCATTAGCTGTGAACTTGCCAATTTTATAACTCGCTAACACATTTAATTGGTGGCGACGATCATGGCTTGGGTTATAAACAAACTCGTCGGTTTCGATCCATGCAACAAGATCGTCGGCTGATGCACTGTACTCTACTTCAGCTAAACCATAACCTAAGGTAACGTAAAGTAAATCGGTTTTTAACTGGAATTGAAGATCAAGACCGTAAGTTTCAGCTTCAGCAAATGCGGTTCGAATCGTGTTACCCGGCTCGCGAGTCCACTCGGCTACAGGCACATTACTGTTATGCTTGTAGTATGCTTCGATGTTGGCTTCGATGAAATTACCAATACGTTGACGATATCCCGTGATTGCATGAATGGCTGTTGGCACAGGATCATCTACCGCAACCGGTTTGTACACATAAAAAACGGTACCGGCATCTCGTTCGTCGGTAATCGCCTCTCGAAGCTGAGCATATTTACCAACTGCAAAGCTGATCTCTTGATTATCGGTTCCCAATGGTCTCCATGTCATTCTTAAGCGGGGCTCGAACGTCATACTCACATTTTCTTGTCGAATCTGTGTGGTAAAACCCGGAATGATAGAAAGAGTATTTGTGGGTTTAAACTCTGTGCTTAAATATGTACTGAAAATAGAGGTGTACTTTTCTAAGGTTGCGCCCAGTCCAAAACGTTGTGGTTTACCTGTAATTTCCGGAAATGGTTCGTCTAAGTTCGCTTTGTAGAAATTTAGATTCCAACGGAAACCGTAGTTATATGGATGATTAAATGCAGTACCGGTGTTATCCATTCTTAAATAACCCATCGAAATATTCGAAGTTCTGCCTAAATCATCGAAACCAATTTCGCTACTTTTGTAGATACTATAACCGATGGTGAAATCCACTGAGTTTTTAAGCTCTTCGCTATAGCCTAAACAACGGGCACCAACTGCGGTGTTTTCCCAACCTAAGCTAATATCACGTTGTGGATTAATTTTACCACGATCGTAGGTGTGAAGCGCTGTCATATTACAAGTAAATCCATCCCAATTGATCGAGTAACGCGCAAGAATATCAGAAAACTTTAGAGGCACATCTTCGCCGGTTAAGCTTGGTCCTGCTTGCTCAATTACGCTGTATCGACCCATTACTAATAGCGACTGCTTATCTTTTTGAAGTGGTCCTTCAGCCATCGCTGAAACTATATATGGGCTGGCAGCTACCTGACTTTGAAATTTACGCATATTCCCTTGGCGTAAACTTACATCCATTACCGAAGAAGTAGCGCCTTCATATTCAGCACCAAAGCCACCGGCATATAAATCTACATTACTGATAACTGATTGCGGGAAGGCTGAGAATAAGTTAGAGATGTGGAATGGTTTTACAACCGGCATTTTATCCACCAAAATTAGGTTTTGTGCCGGCGTACCTCCTCGAATAAATAACTCACCGCCACGGTCACCACTGGTAACAACGCCCGGTAAGGTTTGTAAATAAACACTCAGATCGCCACCTGGACCCGGTGCCGGGATAAGCTGAATATCGGAAACGGAAATGGTTTGTTTACCGGCAACACGTTGAACTGCACCACTTCGGGTACCACTTACAATTACTTCGCCAAGCTCAGAATTTGCGGTGGGTAATTCGGTTCTATAAACTCTCGTCTCGCCGGGTGCCAGTGTTATTTCGGCTTCGTGCGATTCAAATCCAATCGATGAAATGGCTAAATCATAGGTTCCATTATTTACGTTGATGAATTCCCATAATCCATCGGCATTGGTAGCACCGGCTTTATACATGGTGCCGCTTTTGCGGAACAGAATTACGTTTGCGCCAATGATGGGGTTACCATCTTCCTCAGAAATTACGAGTACACGGAGCGTTGATCTGGTTTGGGCGAATATCTGGGTGGGTAATAGCGATAACAGCACGCCGAAAAAGAACCCGCATAACACGAGTTTACGAACAGATTTGATGACCATTTATAGAAGTGTTAGTAGAATTTGTACAATTATTTAGAAAAGGCTGAGATTTGAAATTATTGCATACTAATTCAAGCTCAATTACATTTTTTTATGTATTACTTTTCTTGATGAAGCCCTGAATATACATCCATTTAATATTGAAATGGAAAATTGGTTATAACTTTTATCATAATGAGAGGAACAGAGGAACAGAGGAACAGAGGGACAGAGGGACAGAGGGACATTTGTTCAAAAAATTGATCACCCAAAAAAAGCCAACCAGAACTGAATCTGATCGGCTTAATCTAAACTGGTGGAGATGCGGGGAGTCCTCCATCGGAGTGCCTTTGGCAGAACCCCGGTTCGACATTATCCAAAAAAAAAGCCAACCAGAACTACACCTAATCGGCTTAATCTATACTGGTGGAGATGCGGGGAGTCGAACCCCGGTCCGAAACGGCAAACCTGCAAATATCTACATGTTTAGCTGCTAATTAACATTCGCCTGAAGCCGAGCCTAGCAACCAAGCGACTCCAAACTATTCTGTAAAGTTTCACGCACCAGAGACAGAAAACCCTGCTACGCTATCCTATCTGTTATGGCGATCCAAACTGACGCTGATAGGCACGCTTTCAGCGGATCGGCTCAGCAGTTTATGCTGCTAAGCGGTATGAATAATTGTTGTCAATTATTTTTGTGTCCATAATGGGTGTTTTACGAGAACCATTGGTCATCCTCGACATGCAACCTGCGGTGTTACTCATCCCGTCAAATCCAGAACATCCCCAGTAAATAAAAGAACGATGCGTAATATACGAATTATATACATCAGAATTAATGTTGGTATCGCACAAAACATTTAAACTCCCGCGCTGTTACATTGTTTCAACATCGCAACATTACCTTAACAAACCTGATCTATTTTGTAATTAACTTTTTGCAAAATACTTCGTTAAAGACGGGCGAACTTTAAATACGCTAACTATTCATGACTTTTAAATCCTTTTTGATTTCGGGGATTCTGATTGCAAGCACTTTCGCAGTACAAGCTCGGCAAACAGTAAGCATCACCGGATACGTGAGAGACGCCAACACAGGCGAAACACTGATAAGCGCCAATGTTGCCCTCCTCGAAATAAACCGTGGTGGCGCAACCAATGCACAAGGGTATTATGGCATTCCAAATATCGAACCGGGCACTTATACCATTGCCTGTTCTTACATCGGATACAAATTATTTACTCGCGAAATTACGCTAGAAGCCGGCGAAAACTTGCGTTTTGACATCAACCTGGAACCGGATGTTTTAGTAGGTGAGGAAATAGTAGTTGAATCGGAAGCCGAGTTACAAGAGCTTAAATCGATCGGAACCGCACAGGTTAAAACTGAGCTAATTAAAGCACTTCCCGCTATTTTCGAGGCCGATGTTTTTCGATCTATTCAATATCTACCGGGAGTAAAATCGGCAAGTGACTTCTCGAGCGGGTTGTACATACGTGGCGGAAGTCCAGATCAAACACTCATCATGCTCGATCAAACTACGGTGTATAATCCGAGTCACTTTTTTGGATTTTTCTCCACGTTTAATCCCGATGCAATCAAAGATGTTCGATTGTATAAAGGAGGCTATCCCGCAGAGTATGGCGGACGTCTTGGCTCAGTGCTCTCAGTTTATAATAAGGATGGCAACAGGAACAACTATCAGGGATCGGTAACTTTAGGCATGCTGGCTTCGCGAATTGCAATCGAAGGTCCCTACAAAAAAGGATCGTTCATGCTGGCTGCTCGTCGCTCAACGTTGGAACCGTTGCTGTCAGCTCTTAGCCAATCAAACGACAACATCCCCTCTCTCTTTTATTTCTACGATTTTAATGGGAAAATCAATTACGATGCATCGCTGAACGATAAATTCCATTTGGCTTTTTATTCCGGTGCCGATAAAGTGCGCTTTCCTTTTGCAGATGACGCCGAGTTCACGCTCAACTATGGCAATCAAACCGTAAGTGGAAACTGGACTCATATTTTCAGCGACAAAGTATTTTCGAATTTCGTTGTTACCGGTTCCCGTTATTTCAATTTTCCGGAATTTGAGTTTGGTGGAACTCCTTTCAAAAGAGATAACAATATTTACGACTTCTCACTTAAGTCAGATTTAGAGTATCTCCCTAACGAGAAACATCAAATTGCCAGTGGGATTTGGGCCGGCGTTTTCACTCTTAGATTGCAAGATCGTTTTGATAATCAGGATAGTTTCAGCACTCGCATTCATGCGCGATATGCTAGTTTTTATGTGCAAGACACCTGGCGCCCCACCGATCAATGGAAAGTGATTGGAGGAGTTCGAGCGAATTACTTTTCCGACGGTGATTACGTAAGGCTGGAACCTCGACTTTCGGGCGAGTACTTCGCCAACGATCGCATCACCTTACAAGCGGCTTATGGGCGATATAACCAGTTCTTTACGTTGATTACCAATGAAGCATTTTCAGGTTTCGATTTATGGTTAACATCCGACGAAGGCATTCGTCCTTCTTATGGCGATCAATTTGTAATTGGCGCCAAAACAGTTCCGTTTAAAGACTATGGCCTCGATATCGAGCTTTATTACCGATCGATGAAAGATCTATTCGAGCTAGATCCTTTTTTACCTGATGCAGCAGGATTACTGTACGAAGATTTATTTAGAATTGGAGAGGGCTACGCTTATGGTACAGAAATCATGTTCGAAAAACGGGTTGGTCGTTTAAACGGATATATCGGCTATACCTTTGGCTACACTTGGCGAAAATGGCCAACTTTTAATGTAGGTATTGGCGATGAAAATCAGACCGCTCGTTTTTATCCCCCAAAATATGATCGACGCAATGATGTAAAAATCATTCTTAATTACGATCTAAGCCGTAAATGGAAGTTCACAGGCGCTTGGGTGTATGCAACCGGACAAGCGTACACAGAGGCTACCGGGCGATATGCGGTGTATGATTCGCCATACAATGCGATCGATCAAAATAATGTGCTTGTAGTTGAAAATGTGAATGCTTCTCGCTTGCCACATTATCATCGGGCTGATGTCTCGTTTAGCAGGCGTGGCACATTCTTTGGGCTTGGTGAGTCTGAACTCCAACTTCAAGTTATCAATGTGTACAGCCGAAGAAATGTGTGGTTTACACAAATCAATTTCGATGAAAACCCGGTCAGTCGAACCGACGTCACCCTCCTCCCACTTATACCTGCAATCTCTTACACAGTGAAGTTTTAATCTCATGAAAGCCAATATTTTAACCATTCTTGCTTTACTTATTCTATTAGCTGCTTGCGAGGTCTATAATCAGGATACTTACGAGGAGTATTACGTGGTAGAATCGTATTTGGTGGCCAATCGGCAATTGCCTCAAGTACGTGTTTCCACCACTGCACCTATTGATGATTTATACGCTTTCAGCAGATTTGCCGTAGCTGATGCCGAAGTTCAAATTCGATTACTAAACGAAAACGGCACCGATATCGACGAGGTGTTTACTTATGCGAGTGATACTGCGGGTATTTTTCAACCTGTAGATGCTCACAACGTGTTACCAGCCCGAAGCTATCAGTTGTATGTAAATGTGCCGTCGTCTGCAGCAGAAATTACTGCTACAACCATTGTCCCGGATACCTTTAAAGTGATAAGCACCGTGCTCGATACCTTAGTGTATCAATCAACCGAGCAACTCGAAATCACGGTTTCTGAAAGCACTTATCCCGGCCGACAAAACGTATTTATTTTTAACACGTTGGCTCTTGAGCCCTCACTCGAAAATTTAACCCCTGTCTATGCCGATTTATTTTTTGATGATGATGAAGAAATGGACTTGTCGGAGCTAACAAATACCAGCTCAGGGTTACTAAATGCAGCCAATTTCACCATCAACCAAGATCAGTCGATTACCATCCGCTATCCATGGATTGCCGTCGCCTTTTATGGGGATAATAAATTGGTTGCCACTACGGTTGATGATAACGTGTACGACTTTGTTCGATCAGAATCGGTACAGTTAGGTGGTTCCACATTATCACCCGGTGAAATTCAAAATGCAATAACTCATGTGGAAGGTGGTTTAGGAATTTTTGGTTCCTTAGCTTCCGATACGATACAAACTCATATCAAACGCATGGAATTTTAATGCCGGCTAACCTTAGAAGATGATTTCGAAATGCGCAAAACCGTTCTTTTCACAATACTGATATCGTTTTTTATTACTCCTCAGATCGTTGAAGTTTTTGCTCAACAAAATGGAGCTTTTGAAATTGCCCGCATCAAATACCGAGGGGGTGGCGACTGGTATAACGACCCGTCTTCCCTTTCCAATTTGATTAGTTTTACACAAGCGAATGTCCCGATTAGCATCAATAAAAAATATGTGGATGTGGCACTTGGCAGTACCGATTTACACGATTATCCTTTCGCTTTTCTTACAGGTCATGGCACCATCACCGCAAATAATACTGAGGTGCGCAATCTTAGAAATTACTTAGAAAATGGCGGTTTTTTATATGTAGATGACGATTATGGTCTCGACGATCACATAAGAAGCCTCATGAAAGAGGTTTTTCCTGATGAGGAATTCATAGAGTTACCCTTCTCTCATCCAATCTATCAGCAAGTATATCGCTTTAACAACGGCGTACCCAAAATTCACGAACACGACAATCAAGCTCCGCGAGGTTATGGTATATTTCATAAAGGCCGATTGGTTGTTTTCTATACATTCGAGTCAAATTTAGGCGATGGCTGGGCAGATGCTGAAGTTCACGGTAATACTCCAGAAAAAAGAGAGATGGCGCTTAAAATGGGTGTTAACATTTTAGTGTATGCTTTGACACGCATTTAGATTTAAGCTATAATCAGCTAACCTTAATTTTGTTGATTATGCAAAGCATTACTCCTTATCTGTTTTTCCCCGGAAACTGCGAAGAAGCCATGAATTTTTATAAAAAAGTATTCAACGCAGAAATTACCTCACTACAACGTTTTGGTGATGCTAGCATGCCTGTAACCGACGAGTATAGAGAAAAAATCATGCATGGCGAGCTAACCATTGGTTCGATTACTATGATGTTTTCGGATGGTGCCCCACATCGCGAAATTACCAATGGCGACAATGTGCATCTCAATCTTTCTTTCGATAATGAAACTTCACTTCGTCTAACTTGGGGTAAACTTACCGAAGAAGGTTCCATTCACATGGATTTGCAAGACACTTTTTGGGGTGCTTTATTCGGCCAACTCGAAGACAAATACGGCATCCGCTGGATGCTGAATTATCAGCGAGAAGAGTAAAAAAGGGACTAAGAAATCAATAAAACAATTGTTCAAAGTTCAAAAGTCAAAGTTCTTCACCACCCCGATTCGACATTCGTCGAACCACCCCTCCACCGGAGGGGAATTATTAAATTCGTACTTCGTAAATCGTAACTCTTATATTCGTAATTCTTAGCCTCACTTCTCCCCTTTCATCTTGTAAGAAAACACTTTGTCGCTTTGGGGATTGTCTTTTTCACCTTTGGGATCGGGATAAAAATCGTCGGAATCGACACGCTCTCGTTGGGTAATTTTTGACTGAATGTCTGCCTGAACTTTAATAATCTTTTGTTTCTCTTCGGGCGTGGCAGTTTTCATTTTTTCAGCCAGTTCTTCTCTTTTTCTTTTGAAGAAACTCAATTCCAGAGTCTTTATCGTACTTTTTGCCGTACGATAAGGATTTCGATCAACTTTATACTCAACTCCGATTTTTTCAGCATGGCGATCGCTGGCGCTGTGTTGTTTTAATAACACATCTCCCATTAATCTTGGGTAAGGACTCGCTTTCTCCGAATACACTTCAATATTGATTTCCTCTCCCTTTTTGAAACGCTCAACGATATCACGATAAAATTCTGCTAACTCTTCGTCTTCAAACAAACGATCATTGGTTAACGAGCAAATGTACTCTACCATCGGATTCTTATAGGTAATCATCAGACGGATAAGCTCTTTTTCGTAACTCGGCTTTTTCCTGGTTGGAGCCTGAAATTGCACTTCATCGATCATTGGTCCATCGATCGGAAATTCTTCATCCGGCAACGGCGGTTCGTCGTTGTTTTGAATCCGTTGCTGAACCTGCCGCTCTTGCTGCTTTTGGGCACGAAAACGATCTCGGTCACGCTCTTTTTGCTTTTGCGCCTTCACTCGTTCAAGTTCTTCAAACAAATCGCGATCGCTCCCACGTCGGAATTTTTGCGTTTTTTGATGCAGATGTTGCACATACAACTGCTGCTGTATCGACTCTGAAATATTGGCAATGGCTTCCAGAATCTCTGAAATTACTTTGGCTAACTCAGTAGGTTTTTCGAGCCGACCTTCTTCATCGGCTTTCAACATCAAGAAATCAACAAAATCCTGTGCCTTTTTCTGTTTTAGCTCATCAAAAGATTCTTTGCCAAATTGCTTCACAAATGAATCGGGATCTTCCCCGTCTGGCAATTCTAACAACTGTACTTCCATCCCTTCAGCCAATGCGATATTTATTCCTCGCTTCATCGCTGCTTGTCCGGCATTATCCGAATCGTAAATCATCACAATCCGCTCGCCATAGCGATGCAAAATCTTCATTTGTCCTGGAGTGAGCGCCGTTCCCGAACTTGCCACCACATTTTTAACGCCATGCTCGTTCAACGTAATTACATCCGTGTAGCCTTCAACCAATATGACTTCTTTATTTTTTCGGATGTCGTTTTTAGCAAAATTTACACCGTACACAACCTCACTTTTGTTGTACACTTTGGTTTGTGCCGAGTTGATGTACTTCGCTGTTTTTTCATTGCCTAGCACTCGTCCTGCAAAAGCAATCACTTTGTTTGTTGGCGAAAAGATGGGGAACATCAAACGTCCCCGAAAAGTATCGTAATATCCTTCCCCTCGGTTGCTTGGTTTGATCAAATCGGCTTCTGCCAGATACTCGATCTCGATACCGGCTCCAAGTGCCGCATTGTATAATTCGTTGCCCGATGCGGGCGAATATCCCAATCCGAACCGCTTAATAATCTCTCGATTGTACCCGCGTTTTTGCAAGTACGCCATGGCCTTTTCAGCTTCCGGGTTTTCAATCAAATTTCTATAGAAAAAATATCCTGCAAATTTGAGCGCATGATACATCCCTTCTTTAATCTGATAGTTCTCACCACGCTCTTGATCAGGTTCGTCTTCGGGGATAAACACGCCATATCGATCTGCAAGTTCACGAACCGCCTCAGGAAAGCTAATCCCATCCTGATCCATGATGAACTTGAATACATCGCCCGATTCCCCACATCCAAAGCATTTATAAATCCTAAGATTAGGATTCACGTTAAAAGAAGGAGTCTTTTCGTTGTGGTATGGGCACAAACCGGTAAAGCCACTGCCCGAACGCTTCAGCTTCACATAGTCTGAAACGACCTCTACAATATCGGCAGCATCTTTTACTTCTTCTTTCTTGGCATCGGTGATCATTTTTGAATGATAGGAACAATGTGAGTAAGGCACAAAGGATCAGAGGAACAATTGAACACTTGAACATCGAACATCGAACTTTGAACTTTGAACTCGAGAGAATTACGAATCTGCGAATAAGGAAATACGAATTACGATTTCAAATAAGTCTCCCCTTGAAGGGAGTACCGCGCCGGATGGCGCGGGGAGGGGTGTTCGGTGTTGAAATACGAATATGCGAGATAAGATGTACGATTTACGAATTTAATAATTCCCCTCCACCGGAGGGGTGGTTCGACGAAAGTCGAATCGTGGTGGGACATTCATTCACCTTAGCCGTTTTCCATTTCACGTCTGCCGTTTCACTTTTCACTTTTGCCTTTTCACTTTTGCCTTCCCACATCCCCCAAAAAAAATATTTAACCAGATTTAAGCCCTTGCTCTTAGCTACTTTGCCAAACAGCCCGTATATTCCTGCCCGAAAAATCACACTTCAAAAACTTATAGAATGAGCGTATTAGTTGGAAAAGATACTCGCCTTATAGTTCAAGGCTTCACCGGTAGCGAAGGAAGCTTCCACGCCGGACAAATGATCGAATATGGAACCAATGTAGTTGGTGGCGTAACTCCGGGTAAAGGTGGGCAAAAACACCTTGATCGCCCTGTTTTTAACACCGTTGCCGATGCCGTAGAAAACGAAGGCGCTAATACCTCTGTAATTTTTGTGCCTCCGGCTTTTGCTGCAGATGCGATTACCGAAGCTGCTTTTGCTGGCATCAAAGTGATTATCGCTATCACCGAAGGCATCCCAGTAAAAGACATGATTGTGGCTAAGCAAATTGTAAAAAGCCACGGCGCCGTATTAGTTGGCCCAAACTGTCCGGGTGTAATCACTCCGGGTGAGGCAAAAATTGGAATTATGCCGGGTAACATTTTTACTCCGGGTAATGTTGGGTTGATCTCCCGTTCAGGAACACTTACTTACGAAGCGGTTGATCAGCTAACGAAAGTTGGTTTAGGTCAAAGTACGGCTATCGGTATTGGTGGCGATCCGGTTATCGGAACCACTCACTTGGATGCTGTAAAGTTATTCCAAGACGATCCCGACACTGAATCTATCGTATTAATCGGTGAAATTGGTGGATCTGCTGAAGAAGAGGCTGCTGCCTACATCAAAGATCATGTAACGAAGCCTGTTGTTGCTTTCATCGCTGGTTCTACAGCGCCTCCGGGCCGCCGAATGGGACACGCCGGTGCAATCATCTCTGGTGGCAAAGGAACTGCACAGGATAAAAAGAAAGCACTTGCTGATGCAGGTATTACTGTTGTTGAAAGCCCTGCGGATATTGGCGAGACTCTTAAGGGAGTGCTTGCTTAATTTTTACTTGCCTTAGTAAACAATATTTGAAGCCTTATTCGTTATCGGATAAGGCTTTTTTATTTAGTATTGTTAAACTTATGGGTATGCGTTCGATTACTTTCTATCTGTTAATTTTGATTGGTACATTTTCAGTAACCAGCACTTCAACTAGCTCCCAATCATTGCGAGATTCCACAATAGTGATGGGCACTCCGTATGAGATCAAAAATGGAAAGGGGTTTGTCAAAAATTATTACATCAACTATAACATAGTTGGAATTGGCATTGGCGAACATGCTTTTCTAAAAGCCGGTTTTGGAATCATCGAATTATTAAGCTTGGGAGAGCAGGCTTATTATGTTCAGCCGAGTGTTCAATTCCCCATTTCTGATCAGGTTAAAATCGATATCGGATTTGGTCTCTCACAATATCATAGGGAATTTTCATCTCGTACGATTGACCTTGGCTTAACAACACCCACAAAAAATGGACTGCTTCAAGTTGGGATGAGTATTGGCCTGATGAAAAAATATTCTGAAACTATTTCAGATTTTTCTTCACCCCCCTCATTTAAGCTTAATTATGCTTTTTATCTCACCGGAAAATCGCTAATTCTTATTGAGAATAGAACCTTTCAAAATCTAATCGATCACACGGTTTATCTTGATGGCTATTCGTTTGGTCGCCCCATTAATACTTCTAATTCTCCTTTAGATTTTGTGAGCTCCTTTACCTACCGAATCTTAAACAACAAAGCCGGGTTTGACCTCGGCTTCGTTGCGTTTTATAATTTATCGTCCAAGAGAGATTTCATTCTGCCTCACCTTGGCTTTGTAATTCCTTTCGATCGGTTTACTGAATAGCAGTTCCACTTGGAATTACCGTCCCTTTCGGCACAATCACAATTCCATCTCGTACGTGATGATATTCATGATCACCATCCGGGAGATGATCCCCGCCTACAATCCGAACATCGTTACCGATACTTACATTTTTATCGATGATGCAATTGCTTATAAAACAGCGCTGGCCAATACCCATAGCAGGTTTGTCGGCCGCTGCATTGTCGATAAACTCTTTACTTTGATAATTATCGTTACCCATTACAATGGAATGCTCAACCGTGGTGCCCTTTCCGATTCGGGATCGAATACCAATCACCGAGCGAACCATTCTACTTGCTTCGATAATTGAACCCTCAGCAACTAGTGAGTTTTCAAGCGTTGTACCCATGATTTTTGATGGAGGAAGTAATCGAGCACGAGTAAAAATCATATTATCGTTATCGTATAAATTGAACGCCGGAATGGTATCTGCGAGCTCCAAATTTGCTTCAAAAAACGACTTAATGGTTCCAATGTCAGTCCAATAACCGCCGAACTCGTAGCTGCTTACTTTAAAGCCTTCGTCTAAGGTTTTTGGGATGATTTCCTTACCGAAATCGGTGGCATCGGGATTGCGCTCGAGTAAATCCAGCAAGGTTTTACGATTGAAAATATAAATACCCATAGAGGCCAAATAATGTTTGCCTTGGCTCGCATATGGCTCAGGTACATTCGATCCCCAATCTTCCAACTCATCCAATGATGGCTTTTCTACAAAGCTGTCTATCAATCCATCATCATTGGTTTTCATAATCCCGAATCCGGTGGCGTCTTTTGCAACAACCGGAATTGTGGCAACCGTTAAGTGCGATTTATTTTGCTTATGCCTCTGTAGCATCTTTCGGTAATCCATTTGATATAATTGATCACCGGAAAGTATGAGAACGTGACTAAACTTGTGATTTTCGAGATGCCGAATGCACTGTCTTACCGCATCGGCTGTGCCTTGGAACCAGTCGGTATTATCAGCGGTTTGCTCGGCGGCCAAAATATCAACAAAGCCTCGACTAAACATATCGAAGTTAAAGGTGTTTTTGATGTGCCGATTTAACGACGCCGAGTTGAATTGCGTAAGCACATAAATTCTTCGGATATCCGAATTCAGGCAATTTGAAATCGGTATATCAACCAATCGGTATTTACCCCCAACAGGAACTGCCGGTTTCGAACGATGGTCGGTTAGCGGGAACAATCGTGTTCCTCTCCCTCCTCCTAATATTATCGAAATCACAGAGTCTTTCATTTTGTCCCTTTACTTTAAATTGATTAGTTCTTTGTACATGTTAATATATTCCTTAGCCGAGTTGTTCCAAGAATAATCCAGTTTTGCAATTCTTGACACCACTCGTTGAATCTCTTTTTTATCAGCGAAAAGATCAATCGCTCGGTTAATTGCCTCTTCTGCCTCGTGCAGAGTAAAATCATCAAATCGAATTCCGTAACCATCCCCATCGCTGAGGTCCTTTACGGTATCAATTAATCCACCAATCGATCGAACAATTGGGATAGTTCCATAGCGCATTGCAAACATTTGATTCAAGCCACATGGCTCAACGCGTGATGGCATTAGAATAAAATCTGACCCGGCATACATTTGGTGCGCGAGTTTTTCGTTGTATTCTAGCGTTGCATCGAAATAACCAAAATGGTCGTTCTCCATGCGGGCAAAAATATCGTGTAGACTTGGATCACCGGTTCCCAGAAGGATAAAATTCACTTCTTTATCGCTGTGCATAAAATGTGAAATGAGATCGGGAAGTAAATCCGCCCCTTTTTCACGAACCAGGCGACCGATAAATGCGATGGTCGGAAGCTCCGGATTAAGCCCAAACTGCTCACACAACACTGCTTTATTTTTCTTCTTCCCGGTTTTAATTCCTCTAATCGTATAATTGTGCTCAAGAAGTGGATCGGTGGAAGGATCCCAAACCTCCGTATCAATTCCATTAATTATACCTCGCGACTTTGCCGTTTCCTGATTGAAAAGAGGTTCTAAACCACTGGACGACTCACCCAACTCCTGCATATAACTTTGAGAAACCGTTGTGATTTGCCATGCACATTTCAAAGCAGAGGCCAACGAATTCAACTGCCCATTCCATTCTAGTAGACCGTAGTTGTGCGGTATAAATGGAGGCAACATTTCAGCATTCATCATACTCTGCTGACCTTGATACTCGGCATTATGAACCGTGATAATGGACGGCATATCCTGCAACTCGCTAAATCGAACACATTGCTTGATCATAAATGGTACCAAACCGGTGTGATGATCGTGACAATGAATCACATCCGGCTTTTTATGAAAGGTTCGAATCCATTCCAAAGCAGCAATCTGAAACGAAAGTGCCCGTTCAAATTCATCCCAATATCCATGCCCCGACCACGGATCGATGTACACTCCCGGTCGATCAAAACGACCTGGAATGTCAATTACATAAAAGGGAAAACCCAATTTGTTGGTTTTTTCTTTTAGGATGGTAAATCCAAAATAATCTTGGCCTAAGGGTGCGCTGGATTCCCAAACAACATCGAACTCTTGTTCGTCGAGCCACGGCGTTCGATATTTTGGAATAATTACTTCGCAAAATTCGCCATGCTGATTTAGGTATTTAGGTAAAGAACCTACTACATCACCTAAACCGCCGGCTTTTGCGGCAGGATAACATTCGGCGCTAAGATGAATTATATGCATAAATTTATGTAACCCATTTCAATAGTCTTCGTAATTCCGCTTGGCATACAAATAAGAAATCTTTGTTGATGTTGCAACGTATATGCGTAGCTTCTGCAAAGTTTTATTATAACTTAAAATAAAAAATCAGGATACATGGGAATAATTCATCTAGATGAAGTATCTAAGGCATTTGGTAAGAATAAAGCAGTAAGTGATGTAAGTTTTACTATAGAAAAAGGGCGAATTTTTGGGCTTCTTGGTCCAAATGGTGCAGGTAAAACCACTACTATTCGCATGATCAACAATATACTTGCGCCTGATACCGGTACAATCACCATCAATGGGCAGATTGCTAGCCCTTTAACGCAGAAAATGATTGGCTACATGCCGGAAGAGCGTGGCTTGTACAAAAAAATGAAAGTGGGCGAGCAATTATTGTATCTCACCCAACTTAAAGGTATGGATATCAAAGCGGCTAAAAAATCGATTAATTTTTGGCTCGATCGATTTGGCGCATCCGACTGGAAAAAGAAAGAAGTTTCGGAGCTTTCAAAAGGGATGTCGCAAAAGATTCAGTTCATTGCTACCATTGCTCACGATCCTGATATTTATATTTTCGATGAGCCTTTTTCAGGATTAGATCCCATCAATTCCGAAACTTTGAAAGAGGTGATCATTGACTTACGTTCGCAGGGAAAAACCATTTTATTTTCTACGCACAGAATGGAGCAAGTAGAACAAATGTGCGACGATATCTGCCTTTTCAATAATGGTAAAACAGTACTTCAAGGTGATCTACGAGAAGTAAAAGCATCGTTCGGTAAAAACACCATTAACCTAGAGTTTGAGGGCGACGGTTCCTTCCTCGACAAGCTGGAAGGCGTTCGTATCAACAATCGATCTACAAATTTTGCAGAAATAAGAGTGCTAAACGGACAAAATATGCAGGAGATTCTCCATCTGGCCATCGACCATGCCGAGATTCATAAATTCGAACGGGTTCAGCCTTCGCTAAATGAGATTTTTATCTCTACCGTTGGCGAAGATAACCTTAAAAATGAGGAGGTAGCGTAAGATGGATTTTTCAAAAGTATTTTTAGTACTAAAGCGTGAATATCTCACTCGTGTTCGAACAAAATCATTTATTCTATCCACGTTATTAACGCCCCTGGCTTTTATAGTGTTTATGGGGATTATGATCTACGTGTCCATTTCGGAAGGTGAAGTAACCCGAACCGTTGCTGTAATTGATCAAACTGAAGCGGTTTACAACGAACTAGAAGAACTAGACCCGGCCCGATATTTCGACGCCAGTGCAATTCCACTGGACAGTATCCGTGCCCAAGTGCTCGACGGTGATGTAGATGGATATATTATCCTTACCGAAGAAAACATCAATTATACAGAGCGCCCTACCCTTGTTTATGGTGGAGCCGGCGGTATAAGTTTTATCGAATCTGTTGAATCTGATGTACGTCGGGTACTTCGAGAAGAGCGATTAGCACGCAGTAATGTGTCGGAAGAAGTTCGAGAAATCTTTGAAGCTCGATACAACATCGACTCCTTAAAACTAACCGAACAAGGCGAAGAAGAAGATAATGCAGTGCTTGGCGCAGTGTTTGGCTTCATTCTTGGCTTACTTATTTTCATTGGCGTATTCGGTTACGGCGCTGTGCTTATGCGAAGTGTGATTGAAGAAAAAACGAATCGTATTGTTGAGGTAATTGCCTCATCTGTTAAACCCATTGAACTGATGACAGGTAAACTATTGGGCATCTGCGTGTTAGCTCTTACTCAATTTGGAATATGGATTGCCTCTTACATCGGATTATCGATGGCAGCGGCGCCGGTTGCCACCATGTTTGTAGATGCTCAGGTGAGTAATCTCCCTCCCGAAGCCGTGGAAGCATCGGCTTCATTTGATCCATCGAAATTAGAAATGTTCATTTTCGATCCTTCAATCTTTGCCTATTTCTTCGTTTTCTTCATCATTGGATTCTTGATTTATGCCGGGATATTTGCAGCAATTGGAGCTGCTGTAGATTCAGAGCAAGATACCCAGCAGTTTATGATGCCGGTAATGATTCCAATTTTCATTGCCTACTTTTTAAACCTAAAAGTGATGGAAGATCCCGACTCCACTATAGCGGTGGTTGCAAGTTTATTCCCACTTACGGCACCCATCAACATGATTTCAAGAATAGCAGCAACTGAAGTGCCTGCAATTCAAATCATCGCTTCGTTGTTACTTATGATTGTGACCTTTGTTGGCTTGATGTGGGTTGCCGCAAAAATCTATCGAGTTGGAATTCTGATGTACGGCAAAAAACCATCGTACAAAGAACTAGCAAAATGGATTCGCCAGAGCTAACTCTCTGAACATTATTTAAATGCTAAACGTCATCCTAGTCTACTTACAGCAAGATTAGGGTGACTTTTTTTGTCTATTAACTACTCATCTATGCTACTAAAACACGAAAGCACAAAAAAATTGAATATAATTTTTGCCACGGAATCAAGAAATTTTAGCCACTAAAACACGGAAGCACAAAAAATTTAAAATGTTCTTTGACAACAAAATTCTGAACTATAATGACTTTCCCAAGTGAAGTGCTTCAGCTCTTCGCCCATTCAGTAGTGTATCTTCGGCTAGTGTTTTTGATCTATCACTTAAGTAGTTCAACATTCTTAATTGAATCATTCTTAATTGAATCATTCTTAATTGAATCATTCTTAATTGATAATTGAACGATTCCTTTATTTGCCACTAAAACACGAAAACACAGAAGGTTTAATATGTGTGTTTGACAACAAAATCCTGAACAACAATGACTTTCCCAAGTGAAGTGCTTCAGCTCTTCGCCCATTCAGTAGTGTATCTTCGGCTAGTGTTTTTGATCTATC
>JAEPNO010000023.1 GCA_017643365.1 Balneolaceae bacterium | reverse complement strand
CTATTCAATTACGACTGACTAGAAAGAAAAAAATAGTAATTGAATAAGCACGTAATAGCCTTTGCTTCAAGCCCAAATAAAGCACCTCAAATTACCCTATTGCGGATTTTAAAAGTGCAGAATTATCATCCTGTTGTTAAGGGACTCTGAATAAATAGTTCTATTGAAAGCAAAGTTAACAACAGAAATGAATTACTCCGAGGAATCTCCCGAAGGGATGCCTATGGCAGAGGAGTCTACACAATTAAGTTAAAAAGCTAGATCGACGTTGTGCGGATCCTTCAGTCGAAGCATGCGCTTCTCTTTCTGGATGACTCTATTGCTGTAACAGCTTAAAATTTATAACAACGAGTCCTTCCCCCTTTTTAACAGAAGGAGTTTGTTTATCGAAGGGTTGAAACCCTTCGTTTGGCAAATTAACCCGATTCACGAGTTATGCCTATAAATATTCAGCAATTCGACTTCTTATTTGCTTCATACCCAATTTTGTCATTCAGAGCGAAAGCGATGAACCTAGACGGATTAGTGTTTCTCTAGCTATAACAAGTTGCATTTTGATCAACGTTGATTACCGTTTTTGCTAAATAATTGATTCAGTCCTGCTACCCATTCATATCCTACACCCCGCAAATGAAGGATCCGGACAAGTCTTCACTGCTAAGTAAAAAGTTAGATCAGCGTTGTGATGATCCTTCAGTCGAAGCATGCGCTTCTCCTTCTGGATGACTTTTTAACTAACTGTGTTTTCAAATTGAAAACCTCGAACGTTGAAACAACTTAAACTCTATACCAACGAGTCCCTCCCCTTTTTAAAGGGGAAGACAGATGGGGTCTATTTTATAACAGAACCATTATGTCATTCAACAGAAATGAGTCACACCGAGGAGTCTGCACAAATATCTTTCTACACAAACATCCAATTCTGCAGATTCATCGCTTTCGCTCTGAATGACTTATTAAAGAAACGACTTCCCAGGAAAGGAATCCTCAATCCCAAAAAAGCTTGCTATGCTCGAAGCCACATCTGCAAAAGTTTCACGGGTGCCAAGATTTACCACTCCGTCTGACGGATTTCCCGTCTGACGGATACTATTATCAAGCCCTGAAGTCTGAGATCGCTTCATCGCAAGCTCCTCGCGAAGGGTTGTAGATTTAGGATACACCAACAATGGCACAAACTCACGGGAGTGATCAGTGGAATCTGAACAAGGGTCGTTGCCGTGATCCCCAGTGATGATCAACACATCATCTTCGTCGATTTTGGATAAGATTTGGGGCAACGCATCATCAAATTCTTTGAGGCTAGCGGCGTATCCTGCAGGATCTAACCTATGTCCGAATAACTGATCAGTATCGATCAGGTTTACAAACACAAAGGTCTCTTTCACTTCGTCCATTACGTCGAGTAGCGTGCTGATTCCCTCAGCGTTATTTTTTGTTTTTCGATATTCTGAAAATCCTTTTCCGGCAAACAAATCGACCACTTTGCCTATTGAAAGCGTGTGAATGCCTGCATCAAAAGCGGTTTGTACTACATTGTTTTCCGGCGGGATGGCTGAAAAATCTTTTCGCTGATCAGAAAGCCTGTAAAAATCACCGGGCTTACCGGAAAACGGTCGGGCAATTACCCTTCCCACTTCATGTTCACCCACACAAATTTGATTACGGGCAATGTCGCACCACTCATTAAGTTTTTCGACCGAAGTAACCGAATCATGGGTAGCAATCTGAAATACGGAATCGGCAGAAGTGTACACAATCGGATTTCCGGAATTCAGATGTTCTTCGCCGAAATCACGAATCACATCGGTTCCGGAATACGGCAAATTGCAGAGTGCCTTTTCTACGCCAACTTTATCGCAAAATTTCTGAATCACATCCTCAGGAAATCCTTTGGGATAGGTTGGGAAAGGTTTATCAAGGTGAACGCCAGCTATTTCCCAATGACCGGTAGTAGAGTCTTTACCGCCCGAAACTTCTCGCATTTTACCAAAAGTGGCCGTTGGGTTTTCGGTAGATGGAACAGATTCTAGCGGGATGATATTCCCAATGCCCATCTTAGCCAAATTCGGTAATTCTACGCCGATTTGAGCGCTCACATTTCCAAGAGTGTTCATGCCAACATCGCCATACTCATGCGCGTCTTCCTGCGCCCCAACCCCAAGTCCATCAATGATGATTAAATAACAGTTTTTCATGAAATAAGTAGGTCATTCCCGTGCAGACGGGAATCTTAAATTTAATATTAATGCCAGTTTTAAATTCTCTCAAGATCCCTGCTTTCGCAGGGGTGACACAAAAAAAGAATGATCAAGCCTCGAATAGCTCTAGCTCTTCGTTTTTAACCACTTCGCTTAGCGCTTTTTTCGCCTTGGTCTGTACCTGATACGCATTGACATCCTCAGGCATCAATTGGGTATAACCGGCTTTAAAAGCTACGTCCAGCGTACCACCGGCCGATAATTTTAAGCCATGCGCTAATTTAGTTCGCACGCTATTCATCCAATCTTCTACTGCCGTTTCTTTATCACTTTGGATAATAAACGAGTACACGTAATCAGAGTTAAAACCGATGTAACCCGGAATTCCATGCTTTGCAGGATTTAAAAAAGTCACAAAATCTTTCTGGATGCGTTGCAATTCTTCCAGCCGATGTTTGGTTCGTAATGTCGATAAATCATGAGGGGTTATCATCCCAAACCAAGTATGTTGAGCTCGACCTGCCTGTACTTTTTTAATTTCGTTTTCGATGGTGTTTTCCCAAAGCTCCGTCACAATTGCGCCGTAATTCTCAGTAAATAACTCTTCGGTCATCCCCGATTTCTTCACCACCGATTGAATCGATAACGATGCAATTCGAGCCAAATTCGCTAGTTTATGCTTCGTCGATTCTTTGTAGGTCAGTGGATCTTGATCGTAAGTTACTACCACTGCTTGTCGTCGATCGTGCACCAGAATCGGGATTGCGTAACTTGCTCCCTCTACCCTTCGCTCTCGATTCGAAATCAGCTTTGGGTTGTTGTTAAAGTGCATGCTAAACACCGGCTCGCCTTTTTCAATGGCATCGTAAGCAACCGATTTGTCGTCTAATGTAAGTCCGAGCAAAGGTGAGTTCCGTGCAAATTTTGAAGTCAACGCCAACGTCCAACTGTCCATGGCCGGTACGATCAAACATGCGCCACCGGTTGGCAGAAACAGTTGCATTTCTTCCAACATCCGTGCCAGCAAATCCACACGATGTAGTCGATAATCCAGGGCATTCAGCGATTGCTCATAATCTTCCCATTCCTTTTGCTGCTCGTGCAGGTCAACCACTTCCAAATAGGTATCCAGTACATTCACTAATGCGTTGTTATACGCATGCAGTTGATCATTGATTTGGCGCAAATTTATCTCTTCTTCCGACTCCAACACCGTGAGTGCAACCGTTTCCCCTTTGTTGATGAAGGGCATGATCAACATGTGCTTGGCGTTTACAAAATCGAAGTAATGCCCCAACTTTCCTTTGGCGATGTCATCACCAATCTTGAGCTGTACAATTTCAGTAATCTCTTTATAATCGTTTAAAAAATGATGCTCGAAAGCCACTCGGTCTTTAAACATCACGTTGGGCAAATTGGTGCTGTTGCTTTCCCACACAAATTGCTGGCGGCCGTGATTTACCCAGCACATGTACGCGAGTTCAACACGGGCAGAGGTGCGCAGCAGATGCACCAAATCGGTCATAATCTGCTTAAATTCCCGTAATGCTTTTTCTTGTCGGTCTAGACTCATCCTTTAGATGTAAATTCCAATATTCGATTTCCAACGTGGAAGGTACGAAACTAAAACTAGATAGAAATTTGGTATTTAGGTTCTTAAATGTAGTTTTTTCGAATGTCAGTTAATTTCTGCGCTAACTCTTCCGCCTCTTCAACCATTTTCTCGAACGAGGCCAGCCCTTTATTCCAGAATTCCGGATCGCGGATATCCAGCCCCATTTTTGCCACTAAATCGTGCGGCCATTCAGAGCCACCGGCACTCAGCAATTCCATGTAGCGGTCGGCGAAGCCATCGGGACGTTGAGTAAACTCTTCGTACAGCGCCAGCACCAATAATTCGCCAAAGGCATACGCGTACACATAACCGGGCGTGTGCAGAAAATGTGGAATGTAACTCCACCAAATGCCATATTCGTCGGTGAGTGTAACGGCATCGCCGTACAAGGCTTTTTGTTGTTCGATCCAAAGCTCAGAAAAACGTTCGGTCGTAAGTTCGCCTTCTTCCCGTCGGGCCGTGTGCATAGAATTTTCGAAACGATTCATCGAAATCTGACGGAAAACCGTAGCGATGGTGTCATCGATTTTACCGATGATAAGCGCCAATTTTTCTTTCGGATCAGAAAGCTCTTTCAACAAATTCTGGAATACCAGCATCTCACCAAAAACCGAAGCTGTTTCGGCGGTTGTAAGGGGCGTTCCGGCTTGCAATGGACCTTGTTGTCGGCTTAAATATTGATGCACTCCATGTCCCAATTCGTGAGCCAACGTTTGTACGTCTCGGATTTTCCCATCAAAATTCATGAACACGTAAGGATGCACCGACGGAACCGTACCCGCTGAATAAGCACCACCGCGTTTTCCCTGTTTGATGGCAGCATCGATCCAATTCTTCTCAAAAAACTCGTTGGTGATCTCCCCCATTTTTGGGTGAAATTCGCTGTACGATTCCAACACCATTTCTTTAGCCGATTCCCAATTAATCGTAGCTTCGTTTTGGATAATCGGTGCGTAGCGATCGTAATCAAACATTTCGTCAAGGCCGAGCAATTTTGCTTTTAATTTGTAGTAGCGTTGCACCAGCGGATATTGAGCCGTCACCGCATTTACGAGAGCATCCACCGTTTCGTCGTCGGTTTCGTTGGATAGGTTTCGAGAAGTAATCCAGCTCGGATACTCTCTAAGTTTGTCATTGGTGCTTTTATCCGCCAACAAGGTGTTAAATACGAAAGTAAGCGGGTGACCTAATTCTTTGAATTTCTTAGTGAGAGATGCGTGTGCTCTGATTCGTAATTCCCGATCGCTTTCGTGAAGCTTACTAAGCACTTCCTGTTCTGAATATTCATTGCCGTCCAATTCAAACTTCGCCTGACCTAAAGTCTCATCAAAAAAGCGAACCCAGGCACTTCGTCCTGTTACCGATTTTGCCGAAAGAATCTGCTCTTGTTCTTCTTTTAACACGTGATCTTTGTATCGGCGCGATGATTCCAGATAGTGCTTGTAGAACTCCATCTCGGGCGCATCAATTAATTTCTGAGCTTCATCATCGGGCACTTTCAACCATTCTACATCCAAAAACACCAATCGTTGGTTGATTTCTGAACCCAATTCGTTGGCCTCCTGCACCAACTTTCCAAATTCCGAATTTCCTGTATCGGTGCTCCATTGTAAATATGCGAACGACCCAATTTTCCCGCCTTTATCCTGCAGCGCTTCATATTCCTGAAGCATAGCTTTAAACTCGTTTACCGATAATTCAGCAATTCTGCCTTTATATTTGGCTGCGAAGTCATCGGCTTCTTTTAAAACGTCTTCTTTATCTTTTGCCAGTTGGGGATCGCTGCTCGATGCATATAAATCGCTTAAATCCCAGTGGATGTTTTCGGCGCCGGTTATTTTTTGTTCTGTTGATTCGCTCATGTGTATAGTCTCTTTTTAAATTCGATTGAATATACTGTTAAGCGCTCCTGTAATAAAGTATCAAATCGTGAAAGCTTGTTTAGAAGCTTTTACTTAAAACCTGCTTTCTGTATTTGATTGATGTGTTTTTTAAAACTCTTCTGTGTACCTTTAAAATCGCTTCCAACAATATGTTACGAAGCGAAACTTTCGAGCCGATAAACGCATTTATCTATCAACGTTCCGTACAGATTAAACACGAATTAAAGGTTACTCCCCTTGAAATCACTTGAAGCCTTATTTGGGCCAAATTCAGCACTTGTAGAAGAACTTTTCGAACAATATAAAAGTGATCCTGAATCGGTCCCTGCTCACTGGAAATCCTATTTCGACGAACTCACTGGTAATCAGCCTACCGAAAAACCAACTCCAAAATCTGTAGAGCAACCGGTTAACGGCACTCAATCTGCCGATCCTGTTGTAATGCCGGCCAAAGGCAAGGTGATCGCAGATCCGCCTAAAAACGCTGATCTCCAGAAAATAAAAGGCGTTGCTTCCAAGATTGTAGAGAACATGGACGATAGTTTAGAAGTGCCAACGGCTACTTCTTTACGCGTGCTTCCGGTAAAAATGATGATCGAAGATCGTACCATCATCAATCGCCATTTAGTGAAGCGAAACGAGCCTAAAGCTTCTTTCACCCATTTTATTTGTTGGGCGGTGATTAAAGCCATGAAGCAATTCCCAACTATCAATCACTCCTACTATTTCGACGGAAAAAATCATTTTCGTTCGGTTCCTGAGCAAGTGAATCTTGGTGTAGCGGTTGATTTACCTAATAAAGATGGCAGCCGTAATCTTGTGGTTCCGAATATTAAAGGCGTCGACAAAATGAACTTTAAAGAGTTCTTGTATGCCTTTGCTGATCTAGTTTCTAAAGCCAGAAATGGCAAACTCGGCTTGGCTGATTTCCAAGGAACTACCATCAGTATTACCAATCCGGGTACGCTCGGAACCGTTTCGTCGGTACCACGATTGATGCAAGGTCAGGGAGCGATCATCGCAACTGGTGCTATCGACTATCCTGCCGAATATCAGGCGATGTCGCAACAAGCGCTGAACCACCTCGGCATTAGCAAAGTAATGACGATGACCTGCACCTACGATCACCGAATTATTCAAGGAGCGGAATCGGGTGCGTTCTTACAGAGAGTAAACCAATTACTTACCGGACAATCTGATTTCTGGACGGAAATCTTTTTAGATCTGGAAATTCCGTACGAGCCAATCCCTTATGGCGAAGATCAGTTCGAAGGAATGTTCGGCGGTGCGTCTAAATCTGATATGGAAGATCGCCGTACCGTGGGTGTTTGGCGCCTGATTAATATGTATCGCATGCGTGGTCATGTGCTTGCGAACCTCGATCCTCTCGAAAAGAAACCGGGACATAATCCTGAGCTCGATCTCGAATATTATGGTCTGTCGCTTTGGGATCTAGATCGAGAGTTTTTCTGCGGGAAATTGTTCCCAAGTGGACGTGCAACCTTACGTGAGATCATCAAAAAATTACGCGACACTTACTGCGAGCATATCGGTGCTGAGTACATGCACTTGCTCGACATGGAAGAGCGTCGTTGGTTGCGTGAGAATATGGAATCAACCGGTAACGAGCCAAATCTTACCAAAGAAGACAAAAAAGGAATTTTGCATAAACTCAATCAGGCAATGGCCTTCGAAGAGTTTTTGCACAAAAAGTACATCGGGCATAAGCGCTTTTCGCTTGAGGGTAACGACACCCTGATTCCGATGATTCACTTTATGCTTGAAAAAGCCGGCGAAGTGGATATCGAGAAAATATTTATGGGGATGGCGCATCGTGGCCGTTTAAATATCCTCGTGAATATTATGAACAAGCCTTACCACCGCGTTTTTGCCGAGTTTGAAGGCAACGTAGATCCGGATACTATACAAGGTAGTGGCGATGTGAAATATCACCTGGGAGCTAAAGGAACGCACAAAACGAAATCAGGTGCAGAAGTTGATATTCAGCTCATGCCGAATCCGAGTCACCTCGAAGCTGTTAATCCAGTTGTGGAAGGCGCCGTTCGTGCAGTGATCGATCATCACGAAAAAGAAGATGCCGAAAAACGAATTTTACCGGTGTTAATGCACGGTGATGCTGCTTTTGCAGGACAAGGTGTAGTTGCTGAAACGCTAAACCTTTCTCTTTTGGATGGATATCGTACCGGTGGGACCATTCACATTATCATTAACAACCAAATTGGATTTACCACACTTCCTGAAGACGGTCGCTCTACTGAATACGCTTCCGATCTTGCAAAAACGGTACTCGCTCCTATTTTTCACGTAAATGGTGATCGTCCTGAAGCTGCCGTTCACGCAATTCAAATGGCGCTGGAATACCGACAGAAGTTTGGTAAAGATGTGATTATTGATTTAATCGGATATCGTAAGCACGGTCATAACGAAGGCGATGAACCGGCATTTACGCAACCCGGTATGTATAAAGAAATCAACGATCATAATACCGTTCGCGATCTTTACACAAAATCGTTGGTTAAAGCCGGTGAGTTAACGCAGGAAGAAACGCAACAGATTTTCGATGAGTTTGATGATTTGTTGCAAGCTGCATTCGAAGACGCTAAAAAAGCACCAAGCTTATCAAAAGAAAATGCATTTTTCGAACGCATCGAAATGGATCAAGATGAGTGGAGCAAGCAGCCTGATACTACCACAACCATCGATGATCTTAAAGACATTGCGGTTAAAATAAACACTGTTCCTAAAGACTTTGATGCAAACCCTAAGTTGTTGCGATTACTTGCGAAGAGAGCTGAAATCGTACAAAACAACGAAAAGAAAATTGATTGGGGATTTGCTGAAGCATTGGCATTCGGTACGTTGCTCAAAGCCGGAAGAACAGTTCGTATTACCGGACAAGATGTTGAACGGGGCACCTTTGCACACCGTCATGCTGTATTACACGGTACTGAAACGAATCAGACTTTTACGCCATTAAACAACTTATCTGATGATCAGGCAGTGTTTCATATTCACAATAGTTTGTTGAGTGAATATGCAGCCCTAGGTTTTGAATTCGGATACTCAGCAACTAAGAAAGATGCCTTAGTAATTTGGGAAGCACAATTTGGTGATTTCGCCAACGGCGCTCAGATTATTATCGATCAATTCTTGGCTTCGAGTGAAGCTAAATGGGGACAAACTTGTTCCGTTGTTTTGAACCTTCCTCATGGTTATGAAGGCCAAGGTCCGGAGCATTCATCTGCTCGCTTAGAGCGTTTCCTACAGCTTTGTGCCGAGGATAACATGTATGTGATGAACCTCACTACTCCTGCGCAATACTTCCACATGTTGCGCAAGCAAACGTTGATGGACAAGTTTAAGCCAACAGTGTTGATGTCGCCAAAGAGTTTGCTACGTCACCCAATGGCAACCTCTAAAGCCGAAGATTTAGGCGAAGGCAGATTCCAGCCATTCATCAAAGATGAAACTAACGTAGATACGAAAAAGCTCGAACGCTTAGTGATATGCTCGGGCAAAGTGTATTACGATTTGTTGAAATATCAGCAGGAAAATGAAATCGAAAATATTGCGGTAGCACGACTAGAGCAGATTTATCCATTCCCGGATAAAGATGTGAAAGAGTACCTTGCTTCGATGCCAAATGTGAAAGAAATCGTTTGGTGCCAAGAAGAACCAAAAAACATGGGTGCTTGGACCTTCGTTGCAACTCGATTTATGGAAGAATTCGACGATGGACAGAAATTAATCTATGCCGGTCGTCAAGCTTCTGCATCTCCTGCAGCCGGGCAAAAAGCCATGCACGATGCCGAACAGCAAAAACTTGTTGAAGAAGCAATGAAACTATAAAAATAGCTCATATTGCTATTGAAAAGCCAACTCTTGTCAGGGTTGGCTTTTTTTATAAAAGTGTTTTTCTGCATTGATGCTTATTCAGAATGTCCTTAATTTAGAAATAGTCTAAATTAACATTAAGCAAAGCTCATGCATTTTCGATCACTCCTTTTTGGCCTGTTTTTCACTTTACTTTTCATCAATAATACGTCCGCTTTTCAATCTAACAGCGAAGTTGGTGTTCTTGTACTTGCCCACGGAAGTATGGACAAAACCTGGAATTTGGCTATCGAAGAAGCCGTTGAGCCTGTTCGCGATCAACATCCGGTAGAAATTGCATGGGGCATGGCTAACGCTTTAAATATGCAACCTGCGCTTGAAAAACTAGATGCTAAAGGCGTAGGTCATATTGTAGTTGTTCAACTCTTTGTTTCGTCGTATAGCCCGATTATCCGCCAAAACGAATACCTGTTAGGGTTCCGCGATTCACTTGCAGATGCTCCCATGCCGATGATGATTCATGACATGAAGAATAAGCGCATGACCATGAAAATGCCTGAAAATCTTCAGCCTCTAAACGTAAATGCCAAAATTGTGATCACTGATCCTTTAGATGATCATGATTTAGTGGCCGAAATTCTTCACGAACGCATTCAGGCTTTAAGCGAGCAGCCTGAAAATGAAACAGTGCTATTAGTTGCTCATGGCCCAAATCAAGAAGCAGATAACGACAAGTGGGTGGCAACTTTAGAAAATTTGGGGCAGAAAATACAGCGTTTGCAAAGTACAAATGGTACGATGTATTCGAACATGGTATCACTAACTGTTCGTGATGATGCTGATGAAGAAATCCATGAAAAAGCTCGTCTGGCTTTCCGTGCTCAAGTTCAAAAAGCAGATGATGAAGGCACGGCTATCGTAATTCCTGTGTTACTGGCAAGCGGCGGTGTTGAAAAGAAATACGTTCAACGCCTCGAAGGCTTAAACTACAAGTGGAGTGGCGAAACTTTGCTCCCACACGTTAATATTCAGCATTTTATTAAAAAACGTGTGGAAGAAGGATTGTCAGAAATTAACCAGCGTTCGTCGGTTAATTAATCACACAACCACCGGTAAATCCGGTAGCGTTGAAATCAGTAGAAAATCGACCGGATCGATCGGCGAAATTAGCACGAAGTTGAATCGTATGCTCACCTGATCTTTTGGGTGAGCAATACTCGAGCACATAAAACGAGCCCGAAGCACTTTTCACTTGATCTGCGATATCTAAAAATGCTTGATTCAAATCGAAGGAATTCACCGCCAATTCAAAACCATCACGTCCAAATTTGCGGAGTGTATTTTCATCGATTTCTGAGCCAAGACCAATGGTAAACACCGAATACTGGCTTGAAAGTCCACGTACCGTTGATTCAGCGGTTGATGACGATACTCGCCCTGCTTGATCAGTTCCATCTGTAAATATGAGCATCGCTCCCGCTGTAGATAGTTGCGGATCTTGGCTTGTTTGAGATAATCGAGATTCCAGTGCCGATAACCCTTGAACAACTGCACCATTCAAGTTTGTTGAATTATCGATGCTGATATCGGTATCGATACTGCGGATTGAATCAATCAATGCATCACGATCGATGGTAAAAGGAGTTAATGAATGGATATTTTCTTCTCCATCGAACCAAAACACGGCCATTTCTTTCGATCCATATTCTGAATTGAAGGAAGTTGGCATTACCGTTTCGATAAAATTAACGGCTGCGTCTTTCACTCTGGGAAGATCGGTGCTGTTTAGTACACTTCCGCTAAGATCGAGCAGCAACACCGAACTAAATAGGTATGCTCCATTTTGATTCTGGATCCGAGCCTGAGACTCCAGCGTTGAGATCAGAGAATTATTTTCATAAATCTCGAAGTCGTTTTGATCTAAGGTCTCAAATAGGTTTTCTTCGCCTAAATCAACTTTAAAAAATAAACGAACTTTTGCCGGTTCTTCGGTAGTTCGTTCAATCAATTCCATTTCGATCGATGGTTCTCCACCACTGTCTTTTCCACAAGCCGTAAATATGGTTAGGAGTAGTGTTATTACAAATATTGGTGTGCGCATTTTCATAATTCGTAGCTGTTGATATTCTGTAGATGCCAAAATTTCTCTTGACACCTCAAAAATATAGATTAATCCCGACCATACCCATTAAAAATCAAAACTTATTACACCCAATTAATTAAATGGTTACATGATTTTTTACAGATTGGCACTTTAGTTTTCATTAAATACAACCCAATTAATAATCTGAGGTTTGTATGAAAAATATTGCTCTTTCTATTTTATTTGTTTTGATTTGTTCCCCGGTAATTTCTGCACAAGAACGTGCTATAGAGGCCGAATCGGAAGTTACTACCACGCACACAGCTACTATTTTGGGTGACCGCTTTGATTACACGGCAACTGCCGGGACACAGCCTGTTTGGGATGACGACGGCAAACCCATAGCAACTTTATTTTATACCTACTACCAACGCAAAGATGTTGAAGACATAGATCGTCGCCCACTGGTTATTTCTTTTAACGGTGGACCGGGTTCAGCCTCAGTGTGGATGCACCTTGCTTATACCGGCCCTAGAATCCTAAAAATTGATGATGAAGGATTTCCGATCCAACCATATGGAGTGAAAGAAAATCCATTTTCGATACTTGATGTTGCCGACATTGTATTTGTTAACCCTGTTAATACCGGATATTCTCGCATTTTAGATCCGGAAGCTGATCGCAAGCAATTCTTTGGTGTCAATCAGGATATTGAGTACTTGGCAGAGTGGATCAACACTTTTGTCTCTCGTGCAAATCGGTGGAACTCTCCTAAATATTTAATTGGTGAAAGCTACGGAACTACGCGAGTTTCGGGGTTGGCACTTCAGCTTCAAAACAGACATTGGATGTATTTGAATGGGGTAATTCTGGTATCACCAACCGAATTAGGTGTACATAGTGGAACCGGTCGTAGAGATGGCCCTTTGGGTGCAAGCTTAAGAGTACCGTATTTTACCGCTGCAGCATGGTATCACAACAAGCTCCCGGCTGATTTGCAATCAAAAGATTTATTGGAAGTTCTCGAACTTTCTGAAGAGTATTCTCTCAACACATTGATGCCGATAATTGCTAAAGGTGGTTTTGCCTCAGATCAAGAAAAAGCTGAAGCTGCGCGCATGATTTCAAGATTCTCCGGCATTTCGGAAGAAGCCATCCTGCAATATAACCTCGATGTGCCTACCGCATTTTATTGGAAAGAGTTACTACGGGATGAAGGCCACACCATTGGTCGATTGGATTCCAGATATAAAGGTTTAGATAAAACGATTGCCGGCGATCGCCCTGATTTTAATTCAGAATTAACTTCATGGTTACACTCATTTACCCCTGCAATCAATTACTACTTTAAAAACGAACTGAACTATGTAACCGACATCAAATATAACATGTTTGGGCCGGTTCACCCTTGGGATCGCTCGGGCAATGAAACGGGCGAAAATCTACGCCAGGCAATGGCTATGAATCCCTACCTACACACCATGGTACAAAGTGGGTATTACGATGGAGCTACTAAATATTTTGATGCCAAATACACCATGTGGCAACTCGACCCAAGTGGGCGAATGAAAGATCGACTAAGTTTTAAAGGCTATAGAAGCGGACATATGATGTACTTACGTCGTGAAGATCTCGAGCTTTCAAATCAAGATATCAGAGAATTTATTAAGAAATCACTACCTGCTGAAGGGGTGCCGGCAAAATATTAATTCAAATATATTTAGTTTGAGTTTTAGGTTAAAATAATGGATGATTGCTAAACTGATTAATTCATGTAATTACTCCTGATGTTTAGAAACAACAAAAGCTGGAATCGAGACAAAGAGCTTTACGATCTTCAGAATGAAGTTCTCGATAAAGCGTTGGTTGTATTCAGTTTTATTCTGGTAATCGTAACCATAGTTGCGTATATCAGAAACATCCAGTTTGACCTAGTTTTACCGATTATTATTCAATCGGTTATTACGTCACTTATAATAGGATTGGCAATTCTTCGAAAACGCATTTCGATAGAAATAAAGCTCTCAATTATTGTAGTAATTATCACTATTGGCCTTTTTAATGGTTTAATTAGTAGAGGGTTAATTTCACCGGTTAAATATTATCTGGCAATTACCCCCATTTTTATAGCATTTGTTTGGTCGATTAGGCATGCAGTCTATACCCTATTATTTTACTGTTTATTTTATATCTCAGTTGGTTTTTTATTCTTAACAGATTATCTCGATTACAACTTTGATATTAGAACTTACCTCGACCATCCCTCCTCTTGGGTTGGCGAGCTAATAACAATCATTAGTACTACCTGGGGAGTATTGTATGTTGCCTATCGATTTGGATCAAAAATCCGATCCAAAAATATTGAGCTAGGGCAACAAAATATTGAGCTGGATAACAATCAAAAGAAATTTAAAGCACTTTTTGAGCAAGCCAATGATGCAATTGTTCTGTTAAACAATGGTGTGTATTTCGAGAGTAACAAAGAAGCACTTGAATTGTTTGGGTTAGAGAAAGAGCAGTTTATAGGTAAAACTCCGTGGGAATTAAGCCCCGAATTTCAACCTAATGGATTAAGCTCGAAACAAGCGGCCGAAAATAATGTTGCTGAATTAATGGGTGGTGAGAAAGTTCGATTCGAATGGCAGCATCTTCATAGTTCCGGCAAGATTATAGATGTTGATATAAAACTGAGTTTAGTTGAGCTTAGCGATGAAATCTACATTCAAGGAATTTTACGCGATATAACCGAACAAAAAGAAATTGAAAGAGAGTTAGATAAGTACAGAAACAAACTCGAACAAATGGTTAGGAAAAAAACCAAAGATTTAAATAGGAAAAATAAAGAGTTAAAGAGTTCGAATAATGAATTAAACTTGGCGCTCCAAGAACTGAAAGAAACCCAAAGTCAGCTTATGCAAGCCGATAAAATGGCATCGCTTGGGGTGTTAACTTCAGGAGTTGCCCACGAACTAAACAATCCGCTTAACTTTATACAGGGCGGGTTAGAAGGCATTGAAGAGTTCTTCAAAAACAATGACCATTTAACCAACGAAGAACTTGAATTCTATTTATTCAGCATCCAAAATGGAATTGATCGATCTAATTCTATCGTTTCGAGTTTAAATGAATTTAGTAGGCAAAACGATGATTTAGACGAGGTCTGTGATCTTAAACAGATTATTGAAAATTGTTTAGTCATTCTTCGCCATCAAATACCCGATGAGCTTACCATCGAAAAAGACTACACAGATTCTCAGGCAAGGATAAAGGGAAATTCAGGAAAACTACATCAGGTATTTTTGAATTTACTCACGAATGCCATTCACGCGGTTGAACAAGTTGAATCACCATTAATTAGAATACAAATCAATAAAACTGAGTCTATATTTCAGATTGTAATTAATGATAATGGAACCGGAATTTCCAAAGAAGATTTGAGTAGAATTGCCGATCCCTTCTACACAACCAAAGCCCCCGGCAAAGGCACCGGATTAGGCTTAACCATTGTTTTTAAAATTCTTGATGCTCATGGTGCCGAAATACACTTTGACTCATCCAACAACCTTGGTACAACTGTAAACTTATCTTTTAAATACTCTATTCTAGAGTAAGTCTCTTCGCATTATTAGAATGCTCTCAGATTCGGAAACGCTTGAATTATTTAAACTATATTTTTGTGCTATCAATGGAGGCTTCTTTAAGCTTCCATTTTTTTTAGGTTATCTGCTTTATGCAATTCTATGAGTGACAAAAACTCTATTAATGATGAAATTTATGAGCTTCAAAATCAGGTTGTAAACACAGGCTTGATCTTGTTTAGTGGAGTTGGGATTGTTATTCAGATCGTCTCCTATTTTCGTGATGTCCAGTTTGATGTTGGCCAGGCTTTTATCATACAATCTGTTAGTCTTCTCGGAATTATCGGCATAACTATTTTAAGGCAGAAACTGAGCCTAAATACAAAGATAGTTGTTCTTTTTGCCGTAGTTTTGCTCACACTAATTACCGGTTTATCTAACCTTGGCTACCTCGCTAATGCTACCGTTTACATAACCGTACTCCCCTTCATACTTTCGTTCATTAGATCGTATCGACAGGCATTTTCATCATTACTTTTACTCACCGGAATCTTTATCACCTTCGGGTTTTTGTATACATCTGGCACGCTAACCTATTCAATTGATGTAGAAGGCGTAGTTACAAGTTTAAAAGCTTGGGTTTTGTACGCCACCATTTTGTTTTTCACAAGCTGGGTTACACTTTATATCGGTCATCGATTTAAAGAAAAACTAAAGGAGAATTATTCTGAACTAAAGCAGTACAAAGATAATCTGGAACAAATGGTTGGCAAAAAAACTGCCGATTTGGAAAAAACACTTTCTGAACTTAAAAACACTCAGGATCAATTAGTTTATAACGAAAAGTTAGCTTCGCTCGGGATATTAACTTCAGGAGTTGCGCACGAGTTAAATAATCCCCTCAATTTTATTCAAGGCGGGTTAACCGGAATCTCCGAGTTTTTTGAAGATAATCCTCAATTGAAAGACGAAGAGCTAGAATTTTATCTCCACAGTATTGAAACCGGCTTCGATAGGTCAAAGACCATAGTATCGGGTTTAAGTCAGTTTAGCGAACAATCTGACGACATGCATGACGTCTGCGACCTCCACCTGATTATTAAAAACTGCGTCGTAATATTAAACCAAAAGCTGGATGATAAAATTACGGTAAATAAAATGTTCTCCCTCTCTCCCGCATTTGTAAAAGGGAATAATGGGAAATTGCATCAGGTGTTTTTGAATATCTTAACCAATTCTATACAGGCAATTCCAGAATCAGGCACTATTGATATCGAAACCAATGTTGATGACCAAGTAATTGCTGTTAATATAAAGGATAGTGGAATTGGTATTTCTAAAGATATACTTCCAAAAATATCGGAACCTTTTTTTACTACCCGTTCACCCGGAGAAGGCACCGGATTAGGGCTTTCCATTGTTTTTAAAATATTATCTGAGCATAATGCTATAATTACGTACAATTCTAACGAATCTTCGGGTACGGAAGTAAATATTGAATTTGAAGCATTTTCGGTGACATGATTGATCCAATAAAAGTTTTATATGTCGATGACGAAGTTATCAACTTGAGAGTATTTGAACTTGCCTTCAAAGAAAAATTTGAAGTGTATACCGCCAAAAATGGTGCACTTGCTTTAGAAGTTCTAAATGAGCACCCGAAGATCCATGTGGTAGTTTCTGATATGAAAATGCCTCGTATGAATGGAATTGAATTCATAACCCAAGCTAAAACTACACATCCGGATACCATTTATTTCATACTAACCGGCTTTGGCAAAAATGAGGTGATTAAAGAGGCCATGGCAAATGGCTTAATTAAAGAATACATCCAAAAACCATATCTGAAAAGAAATTTAGAGCTCACTATCAGGGCATCCGTAGAAGAACTTAATACTTAAGATTCGTTCTAAATTCTCCGATAAAAGGGTATCAAAATTTAAATCAGTGTTATGTATTTCATTGCGTAATAAATGGTTTCAAGTTTAAGGGTATGAAATGTTCCAAAAAGTTGAAACAACCGGGGAACTCCATCAGCTAAAAAATATCATAGTTGATCGTTCGCTGATTGCATTTAGTATTTTCATCGGCATAATTAACACAATTGTTTTTTATAGAAATATTGCGTTCGATTTTGGCTTTAATACTGCATTCTACATTCAGCTTGCTAACGCATTAGTGATTTTTGGAGCCACTTATTTCAGAAAACGACTAACACTCAATCAAAAAGTCTTTTTCTTTGTTTTTGCTGTTCTTGCAGTAACTATATCTGCCTTTTATACCCGTGGATATCTCAGCTCAACAAAAGCATTTATTATTCTCACCCCTGTTTTTCTGTCTTTTGTTATATCAATTCGAGCAGCATTGTATGCTTACTTAGGTTTTACCGTAATCTATCTTTTCGGTTACTGGAGTTTCGTAACCGGCTTTCGTGAATACTCATTTAACGTAATTGGGTACATTTCTCACCCCATAACTTGGTTTGTTGAATTAATTCTGATTTCATTTACTTCCTGTGGATTTTTATTTATCGCACATTATTTCCGCAAGAGGCTGGAAAACAACTACATTAAAATTGAGCAACAAAATGCAGAGTTGTCAAACAACGAAGCCAAATACAGGCAATTGTTTGATTGTGCAAACGACGCCATTGTTGTACTCGAGAATAATGCTTTTGTAGATGTAAACAATAAAGCGTGCGAATATTTTCGACTTCTTAAAAAAGAATTGATTGGCAAATCGCCCGGTGAACTAAGCCCGGAATTTCAACCGGATGGGAGTAGGTCGTCAGAAAAATCGATAGAATATGTTCAGGCTGCTTTTGATGGAAACTCTAAACCATTCGAATGGCAACATCTAACCGGAAATGGCGATATCATGGAGTTTTCAATAATTTTAAATGTGGTAGAACTTGATAATAAAAAGTATATACAAGGCATTTTAAGAGATATCACCGAAGAAAAGTCGATACAGAGAGAACTGGAAAAGTATCGATATAATTTGGAAGAACTGGTTCAACAAAAAACCGAAGATCTTGAAGCTGCAAATCAAGAATTAAGAGAAACGAATAATGAGCTAAAAACTGCAATGTCGAACCTTAAAGAAGCTCAATCTCAATTAGTCCATTCCGAAAAAATGGCCTCCTTAGGTGTGCTTACTGCAGGCGTTGCGCATGAAATCAATAATCCATTGAACTATATACTTGGTGGTTATCAGGCTTTAGAAATGCACTACGAAGATGAACCTGAAAAGAAAGATGACACGGTAGACTTATTACTTTCTACCATTAAAACAGGAGTAGATAGAGCCACCGCTATTGTGCATGGACTTAACCAATTCAACAGAAGTAACGATAAGTATGATGAAGTGTGCGATATTCATTCAATTTTAGAGAATTGCCTGCTTATGCTTAAAACCATGTATAAAAATAAAGTCGAAATTGTAAGGAATTTTGATGCAGAACAGCATGCGATAATGGGCAATAGTGGGAAATTACACCAAGTGTTTATAAATATCATTACGAACTCGATTCAAGCTATTGAAAACCAAAATGGTAAAATCATGCTTACAACAAGTTCAAACAACGGTAATCTAGCAATTGAAGTAGAAGACAATGGCTCAGGAATTGAACCAGATCATTTAGAAAAAATAAGTGATCCCTTTTTTACCACTAAAAATCCCGGCGAGGGAACTGGTTTGGGCTTATCAATCACATTTAATATCATAAAAGAACATCAAGGGACGATTACATACAACTCTACTTTAGGTAAGGGTACAACAGCCAAAATTTTATTGCCTTATGAATAATGAAGAAAAAAAATCCGTGTTATACGTTGATGATGAAACCATCAACCTTGTAGTATTTGAAATGACTTTCGGTAAAAAGTACAATATCATTGTTGTTGAATCGGTTAAAGAGGCCTTCGTAAAACTGAGTGATCATCCGGAAATAAACATTGTAATTTCTGACATGAGAATGCCTGAAATGAATGGGATTCAGTTTATCGAAAGTGCACGTGCTATATACCCCAACAAACAATACCTCATTTTAACTGGCTTTGGCATTAACGAGGAAATATTGGATGCCGTTGATCGAGGTGTAATTGCAAAGTACTTGCAAAAACCATTTATCAAAAAAGAAGTGGAAGCTGCATTAACCGAACTACTTCCAACAACTTGATAAAGTTAGTAAATCCAGCTTTATCAATTAAAACATCTTAGTTAGATACGCTGATTATCTCCCGCTAATTCTGTATTGTCTGGAAAATTAACCGACACAGGATTTTATGGGAAAATTCAGATTATTGGGGCTGATTATGCTGGCCTCGCTCTTCACCACTACGTTATCGGCACAAACCTACGAGACCGACTACGAAGCAAAAATTAAAGAATACACGACGGATGCTCGTTTTTTAGGCAGCTCAGTCGAGCGTATTGCCGATCACCCCACTATCCCTTCTCCCCTAGATCATTTTGGAACCATAATTGGTGAACCGGGAGTGATGCACACTACATCCCAAATTTATGAGTATTACCGGGTGCTGGCTGAATCTTCTCCCAACTTAACCATGGAACAGGTGGAAACCAGCGAAGAAGGTCGCCCAATATATCTAATCACTATTTCAGATGAAGCCACCATCGCAAACATTGACGAGTACAAAGAAATGCTGGCCAAACTTTCCGATCCAAGAATTACATCAAAAGAAGAGGCCGAAATGATTGCCAAAACAGGAAAACCGGTGTATTACTTGAATGGAGGTATGCATTCTACCGAAATGGGATCACCGGAAATGCTGATGGAATTGGCGTATCGCTTAATCGTTGATCCATCCGAAGACATCCAAAAAGTACTTGAGAATACGATTGTTCTGATCAATCCTGTTTCGGAACCCGACGGGCGCGACAAACAAGTAGATTGGTATTATGCCTACACCAAAGGACGTACCGATTGGAACGACGGTTTTCGCCGTACTCCTCCCTATTGGGGTAAATATGTATTTCACGATAATAACCGCGATGGATTACAGATTTCGCAAGCCATTACGAAAGGGATTTTTAACATCTATTTCGATTGGCATCCAACCATCATGCTGGATCTTCACGAATCAGTGCCGTTGTTATATATCTCAACTGGAACCGGGCCTTATAACGAAAATGTAGATCCCATCACCATTGGCGAGTGGAAAACCATTGCGAATCATGAAATGACAACCTTGGCCGCACAAGGCATGCCGGGTGTATTTAATTGGGCATTTTATGATGGCTGGTGGCCGGGCTATGGCATTTGGGTGGCAAACAATCACAACTCGGTTGGACGATTTTATGAAACATTCGGAAATGCCGGTGCCGACACATATTTGCGAGACATCTCCCGCTCGCGCTATGCCGGTGATCCAGCCACTTCACGAGAATGGTATCGACCTGATCCACCGGCCGGAAACATCTGGTGGTCGGCCCGAAATAACACCAATTACATGCAGGCCGGAGTGCTAGCCTCGCTAACTTACGCGGCAGACAACAGCACAACTTTGCTTCGCAATTTCTATCAAAAAAGTTTGAACAACACCAAAACCGGAGAAACAGGCGACATCAAAATGTTTCACATTCCGGCAGATCAACGTGATCCGGTAATGACTGCCTATTTAATAAATCAGTTACAAAGGCAGGGAATTGAAATTCATCAAGCTGAAAACGGTGACTACATAGTTTTGTTAAATCAACCTTACAGCAAATTAGCCGTTGATTTACTTACCGAACAAAAGTATCCGCAAGACGCCAAATTCCCACCGTACGACGCCATCGCCTGGACCCTAGGCTACATGTATGGCGTTGAAGTAGAAGCGTTAGATTCAATGGCATTCGCAGAAAACGAATTATCGATGGTAACAGAAATGGTGACTTACGAAGGCACCGTTTCAGGCAATGGAAATTCTTACGCAATCAATTACGAAGCCGAATCAAGTGTTATTTCAGCACTTTATGATGCTCAAGAAAACATTCGAAGGTTTAAAGCAGTTGTGTTGGAAACAGAAACCATTTTTGGGGATGATACCCTTGCTGCCGGCTCTGTGTTGATGTCGGGCTTGAATGGTGATCGAGCAAATGAACTAGCCGAGAAGCACGGTTTGGATCTAATCGCCGGAGATTTTGATTTGGATGAAGGACGAGAAGTTACTCTTCCTAAAGTTGCTGTTTATCACAGTTGGTACGATACCCAAGCTGAGGGCTGGGTGCGTTATACGCTCGAACAAAAAGGGATTCCGTACACCTCCATCGACAAAGACGATCTGAAAGCCGGAAATCTAAAGCGAAATTTTGATGTGATTTTAATTCCTCATCAACGAGGAGATGCTTCCAGTTTTGTAAATGGATTTGATGATTCATTCGGTCCTATCGCTTTCAAAAAAACGGATGAAACTCCTGCTTTCGGAACTCCTGATGCCAGCGACGACATCACCGGAGGTCCCGGCTTCGAAGGTATCGCTAATTTAAAAGCATTTGTAGAAACCGGTGGAGTTTTGGTTCCATTGGCGAATTCATCTCGCATGATCGCCGATCTTGGAATCGCACCAAAAGTAAGTTCCTTTAACCCAAGTGGATTATTCCATCCCGGCTCCATCGTAACCGTAAAAAAGAAAGACAATTCAAGTCCAATTTTGTTCGGCTACCCGGAGACTTTCCATGTGTTTAAAGGCAACGGACAATTATTGAACACCAATCGTCGCGATCGAGACATGAAAGTGCTGCAATTCGGCACCAATCCGCTGTCGGATGAAAAGCCTTATACAGGCGAAACGTGGGGAGAACCACTTGATGATTCGATGGCAGAAAGTGATGATTCTGAAATGAAAAAAGAAGAGAAAAAAGAAAAAGCCCCACCTTATGTTCGATCAGGTATGGTTCGCAACCAAAATTCGATTATCGGTCATGCAGCCATCATGAACGCACCGGTTGGCGATGGAAACGTGGTCTTTTTTACTTTCAATCCACTTAATCGATTCCTTAATCATCACGACTCCGGCATGCTCTGGAATGTGTTAATCAACTGGAATGCCTTAGATTAATCTTACCGCAAATTGGAATCAGGAATCATTCAAAACTATCTTTTGAGCGATTCCTGTTATTCTTAAAGAACAATAGCACAAAGTGCTCACTTTTCACTTTTCACTTTTCACTTTTAATATGATACAGAAAATAAACTGGGACGAAGTGCCCGAAGAGCAAGTAAACCCGAAGATGAAGCGCAAAATGATTTGGGGCGAAAAGATCATGATTGCGCGAATGAAATTTAAAGATGGATTTGTGGTTCCGATGCACAGCCACGAAAATGAGCAAATTACTCAGGTTCAAAAAGGGACAATACGATTTTGGTTCGAAAGTGAAGATACTGAACCTGTTGATTTACACGCCGGTGATTCGGTGGTAATTCCCGGAAATCTGCCCCATAAAGCGTTGATGATCGGCGATGTAGAAGAGACCGATACCTGGGCTCCTCCCCGAACTGATTGGATCGACGGCACCGACGATTACTTGAAGAAGTAGTCATCACCATTTACGAGGAATTCGGCGACAGCATGGAGCCAATGACGAAGTAATCTCAGGATAAAGAAAAAACTAACATACACATGGATTTAGGAATCAAAGGCAAAAAAGCGTTGGTAATGGCATCCAGCAAAGGATTAGGAAAAGCCGTTGCCACCGAACTATCACTCGAAGGCGTTGAGGTTTTGATTTGCAGTCGAACCGAATCTGACCTGAAAAGTGCTCAATCCGAAATCTCCCAAAAAACAGGTGGCACCGTGCATTATGCTGTTGGGGATGTAACCACGGTTGAAGGTCGTGACGCCATTTTGCGCAAAGCCAAAGAAGCCCTGGGAACAGTAGATATTTTGATCACCAACGCAGGTGGTCCGCCCGCGGGAACCTTCGATGACCACTCGCTTGACGAATGGGAATCGGCCTACAAACTATTGCTCGAAAGTACAGTTGGAATGATCCAAGCTGTGCTTCCGGGAATGAAAGAGCAGCGTTGGGGGCGCATCATTGCTATTTCATCGCAAGCCATCAAACAGCCGGTAAACGGATTGATTCTTTCGAACTCAGTTCGAGCTTCCCTACTTGGCTTGGTGAAAACGCTATCCAACGAATTAGGCGAATTCAACGTCACGGTTAACAATGTATTGCCGGGCTACACCCGCACCGAACGGTTGATTGAGTTATTGGGTGAAGATCCAGATTGGGATAAAATCACGGCTCATATTCCACTCGGACGCATTGCCGAACCTGAAGAGTTTGCAGCGGCCGTTACATTCCTAGCCAGCGAAAGAGCTGCATTTATTACCGGAGTTTCTCTGCCGGTTGATGGTGGTTGGATAAAGGGGATATGATAGAAGGTATTTCAAAAAAAAGGAATAATTCAAAAATTGAAATAGCACTACTACAACATCAATAGCATTAGTTACACGCACCAAATTCTTTGCATAACATCTCTGCAAGTACTCCCGCACCTACAACGATTATCGCTGTTGAGACATTAACTGCAAATTGTGATTCTAAAAATGCAATAATTGCTTCAACGCCAAAACCTCCTGTAAAAGTGACAACTGCATAGGCAATTGCTGCTATCGATAAAATTGCGAGTGCAGCAATTGCAACTGTCATTCCTTGTTCACACCAAAAGCACCCCTGGTTAGTGGCAACAAGCATTGTTCGTATTTCAGCATGATCTCTTTTTTGAAACGAATCTTTCACTTTAGATCTAAACTCATCAACCTTACTGTGATGAATGACAATACCATGAGCTTTTGCTACTGCTACTGGATCACTTCTGTAATCATTCTCACTTATTGCACCACTTTTCAATTTTTGTATTAATGAAAAAGCTTTTTCACCAATTAACTTTGCATCTTGTTCCATATTCTTATATGTGATTTATTTGTAAATAGATAAACTGAACCAAGTTTGCAAATAATTTAGCATCCTAATTCTGCGAAAAACCCATTTTCTACAGAGAGCCCCAACTGTTTTTCTTAAGAGTGAATTTATCGATGTTGCCTATTACGACTCCCCAAACTGTAATGGAGTTGTAAATCAACGGTTCCTTGAGTTATAAATTAAATCACCACTTAAAATTTAACATTTCCCTAAGTCTTTCCCGTTTTTGAAAACCCTTTTCTCTGCTGTGCACCCCAACTGTTTTTCTTTAGAATGAATTTATCGATGTTGCCTTTTACCGCTCCCCAAACTGTTATTGGGTGATAAATTAGCGGCTCCAGGAGGGCAAAAAACATCAGTTTTAGTAGCGCTCCGCCCTGTGCATATTCGCGGTAAGTGGTTTCTTCCATTAGCAACGCGAACCACGATATCAACACGGCAAAAACATACACGAGTAAAATCAGCAGAAAAAAGTGCGACCAATACACTAAGCCTAGGGATGCAATCACGATAAAATAGAACAGGCCAAAAAACTCGATCAAAGGTGCCAACCACTCGAAAACAAACCAGAACGGATAACTGAGGATGCCCATCAACCCGAATTTAGGGCGCAGGAAAATCTCTTTATGAAAACTGAGGGTTTCAATAGTGCCGCGTGTCCACCGATTGCGTTGACGAATAAAGGTACTTAAGTCTTCAGGGGCTTCAGTCCAACATAGCGGATCAGGAACATATGCCACTTTGTAAGGTGCTTCCTTTTCGGCCATGTATTTCCGGAGTCGAACCACCAATTCCATGTCTTCGCCCACAGTTTTATGATCGTAGCCGCCCACTTTTATTACCAATTTCCGATCAAACATACCGAAAGCGCCGGAAATGATGAGTAAGCCATCCAGATGCGCCCATGCCATCCTGCCCAGTAAAAATGCTCGAATGTATTCCAACGTTTGAAAGGTGGCTAACCAGTTTTTAGCCAGTCTCACTTTTATCAACCTGCCATTTTTGATTTCGCAGTTGTTAGCAATTCGAATCACCCCACCCACTGCAATAACTTTGTGGTCGTTTGCCGATAAATAAGGCTTAACCATTCGTAGCAGTGCGTCATCCTCAATCACACAATCAACATCAACGCAGGCGATTAGCTCGGCATCGGAATAGGTGATTCCGGCATTTAAAGCGTCCGCCTTGCCTCCATTTTCTTTGTCGATTACTACCAATTTCCGATAAGCTCTTTTCTTTGATCGATAGACATTATTAACCGGTTTATGAGCTAACTCAGAAGTTGGTTCTTCTTCAACAATTTCCAGATCGTAGGCATCTATCATCAACTGCAAGGTGTTGTCCTTGCTACCATCATTCACAATAATGATGTCGTATTTATTGTAATGCAGCGATAATAACGATCGAATATTTTCTACGATAGAAAGCTGTTCGTTAAATGCCGGGGCTATGATCGATACTTTGGGCGCGAGTGGTGATCGAAGCAGATCTTCAAAATACTCGTTCGAGTTTTTTCGAAGGTAACTGCGCATTGCATAAAGCGAGATTACCGCTAGTATAAAATATGCCGACATAATGCTTATTGCGAAGATTATGATCCCCACATTTAAAAACTCGACTAATACTTGCCCCGAAAATTCCATTAATCAGCCACTGCATAAGGTTCAAGTTCGCGCACTAACTTTCGCATACTTGGGTTTTTCGATTTTGAAAGCGCATTGAAATCCTTTGTAGAAAGTTTAAACGGACTTCGTTGCAAAACCGAAAATATTGAGATGTATGTCCACCGCGACATTTTCCCGAGGACACCGTTCATATCTATCAAACCTTGAATACGATCTATTTCTACGATTGCAATTCTAGCTTCTTTTCGAACTTCGGGATGCGGATCGTTTATCAACTTAAAAATCTCTCGTCTGCCATCCTTTTCTGCTATTATTGATAACTCGATGATTCCTTCTACAACCTTATTCCAACGTAAGGATTTCAGTTTACGCTTCGAACGTTTTAAGAATTTGTAGTGATCGAACACTTCTCGACCCCGATCGGCATAAACCCCTTTAAACGAATAACATATGTTTATTAATTGATCAAGTAGTATTTCTTTTTGCCAGTGTTTTTTTACCAGCTTATCCATCCTTTTCAAATACTGTTCTTTCTTTTCAGGATGGTTTAAAATTTTCGAAAGTAAACTATAAAGAGTGGATTCAAATTTTCTGCGATTCGCTTCTGTAACCGTATGTATGAGTCGAAAATAGGCTAAGGCAAAGAGCACGACTCCAATTAAAGCAATTATATATTGCACAATTTGAACTAACCAATAATCTTCGACCGGAGCCCAAGTGAAAACATTGACGTCAAACATTCACTCTGCTCTTTGTTTTTAGAATATTCTTAGCTCGGGCAAGAACTTCGTTGGGAGAAAACGGTTTGTCGATAAAATCAGAGGCGCCCAATTCGAATGCTTCTATGATTTTCTCCTCAAGATCGGCATCGCTAATAATGATAACCGGGATGTTTTTTAAATTTGCTAACTCGATTATTTCCAATCCATTTTTATAGGGCAGAAATTCTTCAGCAATAATGAGATCAACGGTTTTTTCATCAAGTATTTCTTCTAACTCTATCCCATTTACAACCGGCAGTATATTAAACCCATGCATGCTGAGTTTATCATCGAGAACTTTACGTAACAGTTCATTGGGTTCGGCCAGAACAATCGAAGGTGCATCCATTTATAATAGATAAAATTGTAGGATGCGATAAGATGCTAATTAGTTTTCACTCTACCCAAACTGTTTTCACATTTACAAACTCGCGGATACCAAATAGGCTGAGTTCTCTTCCATAACCCGAATCTTTAATTCCGCCAAATGGTAATCTGGGATCTGATTTAACCAACGAGTTTACGAAACAGCAACCGGCCTTTAGTTTTTTTGCTGCAATTACCTCAGCGCGATCTACATTGTTCGAAAAAACAGCTGCGCCCAAGCCATAATTGGTGTCATTTGCCACTCGAATGGCTTCTTCTTCATCGGCAACTTTAATAACAGCAGCAACCGGACCGAATAATTCTTCGTGATAGGCCGGCATTCCGGGATTCACATTTGTCAAAAGCGATACAGGATAGAAAGAGCCTTCACCCTCTGGCAAAGTGCAGCCAAGCTCGGCACTCGCTCCCGCTTCGATGCTTTCGGTTACCTGTCGATGGAGTTCATCGCGTAAATCTTCGCGAGCCATAGGCCCAATATCCGTTGATTCTTTAGTTGGGTCACCTACTTTGCGAGCTTTCAACTCCTCTTTGAACAACTTCAGAAACTCATCATATACCCCATCCACTACAATAAAGCGTTTGGCAGCCACGCAACTTTGTCCGCTGTTAATCAATCGCGAGGTAGCGCAAACATTGGCTGCGTGTTCCAGATCGGCATCTTCTAAAATGATATACGGATCTGAGCCTCCCAATTCGAGTACCGTTTTCTTTAGCACTTCTCCGGCTTGAGCAGCTACGGTTTTTCCCGCACGCGTACTTCCGGTTAGGGTGATAGCTGCAATCCCATCGTGTTGCACAATGGGCTTCATATTTTCTTTGTCCACCACAATGGTGCGAAATAATTCTTTCGGATAGCCGGCATTCTGTATCATTTTTTCAATGGCTAACGCACATCCAGTGGTGTTTTCAGAATGTTTTAAAATCACGCCATTTCCTGCCATCAACGCCGGTGCACCAAATCGAAGCACTTGCCAGAAAGGGAAATTCCAAGGCATTATCGACAACACTACTCCCAACGGTTCGAATGCGACATAACTTTTTTGGGCATCGGTGTCTACGAGTTCATTGCTCAAAAAATCTTCGGCATTATCAGCATAATACCGGCAAAGCCATGCGCATTTTTCAACTTCACCCACGCCTTGCTTTAAGGGTTTCCCCATTTCATCGGCCATAAGCTCTGCCAATGCATCTTTATTTTCTTCCAGCTGATTGGCAAGTTCTTTCAGCAGGCTTGCTCGATGATCAAATTCGGTAGTTTTCCATTGTTCCTGTGCAATATTCGCTTCTTGAATAAACAACTCAACTTCTTCAAAAGTGTGTTCTCTGTATTCCCCCACAAGTTCGTTGGTAGCAGGATTTATAGTCTGTAACATCTTATTTATGTGTAATTTCGGTTAATGCTCTCTTTAATCGTATTCAACACCATCGATAATGTTTCATCATCGATAATAAGCGGTGGAGCCAATCGAATCAGTGTGTTGGAATGCAGAGTCCATCCCAATAAAATTCCTTGCTCGAAACACTCCTCTACCACCGCTTGAGTAAGTTCGCGCGATTCGAGTTGAAGTCCCAGCATAGCTCCCATTCCCCGCACTTCAACAATTCCGGTGCCTTGCAACGTTTCTTTAATTATTTGTTCGATTTGAATAGCTCGTTGCAGATAATCTCCCGAAAGTAACTCCGTTAAATTTGCCAATGCTGCCGCGGCAGATACCGGATGTCCGCCAAAAGTTGTTACGTGATTTAACGGCGGATTGTACATAAAACTCTCGAAAATGGCTTTACTCGAAACGAAACCGCCCATTGGCATTCCGCCTGCCATGGCTTTAGCTACACAAAGAATATCTGGAGCAATGCCATAATGCTCGAAAGCAAACAGTTTACCGGTTCTACCGAAGCCGGATTGAATCTCATCATAAATCAAAAGAACACCTGCTTCATTGCAACGCTTTCTGATTTCAGCCAGCCATTCTTTTTTTGCAGGGATGATGCCACCCTCTCCTTGAATGGGTTCCAAAACCACCACGGCAGTTTCAGCATCGATTATATCCAGCCCTTCAAAACTATTAAACTCTAAAAAGTGAACATCAGGCAAAAGTGGCAAATATGGATCACGATAAACATCCCGCCCGGTAACCGATAAAGAACCATGGGTATCGCCATGATAACTGTTTTTGAAAGCTACCAGTTTAGATCGTCCCGTATGTTTTTTGGCCAGCTTGAGCGCTCCTTCAATCGCTTCGGTGCCACTGTTTACAAAATAAACCTGCTCTAAATGCGCAGGAAGTTGAGCAGTAAGTAATTCAGCAAACTCAAGTTGTGGCTGTTGAATAAACTCGCCATACACCATCACGTGTAGATGTTTATCGATTTGCTGATGTAAAGCTTCCACAACTTTTGGGTGCCGATGCCCCAAACTACTTACGGCAATGCCCGAAATAAAATCGATAAATCGTTGCCCCTTAGTAGTATAAAGATAGACTCCTTCGGCGTGAGAAATCTCCAAACCAAGAGGAGCATCGCTGGTTTGAGCTACTACAGATTTAAATCGATCGAGGGTGTTCATATTATCAATGTGTTATGCAATTTTCAGGTGTTTTGAAAAGTTTAATTTAGCATATTGACGATTCAATTAATTAATTCAACCATTCTTTAATGCGTATACATTTCATTTTGGCAATGGTCATGTTGATAGGGGTAACAACTGGCTGTGCATCCAATAAAAATAACAAACCTAGTGTGGATACAGAAGGTATTGAGAAACAAGTTCCTATCCCCGTTGGTTCAGCTAAAGTAGAATTAGAGTTCCTTAGCTACAACGATGAAATGGTAACTGCAAATGTTACCGAGATAATCGGTTATGGGGCCTCAACAGATCGAATAAGCAGATCAGCTCCTGTAAATTATTATGTACATAAAGACGTTGTTGACGATCTTGAACAAATGCAAGAAGGCGATAAATTTATTGCACTTGTAGCCATGCAACCAGCCGGCATGGGAATGAAAAAAGGCAGTTGGACAATCACAGAAATTATATCAGAATAAATAGGGGCATATGAAAAGATTTATCACAGCTATTACACTAACCGTGTTTTGTATAGCAGGTACATTTTATCTGGTGCAAAACAATTATGGAACAGCAAAAACAGATCAAAACGAAGGTCTTACTTTTGTAAAAAATCCAACCATAATCAGTAAGGAAACTACTCAACAAGATCGTGCGGAATATTTCCATAAAATGCTTCGCGATCCTCAATTGGGGATAATTCCACGCGCCATTCATGCCAAAGAAATTGCCTTTGCAGAAAGATTAAGCCAGCAAAATCCTAATCGTAGAAAAGCAGTTAATGAAGCTTTGGAATGGAAAGAAGTTGGTCCATCCGATGTAGGTGGACGAACCCGTGCTTTAGCTATGGATATGCGCGATCCTAACATAATTTTGGCAGGTGGTGCTTCCGGTGGTATTTGGAAGTCGACCAATGCCGGACAGAATTGGAGCAAGAAAACAGATATCAACAGTCATCTGGGTGTTACCGCGTTGGTACAAGATCCTACTGCTCCTGATAACTGGTACTACTCAACCGGCGAGTTTCGTGGATCAGCAGGCGCCTCAGGAGCTAGCTTTTACGGTTCGGGTATTTATAAATCTGAAGATAATGGCGAAACTTGGTTACAAATTGAAAAAACCAGAGATACTAGTACCAGTTTTGACTCGGAGTTTGACTTCATTACAAATATTGCCATCAGCCCAACTACGGGAACATTGTTGATTTCGAGTAATGGGTTTGGGATTTTTCGAACCACAAGTGACTTCGAAAATTCGTTTCTCAGCTTGGGTGGACGAGGTGATCATGTTTGGGCTGAGGTTAGTGTAAATTCTGCAGGTGATTTTATAGCAGTAATTTCAAATGGTTTTGGTGGCGATACTCCAACTCAAAGCCCAGGGGTTTATCTTTCAAAAGACGACGGATTAAGTTGGATAAATATTACCCCAAGCAGTTTTCCGTCGAATGGTGATCGAAGTGTAATTGGAATTTCCGAATCGAACCCTTCCATCTTTTTTATATTAACCGATACTGGGTCTGGTGCTGCAGGTATGAATTTACACCGATTTGATATATCTCAGCCATCTAACATTAAAACAAGTGACCGTTCATCAGGTATTCCTGATTTTGGAAACCCTGTTGGCGATTTGGATCCTCAATTTAGCTATAATATGATGGTTCGCATACACCCAACTAATCCAAATATAGTTTTTGTAGGCGCAACTAATCTGTTTAGATCGACTGACGGTTTCTCAAGTGTTCCCCCAAATTCAAATGGAACTACAGACTCTGGTGAGGGGCCGAAATATTGGATCGGTGGATATGATTATGATAATGACATTAGTCAATATCCAAATCAACATCCGGATCAGCATAACTTGATTTTCTATCCTAATAATCCAAATAAAGCTATAAGTGCTCATGATGGTGGACTAAGCCTCACCAACGACATCACCGCAACCCCAGTTGAATGGGTAGACCTTGACGACGGTTATAATGTCACTCAATTTTATACGGTATCCATACACCCCGATGCTGATGACAGTAGAATCGGGGGAGGAACTCAAGACAATGGAACTCCTCATTTTCTATTTAGTCTAAAAAATGAATCAGGAAATTCTATAGATGTTTCTTCTGGTGACGGTGCTACTATATATCTAGGTATAAATTATGCTACCACATCTTCACAAAATGGAAACGTTGCAAAATATGACTACAACGGAAATGGATTGATAAATAATTTTTCATTCTCATATATAACCCCAATCAATGCTACAGATCAACAATTCATTCATCCATACGCCGTAAATCCATCCGACGAAAATTTTATGGCTTATCCTGCTTTTGACCGAATCTGGATTAATGATCAATTGCTAACCATCTCGCGGAACACCTCAAACTCTGATGGTACTTCGGAAGGTTGGACAGCGCGAGCAGATTTAGATTCAGGCACAGAAAACCATGAAATAACTGCGCTTACATTTACTAACACAAACCCAATCGACCGATTATATTACGGAAGCTCTGATGCCGTTGATGTTCAAATCCCGTTCATCAAACGAGTTGATGATGTTACTGCCAACGATAGCGACTTGAATATTGTGATTCCAAATGCTACCGGTGGTTCGTACGTAAACGATATTACAGTAAATCCTGATGATGGCGATGAAGTGATGGTAATAATGTCGAATTACAGAGTTAAAAGTATCTGGCACAGCACTGATGCCGGCTCAAACTGGACAGATATTGAAGGAAACCTGGCTGGTGAAGACGCGCCTTCAATTCGCTCCGGGGCGATTGCTGCCACCAACGAAAGCGGAACCTTTTATTTTGTTGGAACAAGTGTTGGTTTATACTATACCGATCAACTAAACGGAACTGAAACTGTGTGGACCAGAGTTGCCGAAGATAAAATTGGAAATGCAATTGTGTCGTCCCTCGATTACCGCCGTTCCGATCAGATTCTAGCTGTAGGGACTCACGGTCGTGGATTGTTTGTGGGTAAAATCGGGAATGCAGTTTCAAACGAATTAGTGGAAACAAAATTCGATCAGCCTTCAGAATTCACGCTGAATCAGAATTTCCCGAATCCATTTAATCCAACTACCAACATCTCATTTACATTGCCATCGAATGCAATCGTTAATTTGTCGGTTTTCGATCTTAACGGACGTAGAGTAGCTGAAGTCTACAATAATCGCTCGATGGCAGCCGGTTCATTTACAGCCTCATTTGATGCTTCAAATCTTGCCAGTGGAACTTATCTCTATCAACTTGAGGCACTGCCACAAAATGGTAGCAATGCATTTAGGCAAACCAAAACGATGACATTAATCAAGTAATTCGATTCTAGAAGGCAGCCTTAGTGCTGCCTTTTTTTATGTGATTGATTTAAGCAATGCTCGAAACTCAACCTGGAGAATTGCACCTTTATCCCGAGCATAAAAAGTGTGTAAGTTTTGAGATGCCAGCGTACCACCAACTTCCGGATCTAATTTTTCGGCTAAATATTTTTGATGCACTTCTGCCGGACGTGGTCCCCAGCTACCTAATACTTCAAGTGTATGTTTATCCAGAATAATCACTTTTGGGATGGAGCGGCTTTTGCCATCCGTTAAAAACTCATCCATCACTTGGGGATATTTATCTCTTATGATAATCTTCAATTCAATGTGGTCATTCAAGTCGGCCATTTTCTTAACATATGGAAGCAGTTGAGCCGAATCCCCACACCATCCTTCGGTAATGACCAACCAAACTTGATCGGTGTTAATCTCCTCAATAATAGCTTTCGTTTCGTCCGAAATAACCCCTCGTTTATCGATGCGATGAGTACGCTGAATATTCAACTTTGTATAATTCAGCATGCTTTCTGAATTATCATCATTCGTAGTACGGCCTTCATCAAACAACTCTGTAGTTAGCTTATTAAAGGCTTCGTAATCCATCGCTTGATCAATAATTTCGCTTGTAATCGAAGATTGTTTAATAGTATCCATGACACTTTTTGATTTAAAATAATATGTGACCAAGTTACGAAGCCTTGGCGTACTAAATGATTGATTTGATCAATAGTGATGATAGGATAAACATCACGAATGAAAAGGAAGCTAGAAATTTCATTCGCATTACAAGATTGTATTCGGATGTGCTCCCAATGAGCCGAGTCATTAACATTGAGATGAGCACAAACGCAAAAATCCCACAAAGAAAAAAGGGCATCGCAACTTCATGTGAAATTGGATACATCATCGTACTAATAATTAGTACACCCGCAGGGAAAAGAACTAAAAAGAAACGCTTTGCATTACCCAGGCCATATTTCATGGTAAAAGTGACGTCCCCTCTCCTACTATCTTCCTCCATTTGATAAATCTGTGAAATCGGGTATAAACTGAGGATAATACAGGCAACGCCAATTGAAGCGATAATATGCTCGAGCCTCAATTCTGGTTGTCCTGTTGCTAAAATGCCCAGCAAAAAAGAGTTTGTTCCGGTGCTAATTCCAATGGCAATCAAGCTTAAAAGCGGATGCCCTTTCCATCTGGCTTTTGGCGATGAATACAGCCAAAACAACAATAAACTAATGCCATAGATTACGGTAAACTCTACACTGATTGTTAGGCACCAAGCCAAGGCAAAGAACTGCATCACCATAGAAACCGGCCGCATCCATGGTTTCATTTTTGGTGGATGTTTCAAGCCGCCGATTGGGCCTTCATCTTTATCCCAGAATGAATTGAAAACCGTTGCTCCACCGAATAAAAATATGTGCACGTTCACAAACTGTCTTATGTATTGTCCCCAATCAATGAAATCAACGAAAAGTGTGGCTAACAGATATCCGCCCGAAAGGATCAAAACCTGATAATGCAGGCGCATATGAATGATGAAATTTAAAACCTGAGTTGCTGGCGACATTCTTGCACACGAAATTGGTTAAACCCGTATCTTCGGGGATGCACTCGCAAATTGTAGAAATCTCCGATCTTATAAAAACCCGATTATCCTTTGATGAATGGAAATCAATGGAGGCTGAACATCAAAAAAAGGTATCGGTACTCATCGACGAATACCTTGATAAACGCAGCCGCGCGATAAAACAGCCGGTGATGGATTTTCTGTTCGAGTATTACCCATTCCGACCATCATGGCTTAAGAAATGGAGCCCCGGGATAGCGGTTGGACTAGAAATTGCTGATCGCGAAGAATTGCCTCCGGTGAATAACTGGCAGATTGAAGATCAAGTTGCATTTCTAACACCTGAATCCATCCCCGAAAAACGACTGAAGTCCTTTAAATGGATTTTGCACTTGCTAAAAAGTACGCAGGATCGCCGACCGGCTTTCGGATGTTTTGGGATGCATGAATGGGCAATGGTGTATAAATCGGAGCAAATTCGCCATGGGCAGGTTCCCCTTCGAATGGAATCTGATGAATTGGCTGAGTTTGTGGAATCACGTCCTTTGGTGTGTACACATTTCGATGCCTTCCGCTTTTTCACGCCTGATGCAGCACCTCTAAACAAACACCATCTTACGCGACAAACTTTCGCCGATATGGAGCAGCCCGGATGCATCCACTCCAATATGGATTTATACAAATGGGCGTTTAAGGGTTTTCCATGGATTTCTTCGGATACCGTTTTTGCGGCTTTCCAATTAGCTAACGAAGCACGAACGGTAGATATGAAGGCAAGTCCCTATGATTTGCGAGAACATGGCATAGAACCCATCAAAATTGAAACCGAAGCAGGACGAAAAGAATACCTTGAAGCTCAGCAAACCATCTTCGAAAATGGCATACCGGTTCGGGAGCAAATCATCAAGGAATACGAAGGGATACTCTCTCTTTGACCTTGATTTATCTGATTTAAGGATTAGCAGGATTACTTCTGTTCAATTCTAATCCTACAAACCTAGAAATCATTCAATCATGTTCGAGTAAAATACTACCTCCCTTCATCTCGCTCCACCAATCCGTCATCCCGCACTTGATGCGGGATCTAAAATGAACTAACCATCACCGACTTCCATCAGCCGGGCATTCGCCCAACAGATGGTTGGACTAATCAAAAACCCATCATTTCGCTGAAAGCGGGGTGATGGATTCTCATTAAACTCTCTTTTTGACCATGATTTATCTGATTTAAGGATTAGCAGGATTTCTACCTATTTACTCATGCAAATCAGGTAATCATTCAATCATGTTCGAATAATATACTACTTCCTATTATCATGTAACCCCAATCCGTCATCCCGCTCCACCAACCCGTCATCCCGCACTTGGTGCGGGATCTAAAATGAACTAACCATCCCCGAATCCCATCAGCCGGGCATTCGCCCAACAGATGGTTGTATTAAGCCAAACCCATCATTTCGCCGAAAGCGGGGTGATGGAATACTCAAATCAAGGCAATCATCTAATCCTTCAAATCATGGTGAGCGGATGGGTGTTTATTCATTTCTCTCTCTTTTTGACCATGATTCTCTTGATTCAAGGATTATCAGGGTTTCCACCTCTCTTCTCATGCAAATCAGGCAATCAATCAATCATGTTCGAGTAAAATACTACCTCCCTTCATCTCGCTCTACCAACCCGTCATCCCGCACTTGATGCGGGATCTAAAATGAACTAACCAACTCCGAGTTCCATCAGCCGGGCAGCCACCCAACGGATGGGTGGACTAAGCAAAACCCATCATTTCGCTGAAAGCGGGGTGATGGAGTCCTCTTGAAACTCTGACTTTGACCATGATTATTCCGATTTAAGGATGATCAGGATTTCTACCTCTCTTCTCATGTAAATCAGGTAATCATTGAATCATGTTCCAAAAAATTTTCACCAAATAGCCCCATCCCAATCAAGGCAATCCGATAATCCTTAAAATCATGGTCAAATGATCTGCTTGCGTAACCTGGCAACCGGCTCATTCAGCTGCTCGCGGTATTTACTAACCGTGCGACGAGCGATGTTATAACCTTTCTCATTCAACATATCGGCTAGGGCCTGATCGCTGAGTGGGTTTCTCTTGTCTTCGTTGTCGATGATGGTTTGCAGGATGTTTTTAACTTCGCGATTACTCACCTCTTCCCCACTTTCGGTGGTTAATCCTTCGTTAAAGAAATATTTAAGCTCGTACACCCCAAAGTTTGTCTGCACGTATTTCCCGTTTACAACGCGTGAAATTGTAGAAATATCCATCCCGATGCGTTCGGCTACATCTTTTAAAATCATAGGCTTTAAGCCATCCCCGAATTTGAAGAAATCTTCCTGCAGCGCAACAATAGTTTTCATCACATTCATCAACGTGTTTTGGCGCTGTTTTATCGATTCGATAAACCAATTGGCCGAATCAATTTTGGTACGCATAAACTGCTGTGTTTGGGCATCCGGCTTTTCCTTTCGGCGCTTAATCTCATCCCACATCTGCGTGTACTCAGGTGAAATCCGAAGTTGAGGGGCATTTCGTTGATTCAACGATATCACAAATTCGCCTTTACCGTTTTCGGTTTGATTAGCCCCACGCCAATACACTTCAAAGTCTGGCTCAATATAATTTTGGGTTTCTTCCATCCCATCGCTTACCGCACCCGGACGAGGATCCATATGCCGGATGGCTTCAAAAGCTTCTTTTAACGCTTCTTCGTCTGTGTTAAGGCGTTGGATCAATTTCTTAAAATGCTTTTTCTCGAAGGCTGTCCATGCATCACGAACGATACGAATTGCCAAACTTCGACCCGGAAGATCTTCATCAGAATGCTTTAGCTGAACCAATAAACAATCTTGCAAATCACGTGATGCAATCCCAATCGGATCGAGCAGTTGAATTTTCTTTCGCACCGCTTCCACATCATCTTCTTCTATAAAAACACCGTGGTTAAAGGTGATGTTATCAGCAACCGCAATTAATTCGCGGCGAAAGTATCCGTCTTCATCCAGCGAGCCTAAAATCTGATCTGCAATCAGTTCCTCTTCTTCATTCAAATCCAGCAACGAAACCTGCTGTTCTAATTCTTCAAGCAGTGTGACCTCGTATTTGTTTGGCAAATCCCGCCATTCATCCATATCCGGATTTCGAGGAGCAGTATACGTTTCGCCATCGTAATCGGTATTGGAGTCATAGTCGTCCCAATCTACTTCGTGCTCATCTAAACTTTCGAGAGCGTCTTCACTATCATTGGTCGACTCCTCTCTCTCAATTACATCCGCTTCGGAATCTTGATCTCCCTCTTCCAAAATTGGGTTCATCTCCATTTCTTCTTTGATGCGCTGCTCGAGGGCAATCGTATTCAACTGCAATAATTTGATGTACTGCAATTGCTGAGGCGACAGCTTTTGCTGCATCCCTTGCTGAAGACTCTGACCTATATTTTGCCTGTTTTTAAGCATCCTGTTCTCTTACATAGTTACACGCTGCTAAAAATTCGTCGTACCAATCCTGCCCATATCTTCTAACTAGCGGGCGTTCTAGAAACTCAGCCAAATACGTATCTTCTTTCTCTGCTTTGATGCAAGCTGCTGAGCACATTTTCGGAATGTACTCAAAATTGGCGTATTCAAAACCCCCAATTTTCTTTAATCGAACGGGATATAAATGGCAACTTATTGGCTTCTCCCACTTGAATCGACCTTCGAAAAAAGCCTTCTGAATGGTGCAATACGCCACTTCTTGTTCATCGTAATTCACAAAAATGCATTCAGCTTTGTTTACACACGAAATCTCGTAGCCTTTCTCTTTCGATCCAATCACCACGCCGTCTTTTTCGGCAACGGCTACAGCTTCAGGGCGAAGCTCATCTTTTAGGGTATGATAGGCCTTGTGCAATACCGGAACTTCATCTTTAGAAACCGGAGCACCGGCATCTCCAACCACACAACAAGCGCCTTTACATACGGGTGTATCACAGGCAAACTTTTGTGTCGCAATATCGTCTGAGAGAATTATGTCGCCAACTTTAATCATAACCAAATATACAATAATCGTGCCATATGCTTTCTTTTAAAATTGTGAAATGACAAACCAATTCCCAATTTTTTAAGACATCAATCGTAAACTACACGTACTTTCAATTGGCTTTTTAACTCAATCTAGATCAATGGTATCCATTACAAGAATTTCATCGTTTCTGCTTTTAACAGCAGCTTTTTTATTCACTTCAAATACTTCTGCACAGGACTTCTCGGTCGATTTCGAAAAATTCACACTTGATAACGGTCTGGAAGTAATCTTTCATGAAGATAAATCCGATCCCGTTGTTGCTGTAGCCCTTACTTTTCATGTGGGTTCTGCGCGCGAGAAAGAAGGGAAAACCGGATTTGCCCATTTGTTTGAACACCTGTTGTTCTTAGAATCAGAAAACCTTGGGAAAGGTGGATTGGATAAGATGAGTAGCCGAATCGGTGGATCAGGAGCGAATGGCTCAACCTCTCGCGATCGCACCAATTACTTCCAGACGGTGCCGAACGATGCACTCGAAAAAATGATCTGGGCCGAAGCTGATAAACTCGGGTTTTTCATCAACACTGTAACCGAAGCCGTTGTTGCCAAAGAAAAGCAGGTTGTGAAAAATGAGAAGCGTCAAGGTGTGGATAACCGCCCATACGGACATGTAAACTATGTAGTGGGCAAAAACCTTTATCCTGAAACACATCCTTACAACTGGCAGGTGATTGGCTCGCTCGAAGATCTTCAAAATGCTACGCTGGCCGATGTAAAAGAGTTCTACAACAAATGGTACGTCCCAAATAATGCCACATTAGTTATTGCCGGCGATTTCGATTTTGAGCAAGCCAAAGCTTGGATACATAAATATTTTGATGAAATACCCCGTGGCGAAGAAATTACTCCCCTCGAAGATCAACCTGCATCTTTATCAGAAACTAAAAAACTGTTCTACGAAGATAACTTCGCACGTCTGCCTGAATTGCGACTCACCTACCCTGCGGTAGATATCTATCACGAAGATTCTTACGCACTCGATATTCTAACTGAGCTGTTGGCCTCCGGTAAAAAAGCTCCTTTAAATCAGGTACTTGTGGATGAAAAGGAATTAACCTCCGGCGTGTTCTTTTTTACAAACACCTCAGAGATCGCCGGCGAAATGGCCCTGATCGTGCGTGCATTCCCGAATACCGATCTCAATGAAGTGCACAGTGCCGTTTTTGAAGCATTCGAGCGTTTTGAACAAGAAGGATTTACCGATTCTGACTTGGACAGAATTAAAGCCGGCATCGAAACTCAGTTTTATAATGGCCTGTCCAGTGTGTTGGGCAAAGCGTTCAACTTAGCGCAATACAATATTTTTGCAGGTGATCCGGGCTATATCAACGAAGACATCCAAAAAACACTCGCGGTTACCAAAGAAGATGTTATGCGCGTGTACGAGCTGTACATCAAAGGAAAGGATTACATCGCTACAAGTTTTGTTCCTATGGGTCAGGCAGATTTAGCGTTGGATGGTTCGATGCCGGCCACCGTAGTTGAAGAAGTAATAGCCGAAAGTGGCGCTGATGAACAATTTGAATTACCCGAAGAAACCGAATACGAACGCACTCCCTCCAGCTTTGACCGTACAGTAGAACCACCGTATGGCGACTCTCCGGAACTAGCCGTTCCCGAAGTTTGGTCGTTCACCCTCGATAATGGAATTCCGGTACATGGCATCACCAACACTGAGCTACCTTTGGTTCAATTTGAGCTACGCATTAAAGGAGGATTGATGCTTGAGGATATGGATAAAATCGGCGTTTCGAACCTGCTTGCGGAAGTTATGACGCGCGGTACGGCTAACAAAACGCCTGAGGAATTGGAAGAAGCCATCGACGAATTAGGAGCTTCGATCAATATACGCTCCGGCAGACAAGCCATGATTATTTCCGGAAATACGCTCGCCAGAAATTTTGAAGCGACTATGGCTTTGGTTGAAGAAATGTTGCTGGAACCACGTTGGGACGAAACCGAATTCAATTTGGCTAAACAAAGCACATTAAGTGCGATTGCTTCCCAAAGTGCCGATCCGAACGCCATCGCGAGTAACACGTTCAACTCGGTTGTATTTGGGGATGAAAACATTCTTTCGAAAAACCCAATCGGAACCATTAATACCGTAGAAACCATCACTCTGGATGATCTAAAATCGTATTACAATGCGAATGTGAGTCCAAGCGTAGCTGATTTTATGGTAGTTGGGGCAACCAATCAACAAGAGGTGCAAGCAGTGTTATCGGGCTTGGAAGAAAACTGGAATGGAGCATCTGTGCAAATCCCCGAGTTTATAAAGCCTGAACCAATTTCTGAGCCAACCGTTTATTTTTACGATGTACCCGGAGCCAAGCAATCGGTATTAAATTTCGGATATTTGGCCATGCCCGAAACCGATCCGGATTACTACCCTGCAACAGTTATGAATTACATTCTGGGTGGCGGTGGATTCGCATCCCGATTAACACAGGAACTGCGTGAAGGGAAAGGCTACACCTACGGCATCCGCTCCGGTTTTAACGGCAATGAGCTTCCCGGTGCTTTTAGAATTTCGAGCGGTGTTCGAACCAATGTTACTTTAGAATCTGCGGCTCTGGTTAAGCAAATCATGGAAGAATACCCATCTACTTTCACCGAAACTGATTTAGCCACACCAAAAAGTTTCTTGCTGAAAAGTAATGCTCGCCGCTTTGAGACCTTGGGTGCAAAACTGAATATGTTATACAACGTTAGTACCTACGGTTGGGAGCCTGATTATGTGAAAGAGCGCGAACAAATCGTACGTGATATCACTATCGAGGATATCTCTGACTTAGCTTTAGAATATGCTAATCCCAATAAAATGATTTATGTAGTGGTTGGAGATGCCGATACTCAAATGCACAGGCTCGAAGAACTAGGATTTGGGAAACCGGTGTTAGTGAACGAGGTTGTGAAAGAAGGAAATGAAGAATGAACAGTTGAACAGTTGAACATCGAACTCTGAACAGTTGAACTCTGAACAGTTGAACTTTGGAATTTGGAATTTGGAATTTGGAATTTGGAATTTGAAACATTGAACCTTCAATAAACAATAATCATGGATAGAATTGAAGAGCTGATATCGTTTCTGGATCTGAAGAGTCATCCCGAAGGTGGTTTTTTTAGAGAAACGTACCGAAGTGACGGCATGATTTCGCAAGAAGAGCTCGGCGATTCATTTTCGGGTGCCCGACATTTTAGTACGGGCATCAATAGCGTCCTAAACGTTATAAAAAAAGAGAGAAAGAACTTTGTGTATCTCAAATGTATATTTGAGTTGCACAA
>JAEPNO010000022.1 GCA_017643365.1 Balneolaceae bacterium | reverse complement strand
GCGCGAGGCACTCCAGGCATGGCGAATAGCTTGCATGAGCTGTCGATTTTGCCGGGCCCGGGCACTCGGTGGGCGGTTAAGCCAGCGGTAGTAGCCACTGGCGGAAACTCCAAATACCTTCGACATCTTCAGAATGGGAAACGTATGGCGGTGCTGGGCCATAAACTCAAAGATTACCCATCGTTCTTGCCGAAGATGCCAATGGCCTTTTTTAGGATATCGCGTTCCATTCGCGTATCGGCGAGTTGACGCTTTAATTGGGCAATCTCTTGCTGTTCGGGGCTCAAGGCGGGATGGCCATTACCCGGAAATGAAGGACGCTCGCCTTGCTTGGAGCTCTCATAGTCAGCCCGCCACTTATAAATTAAGGCAGGGCGTATCCCAAGCTCGTTGGCTAATTCGCGAATGTTATCACACAGATAACTCTGCTGAATCACGTCTAATTTATATTCCTTACTAAATTGCCTGCGTGTCATAGCTGGTGTCATTATTACGTTTGATTAAAACTACTCAATTGTACCTTAACTCACCGTCTACTATAATGTAGTAGGACCAAACCATTTCAAACAGTCATCCATCACCCCGCTTTCAGCGAAATGATGGTAGATTTTATCTTCCTAACTCTGAACGAATTACTATCTAAACCTGAATAACTCCCGTCTTATACTCCTCAATATTCGGATTCAAGTTCGCCACTTCTATTGCTTTAGAGATGCGAGCTCGTGTTTCTAGCGGATGGATGATGCCATCCACCCACAGTCTTGACGCCGCGTAACGTACATCGGTTTGTTTGTTGTAACGGTCGGTGATGGTTTTTTGAAGCTCGGCCTGCTCTTCTGCACTCACTTCCTTGCCTTTCTTTTTCATCGCAGCAATCTGAATTTGAGTGAGTGTTTTACCTGCGGATGCTCCACTCATCACCGCGATATTCGCCGTTGGCCACGCGTACATAAAACGTGGATCGTAAGCTCGACCACACATTGCGTAATTTCCGGCTCCGTAGCTGTTCCCCAACACAATGGTGATTTTAGGCACTGTCGAATTTGCCATGGCATTCACCATTTTGGCGCCATCTTTGATAATCCCACCATGTTCGCTTCGTTTTCCAATCATGAAGCCGGTTACATCCTGCAAAAACACTAACGGGATTTTCTTCTGATTGCAGTTCATGATAAATCGAGCGGCTTTATCGGCAGACTCAGAATAAATCACGCCGCCAATCTGCATTTCACCACTTTTGGTTTTGCTGATGGTTCGCTGATTGGCCACAATCCCAACACTCCAGCCGTCTATCCGCGCGTACATGGTTATAATCGTACTTCCGTATCCTTTTTTAAATTCTGTGGCGCTTCCCTCGTCAATCATGCAATCGATTACATCGTACATGTTGTAGGGTGATGTCCGTGATTCAGGAATCAAATCGAACAAATCACTTGCCGGACGTTGGGTGTCTTTGGATTCCGATCGGTTGAAGCCTGCTGTATCAAACGGACCTAATTTATCCACCAAATCTCTGATGGTTGCGATGCATTCTTCGTCGTCTTTCATCTTATAATCGGTAACACCGCTGATTTCAGTATGAGTGGTCGCTCCGCCTAAAGTTTCGTTATCTACCGACTCCCCAATTGCTGCTTTCACTAAATAACTTCCGGCCAGAAACACGCTTCCTGTTCCATCCACAATCAGTGCTTCGTCGCTCATAATCGGTAGATAGGCTCCACCGGCAACGCAGCTACCCATGATGGCTGCAATTTGCGGAATTCCTTTGGCTGAAATCACCGCATTATTTCTAAACATGCGCCCGAAGTGTTCTTTATCAGGAAAAATCTCGTCTTGCATCGGTAAAAACACACCAGCAGAATCCACCAGATAAATCAACGGTATGTGATTTTCGATCGCGATTTCCTGCGCTCTGAGATTCTTTTTTGCGGTAATCGGAAACCAAGCTCCGGCTTTAACAGTGGCATCGTTGGCAACAATCATGCATTTACGTCCGGCAACCGAACCTATCCCGGTAACAACGCCACCGGCAGGACAGCCACCCACTTCTTCGTACATTTCGTAGCCGGCCCACAGTCCAAGCTCATAAAAAGCGCTTCCATCATCGGTTAATAAATTAATGCGCTCGCGAGCGGTTAATTTACCTTTGGCGTGCTCTTTTTCGATGCGTTTTTCGCCGCCCCCTTTTTTAATTTCTTCTTCTTGAGATCGTAAATCTTCGATTAATGCTTGTAACCAATGTGAGTTAGATGAATCAGCCGTACTACTCATAGTTTGATGTCGATGTTTTTATATACTAGTTTATATTTGTCCGACGTTCAAAATAGGAATTATCCACTTCCCTTTTTATGTCTTACTTGTGTAAGCAAAAAAAAATGATCAATGCGTAAACAACTACTTGCTCTTTTTACATTATTACTTATTTCAACCACTTTTAGCCAGGCACAGCGCCAACGGGTTACCTACCTCGATTTAATAAATCGATCGTCGACTCCCCAGATCTTTATTGATAACATCATTTTACCCACGGCTGATGGCAACGCCGAGCTTGGAATCATTTTTAGGTTTAACAACGATTTTCTTCCGTATAAAAAAATCACCCCCTCGGCCAAGCTAAATGCGCCTGAAGGAGCCGGTTTTTATTCCATCGTGCGATTGAACAATGAAGTGTTTAAAGGTCGCGCAGAGCGTAATCGGCGAACTACCAATGTGAATGTTGTAAGCAGAGATATGTGGGTGGATACGCTTTATACAGAAACCTTCGAACAAACCGAATCTGCAAAGTTATATGCATCGGGCTCACTATCTGTTCAACTTGATCCGGGCATGTATCATTATGTGCTACAACTCAGCCTGATCGAAAACACCAACGATCGAAACTCGAATTTTAGAAATGTTCAGGTTCCGGATTGGCAAGCTAAAGCAACCGGCGAGATTTACACGATTAAAAATAAACCAAATATTTCGGCAGAAACGCCCCTTCCACTCACCAACTTAGGGGATAATATTCTGTTCGGGAATGATTTTTATGCTTTGATGCGCATCCCAAATTATGATGCCACAGCGGATTATTCGGCCCAAATTTATAAAATGAGAACCAGCCGTCGTGATACGTCAAGAGGTGAATTAATTGATGAATTAGTAATTTCTGATTCAGATTTGATAACCGGAAAGCATCCAAAACTAAAAAAAGGAACCGAACCATCGTTGGTTTTTGAAGACTCAGATTTAGGATATACCTATGCTTTCGTTAAAATTCCACATTCCAATTATCAGAACGCGGCGTATACCATTGAGTTAAAGAAATCGGGAAGCGATAAAGCCATCGCAAAAAAGTTCTTCCGATCGTATTGGCAAGATATGCCGGCGAGTTTGTATAACCTCGATATTGCGATCAATCATCTGAAATATATTTTGGAAGACGATCAGCTTAAACAAATTAAATCGGGTTCGGACGCTGAAAAAGAGCAAAAATTCAGAGAATTCTGGGAAAAGAGAGATCCTTCAAAAAATACCGTTTACAACGAGTTGATGGCCGAATATTACCGCCGAATTGATTATGCATTTAAGGAATTCGGGAATCGAGGAAACCTTGCCGGCCACGAAAGCGACCAGGGAAAAGTGTACATTAATTTTGGTCCGCCCGACGCCAAAGATCGTCAGTTTCCGAAGGACGGGGAAGTCATCGAAATTTGGAAATATGGCAATAAGCGCTTTGTATTTGAGGCGAGCACCGGATTTGGCGATTTTGTGTTGATTGGAACCGAATAGAAACTGTGATTTGCGAGCATAGGCTCGTAACTTCTATCAAAAAAAGTGATGCCGCACATTGTAGCGATTAGTATTGGAGATATTAATGGGATTGGACCGGAAGTGGTGATTAAATCCCTGAGCAATCTAGATCTCAGCAGAACTACGCCCGTCATCGTATCACCACCTGAAGTCATTGATTTTTATTGTAAAGCGATTGGATTAGAATTGGACTTCGTTAAGATATCTGATCCTTCTGAAATCATTGCAAACCAAATAAACGTATTAAGTTTCGATGATTCGGAAGTGGAAATTACACCCGGAGTGCAAAGTGTATCCGGTGGTAAAATTGCGATGCAATCGATAGAACGATGCATAGATTTGTGCATGAAAGGCGTTGCTCAAGCCATGGTAACCGCTCCTATCTCGAAAGAAGCCGTAAACCTTGCCGGCTATGATATCCCCGGGCATACCGAATTTTTAGCTGAAGAGTGCGGCGTTGATGAAGTGCTGATGATGCTGGTTTCAGATAATCTACGAGTGGCTTTAGTTACGGCTCACATCTCGGTAAAAGATATCAGCGCAGCAATAACCGAAGAACTAATTCTTCGCAAATCGCAGCTTTTGTATCATAGTTTGAAGTACGATTTCGGACTTTCATTCCCAAAAATTGCAGTACTTGGATTGAATCCCCATGCGGGTGATGGAGGAGTAATCGGTCGGGAAGAAATCGAAGTGATTGAACCGGCTATTCGTCATGCCGAACAAAGTATGTTGCCGCTTACCGGACCTTTCCCAGCCGATGGATTTTTTGGGCAACAATTACATTCTCAATTCGACGCCATTCTTGCCATGTATCACGATCAAGGGCTCGCTCCATTTAAGTTGCTTTCGTTCGGACATGGAGTAAATTTCACCGCTGGTTTACCGATCATCCGCACTAGTCCGGATCATGGAACGGCGTTCAACATTGCAGGCAAGGGCGTGGCAAATCCAACTTCATTCACGCAAGCATATTCGCTCGCAGTGCAAATGGCGGAGCGCAAATATGGAGCCTAAAGCAACCGGTCTGTATTCGAAACTGGCGCAATTGTACGACACTCTGATGGGCGACGTTGATTACGAATCGTGGGCCGATTACATCGATGAAATCATGCAAACTCATCACCCCGATCCCTTCGATGTGATGGAAGCCGCATGTGGAACGGGAAGCGTAATTCTGAGTCTAGCCGAGTTGGAATGCTATCGACTTACAGGTACGGATATGTCGGAAGAAATGGTACAAGTAGCCAGACAAAAAGCCGAGGACATGGAATACAACGTTCCTTTCGAAGCTTACGCGTTTAAGGATCTCCCCTATCAAAATCAGTTTGATTGCGTGTATTCGGTGTTCGACAGCATCAATTATCTGCATTCAGAAAATGAAATCCTGAAATCGCTGGAAGCTATACATCGATCGTTGAAACCCGGAGGTTTATTTATTTTCGATTTTTCAACGCCTAAAAATTCACTCGAGTCGGTAGATTATTTGAATGAAGCCGAAGGCGAACGCGGTAACATTCGTTTTTTCAGAAAAAGCTGGTACCAACCGGACGATAAAATTCATGTCAACGACTTCGAAATCGAAGAACTGGATCCATCCACCAAAAAGGTAATTTCCATGTGGAATGAAACGCATAGGCAGCGGGCATATACTTTATCAGAAATGCTGTCAATTTTGGATCAAACCTCCTATCATCTGGTGGCAAAATACGATGGCTTCGATTTAGTGGAAGCCAATGAAAACAGTGCACGTGTAACCATAGTTCTTCGATGTCAGAAAACACAGTAATCGAACTCAGTAATATCTCGCTCAGCTACGAAAATCGTCAGGTTTTAAAAGGAGTAAACTTTAAGCTACGAAACGGCGAATTTTGCTATTTGATCGGTCCCACGGGTATCGGGAAAAGTTCGATCCTCAAAATGTTGTATCGCGATGTAGAACCCGATTCCGGAACCGTTCGAGTAACCGACATGCCTGTAAATAAACTCAGCATGAAACAGGTGCCCATCCTCCGAAGAAAACTCGGCATCGTTTTTCAGGATTTTCAATTGCTACAGGATCGTAATGTGTTTGAAAATGTGGCTTTTGCCCTTCAGGTAACCGGCGAAAAACCAAAATACATTAAGCAGCGCGTTTTGGAAGTACTCAGCATGGTAGGACTTTCCCATCGAAGCAAAAACATGCCGGGAGATTTATCCGGAGGCGAGCAACAACGAGTAGTGATTGCCCGAGCGTTAGCCAACGAACCTCGAATCCTTTTGGCTGATGAGCCCACAGGAAATCTTGATCCCAAAGCCACCAAAGACATCATGGAGATCCTCAAGCACATCAACAATCGAGGAACTGCTGTGTTGATGATCACGCACGATTACTCCATCGTAAAGAAATATCCCTATCGCACGGTGCGCATTTTAGACGGTAAAGTGCAAGACCTCGCTTGGAAAGGCGATAAGTTAGTTCCTGTCATGCCCCGAGCGTGATTCTGCGTATATTCATCCTGTGATGAATACTTCAACTCTTACCCAACACATTCGAAATCAGGCATTATCTCTCGGCTTTGATGCATGTGGTTTTGCGAAAGCTCGCGAACTTACCGATGATGCCCGCCGTCTGGAGCAATGGTTGAAAGAAGATCGACACGGAACCATGGCATGGATGGGTAACAATTTCGATAAACGGATTGATCCTACTGTACTTGTCCCCGGAGCTAAAACCGTGGTTTCCCTCCTTGCGAGCTATCATCATCCCACCCACAATCAACAAATTGGGATTACCAAAACTCCGTTGGTTGCAAAGTATGCACAAGGGCGAGATTATCACAAAGTGTTAAAGAAAAAGCTGCAAGAGTTATTCAATTTTACGGCTGATTTGGTAGGTGGATTGGAAGGTCGTGTGTTTGTGGATTCGGCACCGGTTTTGGATAAAGCGTGGGCGGTGCAAGCCGGACTCGGTTGGGTGGGCAAAAATTCCAATATTTTGAATAAGAATCTGGGTTCTTGGTTTTTCATCGCCGAGATGATCATCGATTTAGAATTAGATTATGATGCCCCTACCACTGATCATTGCGGAACGTGCAAGCGCTGTATCGATGCATGCCCTACAGATGCCATATACGAGCCCTACCGCGTGGATGCTACCAAGTGCATCTCTTACCTCACTATCGAGCATAAAGGCGAGATAGACCAACGCTACCACACTGATATTCAAAACTGGGTGTTCGGTTGCGATATCTGCCAGGATGTTTGTCCGTGGAACAGCAAAGCTAAGCTAGCGCAATTGGTTGATCTTCATCCCCGCCAAAAAGTATTAGATGCAGCTGATACGCGATTTCAAAGTTTAGAAGAAGAATCCTTCAACGAGTTATTTGCCGGCTCGCCGGTTCGCCGCACCAAATGGAGTGGGTTTGAACGGAATTTGGAGATTGTGAGGGGAAATTTAGAATAAGGAATGAGGAATGAGGAAGATAAAAACTTCAATTCTTGATGTTTGAAAAGCTCCATCACACCGCTTTCAGCGAAATAATAGACTGAATATATCTAATGCTTTTTTGACCTCCTCTGTCTCCTCCTACATTAGGAGGAGAACTCGTTGATATAGCAATGGGCTAACTCAGGAGCTTCGAATCAAGTTTATAAATGAATTATCGAAGTACGCAGGCACCCAAAGACTTATTTATCTAATTTTAGCCAGAACATAATCAAGAAGGGACTTTAGTCCCGCCCTTACTTAACCCAATCTGATTCAATTTCTCTTGGTCCTGTACCTTGAATTTCATTTAACAGTCATTCCCACGAAGGTGGGAATCTAAAACGTAATGATGGCTGATGTTTTATCAAACTTTAGATTCCTGCTTTCGCAGGGATGACTGTGGAGAATTCAACCTATCTGTCGGGCGAATGCACGGCTGATGGATTCTATTTTTATCCTCCTCAACCTGCATACATCGGGGCAAGTGTTAGATTCTATTACACACTTTTTGAGAATTGATAGTAGCCGATGTCACTAGCACTAAGTCTTTGGCAGGTAATTTGTTATTTCATTTGCTAATTGATTAAAGGAACTAAAATAAGTTCCGATAACGATAAAAACACTAATTATTCAGGTACATATTTACGCATACAGATTAGCCGAATTTTGGCAATTGGTTTTATTTCTGTCTGCATTTTTTTACCAAACAGGTACAGTGTATGAAAGATTTATTAAATCTTGAGATTCTTAAAAATACGTTTGATGATTTACCGGTTGGAGTTGGAATTTTCAAAATTGAAGACATAAACGACATTAAAAGTGTTCGTTATGTGTTCATGAATAAGGTGGTTTTGTACGAAATGAGAAAAACCCGCGACGAGGTTTTTGGAAAGAAGATTATTGAAGTCGCTCCTGAAGCTTACGAACACGAAGGGGGCTTAGCAGTTATCGAAACCTATAGAAAAGTTGCCGAAACCGGCGAAGATGTAAACTTGGGATTGGTTGAATATTCGAATGAAGAAGTAGCCGGCACCTACGAATGTTCCGTTCATCATATTCAGGATAACTATGTGTACGTGATGCTTAGAAACGTAACAGAACTCGAGCAGAAAAAAATTGAATTGGAGCGGAAAAATAAAGAGCTAAATCAATATGTCTCTATCGTATCACACGATCTTAAAGATCCTTTAAATAGTATTACCATCGTTCTTCAATTAATTGAACGTGAATATGCGGGACGACTAGATGATAAACTTGATAAGTTTTTCAAGTATTTGACCGATTCTACAACTAGGATGCGAACTATGATTACTGAATTACTCGATTTCAATAGTTTAGGGCAAGGAAAAGAAAAGACTTCCATCGATTGTAACGAGTTAATTGAAAATGTTCAGAATGATTTAGGAGCCAAAATCAAAAACACTCAAACCAATTTCCAAGTTGAGACATTGCCGATTATTAATGGCTATAAAACTGAACTGCGATTATTGTTTCAGAATTTGATTAGCAATGGCATCAAATTTCAAAAAGAAGGTACCACTCCCAATATCACGTTAAGTGTGAAAAACGAAAATGGATGGACATTCTCAGTACAAGACAATGGAATTGGAATAGCCGAGGAAAACAAGGACAAGATTTTTAGCATGTTCCAACGCTTGCATAGTACTAAAGAATACGAAGGCTCCGGTGTAGGACTTGCTCACTGTAAGAAAGTCGTAGAGCTACATAATGGAAAGATTTGGCTCGACTCTGAACTTGGAAAAGGCACTACCTTTTACTTTTCTATACCTCAGTAGTTGGAAGAAAGCATCGAGTAATTTATTCCACTCCGATACCTGGCGTAGAAGCATAAGGGTAAGTATTAATAAACCCATCTTTCGGGCGAATGCACGGCTAATGGAGTCTACGTTAAAACATTATTCTTGGCTTTTTAAAAGGCTCCATCACCCCGCTTTCAGCGAAATGATGGATATCTAAACTCGTTCAGGCATCAATTTTATTCTAAAAATATGATCTCTTTTAAAAGTCATTCCGACGAAGGTGAGAATCTAAAACGTAATAATGGCTGATGTTTTATCAAACTTTAGATTCCTGCTTTCGCAGGGATGACTGTGGAGAATTCAACCTATCTGTCGGGCGAATGCACGGCTGATGGAATCTACGTCAAAACATCAATTCTTGGCTTTTGATAAGCTCCATCACCCCGCTTTCAGCGAAATGATGGAATGAGTATATCTAATGCTTTTTTTAACCTCCTCTGCCTGCGGACCGAACTTCCCTTTGGCAGGCAGGTCTGTCTCCTCGTACATTAGGAGGAGGACTTGTTGATATAACAATGGGCTAACTCAGGAGCTTTGAATCAAGTTTATTAAATGAATTATCTAAGTACTTAGCTCTCTATATGTTATTAATCTAGCTCTAGCTAGAACATAATCAAGAAGGGACTTTAGTCCCGTACTTACAATCTACTGAGATAACTTCGTCGTGAATGGTTGTAAGCCTCATTCCTCATGGCTCACCCCTCAAATCTCAAGGCTCAAATCTATCCCTAAAACTTATCCTTCTTATCAATCAAAGCCTTATACAGAAGCTCACGAGCACGAAAAATGTGTGCCTTTACCGTGCCGAGAGGCAAATCAAGTTCGTTTGCAATCTCATCGTAGCTGAGCTCATCCATGTGGCGCATTTGGATAACGCGACGATATTTTTCCGGTAGATTTTGAATGGCATTTTGAACGATGGCTTTACGTTCACTTTTGATCACCGGCGCATCTGTAGCAAACGAATTATCCAGAATCTGAACTTCCATCTCCCCATCTTTTATTTTGATGGGATCACTAATTGAGAAGGTTTGCAGCTTCTTTTTGCGCAGATAATCGATGGTATGATTGGTAGCAATACGGTATAACCATGTTGAAAAGGCATACTCGTTGCTATAACTCCCCAGGTTTTTAAAAGCCTTCATAAACACTTCCTGCACCAAATCTTCAACCATTTCCTGTTCGCGGATCATTTTGCGAATGTGAAAAAAGATTGGGCGATCGTATTTTTCTACCAACTTCTTGTAAGAATCCTCGCGACCTGATAGTGCTTCCGAAACTAGCTTATCGTCTTCGATACTGCTAGCAGAGGCATTTTCGCGCGGTGAAGTGTTGGTAATTGGTTTTGAGTTGTCCTGCATCAATGGGGTTAATTTAGTCGACTAAAATACAAAGCTTAGGCAAAATGAAAATCCGAATTTTCAATCTTTTTTATCCATCAAAAGTGCTCCATGTCTCATGCCACCTGTGGATACCAAAATTTCATCTAAAGAGTAGAATTTCAAAAACTCATCGAGGATCAATAATCCGGCTAAAAACACATCCTCTCTACCTTTTAAGACCGATGGATTTAATTCCAGCAGTTGATCGTAAGTATGTAAGCTAAAAACTTCAATGCTTTTAGATAACTTTTCGCGATCAATCTTATGTCCGTTTAAACGGCTAATCTGGGTTTCGTCAATTTGAAGATCAATAGCCGCAAGCGAAGTCATGGTTCCAGCAACACCCAGTGCTATCGCTTTTTTAGGGATTTTAACTTTCTGCTTTGCAAGAGCTTCACGAATCGCTTCTCTGCACTCAAAAATTTCTTCGGTATATGGTGGATTATGCTTTAAATATCGCTCTGTGAAGCGAACGCAACCAACATCTAGTGATGTAAACCTTGAGAGTGCTCCTTCAAATCCTGCTGCAATTTCGGTGCTACCACCACCTATATCCAATACAACAAATGCTTCATCATCCGAAAGATGATCAACGGTAGCAAGTGCCCCGCGATAGGTATACTGAGCTTCCTCATCACCACTTAATAATCTGACGTCAAATCCGGTTTCTTCTTTTACTTTCGATAAGAACAGATCGCGATTTTCGGCGTCACGAACTGCACTTGTGGCGGTAACGATTACCTTTTCGCATTCCGGATACTTCTCTTCAATAATTTGCTGATACTCATTTAATACATCCAGTACACGTCGAATACTCGACGTATTTAGGTTATGATTGGCATCCACACCTTTTCCAAGGCGAGGCATTCGATAGCCTTCTTCAAGTACTTCTAACGAGGATTCTCCCTCTTTTGCAATCAAAAGTAGAACCGTATTGGTTCCAATATCTATGGCTGCTCTCATTTTCTTAATAGGATTGCAATCCACTCTTTTTGCTGACGTGTAGATACATGCGTAAGCAGCTGTTTATCTGTAATTTTTAGAATAGTCGATTCATCTGCTTCCAGCAATCCTGATAGTAACAATTTACCACCCGGTTTTAGGTATGTGTTTAACACAGGGATGAGCTCCATCAATGCATTTCGATTGATATTCGCTAAAATCAAATCGTATTCTTTGCCTTCAGGTATGGTTTCGGTAGAGCCCAATTTCACATCAAATTTTTCGATGTTATTCAGCTCCATATTTTCCCGGGCGTTTTCTTCACTCCACTCGTCAATATCAAATCCGAAAGCCTGCTCTGCCCCTGCTTTTAAAGCTGCGATGGCCAGAATTCCAGTTCCGGTTCCGGCGTCGAGTACATCCTCTCCGCCTTTTACAACTTCAGGAATCCATTCCAATAACAATCGGGTTGTAGCGTGATAACCGGTTCCAAAAGCCATTTTAGGATCAATGAGCAACTCGATGAATTCATCGCCGTGGTAGGCCTCGCCCCACGTTGGGCGCACATAAAACTTCCCGATGGTCTGCGGCTCTATACTTTGCTCCCAGTTGGCGTTCCAGTTTTGCGGGGCCACTAATTCTTCTTTTTCGAGGTATGCGCCATCACCGTAATGCATCAAAATACGTTCGATTTCTTCGCGCTTGTAGTCGTTGAAATCTTTGGCGGGGATCGAGGCTATAATGCGATGTTCTTCTTCTTCAAAGCCTTCAAAATCCATATCAAAAAGCTCGGCAATCAGCAGTTCTTGGAATTCGTCAGGGATTGATAAGTAAACGCGTAAATAATCCATTATAGTCGATTATAAATAAGTTCTAGCAATACATCGCCAACACCTTGTAAAGTCTCTTTTCCGATTATCGGCATATCATCTTGATGCGTATGCCAATGCGATCCGAATACGATATTACCATCCTCACCACGCTGATGATTGATGATGTTTATGATCGGAATATCAGTGTATTGATCAATAATGTAATGATCGTCGAGTACTCCTGCTCCAACTTCGTTAGGGAAAAGATTCTCGTAGCCCTTTTCACTAGCTATATTCCAAACTTCATCCACTAAATTTGGTGCATATCCGATTGAGTATTCTTCTTTCGGAAACAAAGCGTCTTTCGCGCCAACCATATCCAAAAGAATAGCAAAACGTGGAGAATAACCCGGAACCGGTGGGTTTTGCGACCAGAAGCGAGATCCTAAAAAGTAATTGGCTAAGTCGCCTTGCGCGCCGTAATCCTCGCCATCAAAAAAGACAATGTCTACTCCAATTGGTGGAGGATCATCCGCAAAAATTCTGGCTAGTTCCATCAAAACCCCAACTCCACTTCCACCATCATCTGCACCGGGAATGTAATCAGCGGTTCGTACGGTATCCATATCCGCTCTTGGACGAGTATCCCAGTGTGCGCAAAGCATAATCCGATCGGCAGCTGTAGGATTGAAAGCTGCAATGATGTTCGCCATTTCTAGGGTTGTTCCTGAATAACTATCGCCGGTAAATTCTTGGGCAAACACCATTTGTTCTCCGGCATAATCACGGAGTTTATTCATCAAATACTTCTTGGTTTCAACATGACCGTAGGTATTGGGCACACGCGGACCAAAATCAACCTGAGCTTGAACAAACTGAAAGGCAGAATCTCCCGAAAATTCTGGTACTGATCGACCTTTCTCAGAAAATTGAAGTCCTGTTTTGGGCTCGTTGCTACATGCTTGAATTAAAAAGATGGCAACTAATAAGTAGAAAAATTTATTCATTTCGATGAACCATTTGCGCCGAAGACTGAGCTACCGGCATCACTATTGAATCTAAAATATTTACGTGTGCAGGACGGTTTGCCACAAACACCACAATTTCGGCGATATCTTCAGCCGTTAAAGGCTGCATGCCTTTGTACACAGAATCTGCTTTATCTTGATCCCCATCAAAACGGACATTACTAAACTCAGTTTCAACCAGTCCGGGAGAAACCATACTCACACGAACATTGGTTCCGTGTACATCTTTCTTAGTGGCTTCGGTGATTGCCTTAACTGCATGCTTTGTAGCGCAATACACCGATCCGCCCGGATAAGATTCGTGCCCGGCTGTGGATCCTAAATTGATGATGTGACCACTGTTTTGCTCGATCATATCAGGAAGAAAAAGGCGCGTCATTGCTAACAATCCTTTCACATTGGTATCGATCATCATATCCCAATCATCGAATGAACCAGACTGAACCGGATCTACTCCTTTTGCTAATCCGGCGTTATTGATGAGGATATCAAATTTGATGCCCTTAACACTTACCTTAAAAGCTTCAATGGCAATTCGATCTTGAATATCGAAAGCAAATGTTCGAACGTTTACTTTGTGCTTTTCGATCAAGGTATTCGCAAGCTCTTGCAATCGTTCTGTACGGCGACCGGTAATTACCAAATGGCATCCCATCGTAGCAAGTTGTTCTGCAATGGCTTTACCAATTCCTGAAGTTGCACCGGTTATTAATACCTGCTTTCCTGAAAGTCTGTTCATAGTGATGATAGATTATGAATTACAGGCTTTAAATACTCCAAATTATCGGAGTAACTCAACCAATCGACCGGCATTGATGATTTTTTCTTCCTGAAAAACATCCCCTAAAAACTGAATTCCAACAGGCAATCCGTTTTCGTGAGTCCCCGCAGGAACGCTTATCCCACATATTCCTGCAAGATTCGCCGAAATCGTATAGGCATCGTTCAAGTACATTTGCAAAGGGTCGTTGATCTCTGAACCGATATCGAACGCCGTGGTTGGAGCAGTTGGGCTTACAATAACATCAACTTGTTTAAACGCTTCTTTAAAATCGTTTTGAATCAGTCGGCGAACGCGTTGAGCTTTCCCGTAATACGCATCGTAATAACCGGCACTCAACACATAGGTACCAAGCATAATGCGGCGCTTCACTTCCGGACCAAAGCCTTCGGTTCGAGATTTCTTATATAAGCGAGTTAAAGCAGAATCTAGTTTTTCGAGCTCGGTTTCGATTTTAGGTTTTTCCTCATCCGAAGCTGCTTTTAGTCGTGCCTTGATTTCTGCTTCTTCAGCTTTTAATTCATCAAGCACAGCATTTTTGTCGGCACGATGTCCGTATCGGATTCCATCAAACCTCGCTAGGTTGCTAGAAGCTTCGGCTGTAGCAAGAATATAATAAGTAGCTAAACCGTATTTGGTGTGCGGCAAATGTATGGGTACAATTTCAGCCCCATTTTCTTCCAATTTTTTGATGTTTGCTTCAACGATGGCTTTAACTCCTTCATCCAAGCCTTCACCAAAAAACTCTTCAGGCACACCGATTTTAATATCTTTCTTCGGATTTTGTGCAGCAGCAACAAAATCGGGCACTTCTAATTGAGCGGAAGTATTATCGCGCTCATCGAAGCCGGCAATTGCTTGTAAAACAGCTGCGGCATCTTCAACCGAATGTGCCAATGGCCCGATGGAATCGAACGAAGAGGCAAAAGCAACTAAGCCAAAGCGAGAAACTCGTCCATATGTAGGCTTGATTCCCACAACGCCACAATATGAAGCAGGTTGGCGAATAGAGCCACCTGTATCTGATCCTAAGGTAGTGTTTGCCATGTTCGCGGCAACAGCTGCAGCGCTTCCGCCAGACGAGCCTCCGGTAACTTTAGTAGTATCGTGAGGGTTTCTAGCAGCACCGTATCGGCTGTATTCGTTAGTAGAGCCCATGGCGAATTCATCCATGTTTACTCGCCCAACAATAATCGCATCGGCAGCTTTCAAGCGCTCGATAACTGTTGCATCGTACACACTATGGAAATCGCCCAGCATTTCTGACGCACAAGTTGTAGGCTTTCCATTTTCGCAGATTACATCTTTGATTCCCATCACGGCACCCATCAAAGGTCCGTGATTTCCGGCATCTGCTTTTTTCTGAATTTCTTGTGCTTGTTTTAACGCATCTTCTTTATTGAGATAAACGAAGGCATTTATTTCCTCATTAGAGGCATCAATGTTCGTATAATAGTGCTCAACTAGGTCGGTGAGTTTTAGATTACCAGCTAAAATTTGTGCTCTGGCATCCTGAATTGTATTCGGGATCAAGGTATCGTCGATTACTTTGTGGTTGTCTTTTCGTCTGAATTTACTGCGTCGTCAATGTCTTTTGAGCTCTCTTCAATCTCTTTTTTGATATCTTTTGACGCTTGTCGAAACTCTTTAATTCCTTGTCCCAGACCTCTTGCTAATTCGGGAATTCGCTTAGCTCCAAAAAAAACAAGCACGAAAATAGCGACGATAATAATTTCGGGTGCTCCTATACCATTAAACATATAATAAACCTGATTGGAAATTGTTGATGTATTTGTGCTAAGATAGCAATATTTTCGGCACGATTTTTAGTATAAAATAATTCATTGAATACTTGAATTTTAATTCGTTCAAGTGTTTAATACATCGAATCCTTAAAAAATAAAGAAAACAACGTAAGGAACACTATGATTTGGACAGTTGAACTAGCTGCTGCCTTAGATGAAGCCCCTTTTCCGGCCAGTCGGGAAGAGTTAATTGAATGGGCAGAGAGAAACGGGTTACCGAATCAGGTTATCGTAAACCTCGAAGAGCTTGAAGAAATAGATGAAGGTGAAAACACCGTTTATGAAAGCATCGAGGATATTTGGCCTGATTATATTCGAAAAGAAGACTTCTTCCACAACGAAGAAGACGAAGGTTTCGATTACGACGACGTTTAAAACTCCCCTCCTCTGCTAATGTGTGGCAATCTATTGCTATTTTGTTAATTCGTGCACTTCGCAACTCTGTTCGAGTTGCCATGATAGTGCTATTTCTACCATTCTTTTATCCAACAAACTCTGTTGTATTTGCTCAAGATCAATCTCAAGAGCAAGTACAATCAGATGATGTTGTGCGCAGAGTTCGGTTTTCGGGGAACCGTTTTGTAAAAGATCGAACGCTTGAAAACTTAGTAAGAACCAAAACTAACAGAGAATTTCTGGGCGTTCCCGGCTTTACCCCTTGGTACTTCTTCCATCGGGTAAGTAAAGGAAGCTTTGGAGAAGCACCGGCTCTGCTCGATCGCGATGTAGTTGCCGCCGATATGGAGCGAATTGTGTTGTATTACCAGTCGCTTGGTTACAGAGAAGTACAAGTTGACACTACCATTGTAGAATATCGAACGGATAGAATTGAGGTATCTTTTATTATTCGAGAGGGTACTCCATCTCGTATCGAAACGGTAACTTATTCCGGATTTCCACTTTATAATGAACAAGATCGCAGGCGTAGATTCTTTATTCAAAGTCCAATTACCGGATTAGGCTTGAACGACAGTACTTTCCGGGTAAATCGACAGTTTAACGCTCAAGAGCTAAAAGACGAGCAGCTACGAATCATCAACTTCCTCCGAAATAATGGGTACGCTGCTGCAGAACGCGATTCGGTGATTGCATACGTACGGCCAGATTCTGCCGATTCCTACTCCTTACATGTTCTATACCGCGTTGATCCGGGAAATATTTATCGTTTTGGGGATATTCAAGTAAAACTAGCCGATCCCTATCCACCCGATAATTACACCGATCGGAGAGAAATTGATGGTGTTCATCGGGATACCGATACCTTAAAAACGGTATTAATGATTGAACCCGATACAGATACAAAACTGAGCTTACTTAGCGACCAACTGTTATTTAAGCCCGGTGAGCTTTACAACGAAGAACTCTATTTGGAAACCGTAAAAGAATTTCAAAACCTCGGAAACTTATACATTCGAAGGTTTGGTCAGGCAGAAAATGGGGTTCGTCCAGATTTCAGTAAACCGGTAATACCCACTTATTTTGATCTGGAGACTTACACGAAGCACAATATAAGTACCGAATTTTTTGGGATGAAAAGATACGGTTTTGGTACCGGTATTGGCGTTGATTACACCAACAACAATGTGTTTGGCAAAGCAGAACAACTGGTTATTGGGGCTAATGCGAGTTTCGAATTTGTGAGTTCATCCACCCTAGAGGATATTGCTCCTGATACCACCCAATCGTCTTTTTTTAGAAGCTATGAGCTCAGAACCGAATATTCGGTACCAAGGATTTCATGGCCTTTCAGCTTTTTAGACAATCAGCGTTTCTTCACCAATGGTATCACTCGATATACACTGGCCTACAGTAGATCTGATCAGTTACTTTTCGATATTAATTCTGATGTACGCTTCAACTATCGCTACGAAGTTCAGCATAATAATCGTCTGTCTTCCTTTTTAGATTTGATCGAATTGGACATCATCGACACCAACCCTTCTGATGAATACACCCAGTCTCTTATCGATAAATTTGGGGAAAATTCGTTTGAGTACATCAGGTTATTGCAAGATTTCGAACCGCAGATATCATCCATTATTCGATACACCATTCGAAGCCAAAGAACCGATCTTATAAAAAAAGACCATGGTTATTTTAGCGAATATTCGATTGCTGCAGCCGGGAATATACCCTATGCTATAGATCGCTTTATTGTAACTCCGGGCACGGTGGAAGGCGATTTACCAGCTTTATTTAAGCTTAGTGATAATGAACTTACTTACAGTAGGTTTTTTGCCTTAACCGCTGACTACAGAAGGTATTATCCGCTTTCGAATTCTTCGGTATTTGCTTGGCGACTTTTTGGCGGATTCGCCCACCCTTACGGGAAAAATACTTCCATACCGCTAAACCGTCGTTTTTTCGCAGGTGGAAGTAACGATATTCGTGGATACGCTCCCTTTCAATTAGGACCGGGTTCTATCAATTCCGATGACATCACTATTAATGGTGGTGAAATTAAGTTATTAGCTCAGACAGAAGCACGGCAAACTTTTGTTCGTGATTTATTAAGTGCAAATTGGATTGCATCATGGTTTGTTGATGCCGGCAACGTTTGGTATGGCCCTAGAAACGACTTCCGCGATCAAGATAATACCGATCAACTGGAGCAAGGGCGATTTACTATCGACAATTTCTACAATCAATTGGCTGTAAGTTCCGGATTAGGTTTGCGCTTAGATTGGGAATACGTTGTAGTTAGATTTGATTTTGCATTTCGTGCCAACGATTTAGATGTGGGTTGGTTTAACAACAAGAAAATGTATTTTAGTTTTGGCATCGGCCATTCCTTTTAGAGATCAGGTTCACATTATGAAAGACAAATTCAAACGGATTAAAAATCAAGCGAACGTAGTATTTAAGTCGAAGTTTCTGAAGAACTTTTCGCCGGCTGAACGCTACGAATTTCTTCAGCTATGCCATCGAAGAAAGTACAAAGAAGGCGAGTATGTGTTCTATAGAAACGATCCCGGAACCGGTATGTATTTTATCGAGGAAGGGTCCATCGAATTAACGTTTAATCTGGGCGAAGAAACACCCGAAGACTTGAAAGAAGGCTTTATACTGGAAAGCTCTGACAGTTTCGGGGCACTTTCAATCGGTTACGATCTTCGTCGAAAATCATCTGCTAAATGTTTAAGCGATGCAACTTTACTTGGATTCTTTAAACCAGATTTCGAAGTTTTGATGGAACGACATCCTGCAATAGCTGTGAAATTTCTTCAAACACTAACCAATATTGCTCTCCGACAACTAGAAACCGCGCAAAATAAAATTGAAGAATTAAGCGATGCTTACACCGCGGTTAAAATAGAATTTGACGCATATTACGAACCACAAAAAGAGTAATGAACTCCCCTATCAGTTTAAAAAAAGGTGCCGAACTTACATTAACTATCGAAAGCGCCGCATTTAAAGGAAAAGGCGTGGCCAAAGTTGATGGTCTCGCCATTTTTGTTCCCGGAACTATGCCCGGCGATGTAGTTAGAGCCCGAATAGTGAAACGACGGAAAAGCTATCGCGAAGCAAAAATGCTGGAATTGCTGGAAGAAAGTCCGGATCGAATAACTCCAAAATGCCAACACGCAACGATTTGTGGTGGCTGTAGTTGGCAACATGTGCCCTATCAAAAACAACTGGAATTTAAAACCGGCCAGGTTACCGATCACATTCGTAGGATTGCAAGATTGGATACGCCAGTATTTCCGGCAATTGGCTCCGACCAGGAATTTTATTATCGCAATAAAATGGAGTACAGTATCAGTAATAAGCGGTGGCTTACTGAAGAAGAAATTAGAAGCGAAGACTTTGTTGACGATACCGCGTTCGCCGCCGGTTTACATGCTCCGGGCCGATTCGATAAAATCCTGAATTTGAATGAATGTCATTTGCAACGCGAAGAATCTTTTCAAATCCTCCAGTTTGTAAAAGCCTATTGTTTGGAGCACGATATTGAGCCGTTCAATATTTTTGAAAAAGAGGGTTTTTTGCGTCATGTGATGATCAGAACGGCCTATCACACCGATGATTTTATGGTTAATCTCGTCACTTTTAGAGATGAGCCTCAAACCATGAAAGGCATTACCGATGCCCTGATTAAGGAATTTCCGGTAATCACCACCGTTGTAAACAACGTAAACGATCAGCACAATCCTACAGCAATCGGACGCTTCGAAAACGTGTACTATGGTCCGGGTTACATTCGTGATAAAATTGGGGAGTTTGAATTTAAGATTCATCCCAATGCATTCTTCCAAACCAACACAGCTCAGGCAGAAAAGCTTTACGATGTTGCTCGAGAATATGCCGACCTCAAGCAAGATGATGTAGTGTATGATTTATACTGTGGTGTAGGAACACTAAGTTTATATATGAGCCAAAAGGCAAGTAAAGTGCTTGGGATCGAGTTGGTTGATGTTGCCGTTGAAAACGCCCGATACAACGCCGAAGAAAACGATGTGAAAAATGTATCCTTTGTGCGCGGCGACATGAAAGATGTTTTCACTAAAGAGATGGTTGAAGAATTTGGCGCACCTGATGTTCTAATTACAGACCCTCCGCGTGCGGGCATGCACCCTGATGTAGTTGCTCGGTTATGCGAGTTAAAAGTTCCACGTATCGTTTATGTGAGTTGCGATAGTTCAACTATGGCACGGGATTTGTCTATCCTAGCAGAAACATATGAAGTTGTGAAAGTTCAACCGGTAGATATGTTTCCGCAAACCTACCATGTTGAAGCAGTTGCACAACTTCGGCTAAAATCGTAATCAGAATAACCACTTAGCCATGGATACTACTTTATTGGGCATTATCAACACAGTGTTAGACAATCGATCGAAACCAACGATTTCTGAACTAAAAGACTCAGATCATTTTAGAGATGATATTGGCTTCGATTCTCTTGATCTTGCTGAACTTACCGTTCGAATAGAAGCTGAATTTGACGTTGATGTTTTTGAAAATGGTTTGGTAAATACCGTTGAGGAAATCAAAGAACGTTTAATGCAGAAAGCATGAGTTTGTTTTATTCAGATATCTCGTCTGAGCAACATATTTCATACTCTGATTTAATTACCGACCTCTCGAATATTTCAAAGCACTCCCCTTATTGTTTCGAACAAGGGTATTATCAAACGTTTTTGAGGATAATTTTTTCCATGCTAAGCGGAAAAAAAATCACTCTGCTTGATCCGGATCTAAGTTCCGAAAGCCTAAAAGACCTCACAGGGCATTCCGATTTTGCTTCTTTCGAAGAGCCCACATCATCTGTTCGTATACCAAAAACCAAACATGAGTTAATACAAAGCCTTAGAAATACATCAGATTCGTGGGAGTTAACTTTGTTTACTTCCGGTACTACGAATAAGCCTAAAGCTATAACTCACTCATTTAAAAGTATAACTCGAAATACTCGACTTTATCCACACACTGACTCACCAAAAATTTGGGGATTTTCGTACCTACCAACACATATGGCCGGTGTACAGGTGTTTTTGCAAGCTCTATTGAACGGTGATTCCATGGTTCGATTGATCGGCTTATCAAAAAAAGACCAAATCGAATCAATACAAAAATTCAACGTCACGCATATATCGGCAACACCTACTTTTTATCGCTTACTGTTGCCAACCGATGAGCCTTTCCCAACTGTTCAAAAAATAACAAGCGGTGGCGAAAAATTTGAAGCCTCACTGGAAGCTGAAATTTCTAAAACTTTCCCCAATGCTACATTTACAAACGTGTATGCATCAACTGAAGGTGGAGCACTTTTTGGCGCGAAAGGTGAAGTTTTTCATGTTTCTGAATCGATTAAAGATTTTGTTCGCTTTAAAGATGAGGAATTAATCCTGCATTCATCACTATTGGGTAAATCGATGCAGAACAACATTGAGTGGTATTCAACCGGCGATTTGGTGGAAATTATCTCTGAATCTCCGCTTCAATTTAAATTTAAAGCCAGAATATCTGATCAGGTTAATATTGGTGGCTTTAAAGTTAATGTGCTAGAAATTGAAGAAGTCTTAAAGCAACATCCCGCAATTAAACAGTCACGCGTGTTCGCTAAGCCTAACTCGGTATTAGGAAACCTACTGTGTGCAGAAATTATAGCAAGTCATTCTATCTCTGAAAAAGAGATTCGTACTTTTCTAGCCTCAAAAGTTCAAGAAGCCAAAATCCCTCGAATGTTTAAATTTGTGGATGAAATTTCGACAACCTCAACCGGAAAAATAGATCGCAAAGTAGCATGAATGTAATCGTAACCGGTGTTTCAAAAGGATTGGGATTAGAAGTAGCAAGAACTTTGCTCAATCAAGGGTATAATGTTTATGGAATCAGCAGATCAAAAACTGACGCTCTTGAACAATTATTGAACGAGTTTCCACAGTCAATACATTGGGTTTCATTCGATCTTTCTGACGCTGAAAGTATTCGAGATATCGTTTTTAAACAGTTTATTGGATTAAAAACTCCCATTCATGGTTTAGTTAATAACGCCGCTATTGCCTACGATGACATCGCCACAAACGCCGATTTAAATGCGCTCGAGGCCATGTACAAAGTGAATGTGTATTCTCCAATCATACTTTCTAAATATGCAATCCGCCAAATGCTACTGCACAACATTGCGGGAAGTTTGGTGCATTTATCTTCGATAAGTGTTCATACCGGATATAAAGGGCTTTCGATGTACGCATCCACCAAAGGAGCTTTAGAAGCTTATTCGAAAAACATTTCTCGCGAGTGGGGTTCGAAAGGAATTCGATCAAATTGTGTGGTTGCAGGTTTTATGGAAACAGAAATGAGTAGCGCTTTAACCGATGAACAAAAGGCTAAAATATATCGGCGTACCTCACTCAAAAAAGAAGTATCGATTCAATCCGTGGCTGATACCATAGATTTTCTACTTTCAGATAAGTCCGAATCTATCACCGGACAAAACATATTTATCGATAATGGAACCATCTGATTTTTCACCTCAATTATTTGAAGTGGAAGACGGCAGCCTCTCCTTCCAACGCACTCCTTGGGACGCCAAAGTTTTAAATAAACCGGCTCTGGCTATCCTTAAAATTGATACGGCTTCGAAAAACTATGAGTCGCTTTTAGCCTCTTTTTTAGCCTCAACTACTATTACCGGTGATGAATTTTATTCGGCTCGTATTCCTGCAGATAACCACCAATTAAAACTTGCACTGCAAAATATTGGGTTTCAAATTGTAGAACACACCTTAGATGTAACAAGCAGTTCTTTCGATACAAATTTAGCGGAAGAACTTCTGCAGCGAATCCCTGTTACAACCACACCAAATGTTAGCGATCAACTTGATGCGGTTAAAAGCATTGCAAGTGAGTCGTTCAATTTTGGCCGATTTCACGAAGATCCGAAAATAACTTTAGAACAGGCTTCCCTTAGAAATCGAAACTGGATAGATAACCTTATTTCTCAAGGTGCTGATTTCAATATCCTACTTAAAAAAGAAAAAGCGATTGGCTTTATGGCATGGAAGGTAAAAGAGCAAGATAAAGCTCAATTGTTGTTTGGGGGAGTTAAATCAAATTTCCAGCATTTATCGTACAGTTTTTGGGCTGATACTCTACTGAAATTGTCTACAAATGCTTCCATCAACACCACAATCAGCTCATCGAATACTCCGGTGTTGAACTTATATAATTACTTTGGGTTTCACTTTACAAACCCCCAATTCGGATTACACTTCCATCGTTAAGCTAGGCATGCAAATTTTTGTAATTCGCAGTTAAAACTACATTTCAGTTCCTTTTTTCTTTTATACTCATTCTTATTCCATTTTGAAGTGATTTATCCTATTCTAAGCACTTCAGAACTATTATTTAATAGCTACAATATTTAACTAACTCATTAAGAATGAAACTTCTACGAAAATTTACTTTTCGTCTGTTCGTACTTCTACCCTTCTTGATGGCATCAACTTTAGTAATTGCACAAAGCGACCCAACCGGTAAATCACCGGTTACTCGTACCTATGCAATAACTAAAGCGACAATCATCCCTTCGCCCGGTGCCAAAATCGACAGTGGTACAGTTATAATATCAGACGGCGTAATAACCGCCATTGGAACCAATGTTACTATCCCCAGCCATGCTGAAGTAATTGATGGAACCGACCTTTGGGTTTACCCTGGGTTTATCGACGCAATGTCTAATACTGGCGCAAATCGTCCGGAACCGATGGAACGCCCGGATAATTTATTCACACCGGATCCACCCAACGATTATGCAGGAGTTACGCCTCATATTTCGGTTATCGAACAGTTAGATATTACAGAGAGCAGCATCAGTAGTATGCGGAAAATTGGTTTTACAGTGTCGCACACAATCCCGCACGGACGTATGCTCCCCGGGAAAAGCTCGCTAATTCTACTTTCTGATGCTGAGCATGTGGATCATCTGATTCTAAAAAAGGATGTGTCTACCGTTTCACAATTTGTTGGCGCACCCGGTGCATACCCTGGAAACACGCTGGGTATTATGGCAAAGTGGAGAAACATTTATCGCAATGCTGAATTGTCGAAAAGAAACACCGAGCTTTATGCTTCTAATCCAACCGGATTAGCCAGACCGATGAACGATCGTGTTTCAGAAGCTTTCTACCCGGTTGTAGAAAAATCACAGCCGATTTTATTTAATGCTTCCTCATTGCTTGAAGCTCGCCGTGCAATTCAACTTCAAAAAGAAATGGGATTCAATTTGATGATCGGTAACCTTGAGCAATCTTGGGAAATCATTGATGAACTAGACAACAACAATGTTTCGGTGTTCTTATCACTAGATATCCCAGAAAAGCCTGAGGAAAACGATGATGAAGATAAATCTGAAGAAGTTGCTAACCTTGAAGCACGACGTTTAGAGTTCTACAATCGCCACATGGAGCAATTTGCAGCTTTAAAAGCGGCCGGAATTAAGTTCGGGTTTTCAACGCATGGGGTTACTAGTTCGAAAATCAAAAAGAACTTTATTGCATTGCAAGAATTCGGTTTTGATTCTACCGATGCGCTTGCAGCGTTAACTACGCACCCTGCTCAATTATTAGGTATTGATGCAATTACCGGCACACTAGAAACCGGAAAAATGGGAAATGCCTTAGTTTCGACCGGACCATATTTCTCTTCCGACTCGGACGTAAAAATGGTATTCGTAAACGGTGATAAGTACGATTTTGAGATTAAAGAAAATTCAAGCACACCGGTTAGCGATGAAGTTGCATCGGTACTAATAGGTACTTGGAACTATTCTTTAACAACACCTGAAGGTGAACAAACCGGTAAGTGGATTTTCTCAACTGAAACCGGTGCATTAACCGGAGTATTTACAAGTAATGATCCTTCCGGTCTGGCAGATACCGATATGGAAAACCTAAACTTTGCTAACAATTCGCTTAGCTACGAATTTGCTTTCGATGCAGGTGGCCAAATGCTAACCGTGTTTGTATCGGGAGATATCGACGGGGATACGTTTGTTGGTACTGCGACCATAGACGCATTTAACATGTCGATTCCAATAACTGCTACCAAAGGAGAGCCTGAACAATGAAAACATTAAGACTTACAAGTATTTTTACCATTCTGATGCTTTTGTTTTCAATTAACGATGCAAAAGCTCAAGCTCCAAAAGGTGATGTGCTCATCCAAAACGCTACTGTTTTAACCATCACCAATGGAACTCTTGAAAACACCGATATTCTAATCGAAGACGGTAAAATCAAAAACATTGGCAAAGATTTACGTCAACCTAATAATGTGACTGTAATTGATGCTGAAGGTATGTTTGTGATGCCCGGAATTATCGATGCGCACTCGCACATTGCCGGAACTTCCATCAACGAAGGAACCAGCCAGGTTACCGCAGAAGTAAGCATGGAAGATGTTGTAAACCCAATGGACGTTTCGATTTATCGAGCCTTAGCCGGTGGAGTTACATCCATTCACCTAATGCATGGCTCTGCAAATGTAATTGGTGGCCAAAACGAAACCATGAAGCTTCGCTACGGAACAACCAATCCGGATGACTTACGGTTTGAAGGTGCTCCAAGAACCATCAAATTTGCATTGGGTGAAAATCCAACACGCGGTGGTCGTCAAAGAGGAATTCAACCTCAAACTCGAATGGGTGTTGAAGCTATGATCCGTAATTCTTTCAACGATGCAATTAAATATCGCGAAGCTTGGGCGGATTACAATTCGAACCGAAGCAATCGTAAAATTGCACCCGAATTCGATTTAAGAATGGAAACACTTGTTGATATTCTTGAAGGTGAAATTCTGGTACACTGCCACTCTTATCGAGCAGATGAAATCTACATGTTAATGCGTGTATTTTCCGATTTCGGAATCGACAAGCTAACTTTTCAGCATGCAAATGAAGCTTACAAAGTTGCCCCTGAATTAGCTGCCTTTGGTGCTTCTGCTTCCATCTTTTCTGATTGGTGGGCGTACAAACTCGAAGTGTACTATTCAACAGCGTACAATGCAGCTATCTTAACCAGAAATGGTGTGAATACTTCTATCAACTCAGATTCTGGTGAACTGATTCGTCATTTATTCCACGAAGCGGCTAAGTCGCAAAAATATGGTGGACTATCTGACAATGAAGCACTCGCTCTTATCACCATAAACCCTGCTATGCAGTTGGGAATTGATAATTGCGTTGGTTCAATCGAAGTAGGAAAAGACGGTGACATCGCCATTTTCGATAAACACCCACTTTCTACCTATGCTATTCCGCAAATGACTTTTGTAGATGGCGTAAAGTACTTCGACATCAACACCGATGAAGCCGATCAACGTATTATGATTGATCCTGAATCAACCATCGAAGATGTTGTGATCTTTAGTCGAGAAGACTTCGACATGTGTATGCATGAAGAATCGCTTGTCAATTTTTATGAATTAGTTAACGAGGAGAAATAATGAGATCCACGAAATTTTTACTTACGATCCTTGTTTTGTTACTCAGCACTACCCTTTCTGTGGCGCAAAACGATATTATGCGCCAAGCTAGAGCTGAGAAGTTTGCGCTTACGAACGCAAAGATTTATACCGTAACCAATGGTGTTATCGAAAACGGTACTATCGTAATTTCTAACGGAATTATTGAAGCCGTTGGCGCCAATGTTACCATCCCTTCCGATGCCATCGTAATCGATTACGACGGGCAGGAAATTTATCCGGGCATGATCGATTCCGGTACTCAATTGGGCTTGGTTGAAATCGGCAGTATTGCTGAAGCACAAGACATCCGCGAATTTGGCGACATAACTCCGCAGATGGAAGCTTTAACAGCGGTAAATCCAAATTCTGAGGCCATACCTGTCACACGAGTTAGCGGTGTTACTACGGTTATAACTCGGCCAAGTGGTGGTGTTTTCCCCGGAACTGCAGCAACAATAAATTTATTCGGTTACACACCGGATCAAATGTTTGCAGGCTCAAAAGGCTTGGTCATCAACTTCCCTAACAGTGGGCGTAGATGGCGACAAACTCAGGAAGAAGCTGATCGCGCTCGCGAACGTGCTTTAAAAACCTTGAACGACACCTGGGATAAAGCCGAACTTTATGCGAAAATCGAAGATACCGATGGTGCACGGTACTATCCTGAAATGGAAGCACTTGCCCGTGTAATTAAAGGCGAAATGAAAGCATACATCGAAGTAAATGCCGCTAAAGACATCCTAAGTGCCATCGAATGGGTACAAGAAAAAGGATTGACGGATGTGGTTTTCACCGGTGTTTCTGAAGGCTGGCGTGTTGCTGAAGAGCTTGCTGAGGCAGGTATTCCTGTTATTACGGGTCCTGTGCAAAGCGTGCCAACTCGCAGTAGCGATGCATTTGATGCAGCTTACAAAAACCCATCGGTTATGCAAAAAGCCGGTATTAAAGTAGCGCTTAGAACCAACGACACCGAAAATTCACGCAACCTCCCCTATCATGCCGGCTTCGCTGCTGCGTATGGCATGGGACGTGAAGAAGCGCTAAAAGCCATTACAATTAATGCCGCTGAGATAATGGGATTAGAAGACCAACTCGGCTCTATTGAAGTGGGCAAAAAAGCGAATTTATTTGTGGCTACCGGCGATCCTTTTGAAACTTCAACTCAAATTATCGAAGTGTTTATTGATGGATATCAAATCCCAATGACCTCTCGACAAATTGAATTGTATAATGAGTTTTTGGATCGCGTTCCCGGATTAAATAAAAACCCGGTAACTACGGATCAGTAATATCTTTACGAAATAAAATTATAAAAGCGGGTGAAAGCCCGCTTTTTTTATGTCCATTAATTTTATCCAATTAATTACAATTAGGAACTTAATTCTATTTATTATCCCTTAAGTACAGAATAATTTGAGAGATCGCTCCTTAAAAGACTAAAACAAGGGAAACAGAATGCCGGAATCTCGCTTAAGCTATGAGTTAAATCTATTGAGTATAGAGATATTGGAGAATATCGCGGATGGATTTGTCTGTTTAGATTCCAATTGGAAATACACTTTTGTAAATAAAGCAGCTTGTAAGTTACTCGGAAAAGATCAGGAGCAATTAATAGGAAATAGTATATGGGAAGTATTTCCTGAGGCCAAAAATCAGGCTATCTACGAAATTTCATTATTAGCATTAGAAACAAAGCAAGTACAATCCATTCGCGAATATTATAACCCTTGGGATAGATGGTTCGACAATCGTATTTACCCTACAGAAAATGGATTAACCATAATTTTTACTGATGTAACAAAAGAAGTTAATAAAGAGAATAAAACTACCCAGCAACTCGAAATTTTTCAACTTTACAACAAGTTTTTAGATAACAGCTTCGATTCTTTTCAGGTTGCCAGAGAAGATGGATACTTAGTATATGTTAATGATGTGGGTTTAAAGCAACTGGGCATCTCTAAAGATGATATTCGCTCAACTCATGTTTGTGATTTCGAAGATGATTTTAAATCTATAAAAGATTGGCAAGACCATGTTTCAGAAATGAAACAAGTTAAGCGAATGATTTTCGAAAGCACCAATACCAATCTTTCTACTGGTAAACAATTTCCCGTTGAGATAACGATTAGTCATGAAATCATTGATAATGTTGGGTACATAATTGCAAATGCACGTGATATCTCTAAACGAAAACATGCCGAGAGTCAGCTTGAAAAAACCCAGCATCTAACAGCGAATGTGTTAGAGAGTATGAACGACGGATTTTCCATGCTCGATGTAGAAGGAAATCACTTAATGGTTAATTCTGCATTCTGTGAAATGCTTGGATTCGAAGAACACGAATTAATTGGCAGCGGTGTTCCGCATAAATACTGGCCAAAAGAACACCTTGAAGACATACAAAAAGCCTTTGGAAAAGTTATCTCGGGCGAAAAAAGTGAGTTTCAACTGAAGTTTAAGCGCAAAAATGGTGAAATATTTCCGGTTATTGTATCCCCTTCAAAAGTGTTAAACGACGAAGGTGAAGTAATAAGCTATATCGCAACAGTGAAAGACATCACCGAATTAGAGTTAGCTCAAAATATGGTGCTAAAAAGCGAACAACGGTTGCGAATTATTTTAGAATCCACCAAAATTGGTATTTGGGATTTAGACCTCACCACCCTAAAAACCATGCGTACTATAGAACATGATCGCTGTTTTGGCTTCACTAACTTTCATCCACATTGGGATTATCAGACGTTTTTAGATTGCGTGCACCCTGATGACCGGAAAAAGGTTGATGAAAATTATCAAAACGCCTTAGAAAATGACACATTCTACAATGTTGATTATCGTGTTGTTTGGGCTGATGGAAGTATCCATTGGTTAAACTCTACCGGTAAATTGATCTATAATGCTGATGATGAGCCGGAACGAGTTATTGGTACGGTGCAGGATATTTCAGATCGAATGGAAAGGGAATTATTATTGAAACAATCGATGAGAGAGAAAGACTCTTTGGTTGCAGAAGTTCATCATCGTGTAAAAAATAATCTTGCTGTTATTGCAGGGTTAATGTACCTGCAGGTTATCGATACCGATAATGAAGAACTAAAAGATCGACTTTCTATCAATATGAATCGTATTAAAAGTATTGCTACGATTCATGAAGAATTATATCGATCGCAAGATTTCTCGAAAATTAGTTTCTCTCAGTTCATTCGAGATCAGGTGAACATGTTAAAAGATAGCCGAACTACACAGGCTGAAGTTAAAATCGAATACGATCTTGCTCCCCTTTTCTTGGATATTAACCAAGCGCTGCCTTGCGCATTGATTCTAAATGAACTTTTGTCTAATTGTTTTAAACACGCTATTAATAATCATTCTGACCCAAAAATTTGGATACAATTACACAAAATCGAATCTAACATCATTTTAACCATTAAAGATAATGGTCCCGGAATTTCTGGAGACTTTACACACAATAATGCGCACTCAATGGGATTAAATTTGGTTGCTACTCTATGTGATCAAATTGATGCAACCCGCAGTTTTGATAGCAAAAACGGCTTTTCACACACTATCAGTTTCAAAGATTCTATTTAATTAGCGTTTATTAATATTTCAATTCTTATTAATACCTAACTAAACACTGCCGATAAGTAAAATAACGGACTTAAAGATAGACGCTCCGTTTTTATAAAAAGGTAGTACAGAATGAATAATAAAGATGTAATCCTCTGCATCGACGATGAGCAAATCATTTTAAAATTAATGAAGGCTCAATTAGTCGGTCATTTCGGTGAGCAATTCGATTTCATGTTCGTTGAAACAGCCGAAGAAGCAGAAGTGATAATTAAAAATTTAAAAGATGAGAAACGACGGTTGGTTATGACCATCGTTGACCAAATCTTACCTGGTAAACAAGGTACGGAGTTTCTTACTGAGCTTGCTTTAACCTTTCCGTATGCAATTAAAATTTTATTTTCGGGTAAATCTGATTTTGAATCGGTAATTGCTGCTATTAATGAAGCTGAAATTTATCGTTACATGATTAAGCCTTGGGATGAAGTTGATTTCATCAACATTGTATCCCGCGGTATTCAACAATTTTATATAAAAGAGAATATTGAATTACAACTTGGTGAAATTCACCACCGAGTTAAAAATAATCTTACCATTATTACGTGCCTACTGGAATTGCAAATTAATGAAATTGATGATGCCGGTAGTAAATCATACTTCCAGCAAAGCATAAATAGAATTAATTCCATTGCCAAAGTACATGAACTGATTTATGAATCAGAGGATATGACCAGTGTAGATATTAAAAAATATCTCGAAAAAATTATTCCAACTATTCATTCTACCCTGCAAGATTATGCTAAAAATATCGAATTCGAGTTCGATATCCCCAGCTATAAATTGAAAGTAAATCAAGCTATTCCCTTGGGATTAATATTTAACGAGTTGATAACCAATTCGTTTAAGTATGCTTTTAATGAAAGTAATGAAGGGAAAATTGTAATTACGATGGGCGTAGAAGGCAATCGATTAGCTTTCAGCTATAAAGATTCCGGACCGGGATTTGAAAGCTCTGGATCGCTTAGAAATACAAATTCATTAGGGCTTATGCTGATAAATATTCAATTGCAGCAATTAGAGAGTATCTACACATTGAACACTAATAATACCTTCGAACTTAATTTTTCATTTGATGCCGGACGCGCCAAAAGAGTTGACAACGCCCTCCATCATATGAAGCCACAAAACTAAAGTAACGCCTTACTTTAGTCTATAGTTGATATCATATTTAGATTGCTGATCAGGATTGTCAGCAGATCGCGAGATATAATCGGTGGATAAACGCCCCACTTGCAACTCTTTAACATGCCAAATAAATACAAACTCAGAACTATTTAAGTAAGTAAAACTGAGTGTATCGAAAGCAGCGTTAAAGCTCCAGTTAGCATAAAGTGTATCTGTTCTACCATTCGGCATTCCATTCGAGCCCACTTCCGGATAAATGTAAGTAAACAAATCACTCTCGAAATTAGCTTCTATTTGGCCGAATCCGGGAGTTGTTATTGGATAACTACTACCATCTACCTGTGCATTGCTTACCACCCAAGAGCCTAAAATTAACACTTCAGGGTCTGATTCTGCAGTCCCAGATGGTGTTGAACTGCACGCCGCACCAACAATTAATAATAAGCCTAGTGTAAAAAATTTCATTTATGTAACTAATTTAAATTAAAGTATACTCCCTTATCGTCCTCTATTTAATATTAGTTAATCCTGACCGATAAATACACAGTAAATAATTCGAAACATTTATGAAGTTGGCCATTTAATGAATCGTACCCTCACATTATTATTAATATTAGTGTTAGTGTTTTCCTTCTCGAATAATACGAAAGCACAATACGATGATGATTTATATATATTTGGTTTTAGCCAGGTTTTGTTGAATACAAAATCGGTTAGCTATAATGTATATGAATCTGATGAAATTCCATTCCCATATGGAAATACGTTTAATTCTACTTCTTTCGCGCTCCACCAAGTTAATCTCTTTTTTCAAAAGCCTATTAACGAACGTAGTATTTTCTTCCTGAATTTAGAAGCTACAGGCTCATATTCTTCAAAAATCCCGAGTGGGTATTTAGAAATTCCAGAGGGATGGATATCGTACCGATTTAGTGAGCTTTTGGAAGTTAAAGCCGGTTTACTACTTCCTAAATTCAATAACCTTACAGAGATCAAAAATCGGTTACCCCTTTTTCCTTATTTGATTCGACCGATTATGTACGAAACCTTGTTAAATAATTTAGTTACGCCTGAAGATTATAATCCCCAAAATGCTTATTTCCAGCTAGCAGGTAGTACACAACTTTTTGTTAATAAGTATTTCGAATACGCATTCTATATTGGCAATGCAGAAAACTCATTTCTATCTAGAACACCGGTTGGAAGTGCCGATGATGAAGAGGCAGCAACTGCTTTTTATCTTGGCGAAAATATGAATACAGCCCTTCTTTTTGGTGGTCGACTTGGGATTATTAATCAATACGAGACCTTCAAAACAGGTGTATCATTTACTTATGATGAGGACAACCGAACCGAAGAAGTAACCTCTATATTCCGTTTGCCCAGTTTTACCACACCAATTTTAGGTGAAGTAAAGCGGTATCGAATTGGCTACGATTTGTCTTTCTCGCTCGATAAAATTGCTTTCGAGGCAGAATACATCGGAGTATTCCATAATCATAGTGAAATCCGTGAAAATCCGGCATTTGCACTTGTAAATTTGAATAAATACTTCGTGTACGCAAATCTTACGTACAATTTTAATGATGACTTTTATGCTTTTGGGTACTCAAGCTTTCATCAGGATCAATCTTTTGAAATGGTAAAAGAAGGCACGCCTTCAGCTGCAGGAGTTGTAGTAACAAGTTTTGGTGGAGGATGGCGCCCTTTTGAGAATACATCAATAAAAGTACAGTTTTTACAGAGTTACGTAAGAGACAACAACTATCTGGGATATACGATTGATATGCTCAGTGTTGGAATAAGCACAATTTTTTGATAATGAATAAAGTAACTCTACTAATATTTATTATCTCGTTTGCTGTTGTTAGTAATTTAACTGCACAAGAATTCGTAGAAAACATCGCTGTTATCGTTCACGAAAGTATAGAAACTAATTTATTGTCTGAAAAAGACCTGTTAGAAATCTATACACTCTCTAATCATAACTGGAGCGACGAAAACCGAATAAAGGTAGCTGATTATAAAGGCGAAAATTACCTTCGTATACTCTTTTATAATTCGTTGAATTTAACACCAAGAACTATAAAGAAGCTGTGGCTACGTGCGCAGTTTACCGGTAGAACTGTTCCCCCAAAGGTTGTCGATTCAATTTCAGATATGATTGATTTGGTTAAAAATAATCCGGGAACAATTGGCTATGTACCAATAACTAGAGTACCGCCTGAGGTTAAAGTTATTTTTGAGATTAGAAATGATCTTTAAGCCAAACTACGATATACCATTAAAACACCAACTTATGGTGATTGTAACAGCCATTGCCGTTGTTGCAACTGTATTGTTCGCCTATATAAATGGTGCAATTCAAAACAGATTGGTGTATAAGGAATATGATTCAAGCGCGCAGCTTCAACTAGAAGCAGTACGCCTTGGATTAGAAATTGGGCTAAAAGAAGAGAATTACGAAAGTATCAGTGAGGTATTTTCCTGGGCTACCCGAAATGAAAATATCGACTTCATACTTATTTATGACGAAGATGAAGAGTTGTTGGCGAGCTATCCGGATACGCTATCTATTGAAAATTTAAATCTGGATGAAATTCCTCGATATATCGATAAAGATGCGGATGTCTTTGTGAAGCAGATTCAATGGTATTCATCTATTTCAGGTGACGGAACCATCTACTTGGGTTTTAATACTCAATACATTCAAGATTCTGAGCGAACTGCAGCAATTAACCTCACATTTTTAACTATAATAATTGCAATTGGCGCTTCCATGTGTGCATTTATTGTGGCAAATAGTATAACGCGCCCCGTTGAAGCTCTAAAAAATATCGCTCAGGAATTTTCTATCGAGAACCCCGAAGTACGTGCGAATGAACAACAAGGTAGTTTAGAAATCAAAGTACTTGCTCGTTCATTTAATACCATGCTCGACACAATGATTGAGACTCAACAGCAAAGAATTCTTGAGATGGAACAGTTTAATGTTTCTCTCTCTGAGCGCAATAAAAGTATTTCGAAAGCTTATTCTAAACTCGAGAAACAAAGTAAACAACTAAAAGAGGAAAAAGAGAAAGCAACAAACACGCTCAACGATCTGAAGAATACTCAGGTCAAGTTGGTACAATCCGAGAAAATGGCGGCATTAGGTCAGCTTGTGGCAAGCGTTGCACATGAAATTAACACCCCATCCGGGGCCATTAATAGCGCTATCGATGAAATTAACCGCGATTACGTCGACATTTTAAACGATCTGATTATCGTTACCGATACCCTGCCCGAAGACAAAAAAGTGATGTATTTAAATACGTGCAAAAAGATCATCGGAACGAACAAAACGTATTCAACATCTGAAGTTAGAAAACAAGCGCGTGCAATAAAGAATCTTGAGGTTATTAATTCTTTATCCGACTCGGCATTTTATAGCCGTTTGTTAGCTCAAGTTGGTTTTACTGATAATTCGATAAAAGAAATCGAGCCCCTTTTCAGCCATGAATATGGGCCTATGGTAATCAATTCATTCCATAACATAGGAATGTCTCAAATTCATGTGAGAGATATCAGAATTGCAATTTCGCGAATCATTCAACTGGTTAAAGCACTCAAAACCTATTCCAGAATCGATAACGAAACTGAGTCATTCACTTCGTTGAAAGATGACCTCGAAAACACGCTCATAATCTTGCACAACAAAACCAAGCGTGCAATAACTATCGAAAAGGAATTCGAAGAACTACCTAATATTAAGTGCTACCCAGGGCGTTTAAACCAAGTTTGGACCAACCTCATTCATAATTCTATCCAAGCAATGAACGGTAGCGGAACTATAATACTTCGGTTAAAAAATATCGACAAAGATTGGGTTTCAGTTGAAGTAGAAGATAACGGCCCTGGCATTCCTGATGACGTGCTACCACATATTTTCGACCCATATTTCACAACCAACGCTAAAGGTGAAGGAACCGGATTGGGATTGAGTATTACGAAAGAAATTATAGAAGAACATTCAGGTGAAATTGAAATAACAACTGAACCCGGAAAAACTTGTTTTAAAATTAAGATCCCTGTTATCAAACCTAAGAAAGCTGCCGATAAGAACATTGATATACCAACAGAAGATGGTACAGAAATTGAAGATGCACAGCTAAATTATGAATAAAAAGGATGTTATACTCTGTATTGATGATGAACAGATCATTCTGAATTCATTAAGCAAGCAGCTTATTCGCAGGTTTGGTACTCGATTTGAATACGAATTTGCAGAAAGTGGCGAAGAAGCCCTCGAAATTGTTGAAGAGCTAGACAAAATGGGCCAAACAGTGGTTATGGCAATTTCTGATCAAATTATGCCGGGAATGTATGGCGATGAGTTCCTAACTATTTTCCATCAACGTTACCCAAAAAGTATAAAAATTCTGTTAACCGGGCAGGCTGCTCTAGATTCGGCAATGAATGCCATCAATAAAGCTGATCTATATCGCTACCTCACCAAGCCCTGGAACGAGGAAGACTTTCTACTCACAGTAGATCGTGGACTTCAACAATATTACCTGCAGGATAAAGCCTCCATCCTACTTGCCGAAATTCATCACCGAGTTAAAAACAACCTAACAATTATTTCGAGTTTACTTGAATTACAGGTTAATGAATTTAACGACCAAAGCATCAAGCTCCCGTTTCAACAGAGCATAAACAGAGTTCATTCTATCGCCAAAGTGCATGAGTTAATCTACGACTCGAATGATATGGATTCTGTTAACATCAACGAATATTTGCAGCGAATTTTGCCAAGTATTCAACAAACAATTCAGGGGGATCGAAGCATTAATTTGCATATCGATGTACCTGATTATCGTTTGGATATGAATCAATGTATTCCACTTGGTTTGATGTTTAACGAGCTCCTAACTAATAGTGTGAAATACGCCTTTGCTAATCGTGATGAAGGCAACATCAATATTAGTATGGCAGCCATCGATCGTGAATTAAGGTTTGTTTACGAAGACGATGGGCAAGGATATGGTACGAACGTTTCCTTTGAAAATTCAACCAACCTTGGCCAAACACTCATTAAATTACAGCTCCAACAGCTTGAGTGTACCTACACTTTAGAAACCGTTGATAAATTCCGTTTGAATTTCCAGTTTATAGCAAACGAATTAGGCCAAGAATCGAACATTGATACTCTTTTAAAGCGCTAGGTTTATTCTTCCATCCCTTTCTAAGAAGACACAGCCTCGCATAGTAAAACCACTTTATTTCGTTGGGTTGTACAAAAAATCAAGAACCTTTCTCCCCCATCATTAATCTTGTATTTCTTCTTGATCTCATTTGCTGACAAAGGATAATTCTTAGAGATCACATTTATATATCCATTTTTGGCAGTTTTTTTGATCGCTTTTGAAGACGGCGTCACCTCATTTATCACTTTAAATATCCTGGCCGGAATCTCCTCATTCAATACATCAGAAGTATATAAATGAGTGTTTGGGGCTAATTTCTCTAGCTTGAAACGCTGGGAAAAAATATTAAAACCACCCCCCTTTCTAATTGCAGTTAACGGATCATACAAATACGTAGATGGTTCTGAATAGGTTGAAACGGCATTATTCTCCTCCTGCAAAGTCATTGTAAACTGAGCTGACTTTGGCGCTCCCAAGTTCTCGCAGATGATCTCAGGTGGTTGTGATCCTGCATTCTTATTCAAAACGAACAGAACTTCCTTCATTTCATTATCAACCGAAAGGCAAATTACTTTCTCAATGTGATTTAGCTGTCTCATGGATTTTTTGATATCCAGCATCGGTGATGCCTTCACAACTATTCGATCGGTGAAATTGAAAAGCTGCTCCTGCAATTCAATCACATTCGGGTGATAATCCTCTAGTGCCACTAATCTGGATTTTGAATCACTTCTACGTGATGGGTCTAAATAAACGAGATCGAAATGCTCGTTATTTAACGATATAAAATCTTCTGCCGTTGAGTGAACAACATCCGCATTAATGCCAAGTACCTTAAAATTATGCTTGGCAAGCTCACATAGCTCTTCGTTAGGTTCTACGTAAACAATGTGTTTGAACTTCTTTGCATAGGCAGCTGCATCTACGCCACTACCTCCGGTTAAATCCAGGAATCGATTTCCTTTAAACAACATCGCTTTATATTCAGCTGTTGCCTCAGAACTTGCCTGCTCAAGATTCACTTTTCTAGGTAAAATCAGCTCAAAATTTGCATACCACGATGGCAGTTTAGTCTTTATCCTTTGTCGCGATTCAATTTGGACAGCAATTTCCTTGATGGGTAGCTCTGTATTTTTTGAAGATGCCAACACCAAATCTGCCGTATTTACATGCAGATTTTCTCGAATGAATTGAATTACTTTGGGGTTACGGAGTGACTGAATCATAATTAATGCGATAATGCAAAAGGTACCGAAATTTTGAAGGTAAGTATAATCGGAGCCGGAATTGGTGGCTTGGCTTCAGCTTGTTTACTCGCGGCTGAAAACCATGAGGTTAATGTATTCGAGCAGCAGGCTAATGTGGGTGGTAAAATGAATCGTTTTGAAAAAGATGGATTCGTATTCGATACCGGGCCGAGCCTGCTTACTATGCCCCACATCCTCGAAAAACTATATCAGAACTGTGGTTCAAGTTTAGAGAATGAACTATCGTTACAAGAGTTATCTCCTATTTGTCGGTATTTTTATCAAGATGGAACGGTGTTTAATTGTTTTGATGATAGACTACAAACTCTTGAGGAAATCCGGAAAATAGCACCTGAAGATGAACTCGCATACACCAAATTTCTGAACTACGCGGAAGATATTTATAATAAAACTGCCGACGCCTTTATCTACAATCCTCTTTACAGTCTTTCCGATTTTAGGCAATTAGACTTGTTTTCATTTTTTGGGATTGATGCCTTCAGTACAGTATCTGATCGAGTGGATCAGAAGTTCAAGTCTCAATACCTGCGAAAGTTTTTCAAGCGATTTACAACCTACAATGGAAGTTCTCCTTATCAAGCACCGGCAACGCTCAACGTAATTCCTCATGTTGAAATCAATCAAGGCGGTTTTTATATCGATGGCGGGTTATATCTATTGGCCGAGTCGTTACAAAAGCTCGCGGAATCTCTTGGGGTGGTTTTTCATTTTGATTCAACAGTTCAGCAAATTATCACTAAAAATAAAACCGTAACCGGCATTAAAGTTAACGATCAAATTATTGAATCCGATTTCGTTGTTTCAAATAGTGATGCCACCGAAACCATCACAAGGTTGTTGGATACGGGCGCGGTTTCAGCATCAAAAAAACAAAAAGCGGCGAACATCGAACCATCATGCTCCGGTTTTGTGCTTCTCTTGGGGTTGGATACAAAATTCGAACAACTTGCACATCATAACATCTATTTTAGTAATAATTATGAGCGAGAATTCGATCAAATATTCGATGCGAAAGTAATGCCGAACGACCCGACCATCTATGTGGCAAATACATCGTATTCCAATCCCAAACACGCTCCCGAGAATGGTTCAAATCTGTTTGTGTTGGTAAATGCCCCCTATCTCTCCGAAGCCTACGATTGGGAATCAAAAAAGGAATCTTATGGGGATTTTATCATTCGTCAATTGGAAGAACGAGGATTGGATAACCTTTCTGATCATATTAAAATTAAGGAATGCATCACTCCCACTGATTTTTATCGAAAATATTCATCCAACAAAGGATCCATTTATGGTACTTCATCAAATAGTAAATTTTCGGCATTTGTCCGACCCAGAAACAAATTCAAAGGCTTAAACGGACTGTATTTGGTGGGAGGTTCAACCCATCCGGGTGGTGGAATTCCATTAGTAGTTCAATCAGCTCTTAATGCGGTAGAATTGATTAATCGCTACGAAAAATAGTTATCAGATTGGGAGTGTATTTCCCATTTTTCCAAGATTGATAACTTCCACATTCTGGAGTTTCCCGTTTTCAATTTCGAAGCGAAGTATGGTTCTCATTTCCTGAAAACCTTGCTTACCTGCTGCACCGGGGTTTATAAACAGCATCTTGTTCAGATTCTGATCACGGGCCACTTTCAAGATGTGCGAATGTCCGCAAATGAAAACATCGGGTGGATTGTTTTCCATTTCTTCGCGAATTGGGATACAATATCTGCCGGGAATCCCTCCAATGTGGGTCATCCAAAAATCGATGCCATCTCGAGTGAAACGCTGATGCAAAGGATACTCATCGCGGATGTCTTTTCCATCGATGTTCCCGTAAACTCCAAGAACCGGTGCTATTTTCTTCAGCTGATTGGCGATTTTTATCGTACCAAAATCACCGGCATGCCAAATCTCGTCGCATCCTTTAAAATAATCGAACACCTGAGGGTCCAGGAAGTTATGGGTGTCTGAAATAAGACCGATTTTGATCATACAATTTTGGTATCATCATGGCTGTTGTTAGGCGGATAAAGTAAGGACTTTTCGTCGTCTTCTCCTACAAAAACAATAACCAAAAAGGCTAACTTTTTATTCCATTGCAAGGCTTCAGTATCATAATTGTTACGTGGAACGGATTGCATCACCTGAAGCGATTTTTCCCTTCGGTTGCTGCTACCGATTATCCGGATTTTGAAATCATTATCGCTGATAATAATTCTACCGATGGTACTAAAGAATGGCTGAAAGAGCACTATCCTGATGTTAAAATTGCAGCCTTCGACGACAACTACGGCTATACCGGAGGCAATAACCGAGCCGTTCCCTATGCCGAAAAAGAACTTCTACTTTTTCTAAATAACGATGTAGAAGTTACCCCGAATTGGTTGCATGGTTTATCCGCTGTTTTCGAATCGAATGAACAAGTTGCCATTGCCCAACCAAAATTGCTTAGTGTTGAGGAGCCGGATCACTTTGAATACGCCGGAGCAGCAGGTGGCTACCTTGATACGTTAGGTTACCCATTTTGCCGCGGAAGAGTTCTCGACACCGTAGAGCAAGACCTAGGTCAGTATGATCAATCCACAGAAATAACCTGGGCTTCGGGAGCTGCATTTGCCATTCGTAAAGATGTATTTACACGCCTTGGTGGTTTCGACGAAGACTTTGAATTCCATATGGAAGAAATTGACCTGTGTTGGCGCACGTTGAACTCGGGATATAAAGCCATGTACACACCGGAAAGTACAGTCTTTCATTTAGGTGGTGGTTCATTACCTATGGGATCGCCCCGCAAAGTGTATTACAACTTCCGAAATAGCTTGTATATGCTCTGGAAAAACCTCCCTGCCACCCAACTTTGGTATAAGCTTCCTCTAAGAATGAAACTAGATGGAATCGCCGCAATTCGTTCTTTGTTGGGTGGTCGCCCCGAAGAATTTAAAGTCATTTTCAAGGCTCACATCCGCTTTTACTCTTCCATTTCGAAATTACAGCAAAAACGTAAAGCAATAACTCGTTCTGGAAATACTCGAGTACTAGAACCGGTTTTAATTATCTGGCATTACTTTGTTTTAGGTAGAAAAAAGTACACTGATTTCATAAGTAAATGATGACCGATCAAACAGAAAAATATCTTCTGTTTGCGAAAAAGTGGATTATAACTGCACTTCTGTTTATACCAACGATTTTGATTATCCACCAATTTTGGTTGGCCATTGCTCGCAATATTTTAATGGCTGTTAATTACGAATATCCTCTCCTGTTTGCACCAATGCTGATCACGTTAGATTGGGTAACTTTATTTATTCACGAAGCCGGGCACACCATCTTTGGCATTTTTGGATTTCGATTTTTAGCAATACTTGGAGGAACTCTTCTACAAATATTGATACCTACTTTAATTCTTGCCTCTGCTTACTGGAATCGACAAAAATGGCTTATGCAGCTTTCACTTTTTTGGTTGGGATTTAGCTGGTTGGATACCGCTGCTTATTGTTCTGATGCAAAATATCAAAACCTCCCTCTTATCGGGAATCTCCCAAAATCGGCGCACGACTTTACAAACATGCTCAATCAAATGGGTTTACTCGATTATTATATGGCGATTGCATGGATTCTGTTTTCGATTGGAGTGGCCTGTTTGCTGGTAGGATTGTTTTTGCCACTCATCAACATAAAAAAACCGGCATTTGTTGATCTAAGTTCAGATCTCGAAGAAGCCGGTCTAGATATCTAAATTGTTCTAATTCTTATCGCCAGAGGCCAAGCACTAAGCCCATCAGAGTAAATGTAATTACCCAATATCCACCGTGGATTAAAATGAGTTTCCATGATTTTTGCTCAAACAATCCACTTATTGCAAACGCCGGTAATATCCAACCTGCACCGGTTAAAAAGCCATAAAATGTAGCACTGCCTACCGTCATCTGTGCAGCTCCTTCCGGTGTTCCAAAGAAAAACATAGCTAAGCAATACGCCATGATGAACTGAAACACAAAAGATAAACCGAATATTTTAGGCATATTACCTTCTGCAGCTTTTTCTTCAGTCATACCCGATTCAGCCATCCAAGCTTTTCCAAAAAGTGGTCCATACCACAAAGCTCCAACAACGAATCCAACAAGAGAGGCGGCAACTACCGCCAACCAATTAATTCCTTCCATTTGTACCTCTGTTTAAATTGATAATGATAAAAATCGCAATAGTATATTGAGACTCAGTGAATTAACAAGAAATTCCGATTTGCTGCAAATCACTTTTCAACTTCGAAATAGAGTAAGGCGTGGTCAGAATAATTTTTGATCCAGGTATCTTGATGTCCAATTTGATCAAACTCCGTCCAGCCTTTTAATGCAACATCATTCCCATCAAATTGTTTGAACTTTAAGTGATCAGCGGCAACTATATGATCAAGATTTGCAGGTTTATAAGACGATTGACTCCCGTTGTTATAAGTAAATGGATGTGTTTTGGATAACACTTTCATCGCACGATACCGGCATTTTCTATGCAATTCAGCCACTTCGCCTTCTGCAGGGATATCGTACGTTTTCGATGGGTAATAATTTAATCCCATCGTATTTAAATCACCCATAAATATATAAGGGTCTAGGGAAGTACAGCATGTTATAATTATAAGTAACATATTGCTGCCCAATGATTAACAGGTATTATAAACGTTCAAGAATCACAGAG
>JAEPNO010000021.1 GCA_017643365.1 Balneolaceae bacterium | reverse complement strand
TAGAAAATAATATACCCTGCGGACTTAGAAATGCTATATTTAAAAGAAACTCAAAACGTTTAGGACACTATTGATTTTCAATTAAGAATGATCAATGAGGCGCTTTCCTTAATTGACTCATTCTTAATTGACTCATTCTTAATTGATCATTGATCTTAATTGATCATTGATTAAAACTTCCTCGCCAACACCACCGTTTCTTTAAACGTGCGATCTTTGCCGGAAGCCGAATCGTAGGCTTCGAACAGCACGATGTAAATTCCCACCCTGTTTTTGGTTCGATCATCCGTTAGCCCATCCCAAATCAACGAGCCTTCAAATCCCGCCTGATAATTATTCACCAACTCCCGTACTTCGCGACCATATCTATCAAAAATCCGAACTCGAAGTAAATAATCCGGGGCATCTAAACGAAAATTGATGAAGAGATTATCTTCGAAGCCATCTTCATCGGGAGAAAAAGGATTGGGCGAAAAAGTGATTCCATTTTCATCGGGAGCAGCGCCGGATTCCTGATAAATACTGTTTTCCATAAGCGGTGTACCGCCCGAAACGTGGGTGCTCGACGACCAATTGCTGGCGTCGTTACTCGGTCCGTTTGGATCGATTCGCTCCAACGCTACTCCTCGCGTATCAAAGATGTTGGGGTTTTGCCAACTTTCATCAAAATACACCGAGTCGATCGTTGCTCCTGTGCTATCTGCCAAGAAAACGGCATCGTCCGACGAAGCCAAGCTCAAGCTAGATCGATCGATAAGAAGTATGGATTGTTCATCAACGCCTTGCAAATCAAAGAACCGAGCAGTTTTACTTTCGCTGAAGTCTGAAGCTTCATCCTCGGCATTCAGCAGTACAAATTCGTTGGGAGCGATCCATTTAAATCGAGTGGAAACGGGAATGATAGCTCTAATCTCGCCTTCTTCATCCGGTGCATCGTGAATGAACACTCCTTCGAGCGAAACCGCCTTTTCCGAACGATTATACAATTCGATGTATTCGCTTTGATCAGGCAGATTGTCCTCGTTATCAGCCATTGGATTGTAAAGGATTTCGTTGATGATTATATCACCGGGTACTAGTTTTTCCGCAACCTGACTAGTAATCGAATTCGCTGTATTTCCTTTAAAGTCGGAGATGTTTGAAACTGTGATCGATTCAACCGCGGTTGGAAGCTCCTTACTGACCTTCGCCTGCTCGATCGATAACGATATTTCTGATCCTACAAACTCCTGTTGATCATCCAAATTTACCGGTGATCCGTTTACTGCGATCTCGGTGTTGGCGTTAAACCGAACCACTTCTGAAAATGCCACAAACAAATCTGTATCACTCAGTGAGCTAAATACGATTTCTGGAGGTGAAGAATCCTCTTCAAACACCGCACTCATTTGTCCAACTGAAGTACCTGATTCAGAAGTTGAACTCGCCCAATTTGACGCATCAAAAGAAGCTGCTGCAGGATCTTTGCGCTCCAGCGAAATGCCCGGCGAATCTCCTCCCCATTCCGATCTATAAAACAAACTGTCGATGGTGATTCCATGCTCGTTTCTCAGAATCAGCTCATCGCCATCATCGTTGAGTGATGGAAAACCGGCCAAATACATTCCGTTGTCCAAACTTTGTGCAAAGTCTTCTAAATCGGTGAGCACCAAATATTCTCCGGCACTGAGAATGGTGTTCGCAGGAATTTGAACGTTGGAACCGGCATCAGCAAAAGTCCAACAGCTAAGATCGAAATTGGAATCAGTAGGATTATAAAGCTCCACAAATTCAGGAGAAACGGCATCAGCTCGGCGATATAAAATTTCGTTGAAAACCACACTTAACGGTGTCGCTTCACCGACTTCCACGTAGGTCAGACTCAATACCTGCTCATTTTGAATGTTGCCAAATAAATCGCTCAAATTTCGAAGTTGAAATTCTACGGTTTGTCCATCTTCAAATTGATTGTTAAAACCAATTCGAACCGTATCTCCCAGGTGTGCTGCTTCGATAGCATTGGAATTATAGTTTTCGGGATTTGATGCAGATTCGCCAAATAATCGCTCATTGAAAACTAACTGAATGTGTGTATTTGAAATAAAACTAGCTTCCACTGCTATCGGGGGCTCGGTGTCCGGGGTAATTTCGTTGGGTGATCCCGGAGTGCCAAGGTTCTGAGCTGGACTGTCGCCCCAATTCTCAAGATAGATTCCAGAAAACTCCACAGAACGACGTTCCAATGAAACCTCTTCCCCTCCCCAGTTGCTTGAATAAGTGAGAGAATCCATCAAGACGCCATCCCCATTTCGAAGCACCAGCTCGTCGGTTGTATTGTTTAGCGCCGGAAAACCTGGGACATCCAGCAGTTTGATTCCTCCAAAATTTTCGAAAATAGTAGAATCTGGAGCAAGTACAGCGTATTCACCGGCTTTGAGGAAATACTCTTTGTTTGTGATTCGTTTTCGATTGCCGGAATTGTCGTTGAAGGTCCAACCTTGGAGATCGAAATTCTTGTTTGTTGGATTGTAGATTTCCACGAATTCTGAAAATCCCTCTGGAGCATCGTAAGCAAATTCCGTGATTTTAACCTCGCCTGCCAGAGCATCTGAGTTTACTACGTATTCAAACTCGATGGCTATTCGCTCGTTTTTATTCCCAAAAAAATCGGTTTGATTGAAAACCTCAAGTAAGTTCAACTCAAAAAACGTGTTCTCGAAAGTAAGTGTGATGGTATCCGGTTCTGCAAACTCAACTTCTGTAGGCCGAATTAATACCGGTGATGCTGAAAGCGGATTCGTCAATCCAAAATTCTGACTGTTTGTGGCGGTTGAATCCTGAATCCTTTCACTAAAAATAAGTTGAATTTCCCGATCGGAGATTATATCAAAATTCAACAACGTTGGTGGTAATTCATCCAAACCCAAGGCATTTTTTGCGGCCGGCGTTGCCATATTTTCACTCGGGGAATCTCCCCAGTTTTCGCGCAAAGTTGAGGGCAGCTCGGGCGAGCGGCGTTCTAATGAAACCTCATTTCCACCCCAACTCGAGAAATAGGTTAATGAATCGATGACAACTCCATTCGGATCTTTAAGCACAATGGCATCGGTGGAATTGTTTAATGTTGGGAAGCGAGATCCGACTACAATTCGTTGATTTTGATTCTTTTGAATGGTTTCATCCGGCACTAAAATCACATACGGATTAGGAGCTCGCTGAGAAGAAAAATGATCAAATTCATCGTTTTTGATATAAAATGTTTGATCAGTAATCAGTATATCTTCCCCAGAATTATCACTGATTGTCCACCCTTTCAAATTGAATGTCTTTGTCTCAGGAACATAAATCTCCACAAACTCCGAAAATCCTTCCGGTGGATCATACATGATTTCATTAATCACCAAGTCACCGGGCTGTGGATCATCGGTAGCAAGTAATTCGTAGCTCTGTTGAATTAACTCAGATTCATTTCCAAATACATCCTCCTGATTTGAAATCGTCAAAATATTCGGATTTGATCCGGAATAGATCGGCTGCTTGAATTCAAGAACCACAGTATCCGGTTCAAAATAAGTAGCAATTACAAAATCATTTTCTCCAGATACACTTTCTCTGGCTGATGAAACCGGAATCTGAATATCGTAGTTATCCGGATTACTGGCTGGCTCCGCTTTAATCTCTTCAGTAAAAATCAGTTGAAAGGTCGAATCATTTAGAATTTCAAACGATGCTAAATCGGGCGGAGTGGTATCTTGTTCGATGTCATTTTCCTGTCCCGGTGTGCCACCAAGATTGTTCGGCGAATCTCCCCAGTTTGCCTGAATGGTTGCTGAAACCGCTAAACTACGTCGTTCGAGAGCTACATCCACACCGCCCCAGGCTGTTGTGTATTCAAGGGAATCGACCAAGGTGTCATTTCCATCGTACACGCGAATTTGATCAGAAGTGTTGTTGAGTGCGGGTAGCGAGACAACCAGCGAAAACATCTCACCAAAGGTGGTTTCCAGCGCTTCGGGATTAGAGGAGATCACCAAAAAAGTATCTGGGAAAAGCACGAAGTCTGTATCCGAAATAGTAGTGAGCGTTGAATTATCGCCTACTTGCCAATCTTTTAAATTCAGAACTTTCCCGCTCTGATTTACGATTTCGATATACTCGGGCAATCCTGATCCGGGCGGTGGATCTTTCGAAAACTCATTGATTAGCACATCGCCGGCTTCAAAGTCCTCGAAGCGGAAGAAAGTGAGCGTCGTATCGATAAGAACGGTATCGTTATTTGCAGAACGGATACCTGAAACACCAAGTTGATTAGCTCCACCGGGAAAAGTATCTCCAAAACCAATCCGAATTTGATTTGAGGCAAGCTCAGAAACATCGACAGGATTAGTCGAATTATTTAGCAAAAAATCCCCGGTTTGAACGGTGCTGAAATCAAAATCTCGAGTAAAAGTCAGATTAAGCTCAGAGTCGGAATGCTGCTCAAGCACTTCAATTTCGAGCGGTTCAATTTCTACGGCCGGCTCGTCAATTTTAAAATCGAAGTAGAAGTCATCGGTTCGGCTAGATGTATAGCTCACTTTCACGCCCAGAAATGAAGCACTCGAATAGGTGTTATCGGTGGCTGGACTTCCTGCGTTTTTGAGCTCGCCTAAATACCCTTCGCCTACTTCTAGGCTCCAGCTTGCGGCGGCGTCACGACTCACTTTTATCCGATAAGCACCGCCGGCATCAAACACAGTGGTATCTGAAAGCACAACAGCGCCTTCGTTTCCAGCATCGTAACGAATCAATCGAAATACATCGTCACCGGTTTCGCCGATTCTAACTCCATACCCATTAAAAGCAGCGGATAGATCAGCATTATCGCTCATTAAAATCACTTCGGCTTTATTCGATCCGGATGGAGCAGTGCCATCAATCCGTATAAAAAACTCCCAAAACCCCTCGATCTCGGTTGATGACGTGATTAAATAACTGGTAGCAGCTTGGTTATCATTGAGTCGAAGCACCGAATTTCCTTCGAGATCAACTATCACAAAATTGGAATCGGCGCCCGACCAGCTCGGATTGGATGTGAAATCCCCATCTGAAAAGTCATCTTCAAAAAGTTGTGCTTGAACCGTTCCCCCGAACAAGAGCATCAATAAAAATACTAACCGTTTCATGCTTGAGAATAGCTTCTTACGAGAACCAAAGCAATTCAAACTTAGGTCGTTAACGATAACTTTAAACAAAAAAAGGGCAAAAGGAATATTCCACCTTTTACCCATGGAAGGACATTGGGAGCTTCTCGTCTCCCAAATAATGATTGTCGTCTCTATGCTGTTAAGTGAGATCATTTCCAGAAGAACTCCTTACAGATTTTTCGTACTTTTTTTGTGGAAATTTTAATCAGCGCTAACTCACTAAATATCAGGACTTAAAAATGCGTGCACTTCCATTTTACGACGACGAACAGAACGGCGGCTTCATGATGCTGGAAGGAATTCTGCGCGTGGAGAAGGGGAAACTCCATTTCGAATTTCACAAAAAGGACGCCCTCATTGAGGTGGTGAAGTCGGGTGTGAAAACAGCCGAAATAGATTTGAAAGACATCGACCTCATTGAATACAAGAAAAAATTGTTCGGTGCACGATTGATTATCCACGCAAAACGCGCCACCGTTTTCGAGGATTTTCCCGGAAATGATCTCACCACTCGCACTCTGAAAGTGAAGCGTAAACATCGCGATATCGCTGCCAATATTGCCTCGAACGTAAACCTCCACCTTTCGGAGCAAAAGCTGAAAGAGCTGGACGGAGAAACCGAATGAGCTTCGCCTATCATTACGATTTAGACTCTACTGCCGGCAATGATCCGTACAAAATTGTTAAGGGGATTTTGAGCATTGACGAAGAGGAGCTGCTTTTTGAGTACAAATTGTACGATCAAACGCTGACTTCCATTTCTACTCTTAACAAGTATTCGATCAATGTGGATTTGCTGAAATCCATTCGTTTTAAGAAAACGCTGTTCAATAATTACGTGATTATCGAAACCGATTCGACTGTTTTTCTGGATCCCCTTCCCGGAAGTTCAAATGGAACCATCCACCTGAAAATTGATCGGGAGCATAAGAATCAGGCAGAGGATTTTTGCTCGAAGATTAATGTGGCGTTGGAAAGAAGAAGTGAGCAGTGAGAAAGATGCCTTTTTTGTCATTCCGAACGAAGTGAGGAATCTAAAAAACTGCTCAAAAAGCGATTTCTCTTGTTCTCTCGTTTCACTCGAGATGTCAAATACATGTGATTATTGAATGTAGATCGAGCAATCTAGGTGGGTGAGCATGTCGAACCCATCGGATTATTTTACTCACTTTTGTGTGGACAAAAGAGTCAAAAACTACCACCACTGATTTAATCAACGTTGATAAAACTAGTACCCGGTTTAGTTCACCCGCTCCTTTCATCCGTATAGGTTCATCTCCGCCAGCTGGCGGATCTGAATGACAGAGTTTGGGTTATATATTACCGATCATTTAAAATAAATAAGTCATCCTGATCCCGATTTATGTCGGGAGAAGGATCTAAACGGGTTGAGGTTCAGGAAGAAATATTAAGCAAGTAGGCCAATCAACGTTGATCAAACTTTTGCCAACTTGCCTCACCAACTTCTTTCATCCGTCTAGGTTCATCTCCGCCAGCTGGCGGATCTGAATGACAGAGTTTGGGGTAAGTAAAAAATGCTTACCTAATAATTTGAATATAGATGGTCTTGGTGAGGATACTTCCGAAGCATCTGAACGGATAGATGGCTTGCTCTGCCTTTTGTATCTGATTTAATCAACGCTGATCAAACAAGTACCCGGTTTAGCTCACAAGCTCCTTCCATCCGTCTAGGTTCATCGCTTTCGCTCTGAATGACTCAAAATGAATATTGAATGTTTAATGTTGCTTATTGCAAGTATCCCTTTTTCACTAAAAGCTCGGCATTCAGGATCGCGCCACCGGCGGCCCCTCGAATGGTGTTATGCGCCATGCACACAAAGCTGATATCAAATACTTCGGCTTCGCGTAAACGCCCCATGTGCAACTGCATGCCATTTTCATGATCGGCGTGGAGGCGTGGTTGTGGGAATCGCTCTTCATCGTGCAGCTTGATCACCTGCTTGGGTGCAAATGGCAAATCTAGATCTGCGATAGGATTGTTAAATCCTTGAACTGCTTCCCGTACTGCCTCAATACTGGCCGGTTTATTGGTGAGCTTTACCGTCACAGCAGCCATATGTCCGTTTAGCGTTGGCACTCTTGTACAGGTTGCTTGCACCGGATAGTCAGGGGTTTCAATCCCAGAATCGGTCAGTTTGCCTAACAGTTTTTGAGTCTCCGGAGCAATTTTATCCTCCTCTCCCGAGATATACGGCACTACATTGCCAAGAATATCTAGACTTGGAACCCCGGGATAACCTGCCCCTGAAATCGCCTGCATAGTCGTAACGATCATAGCTTCAATTCCGAATGCATCGTAAATCGGTTTTAGCGCCAGCGAAAGTGGAACTGCCACGCAATTTGGATTAGTAACAATCCATCCGGAACCATCATCAGTGAATGTCTGCGTTTTGATTAATTCGATGTGATCGGGATTTACCTCCGGCACCAACAATGGAACCGTTGGGTCTTGTCGATAATTTTTTGCGTTTGAAATCACCGGAATTCCGGCTCGAGCAAAAGCACCTTCAATCTCGGTAGCAACCGAAGAATCCAATCCAGAAAACACAAAATCGACGTGTTCCATCGCTTTGGGATCGCAGGGATTCACCGTCATATCTGCAACATAGGCCGGGAGTTCTACATCTTCTACCCAATTTGCTGCGTCTTTATATTTTTTACCTGCCGATCGCTCGGATGCGCCCAAAGCTGCAATCTCAAACCATGGATGATTTTGGAGTAAACGAATAAATTTTTGTCCAACCGCGCCTGTGGCGCCAAGAATACCGATTTTCATAGGACCAATTAAGAATTATCGATGAGTGAATTAAGAATTGGAAAAAATACCATTCTTAATTCTTAATTCTTAATTGAGATTCAGAACAAAGCTTATCATTTCTTTATGGGAATGCATGTAAAAAAGGTTCGATCAAATCCTTATCTTCAGCCCTCATTTAAACTCAAAAACGAAGTAATCCTGTTTCATGTCGAATTTAGACAGTCTCGATAAAATTGTTTCTCTGGCCAAAGCCCGTGGCTTCATCTTTCAATCTTCTGAAATTTACGGCGGTTTAAGTGCCGTGTACGATTACGGCCCCTTAGGTGTGGAGTTGAAGCGCAACATACGCAACGCTTGGTGGAAAGAGATGACCCAACGTCATAACAATATTGTTGGTGTTGATGCGGCCATTTTCATGCACCCAAAAGTGTGGGAAGCATCCGGACACGTAGGTGGATTCAACGATCCGATGATCGACGATAAACAATCGAAAAAACGTTACCGCGCGGATATGCTGATTGAACAGTACATCATGAAGCTCGAGAAGGACGGCAAGACCGATAAAGCAGCTGAGATTCAGGAATTACTGGACACCACCGGAACGCGTAAAAGCCTGACCGAAGATCTGTACGATATCATCATCGAGAATGAAATTAAATCTCCGGATTCCGGGGCTTTTGATTGGACCGAAGTTCGACAATTTAACTTGATGTTCAAGACTCAATTTGGGGCAACATCCAGCGAAGAAGATGGCGTGTATTTGCGTCCTGAAACCGCACAAGGGATTTTCGTGAATTACAAAAACGTGCTTGATACCAGCCGCGTTTCCGTTCCTTTTGGGATCGCACAAACCGGTAAAGCATTCAGAAATGAAGTGGTTGCACGACAGTTTGTTTTCCGTATGCGCGAGTTTGAGCAAATGGAAATGCAATATTTTGTTGAGCCCGGCACCGATGCAGAGGCGTACGAAGCCTGGAAGGAAAAACGTGTGGCTTGGCATAAACGAATTGGTATCCGCGAAGAGAATTTACGTTTTGTGGATCACCCTCAGGATAAATTAGCACATTATGCGTTGGCTGCTGTGGATGTTCAGTACAAGTACCCTATTGGCTGGCAGGAAGTGGAAGGAATCCACAACCGTTCTGATTTTGATTTGAAACAGCATCAGGAGTTTTCGGGCAAAAAGCTGGATTACTTCGATCAAAAGAATAACAAGCGATTTGTGCCTTATGTGATTGAAACTTCGATTGGGCTCGACCGCTGTACGTTGATGGTTCTTTGTGATGCCTACCGTGAGGAAGAAGTGGATGGCGACAAACGTGTTGTGCTTAAAATGCATCCTGAACTCGCTCCTGTACAGGTTGGTATTTTCCCGCTGATTAAGAAAGCTCCACTTCAGGAAATCGCACGTAAAATCGAAGCTGATCTACGCGAAGATTACTCGGTTCTATACGATGAAGCCGGCTCGATTGGTAAGCGTTACCGCCGCCTTGATGAAGCTGGAACTCCTTTCTGCGTAACCGTTGATTTTGATACGATTGAGCAAGATCAGAAAGTTACTATTCGCTACCGTGATGATATGAGCCAAGTTCGTGTGCCTATCGAAAACGTTGGCGATGCCATTCGTGATGGAATGAAAGACTGGAAGGCGGAGTGAGTAATTAGTGCCATAGGCATCTTCCGTAGGAATCCCTTTGGGGCCTTTGGGAGAATAGGTTAATTAGGAATTAGGAATAGATGATTCCTGATTCTAAGATTGAAGTACTACTAGCTCCGATGCGCCGCATCGGAGCGTTTTTATTGTGACGATTCAAAACAACTAGAGATTTGAACAACCACAGAAATCCGGTTGTCACTGAAAGAGATAGCACCGATTTTTTTAGCCTACTCAATCTTCACTTTTTGTCATTCCGAACGAAGTGAGGAATCTAAATATCTATGATCAATCTCATAATTAATTCTTCCAGCCTGGTTGGCTCTTTGAAGTAACTGTAAACACACTTCTGTATTTATCTAATCCAACTCTAAAATCACCCTAAGTCCTCCTGAGGATACTTCCGAAGGATCTCAACGGGTAAAAGGGCCGAGTCTGATTGTTAGCAAAAACAGCAATCAACGTTGATAAAAGTGAACTTTTTTATCTAGTTAGATACATTTATCCGTCTCGTTTCATCTCCACAGCTGGCGGATCTAAATGACATTTTATTAATTTTACGATCACTCCATCCCCAGAATCCACTCCGAAATCTCTTCCAAAAAGCCATCCACAAATTCTTTGGGAAGCATGGCATATTCAGTGACAAAGCCGGTGTTTGCGCGTTGGAACAAGTGATTAGCATTCGGGAAATTTACGTTCGAACAATTCATTCGATCATTTTCGCAAACTTCCACAAAAACGGTTTCATTTTGAACCGGAGTTACTTGGGTGTCTTTTCCACCAAAAAGTGCTAGAATCGGAATTTCTAATCCGTCCAAATCATCTACCGGATCGTAGTAAAGTAACGATCGCATTTGGGCGCTTTGCAAGGGGGTAACCTGCGCACTGAACTGAGCATTGGCAAAAGACTCCACATCTACAATGTACTGACGCTGATTTTCCGGCAATTTCGCCACTTCATTTTCAATTAGCTTTTGATATTCCACTTTAAGTTCGTCCCAGCCTTCATTTTTCCGAGCTGTTTCGTAAGCGAGTTCCTGGAATTCAAGTATCGGCTGGATGTCATCTTCTGTTTTTCCGGCAGCTTTTTGCATGATAATGACTTGCTCGTTGATCACATCTTTCAATGGGACCATCGTGCTTGCCATCAACACCATTGCTGTAATTCGATCATCGTTGGCGGCCAATCTAGTTGACACAATCCCGCCTTGGGAATGACCAAACAGAATGAATTCGTCAAACACGGTCTCCGATTGAAATTGAAAATAATCCATGATGGCTTTCACATCGTTGGCGAGGTCATCAAGCGTGGCGGACGAAAAATCGCCGGTTGAGGTTCCCATTTGGCGATCATCATAACGGAAACTTGCGATGCCTTCCTCCATCAAATGCTCCGCAATCAACTTAAAAGGTTTGAAACCCAAAATGGTTTCATCGCGATCTTGGGCTCCACTTCCTGTAATCATAATCACCAACAGATCACCTTTTTGATGGGATTCGGGAAGCTCTAATGTTCCTCCGATTTCCAGATCGCCATTCGGGATAATGAGCTCCTGCGCCGTTGAATGCAGGTTGATCATCGCCATAAATGCTACGATTGTGATAAAATTCAGAATTCCAGATTTCATGATGATTGAGTATCTAGCTGTTGAAAGATTACGTACGAATAGATAATTGGAACCAGTACCAAGGTGGAAACCACCACTCCAAAAATGCTCCAATAGGCCACTGCGTTTGAGATCGTAAGTGGTGCGATGATCATAATCAAAGCACCGATCGTCCACACTTTAGCCGTTAGGCGATGCGTGCGTTTCCAAACTTCTTCATTTTCAAGCGTCCACGGAGTACGCACTCCAATAAAGTAGTTTTGTTTAATGGAATGCATGTAATTTCCCAGCACTAAAAAAAGCATTCCTATCCCAACCTGAATATATATACTAAAATTGATGTCGGTTCCCATCGATTCAGCCATGATGAAAACGTACATAAACACCATAAACATACTTGTAACAATACGAATCGCTGCTATCGGTTTTTGAGCTGCTTCAATTCTTTTTTTCGGATCGATCATGGGCAAGAATACCAGCATTAAATAGGTTCCCAGACCAATAGCCGGAAACATGATTGCATTTATCCATTTTGGACCCCAATCGTCGGCCTCGCCCTGCATATTAAAATGGGTTGGAACCTGATCCGGGAGCTCATCCCAGATATACATTGAAAATGCAAAAGGAAGTAGCAAAAGAAACACTACATACCATTCTTTTTTAAGGGTTTGGAGTACCATAGCTCACGAATTTGAATTTAATAAATTGAACAACCATTGGGTGGCCTCTTCAAGCACGGTGGTATCCAGCGAGTACATGATAAACTGCCCATCTCGCTCGGTAGTAACCAAATTCGCCTGCTTCAAAATATCCAGATGATGCGAAATGCTTGGCTTCGAAATTGCAAAGGCATCTGCTATTTCACCGGCAGTGAGGTCTTTTTCCTTCAACAGATCGAGAATCTGTCGCCGAGTTGGATCATTAAGTGCTTTAAAAAGGCTATTCATTTAGATAATTAGATAACTGTCTAAATATAACATCGAAAAAGATAGAATCAATAGAAGGTTTCATTTGTGGGAAATCTAATTCCATTTTTGAGTAGCCTGCGACGAAGCAATCTCAGAATATCTGGTTAAAAAATGAACTCTTGAGATCACTTCTCCCACCTCCATCGGCAGGCTCAGGAAACGGCGGGATCGTGAATGATTATTAATCTAGATCTCGGAGATGAATATTCAATGCTTTCACGCTTATCTGAATTTCGATCATCATCATCCCCAGAGAAATCAGTAGCAAAATCAGACTTAAGCCAAACAGGATTTTCCCGAGGATTACCCAGCCTGCAAATAATGAAACCATACAAAACACGGATAGAAATAAAGATCCAATTCCTAATAACTGCATGTTTTTTATCAATCGAACTCGGTTATGCAGATTTTCGATTTGAGCCTTGGCTCCCTTATCGCCCGTTTCTTTGTAGCGACCATGTAAAGTTCTGATCAGATTGGCCAGCGATAGAAATCGATTGGTATAGGCAAGTAATAGTAGCGAGATCGCCGAGAAAAGTAGTCCGGGTGTAGTGAGGTTAAGTTCCATTTCTTAATCGTAATAAAGTTTCCAAATACTTGCAGATCCGGCCGCTGCTTCAAATTTCATCCGTAGAAAATCGTGCACCGAAGCTTTTTGCATTTGATAGGGCTCGTAGAAGAAAACGGGGACAAACGTGATACCATTTCTTTCAAAAGTGGAAGAACCCATCAACTCCGGATACCATTGATAGGAGGTCGTGAACGGAGCCGGAAATACAGTGAGATATTCGATGTTCGATTCGATCAACTTTTCTTCAATTTTAGTATCACTCGATACTTCAGCAATATTCAAAAGATTGGAGGATTTAAATTGGTGTATGTCTAAATCCGACAAAACTATACTTACCGCATTATCTGACCAAATGGTATCCGCATCGCTTAAATTTTCATGTATCCAAATTCCCATGTCGATTCTTGGCTGCAAATTATACTGCCGGTAATAAGGTATAATTAATTGAAAAAGACTAATTACTGTGATGATCAAGACCAATCGTTTTGAAATAAACGTCCGGAAAAATCCCTGCCCCCAGAGCATACAAAACCAAAGTATTGTGATCGGTAGAATCAGCACTAAATATCTGGGATCGGGATAAACGATTACGTTGGTTTGGGCATAGGCAAAGAATACTAGCCCACCAAGAATCAGGCTTCCCATTAACATATTCAGTGAATATTCTTTATATGTAACATTTACTTTTTTGAGCCAAATTAATGCGAAAAACAATGGAAATACCTGCAGTATGGCTAGCGCTGGTAAAAGTAAAAATCGAAAGAAACCATTTACTCCCTCCGCATAATAGGTGGTACTTAAAGTGGTTGACTCGATACGCATCCAAAGCCAGGTTAAAAAATCACCGGTGTTGATATAACTCCACCAACTCCAGATTGATAATCCTACTGCTACCCCGGCTATAGTAGAAACAAAGGCCTTCTTTTTTGATACTGTGATTAGATATAAAGTGGAAATCCCAAGAAAAAAGGATAATTCATAGCGTGTTAGGGAAGCTAGAAATGCAGTTATGAAAATGAGTGCTATTTGATTTTTGTCTACTCCAATCACCCAGGCGAGTAACAGCAACGCTCCAAACCCCTCAGCCATATTCATGTAGCTAAACACGATCAAATAGGGTGCAAGTGCAAGAAGTGTTCCGGTTAGTAGGGCAATTCTATTCCCTTTTTTTTCACGCACAAACCAGGTTCCTAAACCAACGATAACTACACCCAGAACCGAATTAGCGATGTTAAGCGTGATTAGTTTTACTGATCCGGTAATCCAAATAACCAAACTTCCCCAGTAACGAAAGGCGGGCAACCAGGTAAGTTCACGATCTTTAAAATCGGAGTAAACCAAACCATTGTCTAAAGTGAGTTTACTCATAATCAAGTTATGATGAGAATCACCCCAGTAATCCTGAAATCCAAGTAGTAGTGCCAAAGTTCGTATAAAAATGGCAAGTAGAACAGACGTTAAAACAGGACGAGCTTCCAGTTCTTTCAACCAGAAGCTCGTTAAATCGGTTGATTTCATGCTGTAAAGCTAAGCCGAAATCGTGAAAAAGAGTAGAGCGATTTAATTCTCTTGAATCCCAATCACACCACAACCAATACGTGGACCTGCAGCACCGGATGGCTGCGATTCCAGATCATCTTCACCACCGTGAACGATTACACCGCGACCAATAATTTGCTCCAAATTGATGGTGTCATCCACATATTCCAATAATGCCGTACCGTTTTCTGCAGTAATATTTCCTAGGTCACCCATGTGTCTATCCATTGCTTCCGGACCTGCATGCATATTCTCGTTCGGATTGAAATGTCCGCCCGCTGAGGTGCCGTCATCGGCAGTACAATCGCCAAATTGATGGATGTGAAAACCATGCTTGGTACCGGTTAAACCATTAATTTCTGCTTTTACCAATACACCCGATTCTGTTTTCTCGAAATGAACCATTCCGGTTACATCACTTCCGTTTTTGGGATGAACCACGGCAACTGCATGGTCAAATTCAGGTGATTCTATTATTTCTTCTACGTTTGGTTGTGCGCAAGCGCCTATAATGATGATGGCAGTAAAAAGTGTGATCAACTTTTTCATAAATCCTTTTTCTTGATGTTAGTATTCTATTTATTAAAGTGCTTTCCGGCGTAATTCGTTCAGCTTTTCGATCCCATCCATGAACGATTGGTATTCGTCGGGGTTGCTATTTTTTAATTCTTGAAGCCGCCTTTTTGTAAGAGATTCCCTCAAGAAAAGGTTAGCCGTTTTAAAGAACATAGAACTTAAAACACTTACGCCCAGATAGATCAGAATATAGCCGGAATCAATACCGCTAATCCATAAAATTAGTGAAACTATTGCCCAGAAAGCCGGGAATAACATCAGCCCCATCACAAACTTGATGGATGCATCAAAGGCTTTGTCCTTAATTTTTGTGTTCACCAATTTTCGAACCGGCAGATACGGGATGATATTATTTAACCAACTGAACAGATAAAGTGGTGACAACAACAGCAATAATGCCCAAGGTTTTTTTCGGCCGTTTATTGTTTTAATCGAAATATCATATTTGTTGCTTATTTCAACCACTTGCTTTCCGGCTTCAATTTCATCTTCTGTGATAACTGCCGCTACTTTCTCAACATTTTTATTTACGATGTCCGGATTAACATAATTATCAACCTCATTTTCTAATTCGGTTAAAACCACTTGCATCGCCGGATAGTGATCCAGATTCGGAACGTGCATCACTACTTTTTTCATCTCGGACGCCACATCATTTTTAAGCTGATTGGCAGCCTTACGCTCATCCTGCTCAAACAACTCTTGGTACTTTTTCATAGGGATTGGATCGCCCCATACCACTTTCACCTTATTTCGCGACCGACGATGTTCAGTATAATTAACGCCAACCGGTACCATTTGAAGATCCATTTCCCAGTTACTTTTCACCTCGGCATCGAAGGCAATGCGAGTAAAGCCTTTGCTAAGCGGACGTACTCGACGACGTAAATCGTGATTGGCTTCCGGGAAAATCAGAATTGGGTAACCCTTTTTCAGGTACTCCACACATTCGTCGAAAATGGCATTATTTTTCGTTACCGAGCTTAATCCGTCCCGTACTCTGTAAACAGGTAGCAGATTCAGGCTCCTTAAAAACCAGTTCATGAACTTAGTGGAAAAGGCGCCGGCTCGGGTAAGAAAAAAGATAAAGCCCGGCATATGCGAACAAACAACCAATGCGTCCATAAACGAATTCTGATGATTCGGGAGGATAATAAATGGTTTGTCTTTGGGGATCTTTTCTTTGTTTACGATTTCAATTTTCCGATAAAAAAACTGCAATCCCGTCTTTGTGATGCCTAATCGAAAAAGGTTGTACCAGAGATAATTTTTACGCATTTGAAAATACTTTTTGAATACTTGCCTTGCCGATCGACCAATACCAGCCTATCGCAAAGCCCATAATTATGTGCCAAATACCCCACCAGGCAGCGATTAACGCCATCCCACCTAATCCTTCAAAAAAATTGAAAATCAACAATAGTCCCAGCCCCGAATTTTGAATCCCTGTTTCAATGGCAATCGACTTCCGATCATTGAATGAAAGCTTCATTACCGAAGCGATTGCAAAGCCCCCGGTTAGTGCCAACGCATTGTGGATGAAAACATATCCAACAACATATTCTACATTGTTCACGAAATTATCGAGGTTCATCGAGAATGCAATAAGGATAAAAGCGGCGAAAAAAATCACCCCGAAGCCTTTGATCCATTTGGTAAGTTTGAGAGCTAAATCAGCTTTAAAATGACGAACCAGCATCCCTAAAATGAGCGGAATTCCGAGAATAATCACTACAATTTTGAACACTTCATAAATATCCAGACTTACTTCGCGAAGGATTTCATTCGTTGGACCATACAAACTTGCCCAAATCGTAAAATTGAGTGGCGTTGCAAAAATGGCAAGTAATGTTGCGATGGCTGTCATACTTACCGATAGGGCGATATTTCCACCCGCCAATTGCGAAAAGAAATTCGAAATATTCCCACCCGGACAAGCAGCTACCATCATCATTCCTAAAGCAAGCGATGGATGCGGCTCGGTGATTATCACCACTAAAAAAGTGATCGCCGGAAGAAATACAAACTGCGAAAAAACGCCTGCAATGGTTGATTTCGGATTCTTTGCCAAGTCCTTGAAATCCTGAATGGTGAGCTCCATTGCCACGCCAAACATGATGAAAAACAGCGACGCATTCATCACCATGAGTCCATCGTTATTCAAATTAAGTTGAAGAGCGTCTATTCCTTCCTGCATTCCCCAAATTAAAGATTTAAGATGATAGTTCTAGAATTGGCTTTCACTAATTTTTCATCTTAAAAATTGGCCTAAAGTGAAGCGTAAGGACGTATTGAAAGATCGTCAAAACGTCCAAGTTCGGCTTGCATCTTTCCGGTTATAGCGATCATCGCGGCGTTATCAGTGCAGTAGGTGATATGCGGGATATGAAGCTTGAGTTGTTGATCCTCAGCCATTTTCTGAGCTTTTTCGCGTAACATTGAGTTTGCCGAAACTCCACCAGCGATGGCCACTGATTTTACTCCCGTCTCTTGTACTGCTCGCTTCAATTTTTTGATAAGGACTTCCGATATGGCTTCTGAAATACTTGCACATACATCATTCAAATGCTCTTTTTTCCATTCCTCGGATTTATCTTGCAGGTAATACAACGCACTGGTTTTTAAGCCCGAGAAGCTGAAATCGAGCCCTTCTTTCAATAATGCCTGGGGGAATTTGTGAAATTTTGGATTCCCGTCTTTCGAGAGTTTATCCATCACTGGTCCGGCCGGATATGGGAGACCTAAAATCTTCCCGATTTTATCGAAGGCTTCACCGGCTGCGTCATCACGGGTAGTGCCTAAAACCTCGTGATCGAATGGCGCTTTTACGTGAACCAACTGCGTGTGTCCACCAGACACGGTAAGGCAGACAAAAGGAAACTCAGGCGCTTCATCAATAAAGTTGGCGTAAATATGAGCATCCATGTGATTAACCCCAACAATCGGCTTCTTTTTGGATAATGCGAGTCCTTTCGCAAAGCACAAACCTACCAACAACGATCCCATCAAACCCGGACCTTGAGTTACCGCAATCAGGTCGATGTCGTCGATCGAAGTATTGGATTCTTTCAAAGCCTGAGCTACCGTTTGAGTAATAGTTTTCTGATGCGCACGCGATGCCAACTCAGGCACCACGCCCCCGAATTTGATGTGTATCGACTGCGAAGCAATCACATTAGATTGCACGCCATCATCCGTTAAAACCGCCGCTGAGGTATCGTCGCAAGACGATTCAATTCCTAGAATATTCATTGTCTAAAGATACAGGCATTTTCATTTAGAATCCTGTTTTGAAAAGCGGTCATTTACTGATAAGGACCATCCCTCGACAGGCTCGGGATTCTTGGAAAGAGGGAAATGCATTTTTAAAATTAGTATTCACAAAATTCATTGATTCTTCTATACAATTGTGATTTCGAATGGAGTGAGCGCGTCAGGTATTCCTAGAGAAAGGTCCTTTTCTCGGTAAATTGAGGCAGAAAATAAACGCTGTCTTTTTTACCAAGTGAACGGTTTCAACCGTTCGCGAAACGTATGTCGTTAATGCTGAAAATTCAGCTAATGTCTCAGCATAATTTTTAAAAATCATTACAAAAAAAGCCCTCACGCTTTGCATGAGGGCTTAAGATTCCGGATCAAGTCCGGAATGACTAAGATTATAAACCTTACTTCTTATCGTCGTCGTCTTCAACAACTTCGTAATCGGCATCAACGGCACCTTCATCTTCTTCCGATGAAGCATCCGCAGCTGGTTCTTCAGCTCCTGCACCGGCGTCTGCGCCACCGGCAGCAGCCTCAGCTTGTGAAGCAGCGTAGATTTCCTGTGAAGCAGCGCTCCAGGCAGTATTTACTGCTTCCATAGCTGCGTCGATCTCTTCAAGATTTTCAGCTTTGTGAGCTTCTTCCAGCTTAGCAACAGCATCAGAAATAGCTGTTTTGTTGCCTTCAGAGATCTTGTCGCCGTATTCTTCAAGCTGCTTTTTGGTTGAGAAGATCAAGCCATCTGCCTGATTCATTTTCTCAACACGTTCGCGGATTTGCTTATCCTCTTCCTCGTGTTCTTTGGCAGCGTTTTTCATTTTTTCGATTTCCTCATCACTCAATCCTGAAGATGATTCAATGCGAATAGTTTGCTCTTTACCGGTTCCTTTGTCCTTCGCAAGGATGTTAATCACACCGTTGGCATCAAGATCGAAAGTAACTTCAATTTGTGGCATACCACGTGGCGCCGGTGGAATTCCATCTAAGTGGAAACGACCAAGCGTACGGTTGTTGGCAGCTTGAGCACGCTCACCTTGTAATACGTGAATTTCTACTGAGCTTTGGTTATCCGCAGCAGTTGAGAAAGTCTGTGACTTACTGGTTGGGATCGTGCTGTTTGCTTCGATAAGCGGAGTCATAACGCCACCTAAGGTCTCGATTCCCAATGTAAGTGGAGTTACATCCAAAAGAACAACATCTTCTACATCACCTGAAAGTACACCACCCTGAATGGCTGCACCTACGGCAACTACTTCATCCGGGTTAACGCCTTTGCTCGGATCTTTGCCGAAGAATTCTTTTACAGCTTCAACGATGCGAGGAATACGAGTTGATCCACCCACCAGAATTACCTGATCGATTTCTGATTTGCTCATTCCCGCATCTTTCAATGCTTTCTCGCATGGAGTGATCGAACGCTTCACTAAATCGTCTACCAACTGCTCGAATTTCGAACGGCTAAGATCGATATTCAAGTGCTTCGGACCATCCTGAGTTGCAGTAATGAACGGAAGGTTGATGTTGGTTTTTTGTGAAGATGAAAGCTCGATTTTTGCTTTCTCAGCTGCATCTTTTAAACGCTGCATCGCCATCGCATCGTTACGAAGATCTACACCTTCGCTAGCTTTGAACTCATCCGCTAAGAAATTGATGATACGCTGATCGAAGTCATCGCCACCGAGGTGAGTATCACCATTGGTAGATTTTACTTCAAAAACGCCATCGCCAAGCTCAAGAATAGAGATATCAAAAGTACCGCCACCAAGGTCATACACGGCGATCGTCTGATCTACATCTTTCTTATCCAAACCGTAAGCAAGTGCTGCGGCAGTAGGCTCGTTGATGATACGCTTCACTTCAAGTCCGGCAATTTTACCGGCTTCTTGCGTGGCTTTACGCTGCGCATCGTTGAAGTAAGCCGGCACAGTAATTACTGCTTCGGTTACTTTCTCGCCTAAATATTCTTCGGCGGTTTGCTTCATTTTTTGAAGAACCATCGCCGAAATTTCTTGTGGAGCGTACTTACGGTCGTCGATTTGTACACGAGCGGTACCGTCGTCGCCTTTTACTACTTTGTAAGCAACCTGCTCGGTTTCACCTTTAACCTCGTTAAACATGCGTCCCATAAATCGCTTTACAGAAGCTACTGTTTTGTCCGGGTTGGTGATGGCCTGACGTTTTGCAGGCGCGCCCACTAAGCGCTCTCCGTCTTTACTAAATGCTACAACAGAAGGGGTTGTACGGCCGCCCTCTGCGTTTTGAATTACTACCGGTTCGTTTCCTTCCATTACGGAAACGCAAGAGTTGGTAGTACCTAAGTCAATTCCAATTATCTTTCCCATTGGTCTGATTGTCTATGTTTATTTTCTGATTTAGGCCACTAAAGCACTAAATCACGAATTATTTTTTGTTCTAGTTTAATATTCTTTGTGAGGGATATCCTTACACCTTTGTGCCTCTGTTCCTTTGTCCCTCTTTAGTTCACCGGAATACTGGTGGTATCTTTCAGTTTGTCTGATTTTGGCATTGCCACGGTTAGTACTCCATTTCTGAACGTAGCGCTGATCTCGGCAGCGTTCACATTTTCTGGAAGTGCGAAAGAGCGGGCAAACGCTCCTCGCTTTCTTTCCTGACGTTTAAATTCTTCGCCTTCGCCTGCTTTTATATCCCTTTCACCTTTTATGGTGAGCACATTGTTTTTGAGTGCAATCCCAATCTCTTTCTTGGCCAGCCCGGGTAAATCGATCTGAACTTTATATTCAGCCTCGCTTTCCAGTATGTCGCAGTCTGGGGCAAAGTCTTTATCGTCGTGAGTGAGAGGAACCACTTTTTCAACAAATTGCTGGATGTCTTTTCCCAGCTTTGATAGGTGCTTCTCTACTTCAATTCCAAATTCTGTAAAATCTCCCATGGCGCTCACGTTCGTTTAATTTCAGTGTGAGTTAAGCAAGCACAATGCCAAGCTAAGACGAGCATTTCCTTTATGACGTATTGACACCGCGTCACTGACGCAGAATTCAAAATGAAAAATTATGAATTATAAATGCAATGCAAGCCTGTCATTCAGATCCGCCAGCTGGCGGAGATGAACCTAGACGGATAAAACCCTCACTCTTAGTTCCCATCGCTATACTTGTTCAGCGTTGATCAAATCATCTGCAAAAAGCTGAACCAAGCCACTTTTCCGTTTAGTTGCTTCGGAAGTATCCTCAGCATGACCTTTCTGAGTAACACTTCATTTATCAAGATGAACTAATAGTTGGCATAAGTTGAAACAAAAACATTTTGTGCTTTTGTGTTTTAGTGGCAAAAACAATTAGCCTTCAACTAAACCATCCAAATCATCCCAAAAGCTTGGGTAACTCACGGCAGCGCTTTCGGCGGATTCAATTTCGGAGTCGGATTTTCCTTTTAGGGATAAGACTGCCGATGCCATCGCTATGCGGTGATCGTGAAATGAATCGAATTCACCGGATTCAAATTCGAACTCGGGATTTCCTCGGATTACTAATCCATCTTCCATTTCTTCATACACTCCACCAACCGCATCCAGCATTTTGGCAATGGCCATGATTCGATCGGTTTCCTTGTGGCGAAGTTCTTCCGCGCCGGAAATGATGGAAGTTCCCTGCGCGTACATCATCGCAACTGCAAGAATGGGAAGTTCGTCGATGCAGTTTGGAATTACTTTTGGATCAAGATCAATGTTACGAAGCTGCGCAGATTTCACAATGATGTCGCCCGCTGGCTCAGCACCTTCTTCGTGCTTATTCTCGATGGTAATATCAGCACCCATCTTTAGCAAAATATCCAACAAACCGGTACGAGTGGGATTTAGCCCAACGTTTTCTAATCTGATTTCGGAATCCGGTAAAATCGATCCTGCAACCAACCAAAAAGCGGCAGCCGAGAAATCAGCCGGAATGGTATAGCTTTGATTCGGGATCTTATTATTAAGGGATGCACTGATTACTCGCTTGCCATCTACTACTTCTACATCAAGATTCAATAAGCGCTCGGTGTGATCACGACTCGGTACCGTCTCTATCACTTTGGTAGGAGTTTCGCCAAATAATCCTGCCAACAAAATGCAGGATTTTAACTGGGCACTTGGTATCGGCAACTCAAATTCTATGGGAATAAGCGGATCTTCTCTGGTTACAAATAGTGGCGCAAACATGCCGTTTCGTGCTAAAATGTGTGCACCCATACTTTCGAGCGGATCAATGATTCGTTTCATAGTCCGTGCCGACAACGAGGGATCGCCAATCAAATACACCGAGGAACCTGATCCAACCAAAACTCCGGAAAGTAATCGCATGGCAGTTCCCGAATTTCCGCAATCCAGCTCATCAGATAAGGGCTGAATTCCATATCTGCCACGACCTTCAACTACAACAACGTCATCCAACTGAGTAACAGAAGCACCTAATAACTCCACACAACTAAGTGTACTTTGGGGGTCTTCCGCCGGTGAGTAATTCTTGATCACAGACTTCCCATCGTGTAAAAGCGCAAATATTGCCGCCCGTTGAGAAATCGACTTATCCGCCGGTGGAGTAATGGTTCCGTTTAAAGAAAATGCAGGAGCAACTTTTTTGATCATCAGTTCGATGTGAGTATTAAACAACGAAGGACGAAGGTAGGGAATTTATTGTTTCGGATTTTGTGATTCATTCTTTGTTTTGCCAGAAAAGCGAGGAAGAGGTTTTGACACAAAAGCACTTAATCACGAAAACTTGTTGAAATCATTTGCGAGGAGTGAATACGACGAAGCAATCTCAAGATCTAGTTTCTACCAATATTTGTAAAACTTAGATCACTTCTCTCGACAACTGTCGAGATCGTGAATGGTTACTTCGATTGAGATTTCGCCACAAAAGCACGGAAACACGAAAATTTATTGAAACCATTTGCGAGTAATGCATACGATTTGCTCAGTATCCGATGTTTAGCTGGATAATTTTAAATGCTAAAGTTTAAGTGTTAAATGTTGGAGTTTTTCATTAGCCTGAAACAATTGAAGATTGAATGTTCCTTGTTGAATATTGAATGTTCCTTGTTGAATATTGAATGTTGAAATCATTTTCACCACAAAAACACAAAATCACGAAAGAGTATTAAAGTTGGGCTACACTTAGGAAGCTGGAGCTTCCGGAACGCGTTACCCAAGCTGGAGCTTGGGAACGAGGCCGAAAATTGAAACTAAAAAAAGCTTGCCTTTTTTTAGGAATCCCCGGTTCGATCAAGCAAGGCCTGAGCTAAGATCGCCGCTTCAGTACCGGAATAGAATTCAACAATCTCGTTCAAAATGGCTAATGCATCACCACGATTACCGAGTTGAATATTACATTCGGCAGAGTGGTACATCGCCAATGCCACCCAGTTATCGAAGGCTTCGAAAAGGACTTTTACCCGAGCATATTCGGCGATGGCTTCTTCCAGATTATCTTGCGCTTGTTCTAATCTGCCTAAAAAGAATTGTGCCTCAGCACCGATGTCGGTGGTATTTCGATCGGCGATCGGTTTTAGAATCAGCTGAGCTTCTTCGTACTTACGTTCGGCCAAAGCTACCTTCCCGAGCCCAACACTGGCGGCCTCGTTATTTGGGTTGATCTGAAGCGCGGCTTCATACTCATTTCTGGCAATTTCGTATTTATTTTGTGCCAGGCTGGCATTCGCCATTCCGATATAGGCCTCCTGAGCAAATCGTCGCTCTTTCTGCAACAAATCACTAAAATACTGATGCGAAGTTTCGTATTCGTCTAGCTCGAAATAAAGCAGTCCCAACGAAGTCAAAGCCGCGGGAACCTGATCGTCATTCGGATAATCATTTAGCACCGTTTCGTAGGATGAAATAGCACGATCGGTCTGCCCCACTTGCTGATAAGCTGTTCCCAAATTCATATAGGCTTCGGGAGCGAGTGCATCTGAATTTGTGACACGTAAATACTGTCGGAATTCCCGGATTGCTCCTTCATAATCACCGGTTTGGAAGACCGTCTCTGCCTGGCGATACCGGAGTCGATCAGCGGTTGATGATTGCGGATTATCACTTAAAAAATCCTCCAAAATTACAGAACTACTATCGGTTCCACCTGCCGAAAGCTGAGCATACTGTATCCCGTTAATAGCTTCGATGATGTATCGCGATCGCGGATAATTCTCTAACACTTTTTGATAGGCTTCCACTGCTCGATCGTATTCGCCGGCGTTGTAAAATGCATCCCCAATATTGTATTGTGCTCGAGCCGCCCAATCCGTTCCGGGATAGCGATTGATCACCGTTTGAAATTCTTCAATCGCCTGCGAGTAATTTGATGTATTCAGATAAATATAAGCCACATTGTACTGTGCTTGCTCCCGCAAATTGCTGAACGGATAAATACGAAGCATGCGCCGGAAATTACTCACTGCTTCAAACGTTCGATTCGAACGATAGTAGGAATTCGCAACCTGAAACATAGCATAATCGCCACCGGGTTCAGCGCCAATCGCTTGGTTGTAAAAACGAATAGCATTTCTGTAATCGCCCAACGCATAGTAAGCATCTCCAATTCGAAGCTGTGTATCCACGTCGTATGGATATAGCGCGATTGGAGGTGGATTATAATTATTCAGAAAGTCTTCAAGCGGACCTACGGCCAAATCGTAATCGCCGGTTTTGAAATAGCTCCATCCCAACGAATACCTGGCAGCGCCAATCATTTCGTGCTCAGGATAGTTTTCAACGAATAGCTTAAATCGTTTAGCGGCGTCCCCAAACTGATCGAGTTTGTAATATGCATCTCCACTCCAGAATAATGCTTCGGCACCAAGTTCGGAGGTTGGTGATTCTGCATAAACGGCTTCAAAAATGGGTTGAGCCTGTTCATATGCCTGATTTCGGAATAAAATCCATGCTTTCTGGAAACGTGCTTGTCGGCGAAGCGCCGGATCGATATCTGCCACTTTTTCGGCTTCTTCAAAGGCTTGGGAAGCTCGAGTAAATTCGTTGTTCGCAAAAAATGCTTCTCCCAAAAAGGTATAAATCTTACCGGGATCTTTAAGCTCATCCTGATTGCGAACTAGCGTAAGCATGATCTCGATAGATGCATCGTAATTACCTGCCTCAAACGCTGAAATCGCCCATTCAAAATATGCCTCTTCAACCCAAAGTCCTGTTTTATAGCGATCACCAAATTCTTCAAAGGTTGACATCGCCCGCTGATAATTCCCACCAAGTTTGTGGTTTACCGCTTCGTAATACAAGGCTTTTCGAGAGAGTTCGTCGCTGCCATCCACGGCTTTTTCGAACGATTGCGCCGCCCAGTGATAAATCCCCTGTCGGCTATACAACCAACCTAATCCATAATGTGCCGGGGCTTCTTGATCGGTGCCAGCTGTAAGCCGAATATATTGTAGGTAATCTTTGGTTGCTTCATCAAAATTGCCCAAATAATTATGTGCTTCTGCCATCAAAAACAGTGCTTTTATTTTGGATTCATCATCCAGAAAAATCATTTGAGCTTCAAGAGCTTCAATGGCTTCAGCATAGCGAGCTTGCTGATAGTACGACTCCCCTAAAGCCGTTCCTACACGGCGTGTAACCGGATCATTTGGATAGCGTTCTTTCAATAATTCGAATGCAATGGCTGAAGAATCATATTCATTTTCAGTGAGGTATAATCGACCTCTGGCATACAGTGCATCTGCCGCCCACTCAGATTCCGGATAATCGTCGGCGAGCTTCATAAAATAGTAGCGCGATTGCACATAGTCTTGCTTTTCAGCTGCGGCTTCGGCTACCCAATACATGGTTTCGGCAGCTTTGGTGTTCCCCATCCAAGAATCGATGGCCTGATTGTAATATTCGATGGCCTGATCATATTCCCGGTTATTCGTAAATCGATGCCCCAAATCTTTGAGCAAAATCACCGACAAATCGCTTCCGGGATATTCGAGAATAAACTGTTGATAATAGTGCTCGATGTTAACAGAGTCTGCGCCGGTTTTGGCGCGCGCGAGATAGTAATTGGCTGAGATCAGTAACTCGTTCTGATCATTTTGCTCAATAAATCGATCGAGTGAAGTAGATGATTCTTCAAAATACCCTTTTTCGTAGAGGCGAATTCCTTCCTCATAAAGGTGATTTGTAGACGATTGTGTTGCCTGTGCGGATGCGGCAATTGGTACAATTAATAAAATAAATATGTACAGGAGGCTTCCGGGATTAACGAAGCGCATGTGCAGATTTTGAATTTCGAGTTAGAACTTAAATATCAAGATAACGAATTAGTTCGTCAGCCCGCTCGCTTAAATCCCTTTCCATTACAGCACTGCTCACTTGCGAAGTTACCACGTATCCATATCGTTGAAGCGTGGAACACACATTCGACGAATCTTCCATGTTCAACTTTATAGAAACCCGATAAAAACCGTTGTCTTCGTTGGGTTGCTCAACGGCTACTCCAAGAATTTTGGCTTGTTCGGTTTCGATAAGGCGGATTACTTCGGTTAATGTGAAATCATAAGGGATCATCTCGATGGTGATGACTGAGCCGAACGACTCCAAATTAAAAATGTCGCCCAGAGCTTGAAGTACGTCGCGTTTCTTTATCACACCAACAAAATGTTGGCCTTGATCAACAACGGGAAGTATGAATTGCTCGTGAACAAGCATGGTACGCGCAGCTTCGAATAAGTGCTGACTTTCAGGGATTGAGATACTATCTTGAAGCGTTAACGCCGAGATTTCCAACTCTTCGTTATCTGCTCCGATCAAAGTATCCAGCGAAACCATACCAATTAATTGCCCCTCATCAACAACCGGAAAACGGGTTACATAAAGTAAATCCAACTTTGTTAACGCAAGCGCAACCGAGTCGTTTACCTTAAGAGGTGCAATATTTTTATCTATGATTTCGTGTACAAGCATGATTACATAACCTGACTTTCAGCCCCAATAGTATCTAACAAATGCGACAATTGCTTAAAATCTTTTTTCGCTATTCTGAACGATATTTCGACGTTGTTTTCAACATACTTCTCGTTCAGAACGTTTGCATTTTCGTGGATAAAAGCGATTGCCTTGTACTTACTTATCGGGATTGAAATAGTTTGGCTTAAGTAATCGTCTTCAATCAAGGCTTCGATGTTTTGTTCCAGCTCACTTAAGCCAATTCCACGCTCTGCAGAAATAAAAATAGCATCAGGATATTCATCTTTCATCATCACCACCTGATCTTGATCCATCATGTCTACTTTGTTAAGAACCAGTAAGGTTTTAGTATTGGTAGCATTGATCTCTTTAAGCGTAGTTTCCACCACATCGATATACTCATGCGCCATAACCGACGATCCATCCACAACATGAATTAGGATATCAGCTTCACGCACTTCATCCAATGTAGATTTAAAGCTTTCGATTAAATTATGAGGCAGTTTTCTGATAAAACCAACCGTGTCGGAAAGGAGAATCTCATGGTTTTCCAACTCATGTCGGCGAACGGTTGAATCCAGAGTAGCAAACAATTTGTTCTCGGCAAGTACATTGGTATCGGTAAAGGCATTCATCAGCGTCGATTTACCGGCATTAGTATATCCAACCAATGAAATTCGAATCATGCCTTCTCGGCCTTTTCGCTGAGTAGTTCGTTGTTTATCTAGCTTTTCGAGTTTCGATTTCAATGCCGCAATCCGTTGGCCAATAATTCTTCTATCCGTCTCGATTTGAGTTTCCCCCGGTCCTTTTGTCCCGATTCCACCACTTTGGCGAGAAAGGTGAGTCCAGTAACGAGTTAGTCGTGGTAGTAAATATTGTAGCTGAGCCAGCTCAACCTGGGTTTTGGCAGCAGCGGTTTGTGCTCGTGATGCGAAAATATCTAAAATCAGTGCACTGCGATCGAGCACTTTGGCGTCGGTTCCGGCTTCAATATTTCGGATTTGTGTGGGGGAAAGGTCGTCATCAAAAATAATGGTGTTGATGTTCAACGCCTTCATCTGCCCTTTTAATTCTTGCAACTTCCCCTTACCAACATAGGAGCTAATATCGGGGTTAGTACGGTTTTGAAGCACTTTTTCGATGGTGATTCCACCGGCGGTATCGGTGAGCATTTCTAGCTCATCTAAATATTCCTCTGCCTGCTTGCGTGTGGTTTTTGGCCCGTAAAGACCAACCAGCATTACTCTTTCTTTGTTTATATCTGTGTTTTTAACGTCGTCGAGCAATAAAACTCCCTTTAATCTTCTTGTATTTTTCTGAGATCAATATCCGGCAGTAAGTCACTTTCGATTCTTGATTTCAGCTTTAAAGATACCACTTTTTGAAAAGCTTTGCGTTTTACAGCCGGCACCACAATTCTGAGTTGTTTATACCCTTTGGTAAGCGCTTTATCCATTTCGGAATAAGTGAATGTGAATTCACTCCCCAACATCGATTCCTTTTCAACAAAATCCAGTATCTGAAACCATGGGATAGTCTGCGACGGTTCGTTGATGTTTTTCACAATCCCGTAATCGGTGATGTAATGCTTTGAAGCCAGATAACTGGAGATAAACCACATTCCACCAATCCAAACATAAGCTGCAAAGTATCCGAAATTACGTGTATCGTCGATCAAGTAAACAATAAGGCCAAGGGTGGTTATCAGCCCTAAAAAAACACTCGCAAATAACGGATAGCCTTTCATTTTGCCGGCCCGCCAGCTCAGCCGCACATTTCTTAATCGCAACTTATTTTGAAATGAATAAGCAGCAAGTAAAGTAGAGGCGATGGTGAACAACACAATCACACTCTGAAAAAATAACAACAGAATTTCTTTCATTAGTTGGATGATTCTGTTTTATAAAATGCGGCAACAATGCTTTCTAGTATTAAGAAAAGTAATCCCAGCCACATAAACCAATTCCAAATTTCGCGGCCAAAACCGGAGGCAACAATCTCACTATTTAGGTTCGCATCGGGTATTTCATTTACATCAACAAAACGCACATTTTCTGAAATTGATTCGCTGAATGATTCATCAACTGAAGTGAATTCACTCTCGCTGCGTTTCAGATTAACGGCTACATCTATACTTTTCACCTCATCTTTAACGGTAACAAAACCCGGTCGCCAATTTACAGCCTCATAATTGATGGTGGTTCCTAATCCGGTATTTCTACTTTCTGGGATGATCTCCTCTTCTGCGTTCATAATTCGAACGGAATTAGCATCCACATCCCCAGAAAAAACGAACTCATTTCCTACCTCGTGCTCTAGCAATCCTCCGGCATCCGAAGATGCCACATAAAGCAACGAGCGATAGAAGAACGGTGCGAACAACGGTTTTACCGAAAAATTCGACCATTCAACGCCTGTACCAATTGCTGAGATCAGAATTCTGCCTTCCCCAAATCGTTTTTCACGAATAAGAGGGTCGTCGGAGTTTAAGGTGATAAGATTGAATCCACCCGGCGAGTTTGAGGGACGAAGTTTGTAGTAATAAAACACATCAGGATTTGCTACGCGAATGGGGTTTTCGTTATTAACCTCGAATAATTCGGTGAAAATAGGGTGATCTTCCTGAATTTCTGTACCACGCGCAATAGTGTTAAACGACGCAAATTCCCCAATTACACTTTGAAATTGACCTACGTTAAATTGCTCTAAAAATGCGTTGTAGTTTTGAATATTTCCTTGTTCGGATGGGAAAAACAACAACCCTCCTCCGTTTTGTACAAACTCTTGTAAACGTGGAAAGATAAATTCGGGAATGGATGTAAGTCCATCCAGAATAATCGCCTCTGTATTTTGAAAATTGATGGTTTCGATCTCGTTTAACTCCACTTTTTGATAATTCAGCTTCGAATCGTTTTGATTGGAAGCATCAAGTACCAAATTGGTGTATGAGATTTCTGTTGGAGCAGCTTCGGGATCAGTTAGCCAAACAATCGATCTACTTTCCGGCACCATCAGCGAGAAGTAGTAGGAATTATCAGCCGTAAACTCATCGCCTTCTAATCGAATAGCTCCTTTTAACGTGCCTGTTTGCGATGGAATAACATCAAAAGAATAGGTCTCGACTCCATTAGCCGGCAACGAAACCGAATATTGTCCGGCTATTCTCCCTTCTACTTCCAGCGTTACAAATTGATTAGAAATTGGCACATCTGCATTATTTTGAACCTCAACGGTTACAGCTACCGGTAATCCACTGCCAATCATAGTACTCGAAGTGGACACATTCAGAATTTTTGTGTTCTGAACGGGTACATCACCCAAGCTAAAAATGGTGAGTGTAGAATTTGGGGTTTGTTCTAGTTCCTGTAGTTCAGATAGTTGGCTAATTTGCCCATCCGTGATTAAAAAAATGTGTTTGTTTTGATATGGAGCTTCATCCAAAATGCCGATAACTGCTTGGAGTCGCTCGCTGATGTAATTCCCCGCGCTTGAAATTGATGCCACTTCGGTTCGCCTCAACAACTGGCTATGCCCTATCACGCTATTAAAGGCTGCTTCACCATTTGTTGTTTGAAAAATAAAGCGATCGCTTTCTTTAGCGGATTCTTCGATGGTTTGGATAATCGATTTAGCTTGCTCAAAAAGTGGCCCGTTTTGCCCTATTCTTTCCATGCTTAAACTATTATCGAGCACAATAACATTTAGAGCCGGTGCATTATTATCGCCTGATGATACACCTGGCGGTAAAAATGGGCGTGCGAGTACCAAAGCAAGGCAGGCGATGGCAAGTAAACGGATAAGCAGCAATAAGTAGCGTTTTATCTGTATTTTACGAATGGTAGTTTTCTGGAGTTCCTTAAAAAAAGCGAGTGTTGAAAATGCTACCTTCTGAGGGCGTTTCAGATTTAACAGGTGAATGATCAATGGAAGTCCCACAGCAGCAACAGCAAATAAAAATAGAGGACTTAAAAAACTCATTATGGATCAAAAAATATTATTTTAGGGGCGCTTTAGTGCCGGAACAAATCTACGAAATAAGAATTACTCACTTAGTATATAATATTCAAAAAAGCGGTCTATAATTCCATTTATGCAACGTACTGTTCAACTATTCATTACCTTTTTTTGCATAACACTTTTTCTGGGGTGTAACAGCGTTAAAAAACAGAGCTGGGAGCAATTAATACCGGGCGAATCAACCTTTCTTATCACACCAAAAACCGGTGTACAACTAGCAAATATCGGCACCACCGATTACGCTTCTATTTTAGACGATCTTACTCCCGGAGCGATTCAACAATTAGGCGAATTGCCCGACAGCATCTTATCGAAACTCAATTTAAAAGGCTTGGTTTTATATCCGGCAGCATCTACAAGCTCACAATTTATTTGGATTGCTGAAACCACTGCTCAACTTGATGAAGTAGCCCCGGCTTTTTACGAGCCATTCGAACAAAATTATTACAGCTTTAACGGACTCACAATTCATAAACTGTATTTTAAAGAATCGTTGATGTATGCCGCTCAGATTCATGATTGGGTTGTTTTTTCAGAATCGAGTTTAGCCGTTGAAAGTGCTTTAAGAACGTACATTGGTCTTCAAGATGGAATGCAGTTCCAACAAGCTCCACGTTCAGGTGCTATGGTGTTAAATACCGCCGAGCTAGATCGCTGGGTACAACAATTTATCACCGTTGGATATCGCCCTCAAATTATGGAAGCATTTAATGGGTTTGCTCCCGCTGAGCTCATTTTCAATGCTGATGAAGACATATCGACAGGATTTGAATTAACCGGTGTCATCGCCACCATCGACACAGCAAAATCTGCGCTAACACACTCATTGAGTACTGAAAATTCGCCCATTATACTGGATCGATACATTGCCGGAAATGCGGCTGCTTTTTCACTTCTCAGAAATCAACCAACACTCGTCCCCGATCGCAACATAGATTCAGATTTCCCTTTGGATTCAGTCTTTTTTTCTGACCCTGAGTTATACCGAGAACTAGCACTTTCATTAGATAGTGAACTCGGAATTGTAGCCTTTCCAGAATCCGGTTTATTAACAGACGGTGAATATTTATTTCTCAGAAATCTTGAAAACTCGATCTCTTTAAAATCACGTTTACGGGAATTCGCCGCTCAAGGATTAATTATAGAACAAGGCAACTCGTTTTATATAAAAAGTAAATTGTTGAGTTCTTTGCTTGGTGGAAACCTGAGTTTATTTACTGATTTCTACCTCGCCTTTTCGCAGGATGTTGTTGTAATGGCGAAACGACGTGGACTTGCTGAGAGTGTAGATGCCGATCGAACTCGTCGCCGCACCGTGTATTACGACGATACTTTCCGATCCACTAAAGCTCAATTCTCCGATGGGGTGAGTGGATTTGTTTGGGTGAATACGTCGAACTTCATGAAGTTTTTAGACCCTTTGATGATGCGCGACACCCCGCTCGATGGATTAATAGGCGGGTATGATATTCTTACGATGAGCTTTACTCAAAACATTAATAAATCGGTTAATTTTACCTTTAAATCAGTTACTGAAGAAGGCTCAACACAGCCCTATGATGAGCTTTGGGTACTTCCACTGCTCAGCGAGGAGCTTGCCGGACAACCGGTGCTTAGCAATATTGTTGGAAATATATCAGACGAAATCATCTTTTCAACAACAACCGGCCGGATCGAAGCCGTTGCTTTTGATGGTACTTCTGTGATGCAGGCACAAACTAATGAGGGCGATGTGCCCATCGGAAGCCCGATTTTGTATGATTGGTATGGAAATGGTCAACCTGTAATTATTCAAGCTGCCGGATCAAAAGTGTATGCCTGGAATGAATTGGGCCGAGCGTTGCCTCAATTCCCAATCGAAATTGGGGAGCGAATTAGTGCACCAATTGTGGTTTCGGATGTATCTAGAAATGGAATTCCGGAGATCATTGTGCCAACTGAGAGTCGTAAAATACATGTGGTTGATGGACGTGGGCAAAACCTTAGGGGCTGGCCACAATTTACAAGTGCTGTTGTACGGCATGCGCCCTTGCACGCTCAAGTTGATGGCGAGTGGGCCGTTTGGGTGGTATCGCAAAATATTCTACACGGATGGCAACGAACAGGAGCGGTACGGCGGGGTTATCCAACATTTATAAACGCCGGTTTTAATGCAACTCCGGTTGTTTTCGACAATAAACTTCTTGGTGCCGGTTCTGATGGTTATTTATACTCTATTGGGCAAAATCCTGGTTTTGCGGATTCACTTTCGATTAGTGTACAAATGGATTCCATTGCCATAAAGTCGTTGTATGCCACCAGCAGCCAATTAAATAAACTCTCGGTAGAAGAAAACGTTTTGCTTCGGGACAGTTCCGGGTTTTACCGATCCGACTTATATCTTGCACAGTCTGTAAATGGATCAATTCTTATGTTTAATCCATCGGGGGGACTGGAGCTCACTCACAATCTAGGACAACCTTCTTCAATTACTATGGCGCCGCAGATCTTGGATATTAACGGTGATAACCGCGATGAAGTTCTTGCACTGGCCGACTTCGGGCGCTTATTTGCTTGGGAAGTGCTAACCGGTCGTCGGATTTTCAGCATACCAACTTCCGGAATGGAATACCCGGTTATTGCAGATTTAAATAAAGACGGTTTGTATGAGCTTATTGCTCAAACGAGAGAAGGTTTACGTTGCTGGACGATTAATAAAGAAAGCGATTAAGTAAGTGGTTTTCGTCTTGCATGGCGTATAGTCGAGACTAAAATTACTTCGGTTCTAATCTCATAGATCACGCGGTAATGCTCTTTTATAATCAGTTCTCTTATTGATGGAATCATAAATTCAGGAACGATTCTTCCCATTTCCGGTAATTCTGCTACAGCTTCTAATCCTTCTTCAATTGCTTCGATTAAAGCCAGTGCAGAAACCGGGTCATCTTCGCTAATATATTCAATGATCGAGAGTGCATCTTTATTAGCCGTTGAAGACCACTCAATTCTCATGCTCAGCTACTTTTTCCTTTAATTGCTGAATCACTTGTTTATGGCTGATCGTTTTCCCTTGCTTCAATTCAAATCTAGCTTGCTCTAGCTCTTCAATTATTTCCAGTTTACCCATGATTTCTTCGTAGTCGGCTACGCTGATTAATACCCCAGAACTTCTGCCATTTTGAGTAATGACTAGTGGTTCTCTTTCTTTTTTAATGTAATCGAGGAGAGCCGCTGCATTTGTTCTGAAATCCGAAACAGGGCGGATATTTTTTTCGATGTTGATTCTTTTCATACCAAATTCATACTTAATTCGGTACAATATATGTAAAACCTAAACAATATCAGCGAGTGCTTCTTCGAGGTCATCGTACCTAAAATCGAAGCCATGTTCTTGCAATACTTTTGGTTTCATGCGGATGCTGTCGAGAATTGGTTTTGCGCCTTCGCCGTACATAAGTTGAAGCGCGATTTTTGGCACTCGAAAAAGTACCGGTCGATTCATCACGTCGCCGAGTACATCTGCAAATAAATTCATAGTAACCGGCTCTGGAGCACACACATTATAGGCTCCTTCAATATTTTCATTTTCGATGGGAAATAATAACGCATTGATCAAATCGTCGCGATGAATCCAACTCATATATTGCTTTCCATCACCAACCGGACCACCAACAAAAAACTGAAAAGGCGGAATCATTTTTTCCATGGCACCACCGTCCTTTTCAAGCACTATTCCGATCCGAGGATTAGCAACTCGCACTCCTAATTCGGTGGCTTTCTGAGCTTCGGCTTCCCAATCGGCACATACTTTCGCGAGAAAATCATCAGCAGCTGGATCATCCTCCGTTCTGATGGAATCACCCCCATCCCCATAATAGCCTGAGGCTGAAGCTGAAATAAATAATTCCGGTTTAGATTCAGCTGCTCGCATGGCATCAACCAAAGTACGAGTACCTTCGATTCTACTATTGTAGATTTTCTTCTTCACCTCGTCAGACCATCGTTGGCTGAACACGTTTTCGCCGGCAAGATGAATCACGATATCGGCTTCGTTCATGGCTGAAGTTAGATCACCATCCCAGGCAATAAACTGCTGATTTTTCGCTTTTTCGTCTTCGTATTTTTTAGGACTACGTGTTACAATGGTGAGATAATGCCCTTCCTGAAGCAGCAATCTTCGAAGTTCTTTACCAATAAAACCGGTTCCGCCTGTTAGTACAATCTTTTTCATAAACGCTGATTTTAACTGGAAAACTTAACCTGTTCCTATATCATTTCGTTTAGATGGATAAAACACCCGTTTTTTGAAGAATGTGCAGAAATATATAAGCAACCGGGGCAGCCATAATTAAAGCATCAAACCGATCGAAGAACCCTCCATGACCGGGAAGTATGGTGGAGGAATCTTTCATTTTAGCACGGCGCTTGAGCTTACTTTCTAACAGATCGCCAATAGGACCAAAAGTTGCAGCCAGTATTGATAATGGGATTACGTAAACGAAAGCGATGGGCATTGTGAGTGGAAATAGGAAATAGACAACCGATGCGCCAAACAAACTACCTATATACCCTGAGAAGAAACCTTCCCATGTTTTCTTTGGGCTGATTAGTGGTGCTAGTGGACGTTTACCAAAAGTTTTACCCCCGAAATAAGCGAAAACATCGCTACCCCAAACCATAAACATCAGCATCATACTCAGGACAAAACCATCGGTTCCGCTCCCCATTTGATTGATCAAATAGAAGCATAGAAAACCAATTGGGGCATAAATGCCTGCGAAAATTGTGGTAGAAAGTTTATGATGAGAAACTTCCGCTTGGTTGAAAGTTTGGATAGAAAGAAAGAGTACTAAAATCCCGATCCCGATTTCGAAGGCAAAGGGTATAGTTGGTGAGAGCATGATCCACAAACCAATGCTATATGGAAAAAGCGCATCGGTAGGTGTGCCAGAATTAGCAAACATTTTGATCATCTCTTGAATTACAAAGAATCCAATGATCAACATCATCATTTGAAAGTACCAACCACCCAGCCATGTTATCCAAACAAATAATGCTGCAGCCGGAACCGCAAAAAGTATTCGCTGAACTAAATTACTCAACCGAATCTCCTTCTTCGTCGTCCTCAAATCCTTCGAACTCGGCATCATCTAATTCTTCGAGTGCTTGTCGCGCTTTTTTCTCAAACTCAACAGGCACATATAAATAGATCGATGACATTTCGCCAATCTGCAAACTATACGCCGTATCCCGTTTGGATAGGATATTTGACGGGATTTTTAAATTCTTTAGATAGTTCTGTGCCATGTCAACTTCGTACTCGGTTCCACTTTCCAGAACACATACCCAGTTTTCTATATCGTTGGGCTTTGGATGATCAAATAAACTCATGCTTCGTGGTTAGGTTTCATTCTATACAACAGGTAAACTAACGCTGAAGATACAATAATACTTAAAAGAATGAGTAACCATGGCATTTCGGTTTCGGGAGTAATAGTTTGTTCTAGCATTTCAGGATAGAAGGAGCTTGCAATCACTTGCCCGCCATTGTTGATTAAATGTGCAACCATTGCCGGTATTAAACTATCTGAGATGTAGGTTACATAGGCCAGTACTATCCCTAAAAAAGCAAGTGGCAGAATATTTGTTATCTGCAGATGGTAAGCTCCGAATATGAACCCAGACACGAGGATAGCCATCCATATTCCGCCACTTTTTTCTAATGATCGTTGAACATACCCACGATACATGATTTCTTCGCAAATAGCCGGAACGAAACCAATATGTATTATCCCCATTATGAGTGCATTATCAGATTTCAGGAATTTGGTAATCATTTCCATCATCGATTCCTGCACTTCTACCATAAAATCGGGTGCAGGAACAAAGGAATTCAGCCATCCCAAAAATGTAACTGTGGGGAAAACGGCTACAATCAAAACTGTAGTTATTCCAGTTACTTGCCACACATTCTTTGACAGCTGAAGGCGAAGAAACTTCTTACGCTCGCCTCTCGCTGCACTTAGCTTTACGATCAACAACGTTCCTAAAGCCAATACAAGCACCTGTCCCGCGGTATTTGCCCAGAACAACACATTTACATTCTCGGCTAAAGATGTCATTATAGCCTGAACATCTGTTAAATCGGGCGCGGTGAGCACTGCCCCAACTCCTCCAACGATGGCTCCGACAATATTAAACCCAACAAATGCAACGAGCACCCACACTAAAGCCATTAGCCAGTGCGGGAAACCATTTTTCTCGACAAAAGGAAGAGGTTTGGAGATATATTGGTTATCCAGCTCTATTTGCCCGTCCTGATTTGTTACCTCTTCCATACTAAATGTGTAATTTTCTCTGATTGATATCTAAAATTCGTCTTCTTCTTTAGCAAATACTTTGGCTCCAATAATTCCCGAAAGTAAATTTAATACTCCCAACACTACTATTCCGAAGCCGATGCCCCAAAGTAAGGTAGTAATTGATCCGGGCTCCGGAATAAAATTCATTGCCATATCCATTTGCTGTTGCGGAAGGTTTTGAACTTCTAAATTCCTGATTGCCCATTCGTACACAGCATCATCCAACTCAGGATCGATAACAAATTGCCAGACTAAACTAATTACCGTACTAAAGATAACACCCATCATACCTGTAAAAAATCCAATTACAGCCCCTTTGCCAATCGGAAATGTTATTTCATTTTCAGTTGCATAATGACGAACCGCGAAGAAACCTCCAATTGCTCCCGCTAAACACGAAAAAGTTTGAATTGCTTGGGGTAAGGTAAAACTTGAACCTACAGGCTCACTACTTATTAGCATGTATTGGCTCACAATTCCTAAAACCGATAGAATTAAACCAATAATTAATGCACCCACCATTACCGATGGCCAATAACTAGGCAATGTTTGTTGTTCCATATATATCCTCCGTTAAAATGATTCTTTTAAAAAATTCGTCCGTAATTAAAGCTGTAACTGAAAGCCCGAACAGTACACCTAAGATAAACCGACTGTGCAAAGTATTTGTATAAATTTCAGCTGCATTTGCAATAACATCCACAACATTTAGTGCGATAGTAGCTACCAATAATTGCACCATTCGTTTCCTTTTTACAAAACGTATATGAGCGACAATCGGAGCTAGCACCAACCCACAGAATAAAGCAGAATAAATTCCAAAGCAACGAGCACAAACAGCCATCGTGGCACCGTTAATGCTGTACGAGCGAAATGCATCTTGGTGACAAACTAAATGAAATATTTTATGTTGCCACGAAATCATTGTTTTTGAATCACCAAAAAGACCCGGTCCCATCGAAAAAACAAACAACAAACCGGTAGCTACCAGTAAAAAATAATACAGCTGTTGATTCGATGTTAGGATCGTGCTTTTCATGAAATGTGAATTATCCCGAAATAGCGATGTTCATCTTATCGATAAAATACTTGGGCGCACGAATGGGGCGTCGGGTTTCATCGCTCATAAAACAAAGAGTAACCTTGCCATGTACACATTCTTTTTTGGTTATATCAGATACTACTTTGTAATACGTAATTAATCGAATGCCCGGTTGATCATAAATCAACACTTTAACTTGAATGGGCTCGTCGTACTGTACTGGAATTTTGAATGCTAATGCAGCGTCAATTACCGGTAACATAATTCCTTCGTCTTCCATGTGTTTGTAAGTGATGCCGTATGAACGAATCATTTCGGTACGAGCTACTTCAAAATAATTGAGAAAGTGCCCATGGTACACCACTCCCATCTTATCAGTTTCGCCGTACCTGCTTCTTAATGGATAGGCAAACTCGATAAGAGGTTCAGAATCTGGAAAGGTGATCATCTCAGGCTTTTTTGAATGAGCCCATCGCCGAATACTTTTTGATGCGTTGTTCAACCAGTTTTTCGGGCTTCATTTTAGTTAGCTTTTTTAAGCTTTTTTGGATCTGATCTTTCACTGCCTTAGCAGCAGCTTGGTAATTACGATGTGCACCTGAAGTCGGCTCTTTTATCACACCGTCGATTACTTTTAGTTTAAGTAAATCTGGAGCAGTAAGTTTAAGCACTGAAGCTGCTTGTTCTTTGTAATCCCAGGTTTTCCATAAAATGGAAGAACATGATTCCGGTGAAATAACCGAATACCAGGTGTTTTCCATCATGAAAACTTCGTTACCCATACCAATACCAAGTGCACCGCCACTGGCACCTTCGCCGATAACAATTGTTACTATGGGCACCTTTAACACAGCCATTAACTTTAGATTTTTGGCGATAGCTTCGGCTTGACCTCTTTCTTCAGCTTCAAGTCCAGGAAATGCGCCCGGTGTATCAAGTAGCGTTATAACAGGGATATTGAATTTCTCAGCCAGCTTCATCAACCGATATGCTTTTCGATACCCTTCCGGGTTCATCATCCCAAAATTGCGGTATTGGCGGCTTACAGTATCTCGGCCTTTCTGCTGGCCAATAATCATTACCGTTTCACCATCTATTTTTGCCATCCCACCAACACAGGCTTTATCATCCGAGTGGTATCGATCGCCGTGGAGCTCAACAAACTCATCAGTCATCAACTCGATGTAATCTAACGTATACGGGCGATCTGGATGACGAGCCAGCTGAACACGTTGCCATCTGGTTAAATTTGTAAATATACTGTCTCTGAGTTTATCAACTTTTCTCCGAAGGCTTTCAACTTCCTTATTTAGTACGCCATCACTTGCTGATGATAAGTTTTCCAGTTCTTCGATCTTTTTTTCGAGATCAGCAATCGGTTGTTCAAAATCTAAATACTGCATGATGTATGTCTACTTTTTTTGAGTAGTCTCTATTTATTAAAAATTTCTTCTAAAATTCTATAAAACGCCAAATATACTACGCATTTTCAACGCCCAAACTCGCCACATAGCTTCGCGTACAATCTTTTTCGACATTTTTGATACTCCTTCCTCACGTTCTCTGAAGATAATGGACACTTCCTTCAACTTAAAACCTGCTTTCCATGCTCTGAAGTGTAATTCAATCTGAAAAGCATATCCATTTGAGCGAATATTATCTAACGAAATATTTTCAATCACACTGCGATGAATGCATTTAAAGCCTGCTGTAGTATCAAAAATTGGAAGCCCTGTAATGGAACGTGCATAAATATTGGCACCATAGGATAATATCAACCGACTTAGAGGCCAGTTTATAATACTAATACCGTTACAATAGCGTGAGCCAATAGCGAGATCTGCAGAGCTATTTCTCACTTCTGAAATTAGGCGAGGTATATCATTTGGATCATGCGAAAAATCGGCGTCCATTTCGCATAAATAACCGTATCCACGCGAAAGCCCGAATTTAAAGCCGGCTATATAAGCAGTACCTAAACCTTGTTTCCCTTCACGTTTGATCAAATGTATTCTACCCGGATAAATTACTTTGAGATCGCTAACTATTTGAGCAGTTCCATCGGGCGAACCGTCATCTACTACCAGGATGTCAACTTCTTCCTTTTTAAGACCGATCAATGAATCGATCATTCGGTGAATATTACCGGCTTCGTTGTAGGTTGGAATAATAACTAGAGCTTTATCTTTCACTTATTGCCCCTTCCCTTTCACCATTGTAAGAATGGTAGCAATCAAAATTTTCATATCCATTCTTAACGAAATGTTCTCGATGTAGTACAAGTCGTATTTCGTTTTTTCCTTTACGTCGTCAAGTGAGGTATCATATTTCCATTTTACCTGTGCCCAGCCAGTAATGCCTGGTCTTACTCGTAATCGGCGAGTATAAAGCGGTATCTGTACTTTAAATTGATCTACAAAGTGTGGACGTTCCGGTCGAGGTCCCACCAAACTCATTGATCCTGCTAATACATTGAGAAGTTGTGGAATTTCATCCAATCGCATCTTGCGTAGCCAATACCCAACCTTTGTAACTCGAGGATCGTTTTCTTGCGCCCACATCGGTCCTGATTTTGCCTCGGCATTTTGATACATCGTTCGAAATTTAAACATCGTAAAGGGTTTACCATTTCTGCCAACTCTTTCTTGAGCATAAATGGCTGGTCCTTTAGAGGTAGACTTGATGATTAATGCGATGGCGATAAACAAAGGAGCACCGGCAATCAATACCACAATCGATACGGTAACGTCTAATAATCGTTTAATTAATCGCTCCCACAATGGCATTGGTTGAGGGGAAATTTCGATGAACGGTAGCCCGAAAATTTGATTGGTTTTGTTTAAACCACTCACGAGTTGATAAAAATCAGGTAATAGCTTTAGGGTGACTTCAGGCTTATCAACTTTCGAAATAACTTCAACTAATTCGCTGCGGCGGTCTGGCTCAATGGCCACTAACACATCTTGAATTTGATTTTGGTTGATGATCTCATCGATATCATCGAGATGGCCAATTACCTGTTCTTTATCAATGCCGATTGTTGGGTCGGGCGCTTTGCCATTTACTTGCACGTAGCCCATCACATCCATACCCAATGTTTTGTTGCGCATTAAATCGTCGTAGGCAACTTTAGCATTATAGCCTGTTCCAATAATAACTGTTCGATGTAGCCCTTTTCCACGACGTGCGTAAAAACGCTGAACCGTACGAATCACAAATCGGTTTAATGCGCTAATTCCAAACGTAAATCCCCAGTATAAAACGATTAATATTTTTACTCTTTCAAATGCTTCATTCGAACTGATATCGAGTAAGAAATACAAGATTAACGTTCCCAGTGCTGTCGATTTCAATACCTTAAAAAACTCATCGAGCCTCGAGACCAAATATAATTTTTTATACAGACCGGTAATTACGAACATAAATACCCAGTAGAAACTCAGCCAAATCCCTCCTGTGGCAAAATTAGTTTCGTACGCTCGAAGTATTTCGTTTATCGAATCGGTGTAATAGTAATGGAAGACAAACCAACCGGCTAGAACTATCAAATAGTCCATCACACTGGTAAAGATTACTTCTCTATATCGCTTAATGCTACTCAAGAAATTCCGTTTGAATCGTTAAATTCCAAACCTAGAAAATAAGCATTTTTATAAAGGCTACATAACTAAGAAAAAGATCTTCAATTGTATACACTTAAAAAGAACTGTGCCACAACTAAAGCTCGTTTGGGCTCACTAAAAACTGATCATGGAGTTATTGAAACACCCATTTTTATGCCGGTAGGCACCCTTGCTACAGTAAAAGCGGTATCTCAAACTCAATTAATAGAGGATATTAAAGCACAGATTATACTGGGTAATACATACCATTTATATCTTCGTCCGGGTAATGAAATCATGAAAAATGCGGGAGGATTACATGCTTTTATGAATTGGGATCGTCCTATCTTAACCGATTCGGGTGGATATCAAATTTTTTCGCTAGCTAAAAACCGCAAACTGGAAGAAGAAGGAGCAAAGTTTAAAAGCCATATAGATGGCTCTACCCATTGGTTTACGGCTGAAAATGTGGTGGAAACTCAGCGTGTATTAGGATCCGATATCATGATGATTTTGGATGAATGCCCTCCTTACCCATGCACCTACGATTATGCTAAGAATTCGATGGAATTAACTCATCGCTGGGCTAAGAGAGGACGAAAACACTTCCTCGAAACTGATGCGCTTTATGGGCATAAACAACATCAGTTCGGAATTGTGCAAGGTGGTACGTTCAAAGATTTACGGAAAGCTTCATCCGAATTTATGGCAGAAATGGATTTTGAAGGTATCGCAATTGGAGGGCTTAGTGTTGGCGAACCCATTCCATTGATGTACGAAATGGCCGATTTAAACACCGATTTTTTACCCGCTGACAAAGCTAGGTATTTGATGGGCGTTGGTACTCCAGCGAATCTACTTGAATGTGTAGCACGTGGAATTGATATGTTTGATTGTGTGATGCCAACGAGAAATGCGCGAAATGGCATGATATTTACTCACCATGGAAAAGTAAATTTGCGAAATGCTAAATGGAAAACCCATCATGCCGCTTTTGATGAAGAATTCCCTTCCGATTTATGTTCGAAATATTCGATGGCTTATATCCATCATTTAATTAAAAACGATGAAATATTCGGATTAACGCTCGCATCGCTACATAACTTAACTTTTTATTTATGGTTGATGGATGAAGTAAGGGTTCACATCAAAAATGATACCTTTGCAAGTTGGTATCCCGAGATGGTAACTACGCTTGAAAAGAAGGTTTAATCTTTAGATTGATTTTGCAAATTCTCGAGTAAGGAATATCTGTTTATCATCGATTTCATTACGATGTCTAAGTCCATCCAAATTGAGTAATTTTGCAAGTAGTAAAGCTCATAATTCTGTGCATCACTATCGTTACTTAATCGAGATTCGTTTATTTGGCGCAATCCCGTAATACCCGGTTTATACTGAAGCTTACTTTTCTTTTGATTGGTTAAAGGAGCCCCAACTATTTGAATATTACCAATCAACACATTCCACATCAACAAAAAACGGTTCTTCCATTTATGCTTGATAAATGGTTGGTACAGTTTTACTTCGTTGATACGAGCTTTCGAAGCTCTTGTGAATAATAAACTCGGTAAGACTACTGGAGCTGATATCAGTAAAAAGGCGATAGCTATAGAACATTCGATTATTCTTTTCATCCATCGATTTATCCCTTTTGAATATTCCAACCCAACATCGATTAATGGGATCTTTTCCAGATATTCTACATTCGATTTCCCCAAGATAAAATCCATCGAATCAGGAATTAATTTAACGATTACCCGTTCGTTTTGGAGATAAGAAAGCTGCTCCAGCATCGATTTGTAGGAAATAGATTTTAATAAAAAGAACACTTGGTCTACTTTATATGCCCGTACATAATCGATTAATTGAGGCAGTAGACCATCCTGTTCTTCGTGCTGCTCATCGATTCCAATCAATCCAACAATTTCGTAATTCCAATTTGGGTGAGCATAAATTTGTTGCTTAAGCGGAACCGCATCCGAATAATTTCCTACTAACAGTAATCTTGATCGCTTTAGCCGCCCGGTTACCTTCGTTTCAGACTTTGAGATATTGATTTGAATTAATCTTAAGCCGACCATCAACACTGTTGCTATTATAAGTCCGTAGACTAATCCTAGTCGTGTAAACGCCAAATCCCTGGCAAAAAATGTGATCACTGCTACTGCCAGATAACTTCCTAAAACCGCTTTAAGTTGATTTGATATCGAACTCTTCTTCGATTTAAACAGATCCATAGCACTTCCAATTGCTACATACAGCACCGACGCTAAAGCATTAATCCACAAGTATTTCAAACTCTGCACATTCGTTAACACCTCCATCGAAAATTGAAATCGGATGATAAATCCTAACAACACCGAAATATTTAGAAGTATTAAATCGGTTGCTACAAATCCTATCAATCGAACATTATTAGCAATTAAAGCAGCTATAGCTCGGATGGTAATTGCTGTGAATATGAACCCTTTAAATATTCTGCTGTAATTAGAACTATGGTGTTTCTCGAAGAACTGATACAGTGCCTTATTGAAAATCTTTACATACCGTAAATCACCTTTTCGGCTACTCTCCCCTTTATAATGGATAATGGATGTTGTAGGAACATAAGAGATATGAAAGTCGGTTTGCTGAATACGATAGCATAGATCAATGTCTTCTCCGTACATGAAAAAACGCTCATCAAATCCACCTAATTCTTTTAACACCGAGGTTCGCCAAAACATGAAAGAACCGGAAAGAACTGGAATCTCTGCTGTTTCATTTTCACCAACCCAGCCCATATAATAACTTCCAAGCATCTTATGCTTCGGAAACAAGATGTTTAAACCTAATACTTTTGCAAGAGCTGTAGTTATTTTAGGCACACTACGCTTCGACTCTGGAGCAAATGTCCCATCGGGGTTAAGAATTTTACAGCCGCAAGCTCCACATTGTGGATTTGACTGCATGTGACGCACCATTTCTTCAAGCGTGTCTTCACTAACTAAGGTGTCCGGGTTTATGATAAGCGTATAAGTACCGGTTGCGATGTTAAACCCTTGATTATTCGCCTTTCCAAAACCAACATTCTCTTTATTTTCGATGTAGGTAACATCCGGATATTTTTGTCTCAGATAGGAAATCGAATCATCTTCAGAATTATTATCAATTACGATAATTTGAAGTTTAAACTGCTTCTGCGCTTTATAAATCGAATTTAAAAGGTTAGCTATGTACTCTTTAACCTTATAGTTAACAATTACTATCGATATGTCGATGTTGGGTGTATTCAAACTTTAAAAATATTGAACATCATCGGATTATCACCACTTTACCAATTCCTTTTTCGTTATTCGAATCGTCGATGGCAATAATAAAATAAACTCCACTCGAAAGCATTCTGCCATCGGATGATTTTCCATCCCAGGTGGTTCGCCCCCCTCTACTTTCGAATTCAGTAAACACTGACCCGTCGGCACCCAAAATTCTTATTTTTGTTTGATCGGATAAATTCTCGATAGTTATTTGCGAATGTTTATCATAAACAAATGGGTTGGGATACACCTTCAATTTTGCCATTTCGTTTACCGCTTCTTTGGCAGCATCAGTATAGCTGATCAACCCTATATCAGTAGAGAAAAAGACTTCCCCTGTTGAATGATCAATGGTAATATCCTGAATATTATTAGAAAGTAACGGACTGTTTTCTCGGGTAAATCGCTTCAATATCGCACTCCCGTCTTCATTCACTAACCACACCCCTTGATTCCTGCTTCCAATCCACTTTTGATTCGCACTATTAACTGCGATTGATGCTACATTTACATCACGTAATAAAAATCTTGAAGTGGCTGAAGTATCACTATTAATCAACCACTGAGCTCGATACTCACTTGGGTTATTGGATGAGACAATGAAATCCGGGAATATAAAACGTGCTATACCACGTGTAGTTCCTATCCAAACTTCTCCTTCATTGTCTTCTGCAATTGCTGTGACATTATCATCAGGGAGATTTCCGTTATTCTCACCGGTTGTAAGTTTTCGATAGGTATCGTCATCCGCTGATGAAATATCTGTTCCCGGATCGGTAATGAGTAGACCTTGACCATTGTTACCAACATCGATGAGTGGAATCCAAAGGTGATTATTGGAATCGATAAATAATCTGAAATATAGTTCGTCTGAATTAATCGGTAGAGATTCAAAATGATACCATGTATCATCTAATGTATCATACACATTTAGTGGCTTGTATGATAAATAGCTAACTGCCCAGATGTTTCCTTTCGAATCTTCGTCAATTCCTGAAATAACTATAAACTCTCTGTTTGCTGATATTCCTGAAAAGTCACTGTTACTTTTATCAAATACACGAATATCATCATTTTCTTTTTCGTGAAGAACTATACCATCACCCCAACTTCCAATTACATAGTATGTGTTTCCATTGTGTGCAGCAAACGCCGTTGAATAAGAGAAACCTTCTAGTACAGGGTGAGTATTTCGGTTATAGTTTTGCCATCTTTGATCTTTATAAATGTAATATCCTCGAATAGGATTAAAGGGATCGGATTGTGGGAATTCATCGGTAGCAGTTGCCAGCAGGCTTCCATTAGTAAAATCAAGTTCACTAAAGAAATTCAAATAGGGACCATCTGGGAGATAGTTAATGCTAGATGCGTCGTTCAAATCCACTTCCAGCATTCCATTAGATAAAGTACCTATATATAACTTATCACCGGTAAGTTCGATCGTTCGAAAGTTAAGATCAGTATTAGAATAGATTTCTACACTTGTTTCATCATTATTTATCAGTGAGATACTGTTGTTATCACTAACAACAATACTAGTGGCAGTTGAAACCAAATCAATTGGTGTCTGAATCCCCTGCGCAGTTATAGTTTCCCAACTATTGTTTTTAAACTTATACAGTTTGTTATCGGATATTGCAATAGTTAATGATGCTGTAGAAGAAATCTTATCAACACGCGTATTACCCTCTTCAACTAATACATAATTATCCCAACTGTTAGGATCTAATAAATTATTGCGGAGATCTGCTACTCCAATACCGGCTGAAGTTGCCGCGTACAAGGTGTCACCATTTATAGCTATATCGTAAACAGGTATTCCTCTTTCAAAAGAGCCTATTTTCAAATAATTGGTTTGAACTAGTAATTCTTCACTATCGATGACAATAATCCCAAAATCAGTGCCTACAAACAGTTGACCGTCGACTAAATTAAATGAATGAATCTGTTTAGATGTGAACCCTTCTGCCCGGTTAATATCAGTGAAAGTTTCGATTTCCAGAGTTTGTGCCTCTATCACATCAATTACTCCGTCTGTGTACCCTAAATAAATACGATCGTGCAATTCATCGTAAGTAATACTCATTGGATCTAAGCGATGTAAACCATCAACTGTGGTAAATCTTTCTTCGATGATATCGGAGTCAACAATAAATATTCCACCACTTGTGGCTATATATTCTTTGGAATCTGATACAGCTATGCCATTTATAGTTGAGAATGAACTATAAACAGACCACTGATTTATTTGACTAATGGCTTTTACAGGAAGAATAACTAATGCAATTACACTTAGTGCAAAGATTTTATAATAACTCATGTAGTACTATGTGATTAAGAATCGTAGCTATTTGCCATTCAGTACTGTTTGTTTACTCTGTTAATGATAGGATAGTTTAACGAATTATACTTATAAAAAAACCCCACATTCTTTGGAGGAATGGGGGTTTTTAAGAAGGGAGAGGCGGCGACCTACTCTACCGCGTAAGCAGTACCATCGGCGCTGCAGGGCTTAACGACCGTGTTCGGGATGGGAACGGGTGGGGCCCCTGCGCAATAGCCACCTCAATAAGATTGTTACTAAAAATGGTGTTCTTTGACATGATCCCACTCCTTGGGAGTGGGTACCAACGCTGGGCGTTGGTCGAAGAAGTGTGAGATTTTTGTTGGTTTGCTTGGAGCTTGCGCCCCGGGTTAGGGGGTGGTGCAAGCTCTATAAATAAAGCCAATGGCCTAATTAGTACGGCTCGGCTGAACATGTTACCATGCGTACACCTGCCGCCTATCTACCTGGTCGTCTTCCAGGAGGCTCATGGGGAATACTTATCTTGGAGCGTGCTTCGCGCTTAGATGCATTCAGCGGCTTATCACTTCCGAACATAGCTACCCTGCGATGCATGCGACCACACAACAGGTACACTAGCGGTTCGTCCACTCCGGTCCTCTCGTACTAGGAGCAGCCCTCCTCAATATTCCTACGCCCACAGCAGATAGAGA
>JAEPNO010000020.1 GCA_017643365.1 Balneolaceae bacterium | reverse complement strand
TGTGCAACTCAAATATACATTTGAGATACACAAAGTTCTTTCTCTCTTTTTTTATAACGTTTAGGACGCTATTGATTTTAAATTATGAATTGAGGGTGTTATTGTGATTAGGTGATAAAGTAATAGGGGCATCACTTTCTGACGGCTAGAGCCCGTCCGACAGATGTTGCAAAAACCAGTTCGAGTGTCCGCTCGGATCATTGTATGTGAGCACCGAGGACGATGGCGCCAGATGAGGGCCAAACCTAGCCGAACAATTGATAACTGTAACAATTGGTGTGTTTGTTACTCAATAAAAGCACTGGGTTATTTTAATTGTGAACTACTATGGGAAACAAATACGTTTATCTCTTGCTTCTATTCTTTCCGTTGGGTGTTAATTATTTCGTCTTCGAATTTAGTGGAACTACGGTAGGTATGTTATCTCTGTGTTTCTATTTGATTGTGTATCGCCCGTATTTAGATAGTTTTCGGTTGTATGAATTGGGTGAAATTGATGAAGATGAAATGCAAAATTGGCTCATTCCATTCTCAAAAGCCTATTGGTATCCATTCACACATTTTCGCAGCCTTTTCTTCTAAATTGATGGATGTTGACGATTAACCACTTTACACAACTGGTTCAAGCGACCGCTTGGACCAGGAAACTCAAACAAGTTCGAGCGTTCGCTCGGACTAACCTAATTTTGCAACAGTGGAGTCAGCACCAGCGGACGCTGGCGCTAAAAAGAGCCAGAAAGAACTCAATCAAATTGTTTGATTAACTGGTACGTGAACTCGATGATTTCTTTGTAGTTCTCTTTGGATATTTTTTCGTCAATTCCGTGAAATCGAGTTAGGGACTCTTCATCAATTCGAATTGGGTAAAAACGGTAAACATCGTCAGAGATGTCATAGAAATAGCGAGCATCGGTTCCTCCGGAAATCAATCCCGGTACAACAATCGTATTTGGAAAAGTGGATCGAATAGTTGTTGCTAGCGTCTCATAATTCTTTGAATCCACCGACGAAACGGGCGATGGATTTGTTAAGAATCCCACGGTCTCTATTCGAACTTTATCACTTATGGTTTGTTCTATGTGCTCTCTTACTGTTTCGATAGATTCGCCGGGTAATATTCGAAAGTTGATAGTTGCTTCTGCAACGGTTGGAATCACATTATTCTTAAAACCACCATCAATAATAGTAGGCGCCGTTGAGGTGTGCGCAGTAATGGCTTCTAGAATCGGCTTTTTGAATAACCAAGGATTTGCAAACGCCACTTTTTGAAAAAAGGGAAGCTCTGCACCCAAATGCTCCAGCTGATAAGTAATAGGTTCCACTAGTTTATAGGGTAATTGATTGCTCTCCAAGTCAACGATGGCTTGAGCAAGAATCCCAATGGTGTTTTCTCGAGGCGGCTGAGAACTGTGTCCGCCATTGGTTTCAACAATTAAACGAAACGATGCGAATCCCTTTTCAGCCAAATTAACCACAGCAACTGTTTGATCAACTCCCGGAATTAAACCATCTGCCAAAAAGCCGCCTTCGTCTAAAGTTAACGCAGCCTGTATTCCTTGTTGTTTTAAGTGCTCTGCAATTTTTGCCGCACCATTCGCCCCACCCACTTCTTCATCGTGACCAAAAGCCAGATAAATGGTTTGTGAAGGCGTGAATCCTTCTTCCAATAACAATTCAACGGTTTCTAGCACGGCCATGAGCGAGCCTTTGTCATCCATGGTTCCGCGACCAATTACGTGAGAATCAGTAATTTCTCCGGAAAATGGGGCGGCCTCCCATTTTTCCAGAGTTGGTTCATCAACCGGAACAACATCCTGATGGGATAAAAATATGAGTGGTTTTTTGGCTTCATCGTTTCCTTTCCAGGTATACAACAGGCTATAAGTACTGATTTTTGTTAACTCAAGGTTTTCGTGAACGAGTGGAAAGGTTGTTTCTAAAAATTTATGAAAAGAGGTAAAGGATAATGAATCCGGTTCGGCATCTTCGCTATATGATATTGTTTTATAAGTAATCGACTCAGATAAATGCTGAATAACATCTTCATCAATTTCGGGACTAACCATTGCAATAGCATCCACTTGTTTTGAGGTAAGTGTGAATGTGTTGTACAATAATACCATTACAACAACGAGAATTATCGCAAGTAAAGAGAGAAAAAACTTTTTCATAATAAATGCTACCGCTTTAAGTCATTAAGATATAAGAGCCATGAATATAGTTTGTGATAAATGATATTCCGAAAGCATTCATTTTTTATTAGTTAAAAATTTATGAACGGAACAACATCGAAAATCTAGTTCGAAAGTGGTATCTGATCGTTTGCCTTGATATGAATTTTGCTACGTGTTAAGTACATTTACTATAACCGAACACCAATGCTATGATTACAAAAGAGAAACTAAAGTCACATATCGAGCACTTTCCCGATGAAATGACCATTGATGAATTGATTGATCGGCTCGTTTTTATAGATAAACTTGAAAAGCGAATTCAGGAATCGGATGAGGGAAAATCCATCTCAGACGAAGAGCTCAAATTAGAAATGAGCAAGTGGTTCGATTAACTTGGTTAGTATCAGCTCAAAATGATTTGCGAGATATCTATGAATTTATCTCTCTTGATTCCAAACGTTATGCGCAGCTGGTTCAAGCATCCGCTTGGACCTGAAAGCTTTACTTTGCGTAATTGCTAGCTTACTTTTTTGCACCAGCGGACGCTGGCGCAAGCTGAGTCCGGAAAAAGGCGATGAAAATATTAGAGAAATTATCGAAGGGACTTATAGAATTATCTACCGAATTAAATCAGATACTCATATTGAAATTTTAATGGAACATCATTCTGCACGAGATTTAACACGTAGAGAGCTTTAGATCGAACGATTCTTTGTATCATGGGGAACAAAAATCTGCTATAGAAGTACGCACGCGATCATGAAGAAACACAGCTTACTTTCCTTACTTGTACTACTATTTAGCAGTAGCATAGCAATTGCACAAACAGGCTCTTCGGGTGTGCAAGACCGTGCCAATGATATGTTTAATGAGCTTAACACCGGCGAGCTCACCCTTCGATTTGTAAATGCCTTAACCGGTGAGTACATCCCTGACGCCATGGTGATGATCAGCAACCAATCCTATCGAACGGATTTGAACGGCAAAATTCGGTTTAAAACCGATATTGATAACGGGCAGCTTGCAGTCACTTTTAGAAAACCCGGCTTTATTAATACCGAGTTTAACCTTGAAATCATGGTTGGTTCGGTTTTTCAGAATCAAATTTCAATCTCGCCGGATTTACTGCCCGAACAATATCGAATAGTTTTGGATTGGGCAGATCGCCCAAAAGATTTAGACGCACATTTTATCAAAGATGGAGAGTATCACATTTCTTATCGCCATAAAAAAACCAGTGATGATGGGGTTACCCGCTTGGATCGAGATGATCGCAATGGAAACGGACCGGAAACGATCACCATAAACCGAATTAGTAATTCTGTAACTTATACCTATAAAGTGCACGATTATACTAATCGAAATAAACGCCGCAGTTCCGATTTATCGAACAAATCTAGAGCAACCGTTCGGGTGTATGGGGATAATCGCCTCATTAAAACGTATCGAATAAACGCCAATCAGCGTGGGGACGAATGGGTAGTGTTTAAGATCGAAAATGGATCTATTGTTGATATTGATTCCGTGAATTGACGATATAGCCTTAGAATAATTGCCCCTATCATTTTAGCGGAATAAGTAAGATTTTCAGCCATCACTTAATCAACAAAAAGTTATAAGATTATGAGCGAAGGCTACGGTTTATTAAAAGGGAAAAAAGGAATTATTTTTGGCGCTTTAGATGAGCGCAGTATAGCATGGCGAATTGCGCTGGCTTGTAAGCGGGAAGGTGCAGAGTTTGTGTTATCAAATGCTCCTATTGCACTTCGAATGGGTGCTCTTGATGCATTAGGTGAAGAGACCGGGGCTCCGATTTTTCCATGCGACGTAACCAGCGATGATCAGATCAAAGAGTTGGTTGAAAAGACTAAAGAGCATTTTGGTGGTGGCGTTGACTTTATTTTGCACGCTATTGGGATGTCGCCAAACATCCGAAAGAAAAAGGAATACACTGATATTAATTACAAATGGTATCAGCAGTCGCTCGACATTTCTGCGGTATCGTTGCATCGAATACTTCATCACGCAGATGAGGGTGGGTTGTTAAACGATGGCGGTTCAGTTGTTGCATTATCATACATCGGTGCGCAGCGAATTTTCAGCAAATATTCGGATATGAACGATGCAAAAGCGCTGCTCGAAAGCATTGCCCGAAACTATGGAAGTAGATTGGCAAAACGAGGTATTCGTGTGAATACGGTTTCTCAGGCACCTACAAAAACTTCGGCCGGTTCCGGAATTAAAGGCTTTGATGGCATGTACACTTTTGCAGAGAAATTAGCCCCACTTGGCAATCCATCTGCTGACGAATGCGCGGATTATTGCCTCACCTTGTTCTCTGATCTAACCCGAAAAGTAACTATGCAGAATCTATTCCACGACGGTGGCTTTGTTACCAATGGTATTTCGGAAGAGATGATGAACGATCTTGCTAATCTGTATTCAGAAGGCGAAGAGTAAGCGATCAAAGTCGCAATTTTTAGTCATTCCCGTGTAGGCGGGAATCCTAATAGTTAGTTTGAGATTCCTGCTTTCGCGGCTGAATGACATTTATTTAGTAAACTTCAACTCCTTTCACCATGCCAGAAATAATCCTCGGTATCGATCCCGGCTCGCGGGTAACCGGTTACGCGGTACTTACCGAGGAGAATGGCAAACTCATTGCATTGCGTTGTGATGTAATTCGGATGGCAAAAATCCCGGAGCATTCTGATCGACTGAATTACATTTTCGAACAGATTTCCAGCATCATCAAGTCCATCAAACCCACCCAATGTGCAGTAGAAACTCCGATTTATGGTGTGGATCCGCAAGCGATGCTTAAACTAGGTCGCGCTCAGGCAGCTGCAATTCTGGCGATCAAACAATGCGGCTTGGAAGCGGTTGAGTACTTCCCGAAAGTGGTTAAGAAATCCATCACCGGAAATGGTAACGCCAGCAAAGATCAGGTAGCGTTTATGCTGAAGAAAATGGTTCGTTTGCCGGACGAAAAGCTCTCGAACGATGCCACCGATGCACTTGCTGTTGCCTGGTGCCACATGATGAACAACCAAAGGATTCCTTCATCCACCAAAAAAACTCATCAGAACAATAAAAAAGGGGATTGGGCCAGTTTTGTGGAGCAAAACCCGGGTAGAGTTAGAAAATGATGATGGATTTATCTAAGGCTTATTTTCAAAATATTTTCACCCCCTCTGACTCCCCCTTGAATAAGGGGGAGAACGAAATTAAAAAGAATTTTCCCGATAATGAGGACGCTCTACTTTAAATAGTTCAGGGGCAATACAGGATTTTAAACCGAAAAGAGTTTTTATGATCGCGTTTTTAAAAGGACATATTGAAGAAAGCACCGAAGACGCCATTTTTCTGGATGTAAATGGTGTGGGGTATAAAGTAGAAGCTTCTACTCAAACCATCGATCAATTAAGGGGAGCGGGAAAAGATATTAAGCTTCTGATCTATCATCACATCACAGATAGCGATCAGCGATTGTTTGGTTTTTTCACGAAAGATGAGAAGAATCTCTTTGAGCAGTTGATCACCGTGAAAGGGGTTGGTCCGAAATTAGGACTTACAATATTAAGCGGACTTCCGGCATCGAATCTCATTGCAGCTATTACTGGCGCAGATGCCGTTGCTCTCTCTCGAGTGCCGGGAATCGGAAAGAAAACCGCAGAAAGAATTATTGTTGAGCTACGCGAAAAGCTAAAATCATTTGATACCGGTAGTACTTCCGGAACTACAAATGCACAAGCCGGAGTATTTGAAGAAGCGGCTCAGGCGTTGCAAGCTCTTGGGTTTAAACAAAAAGAATCGGAGCAAGCAGCGATGGCTGTAATTAACGCCGGAGAAGTGAGCGACTCGTCTGCCGTTATCCGAAAATCGCTTAGTTTGCTTAATAAATAATACTTCCTTCAGAGTTTAAGTAGGTAACAATTTCTTCATTATACATTCCACGCTATGATTAGTATAATTGTAGAATTGTTTTCCCCTTAACAAACCAAATAATTCGGTGTCAAAAAAAACGATTCTTGTAGTTGATGACGAACAAGACCTTCTAGATCTAATTGAGTACAATTTAAAAAAGGAAGGTTTTAAAGTACTTAAAGCAGAAAACGGGCAAGAAGGTATCGAAGTTGCCAAAGAGCACAAACCGGATTTGGTACTGCTTGATATAATGATGCCGAAGATGGACGGCCTTGAAGCCGTTGAAATAATGCGCAAAGATGACGATTTGAAACGCATTCCCATTATCTTTTTAACTGCCCGAAGTGATGAAAACACCGAAATTGAAGGCTTAAACAAAGGTGGTGATGATTTTATCACCAAGCCAATCAGCACCACAAAGTTGGTCTCTCGTATTAAAGCTGTATTGCGGCGTTTTGGTGAATCCGGTGAAACGCTAAATAAATTGGAAGTTCACGATCTTGAAATAGATAAGGATCGATACATCGTAAAACGAGGGGAGGATGAATTTCAGTTGCCAAGAAAAGAATTTGAGCTACTTTTCTTTTTAGCAAGCCGAAGAGGCAAGGTTATGGATCGCCAAACCTTATTGAACAAAGTTTGGGGCGATAATATTTATGTAGTAGATCGCACGGTTGATGTTCATGTGCGAAAAATCAGAGAAAAATTAGGCGATCATTACATCGAAACGGTTAAAGGTGTAGGTTATCGATTTAAGGAATGAGCAGGCACAGGAAAAAAGACAAAGCGTTTTATAAGCTTGGTCTTAGGATTTCATTTTATACCGGGTTTATCTCTGCAATTCTTACGTTTGTAATCATCTACTTTTTTGGGAATGTAGACATTAGTAGTTCCCTATTGCTTTCCGGACTTGTGCTGGGTGCCACCATTCTAACGAGTTACTTTGTTGGCTATAAACTACAATTTAGAAGGATAAAAGTACTTGAGCGGGTATCGAAGAACATCTCTAAAAAACGCTTTGAGGAAATTGAAGACTTACGCACTCAATATGATGATGAATTGGATTACATCATCAAGCATCTCATCAAATCAAGTCGAACGGTTGAACGTGAAATTCAGCGCTTAAATCGAATCGAAAATTATCGGAAAGAGTTTATTGGGGATATCTCACATGAGTTAAAAACACCGATATTCGCTATTCAGGGATTCATAGAAACACTTCTTAATGGAGCCCTTGAAGATGAAGAGGTAAATCGGAAGTTTCTCGAGAAAGCCATGCGGAATGTTAATCGCCTTATCTTTCTAACCAAAGATTTGATGGAAATTTCGAAGTTAGAAACCGGGGAATTGAAATCGGACATCGAGAATATTTATCTATTTGAGATAGTTAAAGATGTGGTTGAAAGCCTAATGTATAAGGCTGATAAAGAAGAAGTAGATTTAATTATTCACCCTTTCGATCAGAACATTCAGATTAGAGCGGATAAGAATCAACTTCGACAAGTACTTATTAACTTGATTGAAAACGGCATTAAGTACAATCAAAAAGGCGGGAAGGTAGAAGTTGGTATCGAACCTTGCGAACCGTCGGATTTAAAAATCTTCTTATTTGTGAAGGACACGGGAATGGGGATCGACAAAACAGATATCCCTCGAGTAACCGAGCGCTTTTTTAGGGTTGATAAATCTCGATCAAGAGAACGTGGCGGTACCGGCTTAGGGCTTGCTATCGTTAAGCACATCATTGAGGCGCACGGAGAAAAACTTACCATTACCAGCGAGCCAAACAAAGGTTCGGTTTTCTCTGTAAGTTTGTCTAAAATTGCCTCCTGATTTTTAATTTTAACTAGACTTATTTAAAACCAATAGTATTTATGGTTTATGCAGTAATTATGGCCGGTGGATCCGGCACTCGTTTTTGGCCAAAAAGCACGAAATCACTTCCTAAACAATTCTTGAACCTTTTTGGCGAAGGAACGATGATTCAAAATACGGCCAAGAGAATTGAATCGGTTATTCCTCAAGAACGGATAATGGTGGTTACTAACGAGAGTTATGTAGACATTGTTAAAGAGCAGCTCCCTAAAGTTCCTGATGAGAATATTGTAGGAGAGCCTGTTGCCAAAAACACGGCGCCCTGTGTTGCTATTGCAGCAGAATTGCTTTACAAAAAAGATCCTGACGCAACGATGGTTGTGTTGCCAGCCGATCATCATATAACCGATGGTGATGGATTTATGCATATTCTGAACTCAGCGATCGAGAAGGCCCAATCTGGTAAACACCTTGTCACCATTGGCATTAATCCGGATAAACCTGAAACGGGCTTTGGATACATTCATGCCGAAAAAGCATCTGAAGAAGTTTATGGCGAGAATGCGGTGCATCCTGTTCGGGCATTTACTGAAAAACCAGATCTAGCTACAGCAGAAAAGTTTTTAGAATCGGGTGAGTATTTTTGGAATAGCGGTATGTTTGTTTGGAAAGCAGCCACAGTGCTTGGGGAAATAGAGTCTCATCTACCTGAAATGTACGATGAGCTGAAAAAGGCCAGCGACGAATTGTATACCCACTATCACGGAGCTGCCATAAAGGATTTTTATTACAGCTGCGAATCAATTTCGATTGATTATGGCATTATGGAGCGATCGCAATCTGTGTTTGTTGTTCCCGGTGAGTTTGGCTGGAACGATGTTGGAAGTTGGTCGGCGGTGTACGAGCTTGCCAACAAAGACAAACTGGGTAATGCTGTTCAAACTATGTTCGCGACCTTTGCAGCTTCAGAAAACAACCTGGTTATGTCAGACTCTGAAAAAATGATCTCTTTGGTAGGCGTTGATAACATTGCCGTGGTTGAAACCGAAACAGCAATTTTGGTTTGTAATTTGAATACCGCCCAAGGTGTAAAACAAATTGTGGAACACCTGAAATCTGCCGAAGATCTCAACAAGTTTCTTTAGCGAAGTGGAATCGTCTGCATATCAAACGCTAGTTTGATATGTGGCGGCAACTTCTTATTTGTTGATTCATGATCCACATAGCTGTTCATGTGGATCAAATATGCCTCGTATATTTGTGTCTGTTCGATTATTTCTACCGCCTCTGGAATGGTAAGATGAGTAGGGTGTTCCGGCTCCCAGCGTAATGCACTTAGGATGATGGTTTCACAGCCGTTTAATAGTTCAATTGTTGATTCCGGAATATGCTTTACATCGGTAAGGTAAGCGGTATTGTTGAGTCGGTAGCCCAAAATTTCAAGAGAGCCATGTGAAATCGGCAGCGGAGTAATTTCTACATCCCCAATATTCATCGGCGCTGTTATAACTTTTAAATCCAGCGAAGTAGAACCCGGATATTTTTTTTCGCCAAACATGTAATCAAACCTGTTTTTTATAGAATCGCAGGCGCTCTGGGTGGTATAAACTTCTATCGGACCTTTCTTCTTGTAGTTATACATCCGAAGTTCGTCAAGCCCGCCGATGTGATCCATATGCTCGTGCGTGACTAAAACAAAATCTACTGATTTTATACCGCTTCGGATGCTTTGCATTCGATACTCCGGTCCAACATCAATCAAAAATGAACACTCATTCGTCTGTACCCAGATAGAGCAACGCATACGCTCATTCCTTGGGTCATGAAATAGTTCTTCTCGCATAAAACCGCCGGCAACGGGTACGCCCATCGAAGTTCCGGTACCCAAAAAAGTGAGCTTCATTTAACCCATCTCCCAGTCGCGGTCGTCAGCAACGGGTGTTACTGATAGTCGGTCCCATAATTTTTCAAGCTCTTTACGAACCGCCGGCTTGATATAGGTTTCTGCTAAATCTACCTGTCCCAGAACTTTAGCAATGGTCCCCAGCTGAGCTTCTGCTGGTTTGTTCTTGTTCACCATCACAAGTTTATCTCCTTCGATTACACAATCGGCGCCCCTAAATGATCCGCGCTCTTTTCTAAGAGTGTAACCCGATTGCTCGAGAAGTTGCTCTAGCTCAAGAAGTAGTTTGTCTGGTTTCAAAGTGAAATTCCTAAAGTGAACTGATGTCCTGAAAGATCATAATCGTATAAGTTAACATCAATATCATAACCTCTAAAGATGTAATCATACCCAAAGCTTAGCGTACGGTCTCCTAAAGCATTCAACCAGTTAATTCTAGTACTCGCCGAATAATAGAATAGATTTCCACCAAAGAATCCGCCATTCGAATTACTGAACCCATAACCAACAATGCCAGTTACACTTGTTTGAAGCGTTCGACTTGGATTCGCATTAAGGAAGAGCCCCGTTCCACCTGAGAAAAAAGATTGGTTAAATCGGTCTTCATAAAAATCGTTGTTCGAAGTAGTTAACCCGGTATTTAATTGAACGGGTATCCCAAATTGAAGTTTTTGTTGGCGAACGAGTGCGACTCCATTTGTGAATTTGATGTTTAAATCAAAAAAAGAGGCGTCTTTAATTCCGGATAATCGGTTGCCTAGCAAAACATTTGCTGAAAGCCCCATCGACTCAAAACCAAGGGCTAAAATAGGTTTTTCCACGTTTAGTTGTTCCGGCCCACCCTCCGAAGAATTGCCAACATATGTGAAATTAGTTAGGCTAGTACCAATCCGCAGTATGGATCTTGGTTGGGTAATGGTTTCTCTTTTATCGGAAACAGAAAACATCTGTGCTTGTACAAAATCGGTTTGAAATAGAATTCCGATAAGTAAAAGAGTAATAATTTTTAAGTGCATGGGGAATGAATAAAAAACAGTTTAACTTTGATTGATAACGAATCATTCAAATATTACACGATGAAGATTATACTAACTATTCTACTAACAGTTTTATTCTCTGGTATGGCAAACATGAATAACTCTATTTACGACTTTTCACTCTCAGATATTGATGGGAATGAAATGAACTTAGAACAATATAAAGGTAGAGTTTTGTTGATTGTAAACGTTGCTTCAAAATGCGGATACACTCCACAGTATGAAGGCTTGCAAGCAATTTACGAAGAGTACAATGATGATGGTCTTGTAGTTGTTGGCTTTCCCGCCAATAATTTTGCAGGACAAGAACCCGGTACCGAGGAAGACATCAAGCAATTCTGTACGCTCAATTACGGCGTAACTTTTCCTATGACTGAAAAAGTATCTGTATTAGGTGATGATAAGGCTCCGTTGTTCGACTACTTAACTACGCTTCCAAATCAAGATTTCGAAGGTGACATTAAATGGAATTTCGAAAAATTCTTAATCGACAGAGAAGGAAATCTGCAACGCAGGTTCCGAAGTAAGGTAAAACCTGAAAGTGAAGAACTGGTTTCGGCGATAAAAGAATTACTTTAAAAAAAATGAAAGAGGTGTTGACTATGCATTCAATACCTCTTTATATTTGATGCTCTCAAAGAGATGGTCCGGTAGTTCAGTTGGTTAGAACGCCTGCCTGTCACGCAGGAGGTCGAGGGTTCGAGTCCCTTCCGGATCGCAAGCCACTAAAGTTTTCTTTAGTGGCTTTTTTTTATTTATCTGTTAGAGAAACTACTTTCGTTCCACCAAGACCTGCGGCTACAAGCAACAGTTTATTTCGGTAGGTAACGTGATTAACCGACTCCACATCGCCAAACTGAAGCTTGCCTAACATTGTTATTTCGAAATCATCATTTTCGATGTCATCTGCATCTTCACTGAGTTCCGCCACATAAACGCCCGCCTCACCATTTGAAATAAATATTTTATCGTCATCCACAGTTACGGCGTTGGTTGTAACTACATCTTCCGATAATCCAATTGAAGAGGGATCCGGTCGTGGAATATTGTGTGTTACCGTGCCGGTTCTCAAATCCATGAGTTGAACACCTTCGTCACCTGCAGCGATAAATGCATAGTCATTTACTATTTCTAAAGTGTTCTTAGCCTCCGGCTTAGCTGCTCCTGCAAAAGGGTATTCAGCAGTTATCTGATAGCTCGATTTATTAATGAGGTAGATGGTGCCATTTCCATCGTTATTAGTATCACCGGCAAGAACGGCTAAATAATCGTCTGTAATGTCTACCCATCTGGCGCCATCGATTTCTACGAAAGCGATTTCATTGCTTAAGTCTTCGTCAAAAACAGTTAAGCCACCATTACTACCGCTTGTAACATAGATAAGATCATCATCCATATGAATAGAATTAGCCGCAAAACTTTTTAATGACCGTTCAGTGTTTTCGTCCTCTTGAATATTAAATCCATTTATTCCAATAGACTGAATAGCTGATCGATCGGCGCCGTTTACAATTGATGTGTTATCCGTAGCAATTGCTGCATAAAGAATGTTATTGCTCAAATCCACTGCATTAACATCACTATCAGTGAAACTCACATTAGAACGAACTTCGATATTTTTCCCATTGCCGGTAACTTGTGCAAAATCGATGCTACCTATATAACTATCCCCCTTTTGATTATAACTGATCAGCCATTTCGCATTTGAGTTATCATTACTTACCATCGTTGCCTGAAGCACATTTCCACTAACTTCTGGTGAACTTAATTCTGATTCTAATTTAAGGTCGAAGGTTACTTTTTTAGCTTTTTTTGATCGGAACCCATTTGTTGCTGTTGTATCTATAAGAATAGCCTCATCTTTAATCTGCTGGCGTAGGCTCAATGCTTCTGCATCATTTACAACTACTATTCGCTGATCGTCGGCACTGTTGCCAAAAAATGAACAGCCGGTTAGCACGGTAAGAATCAAAACTACCGTCAATGTTGATTTTGTCATCTCTTCTCTTGGTCTGATTTTGTTGAAAAATTATACGTTATAAATTTACGTATCTTTATCAACATATCTTATTGATAAATAATTCATATAAATTAAAAAATAATAAATACATAGATGAGTAATTACTCTTCATATGATGTTATCGTAGTTGGTGCCGGGCACGCAGGTAGCGAAGCTGCAGGAGCCGCAGCTCGCTTTGGGACCAAAACATTATTGATAACAATGAACTTAGAAGCCATTGCAAAAATGTCGTGTAATCCGGCAATGGGAGGAGTGGCTAAAGGACAACTAGTAAGAGAGATTGATGCTTTAGGTGGTTTGAGCGGTATTGTAAGCGACGAATCTTCTGTTCAATTTCGAATGTTGAATCGAAGTAAAGGCCCGGCAATGTGGAGTCCTCGATGCCAAAGCGATCGGATGTTGTATGCTCAAAAGATGCGGGAAAAGCTTGAGAGCATTCCTAGTTTAACCTTCCGCCAGGATAATGTAGTTGATTTGATTACAGAAGATGGTCAGGTGATAGGGATCATTACACAAACCGGACAGGTATTCAGGGCAAAGTCTGTAGTTCTAACAAGCGGGACTTTTTTAAATGGATTAATCCACATTGGCGAAAGTAATTATGGCGGTGGTAGATCGGGGGAGAGAGCGTCAGTAGGAATATCTGCGGCACTTGAAAAGCTCGGGTTCGAAATAGGAAGACTTAAAACAGGAACACCACCTAGAGTTGATGGTCGTTCTGTGGATTATTCAAAGCTTGAAATCCAGTATGGCGATGACGATGCCTCACCGTTTTCTTTTATGACGGACGGTGACCTTCCAAAAGCCGAAGACCAATTAACATGTTGGATTGGATACACCAACGAGGCTGTACACGATGTTTTGAGAACAGGTTTTGATCGCAGCCCGATGTTTAATGGACGGATCAAATCTATTGGTCCACGTTATTGTCCAAGTATAGAGGATAAAATCAACCGGTTTGCAGATAAAGATCGTCATCAATTGTTTCTTGAGCCTGAGGGTTGGAACACCTATGAAATGTATCTAAATGGATTCTCAACTTCTTTGCCGGAAGAAACTCAGATCGAAGCACTTCGCACCATTCCCGGATTTGAAGAAGTAGTTATGATTCGACCCGGCTACGCCATCGAGTACGATTACTTTCCTCCGCATCAGGTTAAGAGAAGCTTAGAGACAAAGATTGTAGACGGACTATTCTTTGCCGGACAAATTAATGGTACTACTGGTTACGAAGAAGCTGCATGCCAGGGGTTGATGGCGGGTATTAATGCGGCGCTAAAAGTTCAGGAAAAAGAACCTTTCGTTATTAAAAGATCAGAAGGGTACATCGGTGTTTTAATTGATGACTTAATCAATAAAGGCACAGAAGAACCATACAGAATGTTTACTTCTCGTGCTGAACATCGAATTCTTTTGCGCCAAGACAACGCCGATTTACGCCTCACCGAACTTGGATACAAGATAGGGTTGGCCTCTCAAGAGCGTTATGATAGATACGTAAAGAAGCGGGAAGAGATTGACCAATTGCACAATCTTGTTTCAAAATACACGGTTCGTCCCGAAAAAATGGACCCAATGTTAGAGCGACTGGGCACTTCAAAACTTTCCCAGCCGGTAAAAGCTCACACGGTTTTAATGAGACCCCAAGTTGACTTAAACGCGATGATTGATGCTGACGAAGAGTTGAAGTCACAGATAGAAAGCATTACAGATAATAAATATGTCATTGAACAGGTAGAAATTCAGGTTAAGTATTCCGGCTACATCCAGAAGGAATATGAGATGGTAGAAGAGCTAAGCAATAAAGAGAACTCTCCAATTCCTGAGAAGATTGATTACACTAAATTAAAAAGCCTTTCTACCGAAGGAATGCAAAAACTATCCAAAATCAGACCCGAAACCATTGGGCAGGCTTCGAGAATAAGCGGGGTTTCTGCTAGTGACGTAGCTGTTCTGATGGTATACTTAAAAAACTAGGTTTCACGTGAAACACAAAATTACCAGTAAAAGTCTATCAAGCGAAGCCTATGAAGTTGTAATCGAGTTATTTCAGAAAAATCGAGGCAAGTACCTGGAGTATATTAGTCAGGTTTTCTGGTGGAACAAAAGAGTAAACTTAATTAGCCGAGATGTTTCACATGAAACCATGGTGAAACATGTGCAGCACTCGTTGTTGTTGTCTGTGATGGATGAGGTTAAAAATGCGGAAACCATTTTAGATACAGGTTCGGGCGGGGGATTGCCGGGTGTGCCATTGAGTATGTGTTTCCCTGAAAAAACAGTCAGGGTGAATGACATTGTTTCAAAAAAGATGATGGCGGTAAAACAAATCGCGCGAAAAATGGGGTGCAAAAACTTTGACATAATTATCGGGTCCATTGCGAGTCAGCAGATTGAGTCGGGTGAATTAATCGTAAGTAAGCATGCCTTTAAGGTTGATGAGTTGATTGATTACCTAAATGGTAATGATTGGTCTCAGATTATATTCCTGAAAGGAGAGAAAGAGGCGTATGATGAGATTCAAAGAGTTGAGTTAGCATTAAATTGTGAAATCATTCAGCTTGATAAAACCATTGACGATCCGTTCTATAAAGGAAAAGCAATCGTAAAAGTGAAGAAGATTGATGAAAAGCTCTGAAAGAAGATTAAAGCTAATGCTGCTCCTGCAAAAACCCGGGGAAAAGCTGACCGTTGAAGAGATTGCAAAAAAATTTGGAGTAAGTAGGCGCACTATATTTAGAGATTTCAATGCGTTACAAGAAATAAATGTGCCGGTAACCTGGGATAAATACGCCGGTTACGGAATGATGAAAGGCTATAAGATTCCGCCTTTGATGTTCTCTGAAAAAGAATTAGCTACTATTATTGTTGGGCTTAACTTCGTGAAAACCCAGATTGATAGCGGCCTTAGTGAAGATGCGGAAGGTGTAGAGCTGAAAATTAAAAACGTTTTGCCTGTCGAGCTAAAGGACTTCATGAATTCCCTTAGCAGTAAAACCATTGTTGATCCATTTCAAAAATATGGCGGTATAAAAAGGGATGGGGGAGATTGGTACACACTTAGTAGTGCGATCTCGCAAGAGTTGCGCGTTGAGTTTATTTACGAATCGAGCAAGGGAGAAAAAAAGACACGAAAAGTAGATCCTTACATTTTAGTTTACTTCGAGGATCACTGGAATATGATCGGACGATCGCACCTTAGAGGAGACACTCGCAATTTTCGTCTCGATAGAATGTCGGAAGTGAAAATTGTGAACGAAAAATATGAGCTAAAATCGAAAATCGACATAGAGGGCTTAATTTTTAGATCTAACGAGTTTGAGCAAAAAATAATACTAATACTCGATGATGCCGCCGTTAATCGATTTAAAGCAAATCTGCCGGCTAAAATATTTAAGGAATCGCGCGAAAATTCTAAAAAAATTAGGATTGAGTTTTTCTTCGACAATTTAGACTTCATCAACCAATGGCTGCTTCAATTTGGTGCTGACTTAAAAATTGAAGGTCCGATAGAATTGAAAGAAAAAAGAGCTGCGCTATTGAAGAAAATGTTGGAGGGCTAACACATTTCAATTTCTAAAAAATCGAAAGCTCAGAGTGAGTCGTAAGTTCTTCTAGAAATTTCATCCCCATATACGAGTTTCCTTTTGGGTTCAAGCCCGGACTCCAAACCGCAACAGAATAATTGTTGGGATACACCGCAACGATACCGCCGCCAACTCCACTCTTTCCGGGAAGCCCAACTTTGAATGCAAATTCACCGGATTCATCATAAAATCCACAGGTAAGCATTAACGCATTGATTCGTTTAGTCTGGCTTTTGGGTATCACTCGTTTTCCATCAGATATTTTACAACCGCCATTTGCGAAAAATCCGAAAGTCCGAGCAAGTTGTTCACAACTCATCTCAAGAGAACACACATCAAAATAGAAATCCAACACGTCTTCCGGTTCGTTTTCAATATTCCCAAACGATTTGATAAAATTACACATCGCTACGTTTCTATAGCCCATTGATTTTTCCGAATCAGCAATATGATCGGAATACTTTAAATCAGGGAGATCACTGATGTCTCTCACGAAATCCAAAAACTCATCGTGAGCATTGTCTAAGTGAGAAATAAGGATGTCGCAAATAACGAGAGCTCCTGAATTAACAAAAGGATTTCTCGGAATCCCCTGAAAGGTCTCGAGAAGAATTAGAGAATCAAACTTGGTGCCGGAAGGCTCAACATCGAGGCGCTTCCAGATTTTCTCCCCAAGAATTCGATAGGCCAACGTAAGTGATAGAACTTTAGAAATACTCTGTATCGAGAACTTAACTTGATGATCACCTAAGCCATATTTGTCACCATCAACCGTGATCAAATGTACTCCAAACTTTGTTGGATCTACATTAGCCAGCTCAGGTATATAAGTTGCAAGCAGCCCACGATCCTTAAGGTTCTCAGTATATCGATACGATTTCTCTATGATTGATAGATAATCCATCACGTTGTTTTAATTAGGATTAAGTGTAGACCTTTAGGGTTTATTCCGGCCAATCAATATCAGGCGATGCAAAGAAGTTGATGTTATTTCTTCGCAAATAAAAAGCCTGGTGTGCTAACCGATGCCGATAATCTTCCCAATCCCGAAGTGACTTAATTGTCCAGCCAAGTTCAGAGATTCCAATCAATCTAGGAAAAGCCATAAACTCTAGTGAATCTGCCGATCCAAAATTCTCCGACCACAACGGCGCCTCAACACCCATCACAAATTCGTTGGGGAAATAATCTTCAGGATTCCAGGTATACGCATCTTTAACAGAAATATAGCCGATCCAGTTATAGCCAAAAGGTGAAAGCGTATCATACTTCATGTCGAGATAGGTTTTTTCTGCCGGAGAAAGAATCAACTTCATATTTTTGTCCATTGCCATTTCGGCTTTTGCGGGATGAACCCAATACTGAGCGATGGATGTTGAATCTAAATCCGCCTAAGCAACTTCTGTCCACCCAATCATTTGCTTACCGTATTTCTGAACAATTTTTTCAACGCGATTAATGAAATACACATAATCCTCGTCTTCGGTAACGTGACTTTCATCACCACCAATATGAAAATATGGTCCCGGCGAAATCGCAGATATTTCGCGAATTACATCATCGACAAATTGATAAACGGTATCGCTACGTGTATCGAAGGTTGAAAAACCAACTTTTTTGCCGGTATAAAGCTCCGGTGTAATACCGTTTCCATTTAAAATGGGATAAGATGCTGTCGCTGCATTCGAATGCCCCGGCATATCAATTTCAGGGACGATAGTTATATATCGATCAGCCGCGAATTCAACAATTTCTCTGAATTCCTCTTGGGTATAAAATCCACCCGGACCTCCACCAACCTCGGTGCTTCCACCAATCTCGGTTAGTAACGGCCATGATTTAATTTCGATTCTCCAGCCTTGATCATCCGACAAATGCAGATGAAAGTGATTGATCTTATAATAGGCTAAGATGTCGATGTACTTCTTCAAATAATCAACGCCAAAAAAGTGTCGAGATACATCTAACATGGTTCCTCGGTAAGAAAACTGTGGCTCATCAATGATTTGGCCGGCGGGAATAACCCATTGTCTATCTTCATTATTATCTATTAGCTGAAGAATAGTTTGTGCTCCGCGAAATGCGCCTTCAAACGTGTTGGCCGATAAATAAACCGCGTTTTGTGTGATGTCTAATTCGTAGGCTTCGGGATTATCTGAGTCGAGGATTTTTAAAATGAAATAAATCGAAGATGGGCCGATTTCATTCGATTTTATGGAAGGAACCAAACCCGTACGGTCATTAATTTTGTTTACCAAATATTCGCCGATCGAACGCAACTCTGATTGAGAATCATCCAGTTGAATAACTAGCTTATTGTTCAACTGAAACTCACCGGAAGCTGATGTTACGTGTAATGGCTTAGGGATAAGAGGGGACGAGTTTAAATCGATATTCTTTACAGAAGTAACATTACTCGACGAACACGAAATGATTAGAACTACACTTAAAAATAAACAGAAGCGATGGATTACTCGATATTGGAACATCACGGTTGAAAATGGTTAGGTAATTTTGGGCAAGATAATGCAGAAAAACGATTAAGAGTGGTTCAATTTGTAATTGAAATGTCAGATCAATTTATTCCAAATACCAACTCAGTCTTCAAGTATCTCTTCGATAGAAAAATCCGCAAAAAGCACAGTCTCATCTCGAAGATCCTGAGCATTAATTAAACTTCGATAAACACCCCATTTCGGACGCACAAACTCCCCATTTTCTCTCCAGTTTATAATGTCATTGTTGGAGTACTCAAACAAAAGCATATCATCACCAATTCTCTTGATGTCCAACTCATAGCTTCCGGAATAGCCATATTTGATCTTCTCAGTAACCTCAACCCAATTGCCTAAAAATGATTCCAGCTCAACTTGTGCCAGAGTGATTTGTTTATCCACCTCAGCATAACGTAATTGCAGAATATCGGGATTGGATTTACGGGTGGTTAACGTGTACATGGGCATACTATCGAATTCGCCACCTACCGATTTTAACTGATGAATGTGTGTGAAATTTGGTGATGATTGAAAGCCGGTAAGCAGTTTAAATTTCCAGGAATAAATGACCGTTTCACCCTCAACACCCAGCAAGTTATTCGGAGATTGATTGTAGGACTTAATTTCATTTCGTTGTCGATCGAAGTTAATGCATCTATCGTTATCCGGATCAACATGGATGTGAAATCGAAATACATTGGCTCCCAAATCGTCATCAAATACTTCATCTATATGTCTGCCAAATTCTTGATGATTACAATCTGGCGGTTCTACCGGGTTTGCACCAGGTGCTAAAACAGAAGTGATTAATTCATACGTATCCCCGGGTCCATCAGCGCTTAGAACTACAGCTTCAGTGGCAGTAACTTTTCGGAGCTGAACAGTTACAGTATTGTTCGAAATATCCGGATCGAAGTAATTGTCATTATACTCTGAGGCAACAAAAACACGAGCAACTAATTGAGTCGTATCAGTATTAAATCCAATGGTTTTATTAACCTCACTTTCCAAAGCCTGACCGTAATCAAAAACTATAATCTCATCAATTTTACTATTTAAATCATTGGTATCCGACCAGGTGATTAAATCCTGAGTAGCGTTTACAGAAATGTCGTTGGCAACAGGACTTTGATCCTCAGTACAGCTTAAAGCACTGATCAGTAATACTATAGAGAGAAAAAACATGACTTTATTGTTCATTAGTAATGAAGTGCTTTTAATGGGATCATTTGAAATTATATGAAGAAATCACTCTTTTAAAGAAGTTAACATATTATTCCATACCTCGTCTTCTTCGCTGATAAAATGCCCTTTATCCACAAGAAAATGTTCATTGCAATTCCTAAAATACTGCGACATTTCTTTAACCATGCTAATCGGAGCTAAAGTATCGGCGGTACCATGCCAGAGTTCCACTTGAGTTTCTATACTTTTGAGCTCAAATCCCCACGGTTGAGTAAATAAAATAGCTTCTTGTACGGCTCCATTAACTTCATTGCGATAAGCTTCAGTAATATGGAGATACATTGTTTCGGCGATTTCAGAATCCTGCATAATTATCTGATCATATTCACAAAGATGCGCAACGTTTTTTTGTGATGAAATCAAGTAATCTTCAGGTTTGTGATCCAATGCCTTTTTCTGTTGATGTAAGAAAAACCGTAGTAAAGTTGGGAAGAATCTTGCTAAACTGAAAAAGACACGATTTGCAAAGGCCATTTCCTTCGGGGGTTTGCCAGACTCAAAAGGCTTAACAGTAGAGATCAAGCCAACTTTTTTCAATTTATGAGAAGCCTGAAATGCATATGCAGCAGCAAACGTACCACCTCCTGATACACCCAATATGGAATGCTCCTCAATATCTAAAAACTGAATAAGTTCATTTAGATCTCTTGCAAAAGATAGAAATGAATGAGCAGGATTAATATCGCTTTGGCCATAACCGGGACGATCAACAGTAATTAAATGCACTCCTAAGGATGTAGCAATATCATCGTCTGTTTTAAACCAAATTCTTGATCCCGGCAAACCATGAAGAGCAATTATCGGAAACCCGTTTTGGTAGCCATAAGATTCATAGGCTAACGAACGATTGTCGGATAAAACAATGCTTCGAAAATCGGCATTCATTATAGAACCTTTGTAACTCAAGAAGCTCGCATAATCTTTTCGATCTTCTTCCCCTTGGCAAGTTCTTCAACCACCTTGTCTAAATAACGAGCTTGGCGAGTAAGTGGCGTCTCGATGTCTTCGATTCTATACCCACAAATCACGCCTTTAATCTGATCAGCATTTGGGTTCAGTTTTGCTTGATCAAAGAATTCTTCAAAGGTCACTTTTTGCTCGATGAGCTCCTGTAGTTTTGCTTCATCAAAGCCGGTTAGCCATTCAATAACTTGGTGCAATTCTGCCTTGTTTCGGCCTTTACTTTCAATTTTGGTAACATAATGCGGATACACCCCGGCAAAGGTTAACGCTGCTACACGGGCATCATGTTCGGGAGTTGTTGTTGGCATGTGGAATGGGATTAATGATTCCGAATTAAAATAAATACCGGAATGAAATACAAAAGATTATGAGGGATTAAATTATTACGCACATCGCATTTTTTTCAAGGGAACTATAAGCAATCATCAAATGAGGATTTTTAATGCAGATCATTTTTTTTGTGATCAAGTATAGAAACTATATCGCTTCTGATTTTTTATAAGTACGTTCTCGGTTCAACTAAACAGATATTATTATGCGATTTCTACTGATCGCTTTTTTCTTGTTACCATTTACGATGGTGCGCGGTCAATCTCTTACTGCCGATACCATTGAAGAGTTATCGAATCAATACTTTATGGAGGGCATTGATCAGTTGATCGAATTCCTACATATCCCAAACTATGGTGGGAATCCGGCTGATATTGAGAATAACCGTAAATGGTTACATAATGTGTTTACAGAATTGGAGTATGAACTAATCACTATGAATTCTGCAGGTGTTGATCACCTATTTGCAGAAAAAATTATCAATCCCGATAAGCCGACGATTCTTTTCTATTTACAAATTGATGGACAGCCCGTTGATTCAACTCAATGGAATCAGGAAAGTCCGTTTATTCCCGTTTTGAAAGAATGCATTAATGATAACTGCACTGAGATTGATCGGGAAAAATTAAACTACGGCTACAACCCTGATTGGAAAATATTCGCAAGGTCGGCATCAGATTCTAAAGGACCGGCAATAGCCTTTATTCAATCACTACAAATATTACAAGATCAAGGTTTAGAGCCGGCTTTCAACATCAAGGTAATTATGGACTTTCAGGAGGAGTTGGGCTCACCAACGCTTCCAAAATTAGTTGAAAGGAATCCACAAATATTTGATGCAGATGCTTTACTCATTATGGATGGCACCAGACCCCCGGGGAACCTCCCAACTTTAACGTTTGGCGCAAGGGGAATTGCTACGATGAAATTGACGGTGTTCGGGCCTAAAAACAATCTGCACTCCGGACAGTATGGGAATTTTGCACCTAATCCAGTTTTTGATTTATCAAGAATATTGGCATCGATGAAAGACGAGAATGGGAAAGTGCTTATACCCGGGTTTTACGATGGCATTGAGCTAAGTGATGCCTATAAAGATCTGATAAATAGAGTTCCGGTGGATCGTGATGAACTACTTTCAACTTTGGGAATATCAGTAGCGGAACATGTTGGAGACACTTATCAGGAAGCATTGCAATATCCATCGCTAAATGTTCGGGGGCTACGCGCTGCCTGGACGGGCGAAGAAGTTCGAACCATTATCCCTGCCGAAGCAATTGCAGAAATTGATATGAGATTGGTTCCGGAAACGCCGGGTGAACAACAAGTGCAAAAGGTGATAGGCCATATCGAAGGTTTAGGATATAAGGTGCTCGATCGAGACCCGACAGACGAAGAAAGACGCATCCACGATAAACTTATCAAGGTGGAATATAGGATCGGTTCGTTACCCTTTAAAACGCCTTTAGATTCACCACTGGGGGATTGGCTTGGTGATGCTATGGACCATGTTTTTGGTGAGGGAAACTACTATCGGATGCAAAATACCGGCGGCTCACAACCCATTGCTCCATTTATTTCAACCCTCGGCATTCCGGCTATATCCGTTAGAATTCCCAACCCTGATAATAGCATTCATGCACCGAACGAGAACCTCCGACTAGGAAATTTCAAAGAAGGATTGATGATGTGTTTAGGCATTTTAACTACCGCGTATGAATAGCTTATCAACAGAAGTAATTGGCTTTATTGTTGTGATTTTAACCGTTGGCTTTGTTCAATCAATCAACAAAGTGGAGCATAAAGTGGTTAAAGTTATTCTGGATTGGTTCCCGACCATTTTATTCGCATATGTAATTCCGGCAGGCTTTACCCATTTGTTTAATTACGACTTATCCACCGTGTACTTGCACGATCTAAGTCGCTCATGGATTATTCCATTTACTATTTTAACGGTAATGAGCGCCCTCTCATTTAAGCAGCTGAAGATTGTTGGCGTAAAACCAATTATCGTATTTGTGGCCGGCTCGTTGGTAATTGCTACGCTTCCAGTTTTGTTAGTAATCATTTTCGGGTGGCTTAATCCCGAAAACACCGAGCTTTTTATAGGACAGGAATACTGGAAAGGACTCGCTCCAATTGTTGGGGGATGGATTGGAGGAAGCACCAGCCAGCTTATTCTTAAAGAACTGGCCGAAACACCCGAGGCTTTATTCCTTTCCATTTTGGTGTTGGATAATATTTTAGTGAATATCTGGACGATTTTAATGTTCCAGTTTATCAAGCAAAGTAATCGCTTGAATGCACGATGGGGCATCGACCCGGAATTCCCGATAGTTGAACCACCAACACCCAACAATGAACTCTCATTATGGAAGATAAACGCCATCACCCTAGGTGTGATACTGGCAATAATGATCGGCACCTACTTTATCCCGATGAGTTTTCTAATGAGTATTGTTGTGCTTTCCATCGCGGGATTACTTTTGGGAAATATCATTCCAATCTGGAATCATGCACTAGTTCTTAAAGTAGCCGGAGTTAGTATAGTTTTGATCATGGCCATATTGGGTTTAAAGTTGAATTTCAGCAACCTAAGTTTGCCGGTTAATCTGATAATTCTGGTGCTCATCTGGTTGATTCTACATTTTGTAGCGATGCTTGCTACCGCTCGAATTCTAAAAACAAACATTGCGTGGGTGGCCATTGGTAGCATGGCAAATTTAGGCGGGATTTCCACAGCGCCGGCAGTTACTTCTGCCTATAAAAAAGAGCTAATGCCACACGCCATCGTGCTTGCAATCTTAAGTATGGTAACCGGAACCAGCTGGGGAATGCTGACGATTTACTTATTTGGGTTGCTGTGATTTAAAAGTCATTCTGAAGCTACTGCTGAAGAATAAACAGCACGAAGCTTAGAGACAGTAAATGAAATTTCGATGACCCTTCATACAAAAGCTCAGTAGGACTTTAAAATTATCAAGGTTATCTACTGAATTTTTCATGATGATCGTTTATTGATTGAGCGAATAGTTCAACAAAAAACCCCGACCAACTTAATGATCGGGGTTTAATTTCCATTCAGAAAAAGAACAGAGTTTAAATCTCTTCTGCTTCATCATCCTCTTCATTAACTACACGGGTTACCGCGGCAATAGCGCCGTCGCTATCCAGACGCATAATGCGAACGCCCTGCGTGTTTCGGCCCATGGTTCGGATGCCCGAGCAGCTCATTCGAATCACTTTACCGCGCTCGGTAATAATCATCAAATCATCCTGATCGGTAACTTCCTTCAAGGCAATTAAGTCGCCGGTTTTTGGCGTCACTTTCAGCGTGATTACCCCTTTACCACCTCGACTTTGCTCTCGGTAATCATCCACCAACGAACGCTTTCCATAGCCATTTTCTGAGATAGCCAGCACCGTAGCTTCGTGTGAATTCTTAATCACAACCATATCAACGATTTCATCGCCTTTATCCAGGTTCATTCCACGCACACCCGAAGTGTTACGACCCATTTCGCGAACATCGCTTTCATGGAAACGAATAGCGCGTCCATTTTTATTGGCAAGAATGATATTAGAATCGCCATCAGTAAGCGCCGCACCAAGCAGGCTATCATCATCTTTAATATTGATGGCAATAATGCCGTCACGACGAGGTCGGCTGTAGGCTTCCAAAGAAGTCTTCTTAATCTGACCTTCTTTCGTACTCATCACAATAGAATGACCTTTTACATAGGCTTCATCGTCGAGCGTTTTAACCGGAACAAAAGCTTTAATGGTGTCTTCTTTGTCGATTTCGATCAGGTTCACAATCGCACGTCCACGCGCTAATCGTCCACCTTCCGGAATCTCATAAACTTTCAACCAGTAGCATTTTCCTTTCTCGGTAAAGAACAGGATGTAATTGTGGTTCGTGGCCACAAATAAATGTTCTACATATTCCTCATCACGTGTAGTGGTGCCTTTCATTCCTTTTCCACCACGGCGCTGTCGGCGATAACCGCTCACAGGCATACGTTTGATGAAGCCTTTGTTCGAAATGGTAACTACAACATCTTCATCGGCAATCATGTCTTCCACGTTGAAGTCTTCAGCAGAATACACAATTTGCGTACGGCGCTCATCGCCATAACGTGCTTTCAAGTCTTCCAACTCTTCGATCACAATCGCAGTTTGACGAGATCTATCTGATAGAATCACGCGGAACTCTTCAATTTTATCCACGATTTCGCGGTACTCGGTGTCGATTTTATCACGCTCAAGACCAGTTAGCTTTTGAAGACGCATCTCCAGAATCGCTTTCGCCTGAATGTCTGTCAATGCAAACTTCTTACGAAGTTCCACATTGGCTACCTGTGGGTTTTTAGCCGCGCGGATGGTTTTGATTACTTCATCCAGGTTGTCGAGGGCGATTTTTAATCCCTCTAAAATGTGTGCGCGAGATTCTGCTGCTTCTAAATCATATATCGTACGACGGATAATAATCTCGATGCGATGCTCCACATAATGGTGGATCAACTCTTTCAGTTGCATCACTTTTGGTCGGCCTTGAACCAGCGCCAAATTGATGATACCGAAAGTGGTTTGCATCTGCGTGTACTTATAAAGCTGATTTAGTACCACGCCGGCATTTGCAGAACGCTTGAGGATAATCACAAGGCGCATACCTTCACGATCCGACTCATCACGAACTTCAGAAATCTCGGTGATTTTCTCATCACGAACGAGCTCGGCGATTTTTTGTACCATAGTAGCTTTGTTCACCTGATATGGAATCTCGGTAACTACAATCTGCTCGCGACCACCACGTAATTCTTCAGTATTGGCACGTGCTCTTAGCGTTACTTTTCCGCGACCGGTTTCGTAGGCTTCTTTTACGCCTTCGTAGCCGTAAATAATACCACCGGTTGGGAAATCAGGAGCGGTAATATGCTCCATCAATTCTTTAGTTTCGATCTCGGGATTGTTCACATAAGCAACAATTCCATCCACAACTTCCGTTAAATTATGCGGCGCCATGTTGGTAGCCATACCTACGGCAATACCCGAAGCTCCGTTCACCAATAAATTTGGAAGGGCACCCGGCAGAACCACCGGTTCTTGCAAAGTGTCATCAAAGTTTGGCTGGTAATCAACGGTTTCTTTGTTGATGTCGGTCAACAATTCTTCCGCAATTCGATCCATGCGAACTTCCGTATAACGCATAGCAGCTGCAGAGTCACCATCAACCGAGCCGAAGTTACCCTGTCCATCCACCAGCGGATATCGAAGGGAGAAATCCTGCACCATACGCACGATGGTATCATAAACGGCAGTGTCACCATGCGGGTGATACTTACCCAGAACCTCACCTACAATACGCGCACTTTTTTTGTACCCGCGGTTGTGCAACATTCCCAGTTCGCTCATCCCATATAAAGCACGCCTGTGAACCGGTTTTAGTCCGTCTCGAACATCCGGCAGCGCACGTGAAACAATAACCGACATCGAATAATCGATGTAGGATGACTGCATTTCATCTTCAATGGTTATTGGAATAATTTTTTCTCTAGCCATAAAACTTATTTAGTAAATATGTAGAATGATTCGGGGGTTCGGCAAGCTCACCCACCGGTTTCTCATTAAAATTGTTAGATATCTAATTTTGCGTATTTCGCGTTGCGCTCGATAAATTCTCGACGAGGTTCAACATCGCCACCCATCAGGGTTGAGAACATTTTGTCGGCGCCGGCAGCACTCTCGATGGTAATCTGTTGAAGCGTTCGGGTTTCAGGATCCATGGTAGTTTCCCAAAGCTGATCAGGGTTCATCTCACCCAAACCTTTGTAACGCGAAACATCAAACTTGCGACGACCTTTTCGTAACTCAGCGATTAGTTTATCGCGGGTATCGTCGTCCCAAGCGTAATCGATTTTCTTACCTGCAGTTACTCTATATAATGGCGGAGTGGCTACGTACACGTAACCTGCCTCAACCAGTGGGCGCATGTATCGGTAGAAAAAGGTGAGCAACAATGTACGAATGTGCGAACCATCAACATCGGCATCCGTCATGATGATAATTTTGTGATAGCGCAATTTATCGAGTTCGAATTCCTCTTCACTATGCCCAATACCAGACCCCAAAGCGGTGATCATGGCTTGAATTTCCTTGTTTTCGAGAATCTTGTTGATCTTCGCTTTCTCCACATTCAGGATTTTACCACGAAGCGGAAGAATGGCCTGGAACGAACGGTTTCGACCCATTTTGGCTGATCCACCTGCAGAGTCACCCTCCACTAGGTAAATTTCGCAATGCTCAGGATCTTTAATAGAGCAATCGGCCAGCTTACCCGGAAGTCCGCCACCGCTCATTACGCTTTTTCGTTGCACCAATTGGCGAGCTTTACGTGCAGCTTCACGAGCTTCAGCAGCAAGCACTACTTTTTCGATCACCTTTTTGGCGATTTTCGGATTCTGCTCGAGGTACTCATTTAATTGATCATACACGGTTACTTCAACCGCGCTCTGAACCTCTGAGTTACCCAATTTCGTTTTGGTCTGACCCTCGAACTGAGGCTCAGCCACTTTTACCGAAAGCACCGCCGTTAAACCTTCACGGAAATCCTCACCCGAAATCGAAACTTTACTGTTCGATTTAATGATGTTGTTCTTATCGGCATAACTCTTCAGCGATCTGGTAAGTGCACGACGGAAACCCGAAACGTGCGTTCCACCTTCTCGAGTGTTGATGTTGTTCACATACGAGTGCACATTTTCTGAGTACGAATTGTTGTACTGCATGGCCAGTGCAACCGGCACGCCTTCAATTTCGCCCTCTATATATATAGGCGCTGGCATGGTAGTTTCGCGTGCTTCATCCAAATAGCTTACAAAATCGCGTAAACCGCCGTCGTAGTGATAGGTTTCTTTGCCTAAGGCTTCATTTTCCTCGCGTTCGTCAATAAGTTCGATGGTCACTTCCGGATTTAGGAATGCCAACTCGCGCATACGCTCAGCGATGATGTTGAACTTGAACTCAACGGTCTGCGTAAATATGCTTGGATCAGGTGTAAAATGGATAATAGTACCGCGCTTGTCGGTTTTGCCAATGGTTTCTAACGGCATCTTCGTGATTCCTTTCTCGAAGGTGATTTTGTAGATCTTACCATCACGATGAATTTCGGCTTCAAAAACGGTAGCTAATGCGTTCACACAACTTACACCTACCCCGTGCAAACCACCGGATACTTTATAAGTGTCTTTATCAAATTTACCGCCGGCGTGAAGTTTGGTTAGCACAACCTCAACCGCAGGTATACCCAGCTTGGGGTGCATGTCAACAGGAATACCCCGACCATTATCTTCGATGGTCATGGAACCGTCTTTATTAATCTGCACAACAATATGATCGCAATGCCCGGCGAGCGCTTCATCGATACTATTGTCTACAACTTCGTTAATTAAGTGATGGAGTCCGCGTTGCCCGGTATCTCCGATGTACATTGCCGGGCGTTTTCTTACCGCCTCAAGACCTTCTAATACCTGTATATTGGACGCCTTGTAGTCGGTTTTTTTGTTCTCTGCCATATAAGAAGGGTGATAGCTTTGTTAGATGAGTATTTTAACGCAGGAAAATAGGGCTATTACGTGCAAAAACAAAAATAGACGACCCCGTTATCGAAAAAAGAAAAGATTGAAAGCCACAGGCGAAATTTGAAAAAAATCAAGTTCAATTTTAATGTGGATAATTTCGGTTTTTGGTGGAAAACTCAATTTTTTAGAACTTTTCGTACTACAAAGGATTGAATTAAGGTAAAATTCCCTTATCTTTGGAGTCTATCTGCAAAACGAAAAGTGAAAACCAATGTCGCGAAGAGACGATATTACTGGCAGAAAAGCGATGAACGGATATCGTTCATCCAAAGCCAACAATAAGACGAAACACCGTTTCCATTTAAATTTACAAAAGCGCCGCTTCTACGTTCCCGAAGAAGACAAGTGGATTACGTTAAAAGTATCCACTAAAACGTTGAAGACCATCAACAAAAAGGGAATTACCGAAGTGTTGAAAGACGCGCGTAAGAAAGGAACCCTTTTAAAACAAGTATAATCCATGGCAAAAGGCAACAGAGTACAAGTGATTCTTGAGTGCACAGAAAAACCGGGTTCTTCTCGATATGTGACTACGAAAAATCGCCGTACACAAACAGAACGTATGGAACTGAAAAAGTACAATCCTGTACTTCGCAAGCATACCACTCATAAAGAAATTAAGTAACTGAGATATGGCTAAGAAACAAGTATTCGGTTCAGAGGCACTACAAGCAAAAGCATCTGCTAGAAGAATGGCTAAAGTAGTGATCTCCACAAAAAATGCGAATGGTAAGTTCTCTTACCAGGAATCAATGGTTGATCAGGACAACGTAAAAGACTTCATTCAGAAGAATAAAGCCTAAGTAACTTCCTGAAGATTTTAAGGTTACACAAGCAGATTGTGTAACCTTTTTTTTTGCTTATTTTCCACTTTCAAATCACACTACTATGTCGGTTAAAGATCAAATTTTCTCGGACCTAAAAGATGCAATGAAAGCCAAAGATGCAGACAAGCTAAGAGTACTGCGTTCTATAAAGGCTAAGATGATGGAAGCAGAAATTGCAGAGCGCAAAGGAGGTAATGCCAGCTTATCTGACGAGAAGGCCATCCAGGTGCTAACAAAAGCTGCAAAGCAACGTAAGGAGTCGATCGAACAGTTCGAAAATGGTGGCCGTGAAGACCTGGCTGCTAACGAAAAAGTAGAACTGGAAATAATTGAAGCTTACTTACCCGAGATGATGAGTGAAGACGAAGTTCGCAACATTGTGAAAGAACGTATTGCTGCCGTTGGCGCTACCGGTCCACAAGATATTGGCAAGGTGATGGGGCCGCTGATGGGACAATTGCGAGGCAAAGCAGACGGGTCGCTCGTAAGCCAATTGGTTAAAGAGGAGTTAAACGGCTGATATGCACATTCTCGATCTCATTATCGCGATTCCATTGTTGTACTTTATTTATAAAGGCGCTGTTAATGGAATCGTGAAAGAGATTCTGAATATTGTTGGGATTACCCTTGCCATCTTTCTCACTTTTAAATATATGGATGCCTTGGCGGTGATCATCACCCCGTTTTTTGAGGAAACCGCATCTACTTACATCCCATTTATATCTGCAGCGCTAATCTTCTTAGGCACGTTGACAATCGTTGCCATTATTGGATATCTAACCAAAGAATTGCTCAAAGCAGTGAAACTAAGCACCGTAAACCGAGTGTTAGGCGCCATTTTTGGATTCGTGAAAAGCGGTTTGGTAGTAAGCACCATTTTACTTTTGGCCGCTGGATTTAACATCCCCAACGAAGAAACACGCAATGAATCCGCGCTCTACCCTTACATCATTTATATGGGACCTTGGGCCTATGATGCCGTTGCCTTGATTTATCCCGGCGCAGAAAATTATACCGAGACGATTCAAGAGAATCTGAGTAAATACAACCCGATTGATAACCTACCAATCTTAAACGATAACTAAGAACGCACATGTCATTTCTACCAGTAGAAGAACAACTGGAGATCATCAAAAGAGGAACGGTTGAGATTGTTCCTGAAAACGAACTCGTTGAGAAGCTCAAAAAATCACACAAAGAAAATAAGCCGCTTAAAATAAAGCTGGGCGTTGATCCAACCCGACCTGATTTACACCTTGGGCATTCGGTAATTCTTAGAAAACTAGGCCAATTTCAGGATTTAGGGCACGAAGCTATTTTGATTATAGGTGGATTTACCGCCATGATTGGAGATCCAACCGGGCAAAATACTACACGCCCGCCTCTTACTATCGAAGAGGTTGAAGAGAACGCCAAAACCTACATCGAGCAGGCCGCAAAGATTCTGGATTCTGATAAGCTAACGCTTGTTAACAACAACGATTGGTTGGGCGGAATGGATTTTATGGATGTGATTCGACTCACATCAAAAATGACGGTTGCCCGAATGATTGAGCGGGATGACTTCTCGAAACGCTTTGGTAACAATGAGCCAATTTCGCTGCACGAGTTTTTATATCCACTCGCTCAGGGTCAAGATTCTGTACACCTAGAAAGTGATGTAGAGTTAGGTGGAACCGATCAGAAGTTCAACTTATTGGTTGGTCGTCAGCTACAAAAAGACATGGATCTTGATCCACAGGTTTGCTTGATGATGCCATTGTTGGTTGGTACGGATGGCACAGCTAAGATGTCGAAATCGTACGATAACTACATCGGAATTGACGAAAACCCGAACGATATGTACGGTAAATCGCTCTCTATTCCTGATGATTTGATTTACACTTATTTCGAGTTGGTGACAGATGTGCCGGTTGCGGATCTGCCTGCAGTCAAAGATAAAGCAGATAAAGATCCTCGAAACGCTAAGCACGATTTAGCCTTTGCTATCACGGCGTTATATCATGGAGATGAAGCTGCTAAGGAGGCTCGCTCACATTTTGAGCAAACGGTGATCAACAAGCAAGTTCCGGATGACGCCCCTGAGTTTGAAATCACAAGCGATGAACCGGCGAAAATCATGGACATCATTTCTGAGTTGAAATTCTCGCCTAGTAACGGTGAAACACGTCGTTTGATAAAGCAGGGTGGTGTTAGTCTAGACGGTGACAAAGTTGAAGATGTACACATGGAACTTAGCCTGAATGCCGGCGACGAAGTCGTGCTGAAAGTTGGCAAGCGCAAGTTTGCGATCCTGAAAGGAGTTTGATGCTTAAAATTAGTTCTTATAACATCAACGGCGTTCGTGCTGCACATCGAAAAGGTTTTGTGGATTGGGTAGAACAATCGAACCCGGACATTATCTGCATTCAGGAATTACGCGCAGATGAGTCTCAAATCCCCCCGGAATTAGCGGAGCTGGATTATCACCAACACGTTTTTTCTGCGGAAAAGAAAGGGTATTCAGGCGTGGCAATCTTCAGCAAAAACGAAGTTCCGGTTATTACAAACGGCATGGGCGTTGACTGGATTGATAGCGAAGGTCGTGTAATTACCGCAGAGTATGATTCGTTTCGTGTAGTATCCTCTTATTTTCCAAGCGGTACTACCGGAGACATCCGACAGGAAATGAAGATGAAGTTTTTGGCCGATTTCCAGCGTTGGGCGGTGAAGTTTATTGATGACGCTAAGCCTACGATCATTTGTGGAGACTTCAATATTTGTCATGAAGCCATCGACATTCACAATCCGGATAAGCAACATAAAACCTCGGGGTTTTTACCGGAAGAGCGTGCCTGGGTAAGTGATTTTTTAGCCACCGGATTTGAAGACGTGTTTAGAAAACTTCATCCCGGAGAAACCGATTTATACAGCTGGTGGAGTTATCGCGCCGGATCGAAAGGAAAGAACAAAGGGTGGAGGATCGATTATCAAATGGCCACCCCCGAACTCGCCGAAAAAGCAACTATGGCCGTGATCGAAAAGGAGTGGGATATCTCTGATCACGCACCCGTAACTATTACCTACGACATCTAATATTGACAAACATCGGATTTGTTTGTTTAATGATGGATTAATTATCTAACTATTATGCCGACGCATTATCAAGGCACGGAAAAAGAAACCCGTACGCTAAATACGTTCATTAAATTGATGCGATCAACCGAAAGCCTTAATAATCGGCTGTTACGGCATCTTTCTGAGAATGACTTGACGGTTAGTCAATTCGGTGTTTTGGAAGCTCTCCTACATGTAGGGCCTCAAAACCAGAAAGAACTTGGTGCTCGATTGTTAAAAAGTGGTGGTAACATCACCATGGTGATTGATAACCTGGAAAAAAGCGGTTGGGTTGAACGCAAGAAAAACCCGAAAGATCGCCGGGCTATGATCATCAGCCTTACCAAAAATGGTAAATCCTTTATCGAAGACTTCTTCCCGAAGCATTTAGAGCGTATTGTAGGTGAATTTGAAGTTTTAACTCCTGAGGAGCTGGAGGAACTTGGCAGGCTAGCCAAAAAAGTTGGGGTACAGACAAAATAAAACACCGTGCTATCGGTTTATTGTGTGTATTTCAAAAACTCCATAAATCCCTCAGGGGGTAAGCTTGATCCGCTTACTCCCTCTTTTTTTTCAGCGATCTGCTTTTCTGTTGCTGAAAATGATTTTCAGATTTTATCCTGAGACGGAAAGTTTGTTCCCGCGATCAGAATATTTTGTTGCAGGAACGGTTGAAACCGTTCATTTGGTAAAAGGTTATCGAGTTCAAGATTTTCCCAAGGGAAGGACTTCAGTCCTTCGCAACAAAACGCAGAGCTAATACCATAATCAAGCTTCTAAGCAACCAATGATCACTGCCTGCGCAGGGATGACGTTGAGATTATAGCGAAAGGCGGGTAATCAAATACCGGAATTTTTATCCGAATGATGGCTATTCCTACACAAAAACTCGCAGGGTTAAAACCCTTGCTTGATTATGTTCGAGTTTAGACCACGGTAATAATCAAGCCAGCCTACGTTAAAAACTTCGGCTGACAGGCAGGGACTTTAGTCCCGTAAAGTTGATTTGTGGTTCCTTTTGAACGGAGTCTGTTTCCCGAAGCGAAGTTCTTGAGTATGCTGAACGGTTGAAACCGTTCATTTGGTAAAAGCTTATCGAAATCAAGATTTTCCCAAGTGAAGGACTTTAGTCCTTCGCAACCACACGCAGAGCTAAAACTATAAATCTAGCTTCTAAATAACCTAAGATCTCTGCCTGCGCAGGGATGACGTTGAGATTATAGCGAAAGGCGTGGAATCTTTTCCCGGCGCTATTTCCCCGTGTAATAACTATTCCTTCGCCCGATAACGCAGGGTTAAAACCCTTGCTTGATTATGTTCGAGTTTAGACCACGGTAATAAACAAGCCAGCCTACGTTAAAAACTTCGGCTGACAGGCAGGGACTTTAGTCCCGTAATTTTGATTGATGTTTCTATTGACCTGAGTCTGTTTGCTAATCGAAATTCGCGAGTTCGATGAACGGTTGAAACCGTACATTTGGTAAAAGTTTATCTAAACAAAGATTTACCAAGTGAAGGACTTCAGTCCTTCACAACCACACGCAGAGCTAAAACCATAAATCTAGCTTCTAAGCAACCACAGATCCCTGCCTACGCAGGGATGACGATGAGATAATAGCGAACGGGAAATAATTACTGGCGCTTTATCCATGCGATTGCGATTCCGGTACGAAATAAACGCAGGGTTAAAACCCTTGCTTGATTATGTTCGAGGTTAGGCCACGGTAAGAATCAAGCCAGCCTACGTTAAAAACTTCGGCTGACAGGCAGGGACTTTAGTCCCGTAAAGTTGATTTGTGGTTCCTTTTGAACGGAGTCTGTTTCCCGAAGCGAAGTTCTTGAGTATGCTGAACGGTTGAAACCGTTCATTTGGTAAAAGGTTATCGAGTTCAAGATTTTCCCAAGGGAAGGACGTTAGTCCTTCGCAACAACACGCAGGGTTAAAACCATATAACTAGCTTCTAAATAACCACAGATCCCTGCCTTCGCAGGGATGACGATGAGATTATTGCAAAATGGAAATATTCCTAAAAAATGAATTTCCCAAGTGAAGGACTTCAGTCCTTCACGACAACACGCAGGGATGACGATGAGATTATTGCAAAATGGAAATATTCCTGAACAAAGAATTTCTCAAGTGAAGGACTTCTTTCCTTCACATAAAAAAAACCCTACCTCCGCTTTTTGCCTCTTGGCTTTGCTTTTTGAGCTGAACGGTTTTTATTCCGATTAGCGAAAAACTCTTGTTTTCTGCGTTGTTTCTCTTTTTCCGCTTCTTTCTTTTCGGCATTGTTCATCGGTTTATCCGTTTGGGGAAACGGATTGTCTTCTACAACCTGAAGTTTTTGCTTCGTAAGCTTTTCGATGTCGCGGAGGAACGCATTTTCTTCCGGCTCACAGATCGATATAGCAATGCCATCTTCGCCGGCGCGACCGCATCTCCCGATGCGATGAACATACGTTTCAGGCTCGTTCGGGATGTCGTAATTGATCACATATCGGAGTTTATCGATATCGATTCCACGTGCGGCGATGTCGGTGGCAACAAGCACACGAATAGTGCCATCTTTAAACTCACCGAGCACTTTCTGGCGTTGATTTTGCGCCTTGTTCCCATGAATTGCAGCAGATGTAATTCTTTCCTTCTTCAGTGTACGAACTATGCGATCGGCTCCATGTTTGGTTCTGGAAAACAACAAAACTTGCTCGATGTCCTTATTATCCAAAATATCAAGGAGTAACTTCGTCTTCAGATTCTTGTTGGTCGGGTACACAAACTGTTGAATGGTTTCGGCGGTGGATGAAACCGGATTCACCGCAATCTTTTCCGGTTGATGAAGAATCTTTCGGGAGAGATCGATGATGTTTTGCGGCATCGTAGCGGAGAAAAAGAGCGATTGTCTTTTCTTCGGGAGTTGAGCGATGATCTTTTTGATATCGTTGATAAAGCCCATGTCCAGCATGCGATCGGCTTCATCCAGCACAAAGTATTTGATGTCTTTAAGGGAAACCAAACGCTGATTCATCAAATCGAGTAAACGACCCGGAGTTGCGATTAACACATCCACACCGCGCTCGATGCGTTTTACCTGCCGACCTTGTTTCACACCACCAAATATCACGGTGTTTTTGATGTCGGTGTATTTGCCATAAGTCGAAAAGCTCTCATCAATTTGAATAGCGAGCTCTCGCGTTGGGGTAACAACCAGGGTAGTAATCTTAGGATGATTTGAGTTGCCGTGTTGTTCTTTCTCTTTGGCCAAATGTTGAATGATCGGGATGGCAAAAGCAGCGGTTTTCCCTGTTCCGGTTTGTGCGCTTCCGAGCACATCTTTTCGATCCAAAATTAATGGAATCGATTTAGCTTGAATATCGGTAGGGGCCGTATAGTTTTCATCTTCCAGCGCTTTAAGTATCGATGGAATTAAATGAAGGTCTTTAAAAGTCATGTATTAGTTTAAGAAGTAGCGGGGAAATTCAATGCATCATGCAAAGTCCCGGGCGTACTGTGATTTATAGAGTAATTGTGGTGAATACAAATATAAGAGGGGCGAGGAATTTATTACTCAGCTTGACCGGCGAATGATTGCATTCTGTAGACCGTCAAGATACGAATAATAAAAATGGGTTGTGGAGGAAGTAGCGAACTTGATTATTGGCTCTAAACAAAGAACGTTTATAGAAGGAAGTTACTCCGTGTCGATGTGTTTTTTCCTTTCCAGGATTGCCGTACCAATGTATTTATGTATGATTACGTTGCGTGTTTCAGCAACTAATTTAGCAAATAAATCACAGATAGAAAGTCCGCTAGGACTTTCGTAAGTAAGCCATAACTAGCAATGAATTATACACTTTGTTTCCTGTTGGCTTTTATTCCGCAAACTTGCTAGTGTTGGCAAAGACATACTCTTTTACAGTTTTGGTGAAACATGGATGATACGACTGTAAATGTGTATATCTTTTAGCATTGGCTTTTCCATTACAAAATTATTTCGCTCAGCATCTGTTTTAAGTTCAGATGTTTTGCTCCACTAACAGTTTTTGAATTCATTGAAACCAACTCTATCCAATCCATTATTTTTCTCTTTTCGCCCGTCTTCTCATTCCAATATTCGGTTAACTCAATTGATGATGTGTTAATCAAAACCTCTAAAACCGAGTCAATATTCTCAAACAATTTAATATAGATTCTTGGAATACTTTTGTACGTCTTATTCTTGATTAGATAATCGTCTTTTCCACCTGCCGTAAATAAGTCTCTAATATTAGGACATACAACAGATTCTTTTGTTACTAACCAAATTGCTAGTCGAGCAAACTTGTCTCCTCGATTGCTAAAAACCTCTGGAAAGTAAACCATTGCTCTATTTTTTAATTCTTGCTTTTCTTTTTGAGTTAGATTGTTCCAAATGTTGATAACAAGGTTACTTGCTTGCTCTGTGTCTTGAATCCACCACAAATCTTGTCCAGGTTTCAATTTACTTTTATAGTAATCTGTAATTGGCTTAATCGGATTTTGCTTTAGTCGCAAAGTGTCGTAAGGCGTATTTATTTTGTCAAATATTGTTTTGCCTTTCTCCAAGTTCATATCTATTAAATATCTTGGCGAATGAGTTACAACAACCTCTGACAAACATTCTTCATACGCTCGGCATTTAAACTCAATCGGTTTGCCGAGTTTGCCAAATAACATAAATATTCTTTCAACATCTTCAACTCTTGTCGATTCTAAAACACTATTTCCTGTTGTTTTCCAATGATTTTGAGTAGTAGTTTTTACTTCTATCCCGTAAAATTTATTTGCGATAATGTCAGGGAATTTTTGCCCGCCAATAACTTCAATTGAATTTTCAAAAGCAGTTCCCACTGCCAATTCGGTCATTACATCTCCAACATAAGGTTCAAGTTTGTTGCCTTTAAGTTGCTCTATCTTTTTTGGGGATTTTTTGGCGTGTGCGTTTAATTCAATAATTGTTGAATCAAGCAAAGTGTTGAACTCGCTTTTATGCGGTTCTGAATTTACTGATACTACCATTATTTTTTAAAATATAAGTCCCAAACATCTTCTATTCTCTTTGCTAAATTATAAGCGAGTAGAGGCGGAACGGCATTTCCAATTATTTTATATGCTTTTGATGGACTTACCAAATATGAACCTTTACGACCTTGTTTTTTCTCAATCACAAATTCATAATCGGGTGGAAAAGTCTGTATTAAAGCACATTCTCTTGGTGTTAAACGTCTTTCTTTTAGTCCTTTTGAAAGTTCTTCGGTTAAAATACCCCCATTTTTTTTGGATAAACGTCTGAACTCGATATTCCCGTGATGTTCTGCCCGGATTGTTGGGCTAATTCCATCAGGTTTAATTTCTATTTGCCCTTGACAATGTTTACCCATAAACTTTGCTTTTGAGTAAAATTTTTGGGACAGATCATTAGATTTTTCAGGCTCTTCTAAATTTGCAAAAAGTTCCTTTAAATCTACGTGACGTTTTAAATTATCACCGACCGTTGTATAAGCGTGAGTTGGTTTGGGATAGGGATTAAATTTATCTGAGATAATTTCCTTTTCCAATTCTTCGAGTGCGGATTTTTTTAAAGCAGATTTCTTGATCCCAATAAAGAAAACTCTTTCTCTGGATTGTGGAACTCCATAATCAGCTGCGTGTAATACTCTCGGCTTTAAAACTAAATATCCATTGTCTCCTGTGGATGAAAAATCAGTTTGGATAATGTCTTTTACGTTTGAAAGGTTTACCAAGCCTTTTACATTTTCTGCAATGAAAATTTTAGGTTGAGTAATCTCAATTACTTGCTTCATCCACATATAAAGCTTTCCGCGAGTTTCTTCTGTGGCAGAAGTTTCAGTGTTTAGTTCGCCTTTATGGTTTTTATGGGAATTGAAACCGTTTCTTTTGCCTGCGACACTAAAATCTTGGCAAGGAAAACCGCCTGTAACAATGTCGATATTTTCAGGAAATACTTTAGTCCCACTTTGATGAAGTTTTACTAAATCAACAATGCTGTCGGTTTGATAGTCTTCTATATCGTGTCCTCTTTTGGAAAAATAGTTTACCCAAGCATTTCTGGCATCTTTTAAAATGTCGTTTGCAAAAACTGTTTTGAAGCGAGTTTTTTTAAGTTTTACAAAATTATTGTCAAGTTCTTTTTCTATAAAATCAGGATTTAAAATTTCATTCACAGATGATTTTAAAACGGAAAAATCGCCTTCAAATCCTAAATCCATTCCTCCACAGCCTGAAAATAGAGAAAGCATATTTAAAGTTGATATGTCCTTTTTTTCTTCTTTTTGTAATTCAACTTTTGAGTTGAATTTTACAGCTAATTGTGGTTCTTCAACTACGCTTGTGCTTTCTATATCTTTTGTCAATGTTCGCATAGTTAATTTTTTACTGGATGATATTTTAAATATTTTATCTTTCTTTCTGCTACTTTTAAAGCTCTGTTTGCACAATCTTCATTTGCAATTTAGTAGGCTATTTTATCACTTAAAAATTGAATCATTAACTCATCTTTGTCGAGTTTTAAAATTTCCACAAGTCGTTCCAACAATTCCTTCGTTGGTTTTCGCTCGTTTCTTTCGATTTTACTCAATATTGTTTGGTCAAAATCAACATAAGCAGAAACTTAGCTTAAAAACAGTCCTAACTCTTGTCTTTTGTTCCTTAATATTTGTCCGATTGTTTTTATTTAAAATTTATAAACTGACACTATGTGTCAAATATAGATAATTTTTTTAAGGTTGGTATTCAGATAGTGCTTTTTTGAGCGTTGGAAATAACAAAATGTGCTGTTTGTGCGGTGGGCTTTTTGTATGTTGCCAAACAATAGAGTTCCACGATCTGAGTTCATCTTATCCCTATTTTCTCAGTAAGTGTTATTCATTTTATCCCAGTGATTTACAAGGATATGGTGAATAAACAAGATTATTCGCAATGGCGCAATGTTCATTTTATGCCTTAAATGAAAGGGGGTAGTTGGGAAGCAATTAGATCATTTGAAGTACAAATTAATCTATCACTGAACTATTTATGGACGCAGAATTACTCTTCATAAATATCGAATTCGGCCGCTAGCGACTTCATCCGTTTCGCATCTGAAAAATCAGCCTCTGTCATCGTAGATAGTTGTTGCAGAAACACATCGAACCTACCATTCTTGAAAAGGGTGAGCATCTTTCCGCCGTCTTTGCATTTTGCCTCGTGCCACACATTGGGTGGCACCGTGATGGTATCGCCGGGTTTAAGCCGAATGGTTTCATCATCGAAGATCAATTCCATTTCTCCTTCAAGCATGTAGAAGATTTCAGTCATAATTTTATGATGATGCCTTTTTAGATGGAACCCGGGCTTAATTTTGTCTTCAACCAAACATAATTCGCCATTGGTATCATTTGATGAGACTTTGATAAAACAATGATCCTGCGAATAGTTGTAGTTCTCACCCTGTCCGCTCGGGATATAATTTTTTGATTTCATAATCTGATGTTAAGTGCGTTTTTCATTGTTCAACCGAGTCTTCCACGGCCCAAAATTGTTGATACAGTTCCGCACGGAATTTGTCGTTCAATTCGTAACCGGGTGCCCGTACTTCATTGTTTTGAGACATCACAATCCCCACAAAATTACGCTTAGGATCGGCCCAGAAATAGGTGTTCTCATATCCGCCACCAATCCAAAGTCCGGCTTCGCCTTGATTCATCACTCTCATCGTATCGCCGCTCACCCAGAGATTGTAGCCGTTGTGGCCATACGGACTATCAACTAACGTATGCGGAGCGTAGATTTCTTCCACCGTTTCAGGATCTAAGAAACGATGCCCGTTTAATTCCCCTCTTTTTAACAACATCCGAATGAAATCGGCATATCCATCGGCAGTAGCAAGCATTCCTTCGCCCCCTAAATAGAGTTGATGATCCATGTCATAATCAGGCACATCGGGTCCGAAAATGTCCAATTCACCTCTTTGTGCTTCTCGTAACACAGAATCACGACCTGTAAAGGTTGGGAGTAATTTCTGGTTTTCCGGAAGTCCATATTGCAAGCCGGAAATGTTCATGGGATCGGTAACGCGCTCCTGAACCAATTGGCTTAGGCTCTTGCCGGTGGCTTTTTCAGCAACCAAACCTAGCACAGTGGTGTTTGTGCCATAGTAGTAATCGGAGCCGGAATGTTGAATGAGCGGAAGGCTTGCCAATCGTTTGATTAAATCGTCGGAGTTTTCAGCTTTTGGCAGATTTTGTTCGGCAACCAATTCATCTAAACAGGAGTATCCGGTCACAGCGTAATAAAATCCTGCTTCGTGATTAATCAGATGAAGCACCTTCATAACCGAATCGTTCGGCACAAGCTCGATGGGGCAAGCCTGATCTCTGTTCGCATAATCATATTCCGTTATACTCTTTCCCTCGCTTGAAGCCGCTACCTGGAGATCGGCAAACTCAGGTATGTATTTCGATACGGGATCATCCAAATTGATAATTCCGTCTTCTACCAAATCAAGCGCCACCGAAATGGTTACGATTTTACTCATCGACCAAATTCTGATCCAGGTGTCGCCATCTACGGTTGTGTTCGGTAGCAAATCCTCATTAACCGCACCATGTTCATAGATCACATTTGCATTCAGGTCTTCGAGTCGGGCATATACAAAAGGGAAGAATCCCTCGTCCACGTAATTATCCAGCAGAGCATCCAGCTTATCAGGTTCGGGGATAAGAATGTCAGGGTTTTTATCCCGATAAGAACATGCCAGACCGGCGATCAGCAGTAAAAAGGAAATTGCGAGGAGGGATAAATTTCTTTGCATAGAATTGTACTCGATAAATTGGGCGAATGCGTTTATCGGATAGTACTAAATCTAAATTGAAGATGTTTGAGCTCTATCGTTTGGCAAAGCCGATTACAAACTTATTCGGCAACCACTTCTAATTGCTCGTTGTAAGCCTCGATTCTGGATTTAGCAGTTCCGTCGATCAACAGTATTACAGCCATCATGGCAATGGTGGTTATGGCACTTGCACGCCAGACCGGTTTGTCAATAAAAAGTATAATGAGTGCCGCTATAATTATAATAATCGGGATGGCTTTAAACACGATGGTTCGATACTCCTGAAGCGTCCTGTCTACCCGTTCGATTTCAGTTTGTACAAAGGCGGTGGCATCCGCGTTGTAGTCGGCTTCAAATTGATTCACTCGTGTTACGTTGGTATACACCAGACCTATTCCAATAATTAGAAGTAGAATCCCCGCTACCAAAGTCGGAATAATATAAGCCCGTGCCATATCTGTTTTGCCAAGCTGCCAAAAGCCAATACATGCAATTATAAATACGATGCCGAAAACGATGAAAAAGCTGGTGGAAAAGATCTCGGCTTTCGCCCAATCTGTGGCTGTTTTTAGTATATCCATAATTAATTCAAGGTGTATTTTTCTCTGTATGCCGATGGGCTGATTCCGACTTTCTTCTTAAATAATCGCGAGAAATAGGGCGGGTATTCGAATCCTAAATCGTAGGCTACTTCAGAGATGGTTTTGTGTGGATTCAACAAAATATTCTTGGCTTCATCAATTAGATAAAGCTGTAAATGTTCGGTGGAGGTTTTACCGGTTTCTTTTTTGAGGGTATCACTTAAATAGCGTTGAGAAACCGAAAGCTGATCCGCAATTTGCTCGATACCGGGTATGCCTTCCTCCTGCAATTGCCCAGATTCAAAATAAGAGGCTAAAAACTGATTAAACTGCTCCAGCAAATCGTTGGATAGTTCTTTTCGATTTAAAAACTGTCGTTCGTAAAAGCGGTTGGCATATTTCAGCAAGGTACTTAGTTGCGAAACGATGATATCTTTGCTGAATTCATCCTGATTATTTTGATATTCGATGTAGATGTTCTCAACAATCGATTCGATCTGCTTTTCTTCTTTGGGGGATAAATGCAGGGCTTCATTCGCAGAATAGGAAAAGAATCCGAATTTCTTAATCTGATGCGCCAACTCGGTTCCTTTCAGAAAATCCTCGTGAAAGTTGATGGAAAAACCCGTTCGATCAAAAACCACACTTTCATCCCATTGCAACACTTGCCTTGGGGCAATAAAGATCAAAGCACCATTGGTGAAATCGTATTTAGTTCTCCCATAGTTTAAATCACCCTTCACAATCTTCTTTAAACTAATGGTATAGCAGTCGTTGGTAATTGGAGGCGAGCTTTCACGAGGGCAAGGCATCAAGCCATTATCGCCCGCTTTAAACACGCTCAACATGGGGTGTTCCGGGCGTGGAAGTGCCAGGTAATCCAGATATTCTGATAAAGTTTTGAAGTGTTTCATAGTCGTTCTAAAATCAATTTACCGATTTCCACCATTCTTCAAACAATTGAGAGCGGTCGGACAAATCAACGACTTCTCCAATTTTAGGTGTAATTACTCTCTGATTATGTTGTTTTGATAACTCTGTAATTTTGCAAAATGGCTCATCCCAAGAGTGATTTGCAAGCGTAAATTTGCCGGAATGAACCGGGAATATGGTATGCGCGTTTAAATCACTGGCAGCTGTGAATTGCTCGCCAGGTAGCATATGAATGTATTTCCAATGTTCATCATACTGACCATTTTCGAGCACCGCCAAATCCATAGGACCGTATCTCTCTCCAATTTCTTTGAAGTGCGTTCCATAACCGCTATCACCACCGAAATAGTACTGTTTGCCATGTGAGCTATACACAAACGAAGCCCATAGAGTTTTCGCTCGTTTAAATCCCCTCCCCGAAAAATGACGGGTTGGAGTGACGTGTGCCACAATTCCTGAATCGAGCTCAATGCTGTCATACCAATCGCCTTCTAAAATCTGATCAGGGTTAAAACCCCAGCTTTCTAAATGAGCTCCATTCCCCAGGCCGGTGATTACTTTACCGATCCTAGGTTGCAAGCTTTTCAGCGTTTTCACATCCATATGATCCCAGTGGTCGTGCGAAATAAATACGTAGTCGATGTCTGGAATTTCTTCCGTTGAATAGATATCGGTTCCTTTATACGATCTGGTTGTAAACGAAAATGGAGATGCATGTCCGCTTAAGACTGGATCAACTAAAATATTCTTACCATCAATCTGTAAGAAATAGGAGGAATGCCCCATCCAAATCATCACGTTTTGATCGGGGTCCAACGACTTCAAATCAGTTTTCACTGAAGGTAGAGAGTCTTTCGGCTCCCCGGGCTTAGATGAAAACAGAAACTCGATCAGCACACTGCCATAACTAACTCCCTCGGTTAGTACCGGTGTCTCCGTTAAGTTTTTAAATACACCGTTGGCGTAATTTGGCGAGTTTTCGATCAAAGAAAGTCGCTCGCCGGAAGGGTTTTTGCCAAACCGGTTGGTGTTGATGAATGCTACGGTTGCAATACCAATTATGCCTACCAATAGAAGTGATGCTACCATTATTTTTTTTATTACATCCATGATTGAGTTCAAATATTCCAGCTAAACGCGGTTGCTTTTTCCGACACTTCCCACAGTTTCTCAGCTACTTCTTTATCCTTGGCATGCGGCTCAAGGTGATGCGCGCCAACAGGGCCAACCCAATTGTTACGACCCGTTGGACCATAAAATGCAGTTTGATCTTAATCTTCCTCGGTAGCACACATCAAAGCGGGGTAAGCGCCATTTTCGGCAGGTTGTGTCAACGGTGACAACTTCATCAATCCAAAGATAACTTTCATCATAAAACTGCCGCTTGTACTGATAAGAGATGTCCGAGAAGATCCCGGGTGACAAGCGTATACTTTAACTGCTGTTTTACCCGCCGATTTTAATCGGTCTTGCAATTCGTACACCGTCATGATCTGCGCTAACTTACTTTGGCTGTAGGCATCATTCGGGGTGTAATCCTTATCCCAATTCATATCATCAAACTTGATGGTTTTGAGCCCCATATCATATCCCATGCTTCCAACAGTTACGATGCGTCCTTTTGATTTTTCGATGAGCGGATACAACATCCCTTGAAGGGTAAAATGTCCGTAGTGGTTTACTCCCAGTTGAGATTCAAACCCATCCACCGTGAGTTTTTGCGTGGGTACCTGAGCAATGGCAGCATTACAAATCAATGCATCGATTTGTGATACACTTTCTAGAATTTCTTGGGCTGCGGATTTTACAGACGCTTGTTCCGCCAAGTCCATTTGGATGTTGATTACATCGATATCTGAACCGAGCATTTCTTTTAATTTGGTGATGGTCTCTTCCACTTTTTTTGGGTTCCGATTTAACATCACCACTTTTGCGCCTTTCGAAAGCAGAATTCGAGCAGCTTCAAACCCCGTACCGCTGGTAGTTCCGGTAATCACATAGGTTTTGCCTTTTAGAGATCCGATTCGATCGGGTGTCCAGCCTTGATTGCCAAATTGGGTTGTCTTCATCGTTACGTTGGTTTGTTGAATTGATAAAAACAATTTCGCAAGACTGCTACTCTAAAGCCTTATACACAATTTCGTAATGTGTATACTTTTTGGTGGAGAAGGATTACCTCACCCCAACCCTCTCCTACAATAGGAGAGGGAGCGCGTTGATCTGACTTTAAATAAGTTAAAAAAGTCCTCCTTTGAAGGAGGTGGCACGTTGAGCGGCGCGAAATGTGACGGAGGATGTTTGAAGGAATCTTTGCTCAGAGGCACGCTGAACTAATTCAACGTAGATGAAAAATGAAACCGTTCATCTAGCGAGAAATAATAATCCAACTAGGTTCATCTCCGCCAGCTGGCGGATCTGAATGACTTTTTTAGGCTGTCATGCTGTTCCTCTCTTTCAGGAGAAGATATTTATGCACCAAACTCATTATTCGAGTGCAGGTGTAGATGAGGTGTTTTTCTTGTCCTTTTGTGCCGACCGAAAAGTCCTCCTTTGAAGGAGGTGGCACGTTGAGCGGCGCGAAATGTGACGGAGGATGTTTGAGGGGGTCGTTGCTCGAGGAACGCATATCTAAATCAACGTTGATATAAGGTAATCCCATTCATCGAGCGAGAAATTATAACCCGTCTAGTTTCATCGCTTTCGCTCTGAATGACCTTTCTAACCAGTCATCCTGAGGATACTTCCGAAGGATCTGAATTGGTCGGGGTTTCGGTCAATACGGTTCCCCCAAAAGGGGTGTCAGCGTTGATATAGTATTGCGGTGGGAATTAAGACTAGTGCCTTTCATCCGTCTAGGTTCATCGCTTACGCTCTGAATGACTTTAGAAAACAAGTCATCCTGATCCACTGTCCTATTGTGCCGACCGGAAAAGTCCTCCTTTGAAGGAGGTGGCACATTGAGCGGCGCGAAATGTGACGGAGGATGTTTGAGGGATCTTTGCTCAGAGGCACGCTGAACTAATTCAACGTAGATGAAAAATGAAACCGTTCATCTAGCGAGAAATAATAATCCAACTAGGTTCATCTCCGCCAGCCGGCGGAGAATGATCTGCAAAACTCATTGTCAGCTTAGTAATTAGAAGTGAAGACTCCTCGATACCTCGGAGTGACTAATCCTAACTTTGGATAACTTAAAAAGTCCTTCTCCTTCAGGAGAAGACAGATGAGGTGTTTTTCTTGTCCTTTTGTGCCGACCGAAAAGTCCTCCTTTGAAGGAGGTGGCACATTGAGCGGCGCGAGATGTGACGGAGGATGTTTGAGGGGGTCGTTGCTCGAGGAACGCGGTACTATATCAACGTTGATAAAGTATTGCGGTGGGAATTAAGATAAGTGCCTTTCATCCGTCTAGGTTCATCTCCGCCAGCTGGCGGATCTGAATGACACTTAAAACTAGTGCTCGGCAAAGGGACTAATCCCATTCTTAATTTTTAATCTTTAATTCCTTACGACGATAGGAGTAAGGCCGGCTACAGTTCTTTCTCCAGTTTCCCAATCTGATCCCGGATTCTTGCAGCTTCTTCAAATTCCATATTTTTGGCTGCGTTGATCATGGTTGCTCGTAAGTGGTCGATGAGCTTTTCTTTGCTCTCGAAGGTGACTTCATTCATAGCCGGTGAGGCTTTGTATGCGATACCGTCTTCCGCCACTTTGATTGATTCCAGATAATCCGATTCAGCCAATTTCTCCGCTTCGGCACTGTAATCGAATTTGTCTTTCGAGATCAACGCAGGATCAACCAACGGCTTCAGTTCTTTGATAATGGTTTGAGGAGTGATACCGTGCTTCTCGTTGTACTCGGCCTGAATCTTACGCCGGCGCTCGGTTTCATCGATCACTTTTTGCATAGAATCGGTGATCTTATCCGCGTACATAATCGCTTTACCGCCAACGTTTCGGGCGGCACGACCAACAATCTGGAACAACGATGTTGCCGATCGCAAAAAGCCTTCTTTGTCGGCATCCATGATGGCCACCAAACTTAATTCCGGAATATCAATCCCTTCCCGCAACAAGTTGATTCCAACCAATACATCAAAATCCCCACGACGATATTTATACAATACTTCGATGCGTTCTAAAGCATCCAATTCGCTGTGCATGTATGCAGCCGAAACCCCCACATTTTTGAGGTATTCGCTCAGCTCTTCCGACAACCGTTTGGTGAGTGTAATCACTAATACTCGTTCTTTTTTGGCAACTCGCTTGCGGATTTCCTCCATCAAATCATCCACTTGATTAGAAAGCGGACGAACCTCCAATTCGGGCTCCATCAAACCGGTTGGGCGAATAATCTGCTCGGCATACACTCCGCCACTTTTTTCAAGCTCGTAATCTTTGGGCGTGGCGCTTACAAATATAACTTGGTTGATGATTTCTTCCCATTCATCAAAAGTGAGCGGGCGGTTATCCATAGCCGAGGGCAATCGGAATCCATGATCCACCAATTGGACTTTTCGCGAACGATCACCACCGTACATCGCCGAAATCTGTGGTATGGTTTGATGGCTCTCATCCACCACACAGAGAAAATCGTCGGGAAAATAATCGAGCAAACAATAAGGTCGCTCCCCTGGTTTTCGCGCCGATAAATACCGACTATAATTCTCGATGCCCGAGCAATAACCGATTTCCTGTATCATTTCGATATCGAACAGCGTGCGTTGTTCAAGTCGCTTGGCCTCTAAAAACTTCTCCTCATCAATCAACACTTTGGTGCGCCACTGCAGCTCCTCGCGTATTTGTTTGATGGAGTCTTCGAGACGGGATTTGGTCGTTACATAATGCGAAGCCGGATAAATTTTAAACTCATCCACTTCTTCAATAATGTTTCCGGTATCCACATCAAACAGTTGGAGTTTCTCAATTTCATCGCCCCATTGCGTGATGCGAAGCCCTTCATCTGAATACGCCGGAAACACATCCGTTACATCTCCTCTAACTCTAAAAACACCTCGTTTAAACTCGTGATCGTTGCGTGTGTAATGCAGATCTACCATGTCATAAAGCAGCTTTCTGCGGGGGATTTCCATCCCGGTGTTAAGTGAAATGATCAACTTTGCATATTCACTCGGAGACCCAATACCGTAAATACAACTCACCGAGGAAACAATCACCACATCGCGCCGACCGGATAGCAATGAGCTGGTGGCACGGAGTCGGAGTCGCTGAATTTCTTCGTTGATCGATAAATCTTTTTCGATGTACTTATCCTGCGCCGAGAGGTACGCTTCCGGCTGATAATAGTCGTAGTACGAAATGAAAAACTCGACGCGGTTGTCGGGGAAGAAATCACTCAGTTCCCGAAAGAGCTGAGCAGCCAGGGTTTTGTTGTGGCTCATCACCAAGGTAGGGCGCTGCACGTTTTCGATCACGCTGGCTACCGTTCGCGTTTTCCCTGATCCTGTGATACCGAGCAAGGTCTGAAATCGATCGCCCGCTTCCACACCTTCGGTTAGATCCGCGATGGCAGTGGGTTGATCGCCGGCAGGAGAAAATGGAGAATGTAATTTGAATTCAGACATGAGTGAGTTTTGAGGCTGATTTTTGACCAAACAGAAAGATACTGCTTTTCAATAACGCTATGAAAAGAATACAAGATTATTTCGTTCGGCGATTTCTTTTTAACTCACCATTTCTATCTAATAACCCTTTCCAAAACCTTTCCAGGGTTTAGAACCCTGGAAGGGTTTGAAAAACGGGTTAGAAAGACGGAAAGAAAGGTGAGGTAGAAAAAGCCCAATTCCCTAAAATCACTTTATCAGCAGCATCTTCTTGGTGATGACTTGTTCACCGCTTTGAAGTTGATACAAATACACGCCGGATGCTAAATCGGTTGCATCGAAATACCGTGAGTGAATACCGGAGGACAACATTTGATTATCAACTAAAACGGCGACGGTTTGTCCGGTTATGGTTTGTACACTTAATGAAATCCGTGATGGAGTATCCAATCGAAATGTTAGAGTGGTGCCCGGATTAAACGGGTTGGGATAGTTTTGCATTAAGCCGACAGAAGTAGGAATCTCATCCATGAATTGATTAGAGCTGAGTTCGGTAAAGGTAAAATCAGCCACAACCGGAAGGTGATCGGAGGCAATGATGCTATCATCGGATTGAATGCCGTATTGGCTTAGCGTGTCTGCAGGAAGAGCGGGTGTAAACAACGAAAAAGTATTATCGAGATGCAATACCGAGCCGGAATACACCATATAATCAAGCCGACCGGCGCTGAACGAACTTCCGGAGCTGTACCATGTGAATGTGGTTGGCATTTCGGGGTTAAAAGGCTTGGCATCCTCAAATGCGGAGCCATCCCAATCGGGATCAAAATCAGGACCGTGATTAGTGTTGTTAGTGATGTCGCCGGTGAGCAATGTTCGCTGTTGCTGCGCCTGTCCAACCATGTTCATATCGCCCATAATAATGATGGGAGTTTTATCAGCAATATCGAATGCTTCTCCCGACTTTGACTTTCGAACGAAGGCCATCATCGCATTTATCTCGCGTTGGCGGCCGGTATCGCCATTGGCGCAACAGGGCGGATGAGCTACCAAAGCCAATAAATCACGCGTTCCCAAATCGAGTAAATAAGCCGCATTACCGTCGACTGTTTGCTGTTTAGTGATTGGATATCGGCTGACGATTAGGTTGTCGTTTCCGGTGTCGCCATGATACCATTGCTCGCCTGCTTCCGAAGGCAAAAACGTTTCAACCAATGCTGCAGCCTGCTCGCCACTGTTATCATAGATTTCTTGAAAACCGATAATATCCGGATCGATTGCACTAATTATCCGCTGAAAATATTCTTGTTTCGATGGATCGAATAGATTGTCGCGGAGCACATTGTAAGTCAACACCCGAAGATCTGAGTACAATGGTTTTTTGATTTGATAGGAAGTGGGCTCGAAAACTTTATCTGACTTTAACGTGTAGGTGAGCTCTTGGTTTTTCTCAGGAATTTGATCGCCGGAGGCACTTGTAATTACTACGGCTATTTTATTTCCTTTAAAAAGTGGAGTACCGTTTATAGTTGTGTTTAGATCGATTTTAAACTCAAACCAGGTTGAGGTCACTGTTGGCGCCGAGACTAACCCGATGTTGTACGAATTGATATTTGTACTGCTGTTTCGATGGATTGAACCCCGGCGCTGCCCGAGATTATATTCCAAATCAGCACCGATTTCGTCTTTCGTATTGCCGGTGCTGGTGTTGTAATCAGTGTCGATGAAGAGCGTTACGTTGTTGTTTTCCTGTAGGGTGATTTCTGCCCCCACCTCGAGATAGAAATAAAGAAAACGATCGTCATTATCGATTTTAAGCACGCCGAAATTAACCGGGCTGAATGAATCTTCACCATCTGTATACAATGGATCGATTTGATCCCAATCAGACAGAGATTCATCGATATACACTTGTTGGGCAAATGATGGGGAAACGATCAATAAAAAAAGTGGAAAGAAGAATTGCAGTTTCAAGTCTTTGGCCTGTGAGTGAAGTGGTGTAGATCAATGTAAGCCGAATTTTAGTAGAAAAAATAATCGATCGAAGTTTTAACAACCGTCGCGATTAACCGACCGGTGCATAACCCTTCGAGGGTTTTAAACCCTGGAAGGCTTAGAAACAGCGAAGCGTTTGAAAAAAGAGAGTTCGAATTGCTAAAAAAACGAATAGAAATACCCGAAATCAGAAAATTGATTATTCGTAGTTTCTCGTTCTCACTCAAACAGATACTTTATCATGCCCCATCGACATAAGGAATTGCAGGATTCCCGCAAACGCATCGACGAGATCGACGAACAGATACTCGACTTATTAGCCGAGCGTGCGGCAACGGTTAAGCAAGTGATAAAATCAAAAGTCGAAAACCAACTGCCGGTATTTGTGCCACAAAGAGAGCAGGAAAAGGCCGATGCCTTTAAAGCATTAGCCGTAAAACGAGGGATTAAACCGGAGTGGGCGGAAGATTTTCTACGTTTGATCATGAGCTCTTCTCGCGATAGTCAATCGCAGGCAAAGTTTCCGATAGCCACCGAAGAACCGAAGCACATTTTATACATCGGTGGAGAGGGCGGTATGGGGAAGTTGTATAAGCGAATAACCGAGCAAACCGGGCACCTCGCTTACTCCATCGACAAAAGTAATTGGTACGAGTTGGATGAGTTGGCAGATAAACTCGATATGGTGATTATCACGGTTCCGATCAATGTAACGGAAGGAGTTATTGAGCGATTAAAAGGTCGATTGAGTGAGAAAACGATTTTAGCTGATTTCACCTCAAACAAATCAAAGCCCATACAGGCCATGTTAGATGCTCATTCGGGACCTGTTTTGGGGCTTCATCCCATGCACGGGCCGGACGTTGAAAACCTCTCGAAACAGCTGATGGTGGTTTGTAATGCGCGTCAAGGCGAGCAGGCTGATTGGTTTGTGAAGCAATGCGAGCTCTGGGGGATGCGCATCATTCAGGCTGATCCTGCTAAACACGATCACGTGATGCACCTGGTTCAAGGATTGCGACATTTTGTGGCATTATTACACGGCTCTTTTATGAAAGAGTACGATCTGAAGCCGGCCGATATGGTGGATTATTCCTCACCAATTTACCGTGCTGAGCTCATGATGACCGGACGAATTTTTGCCCAGAGCGCTGAGCTGTACGCCGATATTGTATTTGCGGATGAAGAACGCCGGGAGCTGCTCACCAACTTTTTTGAGCACCATCAAAAACTAGCTGATTTGGTTCGAGATAACGATCGTGAGGGCTTTATCAGGGAGTTTGAAGGCGTAACCGATTTCTTTGGGAAATTTGCAACGCAAGCGCTTCAGGAATCCGGTTACTTGATAAATCGTCTGGCAGATCGATTTGCGTGAGGTTTGAGATGTGTTGTAAAGCGATGATGTCCAATTAAAGAGGTGATAGGACTCAAATATCTGAACTAAATAGTTTAAAAAATGAGCGAAAATAGCTGGATTTACGACCACGACGAACCGAAAGCCAGATATTCGTTGGGGCAAAAAGGCAGTAATCCATTGGTAGGCATTGGTGTAAATCCAAGCACAGCTGTGCCGGGGAATCTTGATCCAACTGTAGCAGGTGTTGCCAGATATGCAGCTGAAAAAGGGTATGATGGTTGGCTGATGCTAAACGTATATCCACAGCGGGCAACAAATCCTAACAACATGCACAAGCGGTTTCAGCAAAAATTGCATCAAAAAAACATGGACGCAGTTGAGCGTTTGGTGCATAAACCCCTTGATGTTTGGTGCGCATGGGGCACGCTTATCGAAAAAAGGCCATACCTCCCTAAGTGCATGCAAGATATGTACGAGATTCTTGAAGCCGCCGGGTGTTCTTATTTCCGACGGGGCGCTATTTCAAAAGCCGGGCATCCTCATCATCCACTATATCTTCGCAAAACAGAGCCAATGGTGCCATTCGATATGGAGCACTACACCACATATATTCTGAAAAATTCAAAATGAAAGATCAAGGAATCAAGCCCCATTTAACATTTATCACATAAATTTTAAAATTACACCCTTAGGCTTCCTTTTCCTTCGCGAACCAGAACCGGGTCACCGCTGGTAAGATCGATTACGGTTGTTGGTTCGATATCGCCCATTCCCCCATCGATTACAATTTCTACCTGATGTTGCCACTCTTCCCAAATCAGCTCCGGGTTGGTTGGGTATTCCAAAATATCGTCGTCTTTTTTGATGGAAGTTGAAATTACCGGATTACCCAGCATCTCGGCAATCTGTTGAATAATTGCGTTATCGGGAATCCTGATCCCCACGGTTTTCTTCTTTCTGAAAACATTTGGCAGAATATTACTGTGCGGAAGTAGAAAGGTGTAAGGTCCCGGTAGAGATCTTTTGAGGATTTTGAAGGTACTGGTTTCGATTTGAGAGATGTGATCGGAAACTTGTTTAAAATCAGAGCAAATAAATGAGAGGTTAGCCTTTTCCACTTTTGTGCCTTTAATCTGGGCCACACGTTCTACAGCTTTTTTGTTCATGATATCACAACCAAGGCTATACACCGAATCAGTTGGGAAAATTACCAACCCGCCGTTTTTGAGGACTTCCACAACGTGACGTAATACTTTTTTATCGGTGTTCTCTTCGTATAACTTGATGAATTCTGCTGCCATAATTCGCCTCTTTGTTATTTTTTATATGTGATAAGGTTCTCTTTCTGTACGGTCTCAAAAAATCCAAAAAAAGGATGGGAAGCAAACGGTAGAAGATCAATTTTCAAGAATCAACAACTCGGCGATATATCGGTACTTTGTCCTGACCTCACCCCGGCGCCCTCCTATTGTAGGAGAGGGAGCTCGTTGATGGAATTATTGATTAGTTAAAAAGTCCTTCTCCTTCAGTAGAAGACATTTATGCACCGAAACTCATTATTCGAGTGCAGGTGTAGATGAGGTTTTTTCTTGGTTTGTCATATCGAACGGAGTGAGAGATCTAGAGCTAAAGTGTCCTCCTGAAGATACTTCTGAAGGATCTAAACGGATAAAAGAGCAAAGCATAATGCCATGCATACCAATGTACATCAGCGCTGATGTTTTACTTG